>NZ_FOBW01000009.1 GCF_900109925.1 Mesobacillus persicus | reverse complement strand
CCGAGTTGCCGTAATATATCAGTGTGTAACGTGCCATGGTCACCGACTCCGAGGAAGTTGTTATTCTCTCGCCATTTACGAGAATAACAATATTGCCTTCTACACTCCTGAGTGCATCGGCCTTCCCAACTAACGCGAAATTTCGAAGCTCAATCCCTTCAACCTAACGGCTTACGGCCCATTACCTAGCTGTCTACGCTTAAAAGCAGAGTGTTACCACCTGCCCTCCAAGACTCGCTACGAGTGAATGGCTAATTCTTTCTCGACGGGAATCCCACCCGCTATATAATTACGACCTATGCTCGGTCGCTCCAGGAGTCTTCGCCGCCTTCCACTCCAATCAACAGTGTCCTATACTTAGTTTAAATTCAAAAGGCTTTCCCATTTGTTTATGAAACATAAAAAACGACTCTAAATTCTGGTTTTGAATTTCAGAGTCGTTTTTTGATTCAAGAGATTATTTTCTCAGAGATCCGAAGGTTCTTCAGTGCCCTCCAATAAGTTGGGCAGTCTTAAAAGGTTATTTCTTTTTAGGCATAAATTCATCAGCAAACTCCGTTATAGCTGCAAGGCTAGGCATTTGACCATTCTTTCCAAGTTCAAAGCGGTTCATCATATTTTTCATCGTATTATCCATATTCATGTTCCTGTTCCTAACTAAACCAACTACCGTAGCACTAGTTAATCCTAGTCCCAACAATGACAATCCTACTATACCGTTGTTACTCTTTTTCTTTCCAAACATATTTAAAACCATTCGTGTCCTGCGTGTATTAAAAAGAGATTTCATCCAATTCAAATTTAGACACTTCCCCTATCGTAATTTGGAAAGCACAATTTTATCCTTCCATAGTCTAAATATGTACAATTGGCATGGCGATGATGCTGGCAATGCTTGTTTTAATATTTCTTATTAGCAAAAAAGTGGTCCTATGGGAGTGGTTTACCCGGCTCTTCTATTGGTGGTTAATTGGTATAATTTCATATAAAAAAGGACTGTTTTCAACAGTCCAAATCGTACATCCAATATGATATTATGCCTCTTCCTTCTCCCCATCTTTTTTCTTCCACAGCTCTCCTGGCCAGAAAGAGAACCTTCCAAGTGCCGTTGTAATGGCCGGTACTAGAAGAGGTCTGACAATAAAGGTATCTAACAGTACCCCAATCGCTGTAACGGTTCCAAATTGCACCAGTACCTGAAGAGGCAGTACCGCTAAGACTGCGAACGTCCCAGCTAGAATCAGTCCTGCAGAAGTAATCACACTACTAGTTTCCTCGACCCCCTCAGAAATTGCCTTTTTCAACGGCATCTTCTTACGGTTTTTCCAAATGCTCGAAATCATAAAAATGTTATAATCTCCTCCTAGAGCCACTAGGAAGACAAACGCGTATAGAGGAATTAAGCCTTGCATCGCCTCTGCTCCGTATCCGTAATGAATGACGAGCCAGCCTAGTCCAAGGGCCGATAAAAATGATAATCCCACAGTAAGTAACAGATAGAGCATCGCAGGTATGGAGCGTAAATAAACTACTAGTAATATTGCCATGATTCCCAAAACAACAGGAATAATGATATTTTGATCACGACTTGTAATTTGTTCAGTATCATACAACGTTGCCGTTTCTCCACCTAGCCAAACTCGTGCTTCCGCTTGAACGACACCTGCATCTTTCAATACTGCTTCTGCTTGACTCTTTAATTCAGGTATTGCAACAATCGCCTCATTTGAGTAAGGATTTATAGATAGAACAACGCTGTATTCCTTGATGTTTGCATTCCGTTCACCAACTAATGGTTCACTTACCTTTTCCACATAAGGTAGTGTAGAGAGAAGTTCCTCAATGGAAACGTCATGCCCGTCTGTATCGATCAACAGTTGAACCGGTGCAATCTCCCCCACAGGATAGTGCTCCGCAATAATGGTATTTCCTTCTCTAGACGGCATATCCTCTGGAAACGATTCAAATACACCATACGTATAGTCAATTTTGGGGACAAAGGCTGCGAGTACACCCAAGAAAATGACTGTGATTATAATAATGAACCATGGTTTACTCGTAACAATTCGTCCCGCTGTTCTACTGAACGCGCTTCGATAGTTTGGTCTGCGCACGGGTTTACCTCGTTTTGCCTCTAGCTCTTGGTACATCGATTCCGTTCTAGGAATAAACGGGAAGAACGCCACTCGACCCAGTATAGCTAGAATCGCTGGTAGCAAAGTGAGCACAGCAATCCCCATAATGATAATTGCCACACTAAAAGGAACCGCAAATCGGTTGTAGGATGCGTATTGTGCCAAGCTTAAAGTAAGCAGTCCCAATGCCGTAGTCAAAGCACTCATCATAATGGCCCCGCCTGAATTAGCAATCGCTAGATGAAGCGCTTTGTATTTATTCGGTTCAAGCTGTAGCTCATCCCGATATCTTGACACAAGAAAAAGACAATAATCCGTTCCTGCACCAAAAAGGAGAACGGTCATAATAGAAATCGCCTGTGCATCCACAACAATCCATCCATTGCTTGCTAAATAACCAAGTAAAGGACTAATGAGTCCGTAGGCAAATCCCACTCCAATCAACGGTACTAATGCCAAAATAATTGAACGGTATAGAATAATTAATAAGAACAAAACCAGCACGACTGTTGCAATCAATAATGTCACATCGGCTTGACTGAAAAGAGCAGTAGCGTCTGTCTGAATGGCTATAGGTCCCGTAAAACGCACATGTAAACCATCGTCAGATAGCTCCTTTGAAAAAGCCTCATCACCAACAAGGGTATTTATTTTTTCGTTTAATAAATCCAGTGATTCCTGTAACTCGTCCACAGATGCCTCTGTATTGTAAAAAATTGGTGTTGATAGAGCCTCACCATCTTCAGAAGCCACTTGAAGTAATACTTCTAGGGGCATACTTCCAAAATCAGGGACCATCGACTGATAATCGAGAGGTTTCTCTTTTAGATCTTGGTAAAACGCTTGAACGTGTTTAAAGTCTCCTTCATTCAACCCACCATCACGATACCATACGACCAATAAGGGCACACCGGTTTCATTCGGGAACTGTTCCTCAGCAATTCGTTCCGCCTCCACAGACATTGCAGAATCTGGAAGTAACTGACTTGAGTTTGTTTCCTCACTATTCACTTGTGGCCACATAAAAGATAATAAACCTACAATAAGTACCCATATAACCAATGTCAGCCATCGACTTTTAGGTCCAACGACCGACTCCACCAGTTTCTTTAAAGACATCCTCTTCTCTCCTTTTAACACAAATGAAAAACTATGCCCTTAAATTATATATACTGGTAAGTTAATTATCAATGTTTATCTCTAAGTGCTATAATAAAGTAGATTTAACTGTAAGGAGAGGACAAACTTGACAGAGAAGAACAGACGCTCACTCGGAAGACCTCGTTCAAGTGAACAAACAAAACCTACAAAAGAAGTTATCCTCCATTCAGCTTTAGAGCTGTTTTTAAGTAATGGGTTTCAGAATGTTTCTTTGGATGATGTTGCAAAAAAGTGTAACGTGACAAAGGCAACAATCTACTATTATTATGATAGCAAAGCCACTCTGTTTACTGATGCAATGGTCCAACTCATGTCTCGAATTCGCGGATACATGTTAGAAATACTTCAAGGTTCTGAGCCACTAAGACAAAGACTATATCGTGTCACAGAAGCTCATTTAAGAGCTACTTTGGACATTGACTTAGATAGTTTTCTAAGAGAAGCAAAGACCTCCTTGACTAGGAAACAACTTGAGGACATGCATAAAGCTGAGTCAAAGATGTTTGATGCTTTAAAAACGGCTTTTAGTGATTCAATCAAAACTAAAGAAATTCCAGAGATTAATATAGATTTTGCCGTTCAAAGCTATACATCTTTACTAAAGGTTGGTAATTATCGAAACCCAGATCAATCAGGCCTGTTTCCGACAATTGAAGAAGCAGCCAAACAGATAATGGAATTCTATTGGAATGGACTTTTTCCTAATAAAACACAAAAACAGTGAAATCAGCACAAAAAGGAGTTTGGGTTAGACTTAGTATTAAAGAAGCAACAAATTTGATTGAAAACACAACAAAAAAGACCATAAAAACCTTTATACTAAGGTTTTTATGGTCTTTTTTAGTGATGATTCCGACTGGGTTCGAACCAGCGACCTCTACCCTGTCAAGGTAGCGCTCTCCCAGCTGAGCTACGGAATCAAAGTGATAATAAAAGTCCTAGAGAGGACATAAATAAATATATAATGTTTTGTTACAAAAGTCAACATTTATTATAACCGGTACATGAACAAAAGTGCAAGCGCCTTGAACAACCCCGTGAGTCTTGACGGATTGTACGAAAAGCGGAGGCGACTGTACAGGGATGACAAGCATAAGACGCGCCCTGTAAGAAGGTGCTTTTTACCTTCTGAAAGGGAGTGGCTTATGTCTTCGCATCCCTAGGAGCCGCAGCTAAACAAGCTTATGACCCGAGGGGCTAGGTGCTGGAGCTGGATGCAAAGAACGAACACAATTATCCACACCCCTAACCTTTATAATTTCCTAAGCATAAATAAAAACGGAAGCCCTATTTAGGACTTCCGTTTTAAATTTGATAAAAGTCAACTAGCAGTTCCTGGCTGTGCAGGCTCATTACGTTTGAACATAAATTGTAAGGCGAGCAATAGGATAAACAAGCCTAAACCTATTATATCTGTCATGCCTTCTGGATAGATCAGCATGATTCCAGCGACTAGCCCTATGACCCTTTCATACGCGTAAAGTTTTCTAAACCAGAAACCAATAATACCTGCCCCGATTGCCGTCATACCTGAAATGGCTGTAAATACGACCCATATTAAGTAATACCAAGTAGTATCAATCATTAGCAGTTCTGGTGATAGAACAAACATATATGGAATGATAAAGGCGGCAATTGCAAGCTTCGCTGAATTAACCCCGGTTCTGAGCGGTTCCCCGCCTGATACCCCGGCTGCTGCAAATGCTGCAAGTGCAACTGGAGGCGTAATATCAGCAATGATTCCAAAGTAAAATACAAACAAATGCGCAGAAAGATCAGGTACTCCAAGTAAGATGATTGCTGGAGCTGCGATTGTTGAGGTAATAACATAATTGGCGGTCGTTGGCGACCCCATCCCTAAAACAATTGCTGCCACCATCGTCAACATGAGCGTTGGAATAAGAACTCCACCAGCAAGGTCTAATAGTCCATTAGCTAACTTTAGTCCCAAACCTGTTTTTGTTACCACACCAACAATTATACCCGCAGCTGCTGTTGCAGCAGCAACACTAAGAGCCGTACGAGCACCATCTACTAAGGCGTCAATCATATCTTTGAATCCAATTCTTGTATCTTTTCTAATCATACTTACTAATATCGTAATCAAAATGGACCATAATGCCGCGCGCATGATACTCATTCCACTTACCATTAATAAGATAACCGCTAAAATTGGAAGCAAGAGATAAATCTTTTTGAGTACTTCTTTTCGGTCTGGCAATTCTTCGTCAGTCATCCCACGAAGACCGACTCTTTTCGCTTCAAAATGAACCATAATCCAAATACCAGTAAAGTATAACAAAGCTGGGATTGTAGCAGCTTTTGCGATTTCCCAGTAAGTGATGCCGCCACCAATAAATTCAACCATTAAGAATGCAGCTGCTCCCATAATAGGTGGCATCAACTGTCCACCGGTTGACGCTGCAGCCTCAACTCCACCAGCAAATTCCTTACGATAGCCAAGCTTTTTCATCATTGGAATAGTGAATGATCCAGATGTTACTACATTGGCAACGGAACTCCCGCTTATCGTACCTTGTAGGGCACTAGAAAAAATCGCAACCTTCGCAGGTCCACCAACCCTTTTTCCTGCAAGTGAAACAGCTAAATCGTTAAAATACTGCCCTACACCTGTTTTTACAAGGAAGGCACCAAATAATAGAAATAAGAAGATAAAGGTTGACGAAACTCCTAGTGGCGTTCCCAAAATACCTTCTGTTGTATAAAACATTGTTTGTACAAGCGTTTCTAAATCAAGCCCCCGATGCGCAAGGAACCCTGGCATATAAGGACCGTACAAAGCATAAACCATGAAAACGGAAGCAATGATGGTGATTGGCAATCCTACCGTTCTTCTTGTCGCTTCAAGCACAAGCAAGATAGCGGCCAAGCCCATATAAAAGTCTACATCGGTAAGACGCCCTACCCTATTAACTAGTTCATCAATCATTAGAGGCCAGTATGCCCCAACTGCAACTCCTATAACGGCCAGTAAGATGTCATACCAGGCAATTTTACTCTTTTTTAGATTCTTTTTGCGTGCTGGAAACAGCAAAAAAATAAGGGCTAATGCAAATCCCAGGTGAACAGACCGTTGGATTTGGGCTGTGTATACCCCAAAGATGGCTGTATAGAGTTGAAATAAAGAAAAGGCTAGCAAACCAAAGAACACAATCCAGCCAAATATCCCTTTCAACTTCCTAGTTGCAGCCTCAGGATCGTATTTTTCTAATAATTCCTGCTGCCGTTCTTGTGACAGTGATCCTTCATTTGTCGTCAAGGATATTCACTCCTTTCAATTGTTGGATAAAACTCAGTGTTTTTACATGAATACGCACACGACTTCCAGGTTCATTATAGTTCGATAATGGGTAGGAATGATTCTGAAAGATAAGAGTATGATTTGCCCTTACCTGACCTATACGTAAAATAAATGAAGGAAATTTCCTTTGCATGTTTTTAATATAAAACTTCCCGTCTTTAATTTCAAAGGTCTCCCCCTCAGAAGCACCTGCTGGCATTCCGACAGCAAACTCCTCGTATTCCAATTCGTATTGCTGAATTTCATTCTGTTTTGTCACTCTATAACTTTCAATAACATCTGTTAAATGAATGGAATGTTTATATTTTATCTTAAATGTCTCCCCCGTGGATATCGGAATATAGGAGAGCTCATCATTTTTTTCAATTTGTAGGAAAACAAGAGCTTGTTTATACGGAATGAACATTAAAATGATGATGATAATTGCGGTGAGGAGTATCAGAACGAAGGTGATGTTTCTGTTTTTACTAAAAATCACATAGCTCCCGCCTATCTAATCTCTAAAAAGGGTCTCACTAACAAAAGAAAATAAATTTGAAAAGTAAGAATATGCCTTTAAGAATAATTGACCGGGCACAGAACCCTTATATAGGGACTATGTCCGGTCAAATGGCTGTTATTAATTACTCAGCCGTGATACCTTGCTCATCAAAATACTTCTGTGCTCCAGGGTGTACGTCAATTCCAACACCATTAAGAGCCTTATCTGCACTGATTTGCTCTGCTTTTGCATGTGTTACTTGATCAAGGTTTTCAAAAATAGATTTCGTAATGTCATAAACCACTTGTTCTGAAAGATCACTACTTACAACTAGCATCGCTTGAACAGCAACAGTTGGTACTGCACTTGCAAGCTTATAAGTTCCTGATGGAACTTCATCTTTAGTGTAATATGGATATTTCGCAATTAACTCTTCCGCTTTTGCCGCTTCAACAGGAACAATTACAACTGTTTCTGTTGCTGAAAGTTCTTCAACTGCACCAGTTGGAGTTCCTGCAGTAACGAAGGCAGCGTCAATGTTTCCATCTTTAATTCCATTTACTGATTCATCAAAGCTTAAATCTTGTTTTTGAATATCTTCAAGCGTAATGCCATGAATTTCAAGAATTTGCTCTGCATTTGCTGCTGTTCCAGAACCAGGAGCACCAATGGATACTTTCTTCCCTTTTAAATCTTCAACAGATGTGATTCCAGACTTTTCTGTTGTTACGATTTGGATTGTTTCAGGATAAAGAGTACCAATCGCTTGAATATTTTCTACAGCATTTCCTTCAAACATTAGCTTTCCTTCAGTTGCATATGATGCAATATCCGTTTGAGTAAAGGCAATTTCACCTTTTCCATCCTTTAATGATTGCATATTTTCTGCAGAAGCACCCGTAGTCTCAGCATTTGTATCGATTCCTGTAGCGTCAGATACGATATTTGCAAACGCTCCTCCTAGTGGAAAGTATGTACCACCAGTTCCACCAGTCAAGATACTCATAAACTTAGGTGCGTCATCTGTCTTTTCTTTTTCGTCAGTGTCTGTTCCACCCTCTTCATTCCCGCCACCACAGGCAGCAAGAAACATTGAGAGCGCCAACATTAAGATCGTTGTCAATAAAAACTTCTTGTTTTTCATCAAAAAACCCCCTTTTAAAAATAAAGATACTCGTTTTTATTCTATCATAAATATAAACAACTTTGTCAATTTAAACTATTGACTAAAAGACCGTTATCCATTCTCATCTATCAGAAAAAATAGAATTAAGAACCTAGATATAAGATTTTTCATCTTGCTTATGCTAAAATTTTTAAAGAAGCAATTTTACCTTTTATGTAAAGACTCTTTCTCAAACATTTGCTGTCAGAGCTTATATAGAATTTCACAGCTAGGTTTTCGTTGAAAATTTGCTATGGATTTGAGAAAAGAGCTTGCACACTTAGACTGAAAACACTAAATAGGCATTTCAGCGTTAAAACCGGCTTTAGGATTTCAACAATAATCTTTACGAACACAGCCTAAGGAAAAAGGAGGTACAATAATGGACTTTCCTCGAGGAACAATAGAGGAACTAAACTTATTCAGTTATTCCCTTGGGGAAGAGATGACCTTACTTGTCTATCTTCCTTCGACATTCTCGTCCTTATATAAATATACTGTCCTGATTGCCCAGGATGGTCGAGATTACTTTCAACTTGGGCGAATAGGCCGCACGGCAGATGAATTGCTCGCAAACCAAGAAGTCGAAAACCTTATTATCGTTGGTGTCCCATACAAGTCCGTTGAAGACCGCAAGCGAAAGTATCATCCTAACGGCGACCAGCACGAAGCTTATATTCGATTCCTTGCCCATGAGCTCGTTCCATTCTTAGACGAAGAATATCCAACGTTTCAAATGGGAATGGGCAGAGGGTTGATAGGTGACTCTTTAGCGGCTACCGTTTCCTTGATGGCAGCTCTAGAGTATCCAAATACGTTCGGTCATATTATTCTACAATCTCCTTATGTAGATGAAAAGGTACTAACTAGTGCTAAGGAATTCCATGACACAGGACTATTGAATATCTATCATACGATTGGGAATAAAGAAACTGAGGTTAAAACAACTGATTACTCAAAAAAGGACTTTTTATCTCCCAACCGCGAACTATCCGTAATCCTCAAGGGACATAAAGGCACCTATCATTATTCTGAATTTGAAGGTGGCCATTACTGGACACACTGGCAGCCAGATATAAAGCTTGCGTTAAAGAAATTATTTGCTAAATAGCTAAATATCATACTTGTATGAAAGAACTGTTATAATCGCGGGTAAACAAATACCCACAATAATGGCAGAAAAAATAGTAATTGGAGGTTATGATATGAAATTTGGCGTTGTGGTATTCCCATCAAAAGCAATTCAGGACTTCGCAAATTCTTACAGAAAACGGTATGACCCGAATTACGCTTTGATTCCACCCCATCTCACTCTAAAAACTGGATTCGAAGCGACGGATTTGGAAATTCAAGATATCGCAAAAAAAATCCATGAAATTGCAAAGAACTACACCCCCTTTTCTCTTAGGATTTCTAAGTTCAGTTCCTTTGCTCCAGTCAATAACGTCATTTACCTAAAAGTAGAACCGACTGAAGTGCTCGAGCAATTGCACCATGATTTAAGACTCACCTTTAGCAGCGGCCAAGAATACAATTTTGTCCCTCATATTACCATCGGCCAAAACCTATCAGATGATGAACATTCTGATGTGTATGAGTCCCTAAGAATGAATAAGATTGGGTTCGAAGAGATGGCTGATCGAATTCATTTATTATATCAGTTAGAAAACGGCTCTTGGACCGTATATGAAACATTTCGAATCGGAAAGGATTAGTGAGTAATGGAAGTAAAGGTTGTTAGTAACGATAAAGAACTAAATGATGCATTTTGGGTAAGAAAGGAAGTCTTTGTTAAGGAACAAAATGTTCCAGAAGAAGAAGAAATTGATCAATATGAGGACTCAGCGAGTCACTTTGTACTATACAGCAATGGCGAACCTGCTGGTGCAGGTCGTTTCCGCATTGTCGATGGTCTAGGCAAGGTAGAACGCATCTGTGTTTTAGACTCTCAAAGAGGGACTGGAGCAGGTAAAGCCATTATGGAGAAAATTGAGCAACATGCCCAAACACAGGGAGTCTCTGCTTTAAAGCTAAACGCACAAACACATGCAATCCCTTTCTATAGTAGACTTGGCTACGAGGTGATATCTGAGGAATTCCTTGATGCCGGTATTCCTCACAAAACAATGAAAAAAGAGATAAAGGGCCTTTAAAAAGGGTCCTTTATTTTTGGAATGTGGTTTATCGTAGTTGTTGACTCCCGCTCCAATCACTGTATCGAGGATTTAACAAAGTACTGAAACACAACCAAACTTTTATGAAATACTCTTTTTCATTCTCCCGACATTCTGATATGATAGAGTCTATCTGATTTTTGATAATAAAGAGGGATTTCTATGAAGACCGCTTTCTATAAAAATAGTAAAATTAGCCTAGAAAACATCAACCGTGAGGATTATCAAACGCTGTATGACGATGGAAAAAGAGGCTTTTTATCATGTTCGGTATGCGGAGAGTCTGTTCGGTTATACCTTGGAATACAGGAACAACCTTTTTTCTATCACCACATTAAAAAGAACACCCCTTGTGAGGAATCCACAAGTGAATCCTCTCCCCGCGAATCAAACAATTCGTTTCGCGTACAAGATGGCTTTCGCCTTCCAAAATCAAGAGCAGTTTTAACAACAGAACCTGAAGCCGCCACCTTCCAGCACCATCAGGTGTTAAAAATACAACGTCCTTTTACAAAAACTAAAAGGGTAGAAACAAACAATCAGGAGTATGGGTATATTAAGGAACTTAAAAATGCAGGGATTCGTTTCGACGAAAATCAGGAGCAAGCAGTTATTAACACAGAGGGACCACTGCTAATTTTAGCTGGCGCTGGAAGTGGTAAAACGCGGGTTCTTACAGCTAGAACTGCCTATATGCTGGTCGAGCTTAACATCATTCCTAATCGAATCATGCTAGTTACCTTTACAGCAAAAGCTGCAGCAGAAATGAAAAAAAGACTTATTAGCTACCCTGGACTTGAACAGGCTCAGATTCAGTCAATTGTTTCTGGAACGTTTCACAGCATATTCTACAAGATACTTCTCTTCCACCATCGTCAAAAATGGTCTGGGGAAAATTTATTAAAAATGGAATGGCAGCGGGAACAGATTGTACGAGAGGCTGGACGAAAGTTAGGCCTCGATGATAAGGAGTTCGCCTATGATTTAGCACTCCAACAAATTGGGTTATGGAAAAACATGCTATGTTCCCCCGGACAAGTGAAACCGGCAGACCCTTGGGAAGAAAAGGTCTCACTTTTGTATAGGGATTACGAAGCTGTAAAAGAAAGAAATGGGCTTTATGACTTTGATGACATGTTGTTAGGCTGTTACCGTCTATTCAAGGATCAACCGCACCTCCTAGAACAATATCAAAATCGTTTTGATTATTTTCTCATCGATGAATTTCAAGATATAAATAAAGTACAGTATGAACTAATTAAAATGTTATCTGCACGCACCAAAAATGTCTGTGCCGTGGGAGATGATGATCAGTCGATTTATGCTTTTCGTGGAAGTGATCCTACCTATCTTCTAGAGTTTGAAAAAGACTTTCCTGGTACAAATAAGGTTATCTTGAACCAAAATTACCGCTCTCCCCATGAGATTGTCGAAACGGCTAATACAATTATCGTGGCCAATCAACAAAGATTTGCAAAGGAAATGAAGGCACAATACTCCATTTCTACCAAGCCAGTCGTTTTTTACCCTTACGATGAGGAAGAGGAAGCGACAATGATACTCACCGATATTCAAGAAAAAATAAAACGCGGGGCAGAACCAGCTGATTTCGCTGTACTATTCCGTACCAATACAGCAAGCCGAGCGATTTTTGAAAGACTCGCCACCTCCAGTCTCCCCTTTAAAATGGATCAAGATATAGAATCATTTTATGAAAGATTTATGGTGAGAGGAATTTTAGCCTTTTTCCGTTTAAGTCTTGATGAAGATAATGGAGACGCGGTTAAAAATATCTTACCTTCCCTGTTCCTTAAACAATCTGTTTTCCGAGATCTTCAGGCTGAAAGTATTCTAAATGACTGCTCTATGCTTGAAGCATTGTCCCATGTGAAAACAGGGTTTGCTTTTCAAGAACAAAAATTAAAGAAACTCGTTCCCATTGTCCGTTCACTCTCTTCTCTTAGTCCCGTTATAGCTATTGATCGTGTGGAGAAAGATTTAGGCTTCCAGGATTTCATGAAAAAGCGCGGCAGTGAAGGGAATAAGTGGGAAAAGGGATCGGATGATATTCGTGACCTAAAGGTTGCAGCCAGACACACTAAAAACATTCGTGAGTTTGTTGAACATGCTGACCATATGATAGCAATGAATCGGGAAATTAAAGAGCTTGGAAAAAAGAGAGGAAATGCAATCATCCTAAGTACAATCCATCGAGCAAAAGGACTTGAATACAAGTATGTATACGTATTAGGTACGGTTGAAGGTGGTATCCCTCATGATTTTGCTTTAGACTCATTTAGAAACGGAGAACTACAGCCCCTTGAAGAGGAACGTCGCCTTTTATATGTAGCGGTCACACGTGCAATGGAACAACTTTATCTCTCGGTGCCACTGCATAGGAGAGGAAGAAAAGCCAATCCTTCTCGTTTTATAACAGGGTTAAGAAAGGAACTTCAATCAAAGGAACCCGTAAAGTAAAAGGGCACTTCGCTTTGCTAGTTCTCTAGTGCTTTGTATAATATTGCCCGTAAGAGGCTAATCCCAATAAAAATAGGCGTGAATTAATTCACGCCTACTTACAAGTACTGGACCTTTATAAGTATAACCATGGCCCTTTAACCTTCATTATTTTTTATTTAGCATTTTAGAAATTTGATTAATGTCTAACTGCTTTCCATCCTTGACAATCGATTCAACAATTTTATCTTCCATTTCCTGAGATACTGGTTTATTGGCAATTTGTGATACTCTGCGGATGACACCTCGAACCGTTTTTTCATCTTTAAAGTTTGCGTTTTGGAGGGAATTTGCTAATTCAAAAATATCCTTCATATTAACGCCTGTTTTCTTTTCAATATTTTTGAAGAAATGATTATCCATTAAAACATCACGCCCCTTTTTGAACTACTCTTATACTATGAAAGAGATACAAAAAGGTGAAAAAGAGCCAAATGAAAAGCACCTCCAAATTTTAGTAATGTCTAAAATTCGAGGTACTGCCCATTATGGCTCTTTTTTTTATTAGTATTAAGCTAACTTTTACTTACCTGCTGGCTCTAGTACCAATTTACCTACCGTTTTTCTTCCTTGGAGTAATGTGTGAACCTCCTGAGCCTGCTCTAAAGGGAATGTCCCACCAATTGTTAGTTTCAGCTTTCCTTCAACTACATATTGAAAAAGTTCTTTGGTACTTGGCAAAAGAAGTTCTGGTCTTCTCATAATTTGTGGTAAGAAAAATCCAATCACAGACTGGTTTCTAGCCATTAAGGAAGATGGATTAAACTTACTCTGCTCGCCACTTGCTACACCAAAGACTACTAGTCTACCAAAAGGGGCCAAGCACTTTAACGTCTTGTAGAAGATCTCGCCTCCTGCCATTTCTAAAGCAACATCCACTCCCTTTCTGCCAGTTGCCTCAAAAACCTGCTTTTCCCAGTCTTCCTCCGTGTAATTAACTAACACATCCGCACCCATTTCACGTGCTAGTTCCAACTTCTCCGCCGTACTAGCAGTGGCAATAACTTTTCCAGCCCCAAAAATCTTCGCTAGCTGAACAGCTATCGTTCCAACGCCCCCTGCAGCTGCATGAACTAGAACTGTTTCACCCTTTTCAAGCCTTCCCATTGTTTTTAAAACATGGTAAGCGCTTAATCCTTGTAATGGTAGAGCTGCAGCCGTTTGATAATCAATCTGATCTGGGAGAGGAATCAAAGACCTCTCATCGGCAAGCACATACTCTGCATAACCACCCGACTCAAGTAAAGTTACAACCCTTGTACCAGGTTTGATAGTAGTTACTTCTTCTCCAACCTCTGTAACAACCCCAGCAACTTCAGCTCCTGGAATATATGGCAATGGCGTTGGAACTACATACTGCCCCTCGCGTCTAGCAGTGTCGGCATAGTTAACTCCAACAGCATGAACCTCAATAACTACATTTTTCCCTGTCGCTACTGGCCTCTCAGCGTCAATTAAATTTAATACTTCCGGGCCACCATATTCTTTAAATTGTATTGCTCTCATATCAAATTCTCTCCCCACTATTTTCCTGTAAAAACAGGATTCCTTTTCTCTTTAAATGCTGCTACTCCTTCTTGATGATCATCTGTTGCAATCATCATGGTTTGAGTAATTCTCTCTTGTTCTAATATTTCTTCGAGTGTGGCAGTAAAGGAGTGATCCACAAGCTTTTTCATCATTCCATATGCACGACCAGGACCATATGAGAGTTTTGTAGCAAATTTTAGAGTTTCCTCCTCTAATCTTTCAGCTGGTACTAGGGCATTAATTACCCCTAGCTGATACATCCGCTCTGCTGGTACCGGTTCTCCGCTAAAGAAGAATTGCTTTGCTAAATGAGGACCAATTAGGCGCGGAAGGAAATAAGAACCGCCTCCATCAGAAATAAGCCCAACCTTGGAAAAACTAAGCGCAAATTTACTATCTTCAGCCGCAATAATTAGATCGCAGGCAAGCGCTAGATTAAATCCTGCACCAGCAGCAAAGCCATGTACAGCAGCAATAATCGGCTTCTCTGTATTTCTCATAGTAAGAATTAAATCGTTTAGTCGCCCAATATGATCGTACGTATGCGTTGGGGTGGCTTGCCCCATCCCTTTTACATCCCCACCTGCACTAAAAGATCTGCCAGATCCGGAAAGAACAATCACTTTCACACCCTCATCTGTTTGAGCCTCTTTTATAGCTGTTGTCAGCCCGAGTATCATCTCTGGACTAAATGCATTCAGACTTTCGGGACGATTAAGCTTTAATGATAAAATCCCACTCTCTCTACCTATCAATAAATGTTCTCCACTCATTGTCATTTCCCCTTTATTAAAATAGTTTTTTATTATTGTTTTAAAAAAGAGTATTACCTATTTACTTAATTAACCAACCGCCATCTGCGAGCACATCGGATCCTGTCATATAAGATGCTTCGCTTGAAGCGACAAAGGTAATAATGTTCGCAATCTCTTCGGCCTTTCCAACTCTTTGTAAGGCTGTGTTCCGCTCAATCGCTTTCACGAATTTATCGTTTTGTAATCCCTTTTCTGTAAGAGGAGTTTCAATAAATCCTGGTGATACAGAATTCACCCTAATACCATAAGGGGCCAATTCAAGCGCTAATGATCTTGTTAAATTAATGACTCCTGCTTTCGCGGCACTATAATGTGGGATCGCTGCACCGGCCTGATGCCCAGATAAGGAGGCAACATTAACAATCGAGCGGTTATCCTGACTTCTGCTCCGTTCCGCCCCATTGACCATTAATCCTCCCAGAACCTTTGCTGTGAGAAAGACGCTTTTAAGATTAACCTCTTGTATTCGGTCCCATTCTTTTCCATCCATCTCTAGTATTTTTGTATTGCTAGAACCTCCAGCGTTATTAATTAGGATGTGTAAATCTCCATATTGCTGTTCGATGTATTGCCTTAATTCAACAAGGTCCTCTTCATCTGTAACATCCGCGGTAAAAACCTCAGCAGCAGGGATTTTCTGAGTTGCATTGATTTCACGTGCTGCAGCCTCTAATTTTGATGTTGTCCTCCCTACAAGGATGACCTTCGCACCTTCAACAGCAAGGCGGGCTGCAGCCGCTTTGCCAATTCCACTTCCAGCACCTGTTACTACAGCAACACAATCTGCAAATCTAGTCATCTTTTACCCACCTCATCTTCTAATCTTTATTCTGATAAGCGACTTTCTTTTTCGAAATAATGAATTTTCCATCTACAAGAATTGGAACAAGATTAACTGACCCTTTTTGTGCAGCTAATCTTAAATCTATGTCACCCTCATGACGGTTGAACATTCGACCTACTAGTGCAGAGGATAAGATTTCCTTTGATTCTTCCTTTCTTGCCTGATAAAACAACAATGCTGCCAATGCTGAATCGGTTAAATCAAATTCACTTAAACTTTCACCAGTGAGGCAATCAATAAAATGGCCTGCACCATAAAAATCTTCTAAACTAAACCCACTTGAATTTCCAGAACAAACGACAACAATCGTATCAGTTTCCTTCTCCTGGCGTACTGCTTCTGCAACAGACGGATTATTTATAAGCGAAGCAATAAAAACTCGTTTTGCAGGAGATGCTTTTCTAAGTGCAACAGTTCCATTAGTAGTTGATAGAATTAAGGTTTTATCCTTTATCATCGTTGATATCAAAGAAGGACTTGGATAGACAAAGCCATCTATCGGCTTAGCGTTTAACTCCCCAGCTATCACACATTCGGTTTTCGAGTATGATTGAGAAACCTCAAGAGCCTCCCTGCTATCCATAACGGGTATTACTTGCTTTGCCCCATCACGGAGGGCTGAAGTAATCGTCGTTGTTGCTAATAAAACATCCAGTACTACAGCAATCTTACTGCCTGCTTCTATTTTTTCTTCATTTAAATCTTCCTTCTTTAATAGAAGGTGAATTTTTTTCATAGATGCACCTCTTGTTCATTTGAATTTCCAATACTGCATGTTCGGTAAGTCGGTAGGCGTCCTTACTACTTACTAAATGCTACATGGGTGCCGTAAATAATTAGGTTCCGGACAGTCTCATTAAATTTAGAAAACCTTTCATCACTTGTTTGCCCTTTTTTATATCTGTAGTAAATTTGCTGAAGAATAACTGCAAGTTTAAAATAAGCAAAGGTTAGATAAAAGTTTATATTTTCCACATCGCGCCCGCTCTTTTCTGCATATCTTTCAATGAATTCATTTCTGGTCAAAAACCCAGGATAAACGGTAACGGATGGTTTGCTAAAACCCTTTTTTAGGAGATCTGGATCATCTGACTGTACCCAGTACCCTAGAGCTACACCTAAATCTGCTAGCGGATCTCCGACCGTCGTCATTTCCCAATCGAATAAGCCGACCATTTCAGTTAGTTCATGGTTAAACATGGCATTATTGAACTTATAATCATAGTGGATTATGGATGCTTCATGTTTCTTAGGGCTATGCTTTGCTAGCCACTCTGTTAGTAGGTCCGCTTCCTTAATCTCATCTGTTTTAGCTCGCTGATAACGATTGATCCAGCCATGCACCTGTCTTTCCATAAACCCTTCAGGCTTCGAAATTTCCCCAAGCCTTGTTTTTTTGTAATCGATGGAATGAAGTTCGGCAAGTCGATCGACCATGATTTCTGACAGCCTTTTTCCTATCTCTTCCGTTGGCTTAATGGATTCTGGAAAAGAGGTATCCAAGACAATTCCGTGCTTTCGCTCCATTAACTGAAAAGGACTCCCAACAATCGTCGTATCATCGGAAAATAAAATAGGATTTGGCGCTGGAGAAAACAGCGGATGAATTTCCGAGATAATCTTGTGCTCCCTCTCCATATCATGCGCCTTTGGAGCAACAGGGCCAAGTGGAGGTCTTCTAAGTACAGCTTCCCAATCCCCCATTTTTAACTGATAAGTTAAATTGGAGTGACCAGCAGAAAATTGTCTAATCTCTAGACGTTCATATGGAAGTCCATCGATGTTTTTCCGTAAAAACCACTCAAGTGCTGTTAAATCCAATTCTTCACCTTGCCGTACCGGTATTGTTTCTTCTCCGATTTTATGACTCATCGTATCTCCCCTTCCGGATATTATAAAGAAAATTCAGTCTTTTATTGATAGACTAAATGCTTAGATAGGCCTTCACTAAATGATTCTGGAATCTGAGTACTTTTTTGAAGTTCAAAGTCAAAATATACCATCACAGCATTCCCTTTGGCAATGAGCTCTCCTGTCTGCGAACAAATGATTTCATGCCCTAGTTCGAAGCTTTTATTCCCTATTTTTGATACAAAGGTTTTTATCGTTAAGATTTGGTTAAAGTATCCTTGGTTGACAAAGTCAAGCTTTGTGGAAGCAAGAATAAAGTTCCAGCATTTAATATTCATGTTATATCCTAGAGTCTCAAAAAAGCGAATCCTTGCTTCTTCAAGATAAATAAAATAACTTGCATTATTAACATGGCCAAGAGCATCCGTTTCACCAAACCTTACGGTCACACTGATTTCTTCCATCCGGACTTCCCCCCTTCCTTAAATACTGACCAGTTGGTATGTTCGTGTTATAAGTAAGCGGAAGAAGGCCCTTCTTCCGACTCACTTTAGTGACCAGCAATACCGTTTAGGATCATGTCTACAAACATATCAGATACTTCCTTAGCAGACATACTCCCACCCGTTTTAAACCATTGATAACTCCAATTCGTTACTCCAAGAATCCCCAGGGCTATGATAGGGGCGTTTAAATGATTCTTAAACTCTCCCTTCTCGATTCCCTTTTTGATTAATTCCTCAATATTGATCCGGAACTGATCACGCAGCGGAATAATTTTTTCAAGATGCTCAGGCTTTAAATTTTTCATTTCTCGGAAGAAGATTTTTGCACTTTGTCCTTGGATATCAATATTCCCTATGAGCATGTGCACGATTTCAGACAGTTTGGCTTTACAATTATTTTTATCATTATGAAGAATTTTTTCCTGATTTTCCACTAGGTTCTTTATATATTTATAGTGGATATCCATCAGTAATTCTTCTTTACTCGAAAAATAATAATAAAATGTACCTTTCGTGACCCCCAAAGAATCTACAATATCCTGTATAGAGGTCTCACTAAAACCTTTTTTCTCGAAAAGGCGAATGCTTTGTTCTGTTATTTTCTCTTTCACTCTTACAGCCCCACAATCTTTCTGTTTTCTGAAAGCATTATACCACAACAGCATTCGCCGAATCCTAGGTGAACTCTTAATTTCTCCATTTTGAAACAAAATGTTCATTTATTTGGAAAAGTATATAATCTATGCTCTGTTAAGCAATTATGTTGATTTTGTAATCAACAACATCCTAAACAGAACCAAAACCTAAAATGGTATTCCAGCTACGTGCTGCCTATTTATTTCTCACTTCGTCCCTTAATGCCCTACGCAAGATTTTTCCTACAGCAGTTTTTGGTAGTTCTTCACGGAACTCAACAATTGATGGTACTCGATAAGCAGCCATGTTCTCTCGGCAATATTTAATAATTTCCTCTTCTGTAGCGGATTTCCCGGCCTTTTGAACAATAACAGCCTTAACCGTTTCACCTCGATAAGGGTCTGGTACGCCGATAACCACGGCTTCTTGAACAGCAGGATGTTCATAAAGTACCTCTTCTACATCGCGAGGATAAATATTATAGCCACTAGCAATAATCATATCCTTTTTCCGGTCAACAATGTAAAGATACCCCTGTTCATCTACCCTACCAATGTCACCAGTATGAAGCCAGCCATTTCTCAAAGTCATCGCGGTTTCTTCCGGCAAGTTCCAGTATCCTTTCATAACCTGTGGTCCCTTAATGATAATTTCACCAAGTTCACCAACTGGAACTTCGTTTTCACCATCAGCAAGGTCAACTATTTTATAATCTGTAGAAGGGAACCCAATCCCAACACTACCTGGTTTCCTATCCGCAAAATGTGGATTACAATGGGTAGTTGGGGAAGCTTCTGATAACCCATAACCTTCTAGAATTTTCGAACCGGTTTTCCCTTCGAATTCTTTCATTAATTCAACCGGCATCGGTGCACTCCCACTGTTACACGTACGAATACTATCAATCCCATACTGCTCAGCATTTGGATGATTGGTAATCGCAACATACATAGTAGGAACACCTGGGAAAATGCTTGGTTGTTCTTGCTTAATTGTATTCAGCACTTCTTCCAAATCAAACCTAGGTAACATGACAGATTCAGCGGCTGTGTAGATAGAAAGGTTCATACAAGAAGTCATGCCGAATACATGGAAGAGTGGAATAACTGTTAAACATTTTTCTTGACCAACGTTCATTTCATCCTTGAAAAATTCATATGATTGAAGAACATTGGCAAGGATATTACGATGTGTTAGCATCGCTCCTTTTGAGCGCCCTGTCGTCCCTCCAGTATATTGTAGGATAGCAATATCATGTTCAGGCTCAAGTTCTACTGGGGTAAACGGTTGTTTCGCACTAGCCATAAAACTTTCGAATGTATAATCCGCACCAAAATTTTGTTCAGAAGGTTGAAGACTAACTACAATCACCTTTTTTAGGTTTGTATTTGGTTGAACATTTTTCACTTTTTGATAGAGGGCATCTAACACAATGATTGTCTCTGTACCAGAATCATTTAGAATATGATCTAGCTCACGTTCTACAAGCATAGGGTTAATCTGAGTTACAATTCCACCAGTTGATAGAATCCCATAATAAGAAATAACATACTGAGGGCAGTTCGGAAGCATAATAGCCACTCTGTCACCTTTTTGAACTCCATTTGACTGAAGAGCTGCAGCGAACCCGGTAACAGCCCCATTGAGTTCACGATAAGTTAACTTCCTACCAAAAAAGGATAATGCATTATTATCAGGATAATTTTTTGCCGTTTCTTGAAGCATTTCTGGAAGAGATTGGTTTGGTAACTCCAGTTCCTTGGCAACTGTTTCGGGGTAAAGGTCAAGCCATTTTCTTTCGCTCATGTGTAATTCCCTCCTATTTTTTGGACCTTCTTTGTGCTGTGCTCCACATAGCATAGGTACCATTCATCCGCCTTACTATGTACACGCTTACATTTTCGGTTGTCATCCTAAAGGATTCTTCTGAGTTGTTAACTAACCAGTTGGTATGCATATATATTTTAGTATACTTGATTATCTGAAATATTCAACCATTATTCTAAAGATTCTAATAACTAATTTCTATAAAAAAATTTCCAAACATAATTGCTTTTAGAGACTTAAAGAGGTCACTGTGCAAAAATTTCATTGAAACAAAGTTTAGGGATCAGAAAAAGACTGGAAACACAGTAGAGCACACTAAATAGCTTTCTCTACGTAAAATAACAACAGCCTTATGAAAACAGCGTAAAAAAAAACCGTTCTTCGATTAGAACGGTTTTACTATCATAGGCCTCACATTAATACCAACTAGCGCCTACAATAATTAACAAGATGAACAATACAACGATCAGTACGAAGGTTGATCCTCCGTAATAACCAGCGCCAGCGCCGCCGTAGCCATAGCCACCGTAGCCGCAACCAAAGCCCATTTCACTCACCTCACTTTACTGTTAGTCAATAACAATATATGTGAAATGGTCTAAGAGTGTATGGGCGAGCCCCCTAGCTTGGCAAAATTGTTTTTTTACCCTTTTGGTTTAAATAATAATGCACCGATAAAGCCAAACACCACTGCAGCTGAAATACCTGAGCTGGTGATCTCAAACATTCCCGTAAGAACACCGACTAAGCCGTGCTGTTCTGCTTCCTGTAATGCCCCATTAACAAGAGAGTTTCCAAAGCTTGTAATTGGAATTGTTGCCCCAGCACCAGCAAAATCGATGAGTGGGTCATACACGCCGAAACCACCAAGAATTGCTCCTACAACAACTAAGGTGCTCATGGTGTGACCGGGTGTTAACTTTAGAACATCAAACATGATTTGCCCGATTACACAGATCAATCCTCCTACAACAAAAGCCCAAAAGAACATTGGTAGCAAGACAAAACCCCTCCTTTACTTTTATAACTAAAACCTTTGAAAATCAGGGGTGAACTTCAATTGATACAGCATGAGCGATACAAGGAATACTTTCCTTTTGTTGGAAACTAAGTGGCGATAATAAAGCCCCAGTTGCAACAAGAAGAATTCTTTGATATGTTCCTTTTCTCATTTCGTTTAAAAGATGACCGTATAGAACAGCTGCCGAACAACCTGCACCGCTTCCCCCTGCCTGAACTTCTTGATTTTCTTGATATATCATAAGGCCACAATCCTTAAACTTCTGACTATCAATTTTTAAACCTTCTTTATGCAAAAGGTCTAAAGTAACTGGCTGACCAATCTTAGCTAAGTCACCAGTAACAATTAAATCGTAATAGGATGGGTCAAGTTGCATGTCTTTAAAATGAGCAATAATTGTTTCTGCAGCTGCTGGTGCCATTGCTCCTCCCATATTAAATGGATCAGATAACCCCATATCCATCACTTTACCAATTGTAGCCGAAGTGGTTACAAGCTTTCCGGCTTTATCGGCATTATCACTTAGGACTGCTGCCCCTGCTCCAGTAACCGTCCATTGGGCCGTTGGTGGCTTCTGACTACCATATTCTGTAGGATAGCGAAATTGCTTCTCTATAGCAGCATTATGACTTGAAGCCCCAGTAACCACTTTCTTTGCTCCCTGCTTATCAACAAGAAAGGAAGCTAAAGCCAATCCCTCCATCGATGTTGAACATGCTCCAAACAACCCAAAGTATGGAATTGCTAATGTTCTTGCAGCAAAGCTAGAAGGTGTTATTTGATTAACTAGGTCTCCAGCAAACATAAAATTCATATCTTCTTTCGTTAATTCTGCTTTTTGAATAGCTGTCTCAATGGCCTCTTCAATAAGAAGTGTATGGGCCTTTTCATATGAATCTTTACCCATCCACAAATCATCATGAAGAATATCAAAATCAGAAGCCAGTTTGCCTTTGGCTTCATAAGGTCCTCCCACTGCGCTTGATGACTCGATTACCGGTTTAGTTGGAAAAACCCACGATTGCTTACCCTTCAACATTTACGGTAGCCTCCTCTCTTATCCGCATTAGATAACCCCCCATATCTGGAGTAAGGTTTTGATTAACGCGACAACGAACGCGGAAAAAACACCAAATAAAATAACAGATCCAGCAAGCTTAAACATATTTCCACCAACACCCAGTACAAATCCCTCCGTTCGGTGCTCAATGGCAGCGGAAATAACTGAGTTACCAAAACCAGTGATAGGTACGGCACTACCAGCCCCAGCAAACTGTCCGATGCGATCATATACACCGAAACCAGTCAGAAGCATGGCGATGAATATCATTGTTGCAACTGTTGGGTTTCCTGCTGTCTGCTCTGTAAAATGGAAAAAGTAGATATAGAAATAGGTGATAGCCTGTCCAATCAAACAAATCGTCCCCCCTACAAAGAAAGCTTTAACGCAGTTTTGGAGGACTGGCCTTTTTAACTCATGTTTTTGCTCGAGTTTCTCGTACTGCTTTTGCTCGGGACTTTTGTTTTTACTAGCCATACTGCATCTCCTTTCTATGTAAGTTCTTGTTGAAATTTAATTATTTTCTGGAGCCTTTCTTCAGCTTTTTCTTTAGAAAAGTTGTTATCGTCCCTGATCTTTTCCTTTAGTTCAAGAACCTCTATAAAAATTTTATAATCACTTGAAACAATAAAATTCTCCTTTGGATAATTTTTCTCCAATTTTTGCTTGATTTCTTTCTCAATTCTTTTCATATGCATGCGTTGCATATGTTTCACCTTATAAGCAACCAGTACTTCCTCTTCCCCTTTAAGCACAGCCACGTCATAAATAGCTGGTACCGATCTAACATCCTTTTTCACTTTCTCCGCTAACTTATAATTTTTTCCCTTCTGGTCTTCAATCGCAGTCGGGTCTGGATTGACGGATTGAATCATTGACTTCCGGCTGTCTTCAGATGTATTGCCCAAGTTACAACCTGTTAACAATAGGCTAATGACCATTACCATACTGAACATTGCACTTTTTCCTATTTGATTCATAACCAATCCCTCACTATGTATCAATTCGATTTCAATATTGTTATTTTCCACTTCTTTCTCGAATTTATGAATCGAGCTCTTCTTCCAATTTTATACAAGTAAAAAAACTGCCCCTTATTGAGACAGCTTTCTTCTTCTGGTTATTTGTTTTTTTCTTTTAGAAGAACCACACCCACAGCCTTTTCTTCGCTTATCCTTTATCTCATCTGTTTGTTGCCTTTTCTGTTTATTCAATAAAAACGACTCCTTTCAAACTAAGTTTCTTCATTATATGCGAGAGGGTTTTTGTTGCTTGTTCATTCACCTAACCATGTGCTTATGATCGTTTCGATGATGCTTGCTATTGCTGCAATTGCAAAAATTAAAATGACCGGGGTAAGTAGGACCGGTAAATAAAAATAGCTAATAAATAGTGCGGCACTAACCCATATTCCTGTACACCAATAACAATTTAATAATTCACCCACCCACCTCCGGATGCCGTTTGGTTTAACCACAAGGTATACTTCCTCTCCATCAACCATTTCGTCAAAAAAAGGAGCCCGAATAAATTCTGTAATTTTATCAAACACAATTAGCCTTGTTAATCTAAAAGAAGCTAAGCCAAGAATTATAATGGACTCTAGACCAAAACCCAAAAACATATTTTCACTCCTTTTACAATAGTGCATAAATTAAACTGATACCAAATTGGGAGGGATCTTTTTGTCTAGTAGGAAAGTAAAGCATAAACCGGTACTATATATAAGCCAACCAATCACAAAATTTCCGGATGTTGTCATGCAATATAGGTATTCCACTCGTGAAGAATCATCGAAGAAAATAAAGAAAGATAAAAGCTTAATGGCTAATGAGTTGAACGAAAATGTCCTCAAAACAGTAACTGATTCAAGTATTGGAGAAGAAAAATTTAGTGAAACGGTTACTGTTCAAGAGGATTTCCTAGAGGAAGCCGAAGCTGATTTAACCCCCTTTGATACGAGTAGAAAAAGGAAGTATTCATTCCAAAGGGTGAAAAATTTCAAAGAGATGTCAATCAGTGAGAAAATAATCTACCTAGAGAATTTCCCTGAACAGCTAGCACCAGTTTCATGCCTATATTTCACAGAACAAACAACCTATACAGGTGTGTTCCTAAAGAACTTAGAACACCAAGTAGAAATTACACTTCCTAATAAAACAAATGTTACAATCGATAAAAGTGAGATTCTTGAGATTAGGATGCTTGGTTTCCATTAACCAATTGACTATTTTCCCTAGCCTAACAGGCTAGGCTTTCTTATATTATTGAAAAATCCCCCTATAGGGCAGATTTTCCTGCCTACTATAGGGGGATCTTTTAGCTTCATCATTTAGCAAAGATCAAGGTTTACATCTTCAATGCACTGGATAGCGCAGAAGCATGAAAGATCAACAGTTACACAATCATTTGTTGCCTCAAAATCTTCAACCTTGCATACTTTGTTTAAATCAATGCAACAACTGTCTTTACCAGCTAAATCAACTGGGTATTTATCTTCTCCTAGTGGCTTCAGTACTCTAAGAGTTGCACAGCAGTTGTCAAATACGTCTTCAACACGGAAGTAAATGGATACACAAGCGTCACCGCACCCTTTGAAGAAAGCATGAAATGGTGTTCCATCTGCATTCTTTAAGACAAATACTCGTGTGTTCACCTTATTCTTCTTCATTTCAGGGCGAATAGCACCTAATGGCTCCATAAAGCAGTTTGACCCGCAAGTACAATCATCTTCTTGAACATTATCCTGGATATCTAATATCGCACGGACTACATCACATACACAGCCTGT
Organism: Mesobacillus persicus; assembly: GCF_900109925.1. Lineage (GTDB taxonomy): Bacteria > Bacillota > Bacilli > Bacillales > Cytobacillaceae > Mesobacillus_B > Mesobacillus_B persicus. Next base: position 185,608 of record NZ_FOBW01000009.1, on the reverse strand, counting down.
TGTGTGTCCGGTTTTTTTTCCACAACCCATAATTTTTGGCCTCCTTTTCTTTATTGGTTCTTTACACTAATAACATATTTAAGAAAGGGCATTTGGGTGTCGGACAAAAGCCCTTTTTAGCTAAAATTGGGCTTTAATTTTAAAACTCTTCCTTGGCGGAAAGAAACCAGGCTGCTAATTTACTGTTAACAGCCTGGTTGAAATCACACCATTAGTGTTTAGAATCAGATTCCATTTCAGATTCAACTTCGCCTGAACTACTTAAGATTGGTAACTGTAGACCAGCATTGATGGCTGGTAGAGCAATTGCAAACTTAGGTGCAATTTGGATTGGAAGGACGAAAGCACCGCGCTTAGCATTTACAACCTGTTTGACATCTCCACTATTATCTGCCTTTACCTCTGCTTTTTGTGGTTGATTTTGTCCTGTGTTTTGTAGTACATCATCATCATTACGGCCGCCGCGACCTCTGTTGGAATTACCCCATCTGTTTTCTAACATCTATAAACACACTCCTTTACGATTTTTTATTCGTGCAATTCGGTAAACGAACGAGCCCTTTCAATGGGAAATGAATTACTCGGAATCATGATCTTCAGAATTCTTCGGCTCAGGTAGTTCGAGTTTAAAAAGGGTACGGTCATTAAATGTTAATTTTACATTCCCCCGCAGATTTCCCTCTACTTTAGGGAGAAACCTCCGATTTTGAAGAAATTGCCCGATGAGCGGTAAACCTTTTTGGAGCTCTTTAAGATTTTTCATGACACTCTCAGCAATACTGTCATTAATTGCATCCATGACTTTCTCCATATCTTCCTCACTTAACTGGTAGTCTCCACTTAAAGGATATTCCTTCCCATTGATAAATACAGTTGGGACAGCAACAGTTATATCTTGACTGTCTTCACTCATTCATCTTCACCTCCTTTGCACTTACTACAGTATATAGGGAGAGTAACCAAGCTGTATGAGCGAATGCCCTGATTCATTCGCCCTTTTTCACTGTTAATACCCATAAAATAAGAAAACCGCTAGGCAGATTGCCTAACGGTTTGGGCGTTACATAATATGAAAGCCGGAATCGACATGAATGTTCTCCCCGGTAATTCCTCTCGATAACTCACTAAATAAAAACACTGCTGTATCCCCTACTTCCTCAGGAGTGGTATTTCTACGAAGCGGTGCTTTTTCCTCGATTTCCTTTAAAATCAAGTTAAAATCACTTACCCCTTTTGCAGACAATGTCCGAATTGGTCCAGCAGAAATCGAATTGACTCGAATGTTCTCTCTTCCTAAATCCTTCGCTAAATAGCGTACACTTGCATCCAAAGATGCTTTAGCAACACCCATGACATTATAGTTCTCTATCGCACGTTCTCCACCTATATACGTTAAGGTTACGATACTTCCACCATCTGGCATAAGTTTCTTCGCTTCCTTTGCAACCGCCGTTAACGAATAAGAACTAATATTATGGGCTAGTAAGAATCCGTCACGTGTTACATTCAGATAATCGCCATTAAGTTCCTCTTTATTAGCAAAAGCTATGCAGTGTGCCACTCCCTGAATCGTCCCCACAAGTTCTTTAATGTCCTTAAAACATTTGGCAATATCCTCATCCTGTGTAACATCACAAGGGAGAACAGGGTAGTTCTGATCCAATGAACCCGCTAGTTCCCTAACACTGCCTTCAAGTCGTTCTCCTGCGTATGTAAAAATCAGGTTAGCACCAGCTCCATGAAGAGATTTTGCTATTCCCCATGCAATGCTACGTTTATTAGCGACACCCATTACAACATAGGTCTTTCCTTTCAACGAAAAAGTCATGGTAATCCTCCTACTTATCACATGTTATTAGTACCTAGTGCTAATCATACAACATATCGTTTGCTTTGAAAAGTGCCTATACGAAGGCAGTGGTTACATGCTCTTGATTCCAGCTTGAATCAAGAGCATGTAAAATTAGAAATGAACCATAATAAAAAACCCGCCATAGCAATTATGACGGGCTTTATCATTAGCGAAGATGGTTCCATGCACCAAACTCTAGTTCCATTTTCAATTCTTCAACATATTCATTAGAACCCGTTACAATTAAACGGTCATTTAAACGTAATTCTGTATCACCGTGCGGTACGATAGAATCTTTCCCTCTAAGAATCCTAACAAATATCACGTCACCTGTGAACGGGAAACGCCTTAATGTCATGCCATCAAATTGGTCGTTAAGCATTCGAATCTCATGTAGTGAAGAATCTTGGTTGGTCAAGATATTTAAAATCCCTGGTGATTCAATTAATGCACGCAATAATGTCGTTGTTGACATTAGGACAGAGAAAACTTCTATATCCTGTTGTTTCAGACTAGCCTCGAGTTCAGGGTTTTCAATACGGGCAATAACACGTCCTGCCCCTTTCTCCTTTGCCGCTTTAGCAATGAGAGCATTTGTATTTTCATTCCCCGTTGAAATGACTACAATATCGGCCGTATAGATATTATGGATGTCTAGAGTTTCTGGTGAATAATCATTGACTTCAATAATATCAAACACTGAACTCGAAACTTTATTTTCAGCTTTATCTTGTTTTGTATGATAAAGTACTGGTTCATATAGGGTAGAATTCAGTTCCCTAGTGACCGATAACGTCATCTGGTTTGCTCCAATTAAGGCGACTTCGAGTTTTTTCTCTTCTAAATCTGCCTTTGGGAATAATTTTTTAAACACTATTGGTGTAAATACGCAAGAAATTACAGCAACAAGAATCAGTGTTCCACTCATTTCCTGTGTAATCACACCCATTCTTTCCCCAATCGTGGCTGCAGCTATCACGAGTGAGAGGGTTGAAGTGAGTAGAAAACCAGAGGCAATCACTGTCTTTGTGTCATACCACTTTTTCAGAATATAGACTGGAAGCACCTTAGATAACAACAACGCTATAAGAAGCAACGGTATAAGTAATAACAGTTTCGGGTCACTCAATAATGACCATATATCAAGGTTAACACCAATCATAACAAAGAAGATTGGGATCAAAAATCCATATCCAAAGGAATCAAGTTTATGAATTAATTCTTGATCAGGTGATAATAAAGAAACAAGAACACCGGCAAGGAACGCTCCAAGAATATTTTCCGCTCCAACCGTCTCAGAAATAGCCACAAGTACTATTAATAAAGTAAATACGGCTCTTGTACCAATTTGGGTGGTTCCCGTTGAAAGCGCTGAGACAAATTTACGGCTTTTAAACCGATTCCCGACAAAATACAATACGACTCCGGCAACGAACAAGAGGAGTAACAGCCAAGTGTTTCCGCCCTCCGTATCATAAATTGAGACGAATATAGCCAATAGAATCATTGTAACTAGATCAGCAATAACTGCTACTAGTAAGATAATTTGCCCTATGTTTGATTTCATTAAATGGGCTTCTTTTAATGTGGGTACAACGACTCCAAGCGAAATAGTAGAAATAATTAAGGTCATTAAAAAGACATTATCAATAAAACCCGTTAAAACAAATAGATATGATAATCCCAATGAGGCAATAAATATCCCGACGAAAATGATACTAGAAATCGCAAATGCGTTCGGTAAGTTATTCTGGTTAGACGGTTGACTACCTTTGGTTTTCTTTATCCTAAAGGCACTAAAGTCAATTTCAAGTCCACTTAAAAACATTAAGAACAGAAACCCTAATGTAGACAGTGTCTCGAGCCACATATCCCCATGAACGATATCAAATCCGCTCTTTCCAATGAATAAACCCATTAAAATTTCTGCGACTACTACAGGAATAAAATTCAATTTAAATCGATGCAGCAAGATGGGTGTTAAGAATGCTACGATAATGACAATTAAAAGTGATGTAACGGAAGCATGATGTTCCATTCTATCCCCCCTTACCTAGTAAGATAACTCATAAATGCAGTGGCAATTCCAAAATAGATTAAAATCGAAATAATATCATTAATGGTAGTGATAAAAGGACCTGAGGCCACTGCTGGATCAATTTTTAAACGATGCATGATAAGCGGTACAAGTGATCCTGCTAGAGTTGCAACGATTAACGCAAAAAATATCGAGATGCCAACAAGTCCCCCCAGAAAAAGGTCACCCTGCCAGAAGTAAACGATAAAGGTAACAAGAATTCCGCATGTTGTACCAGTAATAACACCAGTACCTGCCTCTCTGGAAATTATTTTCATGATCTTCTCTTTTTCAAGGTCACCAGTTGCAATTCCTCGCACCGCAACAGCCAGTGCTTGTGTCCCTGTATTCCCAGCCATCCCGGCTATGAGTGGAATGAAGACAGCTAAAATGGCCACCTTATCTAATGTTTCCTCGAAGCGTCCAATTAGACTTGCGGTAAACATTCCTAGAAATAACAAAATAACAAGCCATGGAAGACGTTTTTTTGCGGCAGAAATAGGGTTTCGGTCAATTGAGTCGAGGTCGGCAATCCCTGCAAGCTTAGAGTAATCATCCGAGGCCTCTTCCTCCATAACATCGATAATATCATCTACTGTGATAATCCCCAATAGATGATTTTGAAAGTCAACAACGGGCAAAGCAAGAAAATCATAATCTCGCATCATTCTCGCTACCTCTTCTTGATCTTCACCAACCGATACTGACACAACGCGATCATACATAATTTCCGAAATCATTACATCATCTTCGTTTACGATTAAATCCCGCAAAGTAAGAACACCAACCAGTGTTCTATCTTCATCAACGACATAGACATAATAGATTGTTTCCGCACTAGGAGCTTTACTTTTTAAAATATGCATCGCGGAACGGACAGTCTGATTCGCTGCAATCGCAATGAATTCCGTTGTCATGATGCTTCCTGCTGTATACTCCTCATAATGGAGTAACTCTTTAATTTCTTGAGCAGAATCCTTATTCATGATGGTTAGATAACTGACAACCTGATCTTTATCTAATTCATTCAATACATCAACCGCATCATCTGCATACATATTTGAAAGCATGTCTGCAGCATAATTTGGTGACATTTCAGCTAGAACATCACTATACTCATCATCCTCAATCTCAAGATTCTCGAATAGATTGGCCATTTCTTCTGGAGATAAAAAATGATAAACATGTAGTCGTTCTTCTTCATTCAATTCCATAAAGAAGCTAGCTTGGTCATAAGCATGCAGATCAAGAAATTCGGAGCGGAAATTTTCTATGTTGTCATTCTTTAAGGATTCCATCAATAGCTCTTTATCAATATGTTGCTTCTGATTGGACTCCTGGCTCGATTCAGACATACTCATTCCCCCCTTCAATTCACCGCCAAATCCATACTCCGTGAGTATGTGAACTTAAAAGACAAGCCTCCTATATAGGCCTGCCGCTAGTTAATACGTCCTGGATATCACTGGGAAGCGGTACTGAAAACTTCATGTGCTGATTCGTAAATGGGTGAATAAATTGGACTTCACGACAATGAAGTGCCTGTCTTCCAATTTTCCCCACCGCTCCCCCATATAGAGTATCACCCAACAGAGGATGATTAATATAGGACATATGAACCCGGATTTGATGTGTACGACCGGTTTTCAATCTTAGCTCGATATGACTAAAGCTGTCAAATAGTTTGATCAGTCGGTAACTTGTATAGGCATACTGTCCACCAGGATGTACTTCACGTTCAATAATACTGGTTTCTTTCCGCGCTATCGGTTCTTCAATAAACCCATTCAATTTCGGTATATGCCCTTGAACAAGGGCCTCATATATCCTTTGTAATTGCCCCGCCTGTTGTTGTTTGCTCATTAGATGGTGGACATGGCGATGCTTTGCTATCAACACAATCCCAGAAGTATTTCGGTCCAGCCGGGTTATTATATGGGTGGTTGCCTCAATCTCCAATTGTTGGTAGTATCCAATTAATCCATTAGCAAGGCTTCCTGTTGGATGCTCTCTTGAGGGAATGGTATTCATACCAGCGGGTTTATTTACTATCAATAAATAAGGGTCATCATAAATGACATCAAGTTGTATGTTTTCTCCAGCCAATCCCAAAGAAGGTTTTTCCGGAGGAAAATGAACCTCGAGCTTCTCCCCCGTTCTTAAAACATGCCTTACTGTTACGGCACCACCATCAACAAACAGCCCTCCACCTTTAAACTTAATATCCGTTAGCGCTGCTCTAGAGATTTCCTGTCCAACTAAAAACTCTTTAAGAGTTTTCCCTTCATCCTTTTCATCAACTACCCAATGTAATTTAAAGCCACCGGCCATACTCTCACCAACGTTCCCATTTCACATGTTTTGTTCTCGTTTTAGGTCCGTGACCCTCAACAACCTCATCTAACATAGCCAATTTTAAATGACTGATACTCAATCCGAAATAAATGAATCATGAACCCTTTTCCAAAAAGGAAATGGTCTGAATCTTGCAAACCGCATTTTTTCATCCGCGACTCTAAACTGAATCGACTTTACATCTTTATGCAGTAAAGTCAAATGATCAACAGTTACTTGAAAATCGGGCCTGTTAACTGGTTTAAGAATACATGTATGATGAGCGGGCAAAACCAGTGGTGAGCCGACAGTCCTAAATACCCGATTATTAATCGAAGCCATTTCAGTAATTTGGATAGCGGAAAGTGAAGGATGGAGAATCGCGCCTCCTAGCGCCTTATTATAAGCTGTACTCCCTGATGGAGTTGCTACGCATAGTCCATCGCCTCGGAACCTTTCAAAATGCTGTCCACGTATTTCAACATCCATAACAAGTGTACTATCTACAGACTTGACCGTAGATTCATTTAAAGCCAAGTATCGCGTCTCTCTACCACCATGTTGATAGCGAATAATAATTTCTAAAAGTGGATATTCAACCACTTGGTATGGAGTTTTAGCTATAGCTATGACAAGTTTTTCAATTTCTTCCGGAACCCAGTCAGCATAAAAACCTAAATGTCCAGTATGTACACCAACAAATGCAGTTTTATCTAGTCGGCTACTATAACGGTGAAAAGCATATAGAAGGGTACCGTCTCCGCCTACTGAGATGCAAATATCCGGTTGGTCCTCGTCATATTGAAGATCAAAATCTTGTAGATAGGTCCTCATCTTATGCATCAGGGTGTTGGACCTAGCATCCCCTTTTGATGTTATTGCAAACCTCATCTTCCATTCACCTCACTTTTTTCCTATGCTTCGTATGTTTTCACTTATCATCTTGTTGTTGTTCCTTTTTTCTTGAAAAAAACACTTGCGCTTCCTGAATCTCATCCCTTATTTTAGACATTTCCTCATCTAGGCTAAATGCCGCCTCTGCCGCTCGCTTCAACCGTAACCTTATTGCTTCTGGAAATTGTCCTTTGTATTTATAGTTTAAGGAATGCTCAATTGTAGCCCAAAAATTCATAGAAAGCGTTCTAATTTGTATTTCCGCAAGAATTTTCTTTTCTCCATTTATAGTTTGTACAGGATACTTGATTACTACATGGTATGATCGATAACCACTAGCCTTTTTGTACGAAATATAGTCTCTTTCCTCAACAATTTCGAAGTCATTTCTAATACGAAGTAACTCAACCACTGGCATAATGTCATCAACGAACTGACACATAATTCTCAGGCCAGCAATATCCTGCATTTCACTTTCTAATTTTTCGAGTGGGACACCTTTTTGATTTGCCTTATCAAGAATACTTGCTATAGGTTTTACCCTTCCTGTAACAAATTCAATCGGGGAATGATCAGTATTTTGTTCATATTGACTCCGCATTCCCCTTAATTTTACCTTAAGCTCTTCAACTGCCTGTTTATAGGGTTCAAGAAAATGTTCCCAATGTTTCAAAAGCAAATCACCTCGCCCGAACATATTAAGTCCAACCGTCTATAAATAAAAGATGATTTTTACCTCCGGAGGATTTAAAAACAGCTCATTCATATTATCTAGTCATCTAAAAAATAGTTTCCACTTTTTCAACCATCTCTGCTCCGTAGTTACTATTTCCTTTAATATTCTCAATCAAGTAGGTCATTTCCTCTATAAAGGCTTGTAACTTAAGACGACTTTCCTTATTTACTAAGTATACTTGAAGGTTAGGTATTACAATTGCTTCACTAAGGACTTTCCATGATTCTACAGGTATTGTGACATATGTATATTCCCCGTCTAAATCGACTATGTAAATAAAGGCAAGCTGATCCGAATCTACCAACATTTGACCAACAGGAGATAGTTGACTAAGATTCGTTTCCGTTTCTGTATGTAAAAGAAGCTCCCGCTCAATTAGTTCTGCTTGTATAACATTCATTTTTTGTTTCATATAATTAGTTCCACCTTTCAATAAATCCTTTTACATTTTATCATATCGCATGAAACTTTACCTATTAAGTGTAACTGTATGCGAGCATACTACCCTTAGATTTGAAGTCGCTCGATAAAAGCGAGATAATGAAGGATAATTACGATTAGAAAGGAACCCCCTAATGTCACAGCATATTGAAATTGAGTTTAAAAATCTTCTAACCCAAGAAGAGTTCTTCAAATTGTCATCCTACTTTACATTTAAACCCGAGGATTTCAGAAAACAAGTAAATCACTATTTTGACACTCCAAGTTTCACCTTAAAAAGTCATGGTTGTGCTCTAAGAATTAGAGAGAAAGCTGGAACATTTGAACTTACCTTAAAGCAACCTGCAAATACTGGCTTACTTGAAACCAACCAGACCATTTCTATAGAACAAGTACAAGCTGTTATGAAAACAGGAACAATACCAAGTGGTATAGTTTATTCTGCTCTCGAAAACATCATTCAGGACTCTGACTCAATAACATATTTTGGAACCTTATCTACAGAAAGAGCAGAGAAGAACTATAAAGCTGGGCTAATCGTCTTAGACCACAGCACTTACTTAAGCACTGAAGACTTTGAAATAGAATACGAGGTAACGGACGCGAACTTAGGACAAGAGGTTTTCAAAAGCCTCCTTAAACAAATGCATATCCCGCTTCGGAAAACTGATAATAAAATCATGAGATTTTACAATCAAAAGCAATTAGAACTAGACTCCAAGTAAAGAGGGAAGTCTATGTACTAAAGACTATAAGTAGCTCGTCAAAGCTGTTTGTTTGAGATATGAATTTAGCATTGTTAAAATATAAATCATAGAGAAATGCTCACCTACTTTTAACACCATATAGGTTTCCTGAAGTATCTAGATTTTTTAAGGGCCGTTAGCAAGGGCCTGGGCAATTTCTTAATAATTAATTTACAAAGGAGTTTTGAAATGGTCGAGAATAAGTCTGTACCGTTCGAAGCCATCGGCGAAGGTATGCTGCATAAACTAATAGACACATTTTATCACCTTGTAGCTCAGCATCCTGATCTTGCTCCTATATTTCCTAATGATTTAACTGAAACTGCTCGTAAACAAAAGCAGTTTTTAACCCAATATTTAGGAGGACCCTCTTTATATACCCAAGAACATGGACACCCAATGCTGAGAGCACGTCATCTACCGTTTGAAATAACACCAACTAGAGCAAAAGCTTGGCTCGCTTGTATGAGCGAGGCAATGGATACCGTCGGACTAATTGGACCTGTAAGAGAGGACTTTTATGCAAGGTTAAACTTTACTGCACAGCATATGATCAACACCCCTGAAGATGTTGAAAAAGGTGACGAACTGTGATTTGGAAACGAGACGATTTAATCAGTCAGGACACGTCACGTATGAACTTGGGAAATGAGCAGAAGTCATTAGAGATTTATACATTTGTAGATCCACTTTGTCCTGAATGCTGGGCATTAGAACCAACAGTAAAAAAGCTACTTATTGAATACGGAAAATATTTTTCCCTACGTCATATTCTTAGCGGGAAACTTTCCACATTGAACCTTAGTGGTAAAAAGCAGTATGAGACCATTGCGGATTTATGGGAAAAAACAGCTAGTCGCACGGGAATGTCTTGCGATGGAAACCTATGGTTTGAAAATCCCATTTCTTCTCCATACTTAGCTTCAATCGCTGTGAAAGCAGCTGAACTTCAAGGGAAAAAGAAAGGTATTCATTTTCTTCGGAAACTCCAAGAGGTTGTATTTCTTGAGAAACAGAATGTATCAAGCGTGGATGTCTTAAAGTCCTGCGCACAAGATGTTGGCTTAGATATGGATGAATTTCTCGCAGATCTTCATTCAGAAAGTGCAGCTAAAGCCTTACAATGTGATTTAAAGATTACAACGGAAATGGATGTCCAGGAAATTCCTACCCTTGTTTTCTTTAATTCAAATATTGAAGAAGAAGGCCTTAAAGTGACAGGCTTATATCCTTACGATGTCTACGTTAAGATAATTGAGGAGATGCTGCCGATGAAGCCTGAAGCATCCTCCCCACCTCCATTAGAAGAATTCCTAAAGCAATATAAAACGGTAGCAACCAAGGAAGTTGCGGAAGTTTACAACATGACCGTAACTGGAGCCGAAAGAGAATTAAAAAAACTACAATTAAAACAAAAGGTCGAACAACTACCAGCTAAGTACGGAATGTTTTGGCGGTATAATGAATGGTAATTTAAGAACGGACTAATGAAAAACCCCTGTAGCAACGGGCTACAGGGGTTTTTCTCTATAAATACGAACAAAGGGGATGGGAGAAATTTTTCACGGTCAAACAAAGGGGTATATGTTTGCTTGTGATCAACTTCACGCTATAAATATATCATTCACAAAAGCCTAAAACAAGATGTTTGTTCGTTATTTCACAATATTGTCAAATTCTATCATCTTTGTCCATTCGGTATCATATATTTTTAATATAGCGGAGATTCAACGGGAGGAATTTTAGTGAAAGTTTACTTACCCTGGATAATCATAACCCTGTCGATTTTTGTTTCATTTTGCCTTTATGTTTTAGGACTAATGAATATCGTTCCCCTTTTAATTAGCGGCCCAATTCTTTTTTTGGTACTATTAGTCTTTATTATTTTTATTAATGATCGGAAAAGGTTTAAAGGGTTCTAATTATGAAGCCGTAGCAAAACCCTAATTAAATATGGAAAAAGGCAGAGGAGCATATTTTAGCCCTCTGCCTTTTTCAATTGTAATGGCTGCAGAAACCGAGAGAGCCTCTCAGTACCCATAGTCAGTGACTAGTTGAGAGTATGGGAACCGAGCATGCCCCTCAATACATTATTAAGCCACCCGAGATAGCATGCATTTTTTACGACAGTAAAGCTTCCATTTCGTTTAGCTTTTCTTCAAATACTTTACAAGCATCTTCAATTGGCTTAGGGCTAGCCATATCCACTCCAGCCTTTTTCAGGACTTCAATCGGGTAATCGGAGCTCCCAGCCTTTAGGTAATCAATATAACGCTTAACAGCCGGTTCTCCTTCCTCAAGGATTTGCTTGCTAAGAGCGGTCGCTGCACTAAAGCCTGTTGCATACTGATAGACATAGTAATTGTAGTAGAAATGCGGAATTCTCGACCATTCTAGACCAATTTCTTCATCAATTTCGATATCTTCCTGCCCAAAATACTTCTTGTTTAATTCATAATAGTCCTTGGTTAATGAATCCGCGGTTAATGCTTGATTATTCTGTACCTGTTGATGGATCAGATGTTCAAATTCAGCAAACATCGTTTGTCTAAATACCGTTCCTCTGAACCCTTCTAGATAATGATTTAACAAATACAGTCGTTTCTGTTCATCATTAATTGATTTAAGTAAATAGTCATTTAAAAGAGCTTCATTACAAGTTGAAGCCACCTCTGCTACAAAAATTGAATAATTCCCATAGGCATACGGCTGACTCTTCCTTGTGTAATGGCTATGCAATGAATGGCCTAGTTCATGTGCTAGTGTAAACAAGTTATTAACATTATCTTGCCAGTTCATTAGTATATAAGGATTGGTTCCATATGACCCTGAGGAATAGGCGCCACTACGTTTCCCCTTATTTTCCTGAACATCAATCCAGCGATTATCAAAGCCCTCTTTTAATAACCCCACATACTCTTCTCCCATTGGAGCAAGCCCGTTTAATATGAGTTCTTTTGCTTCAGAATATGGAATTTCCATTTTCACGTTTTTAACAAGTGGAGTATAAAGATCGTACATATGAAGCTTATTAACTCCAAGAACCTTCCGACGTAGCTTTACATATCGATGAAGCAAGTGAAGATTATTATTTATGGTACCAACGAGGTTTTCATAAACGGTTTCCGGGATATTATTTGCTGATAACGCAGCATGTCTAGCTGAGCTATAATTTCGGATTCTTGCATTAAAGTTATCTCTTTTAATATTTCCACTAAGTGTACTTGCGAATGTATTACGGAATTTCCCGTAGGTACCGTACACCCCTTTAAAGGCGTCTTCTCTAACACGCCTATCTTCACTTTCGAGAAAACGTATATAGCGACCGTGGGTAATTTCTACTTCTTCATCATTTTCATCCCGTATGGTTGGAAATTCTAAATCGGCATTATTCAACATCCCAAACGTATTTGAAGGTGAACTCATCACCTCTGAAGCCTCGGCTAACAGGGCTTCCTGTTCTGCAGATAAAATATGTGGGCGTTGCAGATTGATTTCTTCAAGTGCATGTTGATAAAGCTGTAGCTCGCTTTTCTCTTCCAGCAAACCCTTTAATCTTTGTTCGTCAATCGAAAGAATCTCTGGAACAATGTAAGCGAGTGCACTTCCTGCTTGAGAAGATAGATTACTTATTCGATCGTTTAACCCCTGATAGAAAGAATTTGCCGTGTCTTGGTCATATCTCATATGGGCATATGTATATAGCTTACCTAGACGCTCAAGCAGTCGGTCTTGAAATTGAAGGGCTTCATACAGTTGCTCACCACTGTCCCCTAGCTTACCTTGATACTGTTGAACACCTGGCAGTAGTTCCTTTACTTCCTGAAACTCTTGTTCCCAAGCCTCATCACTTGAAAATATATCTTCAAGTCGCCACGTTTCCTCAACTGGAACCTCGCTTCTTGCAGGAAGCTTTTTCACCTGCGTTTCGTTACTCATATAACTCAATCCTCCAATCTGTATTCATTTCAGATAGAAACCTATCCTACTTAAGTTCTCCCTCCGTAACTAAAATCCTGCCTATAACCAAGGGTATTCATAACTACAAAGCCATTTGAACTATTTAAATCTCTTTTATTCTACGCAGCTTTTATTGATTTCATTAGGCTCTTTTCTCAAACTTTGTTGGTTTGAGCTTCGTTTCAGTGTGCTATCTTGAGATATGAATATGAGAAAAGAGCTTGAAAACATATTGAAATATAAAAATTGAGATTGTCTTACGTTAAAATCAGCTTTAGGATATTAAAAAACAAACGCCTTTAAATATAAAATTATTACTAAAATTGCTTCGTGATGACATCTTGATGCTTATTATAAAACATGTTTTCACTCTGAATCTGTTGATCAACGGTAGTGGATACCGTTAGTGGTCGATTCATAGCAAAGGTATTACTTGAAATTTTAATTAGATTCGAAGTCTTTACAAGTAAATCGAGATACTCTTCCACAGCATCAAGATAATGCCCTGTAAAACCTAATGGAAATTCGCGAATAGTGTTTTGTTGACTTCTAAGCCTGAGGGTAAAAGCGGTGGATATATTAGAAGTAGAAAAAGTGTTCCCTTTTTTCAAATGTCGGAAGATATCCAGAAAAAGATAAGTCTGCCAAATCAATGGTGGTGTTTCAATAAAAGGAGCAGATGGAACAGGTAGACCAAGCTCAGGTGGTAAAGTTTGCAGGTTGAACCTTTTGGTATACAATTCGGTTAAAAAGGCTCTTTGCGGCGGCCCAGGATGGATGAAGTAACCCCTTTTAAACTTTTGTAACTCATGTATCCATATGGGAATAAATTGAAATTTAGATGCAGGTGGTTTTAACAATTCATGAAGTTGGACTTGATTACGAGGAATTAGCGACAACGCAGCCGCTACCTTTCGAGTTGAAATCGGAATGGCATGGTTTATGAAAATAAAGTTGCGAGAATCAGGACAATAGGCGGATATTCCCCACCCTGTATTCCCCTGTTGGAGGAAGAGATATTGAAAGTGATTTAATGAAAGTACGTTCGACCCTATACGGTTAATTTGATTCCCTCCAAGTAGCCAAATTGGGGAGACACCATTTTTTTTATAACCTTCTGTTCGTTTTTTAAACAGCTCTTGATTGATTGGTGAACACTGAAACTCAATGGCAAATCTTTTATGATCCCATTCAAAGCTTATATCTGCCCTCTGACCACATTCAGGTATAAACTTTTCAAGTTCAGCGTCTACCCCCAATCCTTTCAGCCATTGATAAACTTGAAGTTTGCCTAAAAGATGATAATCTGATTCCCTCTCATAACCTTGGAGACAACTTGCTTCTTTCTGATGAGCAAAATGCCAAATTCGCTTGCTTCCAAGCTTTAAAGTGACAGCTCCATCACAAATCGGGCAAAAAAAAGCTTCCTTTCGCCGGTATTCATCTAATACCTTTTTATCCCAGCGTTCGGCAAGTGAAATCTTCTCTCCATTTTTTCTTTGTGCAATGAACATTCATATAGCCTCCTTTCTTTTTATTTGATATTCTTCAGAAATAAACGATTTCCTCCCAAGAAAATAAATAAAAAAAACAGCTCCTATTTTAATTAGGAACTGGTTAAGTCTTTAATTATGAAAAGTATTTATTTATCGTTGCAAAGACATCTTCTTCGATTATCTTATTGCCATATTCCTCTAAGCGATGGATGGTAACACCTGATTCGACGCCATATTCTAGAAGAATACTTAGGTAATTGTCAATCACATCTTCATCCTCAAAATCAACCTCAGTGAAATCGACATAAAGGTAGTATCTACCCTCATTACTAAACAAGCTGGTACTTACACCTAAAGAATCTAGGTCATTCCTTTTAGATAATGATATGAGGTCCTCAAAATCATTAAACAAAAGCACATACTCTAGTTCCTCTCCAAAAACTGAATCTGAATCTTCTGTGTCTTGCTGAGATCTCGGGTTAAAATGATGATCAAGCATCTCCTCGATTCGCTCATCCACCGGTAAATCCTTTAATTTCTCATCGGAAACAGGAAGATCAAACTTTTGACCATCTTTGGTCACTTGGGTCTTCGTAACAAGAATCTCCAGGCCCTTATCAAGTGCTTGAACTTGAATCCAGAGTGGTCCTTCAATCGTGAACTCTGCTTCATGATGAACTTCATCCATCATTTCCCAGAAGAGTTCCTCGCTACGTTCGCGGTTGTACCAGATTTCTTCTCGGTCAAAACCTCTTTCTTCTATATCAATATACGAAATATAAAACTTGACCGTATTCTCATTGATGCGTTCAATTTCCATTCATTATCTCTCCCTTCCAGGCAAAGAATTGAAGGGACTAATACCCCCGCAAGACTAATCAAGTCAGATATTCAACTCAATTGGTACTTTTAAATCAGTTAATCGTTCTATGAAGTGAAGAATATAATCTTGTACTACTAGTTTATGACAAAATCTTTGGTTTGGGAAATAAAAAACTTACCCATTTTCAAAAACAGCAAACACCTAGTTTTACTCCTGAAACAACCTAGCTCAAATAAGAAAAACCAAGAGTCTGGAGCAAGATATATTCCTTTTATTCTAACAGGTTCACAGTGTAAATTCAAATAGAAAGAAAGCCTCCGGTTCCAAATGGTCGGAGGCTAAAATTTAATTAACAAGCCGCTGAGCTTCCCTCAGTTGATAAGTGCGGACTTTTCTAGGTAAGAATCTGCGAATTTCATCTTCATTGTATCCCACTTGAAGTCGTTTCTCATCAATGATGATTGGTCGGCGTAGTAATCCAGGGTTTTCCTTGATAAGACCGTACAAATCTTGAAGCGGTAAGGATTCAAGATTAACATCAAGCTTTTGAAAAGTCTTGGACCGAGTGGAGATAATTTCATCAGTCCCATCTTCTGTCATACGCAATATTTCTTTGATCTCATCAATTGATAAAGGTTCTGAGAAAATATTGCGCTCCTGATATGGGATTTCATGTTCTTCAAGCCATGCTTTTGCTTTTCTACATGAAGTACAACTTGGTGAAGTGTATAAAGTTACCACAGCGAATCACACTCCTTAATTTTATAACAACTATCTATTGTCAGGCTTTAGCTCTTCTTTAAAATTAATATAAAATTATAATCTCTACAGTTAAATTATACACCAATCCTCGGACAATGGGTATCCTTTTTTTCAAAAGTTTTATGTAGCCTAACTTCATACTTTTAATACGGATAGGTTGGCTAAAAGTTTCATTCGTTTGCTAATTAAATCTTTAAGAGCTATTACTGACACCTTTGCTGGATAACCTTGTATGATAAAAGGTTTTACCTTATGAGTATTTCCCTAGCACAAGTTACTTTACCCACTTTTCTTTTCACTCAAACCTAAATTATCAACCTTTTTCAATTCTCAATTAAACAAAGAAAATGAAAACACAATCATCTACTAAGATGATTGTGCCTATAAATCATATATCCTCTAACAAATCATCATGATTATCCCTTTTGGTCAATACCTCTTCTACTGGTTGATAGGAGCGACCGTAAAACTCCTTATCCTTATAAGTATGAATCATCATGTACGTTTTCTTCATTGCCTCGAATATCTTTTGTTCTGATTCATTTGTAGGAGACCAATAAAGGATCTCGAGCGCATTCAATTCATTTGTCGCTAATGAGCGGCGGCTATAACCAATAGAAGTTGCATGCTCGAAACCTTCCCGCTTATAGAACTTCAAACGTTTCTCCGAATCACTGTCTTCATAATCAATTGGTTCCACTTCAAGGATGATAGGCTTCCCTTTCCGTTTTAACTTATCGATGAGCTTATGGCCAAGCCCTTCACCCCTGGAGGCTTTTGAAACAAATAAATAATCGATGAAAACAAAGTCCTCAAGTTCCACATACATTAAGACATGTTTAGGTCCTTCATCCTTATGATAAATTTCTGGGTGTTCTCTCAGAAGACTTTCCATATGTTCCTTTGATTTCATCTCTTCAACTGGAAAATACTGATTCAACTTTTCATACCAGTGCATTTTTCTTACTCCTTTTTGTTTATTTTTCAACCTTGGACAACCATATTAACAAGGCTCTTTCAGTAAGCTTTGTTGCTATTGACAAGGAATGTTGATTTCCGCTCCAGGCGCTTAGCGAACAGCGGGGCGTGCGGTGAGCCTCCTCGGCGCTTTGGCACCTGTGGGGTCTCACCTGCCCCGCTGCTCCCGCAGGAGTCAAGCGCCTTCCGCTCCAATCAACCGGTTTCATACAAAGTCATTATTCACAAAAACAATGAATAAACAATCATTTAGAAAATAGCTTATTTTAATAGCTGTTTGCTGTTAATTACTCCTTTTATTACTTGTCATTTTCTTTTACAATGAAAATAGAATAAAAATGGTTACCTGTTTTACCAAAGTTGTACCTATCACGAGACTGAACAGGAGATGGAGGTTTATCATGGGTGGATACATAGTGGATTTTATGATTGTTGCTCTTCTTGTTATTGGCATTACTGCTACAAACGGTGTGTTAACTAGTGCTATCGGTTTAAAGTTTTTTGGTGGTAAAGATAAAAGTGAAATTGTTGACAAATCTGTGAGTTTGCAATCAGGGTGGAAAAGCGTCGGTGGGAAGAAGAAATAATCCGACACTTTAGAATACCCCATTTTTGTGGTTACGAAACATTGGTCTGAAATGAAGGGATTCATTTCAGACCTTTTTTTCGGCTAGTCTTGAATTAATCCCTGCTGCTCTCCCAATAATGGGTAAGCGATGTCATATTAAAGTAAAAATCATGGCAAACCTTGATTCTAGCGGAGTTGTGATTTATAATTTTCTCAATACAAGATGATAGTAGGCGTTGAAAAAGAGTAGTACACCTGCTGTAGGTTTTCAGAGAGTTTGTGGATGGTGCGAACAAACAACCAGGTAAGTGGAATGGGCTTTTGAGCCTCTGCTGTGAATTTTAGTAGCAGCAGACGTTACCAGCGTTAATGGGTCATGCGTTTTTACGCATGAGTAAGAGGCTCTTTCTAGAGTAATTAGGGTGGCACCGCGGACCATTCGTCCCTATTTTTTTTGGGGATGTATGGTCTTTTTCTATTTTCTAAATTTTTTGGAGGTTTTTTAAATGAAAACAATCTTCTCAGGTATCCAGCCGAGTGGCACGATCACTCTCGGCAACTATATCGGAGCAATGAAACAATTCGTCGATCTACAAGAGGAATATAATTGTTATTTCTGTATTGTCGACCAACATGCCATAACGGTTCCACAGGACAGGCTGACATTACGTCAAAACACTCGTAGCCTTGCTGCTTTATACATCGCTTCAGGTATTGATCCGGATAAAGCAACACTTTTCATACAGTCTGAAGTTCCTGCACACGCCCAAGCAGGTTGGATGCTCCAATGTGTTGCCTATATAGGTGAGCTTGAAAGGATGACTCAATTCAAAGATAAATCTGCCGGTAAAGAAGCTGTGTCAGCAGGATTACTAACCTACCCACCTCTTATGGCCGCAGATATTCTTTTATATAATGCAGACCTTGTACCTGTTGGTGATGATCAAAAGCAACATATTGAGCTAACAAGAGATTTAGCTGAACGATTCAATAAGAAATATAATGATATCTTTACAATTCCGGAAGCAAGAATTGCTAAAGTTGGGGCAAGAATCATGTCTTTGCAAGATCCGCTAAAGAAAATGAGTAAATCGGATGTAAACCAAAAGGGGTTCATTTCCATGCTGGATACCCCAAAACAGATTGAGAAAAAAATCAAAAGTGCTGTGACTGATTCCGAAGGCATCGTTAAATATGATAAAGAGAACAAGCCTGGGATTTCGAACCTATTATCGATTTATTCTATCCTTACAAATCGTCCTATTAATGAAATTGAACAATCATATGAGGGTAAAGGTTATGGCGATTTTAAGGCTGATGTCGCCCAAGTGGTTATTGAGGCTGTTGAACCTATCCAGGCTAGATATAATCAATTAATGGAATCCTCAGAGCTTGATGCTATTCTTGACCATGGTGCCGAAAAAGCGAATAGGGCTGCAAGTAAAATGGTTAAAAAGATGGAAAATGCAATGGGACTAGGAAGAAAACGAAAATAAGACAAATAAAAAGGAGCCATTCGGCTCCTTTTAATTTACCTTTGATCCATGTTCCATTTCCCATAACTTCTCAAAGAAAGTTTGACCCTTAATTAAATTTTCACAGAAGGCATAATGCCGTTTTGACCATCCATACTTCGTGTCATGGTATAGCTCTTCCCAAACTTCTTCGAAAGATAGCTGTTGAATTTCCTGGTATTTCTCTGGGTTCCATTCAGTTAACCAATATCTAACTTCCGCGACATTCTGTGAAGAATGCAGTTGGTCCATTGCCATAAACAAGAGCTGTTTCAACTGCCGTTCTTTTCTTGTTAGTCCCTTCATTAAGTCAGGAGATGGAGAAAGAATATGATAATCTTTCAAAGAAGAATGATCATTAAAGTTATAGCTTCGTGTATCTTGATTTTCAAGCATTTCAAATACTAATTGTTCCTGCCTTGGGATTAGCCTACTTTTTCTAATTGGAATATTGTATCCGATTGTATCTACTGCCAAAATTCCTACACCATCTGATACGACGAAACAGTAATCCAACTGCACTCGTTCATGGTTTTTCCTAAGGTATGCTTTTTGATAGATATCTTCCATCAGCTGCTGTGGCAATTCAGATAAATCATTTTCTATGTAATTAAATAGAAGAGAATCAATTTTTAGAAGTGGCACTTGGTCCAATAGCTCCACGCCATCATCTTTTCTCCATTCATGAAAATGACAAACATTGTATCCATTTTCTTCGCCTTCAAACCAATTCACCCAAACATCGTGAAGATACAACATGATCTCAACCCCTCTCATCAAGTTACTCTTAGCACTCAGTATGGGCAGACATAAGTAAAATTATTCCTTATTTGATACAGATAGAAAGGATTAATCCTTTAAACAATTTAATAATAGTAGAATTGCTCTTTTCTTACGAAAGGGGTCTTTTAATAATGCTCTTTTCTCAAACTTTGTTGCGTTTGGATATGAGATAGGATAGGTTTATGCTTGTTTCACTGCTAAATTAGCTATTTAATTTTGAGAAAAGTGCCTGCAAACCTCCTGAAATGTATAAAATTTCCTTCCCTTACGTTAAAATCGGATTTGTGATTTTAACAACAATCTTAACGAGAACAGCCTTTAAAAAGGAGGAATTCACCATACCATCCGAGAAAAATAAAAAGCACTGCATTTAATGCAGTGGCTAATTTAATCGATTTCCTTTATAAAGGTTTCTGAAGGAAGGCGAAACGAATCTTTCATAGTTAATTGTTTATTATTATGTTTATATCTTTCAACTAGCTCGTAACCGAAGGCATAACCCATTAAAGGGGCGGAAGATTTATAACCAAAGAGGATTTCATCATGTATACTGGTATTTTTACGTGCGTCTAAATTATTCTTGATATGCTGTTCCCAAATTCGGGAAAGCT
Organism: Mesobacillus persicus; assembly: GCF_900109925.1. Lineage (GTDB taxonomy): Bacteria > Bacillota > Bacilli > Bacillales > Cytobacillaceae > Mesobacillus_B > Mesobacillus_B persicus. The sequence goes on along the minus strand of NZ_FOBW01000009.1, from coordinate 165,033 downwards.
GTTTACTAGAGTAATAAGTACACCACTTAGCACGATAGCTCTCCCCACACGTCTCAAAAACAGCATTTTCCGCCAAGCCTTCTAATATGATTGAATCCAAGAGTGTATACTGATCCGCCCTTTTTTTTTGCTGTTTCATCCGACAGACATGGTGATATTCATGAACAAACAAGGCCTCTTGCTCGCCCTCATCATCTAATGGAGAAAGAAAGAGAAAGATCTTATCTCTAAACGACACGCCTGACTTACGTTCACCCCTATTTGAAAATATCCCTCCAGAATTCATTGGAAATAAATAAACAGGAACATCTGGACCCTTCCACTCTTTTCTATAGTTTTCAACTACCTTAGCCAGCCTATCCCAAGTTTCACTCTTTTGCATCCATTTAAAGGTGCCAAGAGTTCGACGATTCGGTTTGTACATGCCGAAATTGACCAGATATTGATAAATATTCTCCGGAGAATCTCCATTAAATGAATCCCGCAGGTGTTGTTCACAAATTTTGACCGGACGATGAAAGTCTTGTTCTAGCCATTCATCCGTTCGAACGATTCCCAAGCCACCACTTCCTTTTAATTCTAATGGAACAGATGATCCTTCATTATTAGAGTATGAATGGAAATAGAGTTTTGTTCTGCCCTGTTACACCTATTAAATCTAGAAGGTAACAATTGTATACCTACTCACTTTCTAGGCACAAAAAAGACCTAAATCATAAGCGATTTAGATCTTTTTGTACCCATTATTCAGAGAATTTTTTAAGCGCAATTGTAGCATTATGGCCACCAAAGCCTAGCGAGTTACTAATAGCAGCTTGAATGTCCTGTCTACGCGCCTCATTTGGTACATAATCGAGGTCACATTCAGGGTCAGGTGTTTCATAATTAATTGTCGGAGGCAAAACTCCATCCTTGATAGCTAAAGCAGTAAAGATTGCTTCAATACCTCCTGCTGCCCCAAGCAAATGTCCCGTCATAGACTTGGTAGAGCTTACGGCTAGCTTGTACGCATGCTCTCCAAACACATTTTTAATCGCCATGGTTTCAAACTTATCATTATAATCGGTACTAGTACCATGAGCATTAATATATCCGATATCCTCTGGGTTTAGGCCAGCATCTTCAAGAGCCATCCTCATTGCTCGTGCGCCGCCTTCTCCTTCTGGAGCAGGGGCCGTTATATGATATGCATCTCCTGTGGCACCATAGCCGACAATTTCAGCGTAAATCTTTGCCCCTCTTGCAAGAGCATGTTCTAAGTCTTCTAGAACAACAATCCCCGCTCCCTCACCCATGACAAAGCCATCGCGGTTTTTATCGAATGGCCTACTCGCAGACGCAGGGTCAAGGTTTGTTGATAACGCAGTATTTGCACAAAAGCCAGCAAAGCTCATTTTCGTAATTGGTGCTTCAGCTCCACCGCTTACCATTACATCTGCATCGCCTCGTTGAATGACCTTGAATGCATCGCCTATTGAGTTCGTTCCTGTTGCACAGGCTGTAACTGTACAGGAATTAAACCCACGAGCACCTAAAGTAATTGAAACCTGACCGGTAGCCATATCCGGAATCATCATTGGAACGAAGAAAGGGCTCACACGACGGTAGCCACGATTTAAGAAGGTCTCATGTTGTTGTTCAAATGTTTCCATTCCACCGATTCCAGAGCCAATCCAAACACCGACCCGATCTGCATTTTGATCATTAATCTCTAAACCAGCATCCTTTACAGCCATCATTGAAGCAGCAACAGCGTAATGGGTAAAACGATCCATTTTCCTCGCTTCTTTTTTCTGGATGAAATTTTCAATATTAAATTCCTTTAACTCAGCCGCAACCTTAGCTGGAAAGTCATCAGGATTTAACCGTGTAACGGGTCCGACACCCGAAACCCCATCAATGATATTTTTCCAGCTTGTCTCAGCATCATTTCCAACAGGAGTAACTGCTCCAATACCTGTCAAGACTACTCTACGTTTATTCATTTTTTGTCATCCCCTTATCTAAAGAGTTTTTAACGGCCCCAACGCATGGCGATGGCTCCCCAAGTTAAGCCGCCCCCAAAGCCGACCATTACAATGAGATCTCCATCTTTAATTTTTCCTGCTTCTACTTCCTCAACGATTGAGATTGGAATCGATGCGGCTGAAGTATTTCCATATTTATGGACGGTCTTGGACATTTTTTCTATAGGTAGCTCAAGACGTTGCCTAGCGGCCTCCATAATTCGAATATTCGCCTGGTGGGGAATAAGGAAATCAACATCCTCTTTTCCAAGGCCTGCTTTTTCTAGTACGTTGATACTACTCTCACCCATTTGCCTCACAGCGAATTTATAGACCTCTCTACCATTCATTCTAATATGAGTGTCTTGATAAAGATACTTTCCTCCGGACCCGTCAGAACCAAGTTCAAAGGAAAGGACACCTTTGCCCTCACTAACTGGCCCCATGACTACAGCTCCGGCCCCATCACCAAACAGCACTGCCGTATTCCGGTCTTCCCAGTCCGTAACTTTTGATAACTTTTCAACACCTACGATAAGGACATTTTTATACGCCCCTGTTTCAATAAACTGTTTAGCCGTTACCATCCCATACATAAAGCCAGCGCAAGCTGCACTAAGATCCATTGCTGCTACTTTTCTTAGACCAAGCCTTTCCTGAAGCATGCAAGCTACACTTGGAAACTGCTGATCTGGTGTTACAGTAGCAACTAAAACCATGTCTATTTCCTCAGGTTGTACATTGGCATTTTCCATTGCTTTCAAGGCTGCTTGAAAACCCAACTCTGATGTATCCATGTTATCTTCAGCTATTCTTCTTTCTTCAATTCCTGTTCTCGTCCGAATCCACTCATCAGAAGTATCCATACGCTTTTCAAGGTCAAGATTTGTCACAATTTTCTCTGGAACAAATCTCCCAATCCCAATTATCCCTGCATTCATGGAGTCATCTCCTTTAATTTCTTATCTATTCAATATTTTTATCATCAAATATTATTAGCTGGTACTAATTTTATCAGAAGAAGGGGGAAGCCTGCAACAAAGAATTCACTCGTTCCGCTAATGACTATTCAGGTTAATGCCCACAATCATAGACTAAATCAGACGACAAAATAAAGGAGGGAATAAAAATGGGCTTCGATTATCAAGAAGAAGAGAGTAACGATTCAATAACAACGAATACGGAAGAAAAACATTCCTTTGGAAACAGGAAGGAGGAACATCCTTTTGACCGGATGATGTTCGGTCCTAGTAGGAGCAAACATTCGCATCCGACAGAGCCTGAACCTAGGACAGAAGATAAAAAAGATATTTTAAATCAAATCAATTTAGAAGAAATCATGGGGCATGTTGATGCACTAATGGGATCAGCTAAGGAACTTAAACCTATGTTTAACAAGATTCGTCCCCTGATTGATCAATTCTTAAAGAAGTAACTAAAATTGCTGTGTTAAAGTGCAATGTCCGATTCTTGCAAGGTTGTTTCGAGCGGAGATTTTCGGACAATAGTAAAATAAAAAACAACCCAAAAAGAAGCTACGTTACCAGCCGTAGCTTCTTTTCTTTGGCTCTATTCTTGAACTTTGTTGCCTTTGGATCGGTAAAACGACTATTCAACGTGACTAAGCGAAAATGGAAATTTACATATGAGCATGAACTTGCATACCAAACGTACAAAATTAGCTTATCTTACTTTTAAATCGATTTTAGGGGTTTTTACAATAACCCTTGCGAAAACAGTCTTGTTCCTTCACTCATTAGGCAATTTACCTGTCTCTTTATAGTTCATAATGTATTGATGAATAGTCTCCCTGAATGACTCATCTACATTTGGGCTAAATGTACCAAGGGAGATTACCCCGTCTTGCATGTCGAAGTACAAATTCCCTGATTTCAACTGATCCTCATTATACTTTGATGCAGCTAACTCATAAAGCACATCAACATGCTGAACCGTGCTTGTCAGGACAGTTGATTCTCCCAGGTCCGATTGATCTGAAACATATCCCACAACAAACAAACCTTCCTCTTTTACCCTTTCAATTACTGGTATATTATAGCCGTCCCCAGCCGGATATATTACATCCGCACCATTAGCGAATACTTTTTCAAGCATTTGCATCGCCTTTTCATCATCATCCCAATGGCCAACATAATAGATTTCTACATCTATTTCATTATTATAATGGATAGCCCCTTCATAAAAACCTTCCACTTCTGGCTGCCATTCAAACGCTGCAATCACCCCTAGCTTTTTTGATTCTGTCATGTGAGCTGCAACCATTCCACCAAAAAAGCCCATAGCATAGGCATCAAAGTTCAAGCTTGTTGTATTATCATTTTTGGCATCTCCGTTAAAGGAGATAAAATGAATATCTGGATAACTCTCTGAGAGCGTATTAAAATACACCGCATACTCATTCCCATGGCCGAAAATTAGATTAACACCTTTATCAGCAAATTCCTGGACGGCTTCTTCCACCAAATCCTTTGAATTCATTCCTTCTTTATAAAACACATCGGCGTTGAAGCGTGATTGAATTTTCAGCAGTCCCCGATACCCTTCTGTCCCCCAAACCTGGTCACTAATAGTTTCAGGGACAAGTAGTCCAACTTTTTCAATTTTCCCTGATGAGAGGGGTTGTCCGCAGCCTCCTAGTAATAGCAGGCTAATCAAAATAAGCCCAATGCGTTTCAACATTTGCTGCAGCTCCTTTATTACATTAGTGCGAAAAATTTAGTATTATTTATAATTTTACTTTTTAAGCCTTGATTTGAAAAGAGTTTTCTCCTTATATTAACATCTACTTTGCCCTAAGAAATCATAATGGTCACGTTGCTTCTTAATGCCCTTATCATTTTCCAATGGTTTTGTTATAAAAACTAGTTTATATTCAGTTTCCTCATTTACTAATTTTTCTATATATGTCTCAACTCTTTTTCTTTTGTCGATTTGTTTTTTCCAATGATCATCACTATCACATATATCTAATATAGCACTATGATTACACAGTCTTTCTAGACAGTTAGCCCAATTGTTGACTTTTGAACTTCTTACAACATACTTTCCTGGTCGTTGACTGATTAACTCGCTAATCACCAAGGTTGCATCATCAATAAAAATGGCATCACTAAGTGATTCTCTAGAGTTAAGCATTAGGGTGGAACCCTCCCCTTTACCTAGTGACATTAGCTGCTGAAAAAAATACTCAGCCGGTTGCCAAGGCCCAAAAAGCGTTGGGAGAAATATTTCTTGATAGCTAAAACCATTTTCATTCAGTAGTTGCTTTAATTCCACAACTAGACCACTAGAAGCATCTTCCTCATAAATAAATTGTTCAGGGAGCAACAACGCAACCGTAAAATTTTCTGGTGATAAGGATGACAACATGTTAAAAAGGTCTAGTTCTTCAAACAAGACCCTCTCCGCTTTTTGAATATACAAATCATAGACTGGAATAATCACAGGTATCTTCTTTTGATTGTTTCTTTTTTCATGGACCCAACTCTCATCCTCAGTTTCAATAAAATTGGCATTCCGACCAATCTCTAATCGTTTCTCTTCGATAAAAGGATCAACATCCAACCATTGTGCTGTAACCTCTACGCCTTCATCAAGTAAAGCTTTAGATAAACTATAGCCCAAAAATCCAAATGCCCCCAAAACAACTGCTTTGTCCATTTGCAATCCCCCTGACACAAATCCTCACTGTATACTATGTTTTGAATAAGTGAATATTGCATAAGGTCAAAGGATTTCTTCATGTTGATTAAAAAATTGTATCGCCATCATCGCTATTTGCCCCTTCTTTTCAGGGACCATATAACAGATGGAAACTTGCACTTGATCTTCCCTCCACTTCTGGTAATACTCTTTCAGCACTGTAGACTGTTTATATGCACGGTTTCCTGACAAAACATGAACTACTTTAACTGGAACTTGGTTAGCGAGCTGCGGAAAATCATCATCAAGATTTTCGATATAATTTAGCACTTCTTCTTGCTCCAACTGGTAGGATACACACAATTCTTTCAGCAATTTTTTATAAAAAAATTTATGTTCCTTCTCCTGTTCTAAATGCTTACTCAAAGATAGGATTGGATTCACTAGTACTAATGAACGTATACTCTTATTCCTCTTTAATAACTGTATTGCTATTAGTGCCCCCATCCCCTCGGCAAGCACATGGATCTTTTCATTCAGGATTTCACTACGACGAATATGAGCACATAAACGGTCTGCTAAATCCACCGCCTTTTGGCTGCCCCAATTCATTCCATAAAGATTTGAATAAAAGACCGTATACCCGGCTTGTTTAAAATTCTCAATAAGTCTCTGCTTTCCCTCATTCTGTGTCCAAAAGCTGTTCTTCTCATCAACAAAATGTCTTTCATCTCCAAGAATTAGGATACCGAAACCGTTTGGCCTGTGAGGGTAGTGAATCATATTCCATTCGGTATCCAGTCTGAAGTTCCGGCTCTCCATTTTCAAAACTCCTTTATACAGTTTGTTCATAATAATGTATGAGGTTTTACTCAAAATGAATGGGGAATAGCCTACAAGTATCAACGGTTCCAACAATAGCCTGGTACTTTTTTAATTTAACTCTTTTCTCAAACTTTGTTATTTTCCGGTTTCAAATAGCACTTTTAGCTATATTTTCAAAAACAATAGTATTGTTCTTTTGTGAAAGGCTTTGTTAAACAAGTGTGTTGATTTCCGCTCCAGACGCTTGCTTTCCGCGGGGCGTGCGGTGAGCCTCCTCGTCGCTTTCGCTCCTGTGGGGTCTCACCTGTCCCGCTGCTCCCGCAGGAGTCAAGCGTCCTCCGCTCCAATCAACGGTTAGAAAAATCAACATTGTTCTTTAACAGAGCTTTTTTGAAAAGAGCTTGCACAAACTAAATTTAATCGCACCAAGTAGCTTTTTCTGGGTTAAAATCGGCTTTAGAATTTTAACAACAATCTTTATGAATACTGCCGTTATTTTTATTTATTAATTTTTTCCCTTATGGTAAGATAAATGAAGAACTTATGCAGGGTAGAGGTGAAAATCATGCGTTATTTCTGGACTTTGTTCTGGACTTTCCTACTAATTCAAATGCTGACTTATGTAACCGGCTCCATGCTTGGCGTGGGCTATGATTTACAAACAGGAATTATTCTAACAGTGGTCACGACAATTTTGGTATACATCGTTCCACTTGTACTACCTGAGGGACCTGCTGACGAACATGGATCTCATTAATTAAGAAGAAAAGTCATCCTAACGAAGGATGACTTTTTATTTCGCTCTTTTCTTAACCTTGTTGCTTTTTTATATAAGATACAAAATAGCTTACGAGAACAGCCTTTTATTTTATCTCCAGTTGTAGACCTTCCCCATTAATCGTAATTTCTACAACGCTCTTGTCGTGAATCCTCCCTGCGATAATCTCCTTCGCTAGTTTGGTTTCGACATTCCTTTGAATATACCTTTTTAATGGCCTCGCTCCATAGACAGGATCAAAACCATTTATCGCGATAAACTCTTTTGCGTCTTCACTGATGGTAACTTGAATATGCTGATTACTTAATCGTTTCTGTAATTCACCTAGCATTTTAACAACGATTGATTTAATTTCATTAAGATGCAGTGGTTTGAATAGAATAATTTCATCCACCCGATTTAAAAACTCTGGGCGGAAATGATTCCGAAGTTGGCCCATAACATTTTTCCTAGCCCCTTCGGATATACCTTCTTCATTTCCTGGTTGTTCAAGGAGAAAGTGGGAACCAATATTCGATGTCATAATAATCACAGTGTTTTTAAAATCGACCAATCGCCCCTGGGAATCTGTAATTCGGCCGTCATCTAACATTTGCAATAAAATATTAAACACTTCTGGATGGGCCTTTTCAATTTCATCAAACAGAATGACAGAATAAGGTTTTCTCCTGACAGCTTCCGTCAATTGCCCTCCCTCTTCATAGCCCACATAACCTGGAGGCGCTCCGACTAATCTTGATACAGAATGTTTCTCCATATACTCCGACATATCTAGTCGAATCATTTGATCTTCACTGTCAAATAGGGCTTGTGCTAATGTTTTGACAAGCTCTGTCTTACCAACCCCTGTTGGTCCTAAAAAGATAAAAGAGCCAATCGGTCGATTCGGATCTTTTATCCCTGCTCTTGCTCTAAGTACAGCATCAGAAACAAGAGACACCGCCTCCTCTTGACCTACAACCCGTTTTTGCAGAATGCTCTCAAGTCGCAAAAGCTTTTCCCGTTCTCCTTCTACTAGCCTAGTCACCGGAATACCTGTCCACCTGGCGACAATAGAAGCAATTTCTTCCTCGGTTACCTCTTCACGAAGGAGCCTCTCTTCTCCTCCATCAATCATTAGCTGCTCGATTTCTTTTAGTTCATTCTCAAGTGCTGGAATTTTCCCATGGCGGAGTTCAGCCGCTTTGTTCAAGTCATAATCATTTTCTGCTTTTTCAAGTTCATGTCGTAATTTTTCAAGCATCTCTCGCTTTTTCCGTACACTTTGGATATCGCCCTTTTCTTTTTCCCATCTTCCCTTCATCACATTGGCATTCTCTCTTAAATTGGCTAGGTCCTTTTGCAGAGCATATAGCCGTTCCCGGCTAGCATCATCTTTCTCCTTCTGTAAGGCCGCTTCTTCAATTTCCAATTGCATAATTTTTCTAGTAACCTCATCAAGTTCAATCGGCATTGAGTCAATTTCCGTACGGATCATGGCACAAGCTTCATCGACAAGGTCGATTGCTTTATCTGGGAGAAAGCGCTCAGTTATATATCTGTCGGAAAGAGTGGCAGCAGCGACGATTGAGCGATCATGGATATTTACCCCATGATGAATTTCGAACCTTTCCTTCAATCCCCTAAGAATAGAGATAGTATCTTCCACTGTAGGCTCCTCAACTAAAACCTGCTGAAATCTACGTTCTAAGGCTGGGTCTTTTTCGATATATTTTCGGTGCTCATCAAGTGTAGTTGCTCCAATACAATGAAGCTCTCCTCTTGCAAGCATGGGCTTTAACATATTTCCCGCATCCATCGCTCCCTCAGTCTTTCCTGCACCAACAATCGTATGAAGTTCATCGATAAAAAGTAGGATTTTCCCCTCACTTTTCTTAACCTCACTTAAAACTGCCTTTAGTCTTTCTTCAAACTCCCCCCTAAACTTTGCTCCTGCAATAAGAGAACCAATATCCAGGGAGAAAATCGTCTTATCCTTTAAGCCTTCTGGAACATCACGTCTAACAATTCTTTGGGCCAAACCCTCCACAATCGCAGTTTTCCCAACTCCCGGCTCACCAATTAGGACCGGATTATTCTTTGTCTTACGTGATAAAATCCTAATTACGTTTCTGATTTCACTGTCTCGCCCAATGACCGGATCCATTTTTCCAAATCTCGCCTCTTCGACTAAATCTCGACCATATTTTTTCAAGGCATCATAGCCTGCTTCCGGATTTTGTGAGGTCACTCTTTGACTCCCCCTTAAATCTTTAATCACTGTAAGTAATTGCTCTCGAGTGATGTTGTTTTTTTTCATAAGTCTATTTGCATCCGATACATCGGATATTTGTAAAGCTAGCATAATATGTTCAGCCGAAAGAAATTCATCTTGGAATTGTTTCATTTCTTTTTCTGCATTGACAAGAAGCCTTTGCAGAGTAGAGGTGATGTACAGTTTTCCAGCTTCTGCTCCACTACCCGTTACCTGCGGTTTTTTCTGTACTGCAACTTGTAAGTCGGTTTTGTACAGATCAACGTCTTCCCCAAGCCTAGCAAGAATCGTAGATGCTAGACCATCATCTTGAGTTAGCATTGATAGAAATAAATGGACATCATCTACCTCCTGCTGGCTTTGTTCAGCAGCTAATGATTGTGCCTGAAGAACTGCTTGTTGCATCTTTTCAGTCATCGAGTTAATATCCATTGGAATTCCCCCTATTTGACCATTTTTGACCTTTACTTCATTATATCCTCGTATGAACGAAAAATAAAGCCATCCTCTTCCGGATGGCCTTATTACTTATATCTAGCTTCAACGCCCTCAAGTAGGATAGTCAAACAACAAACTGCCTCGGCCGTATATCATTTACCTTAGTTTGAGAGATCCACATAGCGCTAACAATTTTTAAGTACCTCTATGGATTTTATGATACGTCCAAAGCCGGTTATGATTAGAGTTTTCTGGAAAATGGTCCCCAGCATTTAATTTAATCTTTTGTGGATTGTTGACATTGCTTCCTGTTTCGCCGATTTCAATATACACACCATTATTTGGCGCCTTTTGTCCCGCACGAAATTGTCGGTTTTGGCCCATATACCTGCCTCCTCCCTCTCAATGTCTTTGCTATATTATTATGGCCTATATGGTTACTTCTAATGAAGGGAAATTTGCCCAAAGGCTGACTCTTTAAAGGACATCCCCGAATAAAAAAAGACGTGAATCGCTTAAACAATTCACGTAAATAATAAATATTAGGTCTTTCCTGATTCATCGCACGTACATTAGTTTTTTTCTACTTTAGGAGTTCAACTAATAATGCCTTTTGTGCATGAAGTCGATTACCAGCTTGCTGGAATACGACTGAGTTTGGTCCATCAATAACTCCCGATGATACTTCTTCCTCTCGGTGGGCTGGTAGACAGTGCATGAAAAGATAATCCGCCTTCGCATGGCTAACAAGAGCTTCATTTATTTGATATCCGTTAAAGTCTTTCAAACGTTGCTCATTTTCCTCCTCTTGGCCCATACTAGTCCAGACATCAGCGTATACTGCATCTGCATCCTTTACTGCTTGAACTGGATCTTCTGTTATCAAAATTTCACAACCGGTTTGGTCGGCAATTTGCTCGCATTTTTTAATTATTTTCTCATCAGGAAAATAGTTCTTAGGAGCAGCAATTGCAAAATTGATTCCTAATTTAGCACAAATAACCATTAAGGAGTTGGCCACATTATTTCCATCGCCAACATAAGCCATTTTCAGCCCTTTAACTTTACCCTTTTTCTCCTTTAAAGTTAAAATATCTGCTAAGGCTTGGCAAGGATGGGCTAAATCAGTTAGGCCATTTACTACAGGGACATCAGAATGCCTTGAAAGTTCCTCAATTCTGTCATGGGAATGGGTTCGAATCATAATCGCATTGACATATTGAGAGAGTACTTGAGCGGTATCAGCAATTGTCTCTCCTCGGCCCAATTGGGAATCTTGAGTATTCATAAAAATTGCGTGACCGCCAAGTTGAAGCATGCCCGCCTCAAACGACATCCGTGTCCTTGTTGAGTTTTTTTCAAAAATCATCGCAAGGATTTTCCCTGACAATGGTTTATACTCTGTTCCTTTTGATTTTAATTCTACTGCTTTATCAATTAACAGCTCAATCTCCTCATTGGAAAATTCGGAGATGGTCAGAAAATGCTTTCCCTTTAAGGAAACCTTACTTATCGTTGATTGCTGAGACTCACTCATTTCATTGCCACGCCCTTTTCTATATGTTTTAACCATTCTCCCATGGGCTTAACACTCCACTCTTTTGCTGTACTCGCTTGAAAGTATGCTTTTAAGGTTTCTTCTTGTGAGAAAACGAGTCTACGTTGTCGGATGGCCCACTGACGAAGGAAAACATCTACATCGCTATTGCCCAGGCAAAGAACTCCAACAATACCTTCAACCTTATCTAAGTCGCCCGCATATCGTTCAAGTTTTATTCCACTTTCTGCGGCTTCTACAAGAATTTCAGGATCACAACTGGTATAAAGAATTCGGTTCCCCTTCATCTTCCCGGAAAGGGAAATAAAGTATTTATTTAATGATTCTTCGATTGTTGCTCCAATACTTATCCCCTCACCGGTAGACATCATTTGAGGACCAGTTTTAAGATCGAGACCCCTCAAAGCAAAGTTAGAAAAGACCGGATATTTTACACATACATATGGACTTGGTCCATTAGAAAATACGGGCAATTCATTTTTCGACAAATCATATTTCCCGAGCAATATTTTTGTCGCTTTATTGACTAATGGCACACCTGTTACCTTGCTCACAATCGGCATCGTTCGACTTGAACGTGGATTTACTTCAAGGATGTAAACTTTTTCACCGGAAATAATATATTGGATATTCATCAAACCTACATACCCAGTCTCATTTACAATCCTAGATGCATAATCAATAATTTTCTCTTCGACCGTACTCGACAGTCCCTGAGCAGGAATCATCGATAAGCTATCTCCAGAATGTACCCCAGTTCTTTCAATATGTTCCATGATGGCTGGGACAATCATATGCTTTCCATTAGCAGCAAGATCGATTTCCGCCTCTCTGGCTGGCAAAAACTGGTCGATTAATACTGGGTATTGAATGATATTAGCCTCTAAATGAGCATGCATTTCCATTTTATTCTCAATGACGATCATATCCTGACCACCAATGACGTACGACGGACGGATTAACACTGGATAACCAATCGTCTGAACTGCGTCGATTAACTCCTGTTGATTCTCCGCTGTCATTCCCCTTACCCTTGGGATGCTTAGTTTATCAAGGAGTCTGTAAAATTTATCTCGGTCCTCAAATAAGTCAATCAGTTCAGAGCTTGTGCCAAGCAACTTAATCCCATGCTCTTCTAATCCTTTTGCTAAATTAAGTGCTGTTTGACCACCTAGTTGCACAATCACCTCTTGAATCCCCTCGACTTCAATAACATCCAAAATCTCTTCTAAGCAAAGCGGTTCAAAATAAAGACGATCTGAAAGAGCAAAATCGGTACTAACCGTTTCAGGGTTATTATTAATCATAATTGTCTCGATATTTTCCTCTTTTAATGCAAGTACACCATGGACAGAACAGTAGTCAAACTCAACCCCTTGACCGATTCGAATAGGCCCACTACCCACGATTAACACTTTTCGTTTATCTGTCTTAGGCGACTCATTTTCACCAAAATAACAGGAGTAAAAATAATTTGAAGTGGAAGCAAACTCAGCCGCACATGTATCCACCATTTTATAGCTTGGCTTGATTCCTAACTCATTTCTAAGGCTTCTTATTTCTTTTTCTGACATATTCCATGACTTAGCAAGATAATCATCACTGAAACCTTTTTCCTTATAGTGTCCTAGTTGTTTTTTAGTGACACTACTAGCGTTCACTGCAGCGATATCTGCCTCAATCTGGACAATCGATTCTAGTCTTGTTAGGAAAAACAGGTCTATTCGGGTAGTATCATGTATCATTTGTTTGCTTACTCCACGTCGTAGTAGCTCCATCACGATAAATAATCGCTCATCCGACTGCTGAGAAAGCATTGAGTTTAACTCTTCTATTGTTTTCTTTTCAAACAGCTTCTGAGATAAATCAGATATTTTCATATCTAAAGAACGTACGGTTTTCATTAAGGCTCGTTCAAAATTCCGATCAATCCCCATTGCCTCACCGGTTGCCTTCATTTGCGTCCCGAGGCGCCTTTCGATATTTGGGAATTTATCAAATGGCCATTTAGGGATCTTCACCACAACATAATCTAGTGCAGGCTCATAGCTTGCAAACGTATTTCCTGTTACTGGATTTTTTATTTCCGATAACAAATGACCCACCGCAAGTTTAGCTGCCATTCTTGCAATTGGGTAACCAGTCGCTTTTGATGCCAAGGCTGAGGATCGGCTAACCCGGGGATTCACTTCAATTAAATAGTAATTTTTACTCTCAGGGTCAAGGGCAAACTGGATATTACACCCACCAACGATTCCTAGAGCTGAGATAATTTTGACTGCTGAAGTCCGTAACATTTGGTATTCACGATCTGTCAACGTTTGTGAAGGGGCAACAACGATTGAATCTCCTGTATGGATTCCCACAGGATCGAAGTTTTCCATATTGCAAATCGCAATGCAAGTTCCATTAGCATCTCGCATCATTTCATATTCGACTTCCTTGAATCCGGCAATACTTTTCTCGATTAAACATTGATGAATTGGACTTTCGTTCAGACCGCCACTTACTAAACTAAGTAACTCTTCCTCAGTTGGAGCAATCCCTCCACCTGTACCACCGAGGGTGTATGCCGGCCTAACGATGACAGGGTATCCTGTTGTTTTTGCGAAATTTAAGGCCTCATCCACACTATGAACCACTTCACTCTCAGGCACAGGTTCGTTTAGCTCATACATTAGATTTCTAAAGGCATCACGATCTTCCCCTTGTTTAATTGATTCAATGGAAGTTCCTAATACCTTAAGTCCGTATTTTTCGATGATTCCATGTTCACTTAACTGAAAGGCCATATTTAATCCAGCTTGACCTCCTAATGTTGCAAGGAGCCCATCAGGTTTCTCTTTTTCAATGATTTTTACTACGCTTTCTACTGTCATCGGTTCAAAATATATCGCATCAGCAAATTCAGGATCCGTCATGACTGTTGCTGGATTATTATTAAGCAGGATGACTCGATATCCTTCTTCTTTTAAGGCAATACACGCCTGGGTTCCTGCGTAATCAAATTCAGCCGCCTGGCCAATGATTATCGGGCCCGAGCCAATAACTAAGATGGATTTAATACTATTGTCTTTAGGCATAATTCACTACTCTCCGCTTCGTTGTTTCAACAAGATTAATAAATTCGGCAAAAATAAATTCACTATCTGCTGGTCCTGGATGTGCCTCTGGATGAAATTGGACGGTTACAAGTGGCAAAGTTTGATGAGACAGACCTTCCACAGAGTTATCATTAGAATTAATAAAACGTGCTGACAGGCCCGCTTTCGTCAGGGTTTGTTCATCAACTACATAGCTGTGGTTCTGTGACGACATGAATACTTTTCCTGAAACATGATCGCATACAGGTTGGTTTGCCCCACGATGACCAAACAACATCTTTTTTGTATCCGCACCTAAAGCGAGTGCTGCAAGTTGATGTCCAAGACAAATACCTAGCGTTGGAAACTGTTCGATTACCTTCTTAATTTGTGGAAGGTTTCTCTTCAAGTCTTTTGGATCACCCGGTCCATTTGATAAGAGGATGCCATCGGGACAAAGGGATTGAATATAATCAAAGGTGCTATCATAAGGGACAACTGTCACCTTGCAATCTCTTTCTAGTAAACTATCTAGAATGGATTTTTTGTAACCAAAATCAAAAAGGACAATATGAGTCTTTCCTTCCCCATAAACAACTGTTTTTGGAGTTGATACCTGAGGGACTTTTAAGTCAGACTGAAGAGTAAATCCACCCTCAAAGTTTTCATGTGTGGATAGCACCGCTGGCATCGATCCATGTTCACGAATTTTCTTAACCACCGAACGGGTATCGACATGAGACAGCACTGGAATATCCCACTTTTGTAAATATTGACTCATACTCATCTCCGCTTCATAGTGGAAACAATTTCTCTCAGATTCATATACTATGACAGCTGCCGGTTGGGGCTTTTTGCTTTCTGCATCTTCTTTATTAATCCCGTAATTGCCAATAAGCGGATACGTAAAAACAATGATTTGCCCTTTATAGGATGGATCCGTTAAGACTTCCTGGTATCCAGTCATTCCAGTAAAAAACACAATCTCTCCTGCAATCTCACAATCAGGTGCTTTCCCCACCCATGAGCCTTCATAGGATACCCCTTCACTTAGATGTAAATAACCGTCCATAATTCACCTCTTATTTAATTGAATAATTATATGTTTTGGTAAATAATTATTCATTTATATTCTAAAAAATACTCGGCTATACAGTTGCCGAAGTTATATGACTCAATGTTTTTTCGAGTAAATCAACCGCCTGATCAACCTCTGCTTTAGTAATGTTGAGAGGAGGCAGTAATCGGATAACATTTTCACCGGCTGGCAAAGCAATTAATCCTTTTGACCTAAGTGTTGAAAGTACCTCTGCGATATTTGCAGATATTTCAATGCCGAGCATGAGACCCAGCCCTCTTACTTCCTTGACTCCATCTAATTCCCCAAGTTTTGTGGTGATTTGTTCAAATAGGTATTCTCCCATTGATGCTGATTCATTTAAAAAAGCTCCCTCAAAGATCAGCTCCATTGTTGCAATAGCTGCGGAAACTGCCATTGGATTTCCACCAAATGTTGAACCGTGACTACCTGGCCCGAACGCATCCTGTAAGTTTCCCTTCCCTATCACTGCACCAATCGGGAATCCACTCCCCAGACCCTTAGCTACTGTGATAATATCTGGTTTCAAATTAAAATGTTGAAACGCAAACGGTTTTCCTGTACGTCCAACTCCTGTTTGAATTTCATCAATAATGACCAATGCACCTGTTTCTTTACAGGCTTTTTGTATATTTGCTAGGAAGTCAACATCAGCTGCATGAATCCCGCCTTCTCCTTGAATAACCTCAAGTATAACTGCTGCAGTATCTTTCCCTATCTCCTGTAAAAGCGATTCTGTATCGTTAAATGGAAGGTGAGTAAATGTTTCAAGCATTGGTCCAAAGCCTTGCTTAATTTTATCCTGACCTGTTGCTGCCATCGAGCCAAACGTTCGACCATGGAAGGAATTTGTAAACGAAATAACCTTAGAACGTCCAGTCGCTTTTCTGGCAAGCTTTATGGCAGCCTCATTCGCCTCGGCCCCACTATTTGCAAAAAACACCAAATCTAATCCGGATGCCTCTACAAGTAATTTAGCTGCTTTTTCTTGAATTGATTGAGGAAATAAATTAGATACATGCCAAAACTTTTTCAGTTGCTCTACGACCGCTTGCTCAACCTCTGGGTGGCAATGACCAAGATTGCATACACCGATTCCAGAAGTGAAATCTAGATAAACTTTTCCATCGACTCCAGTAATATAGGAGCCTTTAGCATGAGCCGGCTCAACCTCCCAGCGTTTATATGTCGGAAATAAATAGCTCATTTTAAAATCCTCTCTTTATCACTGATTGCTGTACCTGCCCATTCACCGTTTTGGTAAAACGCATTTTTACCAGAAACAATCATCACCTGTTCAATCCCTTTATTCAGAACGGAAATGGCTGATTCAACCTTTGGAATCATACCGCCATAAATGTGCCCAGCCTCAATATAGTTCTGAATTTCAGTTACTGATGTTTCTTTCACTAGCTCTCCATCAACTAAAATCCCGTCGACATTTGTTACAAATAAACAACGGTCCGCATTCAATGCCTTTGCCACAGCGGCCGCAGCATAATCTGCATTAATATTCAACCTAAAACCATCCTTTGCAGATGCAATAGGAGTTATGACAGGCACGAGATTTTCATCTATCATCTTTTGTATGAGGAAACTGTTCACCATTGTTACTCGACCAACAAGTCCGAGCTGATCTTTATTAATATAATCAGCAAGCAAACATTTTCCGTCACTTCCATTTATGCCAATTGCATTCAGTCCGTTTTTTTCGAGTAAGCCTACAAGCTGGCGATTCGTTTTACCGGATAGGACCATCTCGACAACTTCCATTGTTTCTTCACTGGTAATACGTAATCCGTTATGAAACTTTGATTCAATTTTATATAAATCAAGCATGGCATTTATCGCTGGCCCACCACCATGAACAATCACTGGCTTATACCCATCGTCAATCAGGGAGTGGAGAGCCTCGAAAAAGGCTGGCGATAACTCGTCAAGAACGCTTCCTCCGCATTTTATGACAATTGTTTTCATTTCGCACCCCCTATGTCCGGTAACTTGCATTGATTTTCACGTAATCGTAGCTTAAATCACAACCCCAAGCCATCCCTGAACCTGACCCAACATTAAGGTTTACTGATATTTCAATTTTGTCTCGTTCTAAGTAGGCCTTCGCCTCTTCTTCAGAGTAGATTAGTGGGTTACTAGCCTTTAGCATTTCTATCGATCCGAGCTTAACATCTACTAAGTCCGGGTTTACATATGCGTTTGCCTGGCCTACTGCCCCAATGATTCGACCCCAGTTTGCATCGGCACCATAAATGGCTGTTTTCACAAGATTAGACCCGACAATCTGCTTAGCAACGGCTCTAGCCTCTTCATTTGAAGCAGCACCAATAACAGATACCTCTACTAATTTTGTTGCTCCTTCTCCGTCCTTAGCGATTTGTTTTGCCAGACTCTCACAAGATTCCTTAAGAAGTTGAACAAAAACAGACCACTCTGGGTGTTCAGGGGACAATGGTTCATTACCTGCTTCCCCATTCGCCAAAACAAGAACCATATCATTCGTAGATGTATCTCCATCAACGGTAATTTGATTGAAAGTTATATCTGTCACTTCTTTAAGAGCAGTATTCAAATGCTGTGGTGGTACGTTCGCATCAGTAGTTATAAACCCGAGCATTGTCGCCATATTCGGATGAATCATCCCCGAGCCTTTCGCCGTTCCCCCAACACGAACGGTTTTCCCATTAATTTCAGCAGCAAAGCAACTGCTTTTCATAACAGTATCCGTTGTAAGGATTGCAGTTTGAAAGTCTTCGGCATTCCCCTTCATTTTTCCGGGTACTAGAGACTGAATTCCCGTTTCAATTTTATCCATCGGAAGAAACTCACCAATTACCCCTGTTGAAGCAACAGCAATATAATGCTCTGCAACATTGAACGCCTGAGAGGTCAGTGATCTCATTTTATAAGCATCATCAAGACCCCGTTGCCCCGTACAAGCATTAGCACAAGCACTATTAACGATTACTGCTTGAATCTTTCCTTCTTTCGTGATGCTATCCTTTGTCACCTTTATAGGTGCTGCCTGGAAATGACTGGTCGTATAAACTGCTGCACAGCTAGCAGGTGAATCGCTTAAGATGACGCCAATATCTAGCTTGCTGTACCTTAGCCCCGCATGAATCCCCCCAGCTTTAAAGCCTTTTGGGGTTAAAATTCCACCAGAATCTATCTTTCTAACAATCTCCTTTTCCGTTAATGCCTGTTTCATCGCGTCCTCCTTAAGGATAGATCGGGATAAAGTTTAGTCCTGCTTTTTCATCTATCCCATTCATTAAATTGGCATTCTGCACCGCTTGCCCTGCAGCACCTTTCATTAAGTTATCAATCACAGAAACTATCGTTAGCCTCCCCGTCCGTTTATCTACTTGAAGGCCTATGTCACAGTAATTCGAACCTGCCACCTCTTTTATAGACGGGAATCTCCCTTCTTTTCTCACCCTTACAAAGGGATGGTTTACATATGTTTCCTGATAAAGTTCAATAATCTGAGATGTATCAAGGTCTTCCTTCAATTCAACGTACATTGTCGCCATGATTCCTCTTGTAATCGGAAGAAGATGAGTACTGAACGTAATAGGTGAAATCGAATCATCCCAGAATCTAAGTTGCTGTTCAATTTCAGGTATATGTTGATGTTGATTTACTTTGTATATTCTAAAATTATCATTCATTTCCGCAAACGCATTAGCCTTAGAAAGTGTT
This sequence comes from Mesobacillus persicus, assembly GCF_900109925.1. Classification (GTDB taxonomy): domain Bacteria; phylum Bacillota; class Bacilli; order Bacillales; family Cytobacillaceae; genus Mesobacillus_B; species Mesobacillus_B persicus. The sequence goes on along the minus strand of NZ_FOBW01000009.1, from coordinate 145,612 downwards.
TTTCCTGCTCCTGAAACACCTGACTTCGCATCGATAATAATCCCTGTTGATTCTGATAGGTTCCCCTTAACAACCGGGGCGAGCCCGAGCAATACTGCGGTCGGATAACAACCTGGATTGGCAATAATGTTTGCCTTCTTTATTTCTTCACGATTCCATTCACTAAGACCGTATACTGCGCTTGTTAAGATTTCAGTATTTACAGGATCATGTTTATACCAGTATTGGTACTCTTCTTGATTTTTTATTCTTAGATCACCGGACAGATCGACAACCTGAATATCCTTATCATAAAATGCCTCAGCCAACTTGCCTGAAACACCAGAAGGCGTTGCAAGAAAGACAACATCAGCCTCCTCTGCAATAACCTTTGGATCTACTTTCTTTAAGGAATCCTCAAAAATATCTTCTAGGTGAGGAAATTCCTCTGTAATTGGCATTTCATCCCTTGTTGAATGGATGGAGTGAATTTGGAAGATAGGATGATTATGTAATATCCTAATCAACTCGCCCCCACCATATCCTGTGGTACCGATTACTGCAACCTTCACTCTAATCCTCCTTCCAATGACCACTGCATAAATAATCATTAATCTTTATAAATATAAGTTTAAGTTCTTTTTATTATAAGAACTCCTACTTAGAAACGCAACCGATTTTGAAAAATTCAGCAATTTTTTTCTAAAATAGTCATTCTCTAAGTAGCTTCATCAAATCTTTTTATAATAACTAGCTTCAAAGAGTGAGAAAAAAGAGCCTAAATGAAAGGCTGTGTTTCTAAGCAGTTTAGGCTGGGTCTCTCAGACTCCTCAATCCATTAAATCAATAGCTTTTAAAAGAATATTCACCCTTAACACAAAAAAATACGACCCAGAAGGGCCGTATGAGGATTATATAATAGCAACTAAAATAATAATGAAAAACAATCCAGCATTTACGATTTCATATATGCCTAACTTCATCATTCCAAGTGGGTTCCCATAGAATATAATTGCACGAACTAAGCTAGGAATAAACGCGATTGCCAAGATCCATTCTCCATAAAAGAACCATAAAACAGGTAGTAGAGCATGATAACCCCATGATAAATATTTAAATCTAAGATTATTCTTTTCACGAACCATTGTTTTCACATAGAAGGTACTACCGATGAAGAAAAGAGTTACTGCAACAAACACCAACCATGCTTCTACATTTAGTGAAGCTGTTGGAAGAAAGCTACTTGCAAGTCCCGCAATGCTAAAACAAAGGATAGCACTTATATCATTCATAAGGGCACGTTCATCCTTTTTGCTTGAATAATAAGCGTTAACAGCAAAGAAAGGAAGCATGGCTAGACCAAAAAAGACGATAGTTGGAGTAGTAAACAGCGGAACCATTAAGAAAGCTAGGGCTGGTAGAAGGTAGATCAACGTCCATTTCCGATAAAAAGCAACTTTTTTCTTTTTAAATAAGAAAAGCATTGGGTATGTGGCTAAATATAATAAAATCCATCCAATAAAAAACGGAATGTGCTGCCAAATAAACTCTGTAGCTGCAGCACCAAGCCAAAATGGGATAATAAGCATCGCCCAAGCTCCATGCTGCTTCGGTAAGAACAACTTCACTTTTCATCACTCCCTACTGATTCTATTCTTACTATAATGGAGATACATATATTATTTAAGTGAAACTTATCACATTCTTAGGCTTTTCACTTGATGTGACACGAAATCGTCAAAAAGGACCAATTAGGCTGGTTCTATAAGATTATTATTTTTAATATTTTGGGCCTTCCGGGTATTTGATGTTGGTTAAAACTAGGAGGTAATCAGATCTGAACCCTCACCACAAGGATAATGAAGATGAATTCGAGGTGGAAACTGGCCTGAAACCATCTTCATTAGACCTGTCTGCAGGGTATCCCCCTATACAGGAGGTCAATGCTGTCCCAATACCCCCCCCTTAGAATAATCACCATTATCATTTACCAGAGTAAATATTTATTCAAATACAAAATAAAAAGACTGTAGGCTAACTCGATTCCATCGAGTTGCTTACAGTCTAAAGACATTAAAGGTGTCTTTTAACTAAGGGTAATTTTGTGTAAAGATTTCTTATATATAAATGCGGCTTCAGAACATAGTTGATTTTATTCGAGAAAGCAAGGGCGAGTAGGAACAAAAATACAATAACTAAATGGATTTGTGAAAGTATGGATATGTTCTTTATCAATCCCATATCCGGCTGTAATTGAATTAAACTTAAAAACCATAGAGCGACTTGGGAAAACTCTTTATAGATATGGATGATGACTAGTCCTGTTACCGTGCATAAAATTAGCAACCACTTTAAAGATCCTGTCAAGAATCGTTCTGAAACTGAGCTAGCACTTACGCCACTTGGGATATCCAACTGCCATATGAGCCCCATACCGACAATAGCGACAACTGTATAAGGAAACACAATCCACAACAAAATTTGATACATTTCCATCTTTTTCACCTCTACAACCTATTAAAACAGGTTTATCTAGGTATCATTTTACCTAGTTAATCGCAGGGGCACAGTGAGAAAAGTCGCTAGTTTGTCTAATTATTGAATTTTAATTTACTCTTTTATGTCTAGCTTGATGATTTAGTTGCTAGGACATAGTCTTCGATCCAATTATATAATTCCACTCTACTACTAACAACGGGATACGCTAATTGCTCAGGTAGTTTATAAGCTAGATCTTCAAGAAAACAATACACCACTTTAATATTGTCTAATTCATCAAGAAGGTGAAAGTCAGATTCGTCTCGTAGAAGTACTGCCTTTGGATACCCTTCATGCTTGTGCCCCTCGATTAGAACGATGTCTGGTGAAAGAGCCAACAATAAATGTATTTGCTCTTTTAAAGTCCATTCAGACTGTTCGGCATGCAGTAGAACTCTACCTTCACCTTCTATCAATGATGCGAGGGCTCCTCCTTCGACGTGGCGAGCTGAATCCTTCCCTTCAGCAATATCAGGCTTACCTCCATGTCCATGATGTTTAATCGTTACTACCTTTTGTCCCTTTAATGAGAGCCTTTGAATGACTTCGTACATTGCCGTCGTTTTGCCACTGTTTTGGTAACCAACTATTTGCAAAATAACTGGAAGATCTACCATGGCCATTCACTACCTGATTGGTCCTCAAGCATAAGAACCTCCACATTGTCTCCACACTCAAAGCCTCTCGTTCCCCCAGGGAGAATCATAAGAGAATTAGCACCAGCGAGACTCATAATGATATTCGACTTATCTAGACCACTCGGTGTTACCACTAACTTGCCGTCTTCTATTGATAATGCACTTCTAACAAACCTTGTGAATGGATTTGCTTTAGGAAAATCCGCATTCAAAACGGCCTTTTCTTTTCGAAGATGTGGCCATTCAGCACAGAGCATTATCCTAATGATTGGTCGAGCAAATAATTCAAATCCTACATAACAGGCTGAAGGATTACCAGAAAGGCCAAATAGCAGTTTCCCATCAAGCTGAGCTACTGTAGTGACACTACCAGGACGCATCGCAACTTTATTAAACAGCACTTCAGCCCCAAGCTTTTCGTATATTTGAGGGAGATAGTCAAAGTCTCCAACGGATACACCACCAGTTGTTATAAAGATATCCACCTCACCAATGGCATTTGAGACTGCTTCAAAACATGTATCAAAATCATCTGGCAATTGACCGAAATAACGTACTTCAGCCCCAGCTCTCTGAATTTGAGCCGAAATCATATAGGAATTGCTATTTCGAATCTTACCAGGGACAAGTGGTTCATTGACTTCAAGCAACTCTGTACCTGTTGCATAAAGACCTACCACTGGCTTTTTCGCCACAGGTACTTTGTCATAGCCAAAAGTAGCTAGCATAGCCTGTATCCCAGGATTGATAAAAGTTCCCTTGTTTACAAGAACCTCACCTTCTTTAGCATCTTCCCCACGATAAGAAACATTTTCGCCTTGCTTATGTATTTTTTTTACACTCATGTAATTGATGCCATCGATTGCTGACTCTTTTGCCAGTTCAAACATGACCACAGAATCTGCCCCTACCGGCATCTGTGCTCCAGTCATAATTCGAACAGCCTGAAACGGACCTAACTCCTTATCTGAGACCATGCCGGCACCAATATGATCGACCACTTCGAAAGTAACCGGGGTCGTTTGGGTTGCTTCGCTAGTATCTTTCGAACGAATAGCATATCCATCGTATGGTGCCCGGTCGAAGTGCGGAACATCGCTCGTGGCCTTTAAATCCTCAGATAGAAATCTCCCATAACTTTCATTAATAGAAACCCATTCAGTTGTCCCACTTTTTTTGTGCATCATTACTCTATTAACTGCTTCCCCAATATGAATGGGTAATCTTTTCTCTAACATATATTCAGCTCCTAATGTCTAGGCATTAATTTGAAGTACTCTCATTTCTTCATTATAAGGTTAAATGAAAACCTCTTACATGACAAATATCACAAAACACAAAACGTTACCATTTTCTACTACCTACTTTTTTTATAGACGTGTGATGCAAATCACCTATTATTTAATCCATTTCCTTTATGATAAATATGTAAACAACATTTATATATCTTTTAAGGAGGAATTATTTTATGCAACTTCCATTTAATGAAAATACACTAGTAAGAGACATTGTGAATGTATTCCCTAAATCAAGCGATATCTTTAAAAAGAACCGAATCGACTTCTGCTGTGGCGGGAATATTCCATTAGAACAAGCTGCTGCTGAAAAGTCTGTAAATGTAGAAGGCTTAATAACAGAGCTTGGTGAACTATTTGCTAAAAATGCTAACTCTGCTGAGGACATGGAATTTTGGACTCAAACTGAGTCAGCAGTTCTCGTTAAACACATTCAAGATCAATATCACCGTACGCTCGAGGAGGAGCTTAAGTTATTGAGCCCATATGTAACAAAGGTAGCAAGAGTACATGGCGGTAACCACCCTGAGCTAGTTAAAATGCATGACCTCTTCTATGAGCTTAAGAAAGAGTTACTTGAACACACTGCAAAGGAAGATGCTACCGTTTTCCCAGGACTTCTAACATTAGATGATCCGAACTTAGCCAACCGTGAAGAAGTACTTGATGAAATTCGTGAACTTGAAAAGGAACATGACCATGCTGGGTCAATCATTAAGGAACTACGTGACGTAACAGGTGACTTTGTTCCACCAATGGATGCATGCGGAACATATAGACTGGTATACAAGCGTCTTGAAATGCTAGAAGAACACACTTTTATGCATATCCATTTGGAAAATAACATCCTTTTCCCTCGTTATTTCGAAGGGGCAACAGCTTAACTTTACCTTTCACATTTAAAATCCGGAAATTTTCCGGATTTTTTTATTCTGATAAAATAAAAAGTCCCAAAAAAAGGTCAACCCTCACACGGTTAAGTGTTAAGGGGTTGACCTTTTTGCTTATTAACCACCAATATAGGACATTTCAATTTTTTTACGATTAGCAATCGTCTCGGCTGTTCTTTCGTCAGAATAACGGTCTGTACGGTCATTCCATATCCCTACAACACGTTTTCTAATTTCCTCATCACTTGCTCCCGCTCGCATAAAATCACGAATGTCATGGCCATTTCCATTGAATAGACATGTAAAAATTTGGCCATTTGCTGATAACCTCGACCTTGTGCAACTTGAACAAAAAGATTCAGAAACAGAAGAAATAAACCCAACATGAACATTCGTACCTTTATAACGATATCTCTTTGCTACCTCACCGAAGTAAGCTGCACCTGTATGTTCAAGTTCGTAATTCTCTTTTAACAGTTCATATATTTCTTTTTTGGTTATCACATCGTCCATCTTCCAGCCGTTCGTGCTTCCAACGTCCATGTATTCAATAAATCGGAGCTCTAAGCCTTCATTCTTACAGAACTCCGCCATTGGAAGAATCTCATTTTCATTTAATCCTTTTTTGACAACCATATTAATCTTTACACCGAGTCCAGCCTCTTGCGCTGCCTTAATACCTGTTAATACAGGCCGTGTTTTGACTCCACGACCATTTATTTCTCCAAACAAATCATCGTTTAAAGTGTCTAAGCTTATATTTACTCGGTTTAAACCAGCCATCTTTAATGGCTCTGCTAGTTTTGGTAGCATGACACCATTCGTCGTTAGTGCTATATCGGACAACCCATCAATTGCCGAAAGTTTCTCAACTAATATGGGAAGGTCTTTACGCATTAGCGGCTCTCCACCAGTCAGCCTAATTTTCTCTACTCCAAGCCCAATGAAAATTCTCGCAACGCGTTCAATTTCCTCATAAGACAAGAGTTCGCTTTTGGGTAGGAAAGCAAAGTCGGGACCGAATATATCTGCTGGCATACAGTACGTACAACGAAAATTACACCGATCAATAACAGAAATACGTAAATCACGAAGTGGTCTATTTATTTGGTCTTTAATTTGTTGTTTCATTATATATCAACTCCATTAATGAAGTTTGCTATCTAACCCTGGGTACGGGAATAACAATCTACGCAATTTAATTTTACTAACCACTGAAGACTATTAAAGTTTCAAGCTGCAATGTCATGATCGTATCATAAAAACTACAATCATAGTGCAAATACGCTAAAATGTCATGATGTTGTCATAAGTTAAAGGGAATCTGTTCCTACCTAATCAATTCTTTACAAAACTGTGAACAACGTCACTGAAAAACGTGACAATATTTTAACAAGTGCCCTACAACACGGATTTTACACTATATCGATGTTATTATTAGTCACAAGAACGATAAATGGACTAAAAGGGTGATGATTATGCCTCAAGTGAACAAGGTAACACATTCCATTGAAATAAAAGAATTACTTAATTTTGCTGATAGAACAATTTATGCGAAAAAAGGAACTTACCTATTTCAAGAAGGGATGGAAGCAGAAGAGTTATATCTGATTCTTTCCGGTAAAGTCCAAATTAGCAAAGTAACCAAGGATGGTCGTGAACTAGCACTCCGTATCTGTGGCCAAAATGATATTTGTGGTGAACTAACCTTGTTTACCGAGTCACCGAGGTACCTACTAAGCGCTTTACTCCTTGAAGATGCCGAAATAGTTGCAATCAAGAAGGAAATTATTGAAAAAGAAATATTTCAAAACCCGTCGCTCGCCTTTGAATTCATGAAGTGGATGAGCGATCACTTCCGTAAGACCCAGACAAAATTCCGAGACCTTGTCTTGAATGGAAAAAAGGGAGCTCTGTTCTCTACTCTAATCCGAATGACAAACAGTTATGGAGTAAAGCAATCAGACGGAATTTTAATTGACTTACCTTTAACAAATCAAGAGCTCGCAAATTTTTGTGGAACATCACGCGAAAGTACGAACCGCATTCTTAACGACCTTAAAAGAGAAGAAGTTATCTCGACTAAAAAAGGCAAAATTATTATACATGATTTAGACTTTCTAAAAACAGAAATCGGATGTGAAAATTGCCCAGCTGTTTTTTGTAGTATTGAATAAATTAGAGCCATAAGACGGGCTCTTTTTTTTTTGGAGAAAAAAGAAGAGAACAAGCTGATTTGCCGTTCTCGCTAATTTTAATTAGTTTTTAGTGCTGAGATTAGTGCGATTAAAACCAGTTTCTAGCTCTTTCCTCATAAAACTAAAGGCTACTTTTTAAATGTAATCATAGTTATAAGTTCCTTTTAGGCTACGTAGTATGAGAGAAGAGCCTTTAATTACGCCTGTTGCTCTTTTTTCTTTCTCATTGATTTAGGAATATATACGCAGTATGGCTCACTTTCAAGATAATCCCCAGTCATAGCATACGCTCTTGAGCGAGATCCACCACAAACATACCTGAACTCACACTGACCGCATTTTCCTTTATACTCATCTGGATTCCTTAATGATTTGAAAATAGGGGACTCTCTGTAAATTTCAGCAAGGGGCTGCTCACGAACATTCCCAGCCTTTACAGGAAGCAAGCCACTTGGGTACACATCGCCAACATGCGAGATGAAAACAAATCCATTGCCATCATTAACTCCTTTAGGGGCACGTCCTAAGCCATCAATTGAGCCTGTTAATCCTTGTTGTGTTAGGGCATCTAGGTACTGGATGTCTTCTTGCTGTTCCTTCGCTTCACGCATCTTATTCTGAATGACAACACGGCGATAATGCTGACCGGCTGTTGTCTTTATATCAAACTTTACACGTTTACTTAGTTCATGCAACCAAATGAAAACCTTCTCGTGTTCAGCAGGTGAAATCATATCCTTTTGCTGACCTCTGCCTGTTGGGACAAGGAAAAACACACTCCATAATACACAATCTAGGTCTTCAATTAACTTTGCCATTTCGTCTAAGTAGTCATAGTTATAGCGAGAAATGACCGTGTTAATTTGGATTGGAATCTCAAGCTCATGTAAATACTTGATTCTTTCCATTGTTAGTTCAAATGATCCTGCTGTTCCGCGGAAATGATCATGAATCTCAGCTGTTGGACCATCTAAGCTAAAGGCCCATCTAGATAGACCTACGTCCTTTGCTTTCTCAATCGCTTCCTTCGTTACATTTGGCGTAGCACTTGGTGTCATTGATACGCGAACGCCTTTTTCGACTGCGTACGCAGCAATATCAAACACATCTTCCCTCATAAGTGGGTCCCCGCCAGTAAAAACTAGCATTGGGTTATTCATTTCATATATTTGATCAATTAAATTTTTTCCTTCTTCAAAACTTAATTCTCTAGGATCTCTTCTATATTGAGCCTCTGCACGGCAATGTAAACACGCAAGCTGGCAGGCCCTTGTTAATTCCCAAATCACAATGAAAGGGTCTTTATCGAAGTCTCTTGAAAACATGATTAATGGCCTCCTAAATTCAATTTCTATATTAAGTATAAGTAACTTCTCACAGGGAATAAGTGAGATTCCTCACAGAACAAACAAGCCCTTTGACAGATTTGTGAAGTGACTTCACATACTCATGAAAAAGGCCAGGAACTCGTTATTTCGTTCCCGGCTTGATCCATTTTACTATTTAATCTTAACCTCAGCATTTTTGCGCTGATAATAGAACCAGTTTAGCAGTATGGAGAAAATATATATTGCAACGAAAATGTACAAGGCATTAATTGGTGTTCCGTAATTCTCCGTAGACCAACCGAATAACTTCGGAATTAAGAAAGATCCATAGGCAGCGAATGCCGCTGTTATTCCAAGTACCGGTGCAGATTCTTTCGCAGAGAAAATGTTTGGAATCATCTGGAATGTGGATCCAGAACCCATACCTGCTGCGATAAACAATACAAGGAAGGCTGTAAGGAATCCAGCAAAATTAGCCGCGTTTGTGAAATAGATAACAACTAATGCACCAAGGGACATTACTGATAAGGTAATCGCTGTGACAAGCACGCCACCAAACTTATCAGATAGCCAGCCGCCTATTGGACGCGCTGCTGCTGCAAGAAATGCCCCAACCCATGCCAAACTAATATACTCTGGAAAAAGGTTTTTCAAAACTAAAGGAAAAGCTGCAGAGTATCCAATAAATGATCCAAAGGTCGCAACATATAAAATCGTCATAATCCATGTGTGTTTTCTTTTTAAAACAACAAATTGTTCAGCCGCAGATTGTTTCGCATTAGGTAAATTATCCATCCCGAAATATGCAGCAACTGTCAAAATTACAATTGGAATAACCCAAACAAAAGCAGCGTTCTGTAACCATACTTGTGTTCCATCTGCTAAAACCTGGCCTTCAGTATTTCCACCAATAAAAGCAAATGTGCTAGTAGCAATAACTAACGGTGTTACAAACTGAACAACAGACACACCCATGTTCCCTAAACCACCGTTAATTCCTAATGCTGTACCTTTTGCAGCTTTCGGGAAAAACATAGAAATATTAGAAGTCGATGATGAGAAGTTCCCTCCACCTAGACCACATAATGCTGCAAGAAGCGCCATTACCCAGAATGGTGTTTCAGGATTCTGGACAGCAAACCCAATTCCTAGAGCCGGCAATATCAGAATACCAGTAGCAAAAACCGTCCAATTTCGACCACCGAAGATTCCATTTCCAAATGTATAAACAAAACGAAGTGTAGCCCCAACCAAACCAGGAAGTGCAGCAAGTGTAAATAATTGCTCTTGTGAAAATGCAAAACCAATGTCATTAAGTCTAATCGAAACGACAGACCAAATCTGCCAAATGATAAAAGCCATCATTAAAGATGGGACGGATATCCAAAGATTTCTCTGGGCATGTTGTTTGCCCTCAGATTCCCAAAAAGCCTTGTCCTCTGGATTCCAAGTATTAATTCTAGCCATTTTAATTCCCCCTGTAAGGTATACGTTTATTAAAGAAGTTGTTGATGGGATTATATTAGCATAAGCCACGTATATATAGGTTTAACGCAGTAAACAGTACACAAATCTGTAACAAGTGTTGACAAAAATTATTCACAATTATCTTCTGTTATATTTCCAAAAATATTAAAAAAAGCACAACTGCCTTGATCAACCCGAGCATAAACTGCGGGGCTAGAACCTGTATACAGAGAGAAAACACAATGACCCGAGGGGCTAGGCGCTGGAGCGTGATGCAAAGAACGAACAAAATTATCCACACCCTTAATTTTTATAATTTCCTCAACAATAAAAAAACGCCTGAACTATGTTCAGACGTACTTTTTACTCCTATTAATCCCTTACACCGAGGGCTATCTTTGCATAACGTGACATCATATCTTTTGACCATGGTGGATTGAAAACAATGTTTACTTCTGTTTCTTTTACTTCTGGAAGATCAGACATTGCATGCTTTACTGAATCAACAATCGTTCCTGCTAACGGACATCCCATTGAAGTTAATGTCATCGTCACTGTTAGTAGACCTTCATCATTCAATTCCACATCGTAGACTAACCCTAAATTTACTATATCTACACCAAGCTCAGGGTCAACGACCATTTCTAGTGCACCCATGATGCTATCTTTTAATTCTTGGTCCAAAACGTCCACTCCTTTTTTATCATTATCTCGTATTCATCTTAACAGTTTTTTCACACTTTTACAGCCATTTAAACTTTACTAGCTTTATTTATCTTATTACCTGGTTGCTAAGAGCATACAAGCACTTTCTCATTATCTTTACCGAAATGGTTTCTATTGATTATATTAGATAAAAGATTCAAGCTGTGAGAATGATTTTTCTCCAAACAATAGGTAAAATGGTTACAATAGTGTGTAAGTAAAAAATGTCCATCTTGATGGACATTTGCTTCGGACTTACAATTCTCGTTCGCTTCTATACAAAATATTTAAAAATGTAACTAAAAGGAGTATTTATGACTGAAAAACACTTAATTGCCCTAGACTTGGATGGAACTCTTTTAACGGATGATAAAAAGATATCCAATCGAAATAAGCTAATTCTTAATAAAGCTCGTGAGGAAGGTCATATTGTCATGATTGCAACAGGCAGACCTTTCCGTTCTAGCGAAATGTATTATCATGAACTGGGGCTTAACACGCCAATTGTTAATTTTAATGGAGCATTTATCCACCACCCGTTAGACCATAGCTGGGGGATTCACCACAATCCTCTCTCAATCAATGTTGCAAAGGAAATTGTAGGCGCGCTAGAATCGTTTGAATTCCATAATATAATCGCAGAAGTCATTGATGATGTTTACTTTCATTACCATGATGAAAAGTTAATTGACATCTTTGGTCTTGGAGAACCGACTATTACGACTGGGGATTTACGTAAGTTTTTAAAAAAGGCACCAACTAGCATGTTAATTCATACTGAAGAAGAGCAATTAAGTAAAATTCGCAATCATCTTTCTGAGGTTCATGCTGAAGTAATTGACCACCGAAGCTGGGCAGCTCCTTTTCATGTAATTGAAATCGTCAAATCTGGTTTGAACAAGGCAGTTGGATTGAAAAAGGCTGCAGATTATTTTAATATTCCTTCTGAACGAATCATTGCCTTTGGTGATGAGGATAATGATTTAGATATGCTTGAATATGCTGGTCATGGAATTGCAATGGGAAATGGCATTGAAGTCGTTAAGAATATTGCCAATGAAGTGACTTTATCTAACGAAGAAGACGGTGTTGGTGTATACCTTAACGACTTCTTGAACTTAAAAACACTTTAATAACAAACAAGCATATATAGGTAATTAAAATTTGTACTTTTCTATGGGTAACTGGCACATACTAAAAGAGAAACAGGGCTATTTCCTGCTCTGTCTCGTATCTTGCTCAGATATTGAATGGAGGGGTAATAATGGGAAGATCAAGTAAATCCAAACGATTTGTCAAGCAAGGAGTAGATGTTGTCTCTAAGCATGACGAGAGAATCCCGTACCACACCACTTATGCTGAAGCTGAGGCAAGAAAGATGTCAAATGAACATGATACTCCAGTAGGAGGGATTTAGATGGGAAATCGTCTATTTCGTGAGGCGAAAAAAGCTGTAGCAATGGCCAATAACGCAGGATCTAACAATCAGGATGCGATTGAACGAGCCGAAAACTCACTATCTTCTGCATTTGCCAATTCGACACTTGCCGAGAAGCAACAGCTACACCAATATCAAGATGAGCTAGATAATTTAAAAGGAAATTAACGATAGAAAGCTGACACAATTGTGTCAGCTTTCTATCTTTTTCAATGCTTGTTTTAAAATAGGGGAATATAAATTGCTCCATAAATTGCGCTTCGAACACTAATAATGTTTAAAAACAACAAAGTATGCGGAAATAGCCTTTTCAATAAAATATTTCCAATATACTAGGATAATTATGAATGATATTCCCCTCTTGATCTCGTTCATAAAGATTTAGAATTAAAGATCCATTTTGTGGCAGCTCATTAACAGGAACTGATACTTGGAGAACAAAGGATTTGCACTCAGAAGGTCCATTCTGCAACCTTAGTTTCGTTTCTCCTATTTGCTGGTTATGCCCGTCTTCTACAGTATAGAATGTATTTTCATTAGTTGTACAAGCCTTGCCTTCGACTTGGTAGGAACCCTTTTCTCCCCTTACTTGAACATTCTTAAAGACTGGATGATCCGGAGGAATTTGAATCCTCTTTTTATCGGTTATGGCACCAGCTTCATGAGTATTAATTCTTTTGGCCTTTAATTCAGCATAAACCTCATATTCTCCCTCGGGTAGCCCGTGGGATTCTAACGTTTCCTCCCAACGAATTGCTTTTCCAAGGTCAAGCTGAACATGTTTCAACACCTGTGCATAACTCTTTTCTTCAGAGAGATGAAAGACTTCTTTTCCATCCTTATCCTTAAGAACAATATCGTAAATCTGCGAAGTTGGAAATTCAATGTTTAGTAAAGCATCGCTCTCATTCCTAAGTACAATTTCGAAAGTGATCTTCTTAGGAGTTGCGTTGGCATCGATAAAAAAACTCACTTTATCTGCTACCGTGTTTTCCTTTCCATAAATGGGGGCTATTTGGGTACTTATGAATAAAAATATCAGTAAAAAGGTTAGGTAAATTTTGCGCATATTTCACCTCTTCTATCTTTTATCAGACTCTATCTCAAACTTTACGCATTACTCTCTACGAAAGAATCCAAAAATCCCTGTCGTTTCCACAATGTTGGTAAAAGCTTGTGGGTCCACGTCCTTAATTACCCTTTGTAAATCAAATAACTCATAACGGGTAATGACGATGAACATCATATCCCTGTCTTCATTTGTAAATCCGCCCTTTGCGGGGACCGTCGTTATTCCTCTTGATAACCGGCTGTGAATGGCCTTTTTAAGGTCATTGGCTTTTTGAGTAACAATCATTGCTGTTAATTTCTCATGCCTTGTATGGATTGCATCAATGACCCGTGTGGAAACATATAGTTGAACAAGTGTATATAATGCCTTTTCCCAACCATAGAGAAAACCTGCTGTAACGATAATAATGCTATTTAAAGTAAAGAAGTATGTACCTACAGGTCGATCCTGCATCCTCGATAAGACCATTGCGACAATATCCATTCCACCAGTAGAAGCACCCCATTTTAATGTAAGACCGACACCAATTGCAGCGATTACTCCGCCAAAAACTGCATTAAGAAGGATATCACTTGATACCTGAATAATCGGAATCATTTCCATAAAAAAAGACATGAGTAACACAGAAATGAAGCTGTAAATGGTGAACGACCTTCCAACCTTTTTCCATCCAAGAATGATAACAGGTACATTCAAAAGAAAGAGCAGGATTCCTGTGGAAAGTTGAAATGGAGCAAACTCACCAAGAATACTTGATATTAATTGAGCAAATCCCGTGAAACCACTAGCATAGACGTTTGCAGGAATTAAAAAGAAGTTCATTGCGATAGCATTTAAGATTGCCCCAAACAGAACGATGATAAAAATCTTTGTATTTAACCAAATCATTTCTTTCCTCCTAACCTTCTTTTGTATGTTTTTCCCTAAATTGCCTAATATCAATACTTATAATTGTTTTTTTCAAATTTAACCGCTAAACTAAGAGCATAAAAACAGTTAGAAAGAAGGTGAATAGGTTTATGGCAGTGAAAATTTTAGCTGATAGCGCCTGTGATTTACCGATTGAGTTCTTTGAACAACACAATGTGACTATGATCCCCTTAAAAGTACTTATAGATGAGAATGAGTTTGAAGACCTTGAAACAATTCAACCTATAGAAGTCTATGATAGTATCCGTGCAGGTAATCATCCTAAAACATCTCAACCTTCACAATTAAGATTTAAAGAGGCTTTTGTTGACTTAGCTAAAAATAACCAACAAGGCATCTACATATCCTTCACATCGGAATTATCAGGTACCTACCAAACCGCAGTCATGGTTGCCGACCAGGTCAGAGAGGAATACCCTGAACTTGACTTAACGATTATTGACACGAAGGGTGCTTCCCTTGGTGTCGGCCTCATCGTCATGGAAGCTGCACGTTTAGCTTCTAATGAAACGTCAAAAGAAGAGATAATTAACGATATTAATTTTAGAAAAGACCATATGGAGGCCTTATTTACTGTCGAGGATTTAGATTACCTTGCAAAAGGAGGCCGTCTTTCGAAGTCTTCGGCTTTCCTTGGCGGACTATTGAATATTAAACCTCTTCTTAATATGGAGGATGGGAAGCTCGTTCCAATTGAAAAAATTCGCGGGAAGAAAAAATTATTAAATCGAATCATTGAATTGATGAAACAAAGAGGGGCCAATCTTGAAAACCAGATGATTGGGATTAGCCATGCAGATGATTTGGAAACGGCAAACGAAATGAAGAAAAAAATCGTAAATGAATTTAATCCTAAAGATGTCAAAATCACCTCTGTAGGAGCTACAATCGGATCACATACAGGTCCTGGTACAATTGCAATTTTCTTTTTAAATTAACTCTGTTAAGGGATTTGTTGATTTTGCTTACCGTTGATCGGAACGAAAGGCGCTTGACTGAAAACAACACCCTAAGTGAAAGGTTTACAAAGGCTCACGTGTTAGCGTGGGCCTTTTGCATACTTCTTTTCCTAAACAGGAAAGCTAAACTGAAAACAGTTAGAAGGGAGAATGACAATGCCGCGTACTTCTGATAATGATAAAAAGGCACAAGACAACAATGCTTTCCGACACGAAAAAAATATGTTAGCGGAAAAAAACCGTAAAGCAGGGAAAAACCAGTATTCAAAGAAAACGGATCATCTATAAACCTTTACTGCTAAAAAATAAAAGCGGCCGTTTGGCCGCTTTTATTTTTTATAAGTCCAACCTTCTTCTTGATAAACTCTTCCTTCTTTCATAAGCTTACCAAGCGCTCTTTTAAATGAAGACTTGCTTAAACCAAAACGATCATTAATATCCTCTGCCATACTTTTATCACTATATGGCATTGCCCCGTTACGAGATTCTAGGTACTCGAGAATTTTTTCAGCATCTTTATCCAACGCTTCCTGTTTTCTCGGCAATAACGAAATATTAACGGTACCATCTTCTTTTATATCGATGATACGTCCTTCTACTTTTTCACCAACTCTTGGCTCGACTATTCGTTGTGATTCGTGAATGAAGCCTTTAAAGCCTTCGGCAGTAATCATCCAACTTCCCACTCTCGCTGTACGATAAATATACCCATGAACATTCTTATTAAAATCTTGTCTTGTTGCAGGGCTTGAGATGTCCTGAATCACCTGGTCACTAGCCATACGAGCATAAATAAGATTATTCCTGTTTACTCTTAGCGTGATATAAACCATGTCTCCCTTTTGGGGCCACACGGATTCCAAAACAGGTAAATCATCTTTTCCGAGTAGGATGTCCTTACTAATCCCTATACCTAAAAATACTCCGGTATCCGGCATTACATCTACGACAGGAACCCAAGCATACTCCCCAACAGTAACGGTGGGCATGGTTGTTGTTGCTGTTTGTCTTCCTCTAGAGTCAACGTAGAGAAATACTTTTACCTTCTCTCCCTCCTCCAACTCAAGATTGGTTTCATTGCGATGAAGAAGCACATCTTCTTGTCCGTCCGTTAAAAAATACCCGAATTCTGATATCCGTGCGACTGTTAATTCCACTGTACGACCTGTATACTCTTGTAGAGTCATGATCATCCTCCTGTATATGAATGGTATTATCTCCAAAAAGTTGTTTGAACTGATATATTTTACTATAATAAAGCCAGGATGAAAAATGTTTTCGGAGGTTGAGTATGTCAAAAGAGAGTTCATTTGATATTGTATCCAAAGTTGATCTATCTGAAGTAACAAATGCGATTAATATTGCAATGAAGGAAATCGGTACTCGCTATGACTTTAAAGGGAGCAAAAGTGACATCAGTCTTGATAAGGAAGAGTTAGTCCTTATTTCTGATGATGAGTACAAGCTAGAGCAATTAAAGGATGTCTTGCTAGGAAAACTCATTAAGCGTGGTGTTCCTGTAAAAAACCTTGATTATGGAAAAGTCGAAGGCGCATCAGGTGGAACTGTTCGTCAACGTGCGAAACTTATCTCTGGTATTGACAAGGAAAACGCGAAAAAAATAACAGCTCTTATCAAAAACAGCGGTCTAAAAGTAAAAAGTCAAGTGCAGGATGATCAGGTTCGTGTGACTGGTAAAAATAGAGATGACCTTCAACAGATTATTTCTGCAGTCAAAGAGGCTGACTTAACTGTTGATGTACAATTTATGAATTACCGCTAAACTGAAAAGAAAAAGCGAGAAACAGTTCCTCTTTGGGACTGTTTTTTTGTATTGGCTGTTTCCCTAAAGATTGTTGCTAAAATCCTAAAGCCGATTTTAAGCGTAAGAATAGCTAGTAATTATGGGTCAATTCGTTTATAAGCCCTTTTCTCATTAGTGATTGCTTTATATAGCTCAGAATGAGCTCAATTAATAGTTTTTACTCTTTAAAAGCAAAACAAGTTTGTGAAAAGAGCCTTTGTATTTATTCCCATGTGTTTTTTTCTCGCTTAGACAGAAATATAAAAAATGGACTAATGGATAGGAGTGAGCCACATGACCGAAAATCAAAAACAAACATTTCCACCTCAACATCAAACCCACCAGCCTGGGACAGAGGACGAGATGCGTCCAGAGCCAATTTCAGTAGACCCTAATTATACAGGTTCCGGTAAATTAAAAAACAAGGTCGCACTTATTACTGGTGGGGATAGTGGCATTGGGAAGTCAGTAGCCATCTATTTTGCCAAAGAAGGTGCGGATGTTTCGATTGTTTACCTCGAAGAAAACAAAGACGCACAAGAAACAAAAGCCCTTATAGAGGCTGAAGGTCAAAAATGCCTACTGATTGCAGGGGATATCGGCGATGAATCTTTTTGTAAGGAGACAATTGCGCAAACCATTGAAAAGTTTGGAAAACTTGATATCCTAGTCAACAACGCTGCAGAACAGCATCCACAAAAAAGTATCATCGATATCTCAGCAGATCAACTTGAGAAAACATTTCGAACAAATATCTTCTCAATGTTTTACCTAACTAAAGCCGCCCTACCCCATTTAAAGAAAGGTAGTGCGATTATCAATACCTCCTCCATAACCGCCTATAAAGGGCATGAACAATTGATTGACTATTCTTCTACGAAAGGTGCCATTGTCTCTTTCACACGTTCGCTGGCAATGTCTCTAGCTAAAGACGAAGTCCGAGTAAATAGTGTTGCTCCTGGTCCCATTTGGACTCCGCTAATCCCTTCCACTTTTTCTGAAGATCAAGTGGCGAGCTTCGGGTCTAACACACCGTTAGGCAGGGCTGGACAGCCGCATGAACTTGCCCCGGCATATGTTTACCTTGCTAGTGAGGATTCTTCCTACGTAAGCGGACAGACCATTCATGTCAATGGTGGGACGATTATTAACGGCTAGACATATTGGTGGATACAAGTAAAATAATGTGGCGTGAATCCTAGGATTCACGCCACGAAATAACTGCTATTCTTTATCTTACTTTACTAGTTAGACCCGTTTCTCGCTCTTCTTTTAAGAAGAGTAATAAATACGATAAACAACAGGACAACAACCACCATTGCTATTAAATAGGCAACGTTTATCCCAGTTCTTTCAGACAAAACATAGACCTCGGCCTCTTCCCGGTCAAGTACAATTTTATAGTTGCCCTCGTTACTTCGTACTAAATCACCGTTAAGCATTCCTCGCAGCTCCATGTCCTCTTTAAGGTTCTGGGCAGAAATATCAACACTTTGGGTTCCAGAAGTATTATTAATCGCTATTACAGAGATTTCGCCTTCATATTCACGTTTATATACTGCTAAGCCATCTTTTTCGTGCAGTAGCTCAAAGGAACCTCTAGATAATGAAGGAAGTTCCCCACGTATTTCCCCCAATTGGGTAATATAATCCACTAGCTCCTTGTCCGTCATGAAATTCATTTGTTGAAAATTGTCCGGTGCCTCTCCACCGGAAAGTGCAATCTCGCTTCCATAAAACACCATTGGAATACCAGGTGTAGTATATAAGTAAGTTAGAGCCATTTTCCACCTAGCACCAGGATGCTCATTTAGGTTCGCTGCATCTGTTGTGAATCTTGACGTATGATGATTATCCAAAAATTTCACAACAAGGGATGGATCTTTATACAGCTGTTCCTTTTCCGTAATCGCTGAAATCAACTCGGTCATCGGTTGATCAGGTTGAGCAAATGCAGCCCTCAGCGGTTGATTAAAAGTATAATCAGAAAACCCATTTATTCCACTTTTTTCATGGTCCATGATCGAGCTACTATCCTCTGGTGCCACTTCACCTAATAAGTAAATGTCTGAATTTACCTCTTTAACAGCTCTGGAGAAATCACTCCAAAAATCACCGGGAACTTGATTAACAGATTCTAGTCGATATCCATCAATTCCGGTTTCCTTAACCCACCATGTTGCAGCATCAACCAAATACTCTTGTACTTCAGGATTGGCTAAATTCAATTCATGCAAGCCCTCAAGCCAAGGAAAGGCAAGTTGATTCTGATGCGTCATTTCCTCAGTTTGAAGAAACCAATCCTTTTTACCCGGGTCCTTCGTCCATACATGATCTGATCCTACATAATTAACCACGAAATCAATGACAACTTTCATATCCCTTTCATGAGCCTCGTTCACAAGTGTCTTAAAGCTCTCCATACTTCCAAAGTGCTCGTCTGGCATATAGAAGTCATTTACTGCGTAGCCATGGTACCCACTTTCGTTATTATCAAAAATGGGAGATAGAAGAATCGTAGTAAATCCCATATCTTTTATGTAATCTAATTGCATGATAACCCCTTCGAAATCACCGCCATGATAAGCAAGTGGATTTCTCGTATCAACTTCAAAATCATTGCTATTATCTCCGTTGTTAAAACGGTCGATCATAATTGAGTAGATCGTTTCATCTTGCCAGTTACGTTCCGCCTTTTCCTGTGAAGCCACAGGGAGGGCAAATAAAAAAAGCAATGGTAATGTGATGATAGCATATAGCGCTTTATTCATCCCCGTTTCCTCCTCAAAATCCATTAAAGTCAATCAAATTACACCTTCCTTTTATAGATTATCCTTTGTCCTTTAAGACGTCAAACTTGGTTGGACCAAATACATGTTATTGAAACCTTTAGTATGTCAATTGAACAAAGAAAAACCCCGTTTTTTTTAAACGGGGGATCGCACTCTAATCTACAATGTTCACATTATAGTCCCTGAACCAAATATGAATTTGAGCAATATGAGCAAGAAGCTGAGGCCCTGTCATTAATTGTCCGAACCATGGCGCCTTAAAACTGTCACCATTTGTTTCAATCATTTCTACTAGCTGTTTCCGATCAAAAAACTCATGAAGTGCACTATTCGAATCTTCAAGATACCCAGACAACATACTTTTAACTGCTGACGTATACTTAGGGTTATGTGTCTTCGGATAAGGGCTTTTCTTTCGATAAAGGACTTCATTCGGTAAGACGCCCTCTAATGCTTTCCTAAGAATTCCTTTTTCCTGATCCCCATGCATCTTCATCTCCCACGGAATATTCCATACATATTCTACTAAACGGTGGTCAGCAAAGGGAACACGGACCTCCAGGCTCGCTCCCATACTCATCCGGTCCTTCCGGTCAAGCAGAGTAGTCATGAACCAGACCATATTTAAATAAAAGAGTTCTCTCCTGCGCGCTTCCTGAATACTTTCACCCTCGAGCGCTGGTACTTCAGCAACCGTTTCATTATATCTGTCCATCATATACTCTCTTAAGTTTAGCTTTTCTCTCCAGTGACTTCTAAGAAGGCCCTGTCTAGCTTCGACTGAACGCATCCAAGGAAAACCAGGGCGGTTTAAGTCCTCTTCACGGCGAAACCATGGGTATCCACCAAAAATTTCATCCGCACATTCCCCAGACAACCCCACTGTAAAGTCCTTTTTAATTTCTTCACAGAACCACAAAAGAGATGAGTCAATATCGGCCATTCCAGGTAAGTCCCGATAATGCACGGCCTTTTCAAGATAGTCAGCCAAATTTTGCTGTGAAATGACACAATTATGATGTACAGTGTCAAAAGCCTCAGACATCTTTTTTATAAAAGCCCCATCTGAATTAGGCTGAAATTCATTTGCCTTAAAAAACTGGTCATTTCCCTCGTAATCAACCGAATACGTATGCAACTTTCCTTTTCCTTCTTGGGCAAACTTGTTTGCAGCTATTGCTGTGATGGCACTAGAATCTAAACCACCTGATAAAAATGTGGTAAGAGGAACATCAGATACAAGTTGGCGTTCTACCGCATCAGTAAATAGGTAGCGGACCTTTTCGGTCGTTTCTTCAAGATTATCCTTATGAACCTCACTTTTTACATTCCAATATCTCCAAATTTTCATCCCATCTTTTGAAAAGCTAAGCGAATGGGCCGGTCTTAATTCTTTAATCCCTTTAAAAACCCCACTTCCAGGTGTTCGTGAAGGTCCAAGCCCAAACAATTCACTTAATCCTTCTCTGTTAACCTCTGACTTAACGTCAGGGTGAGCAAGGATAGCCTTGAGTTCTGAACCAAATAAAAGACCAGAAGAAGTTTCTGCATAGAATAAAGGCTTTACACCCAAACGATCTCTGCCTATAAATAATTTTCCTTCGGTTTCATCCCAAACCGCAAAAGCAAAAATCCCATTTAAGTACTCCACACAATTTTCTTTCCATTCTATATAAGCTGTTAGTAAAACTTCAGTATCAGAATGACCCTTAAAGGAATATCCTTTTAATGAAAGCGTTTTTCGAAGATCTTCTGTATTATAAAGTTCGCCGTTATAACAAATGGTATAGCGGTGTTCACCTTTGCTCTTGGTCATAGGCTGCTTACCACCTTCTGGATCAACAACTACGAGCCGTTTATGCCCTAGTGCAGCATGAGTATCAAGCCAGATATTTGTATCATCTGGTCCTCTTTGAGATAAAGTTTCCGCCATCTTAACAATCGTTTTTTGCTCATTACCTAAGTTTTTTCGATAGTCAATCCAGCCTGTAATTCCACACATCTAGCATCCATCCTTTCATAGCGGAACGTCAAAAATTTGGGCTATGGTTAATCTTATGCAAGATGAAACTAGATGGTTAATATACATTCATAAAGAACATCTTTTACGATTGCAAACGAATAATCGATGATTATTCTTTCACAAAGGTTATAATTTTTAATAAAACTGTCTAGAAAGGATGGTGAATAGCTAAATACGGAGGATAATGATGAATCAACAACAAAGACTGAAGCTAATAGAAGATCAGCAGCGGGCATACGACAGCGGAACAATTGAATTTATCAACCAACAGTGGGTATTTTTCGATGAAGAAACTGAAGAAGCTGCTTTATTGGAGACTTTTCTTCATCAGGAAATTGATATCCTTCGAGGTAAGTCCTGGAACAAGGGTTTGCTGATTGAGGGCGGTAGAGTTCAATGTGGAACCGAGACCTTTGATCTCAAAGACCGTGAAACGATAAGGATTAGAAAACATTTGATTTATTCTTTGGAGCGACTCCTAGATGAATTAAACGATGAAGCCTTTCTTTACTTTTTAAACACATTAAACTCACTCCAGTTTTCTATCCATGATTGTATATACTGCTATAACCACCTTAATTTTCTTAATCCAAATGATTCAGCTGGGGGAGTCAACTTTCTCATATTCGATAACTCAGAACAAATTTGTAGCATTCAGCACCATTTCGACTATGGAGCATCCCGGAATGATCGTTTTGAATTCACCCTTAACAGTGGAAAGCGGACTGTTATAGAAAAGATTTCATAATTTAAAGAATGAAATGAAAAGCCCTCCTTCACATACTAGCAGGAGGGTTTTCTTTCCTATTAACTCATGATTAACTGCTGAGCGAACACTTCGAACTCATCAGCTATAAGTGGTTTTTTAATATAGTAACCTTGTGCGTATTGACAATTTAACTCACGAAGTAGGTCGGCCTGTACTTTAGTCTCCACACCCTCTGCAACAATATCGACTGAAAGAACCTCACCCATTGTAATGATTGCCTTTACGATAGCAGTATCAATAGGGGTGGCTTGCAAGCTGTTTACAAACGCTTGGTCAATTTTCAATGAATTTATTGGCAGGTATTTTAAGTAACTTAATGAAGAGTAGCCCGTACCAAAATCATCAATAGAGACATTGATCCCCGTATTTCGGAGAGCCTTCATAATGTCAATGCTCTCATCTAAATTCTGAAACATTGTGCTCTCCGTCAGTTCTAATGTTAGATATTGTGCTTCTAATCCGGAAACCTTAAGCGCTAACTTTACCTCATCTAAGAAGCTCGGATTGAGAAATTGTTTAGCAGAGACATTCACACAGACTCCTAATTGATGCATCCCTTTTAACTGCCATGCTTTAGTCTGTTTGCAAGCTGAATTCAATACCCATGCGCCAATTTCTTGAATAAATCCCATTTCTTCTGCAACTGGGATAAACCTTGCTGGAGATATCGGTCCCAGCTTAGGATGCTCCCATCGAAGAAGTGCCTCACTGCTTATCATTTCCCCTGTCCGTAAACAAACTAGAGGTTGGTAACATAAAAACAGTTCTTTTCTTTCCAAGGCCTTTTGAAGATGGTTGCTTAACTCAAACCGCAACACACTTTCATAATCATAATAAGCAAGCTTTATATTCTTTTCCTCTATTGTGGTAAAAGAAAGGAAGACCTTCCCTTTTCTAACCTTCCTTGTAGGAGTCATTTCTGTTGGCGAAAAACCCATAATGGTGGCGGAAGGAAACCTCTGTTTCATTTGTTCGTGCAATGAAACTAAATACCCCTCTTCTTTCGAAAAAATTTGGATTAGAAGATTAGAAACATCCAATAATCCGTTCTCTTTCACAAAGCAGTCCAATTGTGCATCATTGTCATAAATGCAAGAAAATGACTTTGTCATGTTATTCTCCATTTACTTGTATTTCCCCAATATCCCCATATTAAAGTTACCATAAATCAATCAATAAATTTTTGACAAAAAAAAGAAACGCTGAGGGAAAAGTCACAGCGTCCTAATAAATTAGAATATATACGTTCCTAGCGGTAATGCAAATCCTAGGTAAAGAACTAGAATCAATGCAATCACAAATTGAATCCACAATACCTTCGTGTTTTCCCCTTTAGCTGTACGTCCTAAGATAATCTCAACCAACGCAATTACCCAAAGGCCCACTACAACCTTCACAATATAAAGAAAACTAATATTAGCAAGGCTAAAAATTAATCCAAGGCCTGTTGCAAGAATTAAAATGTACAAGACTCTCAAAATCATCTTTAACACTTTAAATCCTTTTTGTTTTCCGCTCTTATGCAATCCTAATGCAACAAAAAATAAAATAATAGCCAAAAACCATGCGGTCATATGTGCATGTACCATTGTTAGTTGCCTCCTATACGCAAATTCTACAATATCATATCACATATAGTGGGAAAAACCTAAGAATATAGGGCTAATTATTTAATGTTCTCTTATCTATTCTTCTATCATCCCAAACAATTTACAAGATAAGAAAGCCTTCTGAAAGTAAGAAGGCTTGTCCTTAATTGAATAACTAACGAAAGTAAAATAAGAGGAGATTTTCCCGTTAAATGCAAATTAGCGCTCGTTTTCGGGGAAATAAGGGGAGGTTTTCCCCTTATACCGATAAAAGTCTCCCGGGTTTCACGTTTTTTGAGGTAATAGAGGGAATCTCTCCCCTTATTTTTGCAATTTTTAATGTTTTTTGCTAATTAGGCGGAATTTTTCCCTCTATTATTGTTAAGTATTAAAGGAGGCAGTCGAATAAGAAGAAAGCAGGGCCCCACATAGAGTTGCCCTGCTTTTTTGTTTTGTACAACAAACGGTTATTTAGTTTACAAATCTACCTGATTTCCCCACAGCTTCCCAATATTCATTCCGCAACTGCACCTTTTGAATTTTACCAGATGCCGTTTTAGGTAGCTCTGTAACAAAGGTTACACCGGTAATTGCCTTAAAGTGAGCCAAATTTTCTCTAGAGAATCGGATAAGTTCTTCTTCCGTGACTTGTTCGCCTTCTCTTAATACAACATAAGCATGAGGAGTTTCCCCCCACTTTTCATGTGGTACAGCAATAACCGCTGCCTCTAATACGGATGGATGCTCATATAAAACACCTTCGACTTCAATAGAAGAAATGTTTTCCCCTCCAGAGATAATTACATCTTTTTTCCGATCAACAATTTCAATATTCCCATACTCATCGACATTCGCCATGTCTCCAGTATGGAGCCATCCATTGCGAATTGTCTCCATAGTAGCCTCATCATTTTTCCAGTAACCCTTCATGACCCCATTGCCTCTGACGACCACTTCGCCTATTTCTTTACCATTACATGCAACGGCAACCCCTAAATCATTCACAACCTTTACTTCAGAACCAATCATCTGAACACCAGCTTTAGCCTTCATACGATATTGTTCATTTTGAGGCAGCCCTTTAAGATGCGATCTTACCACTGAAATCGTACTTAATGGCGAAGATTCCGTCATTCCATAAACTTGAATGAATTCCCAACCTAACTCTTTCTCTACTCTCGTCACAAAGGCTGGAGGAGGTGCAGACCCTGCGATGACGACCCGAATATTCTCGTGTAAATCCGGAACATTTTTCTCGTAATACTGAAGAAGTGAGTTTAGAACAGTAGGAGCCATATGCATTACGGTTACCTTATGTTTATTTATTGCATCAAAAATAAACTCTGGTGCAGCCTTTCTCAAGCAAATTTGTGTGGCACCGTTCGCCGTGTAATAGAACGGAGAACCCCAACCATTGACGTGAAACATAGGTAAAACATGTACCAAAACGTCCTCATCACTAACTCGCAGGTGATGCATTGAACTTAGTGCATGAAGATAATTATTACGATGGGTGAGCATAACTCCTTTTGGATTACCAGTTGTCCCACTGGTGTAGAGGAGACTGGAAATGTCCTGTTCATCAAGTGGCTCACGGTCAAATGGTTCTGATGATTGCTCTCTAAGCCACTCATCATAGTTGATTTCTCCACTAACGCCATCATGATAATGGATAATGATTTTTTCAATTGTATCCAGTTTATCCTTTATTGGCTGAATTAGATGGTATAATTCCTGATCCACAAATAAGACTTTAGATTCACTATGATTAAGGATAAAAAGATAATCATCCGGCCTCAGTCGAATATTTAAAGGAACCATTACCGCACCCAATTGGAAAACACCATAGAACCCTTCGAGCATTTCAACGGTGTTAGGGGCTAGGTAAGCTACCCGGTCTCCTTTTTTAACCCCTAACTTTCTCAAACCATCAGAGAGACCATTGACACGGTCGTTTAATTCTTTATATGTAAACACCCGTTCATCACATATAATCGCTTTTTTGTCTCCGTATAGCGAAACGGCCCGATCTAAAAACTGCGTTAATACTAAAGGTACATCCATATTTTTTACCTCCTCTAAAAATGGTATATTTATATCACTGAATATTCTAATAATATTTTACCATATTAATCCATGCGTAAGATAATATTTTTCCATGTATTTATTGATTTTTTCACTAGGCATTTTAATCACATCAGAGGATCCCCTACATACGATATAAAGAAATATTCTTATAAGGGTGTTGACATATGCCAGCAATGGTTGGAGCAGTCCAAGTAATCTCCATCGGAAGTAGTGGTGTTTTTAATATCGGTGATGTCTATAAGATTATGCCTGTTTCTACAGCTAAGACTTTTTCAGGAGCAGGTTCATTTAATACTGGGGATGCGATTACCCTGTATAACAATCGAAGTTCTACAAATACATTTGATCAAGACAGCGTTGATCAAGGAAATTACTTTAATGCATGATAGCAGGTGAAAAGCGTGGCTAATTTTTATATACAGCAATCCATAAACATAAATCTGCTTAGGGTTGATGCAGTAAGCAATTCCTCCGTTCTCCAAATCGGTAGTTCTGGAATCATTAAGCCAGCTTCCTATCTATATAACACTGGGGGCTATACAGCACCAGCACCAGAACCGGGGGAACCTAACGGCGGTGATGACCCACCTATTGCCCCGGTTGTTCCGCTTCAATCTCCTACAGCTAGTTGAAGGAGCACAGGCATGTTCAAATTTCTCCAAAGAGGTGAGTTCTTATGGATACAAAACTCTATCAATATATGAAAGAACTTCACACCTTTATTGAATATCAAGCAGAGAAGTTAAAAAGTCTAGAAAAGAACGTTTATGAACTACAACAAGAAATGACTCGCATAAAGGAACGGCCCCCACTACAAGTTGGTAACATTGAATACAAATTCGACCAATTAAAAGTGGAAACGCTTGAAGGTACACTTAATATTGGTTTAAACCCTTCTGACTTGGATGGGGTATCAGATTTCACAGTAGACAATCAAAATATCCAAGCGCCTTTTTCACCTAAGGCTCTTTTTAGGCGAAGTATGGATATTGAAACTGATCTAAGAGAGTATTTAGAGAGCGAACTACCCAATATTTATCAATCTACAAAAGAAAAGTTGAATTTACAGCTTGATGATTCTTATTTTCAGTTTATAAAAGATGATATTCAAAAACAGCTTCCTACACGTATCCAGAACCATCTAAACAGCCTGCCAGAAAAAGACAGGGAAAACGATGAAGTCGTTCACTCTCAAGTCATTGAAAAAACAAAAACTGAAATTCAACATGGTGTTTACTTATTTTTAGAACAGGTGCAAAAGCAGATCAGGGAGGAAAAAGAATGAATTTCAATGTCTATAACAGGGATATCTGTGTAGGAGACATCAAAATAAGTGCCGTCGCAAGTTCTGCGCTTTTTTTAATCGGAGATGCTGATACAATTCAACTTGCCTCTACCTTTGACACACCACCTGAGTCTCTTATCATCGGCCCTTTTGTACCTCTTGGACCGGAGACTCGATAACGGATGCTACAAAGAACAACATCAGTTAAGGATATTGAAATAGATAGTCTCGCAATTTCGTCCGTCTTACAAATTGGTGACTCCGAATATATTCATGGGTTTTCCCGAGCAATTGCCGTACAAAGGCAGGTAGAACTGTTCTTTGGAAATGAAGGAAATTTCGCTGATTACCCAATATTCTCTGAACCTATCACACTTCCACCTGTTTCTGAAAAAATCCATTTAACACGGCAAAACATTAACCCGTTTTTAAAGGTGGGAAAGATTGATATTATTGGGGTGTCTTCCTCTGCCGTTGTACATTTGGGAAACACCAAGCACGTTTCATTAGAAACAAGAATTAAGCATATCCGTCAGCTACTACCCAAGAGTTAACAACCTGAACTATTAATGCATAATGTACAGTATGAAAAAAGAGCCTAAAGAAGAAAAGGATGTTTTAAATGCCAGCAATCATTGGTCCTGTACAAATTGTTAATGTTGGAGGAGGGACCGTCCAGTTCGGTGACTCCCTTTTCATATCACCTAAAAGTAATTCAAAATCGACTTCAGGCCAGGGTGCCGGCAACACCGGCGGATTTATCGTTTCAAATAATGGCCTAAACGCAAGCAATGTAGTGGATTCTAACCTAGTGGACCAACCAAATATCGGGAATAACTAAAGAAAGCCGATACAGCACCGGTCGCTGTATCGGCTTTCTGATTTATTTAACGTTCTAGTTTTAAAAGATGACCACCATCAAAAAAGTATAGATAACGCTCATCAATCGGCCTCTTCCAAATTTCCTCGAGAGCTTTCCCATAAAGGCTAATCTGGAGTTTGTACCGTTCTTCAAGGTCAACTTTAGCTTGGTCAAAGCCATTTTTATAACGCGAATGGATTGCATCCGTTTTAAAATCCAGTAGGATGGTCCCCTGTGCATCCTCAAATACACAGTCAATGACCCCTTGGACAAAAATAGACTCTTCTGGTCCTTCCCAATTAGGATATACTTGTTTTGCTGGGAGAGAAAGATAAAAAGGTACTTCCCTCGACACCTTGTCTGCATGGACAAGGCGTTTACCAATATCCGTTTCAAAGAAGGCAAGAATCCATTGAATCTCAATCGCATCCCTTTGTTCTGGATATAACAGTTCAGATTCAACCATATGGTCTAACAGTTTCCTGATGGAGGCTTCTGTTACTTGGTTATTCAGATCAATATGTTGCATAACCATGTGCATGGCTGTCCCTTTTTCCGCTGGGGTCAGTTTTTTCTCCTGCATAAATCTTGGGCGATTCAAAATTGGCTTTGAAAAGCTTCGTGTGAGATCTGTTCCGCTTTCATCACTACGAACTTCATGATTACGTTTCAACTCGGACACCGACTGCTTTGAACGATGGGTAGTCGCTTCAATTAAGTTGTATCTCCACATTAGCTGACCACGAACAGTTTCCGCATATTGAGAGTTAATCTGGACACAATCGCCTGCTTGGACTTTCCCTAAGTGGGTCTCCTGCTCAAGTTTCTCTTCTTCAAGTAAGGCCGCAACCTCATTCGCTTTATGGATATGAATATGCCAACGAGAAGAATGCGCTGCTAATTCATCAGGAACAAACATATTCATTGAATGATTGAAAGACTCCTCAATAATACTGGTTGAATCCTTATGTCGTATTAGCGCGGGGCCAATCCAATCAAGATAACTGTTTGCAGAGGCCCGCAAATATTCTTCTAGGAGCCAATCTGGGTGATTAGCTGCCTCTGTCCATTTATCAATTGCTTTTTCGGAGTCCTTAACGGATGCTACCAAATACAACTTTTCCTTTGCTCTTGTTAAGGCAACGTATAAAACACGCATTTCTTCAGCAAGCATCTCCATCTTCTTTTTGCGTTTGAAGGCAAGCTGAGGCAAGGATGGATAGGTGAGCCTTTTTTCAGTATTTACATATTTGGAGGCAAAGCCGTATTCTTTATCGAGCATATATTGCTTTTTTAAGTCCATTGTATTAAACTGTCGAGCAAGACCAGCAACAAATACAAATGGAAACTCCAATCCTTTACTGCTGTGAATAGTCATGACACGGACTACATCTTCCTGCTCACCGATGGCCCCTGCTGCACCTAGATCATCACCACGATCTCGCATACGCTCAATAAAACGTAAGAAGCGGAACAAGCCACGGAAAGATGTAGCTTCATATTGTCTTGCCCGATCATAAAGTGCTCTTAGGTTGGCCTGACGTTGCTTTCCTCCTGCCATTCCCCCAACAAAATCAAAAAACCTCGTATCTCGAAACAACTGCCAAATCAATTCGGAAACGGAGCCCATTCTAGCCCTAGTTCGCCATTCCGTTATATGATCGAAGAAAGGTCTGACCTTAGCATAAAGCTCCTCGTGCTCGGGACTAGGTTGCCGTTTACAGAAAGCCATTAAAGCCTCGTAAAAAGTTCCTTTTTTATCCGCAATACGAATAACAGCTAGTTCTTCTTCATTCAAACCGACAATAGGCGAACGCAGGACAGCTGCAAGTGGAATGTCCTGGAACGGATTATCGATTACCTTTAACAAAGAAAGCATGATGGCTACTTCCGTTGCTTCAAAATATCCTGTTGAGAGATTGGCATAAATAGGAATTCCCTGTTGCTTAAATTCTTCCATAAACTGGGGAGCCCAAGTCATTGAACGGAGAAGAATGACCATATCACGGTACTTTGCTGGACTTTCCGTTTTCGTCTTCGGGTTATAGACCCCTTTACGATTCTCTATCAGTTCTTTGATTTGCTTTGCAATCAATCTTGCTTCAAGCTGCGATTGTTCAAGGTCCACAAGGTCATATCCCTCAGACGCTGAATCTTCATTGTTAGCCTCTTCTGAAGATGATTCTTCTGAATCGACCAGTAAAAGCTCCACAGGATACGGGATTTCCTCCGGATAAGCCGCACCTTTTTTCAGCTCCGCACTTTCATCGTAATGGATTTCTCCAACCTGGACGCCCATAATTTGTTTAAATAGAAAATTCGTCCCGTCGAGTACTTCTGCTCTGCTCCGGAAATTCCTCGCAAGGTCAATCTTCAATCCCGTCGTATCACCGTCTGTCGTAAACCGATTATATTTACTTAAAAATAAATTTGGTTCCGCTAGGCGAAAACGATAAATTGATTGTTTCACATCTCCTACCATGAACAAGTTCCCCATGTTCTCACCATCGGCTGTAACAAGATGAAGAATCGCTTCTTGAACCATATTTGTATCCTGGTATTCATCGACTAGTACTTCTTTAAACCTTTTTCTATATGCGTTCCCTGCGTCAGAAGGGATTAGACGTTGGTCCGCTTCACTGCCCATAGACAGAATATCGAGCGTATAATGCTCTAAGTCCGAGAAGTCTACAAGCCCTTTTTCCTGTTTTACTTTTGCAAACCGTTCGTTAAATTCTTTAACAAGCTCCGTTAATGTAAGGATGACTGTCTTCATCTCGAGCATGTCATTTAGGAAACTCTCAGGTCTACGTGAAAACAGCTCCGCTCGCAAATCAAGCACCACTTTCTTCGCCTTATCACGAAGCTTACTCGCTTTATCAATTAAATCTTTATCATATTGTTTTGGGCTACATGGCTTTGCCCGTTTAAAATCAACCAGTTGGATGGCCTCATAAAGAGAATTCCATGAATCTTTTTGTGCAGCCATTAGCGTTTCGACCAAATGAATATCTTGAATGAAATTTTCCGCTCTAGGAGCAGGACCAGCTGGTTGCTTCGTAATCTCTAACCCCTGTTCAAGCATTCTTTTTGCCCCTTGCAGTTGCAACTCGACGTCAAACATTAGGGAACGAGTAAATGGTAATTCTTCAATCGCCATGTCATGCTGAATATCATACATGTCTACAATCGAGTCTAAATACTCTTCGGGAGAAGGATTTGACTTGGCAAAATCATATAGGTCAAGAATGATATCCTTTAATGCCTCATCACTACGATCATTCGTAAACGTATCGACTAACTTAAAAAACGGATGGTTATTAGGTTTACCGTATTCCTCTTCAAATAATTCATCAATGACTTCGTCTTTTAATAACTGGCCCTCTGTTTGATCAGCAATCCGAAAGCCAGGATCTACATCAATCAAATAATAGTACTTTCGAATGACTTCAAGACAAAACGAATGGAGGGTTGAGATTGAGGCCCTGTTTAATAAACTTAATTGTTTTCGTAAATGCGAAGAATTCGCATCTTCATCAATCGCTTTTTCTAGTGCCTCTCCGATTCGATGCCTCATTTCAGCAGCTGAAGCATTCGTAAATGTAACAACTAGTAATTCATCAACGTCTATCGGGTTAGAGCTCGATGTAATCTTTTTTATAATACGCTCAACTAGTACTGCCGTCTTTCCGGAACCTGCAGCCGCTGCAACGAGGATGTCTTGACCTGATGCCATAATCGCTTTCCATTGATCGTCTGTCCATGTTGCCCCTTCTGGTTTTGGTGGAATACTCACTTTAGCCAAGATTCATCCCCTCCCTTTTTATGACCTCTAAGATATCTTCTTTGGTTTTCGGAACTAGCTTTCTAAATTCATTTGAATCTAACGAACGATCAAACTGGCAGACTGATTTAAAGGAACAAAATGTACACGGCAATCGGTCCTTTAACTTAAATGGATCAATATCAACAACACCACTGGTGATGTCATTGCCTGTTTCAATATACTTATTACGGATAAACTGTCTAAGATTTTCAAAGTCTTCCTGGCTAGCTACTTTGGATGCCTTTGTTAAACTTCCATCCTTTTTAAGACCCGCGGAGATAATTTGCGAATTGACTCCGCCCTCGATTGACTGATCCATTAATTGAATAACATTTTCATCTGATAACAATAAGCCGTTCATTTTAAATTGCTTCATAATCTCTTCTTCTATTTCCTCAAGTGAAAGTACTTTTGAAGCATTAATCATTGGATTGTGAACATGAAAATACAATACCCCCGCAGGATTTGCTTGCTTTCCAACAAGTTGCTGCGAGTGGGTAATGATGATATCTAAATACGTAAGCATTTGCAGGGCTAGACCGTAATACACTTCTGTTAGATTAAGGTCCTTTTCACTCGATTTGTAATCAAGCACCCTTAGGTATAAGCCACTAGAATCCTCGGCTTTGTCAACCCTATCAATTCTCCCCATCAGTTCCATCTTAGTTCCGTTCTTTAGCGTAAAACCAAGCGGCGGGAGTGTCCCTTTTTTGCCAAAACCTAATTCGAGTCCAATTGGAGCAAACCCGCTAACCTTTGCATGTTCACTCATAATCAATGAAGCTCTACTGATGATATACTGCAGCTTTTGCTTTATATACTGATGCCTGTTGGAGCTGAGCAGAATCTCGTTCTGCAACCTAGGTGCAAGCATATCTACAGCTTCCTTAGCTAGTTGTTGAGTTTGAGCATGAGTAAGACTTGCCCATGAGATGTTTTCCTTCATAATTGTTTCGGCAATATGCTTTAATGCAGCATGAAATAAGTCACCAATGTCTGGGGCCTCAAGACGGAAAACTTGTCGGTCACGAAGCTTTAAACCATGTTGCACAAAATGGGAAAAGGCACAGCTATTAAAGAGCTCCATCCTAGAAACACTTGCCTCGATCTCCTCGCCGTACAGTTCCTTACTAATATCTTCAGACAG
Source organism: Mesobacillus persicus (assembly GCF_900109925.1). Classification (GTDB taxonomy): domain Bacteria; phylum Bacillota; class Bacilli; order Bacillales; family Cytobacillaceae; genus Mesobacillus_B; species Mesobacillus_B persicus. The sequence continues at coordinate 111,990 of NZ_FOBW01000009.1, read as the reverse complement.
CTGCTTAGTTCGGTTTTCATAAAAGAGGCTAGATAGGACCTTTCGAGCAATTCCCCGCCATTGTGGGCTTTCCATGTAATAATCATAAACATCCCACCAAAAATCATAGACAGGGTAATTTCTTTGTTTTAACTGTAGTTGTCCTGTTAAATAACTAAGGGCTGTGTATTCCCCTGAAGCGAACGATAACTGCTCCATTTCGGTTAGTTCAGATGGATCAGCTGAAAAGTTATGTTTAAGATGATAAGGGAAAAGATCGGTTAATCGTTTTATATAGGTCGATGCAATCAGTGCTTTCCCTTCTTCATTGGCAATCGGGTAGCTTACATAAAGTAACTCTGAGGGAGTTGTAAACGCCTTATACGCAAAGAAATTCTCATCCAAAAGGCGCTGTCTACTTGGTGGAGCAAGTTTCATTCCCTCCTGTAATAGTGCATCCCGGTCGTCGTCTCCAAAAATCCCCTCATCGGTCAATTTCGCAGGAAAGACTCCTTCGTTTGCACCAATAACAAATGTTGCCTTTATATCTGCAAGCCGCGATTTTTCGAGATTAGCAACGACCACTTGATCAATTGCAGGTGGAATCAAGGAAAATTGTAACGACTCAAAGCCAGAATCAAGAATCGCGATAAATTGCTTGGGAGTCACTTCTTGTTCTCCAAGGATTTCAACGAATTGATCAAATAGGTCAATCACAGCATTCCAAGCCTGATCATGTTCCCTCGCCTCAACAAGGCGCCCTTTTCCTTCCGCATCAAGGCGCCATTCCTCTAATTTCGTCGGAATATTAAGCTCTTCAATATATAAATAGACTGCTTCACATAGCTTTCTACCACTATCGGCCCTTTTTAAGCGTCTCGCTAACCGCTGAAGTGGAGTAACTACCATCACCTTTAAATCATTTAAAAGTTGCTCTGTTTCTTTTTCTGCATCAGTCTGAACCGCTGATGAAAATTCCAAACCTCGAATCCGACGGTAACTCCAACGGTCTTTTCTTGTCCATTTATCCCCCTGGATTCCATAGGCCAGCACATAGTTTTCCAGTAAATCCATTTGTTCTCGAGCCTTGTTTAGATTCACTCCCGTTGGAAATAACAAGTCTGTTTTTATTGCTCTAAAAATTGGTTCATAACGCCAGTTACCTAGAACCGTTTCAAGGCTAGAACGAATGAATTCAATCAGTGGATGATTAAGCATTGTCCTTTTCTGATCTATAAAGAACGGGATCCTATAATCTGTAAACACCGTCTCTAAAATATCCCGGTAATCATTTTCGTTTCGCATTAAAACAGCAATATCCCGGTACCTCAACCCCTTGTCCCTAGCGAGGCTACGAATTTCCCTAGCCACTCCCTCAACTTCAGCCCTACGGTTCGCTGCTTCGGCAATATGGATCTCAGTAGTTCCCAAGAACTTCTTAGTTGGTCTAGAGTCAAATTCAGCTTCTAGATGCTTTAACGAGTCATTTGTCCAGCGGTGCTGGTCAGTAAGGATGATTTCCTCTTCGAGTTCAATTCCTGAATTCTGAATGATTTCATAAAGGCTGCGACTTGTTTCTCCTGTAAGCCTAAATAAGTCGAGTTCATCTGGAACTGTATGTTTATAAGATTGGTTTAATGGCAAGCTAATGGTAACTCGTTTGCAAGTTTTCATCAGTTGCTCAATGATTAACAATTCAAGAGGCGTAAAGGAATAAAATCCATCAATATAAACCTCTGCATTTTTCAAATCATTTGATAGCGCAATTTTCTCGGCAAGCAACCGGAAATAATCTTCAGAATCAATATATTTACCAAATAACTCATCTTCAAACTGTTGATACACAATTTCAAGATCATGAAGTTTTTCTTGAAGAGCCTTCTCCCCCATTGCCTCTTCTTGCTTCAAGGCTAAATCCTCTGGTTTTACCATATATCTTTTAAATTCAATCAGCATTTGTTCCAACTGTTGAACGAAACCGTTTTTATCGGCTGTTCGCCGAAAGATTTTCAACTGATCTTTCTTGTCTTCAATGATTTTCCGAATCATCATGCTAATTCCAACACTAGTAAGGTGGTAGCGGGTAAACCCTCCGGTTTCTTGGAGTACTCTCCATGCAAGGCGAGGAAAGCTATATACCTGGGCCCTTATCATTCCCCCTAAGCCCGGTGTCGTAGAAAGACGATATTCCGATAAAAATGACATTTGCTCAGGAACTAAATATAGAATTGGATTTCCATCAGGGTCATCCATCAGTCTATTCCTTATTTCGCTCATGCAGAGTTCTGTTTTGCCGCTTCCCGACCGTCCTAGTACTAAACGAACAGACATCGATACTCCCCCCATCAAAAACCTAAGTTATCTTTATTTGATGATAACATAATGACTTCTATTTATTGCTGAATAATTATTGGCAATACAACTTTCAAAACTTCATGTAAGTGCATAAAGTGTTTTAGGTGATTTCATGAACTCATTCTTACTGATTAGGACTGTCGCTACCCTACTTACTGTGATATCAATTCTTGTAGCCAGTAATATTTATACGTTAATTCCTATTTATGATGTGGTTGCTAAAGGGCTTGGGATATCATCAGCTGATGTTGTCATAGCTGGTAGCTTATTTACACTATTCTATGCAGTTGGCCTTCTTTCCTTTGGGCCAATTTCCGATTACACCGGACGGAAGAAGATACTTGTCTTTGGTCTACTAGCATCCTCCTTCACAACTTTAGCCGTCGGATTTGCAACGGACACTTTCAGCCTATGGCTTACTCGCTCAATCCAAGGATTTACACTTGCCTCTTTCGCTTCGGTCGTATTTTCTTATTCCTTTGAATTGTTTCCAACTAAACAACGAACACTATTAGTTGTCCTAATTAATACGGGATTTTTAATCGCGGGTATCTTTGGTCAGTTAATAAGTTCCATTCTTTCACATCTAGTTTCTTGGAACAGCGTATTTATCTTTTTTTCAATATGCTATTTACTCTTATTTGGTGTAGCCTTTTTTCTTCTCGCGGATTCACCTGCTCAAAAAACTGACCGAGAGCCGATTTGGATCTCCTTCCTCATTCTGCTTAAAGATTCAAGATTAGTTACATGCTACTTAATTGCATTCACCTTGTTATTCTCAGTAATTGCGTTTTATGACACTCTCGGCAGATTTTTTTCTGGTACGGACGGGGATTTATTTAAAATCCGATCAGCTGGATTAATCGGGGCTACCGTGTCACTATTCACCGGAAAACTTATCGACCTGATGGGTGAAATAAAAATATTATCAGCAGGCTTACTGTTAGGCGTATTTGGACTGTTATCAATGGTTGTGTTTTACTCGACAGTAGGACTGATTACTTTTTCTACTCTATTCATAGCATCGATTTCAATCGTTATTCCAACAGTTATTACTCTGGTTGGTTCATACAGTGGACAAAAACGGTCAAAAGCGCTTTCTCTTTATTCGTTTATCCTTTTAACAGGCGCGAGCCTTGCCCCATCAGTTGCAACAGTCTTTTCCTTTTTCGAGATGCTGATATTACTAGCCTCGCTTTTCATCATTAATATTGGATTATGTTATCAACTAAAAAAGGGCTCTGTTAAACAAGGCTGTTGATTTCTGCTCTAGACAGACGCTCAGAGAACAGCTAGTCGGGAGGATAGCGAGGCTCTATGTGCCCAGGGTGAGTGGAAGTTTGGTCGGACGGGAAGAGATAGAGAGGCTGTTAACACTTCAACAGTGTTAAAAAAAGTGGGAAACAGCTTCTATAGCCGCTTCCCACTTATTGGTCTAATAATTTTTAGTTTAAAATGTAACTTCCATTTCGTCTAAAGGCCAGTAGCGTAAATTCACTTTTCCAACTACTTGTTCAATGGAAATCAGACCAAAATGTCGGCTATCCCAGCTTCCTCGACGGTTGTCACCCAATACAAATAATTGGCCTTCAGGGATTTGTCCCTTCCCTGTTATTTCCTCAAGGGTAAAGTCACCTGTTAATGCTCCCCCAAACACTTTTGCCCGATATTTCTCTAAAAAGGGCTCCACTATTTTCTTTCCATTAATATAAAGTTCATCATCGCGGTAATCGATTTCGTCTCCAGGGAGTCCAATAATTCTTTTCACGTAATCTTCTTTTTCATTTGCATGAAAGACAATGACATCAAACCGCTGTAAATCGGTTGCCTCAAAACCTACTTTATTTACAACCAGTTTATTTCCCTCTTCGAGAGTTGGAAGCATCGATTCCCCTTCGACTACATAATTCGAAAAAAAGAACGTACGGACAAAAACAAAGATAATAATTCCGATGGCTATTGCCTTAATCCATTCAAACCCCTCATTTTTCCATTCCACTTTCATTAGAATCTCCCACCACTTTCCCCAGAGCTTTTCCGTTCAGGAGACATGCCCGACATGTCATTGTTATCCAGTATGTTCGTTTTTTGTGCTCATATTCATTCTTACTTCAATAATCTTACCGACATACCAGAGAATAAAAATAACCACTAAAACAATGGCAGTCCTTAACGGCTGTGTAAAAAGAGAACGAATGTCGTGGCCAACAAAGCTTATGATAAAGATCATCACCATTTTCCCCGCCATTACAGCTAGCATATATTGAGCAAAACTAATTTTTGATAGTCCAGCAACAATATTGACAATTGCTGACGGTGTAAATGGAAAACACAGTAATAAGAAAAGTGGACCAAATCCATGCCTTTCGACCCAACTCATTCCTTTTCTTACTTGTTTATGCTTTTGCAAGAAGCGTAATATTCTTTTTTGACCATATTTCCGAATAAGGATAAAAACAAGCAAAGCTCCAGCACATGCTCCTATCCAAGAATAAAGGAAACCCAGCCAAAGCCCGAAAGCATTTGCGTTAGCCATGACGAATAATACTAGCGGCAGAAATGGAAGGAAAGCCTCAATCATTGGCAGGAGTATACCCGGAATCGGTCCAAGTGCACGATACTCGCCAATTAACTCCATGATTTTATCTAATGTGAACCATTCCTTTATAATTTCAAACTCCATTTAATTCTCCTTTATCTCTGACTAACTAACATGTTTTTTGAGTTACCTTATCAACTAATCTTTATCCCCATTTTACACCTTTGGGGTTTTAATTGAAAAACAAACAAGCTTATTTTACTAAAAATTCATTCAATGCTTGTCTGTTAGTTTCTACATCAATTGCAAGTACTGCACCTACCCCACTAATTCGTTGATTTTGAAAGCTGTTTTCGACTGGAATTCTAAGGGTTTGTACACTTCTACCTTCTTCAGAAATAAATCCTCTTGCCATATATAAAATATCTCCTGTATCCATATTCGTATTGACAAAAGGAGTAACCACTCCTATCAATTTGGGTAGCTTCGGCAAAGTCTGGACACTGGCTAGTTGTTTCCCGAGCTCTTTCATTACTTTTTGCTGTCGTTCAACCCTTCCAAAGTCCCCGACCGCATCTTGCCGAAACCTAACATAACCAAGTAAATGCTCCCCATCTAGTTTCTGAATACCCGGTTCTAGTTTGACCCCAATGTTTTTGGACATACTTTTTTCAACGTCCACTTCGACCCCGTGAGGAAAGGCAGTATCAATTAATCGAACAAACCCTTGAAAGTCAACGATCCCATAATATTGAAGGTCAACATCAAAGTTCTCTTTAATTGTTTGTCTGAGTAGATCTGGCCCACCAAATGCTAGAGCTGTGTTAATTTTATTTTCCCCATGACCCGGGATACTAACATACGTGTCTCTCATAATCGAGGCTAGCTTATAAGTCCCTTTACCTGGGTTATAGCTAGCGATCATTATCGTGTCTGCTCGGGAATTTTCTTCCCCTCTTGCGTCACTCCCTAAAAGAAGAATATTCGTGTGTCCATTCTTATCCCGGTCCCCATTGAAAGTATACTCAACCTTTGGCTGTCCAGACTCTTCTTGGGAATCTTTGAGCCCTGCCTGATACTGAAAATAACTATAAAGTGATAATGCTCCAATCAGAAGGAATAACATGATTAAACCGACGGACCAGAGCCGCCTTCTATGCTTCTTTTTTATATGACGATCAGACCTCATCAAATCCCCCTGACATTAATTAATCTTACAAAACGACTGTACTCGCAAGCTATTTTCTACGTAGGAAAGTGAACAGTGGATTCTCTTCATCAAGTTTCTCGCTTCTTTCCGTGGAGTTCCTATGCAATGAACATTCTTATATAACAGAAACGCGAAAAAACACAGCTTACAAAATCATTCGCTTCTTTAATTAATATTCCTGCTTTCTATAATCTCTTCGTTATATATCTGTTTAGTTTTTTACAAATCATATAAAAAAATCCGCAAAGAATCCTACTTTGCGGTTAATGTTTAAATTAATCTATTTTAAATACTCTTCAAACCATGCCATTATGTGTTCTAGACGTTGTATGCGAAACTTTGGCTTTCCACTTCTAGATAATTCATGATTTGAATCCGGAAACCGTATCATTCTTGTTTCTTTTCCTTGGCGCTTAAGAGTAATATACAATTGCTCCGCTTGTTCGATCGGACAACGATAATCCTTCTCGCTATGTAGAATTAATAGTGGTGTCGTCACATTCTTAGAATAGGCTAACGGGGAATGTTTCCACAATGTGTTAACATCATTCATATCCGCTTTTATTTGCCACTCTGTAAAGTAGTAACCAATGTCACTAACTCCATAAAAACTAACCCAGTTTGAGATAGATCTCTGTGTAACTGCTGCCTTAAAACGATCTGTATGGCCAACAATCCAATTCGTCATGAAACCACCGTAGCTACCTCCAGTGACTCCTAATTTTTCATCATCAATAAAATCAAAGGTAGTTACGGCAAAGTTGACGGCAGCCATAATATCCTCGTAGTCTCCTTGACCATAGTCGCCTCGAACCATATTGACAAATTCCTGTCCATATCCATGGCTTCCCCTTGGGTTCACATACAAAACAACATACCCTTTAGCTGCAAGAGTCTGAAATTCATGTAAGTATGTGTTTGCATACATCGCATGCGGTCCCCCATGAATTTCTAGTATAAGGGGATATTTTTCATCCTCCTGAAATCCCGCCGGCTTCATCAACCATCCATTAACAGATAATCCATCACTTGATGGGAATTGGATCATTTCAGGTTTAGAGAGAGGTACTTGTTTCAATAATGATTCATTTGTTCTTGTGAGTTGAACTAGTTTTCCAGTAGTTACTTCTAACAGAAATAATTCACCGGGAAGTGTAGGTCTACTGATTGCAACAACAATCTGTTGGCTTAGAGGGTGAAGCGACATTCCATATATGTGCTGTTGGTCGAGAAGAGCTGGATAGATCTCGCCATGTACAGTTCCATAGTATAGAACCGTATTTCCATTTTCCGAAGCCAGGAAATAATAGCTCTCACTATCTGCCCCCCAGAGAATCCCTGGAACATGTGCTCCCTGCTGAAAGTCTCCAACAACAGCATCACCAACCATCATATCTAACTCATCTGTCATACAAGTGAGTGCCTTCGTTTCCAAATGATAAACCCATAGTTTGCTAAGCGTTGCATTTTGATATTCACGTTTATGCCCAACAAACCCAAGGTATTTACCATCTGGCGAAAAAATAGCCTCATTAAAATAACCTTCTTGATTTGTGATATTATGGACTTCCCTAGTCTCGATATTTAAGAGTAATATGTCGCTAATAAAAGAAAAGTCCTGCTCCTCCACAGGGTTCCCTGAGATAACTAGCCATTTTCCATCAGGGGACCAACTCTCCAAACGATAATCTGTTTCACCTGATGTAACAATTCTCACTTTACTCGTTTCAAGTTCAAAAATAGCTACCTGTTCATACCTTCCATCCCAAAAACCACGGTTATCGGATTTATATTTCATCTTATCTACAACAATCGGCTCAGGTTCTTTTTCTTCCTTATCATCAGCGATTATAGATTCACTTGGTTTAAGAGATACTGAAAATGCAATAGACTTACTATCCGGGGACCAAATAGGTCGTTTGGCACCATTAGGACAAGAAGTAATTCTTCGGGCCTCTCCACCTGAGGTATCCAATACATAGATTTGTTCTTTCTCTTCTCGATTTGAAACGAAGGCTATTTTCGTTCCATCTGGTGACCACCTGGGTGAATGGTTACGAGTGTCACCAAAGGTCCACTGATGCGCCTGTTTGTTCTCATTTAACTCTAAATAATGTAAATGGGAGAAGTATTCATTCTTTTCCTCGTTCATTTCCGTTTGAACAAAGACACAACGTTCTCCTTCAGGTGAAACTTGAGGGTCCGTTACTGATTTTAATTCAAATAAATCCTCCGCCTTTAAAAACCTTACCTCTTCCATCTCGATTCATCCTTCCACAATAGGTATTAGTCAATTATATCCAAAATAATTCTCATACCTTTCCATTTCAATTTATTTGCTTCAGTTTTTTTGCTAAGGCTGTTTTCGCAAACTTTGGTGCTATTGAACAGGAGAGGTTTTCAACAGCCACGTTTACAAACCCAAAAGTGAAGCAAAAGATTAAAATACTAAAATCTAATCTAAAACCACTTGAAAACATACTTGTCCATCGGGTAACATATAAACAGGAACAAACGTTCTGTATAAAAGGAGCGATAAGATCATGACTAGAATCCCCGAGAAGGATCGCGATATCCTCGAGCAAGCTATTTACCTTCCTATGATTTTGACTGTTTTAGAGCGTGATATGCAAGTAATTGAAAAAAGCCTGCTTAAACTGAAGAAACCCTATCTAGAACTTGTTGAAGAAACGATAAAGGTGGTTCAACGTGAGTTTTCAGAGGTGAAGCGTTATATGAATCAAAATAATCTTAAGGTGGAGAAACTCAAGCAGGATGATGCCTTTACTATGTATTTATTTTTATACAAAGGGTATGAGGAACAACATAATTATTTCAACCCCCGCATAAGGAACAAGGTTCAAGAGTTAATGACCTATTATTTATTCAAAAGACATTTAAATCGGAACTAGTACAAATGGAAAGACCCTGAATATTCAGGGCCTCGGAAAAAATTTAACCATCAAATCGATACCTTTCACTGACCATCGAAGGCATTCTTTCTTCTGAGAACCTTCGACCATAAATAATATATTCAGCTTTTCGTTCATTCTCTCTCATTCTTTGGAGTATTTTCGTTCTAAGTTCCGCTGTTCTTAATAATTGCTTATCAAATGATATATAGGAGAGCGGGAGAATATAAGTTTGTTTATTTCTTAAAGTAACTTTAGTACTAAAAGCATCGTTGCGCTTATGGTCAAGGACATGTTCATGGGAAACCCAAATACAGCTCGACTTGTTTGGCGACTTGGTAGGTAGCAGAAACACCGAGTTTGAGGGGTCTATGGCGATGGGGGCTTTATGTGTGACTCTAGTTAGTCTGCGTGTTACCTTTTTGCTTGCATTATAGTCTGAAAGATTATATTCACATCCTCTCTTAACTAATTCAGTAGGCTTTAAACTCGAGTAATATTCGTTTTCATATTCAACAATCTTCGAATAAATCTTATTTCCTTTTTCAACCGGGAAAATAATCATTGTGAAGGGATTAATTTCATAATCATCTACAAGTGCTTTCTCATCAATAACCATGCTATATCATCTCCTATTCTGGGCAGTTTACCCAAGATAAATCATATCATTGTTTTTTTCTAATAAAATAGCAAACTTACAAAGTTCTAAATTTATACATAATTACGGGTATAAAATTTTCTAAAAATTTAAACAATTTAGTTGATTATCTCTTTAGAAATCCATATAATAAAAAAAAGGTCAAAGAGGTGAAATCAGTGAAGGAGAAATCGTATTCTGAAATCATGAAGGCCAGTGTAATGAAACGCATAAAGGCAAAGGAATCATTTGTACAGGATTTATATGTTGAGATGCTCATTTCTGAAATTCAGCTCAAGAACCAAAAAGAAAAGTTACTCATAAGAATCGACAAAGCGATTGATGATCGCAATCGCACTTTATTTTTTTCATTAACCGAAGAATTAAAAGCTTTGGATAAACAATTTGGAACTTAAATCTAACACAGAAAAAATCCCCCACCGCCTGTGGGGGATTCTTCTTTTATAAAGCTCGTTTCTCAAAGCTTGTTACTTTCGAAGCCTAAACGGAACTTCTTTCATTGAACAGCTTTATTCTTTGAAAGAAAAGCTTGAGAACTTAATGAAATCGCACCAAACCACTTTTCTCGTTAAAATCGACTTTAGGATTTTAACAACTATCTTATGATAAAACAGACTTTAGTAAAGGCAAATCCCTTACTAAGGGCTCATCCCTTCTTCATTTCGCTTTTGTATTTCATAGTCCTCAATCCGCGAAATTCTCTCGAGCATTGTTGGGTGACCATACCTGAATAGTTTCACAAGCAAAGGAGGATTTACCTGACTTAATCCAGCTTTTGTTAACTCCTGAAAAGCCGTAATGGCTGCCTCCGGATTATCAGTCATCTCAATCGCATAGCTGTCTGCTCTTGCTTCTTGGTATCTAGAAACAAAATTAGAAAATGGACTTGCGGCAAAGGCTAACATTGATAATAATATGAAAAACAATGGCAGGGAGCGAATATCACCCATACCACTGACCTTGAACTCTTTTCCCCAGCGGCTAATTGCCCAGTTCATTATTTTATGGATTAAATACAATCCTATAAGCGATAACAGCAAGTAACCTGCTATCCCGATATATAAATGCTTTTCCACGTAATGTGCCATTTCGTGAGCCATAATGAATAAGATTTGATTATCATTCAACCTGTTAAGGGTTGTATCCCACAAAACAATTCTAGAATTAGAGCCAATTCCTGTAACATAAGCATTCAATGCATTGGTTTTTTCAGCCATATCAACTTCAAACACATGCTCAGCAGGGATTTCTGCTTGAGCAGCAAGATCTAATATTTTTGCTTCCAATTCCTTATTCTTTAGTGGATAAAAGTCATTATACAAAGGGTCAATGACAACAGGTTGTACGAACATGATAAACAAGGTAAAAGGTATGGAAAGCATCCAGGCGAAAAGCCACCAGAATCTCCTACTCCTATTGATTAGCCAGTACAGAACACCAACAATTACAACCATCATTCCAAAGTTAACCCAAAAATCAATTAGTTCATCTTTCATCCAGGAAGCAAAGGTCTGCGTTGAGATATTATATGTTTTCGATAAATGATAGCTTATATAGCTAAGCGGAAAGGTAGCCATATAGGCAAATAATGATAGCCAGAAAACATAAATGCCAACCCGACCATATTTATTTTTAGTCGTTTCATCGGACCAGTTTTTAAAAGCTTTAGACAAACCGGTAAGTAAAATCAAGAAATAAATTAGCCACTCTAACGGAGTTGCTAGGAAGAACAATAAATTCCGGATTTGTGAATATTCTTCACTTAACATGAGTTCCCTACTATTTAAGAAGGTAGCCGGATCTGCACTCGAACCTTGAAATTCAAACGGCAGGGTCGAATCAGCTATATAAAATAAATACCAATATACAAGAAATCCAAATAAAACGTAGGCAAGTATTGCAAAAAAGCCCATTTTTCTTGCCACAGTCATCCCTCCTTTTCGTACAACCTCTACATAACTAGTTTAGTCTTTTAGGGATAAAATAGAACAAGCTTTTGTTAGTTAATATTAACACAACCTATAAACTCCGTTTTTGAAGGAGTTTTGATTACATCAGGTTTTAGTATTGAAAGGTATCATAGATGTACACTCTTGTAAGATTCGTATTTAGCATGCAAAACTTAACCCTTATAGGGTGAGAGGATCTCTTCAATGACCATACTCATGTACAAAAAAGAGACACCTAGAATAAATTCTAGATGCCTTTTCAACTATTACCAATTCATTACTTACTTGCTGTCTTTTGGCTATTAATAAATTGCTTATCAATTAAGTTAGTGAAGTCTGGCTGTTCTTTTAAAAACTTTAACGCGTAGGACGAATCTGCGAAGGCTTGAACGGCATCTTGGTCGACTTCATAAGTAAAGCCAATTCGCTCCCAAGCAAGATCGACTACTTTCTTTTCTAGCCCCTGACCTGTCGTCTCTTCAATATCTTTAAGCGTGATTGCTTTTGCTTCCTCTGGATTGTCTTCTATGAATTGTACAGCCTCTTTATGAGCATCAATGATTTTTTGAACCAATTCAGGATTTTCGCTTGCTAGCTTCCCAGAAGTAACCATTACGGAAGCCGGTAAAGTTTCACCAAAGCTAACCTCGTTCCAAGGAATGACGACTTCTGCACCTGTTTCATATTCAATAACAGCCGCCCAAGGCTCTGGTGCTACAGCGATATCGATTTTACCTGATTGTAACAACGCAGAATAGGTAGCTGGATTTCCTGGCAAGTGCTTCATCGTACCCCCGATTCGCTCAGAAGTAATACCACTTTCTTGAAGGTAGGTTTCATATTGAACATCATGTGTGCAGCCAACTGCTGGTGTAGCAAACACTTTCCCAGCAAAATCCTCTGGCGAGTTAATTTCAACACCTTCTCTAGCCAAAACAACCGTTCCACCAGTAGATGCACCAGCAATAATTTTAACATCCGCTCCAGTTGTGTAGTTATTCATAGCCGGTCCTGGACCAACTAAGCCCGCATCAACGTCACCTGTCTTCAAAGCTGTCATAAAGGCCCCGCCATCCGCAAATGTACGATATTCAACTGTTGTTCCATCACCAAGTTGTTCTTCGTATAGCGCTTGATCTTTCGCTACCATTGCCGGAACATGGTTGATATTAGGAAAATAACCTATTACAATCTTTTCTTTGTTACCAGTTGCACTTTCATCGTTTGCGGCTCCACATCCAGCAAGTAATCCGGCGAATAATATCAGGAAAGCGAAGCTTAATAATCCTTTTTTCATGTTTTTTCTCTCCCTTTTAAGAAAAATTTAAGATTCTAATCCCCAGCGTTTCAATACGGTCTTTTCTACTCGCTGGAAGATAAGCTGATCAACAATATAACCGATGACCCCAATGATAATCATGACACCAATAACAAGGGCCATATCTCCAAAGTCAGAAGCAAACCGAAGAGTATAACCAAGTCCTGGACCGGTGCTCAATAATTCCCCGGCCATTAACGCCCGCCAACAGAAAGCCCAAGCGAGTCTTGCCCCCGTCACAACGTGGGGAATTGACGCTGGGAAAATGACACGAACAAATAAATCCCAACCTTTGGAGCCCATTGTCTGTGCTGCTTTAATATAAAGAGGATGAACATTCTTTATTCCTGAGCGCATATTGAGCGTCATCACAAAGGTTCCCCCTAAAACGACCACGAAGATAACCGATGTTTCATTCATTCCGAACCACATAATAGCAAGCGGGAGCCAAACAATGCTCGGTACAGCCTGCAATGCAAGAATAACCGTTCCAATCGTCTCATCAGCACTTTTCGATTTTGCTAATAGAACACCTAAAGCGGACCCAATCAACAAAGATAAAGCGAGACCTATTGCAAGCCTTTTAAAACTGGCTACTAAATCATAAATCAATGTTTTGTCTTCAAATCCTGTTACTAAAGCATTCAGAACCATCGTTGGTGAAGGAAGTATAATCGGCATCCAAAGTTCTAGCCGTGAACCAATTTCCCAAAAGGCGATAATTGAAGTGAAAAATATAATTCTTTTAAGTGTTGGATGCATTAGCCAATTCCTCGCTTACAACTTTATCGATTTCTTTCTTCAAATAGCCCATGATGTGCTCTTCAATTTCGAGCATTTCCTTTTTGTACTGCTCCCTTGGGCGAGGAAGATCGACCTTAATATCCTGAAGAATCGTACCTGGTTTGGTACCCATGACGATAATCCGATCCGATAGTTTAATGGATTCTGAGATACTATGGGTAACAAACAAGATGGTTTTCTTAGTTTCAGTCCAAATTGTCTCAAGCTGGCCATGGAGTCGTGACCGTGTTTGTTCATCGAGTGCCCCAAAGGGTTCATCCATCAACAATGTATCTGGGTTCATTGCCAGTGCCCTTGCTATGGCAACACGCTGTTGCATTCCACCTGAGAGCTCATGCGGATAATGATGTAAATAATTGCTTAGTTGCACCATCTGTAAGTACTTTTTCGCTTGATTTTCTGCTTCTTTTTTGGACATCTCTTTTTTTAGGGGAAAAGTAACATTCTCCAATACATTCAGCCATGGAAATAAAGCTGCCTGTTGAAAAACCATGCCTCTGTCTTTTCCAGGTTTGGTTACCTTTGATTGGTTAACAATGATTTCTCCACTAGTTGCCTTTGTAAGACCTGCTACAATGGAGAGTAACGTTGATTTCCCACAACCTGAAGGACCTAGGATTGAAACAAATTCTCCTTTTTCAACTTTTAAGTCAATATTAGTTAAGACATTAATGGCTTTGTTATCTTTATCTAAAAATTGTTTTTGGATATCATTAATTTCTATAAACATATCGAATCCATCCTATCCTTATAAATCATATTAGATTACTCGGAAATATACTCTCAATTATACTGTATTCTTCTTGCTTGTCAACATTTCTATTTTTTATTTTCTATAATTATAGGGATTAAAAAAACAGGTCCCTTATTAGGAAGCCTGCGATTAAAAAAATAATGAATATGCACTTAAGACGGCAATTGAACCCATAACGACGACTATGACATTTGCCCCTAGAAAAGCGACGACAAACGCTGCTAATGCCCCAATAACTCCGTACCAAATATCCTCTTGTATGTATAACACAGCTGGGAATATCAAAGCTCCTAGGGTAGCGTAGGGCACGTTTTTAAGTACTCCTTGGAGGAACGGTGGAAGTTCTTTCCCTCTAAACATGATAAAGGGCAACATCCTAGGAATAAAGGTGACAATCCCCATGCCTATAATCATAATCACAATCTCCTTACTCAACACCGGACACCTTCCCTTTCTTCTTCATTATTTCAATCAACTCCACCAATACAGCTGATAGAAGCGTCGCTGCCACTATGGCCCATCCAGTCGATAACCATTCTGTCATTGTAAAAACTGAATTAAAGCAAGCTGCTAACGCAGCAAGGAAGATAACTTTAACCCCCTGTTTCATTGAAGGAACTAACAAACCAATAAACATTGCATAGAGAGCAATTGACATACTTTGTTGCAATGTTGCAGGGAGACCAGCTCCTATTGCAAAGCCAATTCCCGAGCCCATCACCCAGCTAGCGTAGGCAATCAAGTTCAATCCAAACATATAACCAGTAGAGAGCTTCCCAGGTTGAGTAGCAGCTACTGAAAAAGTTTCATCTGTAATCCCAAAAGAGTAGACAATCCGATTAATCACCCGATCGAATTCCACCTTTTCATTTAAAGAAGCAGCCATTAGGAAATGACGAATGTTTACAATAAAGGTGGTGAGGATAATTTCAACGATTCCGGTCCCTAACGCAATTAGACTTAATGACATATACTGAGAAGCCCCAGCAAACACAATCATGCTCATCATTACAGTCTCACCGATACTCAACCCCGTGGTTTTTGCCAGTAATCCAAATGTTAGCGCAACAGGAACATAACCAATTGCAATGCTTATTCCGGCATGAAGCCCTTTCTTAAACTCGCTCCCTTGATTAATAGACATTACATTTTCCAACTAGATCCCACCTTCCTAAAAAAAATCCATTATCTATTATACAAAGAATTACAAGTTTTATATATTAAAAATTTGCAAGGATCTAACTTAACACCATAAATAGGCAAAACAAAAGTACATGGGCACCCCATGTACTTTGTTAAATCAAAACTGCCCGGTCATTGTTCATCTTTTCGCCGCGAATTCTTTGGAACTCATTTAAAAGCTTTTCGACCGTTAACTCCTGTTTGGCTTCTTGGTCAGCTTCAAAGATGATTTGTCCCTTATCCATCATGATAAGTCTATTCCCTAATTCTAATGCCTGCTGCATATTATGGGTAACCATAAGTGTCGTTAAACCGTACTGACTAACAATTTCCTTTGTCAGTTGGGTAACAAGTTCTGCTCTTGACGGATCCAGTGCTGCTGTATGCTCATCAAGAAGCAGGATTTTCGGTTCAGTAAAGGTTGCCATCAAGAGAGATAGTGCCTGCCTTTCACCACCAGAAAGGAGACCAACCTTCGCTTGTAAACGATTCTCAAGGCCAAGATGAAGACTCTCCAGTTTTTCCTTAAAGAAATCTCTTCGTTTCCGATTTACACCTAATCCAAATCCTCTATTCTTTACTCGAGAATAGGCAATGGCTAAATTTTCTTCAATCGTCATTGAAGGGGCCGTTCCAGCCATAGGGTCTTGAAATACTCTTCCTATAAAGGAAGAGCGTTTATGCTCTGACATTTCAGTCAGATTCTTACCATCAATGTTAACACTTCCTAAATCAGGAGATAACTTACCGGAGATCACACTCATCACCGTTGATTTCCCAGCACCATTACTCCCAATCACAGTAACAAAATCACCGGGGGCCATATGGAGATTTATATGGTTAATGGCGACTTTTTCATCAGGTGTTCCTTCATTAAAAACCTTATAAATCTGATTTAACTGCAGCAAGGTTCTGCCCCCTTCCTTCAGATTCGGCTTGTTTCATCGCTTTAAGCCGTTTCCGTTTTCTCTGCTTTTCTTTTTGGCGGTCAATCACTTTTGGCAGAACCAATGCACAAATAACAATTAAAGCAGTGATCAGCTTCATATCTCCGGTTTCAAGGAATTCAACTCTCAGGGCCATCGTCACAATAATCCGGTATAGAATCGCGCCACCAATTACCGCTGCTGTTGCACGGATAATATTTTTTGCCCCAAATATCGCTTCACCAATAATGACGGATGCAAGACCAATGACAATCATCCCAATTCCCATTCCGACATCACTGAAGCCGTTATATTGGGCGACCAGTGCTCCAGAAAAGGCAACAAGTGCATTCGACAAACCTAAACCAAAGATTTTATAAAAATCTGTGTCTACGGAAAAGCTGCGCACCATTGTTTCATTATCTCCAGTCGCACGTAAAGCAAGACCTAATTCAGTTTTTAAGAACCAGTCCATTCCAGCCTTCACAATAAAAGCTAGGATAACCATGAGAAATAAAATCGCCCATGTTTTAGGAACGAAACCGCTAATACCGATTGCGGATAATCCTCCTTGGATTGCATCATCAATCTTTAATCCCTTCCAGAACTCTGTAAGTTTCGTAATCACCGTCTCTTCAGACAGCATGGAAATATTTGATTTCCCCATAATTCGTAGATTAATTGAATATAAGGCGATCATCATCAGGATACCGGATAATAGCGCGTTAATTTTCCCCTTTGTATGGAGAAGTCCTGTAAAACACCCGGCTAAGAATCCCGCTATTATAGCAGCGATTGTTGCAATAAAAGGATTAAAGCCGTTGACAATCATGATTGCAGCTACGGCACCACCTGTTACAAAACTCCCGTCAACAGTTAAGTCTGGAAAATCAAGGATCCGAAAAGACAAGTATACGCCCAATGCCATAAGGGCGTATAATGCACCAGCCTCTAAAGACCCAAAAATAGCAATAGGCATAGTCAACTTCCTTTCTTAGATGCTTAAAAACGGTCCGGTTATATATGTTCTTCCTGGCTGTAAACCGGACTGTTCAGATTGGCATCACTCTTAGTCAAGGTATTCAGCCAGGCTATCCCACTCTTCTTTCAATTCAATGTTCATTTCTTCTGCTGCTTTTTTGTTGATTACTAACTTCAAGTTTTGTGGATATTGAACTGGGAGTTCGGAAGGTTGTTTTTCACCTTTCAATATTTGCGCAGCCATAACCCCTGCCTCATAACCAATATCAGCATAATCAAAGCCATAAGCCGCAAATCCACCCTTAGCAACTGAATCTAGTTCTCCAACAAACAACGGAATATCATTTTCGTTTGCTACCATAATGACAGCGTCAAGACCTGAAACCACAGTATTATCGGTGATAATATAGATCACATCTGCTTTGCCTACTAGAGATTCTGTCGCTTGCTTTACTTCAGCAGTAGTTGAAACAGTCGCCTCGACAAATTCAAGGTCCGTTTCTTTCCCTGCTTCTTTTACCATCTCAATTTGGGCAATGGAGTTCTGTTCGCCAGAGTTGTAAACTAAACCAACTGTCTTTCCTTCAAATTGCTCGTCGATAAACTTCACCGTGTTCGGGATCCCTTCGGGGTGATTATCAAGTGTTCCTGTTACATTTCCTTCTGTATTTTCCATTGAGTTAACTAGTTCAGCTCCAACTGCATCGGTAACAGAAGTAAACACAATTGGAATATCCTTTGTAGCATTTAATGCGCTTTGAGCACTAGGAGTTGAATTTGCAAAGATTAAATCGACACCA
The DNA here is from genome assembly GCF_900109925.1 of Mesobacillus persicus. Taxonomy (GTDB): domain Bacteria; phylum Bacillota; class Bacilli; order Bacillales; family Cytobacillaceae; genus Mesobacillus_B; species Mesobacillus_B persicus. The sequence goes on along the minus strand of NZ_FOBW01000009.1, from coordinate 93,623 downwards.
TCTCCTACAAAGTTTTGAGCGATGGATGTGTTATTGTTTGCATCCCCTTGCGCAATTTGCAAATCATAATCTACTTCAAGTCCCTCATCCGCTAAGGCCTTTTTAAAACCGTCATAAGCGGCATCAAGAGAAGGGTGTTCAGCAATTTGAGTTACACCTACTTTATAAGTAGTAGCTCCTTGTTCTTTCTCCCCGCCATTAGACGAATCCGAGCCCGCTTCATCACTACCACAGGCTGCAAGCAACAAAGCACTGGTCATACCTACTGCAGCCATCCATTTCATTTTCTTTAACATTTTATTTCCCCCTATTATTAATATTCTCTTTACCGCTTTTATGCTTTTATTTGTTAAATTATAATATTATCTTAATCTAGTTTTCAAGTAATTTTCAATAATTTTAGAAAATTTAAAAATCCAGATAACACAAACAGGCAGACTTTCTAAGTCTGCCTGCATCATAACTGTTTATTTTGTTTGAAGAACTTGATCTTTTAATGATCTACGCAAAATTTTACCAGTTGTGTTCTTTGGTAGTTCTTCGAGGAATCCAATTGAACTAGGAACTTTGTATTTTGCCAAATGCTCCCTGCAATACTCAAGTAACTGATCTTCGGTTAGCTCAGGATTTTTACTAACAACGAACGCTCGAACGGCCTCTCCAAAGTTTGGGTCGGGTACACCTAGAACAGCAACCTCAACGACTTCAGGGTGAGCATATAGCACTTCTTCTACTTCACGTGGATAGACATTATAGCCTCCAACGATAACAAGGTCTTTCTTACGATCGACAATATAGAAATAGCCATCCTCATCCATTCTCGCAAGGTCGCCAGTATACAACCAGCCATCCTTAATGGTTGCCGCTGTTTCTTCTGGCATCTTATAATAGCCTTTCATTACATTCGGTCCTTTAACAGCAAGCTCTCCAACTTCGCCCGGACGAACTTCTTCTCCCAGTTCGTTAACTACCTTGTTCTCGACATTAACAATTGACTGGCCAATCGAACCTGCCTTACGCGGGCGGTCTAATGGATTAAAGCAAGTAACAGGGGATGCTTCGGATAAACCATAGCCTTCAGATACAGCCACATTAAACTTTCTTTCAAAGTTTTCAAGCAGAGCTACTGGCATAGCTGCCCCACCTGAAATGCACAAACGTAATGATTTCATATCTTCCGGATTTCCTTCAGGGTACTGTAGCAAGAAGTTATACATTGTTGGTACGCCTGCGAACACAGTTGCATCATACTTCTTAGAAACTTCGAAAATCTCCCCAGGTGAGAACCTTGGTACGATTAATAAAGTTGCCCCATTCATCAACGGTGCATTTAAGGCGACTGTTAAACAAAACACATGGAACATTGGTAATGTTGTAATTACTTTATCATCTTCGTTAATCTTCAAATAATCGCTTACATCAGTTGCGTTGCTGTACAGGTTGCGATGGGTAAGCATAGCACCTTTTGGCTTACCTGTTGTTCCAGAAGTATATAGTATAAGTGCAACTTCATCGTCAGAAAGTTGAGGACCCTCAAAATCAAGCAAACCCGCTCCCAAGACTTCAGTAAACGGTTTCAATTTTGGGTAAACAGAAAGCTGGGATACATCAAGATTGGCTGCATCACTTTGCCCAGATTCGCAAGTAATGTAATGTTCAACCGTTGGCAACTGCTCATGCATTTTTTCTGCCAAAGGTATCATTAGATCAAGACCTACGACTGTTTTAACGTCACCATTCCGAAGTATGTAACCAATTTCATCAGCGGTATAAATTGGATTAACTGGAATAACCGTTGCCCCTAAACGAAGAGCTCCATATAAGCCAATCACAAAATGTGGTGAATTTCCTAATAGTAGTGCAACATGATCCCCTTTTTTTACCCCTAACTGCGAAAGACCTGATGCAAATTTTGTAACAGCAGCATCTAATTCAGCGTATGAAGTTCCTTTATCCATAAAGTAATACGCAGATTTTCCCCCAAGTCGTTTCGCCGTTTGATGAAGTTGTGTAGATAAGTTCATTTTTCCATCCCCTTTTTTAGAAAATAAAAACAGAAAGCGCTATCAATTTTCTAAATATATTATATTGAAAGAAAATTACACATTCAAGAGAAAACTCTTAAAATTCACTAAAATAAATAAAAAAACACGATGCAACCTAGGCATCGTGCTTTTTTCATTAGTAAATTAATTGAAGGAAATCCTCTTTGGAAATATTTCCAAAATAATGTTCAATCTTAACTTCTGCAAGTGCTGACTCTAATGCCGCTCTTTCATACTTCACACCTGTTAACAGGTTTTCAATGTCAGTTACATCACCAACACCGAAAAAGTCACCATATATTTTACAATTTCCGACGATTCCTTTGTCGACTTCAAGTCTCACATCAACTTGTCCGACTGAGAAACGATGAGAGTGCTGAATATTGAAACGTGGGGAGCGACCGTAATTCCATTCCCAAGCTTGATATTTTTCCTTAGACAGTTGGTGGATCTTTTCCCAATCCTCCTCTGTCAATTGATACTGAGGAATTTTATCTTCGCCAGAGAAAATATTTTTTAACAGCAGATTTCTAAACTCATCAATCGTAATTTTCTCAGATATGAACTCTGAAATATTCGCTACGCGACTTCGAATTGACTTTATGCCCTTTGACTCAATTTTATCTTTTCTTACTTTAAGTGCGGACACAACGTGATCAATCTCTGAATCAAACATCAGCGTCCCATGACTGAACATTCTTCCTTTAGTAGAGTATTGTGCATTACCTGATATCTTTTTTCCTTCTGCGATTAAATCATTTCGACCACTAAGTTCTGCATTAACCCCTATCTTCCTTAAGGCATCAACCACTGGTTCAGTAAACTTTTTAAAATTATGGAAGCTATCTCCATCATCTTTCGTGATAAAACTGAAATTCAAATTTCCCAAGTCATGGTATACAGCGCCCCCGCCAGATACCCTTCTTACAACATGTATGCCATTATTTTCTACATACTCTGTATTAATTTCCTCAATTGTATTTTGGTTTTTACCGATAATAATAGACGGCTCATTTATATAAAATAGTAAATAGGTTTCATTAATGTCCAAATTCTTAACTGCATATTCCTCGATAGCCAGATTAATATGAGGATCAGTAATCCCCTTATTGTCAATAAATAACATCTTCAAGTCTCCTTTTTAAAGCGATATTGATAAACCTTCCTCTGCTAATTGAGTCGGGCCACTATAGTTTTGTCTTGCTTCCTTTACTAACTGATCGATTTCCCCATAATGAGGCAAATGAGTCAGTACAAGCTGTTGAACCTTTGCTGATTGTGCCAATTGTCCAGTTTCAAAACTAGTCATATGGCCCGCACCCTTCCCGTTTTGATGACCATAAAAATTACATTCACATAGTAGGACATCTGCTTCTCTAGAAAAATATACAAACTCTTCTTTATAAGCGGAATCCGCTGTATAGACAATTGCCTTTCCTCCTGCCTCAATCCTCATTGCAAAGCATGGAACAGGGTGTACTGTTCTCAGGAACGTAATCGTGAATGGACCAATTTCAATTGACTGTTCAGGGTCGTAAGCCACTCCCTTGGTCACATTTTTATATGTAAGCTTAGAAAACTCATGTTGATCTAAATTATGACCATAAATCGGAAGAACTGGAGGCTTCGTGCCTAGGAATCCCTTGATAAGACGGGCATGATAAAGCACACCAATATCAGCATTATGGTCGGGGTGGTAGTGAGAGAGCAAAACCGCATCTAATTGTTCAGGCTGAATATAATTTTGCATTCGAGAGAGTACACCACTCCCACAATCAATTAGTAAATTAAACCCATTATGTTCAACAAGATATCCTGAACTTGCTTCATTTTTATTTGGATAGCCACCCCAGCACCCAATAACAGTTAACTTCATTTCATCCCTCCTAGGTATTTGTCCATATTAATTATCCCCTCGTTAGCCTATTTTACTTTGTTATAAAACAACCATTGACAATTGAGCATCTGTTATAATACAATGAAGTCAATTAAATATAACTGCAAGAAAATTTAAACAAATGGGGGTAACAACATGCTTGAGAATGTCGTTGAATTTTTTCGGAATCTACCTGCAAAGAATTGTACAGAATGTGGTGAAACCATAAACGAACAACATGAGTGCTATGGCAGCAAGTGTGATAGTTGTATGGACCCAGCAAAACACTAAGAATAGTATACAAAAGAGCCTTTTATGAATGAGTATTATATAACAGATGATTCTATATATCTGAAGCCAGCCGTACAGAACGGCTGGCTTCTTTTTGTTGAAAAAATGTGGTTAAGTTGTGCCTTTTCCAGAAAGGCTAAACTGTTTATTTGATTACCCTTAGTCCTTAGCTAGCACTAATTTAATTTCTTTAAAACAATTGCAGCAAGCGCATCTATAAATTCTGGTTGGGCATTTGGCATTTCCGGCCTATAGTAGGTGGCACCTACTTCATCTGTAACCACTTTACACTCATAGTCATTGTCGTATAGCACCTCTAGATGCTCGGCAACAAAGCCAGCCGGTACATAAACAAATGCCTTATAGCCGTGCTCATTGTATAGATCTCTTGTTAAATCTTGTACATCAGGTCCAAGCCAAGGCTCTGGTGTATTTCCAGCACTTTGCCATCCTACAGCGAAATTCTTAATTCCTGCTCCACTTGCAATAAGCTCAGCAGTTTGTTGTAGTTGATCTGGGTATGGATCACCAGACTGAAGGATTTTCTCTGGCAAGCTGTGAGCCGAGACAATTAGTACGGAGTTTTCTTGCTCATCTGCAGGCATACCTGCAAATGTTTCCTTCACTCTATCTACCCAATATTGGATAAACTTAGGTTCATCGTACCAGCTTTCCACAGATGTAATAGATGGTCCACCGAGTCTTTCTGCCTCAGCAAGCGCCCGTCCATTATAGGACTTAACACTAAACGTGGAGAAATGAGGAGCGAGAACAATGCTAACAGCCTGTTCAATTCCATCTTCATGCATTTGTTTAACAGCATCCTCGACAAATGGCTCGATATGCTTTAATCCAAGATACATCTTAAACTCATATTTATCTTGAATTTGATTAAGATGTTGCTCAAGCTTTTCAGCTTGATCTTGCGTAATCTGTGCAAGTGGAGAAATACCGCCAATCGCTTCATACCTCATCTTTAAATCTTCAAGTAACTCTTCAGACGGCTTGCGTCCATGCCGAATATGAGTGTAATATCTTTCAATATCCTCTTCTTTATATGGGGTTCCGTAAGCCATTACAAGTAAACCCATTTTCTTTTTTGCCATGATTGCACCTCTTTTTACAGTCGATATACTAAAAAGCATAAGCACCTGGAGAAGAATATAATAAGACTGTGACCTACATAACATCCTTAGGTAGTTGTCTTATTTTGTCGAATCCAGGTGCTACATTAGTTCAAATCTATTTTGCCAAAATATCGGCTAATTTACCAATATCCTAACTCGGAGGTCGAAAAAGATGTTATCTTCCTAATTTCTCAGCGGAGTATTCATGGATAAAACTTGTCAATCTCTTTAATGTGGCTGGGTCAACGGATGGGAATACTCCATGTCCAAGATTAAAGATATATCCAGGTTGCTCCATGCCTTGATCAAGAATGGCTTTAGCTCTTTCCTCAATTACCTCCCAAGGTGATAGAAGAATAGCTGGATCTAGGTTCCCCTGAACGGGTTTTTGAATACCCATATCACGTGCCTCTTTAATTTGAAGACGCCAGTCAAGGCCGACTACATCTAGCGGCAAATCATGCCACTCCATTGCTAGGTGACTTGCGCCAACACCAAACATAATTAATGGTACATTTTCCTCTTTTAGCTCTGAGAAGATCCGATGCATGATTGGCTTGATATAATAACGGTAATCTTGAACATTCAAGGCACCTACCCATGAGTCAAAAATCTGAATTGCTTTTGCCCCTGCCTTGATTTGTGATTTAACATAGGTGATAACGACTTCTGCTAGCTTGTCCATTAACGCAAACCAAGCTTTAGGCTCAGAATACATGAAGGCTTTCGTTTTGTTGTAGTTTTTCGAAGGGCCACCTTCAATCATGTAGCTAGCGAGTGTAAATGGTGCACCTGAGAACCCAATCAATGGCACTGATAGCTGCTCTTGGGTGAGCAGTTTAATCGTTTCCATTACATAGGGAACATCTTCTTCAGGGTGAATTTCTCCAAGCCTTTCGACATCCGCTAGGGATGTAATTGGATTCGAGATAACCGGCCCAATTCCAGACTTAATTTCAACATCCACACCAATTGCCGGTAGGGGAGTCATGATATCTTTATAAAGAATCGCTGCATCCACATTGTATTGCTCTACAGGTAATCTAGTTACGTACGCACAGAGTTCTGGCTGATGTGTGATTTCAAATAAAGAATATTTTTCCTTAATTGCTCTGTATTCAGGTTGGGAACGACCTGCTTGGCGCATGTACCATACAGGGACATGATCCGTTTTTTCTCCTCTAGCTGCTCTTAAAAATGTGTCGTTGATTGTTCTCGTCATTAAAGTGATCCACCTTTCACGTAACTCTATATACTTAGTTTTTAACATATTAAAATTTATAAACACTCATTTATGGCTATATACACTATATCGTTTTTGACTAGGAGATGGATAGTTTTAAGCCAAATGTCATAAAACTGACGCTTTTGTACCCTCTTTCGATTTCATTTGGGGTCAAACCAAACAACGGTATATAATATAAAGTAACAAAAGAATCAATTGAGGTGATCTCTTGAACATTTTTATTACATCCGGGACCACGGATTATTTGCAAAAAGTAAAAAAGAAGTATTCAAATGAGAACATGATACTAATGGGGGATGATGAAACATCCGTTATTCTCCACGAGACAAACGGGAAAACCCTCTTCAATCACCCACGGAAATATGAAGTCATTGACTCTTTTGGAACCTTTGAACAAGCCAAGTATGTAGTAATGAACAATATCCCTGTCACAGATGAAGGTAGACCTCTTTTTGAGTATCGCTTCAAAAATCGCAAACGAAATATTGAAAACCAAGATGGTTTTGTCGCCATTCGTGTCTTGCGTCCGCTTTTATCCAACACCTATGTTATTTTGACCCTTTGGGAGAGTCAAAGTGCTTTTAATAAATGGAAGGAATCTGAATCCTTTCAAAAGGCTCATAATAAGCCTAATGCAAGCACTGGCGCTCCACCATCGGACATTTTCTCCGGGCCATCATATATCACCACGTATAGTATAGCTGAAGAAGAATAGTCTTTCAAAGAGAAGGCCACTTGCCTTCTTTTTTTGTGACTGATATTGTATCCTTCCTTAACCAATTGAAGCATATTCACAAATACCTCAGTAGCCTGGAGGCACGTTTTATGAAGATGGGTTCTCGTCGGATTCCTCCTTGTGTTCATCTTCATCCTATGCCAAGAAGGTCCCCGGCAGGCCTGATGTTCGCTGAGTGCTATAGTCAATCAACATAGTGCTTTAATAAAGCCATTGAAAAAAGCTTGCCCACGGCAAGCCTTTTTATATTTTCTTTGCCTTCCTCGAGAATAGTTCATAAATATGGATCCAGATCATCACCCAAGCCACCCCAATACCATAACCGGCAGCAATGTCTGATGGGTAATGGACGTTTAAAGCCACCCTGCTTAAACCATAAATAAAAATAATCCCGATGGTAACAGCAAACGTTAGTAGCCTCTTTTGCTTAGACTTTAATCCTTTCAAGATAAAATAAGCTGTAAGTGAATACAAAATCAACCCAATCATTGCATTTCCACTTGGGAAGCTTAACGAACTAACTTCTACAAGATGATCTGAAGCTGGCCTCGGTCGACCATGCCAATTTTTTAAGACGGTATTCAGAAGATATCCTGACAATAATGCGAAAATCAATACACCTAATGCCAAAAAGTCTTTCTTGCGGAGTCCAAGCCAAAGAATGACAACCATTGCAATGATGACAAAACCTTCTGTTGCGCCTACAGCAGAAAATACTCCTAGCAATAGATCTTGTGAATTTGCCAGTATCCTTCCTAGTCCAACACTGATCTTTTCATCAAACTGAATTGTGTTCCCACTAGAAATGGCAATAGCAAAGTAGATATAAGTCAATAAGCCCAATAATCCAAATGATAGCCTTTTTATATGTAATGCCTCCATGTCAACCTCCTACATTCCTAAGAAACTATTTAATATTACTAGCCTATATTACTTAATTCTTCAAAATTATTAAAGTTGAATGATATAATTATTTCAATTGACAGACAACTCGAAAGGAGAGGTTCATTTTTGAAAGAGATCTTATTCAGCAAAATAGATAATTACTATGATGAAATGGTTGAAATTAGAAGATATTTACATCAACACCCAGAGTTGTCTTTTCAGGAAATTCAAACTGCTCATTATATAAAATCCTACTATGAAAAATTAGGGATTGAAGTGAGGGGAAATGTTGGTGGAAACGGTGTAGTCGCCAAAATTTATGGAACAAAGCCAGGAAAAACAATCGCTCTCCGCGCTGACTTTGATGCCCTTCCGATTCAGGAGGAGAATGATGTCTCATATAAATCGCTCGTTCCAGGAGTTATGCACGCTTGCGGCCATGATGGTCATACGGCTACACTTCTTGTTTTAGCGAAGATCCTCCATGAAATGAGAGAAAGTCTCTCTGGTACATTTGTGATGATTCACCAACATGCTGAAGAGTACGCCCCCGGGGGAGCACTTGCGATGGTTGAAGACGGGTGTCTTGAGGGTGTCGAGGTTATTTATGGCACTCATTTATGGGCTACAGTTCCTACGGGAACAGTCCAATATCGTCCAGGAGCTTTTATGGCTGCCGCTGATCGGTTTGAAGTAACCATCCAAGGGAAAGGCGGTCACGGTGCACAGCCTCATAACACAAAGGATGCCATTGTTGCGGCTTCCCAGCTTGTTATCAATCTACAGCAAATTGTCAGCCGGAGGGTTAAACCAGTGGACCCCGCCGTCGTAAGTGTTGGTTCTTTTGTTGCGGAGAATGCCTTTAATGTCATCGCCGATAAAGTAAAGCTCGTCGGTACGGCTAGAACTTTTACTGAGGAAAGCCGGGATTTAATTGAAGCAGAGCTAGAGAAGGTAATCAAAGGTACATGCTATGCAAATGATTGTACTTATGACTATACGTTTTTCCGTGGATATCCGGCAGTGTGGAACCACCCTGCCGAAACAGAGCTGCTGATGGAAAGCGCGGCTAAAGTTGCTGAAGTAACAAACGTGGAAGAGGCCGAACCTGATATGGCTGGCGAAGACTTCGCCTATTATCTAAAGCATGTAAAAGGAAGCTTCTTCTTCACAGGCGCATGCCCAGAAGGGATAACCACCCCTTATCCACACCATCATCCAAAGTTTAATATCAATGAAAGTGCAATGCTGATTGCTGCCAAAACCCTCGGCATGATTGCTCTAGATTCCGTAGCAGAATAAACTCAACCAAGTTTTGTTGGGTGTTGGAACCGAACCAAAAAGCCCCTAGCCATTATGAAATAGCTGGGGGTGTTTTTAAAATTCTTAATCGATAGGCATTCATCGCCGTTTCACCTAACTGATCCAGAAGATTATAATTTGCATAAGCACCGACAATTGCCCCGACTCCCGGAATAAGCTGTGCCATTTTTATCAAATCAATATAATCCCTATATTCTTGCTGGAAATCCTTCCAATTCATATTTAATAGTTCCTGTTTTCGACTGTCCCAATTGTCGATAATCGCTAGAGTGTCTTGCCGTTTGTGGTCACTTGAAAACGCAAGCTGAAAAACTTGAAGAATAAAAAGCCTCTCTTCATAGTCGGACGGATCATAACCATAAATCGAAGCGGCTTCAAAAAGGAATTTCATCTTAATGGATAGTAGTAAGGGGAAATCTGCAAGCCCCAAAAATATACCTCCTGCCCCGGTTCCTGCGCCCTCAACCATTGCGGTCTTTCGATAAGCAGCAAGTTTCTCCTTGAGCAATTTATCCCTTTCCAGTAAGCTTAACCCGGCCCCCTGATGCCTTTTTGTTGTATAATCTGATCCGGTTAACGTGGCGTTGACCATGTTCTTTATCCCATCCGTTATTACCTGATGCACCTTCTCAGGAATCATATCATTCACTCTTGCCTGTACCTTCTTAGATGCCCTTGTCAGCATATTAGAGCGTTTCTTCATCTTTCGTTTCCAATCTGTGATTTCATCAAATACCTGAAGTTCATACTCATTCATGTTTTTCCCTCCATATATATCCATACGTTCTTACGTTTTATTTCGTTTCAAAAAAAATCCCCTTCAGCGACTACAAGGAGTGCTAAAAAGGGATTCGTTTATGCTTGTCTTCTTTTTTTACTATAAAAATGGACAAAAAACAGAGTAAAGAGAACACCCAGGAGAATGGTCAAAGCCGCCGTTATCCAATCCTGCTTGACTAATATAACCATTCCAAACAGAGCCGTCTGAATAAACAAAATCATGGATAGCAACTTCGTAAAAGCTTTTTCCTTCACCTTTTCACCAAGTGGATATAAATCCAACCACAATTTATTCTGATGATGATTCCACAATGGGAGCAATTGAAAACCTGTTAAATACATGAACAAAAGGGCAAGTATGATTTGACCCGTTCCATAAGTAAGGAAATATAATCCTAATGACCCAATGACCGTGAGTCTAAGAAAGAGACCAAAATAATCTCCGGAACGGAAAAACGTTCTAGTGTAAATGTGAGAGTATGTATGGTCTTGACCATATGCCATTCCCCTCAAGAATCCATCAAGCCACTTTCTCCGTTTCACTTGATCCTTCAGCTTGGGTACATCCGTGAATAGGTTAGCAATCCGATAAAAAGCCCCCATCCTTTTCTCTTCTTGCTCAATTAAATATTCCCACTTCAATCCCTTTTCTTTCGTTTGAGATTGATAATAAATAAATAACAACACCAATACAATGGCTAAGATGGCGATGAAAATTAAATTTGCTCCATCAAACAGTAAATACAAGAGGACTGCGTTGGCAAAAAAACGAACTATGGAGTCAACTTTATGAGTATTCTTTTCAATATAGTATTGTACTTTCCATCTTATGAGTAAATTAAAGCCTTTAAGGACCAGAAGAATCAGTAGAAATGGAATGAAAGTACGGAAGCTTGTCTCCGTTACTTTCACATACATTGGCATAACCAATGCCAAGAGAATCAGCAACACGTATGACTGCAGAAACAAACTTAACAAAATGCCTCGTTTAAAATAGACCTCAAGTTTCGTTTCTAGTGGCAATAAAAAGACTTTATCGGCCTCGGAAAGAAAGGTTAAAATCGGACTATATGTAAGAGCAAATGCTATCAATAAAGACATAAGGAGAGCAGCTGGAAAATTAGCGTCAAGTGTCTTAATCCACTCTTGGTAATAAAAACCGGCTGTACCAATTAGAAAAAGAAAGACAATGACAAGATGGCCATTAAAAATGTAACGAAGGTAACGGCTTGTCTCTTTTACAAATAATCCAAACCTCTCGTTCCACAGAGTCTGTGCATTAAACATAATCTTCTTCCTTTGTTAGCTGGATATATAAATCATCGAGAGTCGCTCCTGGCATTCCAAATTGCGACTGCAATTCCTTTAATGTCCCTTTTGCACGGACAGCCCCCTCATGAAGAATAACGAATCGATCACAATACCGCTCCGCAGTTGCAAGGATATGGGTGGACATGAGAATTCCCGCACCGTTATCCTTCATTTTATCCATTAAGTCAAGCAAGGATTGGATACCAAGTGGATCTAATCCGACAAATGGTTCATCCACTATATAAAGGGAAGGCTGCACTAAAAAGGCACACATAATCATGACCTTTTGTCTCATCCCTTTGGAGAAGTGAGCTGGGAACCACTTTAGTCTTTTTTCCATCCGAAACTCTTTAAGTAGCTCGCCAATTCGGGCTTTATATACAGTTTCTTCAATTCCATAAGCCATCGCCGTTATATTCAGATGTTCCTCTAGAGTTAATTCGTCATAAAGAATTGGTGTTTCCGGAATAAAAGTAAATTGTCTTCGGTATTCTTCTCGGCCTTCATTTATGGTATGCCCGTTGATTTGGATTTCTCCCTTATGAGGCTCCATTAGACCAATAACATGCTTGATGGTGGTACTCTTTCCTGCTCCATTCAAGCCAATCAACCCTACAATCTCATTAGCCCCTACCTCAAAGCTTACATCCTTTAGCACAGGATTCCTCGTATACCCACCAGTAACATTTTTTATCTCTAATAAAGCCATCGGCAACGTCCTTTCACTCATTCCTTTATCACATTTTAACAAATCCAAGGTCATAAAAACAGAAGCAGCCCTCTCTTCGGCATGATTTAAAAATTTTTTTAGAAAATGATTATATTTTTATCAAAACCGGGCATCATAATATTTGTAGGGGAAAACAGTTAATCATTCGAAATGAGGTGTCTGTTAAAGACAATTTATTCGATGTTTAAAACGCTTCATAAAATCCTTCAAGGGGCTGGTAGCATTGGACAAAGTTCTTGCTTAGCCTAGCTAAAAACACACTTTAAAATGAGGTGTTTGCCGAAGACACAGATCCGCTTTATACGTTGTAAATCAACTATAAAGAACAGGGGATGGTTCGATTGAACACAGATCGATTGAACACAGGGCCGTTTTATTGACACATCACATTAAAAATGAGGTGTTTATCAAAGGCATTCCTGCTGAAGGCATATAATTTTGAAGGCATAATGTAAGAAGCAAGATTTCCCCTACAGGGACAGGATTCCTCGGAATCCTGTCCTTTTTTATGACAATTACCCCTATCTTTATATTTATTAGATTATTGTGATAAAATGACTAAAAAGCACAAATTAGAAAGGTTGGTTTAAATGTCAGATTGTATTTTTTGTAAAATTATCAATGGGGAGATTCCTAGCGCAAAGGTATTTGAAAATGAGCATGTATACGCCTTTTTGGATATTGGCCAAGTAACGAAAGGTCATACCTTAGTTATCCCAAAAGTACATAAAGAGAATGTGTATGAATTAACGGAAGAAATTTCTACAACCCTCTTTAAAGAAGTCCCTAAAATTGCAAATGCAATTAAAGAGGCCTATGACCCTATTGGTTTAAATGTATTAAACAATAATGGTGAGCTTGCAGGACAGTCGGTCTTTCACTTTCATATGCACCTCATTCCAAGATACGGCGAGGGCGATGGATTTGGAGCGGTGTGGAAGACCCATAATAGTGAATATAATCAGGAAGAATTACAAACCATCGCTTCGGATATCAATAAGAAACTCTAACTTCTGCTATTGCGGAAGTTTTTTTAGTTTTTTTATTCCGAAAAATAGAAATTTTTATGGATTTCTGGTAGCATTGACTTAAAATTTTACCTCTTTACTGTATTAAAATAAATTTCCCGGGGGGATTATGATGAAGCGTGCCTTAAATTTTAATGCTGGACCCACTGCCTTACCAGAAGCTGTTCTAAAAATAGCAGAGAAAGAATGGCTTAACTATAAAGGTACAGGTATGAATGTGATGGAAATGAGTCATCGAAGCAAGCCTTACGAAGAAATCAACACTCAAGCTCAAGCCTTGTTGCGTAAGCTCCTTAACATATCTGACGATTATGAAATCCTCTTCTTACAAGGAGGAGCAAGCCTGCAATTTACGATGTTGCCAATGAATCTCCTTGAAGAAGGAAAAAAAGGATACTATGCCTTAACGGGATCGTGGTCAGAAAAAGCACTGAAGGAAGCAAAAAAAATTGGTGATGCTGAAGTAGTGGCTTCTGGTAAAGACAACAACTATACAACGATTCCTAAATTAACCGATTTAGATTCCCTTGAAAATGGCTCCTACCTCCATATCACTTCTAACAATACGATTTATGGGACCCAATGGAATGACATTCCAAGCAACCTCAATCTACCACTTGTTGCCGACATGTCTAGTGACATTTTATGCAGGCCAATTGATGTCAATTCTTACGGGTTAATTTATGCCGGCGCTCAGAAGAACCTTGGTCCGTCTGGTGTAACTGTGGTCATCTTAAAGAAGGACCTACTAGAACGATCTAAAGATTCCTTGCCAAGTATGTTGGATTACCGAACGCATGCTAAGAATGATTCACTTTATAATACGCCGCCGACCCTTGCAGTGTATTTGCTGAAGCTTGTCCTAGAATGGGCTGACTCAATTGGTGGCGCTGAAGCCTTAGAAACGATGAACAAGCAAAAAGCCGCACTTCTCTACAATGAAATTGATGAAAGTAACGGTTTCTACAGCGGACATGCTGAAGTAAGTAGCCGTTCTTTAATGAATGTAACCTTTACACTAAACAGTAAGGAGCTAACAGATGCGTTCCTTTCTGAGGCAAAAGAACTTGGGTTTACAGGCTTAAATGGTCATCGTTCTGTAGGAGGTTGCCGTGCCTCTATTTATAACGCTGTCCCACTTGAACATGTTGAAAAACTAGCACAATTCATGAAGGACTTCAGAACTCGTTAACTGAAAATTAACACTTTACCCTTGAAATTTATATGATATAATGGTAGCAAGCTTTTCGCTGTAGGCTATAGAGCACTATAGGAGAAGCAATAGTTAGCTAGAATAGCAGAGGAGAGTTGAGAAATGAATACAAAGAATCTTGTTGCACTTGCACTTTTGATGGGAATGGGTGTCGTTCTGCATGCGGCTGTACCTGGTTTTATCCTAGGAATGAAACCAGACATGATGCTGACAATGATGTTTTTAGGAATTATCCTCTTTCCGGATAAAAAAAGCGTCTTACTCGTAGGCCTAGTCACAGGAATTTTATCAGCGTTGACAACGGGCTTTCCTGGAGGACAAATCCCAAATATCATTGATAAACTTTTAACAGCCTTCATCTTTTATGGATTAGTGTTGGCCTTTAAAAAGTTTCATGGATCTGTCATCAATGCGGCTGTTTTAACAGCAGTTGGTACAATTGTTTCCGGAACCATCTTCTTAACCTCAGCCTACTTTATTGTAGGACTGCCAGGTGCATTTGTCGGCATGTTTGCAGGAGCCGTTCTACCGGCTGTTGCATTTAACACTGTATTTATGGCCATCATTCTGCCAGTAGCTTTGAATATTGTTAAAAGAACAAAGCTCGCAGTAGCAAATTAATAGGCCCATGTAGAACCCGCTATTTACGGGTTCTTTTTTTGTCTTCCGATTGTCGAGTTACCTTGTTCAAGGCTATTTTTTCAAACAATGCCGCTTTTCTATATAAGCTCTGTTTCACTACAAAGTCATTAATGATAAGAAGTGGAAGCGAATTTTGAATTAGCTACAAAACATCTTACCCTGCGTTAAAATCTGCTTTAGGATGATAACAAAGGTTTATTCGAAAACAGCTTTTTATAATGACGATTAAAATAAGGATAAAACCACCCCAAACAGTAAAAGCACCGCTCCCGATGTAGCGAAGAAACCGGCTCTTTTCTTTAACAACTTCTTGGGTGGATAGATGCCTGGCCTTTGCATGGCAAATAAATTTTGGAACATGGCTAGGAAGGATGCTAAACTACAAGTGTATAGGACAAAGGTTATCATTTGCATTTACTCCTCCTTCTATCGATGCGATCCTTTTTTAATCAGCATCTATGAACTCCCGTTATAACATGTATATTGAAGAACTAATTAAGGTATACAGGTCTATTTATTCAATCGGGAAGGAATTTCTCTCAACCCTATTGAATTGATTATTATATTGAAAATAGAGGTGTTAACTATGGTACCAAAATCATTGTTACTGGGATTTCTAACCGGTGGAACAGTCGTCGGGTTAATTACCCTGCTCTGGGCCCCAACTTCCGGGAAAGAAACACGTAAGAAGCTGCTTGAGAACAAAAACCTTGTAGTAGAAGAACTGAATGAATTAAAACAAAACTTACTGGAAATCAAGGATTCTGCCACAATTGTCTCCACTGAAGGGAAGAGTGCGGTTATTGAGTTCGTACAAGATGTAAAGGTAGCCCTTCAGGGGTGGAAAGCAGATACTAGCGAAATTAAAGATGAGCTTGCAAAGGAACTTAAAGAGTTAGGGCAAACTATTGAAGACTTAGAAAAGCAACTTTCACCTTCTCTAGAAAAATAATGAAAATGGTGGTCCTTCTCATAATTGAGAAGGATTTTTAAGTTAGGAAGAAGAATTATAGATTTAAGTGAAGTTTGTCACTGACAACAAAACGACTATATAAGAGACCTTAGTAAAAAAATATTGCAAAAATTTAGAAATTTATCTTTATTATTTATTGTTTTATTGGCATAATGTTAATAGAATCATTTAAAGTAGGTGAGTATTGGGATGACAGAGAAAACGTATTCAATGAAAGAAGCTTTAATTTTCAGCCAACGGATCGCACAACTCAGTAAAGCCCTTTGGAAGTCAATTGAGAAGGATTGGCAACAATGGATTAAACCTTATGATTTGAACATCAACGAACATCATATTTTATGGATTGCCTATCATCTGAATGGTGCTTCAATTTCAGATGTAGCCAAGTTTGGTGTAATGCACGTATCAACAGCGTTCAATTTCTCTAAGAAGCTAGAAGAAAGAGGCTTATTACAATTTTCTAAGAAAGAGAATGACAAAAGAAATACTTATGTCCAGCTTACGGAGGAGGGAGAAAGTATATTACTAAGCTTAATGGATAGTTTTGAGCCTGATAATAATGTCGTTTTTTCCGGAACTCTTCCCTTAAAAGAGCTTTACGGTAAGTTTCCTGACATTATAGAAATCATGGCAATTGTTCGGAATATTTACGGCGATGATTTTATGGAAATATTCGAGAAATCCTTTTCGAATATAGAAACGCAATTTGTTGAAGAGGAAGGGAAACTTCGTAAAAAAGAAGGGAAAAACGAAAAAGAATTCGTTTAAAGTTTCGTGTACTTCTTAAGTTCCTGCATTAAGGGGACAAAAAGACCTTGTTCCAAACAGGCAAAAATGACTTCCTCAGCATCCATTTTAGGCTGCAAGAACAATTGAAATTCATCGAAAAGCGGATGAAAATAAACAAACCCTTCCGCTTTCTGTTTTTTAAATTCCACGGTCAGGTTCTCACAATATTGCAGAAATTCCGTTACTTCTACCTCAGTAAGTGATCGATCAATGATTAGATAATAAAATTTCAAGCTGGAGCCTTCGACCATTTTTAGTAGCAATTTTTGGTGGAACTCCAGCATTTTTATTTTTTCTGCTATCTCTTCGTTTTTCATTTCTTCCTTTTCCCCTTTTAACATATACTTTACTGTACATATGTTACCATTTAATTCTCCTTAAAGGGCAGTAAAAACTCTTTATCTCCATTTTCTTTCAGTATAAAAAACTATCTTTTTTAAAAAAGATTTGATATTGTAATTAACATACTAAGAATGAAAAAAGGAGGGATTCTTGGATGATCTCCGTTTTTATTGTGTTCCCTATATTTGCTGGCTTTATCCTATTTTTCATTAACAAATTAACTGATTCCCTCTGTACCCAGAAAGAAATTCCAGAAGAACGACAAGGTAATGTCTTCCAAACCATTAATATTCTTGTGACGATTCTTTTGATTTCGTCATATGTGGATATTCTATTCACTTAAAAAAAGCGATGAGGAAACTTCCTCATCGCTTTTTACGCTCTTTTCTGTTAGCTCATAGGTTGCTTATATTATAGCCAAGCAGCACCTACAATGATCAACAGAATGAATAGTACTACGATTAACGCAAAACCTGCACCGTATCCTGCACCCATACTGACACCTCCTTCCAGTGTGTTCTGAGATATCCTATTCAGCTCATCCTTCGTTCGCATGGGCCTTTATCCTGATAAAACCCAATTTCTATTCAATTAGACGAATGCGGAGCCTACAATAATCAATAAGATAAACAGCACTACAATCAACGCGAAACCTGAATTATAGTGACCCATTTAACATTACCTCCTTTATCTCTTTACACGATTATCCTATGTCGCCATCCTCCTTATGGTTGGACATATGCCTAATTAACGAATGGTAAATTTTAAAAATAAATTTTTTGTCACACTAGCACTTTGTGGTATAGTAAAACTTGTGGATTGGAAAAGCCCATTAGAATTTTCTTAGGAGATGTTTAAATTGAAAAAGTGGATCTTACCTTTAACCCTTGCAGCTGGGGTTTTAACATTATCAGCTTGCAACGGCAGTGATAACTCCGAGGTTATCGTCGAATCAAGTGCCGGAAATATTACAAAAGATGAGCTTTACGAGGAAATGAAGGCACAAGTAGGAGAAACTGCACTTCAACAGCTTCTGTACAGAAAAGTTTTATCAGAAAAGTATGAAGTAACTGATGCAGAGCTTGATAAAGCAGTTAATGAAATGAAAGAAGAATATGGGGACAACTTCGAATTAGTTCTTCAACAAAATCAACTAGCAGATGAAGAGGCATTAAGAGACCTCTTAAGAGACCAGCTTCTTATCGAAAAGGCTGCTTTAAGTGATGTTGAAGCGACGGAAGAGGAAGTTCAAGAAAAATACGAAGCCTACAAGCCAGAAATCAGGGCTAGCCATATCCTTGTTGCAGATGAAGAAACAGCAAAGGAAGTACAGACTAAACTAGCGGCTGGTGATGATTTTGCAGAGCTTGCAAAAGAATACTCAACAGACCCGGGATCCGCTGAAAAAGGCGGCGACCTCGATTTCTTTGGTACCGGACAGATGGTACCAGAATTTGAAGAAGCTGCTTATGCGCTTGACGTGAATGAAGTAAGTGAACCAGTTCAATCCCAACATGGTTGGCATATCATTAAGGTAACAGAAAAACAGGAAAAACCAGCTTTTGAAGAAATGAAAGAAGATCTTGAGCATGAAGTGAAGTTAACGAAGATTGATGCAGCAGCCTTACAAGAAAAGCTCCAACAAGAGCTAAAAGATGCTAAAGTCGATATTAAAGACGAAGATCTTAAGGGAGTCATTCCTGCTCAATCCTAAAGAACAAAAGCGCAAGCGCCTTGATCAGCCCCGACAGGCATAAGACGAGCCGTCAAGAAGGTTGTTTTTTTAACCTTCTTGACGGATTGGCTTATGACCCGAGGGGCTAGGCGCTGGAGCTGGATACAAATAACAGCACAATTATCCACACCCTTAAACTTTTATAAATGCCTTAACAATTTGAAGAAGGGTTCCGCTATGGAACCCTTTTTTTATACTCCTAATGAACCTTGTCGTTTTTCCTTCTCCTTTTCTAGCCGATCCATATATACTTCCCCTTCCCGCTCAATGATGTCCATTTCTTGCTTCCGTTCCTCTTTACCACTTTTAATAGCCATATAAGCACTAATAATAATTCCGAATGCTACTGCGAATACCCAGATTGGAACAGTCATATTTTCTCCTCCTGCCATAATGGTTGTCCTAGTTTGTATTATGTCTATGAAGCTCTCTGACAAAGTATGCGCAAAAAAAAGAAGGCCATTCAAAAATCGGCCTTCCTTGAAACTTTATAGTTAACTATTATTGCATAATTTGTGGATATTGAGCTAATTGTACCTCTTATTTATGGAAACTCGGTTTATAAAATGAGCGGTTATCAAGGGCGAATATCCTTTCGGTATACTCCCCAGGTTCCACTCGGTTTAAGGCCCGATCAAGCATGTTCATTTTAGCATCCAAATTATCAATATAATGAAGAATTTCAGCTTCCTTCACCATCGGTGGCTTAGGACTTCCCCATTCTGCTTTTCCATGATGACTCAATACCAAGTGCTGAAGAATCATAACTTCTTCACCGGATATCCCTAATTCATTGGCGGCTTTCCCAATCTCATTAACCATTATGGAAATATGCCCAAGAAGGTTTCCTTCGATTGTGTAGGAAGCAGCTACAGAACCTGATAGCTCATAAACCTTGCCGAGATCATGAAGAATTACCCCTGCATAAAGCAAATCCTTATCTAAGCTTGGGTAAAGGCTAGAAATATTTTTTGCAAGGTCAAGCATTGATACTACGTGGTAGGCCAGACCTGAGACAAATTCATGGTGGTTTTTCGTCGCCGCTGGAAAATCGAAAAATTCATTTTGATGTTTTTTTAATAAATGCCTTGTAATCCTTTGAATATTTGGATTCGTCATTTCAAAAATATATTGAGTAATTTTCGATGACATCTCATCTTTGCCAATAGGAGCTGTTTCCAAAAAATCACTTACTTTAACGGAATCCGTTTCTAATGCAACACGTATTTGCCTGATCTTAAGTTGCATTCTACCCCTGTAATTATGAATATCACCTAACACTTTGAAAATACTTCCAGGACTATAATTGCTTTCATCCGAATCGGAAACATCCCAAAGTTTTGCCTCAATCTCTCCACTTTGATCTTGAAAAATTAAAGTTAAAAAAGGCTTTCCATTACTGGCTATTCCTTTTGTTGAATTTTTTATTAACAGGAATTTATCCACCTGTTCACCGACACCATAATCAAGAATTCCTTTGCTCATAAATTACTCCCCCTTTCCCTTTGAAAATTATATCATACCAATCTATCTCCAGAATTCAACCCTATTAAAGAGGCCCTACGCTAACTATTAACTCACCTGTTGAGGAATGTTATCCTTAAGCATAAGGATTTCTTCAGTCTGAAATTCATTAAGGATATACTGATGGCAAGTGAAAAATAATATTTGATTCTCGGAAAATGTCCGAAGCAAGGATATCATACGTTGTGCTCTATTTTTATCAAAATTAACAAAGCTATCATCGATGATGATTGGAAACGGAAACCGGGAAAATAATGTAACCGTTAAGGCAAGCCTTAATGAGACATACACCTGCTCAGCTGTAGCTTGACTAAGTTCTTCGGCTACAAACAGGGTATGGTCCTTCCGTTCAAGTATAAAACCAGTTCCTGTTCCTTGCGGAAGGATGCGGATATATTCATCATCCGTTAATAGTTTGAAAAACTCCCCTGCTTTATCCAGGAGTTTAGGTAGCCGCTCTGTCTTATAGCTTTCCACCGTATTAGATAGAATTTCCTTAGCAACTGCATATCTAGCCCATTCTTTCGATTCTTCCTCAAATTCATACTTCATTTGGCGATACCTATGTAATAAATCAGCATACAATCCACCTT
The DNA here is from genome assembly GCF_900109925.1 of Mesobacillus persicus. Classification (GTDB taxonomy): domain Bacteria; phylum Bacillota; class Bacilli; order Bacillales; family Cytobacillaceae; genus Mesobacillus_B; species Mesobacillus_B persicus. Next base: position 72,434 of record NZ_FOBW01000009.1, on the reverse strand, counting down.
CCTCAAGCAAGCCCATTCTATGCTTGATTTCTGCGAAAGCATCATGTAGGCGGCTTTGCTCACTTTTACACTCCTCTATGAATTTCAATTGCATCTGAAGTTCCTCGTCTGGCTTTTTCCCTTGGGCTATAGCTTCACGATCTTCCCTCGTAATACCTGCTGTTTCTAACTGCAATAAAACAGCAGCGAGCCTATTTTCCAATTCTTTGAGCTGATCTGCTCGATATCCCATTTGTCTGAATGTTTCTTCGTCATCGACATGAGCAAGCTCGTATAGCCCTTCTTCTTCAACTTGAAATTGCAAAAGTTCTTGCTTTAGCTGGGAAGACTCTTCGCTCATTTCTTGTAGCTTTAAAGAGATTTCTCGAAACTTTCCTTGTTTATCAATTTCCTCACGAAGTTTCTTTCTTAGTAAAACAGCTACTTCTTGAATATTTGCTGTACGATTAAGTAGAAACCTTTCACTTAGTTCCTGAAAATTCTCGGTAATCGCTTGCTTCTTTTTCTCTAGATCTAGAAGCTGTTTTTCTAGCCGAGCTTTTTCTCTGAATCGTTGTTTCAGTCCCTCTACTAGCAAAAAGGCATCGTAAACCTTTCCCCTCGCTAACTCTTTCGGTATCATCAGGTTTTGCGCTAGCTCCTCTTGCCTATCGTATAATTGTCTCGTTTCCTTTTCCCACTTTTCAAAAGCTTGAATAATACGCTCATAACGATTATTTTGCTGGTCAATCCTTGCGGCTAATTCAGCCAATTTCCTGCGATTTGCCTCATCTTTTTCAATCGCCAGTCTAATAGATGTCCCATTTAAGCCACCTGCATCTTTTAGCTGTTCCTTTAACTCCTTTGCGCGCTTGTTCAGAGATGCTATTCCTTCATCATCAAGATCAACGTTATAACTCGATACCGATGCTTTAGAGCGAAAATACATGACAATAAGGATAACAAGCCCAGCAACCCCTGAAGTAGTCAATACCCACTGATTATTCAAGAAACCACTTATTACAAGGGTTAGAAAGATAAAACTAAGCATCAGTACAAAAGCACCCTGTCTTTTTTGCTCAGTTCTTTTCCGCTCTTGTTCAGATGTCTGTTTTGACTGAAAACCCTTGACCCGTTCTTCGATTGTACGGAGATCTGCTTCCAACCTCTCCTGATGTTCGATGGTATCGAGCTGTTGGTTAAGCCTTGCCCTTGTATGCTTATCAAGAATCTCTCGTTTTTTTGCTTCAGAAGCCTGTTCAAGCTCCTCCATAGCCGTTTTTTCTTCAAGAAAGCTGACATCAAGAGAGTGTTTCCGTTCCTTTAACTGTTGTTGCTTTAGTTGAATGTCCTCAGCGTTATCCTTCATTAAAACGCTAGTATTAACCATTGAGATGCTTTCCTGTGTATACCGGGTATCTAGCTGATCATTGATTTGATTGATTTCTTCGTTTATTTCATCAACCCTACGATTCAATTTCTCTTGTTCTTGCACGATTTGATTATATAGAGGAATCTTCTCTAATTCATTGCTAACTTCAGACTCATGTTTAAGCAAGTCCAAATCAGGTTTAAACTTTTCCGCCTCCCCTTTTAATGACTCGCTTTTTTCAGCAAGCCAAGAAAGTCGGGCTTGAATAGGCTTTTTCTGTTCAATCAACCGGTCGAGTCGAGAAATCCCATCTGTTGGAAACGAAAGTTTTTCATATTCAGTTAATTGGGTCTTTAGTTGTTTTTCCTCAATCATTAACGGCCAGACTCGTTCTAATTCTTTTAGTTTATAAACTTGGCTCTCGCTATTTGCTAACTGAACAGAAAGATCTTTCAGCTTTCTTTCTGTTTCTTCTCTATCGGTATTTAGTTGTTGGTAATCTTTATTTTCGCTTTCAGCTTTTTTTAAAGCCTCATAGACTTCTCTAAGTTCTTTAAGCTTCTCATTTAGATGGGGCCTTTTTCCCCCTGGCTTAAATCGCTGCTCCATTTCCTTCTGTAACAGCTTTTCAGCATTTAGCAGCCTTTCTGTGCCAAGGGCCCCTGCCGAAAATAAATACCTCCCGAGGTCTTCTCCTTTTAACTGATGAATATTTTGCAGGCCCTGAAGATTAAAGGAAAAAATCGATTGAAACGTACCTTTATCCATTCCATTTAGTAAATCATGCAAAAGCCCTTCTCCACCAACCGTGCCATCCTCTAATGTTACTGATACATCCCCCGTTGCCTTTCCTGCAACCCTTTCAATCACCGCTATTCCTTTTCCGGTAAACTTCGCCTTAATCAGGCCTCCATATTTAGAATGCCTCTTCGGTTCGTAACGGAGCTCTGCCTGTTGCTTTGTAGGGAAACCAAATAAGATACTATGAATAAATGACATGATTGTTGATTTGCCTGCTTCATTTTCACCATAGAAAACTTGAATGTTATTTAGGTTGGTTAGTTTTACATTTTCAAGCTTGCCATAGCCATAAATATGTATCTCAATTAAATGCATAATCTGCTAGCTCCCTCCCTCATTCTTGGCGCTAAGAAGTTGGAGTAATTTATTTTCTGCATCTTCTAGAATATCTTTTTTCTCCACTTCCGTTAGCTCAGTAAGATGCTTTCTAGCAATATGATGACTATATAATGGGGATAACGTTTCTTCCCAGGTTTTAAATCGGTCAACAGACGTAAAAAGCTCTTTGAAAAACTCGCCCTGTATCGCTAATTGGGAGCGATTATAACTATTGGTTACTGAAACCTCTATGTTACGTATCCAGACAAAGTCTTCCGTCTCCCCTTCATCCTCCCGAAGGGTATCCATTATCTCTTCAAGAGCCTCCGAATCATAGCGGTCTTCTTCTGTTTGTTTGAGATTCGCGATTATAAGGTTCAGGATAACTCCCTTACCTCCAAGGCGGCTATCATGAATTGCTTTACGGCATAAATCAAATAAGCTCCCCAAATTAGTGACGAGCGACCCATCCAAGGTTCTCTCCATCCACACGACATCACTTGTTTCTTGAAAATTCAGGTGTGTGCTATGTTCAGTTAATGAAACAACATAACAACCCTTAACACCAGTTTCCTTACGGTTTCTCCCTTGAGGATTGCCAGGGTATACGATAGGCGGCTCAGTCGCTAATACTTCCCGTTTATGGATATGACCAAGAGCCCAATAATCAAATTGCTTTTGAAGCAAGTCCGTAAGACGAAAAGGAGCATATTTAGCATGATCACTCGAACCTTCAAAATGGCCGTGCAACATACCAATATGAAAATCAGCGCCGCTAGATTTAACATATCTATTAATCCAGGGTTCGGAAACATGCCTTTCTGGATAACTGAACCCATATAAATGCACAGCTGTTCCATTCTGCTTAATAAATCGTTTCACTTCGACTTTATCTCCAAAAACATGGACATTTTCCGGCCAGGTTAGTTGTGTCCAAGTTCCACCTAGATGATCATGATTTCCATGAATCACATAGACATTGATCCCTTTTTCATGAAGTCTTGTCATCTCTTTGCGAAACCCTGCCTGTGCTCGAAGACTACGGTCCTCTCCATCAAAGATATCACCTGATATCACAACAAAATCAACCTCATGAAACAGGGCTAATTCAGTTATCTTAGATAATGCCTTAAATGTGCTTTTTTGAAGTCTATTAAAAATTCCTTCAGGCAGGTATTTTAACCCACTCATTGGACTATCCAAATGAAGATCTGCACAGTGTAAAAATTTTACGGTTTTCATTATGAATCCTTTCCTATCCTTTTTTTCTATTTTACCACTCCACAAATACGAATGCACGTTCTGATAGGATTTTAAAAATAGCGATGCTTCTTTCGAGTAACACAGAAAAGAGTCAGGCCCCAAAGCCTGACTCTTTTTGAATAAATTTTCTACTTTTTTGTTAATTGTAATGCCTTTTTTATATCCTTAAAGGAATTTGATTTGCCATACATTAAGACGCCGCCTCTATATACACGGCCACCGAAAATCGCAAGAATAGTAATCGTTCCAACGAGGATGGCAATCGATAAGCTTATTTCCCATAAAGGGATATTCAGCATTCCGACTCTTAGAAACATGATCATTGGAGTAAAAAATGGAATAAAAGACGTAACGGTTATAAATCCAGCTTCTGGTTGACTTAACCCAACCATCGCAATCATAAAGCCTGCCACGACTAATAGTGTCATCGGAGTAATCATTTGCTGAACGTCCTCAATTCTACTAACTAGGGAACCGAGGAAAGCCGCAAGTGTTGCATATAAGAAATAACCTAGGATAAAAAAGGTTACACCATAAACAATGGTTGCAACAGGGACATTTCCAAATCCGAAGAAATCAAAAAATCCACCCTCCATAGAATCAAGGTTTTGTTTAACCGAGATATATCCAACAATTAAGAACACAGCTAGCTGTGTAAGTGATAATAAGCCAACCCCGATAATCTTCGCAAACATTTGCTTGACAGGCGAGACACTGGAGATAAGTATTTCCATTACTCTTGATGATTTTTCAGTTGCCACTTCTGTCGCAATCATACTTGCATACATAATTACAGCAAAATAAATGATAAAGAGGAGAACATAAACAAGACCTCTTGCTTGGTTTAATTCTTCCTCTGTTTTCGCATCTTCCTCTAACGCCAATCTTTCAAAAGGTACTGGTTCATACAATTGAGCCAGTTGTTCCTGAGTCAGGTTTAACTGTGACGAAGCCATCACAGTTTTGATCTGCTGAAGGGCCGTTTGTAGCTCTGTAACTACGACCGAATCAGCCATGCTCATTGACTTATAATTGGCAGCGGGTAATTGTTCCGAAGTCATCGTTAACTGAAGGACTCCGGTATATTCTCCTTCCTCCACCTTATTCTCAACAGCTTTAATACTTTCTGAAACAAGGATGAGTTCAAAGTCTTGGTCAGTTATTTTCACCTGTTCCTCTAATGGTTGAAAAAGCTGACCACTAGTATCAATAACGGCTACCTTCTCAACATCCCCATCTCTTTCAAAGAACTCAATAATCCTTGGGATATTAGTCAAGGTAATAAGAATGACCGCGGTTAGTATGGTGGTTACTAAGAAGGACTTCGTCTTTAATTTTGAAAGATATGTATGAAATAAGATGATAAAGAAATTATTCATAAGAAGCACCCGCCTTTTCAATAAAGATATCGTTTAGAGAAGGTTCTTCAAGGACAAATTTCCGAATAAAACCTTTTCCAACAATGTCCTGTAGGATATTTCCCGCAATTTCCTCTCCTGTAATCTGCAAGTGTATTCCCTCAGGTGTCTGCTTCGATTTTGTTACCCCGCGATATTCTTGAAGAAAACGTAGGTCAAAATCAGCATGAATCACCAAATTCTTTTTCCCAAATGATCGTTTAATATCCTTCAATGATCCATGTACGACTGGTTTGCCATTTTGCATAATGCATAGATGTTCGCACATTTCCTCCACATGCTCCATCCTATGACTAGAAAAGACAATCGTAGTTCCTGCTTCCTTTAGATCAAGAACAGCCTTCTTTAACAGCTCAACGTTTACAGGGTCGAGACCACTAAATGGCTCATCGAGAATCAAAAGCTTTGGCCGATGAATAACAGCCGCTAGAAATTGAATTTTTTGCTGATTTCCTTTTGACAGCTCTTCTACTTTTTTATCTAGATACTCTGGTACTTTGAACCGCTCTAGCCAATAATCAAGTTCTTTTAGTGCATCTTGCTTTTTCATCCCTCTTAATCTAGCTAGATAGACAATCTGGTCCTTCACCTTTAATTTAGGATACAACCCCCTCTCTTCAGGTAAATATCCGATAATCGGACTAGTAGAATAATCGACTCTTTTTCCATCAAGAGTAATTCGGCCTTCGGTAGGGTCTAGTAACCCGAGGATCATTCTGAAAGTCGTTGTCTTTCCCGCTCCATTCGCTCCTAAAAAACCGAAGATTTCCCCTTCTGGTATGGCGAGTGAAAGATGATCTACGGCTGTAAATTTCCCGAATTTCTTTGTTACCTTTTCTAATTGAAGTGCCATATGTTTCTCCTCCTTTTCGTCATCTATTACGATTATCACGGAAAAAAGTTCCATTTAACAGTTTTTTTATCTTTGCACTTTTTTAAAAATTATGTAAAAATAACACTAACAAACTACTACTTATAAAGGGGATTCAATATGGAAACGTATAAACTAACAGCGTTTAAACCTGATGGAGAGAAATTATTAGATGAGTCCTTCCAAGCTGGCAGTGAGGAAGAAGCGAAAACAATGGGTGAGAAAATCCTTTCAGAAAAAAACCTACAAGATAACACCTATCGTTGCATTTCTCCTCAAGGCAAATTGATCCTTTTCCACCCTTAAAACAGAGTTGGATTGTCTACGCATTTGGAATGCGTACATGAAAAAAGCAAAGAGTCGCTACTCTTTGCTTTTCCTTGTTGTATGGACTATACCTTATTTCCCAATAAAATTAGGCTTTCTTTTCTCAAGAAAGGCTTGAATGCCCTCTTTATGGTCTTCTGTCTGTCTCATTTTGGTTTGGGCAATTTTTTCAAGTTCAAGGAATTTTAACAAGGACACACGGTTTTCTTCTGCATAGATTTTCTTTGTTTTAATCATTGCTTGTAGCGGTTTTTGTTCCCATTCTTTTACTTTGTTATCTATACTTTCATTAAGATTATTCTGTGCAACCTCGTCAATCAGTCCAAGCTCAAGTGCCTGAGCTGCTGACATCGGCTTCCCTTCCCAAATTAAATGCTTAGCCTTTGTCTCACCAACCCTTGTTTTCATGAAGAAATGGCCACCCCCATCAGGGATTAAGCCAATTCCAATAAAGTTCATTGCTAGCTTACTAGCTGGATCAGCTATGATATAGTCTGTTGCCAATGCCAGACTGAACCCTAGTCCTGCCGCGGCACCTGTAATGGCGCTGATTGTTACCTTAGGCATACTATACAGCGTGATAATCAGCTCACTAATACTATCCATAATCCCAAGGAAATCGCTTTCATTCCCCTCCGCAAGCATCGTCTTAATGTCTCCTCCAGCGGAAAATGCTCGTCCTGACCCCTTCAAAACGACAATTTCAACGTCATCTGAATTACATAATTCCTTTAAATTCCAAGCTAGACCTCTAATCATTTCCAAGTCTAATGCATTCATTGATTCAGGCCTATTTAATTCGACCGTAGCTACTCTTCCTTCTATGTTGACCTTTACTGTGTCCGTTTTAAAATCAAGATTAAAATCGGTTGTCAAACGTAATCCCCCCTTTGGCTTCATCTACATTATAAATGGAAAAGACCTTTTTAAAAACCATTTATCAGAATTTTTATGCACTTATTATGGTTCAGGCTATTTCAATGATACATAGTAACCAAGCAACCTGCACTAAGAAGCGAAGAAAGCCCTCCTAATTATAGTGGAGGGCTTTCTTTTTGGAATAATTCATTTAATATCTCAATCTTTTGTTTGGTGTATTCGGTAAAGCTTTCATTATAAGTTTTCGGGTCTTTCGGATTAGCGAACTGAGTAATCTTTCCTGTAACAGGATGAATGAACTTACTAGCTGCTCCGCACCCGAGACCAATGATGGTTTGCTGCTCTTCCATAATGATAATATTATAAAGACTTTCCTGACCTGGGACCGAGTAGCCTACATTTTCGAGATTACCAAGAATATTCTTTTGTCTGTAAAGGTAGTATGGAACATATCCGTTAGCTTCTGTCCATTCCTCGGCTAGTCCCATCATTGCTTCTATCTCATCCCTGCCGGCAACTTTGTATTTCTCTTTGTTTTTCGTCATTTCAGATGCACGTTTAAAGGATAGTGTATGAACAGTCAATGACTCTGGCATCAGCTTTTCTGTCTCGCTAAGTGTATGGGTGAATTCTTTTGTCCCCTCTCCAGGAAGGCCAATAATCAAATCCATATTTATATTGTTCATACCCATTTCTTTGGCTAACTTATATTTCTCAATTGTCTCTTCAACTGTATGGTGACGCCCGATTGCCTTAAGAGTTTCTTGAATATACGATTGTGGATTGATTGAGATACGATCAATATTCCATTTGTTTAAGACATCTAGCTTTTCTGGTGTAATCGTATCAGGCCGTCCTGCTTCAACCGTAATTTCACGGATATCCTTAACATTAGGGAATGAAGTGTACATCTCTTCATAAAGCATGTCCATTTCTTCTGCCGTGATGGATGTTGGAGTCCCACCTCCATAGTATACAGTCGTAATGTTGATCCCCTGGTCTTTTAACCATTGACCAATTTCTCTCATCTCATAATGAAGACCGCCGAGAAAGCTGTTGACTGAGCCTTGTCGCCCATTTATTGCGTAGGCTGGGAAGGTACAATAGGCACATTTCGTCGGACAGAATGGAATTCCGATATAAATGCTTACTTCTTTTCTCAAGTCATATAAGTCAGGGATGACAGTGAGTTGCCGATCAACAATATGTTGCATCAGATTAATTTTTTCTGGTGTAATCATATATTCTTCAGCCAATTCACGATGGGCCGTTTCTCGATTTGTTCCCTCATGTAGTTTTTTATGAAGAAGCTTAGTCGGACGAACCCCTGTCAAGAATCCCCAGTTTTGGACCATTCCAGTCCAATCTTGAAGGATAGATAAGTAAGCATGGGACACTGTATTTTTTATCAGACGAAAACTTTCTTTTTCTGTTAGCGTATTGGGTATTTGCCTCTCATATGAGGCTGAAAAACGTTCTCCATTTTCATCTATCAATTGAAGATTAGCCTTAACTGATGATGCCGTTTCTAAATCAAAAATAAGCGTAGCATCGACTTTTTGATTTGATTCAGAAAATAGAATTTCTGGCTCCTCAGAAAACAAGTTTGCAATCAACTGTAGAGGCCGATGGAACCGTTCATCAGTTAAACCTTTTATATGAATGTACAATACAATCACCTTTCCAAATTTGCTTTCTTTAGTTTACTGGTTCCCCTAAGTAAGGTCAATAAGAGAAGAGCCTGCTAAATGTTAGCAGGCTCTTTTCGTCATCACTTCTTTATAATGTTCATTTTCCGTAAAAACTCAATTGGTTGTTGCTTACGGAAGTGTTCCTTAACCATATAGGCTACACCATGTTGATTATTCGACCTCGTTACCCAGTCTGAGGCTTTTTTTAGTTCATTTGAGGAATTCCCCATGGCGACCCCTAATCCTGCCGCTTTAATTATATCCATATCGTCCATACCATCACCGATTGCAACCATTTCCTTTAACGCAATCCCTAGATGATCTCCTAGGGCAACTAGGCCATTTAGTTTAGAAACACCATGTGGCAAGATATCTAATCGGAAATCATTTAATTTTGTCATGTTGGTCTCTGTATAAATAGAGGAAAGAGCTTCTTGCGCATCCTTTAAGTCTTCCTCATATTCAAAATACACCTCAATTTTAGGCGCTTTTATCGGATCATCACTTAATGTATCACTAATTGAATCAACGAATTGCTGAGAATAGAACATTGGATCCCCTGTAGTAAATACTGTTTTAGCTAACAAGTTATGATTTAATTTGTATTTATTCGCCAGGGAAAACTCATCCTGGACAATTCGAATTTGGCATGGAAATCCTTCTAGGAATCGAATAATTTCATAAGTAATCTCTTCAGGAATATTCTTCTGTACAATTGGATTTCCCTGTTCAGAGGCAATATAGGCTCCCTGATGAGTAACAAGGTGTGAATTTATTTTAAGTGCTTTTGCAATTTTTTTAGCAGCAGGGAAACTTCTTGAAGTGACAAGTGTGACATAGATGCCTTTTTGTTGAACATAGGCAATTGCTTCTTTCGTTGATTTATGAATTCTTCCATTTGGTTGGAGAATCGTTCCATCCACATTTAAGGCTAAAAGACGATAAATCATAAATTATGCCCCCATTTCTGTGATGTTCATGTCTTCACTGATTTTTATGAAATGAAAGGACAAATTAGAACATAACGTATTTTATAAAAACGCTGTGTTAAAGGTCCGAACGAATTTTCATCCACCACGGGCACATAGAGCCTTTCTATGTTAAATTATTCAATTAGTCTCCGCTTCAATCACGGTATGTAATTAAAAATATACTTAAAACCCAAACAAAACAAAAAAACTCCCGAATCTAGTTTCCGGGAGCAAGTTGCTTATTGATTTTCTTGTACACCATATAAATCTTCAAGAGGCTTCATAATAATTTTGTTGATTTCTGTGATGACCGTGCTCATTTGTTGTTCAGCTTGCATTAATTGCGAAATTTTCTCGTGTTGCTGAACAATTGCAACCGTCTTTTGAGCTTGTTCAACTTCCTCTTGAGAAATCTCCTCACCCATCATTTGCTTTTGCTGAAGCTGCATTTGGATGTTGCGGAAGTTTTCAAACATTGTTCTTGCGGAATCATCCTGGTTCACATCATCATACAACTTTTTTAAATTCGCGTATTCCTGACTCCCGCGAATTGCCTTTTCCATTTCATATGCAGAATCATAAATATTAACTGCCAAATGTATCCACTCCTTTTCCTTTTCGGAATCCCCTACACTATAACAAACTATGACTTCAAATGCGAGAAGTTCACCTGATGACCTCTTAAAGTGCTTCACTTCGCACAATGTTACCGGTTGTTTCATACGATACTTTATCAGCTATCGCCTATACCATTGTTCCATCCATATAAAAGGAACAAATGAGGTGAATGAATGGAACACTCAATGATGATATCAAACAAAAGAATTATTGCCGTTTTAACAGAAATATCGGAGGGTGAAGGAGTTGAACCATCCTTCAGGACAATCCACTCCTTTTGCGAGGAACTTAATCAGCTTGTAACGGAAAGTGGTGGATTCTTCTATGTCTTCTCACTAAAAGACATTTCCGAAGAAACCATTTCAGGTTTTTACTTTAATGGAGAAAGATGGCGTAAAGCCAAACTCCCCTTTCCCGACATGATCTATAATCGCATTCATTCCCGTTGGGCCGAAAGTAGTAAAAACTTTAAAGCTCTTATGGAAAAAGCCGAAGAGGCTAACATACAAGTTTGTAACCACCGCTTCCTATCTAAGTGGGAAGTCCATAGCTGGCTAATACAGCGGAAAAATCTCCACACATTTTTACCAGCGACCGAACTATTTACAAAAACCACTTTCTTAAAATTACTTGAAGTCTATGATGATTTGTATATAAAACCACTAGCTGGAAGTCAAGGACGCGGCATTTACTGGCTAACAAATGAAGGGGATCGTTTCAAACTTTCCTTCTCTGATAAGGAAGGGATGAATCAACTCCTTTTCCCATCCAGCAAAGAAATCCTAACAAAACTGACAGGGAAACTTGGCAGTAAGGCCCATTTAATTCAACAAGGTATTCCGCTTCTTCAATGGGAAGGCAAAAGACTTGATTTTAGAGTCCTTTGCCATCGAACAGGATTAGATAAGTGGGACGTAACATCTGTAGTAGCGAGATTATCGGCAGAAAATCAATTCGCATCAAATCTTGCTCTTGGCGGGGAGCAATTACGCCCTCAGAAAATTCTATCCCTTATCTTCGGGAAGGACACGGCACGTTCTAAGCTATCTCTAATGAAGGAACTTGCCCTCGAAGCAGCTGATTGTATTAGCGAAAATATGAACGGCTTAATGGTGGAGTTAGGCGTTGATATTGGAATTGATTCTGAAGGGAATTTGTGGATCATTGAAGTAAACTCAAAACCTTCAAAAAACCTTGGAGAACCAACGCGTGGTATCCGCCCGTCAGCAAAGGCTATCATTGCATATTTTAATACCTCGTTAGATGAACGCTCGGAGGGAGATTTCTAATGTATCGATTTGGTTTTATCACCTTAAACCCTGAGTTAGAACACAACTATTTTACAAAGATTGCAGAGCGTGCACAAAAGTATAAGATCGAGTGTTTCCGGTTTGCACCAACAAATATAAATCCTATTACTCACCACGTCTCCGGAGAGAAGTATCTCGCTACAGAGAAAAAATGGCATAAAGCAGAGTTTCCAATGCCCGAGATTCTCTATGATCGTTGTTTCTATGGAGAGCAACCTATAGCTAAAACTTCCCTTGCCATTATGAAGTGGCTAAAAAAACGAGAAGATTTATTGTTTCTAGGTTCAGGTCTCCCAAATAAATGGAGCATATATGAAACTTTATCGAATTCTTCTCTATCACCATACATTGTTAGAACAACAAAGGCTGCGGACCCCAAACAAATCCTTGCATTATTAAATGAAGAAAGGAAGATTATCTTAAAACCAGCTTTTGGCTCTGGTGGTATGGGGATTGTAAAGATGGAAATTGAAAATGAGAAGATATCCATATGTATTGATAAGTCGCAAGAGGTAATCCATTCAACCTTCCCAAATACACATAGCGCCCACATTTGGTTAGAAAGGTTACTAAACCAAAAGGATTATCTCATCCAGCCTTTTCTTCAGCTAGTTGATCGCCAAGAGTGCCCATTTGACCTTAGAGTCTTGATGCAAAAAGATGAGGATGGTTATTGGGTTGAAAGAGGGAGAGGGATTCGGACAGGAAAAAGAAAGGGAATTTTATCCAATCTTAGTGCAGGAGCTATCACAAAACCATTTCGAGATTGGATTGACACATTTGACCGTTCAACAAGTGAATTTCTCAACAATGAGCTAAGTGAAGTTCTAACACAGCTTCCGAAAATCATTGAACAAGAATACCCTCCCTTATTCGAACTAGGTATTGACATTGGGATTTCAAAGGACCTTGGGATATGGATTCTCGATGTGAACTCTAAACCTGGACGTAAAGTAGTCCTAGAAACAAATCCCACAGCTGAAGATTCCCTGTATGAAGCACCCCTTGTATACGGGAGGAAACTAGTCTTGAATCACGAGAAAGTGAGGCAGAGCAATGAAAAAACGTTATCGAATCGAAATAAATAAAAAAAGTCATGATTATAAGGTTTATTTACCAAAAGAACTAATTGAATATCCGATTACAAGAATTGCATTTGGCAATAAGATTGTCGTTGTCCAATGTCTCCCCCATAATAAGGGGAAAATTATAATCAGTCATTCTTTACGCAAAGAACTACATTTACCAGAGCTCGAAATCTCTCTCCATGTATTTGTAGATAAAGATACAATGTTTGTTGGGCCATTAATTGGAATTTTGACATCAGGATTTACCTCTTACCCCTTAAGGCCACTTGGTAAAAGAACTAGTTTTTTTTCCAAGCTACTATCTGTAAATAAAATGGTCGGTGCACTCCCTTTCCTTTTTGGCGAAGAACATATTAATTGGGAACAAGGTCTAATCAAAGGATATTTCTATGAAGATTCTTCCTGGAAAGTCATTGAGGTCCCCTTTCCAAATGTAGTGTATGATCGCTTACCTAATCGTAGGACAGAAAAAAGGGCAGCAAACAAACATTTAAAGGAGCGACTTCAGTCGGATTATCTGATTCCTTGGTATAACCCAGGTTTTTTTAGCAAAATGGATATTTTCGAGAGGTTACAGCAGGATGATCAGGCAAATGATTATTTACCTGAAACTCATTCATTCACCTCTTTCTCTATAATTGAAAGAATGTTATCAGACTATGGACATATATACCTTAAACCAGAAAATGGCAGTCTCGGATTAGGTATACATCAGATCCTATTTGACCGTCTTGACGGGAAATATTATTGTCGATATCGGGATGTAGAAGGGCATAAAAAACTAACAAAATTTAATAGCCTAGAAACCTTATTTAAGAAGGTGTTTTTTAAGCGAAACCTTTCGAGGATGATTGTCCAACAAGGTATTAATTTGCTGAGGGTTGACGGGCGTATTATTGATTTTCGAGTCCATACAAATAAAGATGATCAGGGCGAATGGCAATTAGCCGCGATTGCCGCAAAAGTGGGTGGTCAGGGTAGTGCCACAACTCATATAAATAACGGTGGCGAAGTAATGACTGTGGAAGAAATTTTCCCCACAACTGAGGAACAGCAAATGTATAAAGATAAATTAACCAGTGCCGCCCTATATTTAAGCAAAGTTCTTGAAACGCAAATTGAAGGGATTATCGGGGAAATTGGTTTTGACCTTGGAATTGATAGAAATGGGAAGGTTTGGTTGTTTGAGGCTAACTCAAAACCCGGACGTTCGATATTCAAACATCCTCAACTAAAAGATTTTGAACTTTTAAGCAGGAAGCTTTCAATTGAATTTGGAATTTTCCTAGCCGAAAAGGCCATCACAAAGCCAGAGGAACTATTTAAATGAAGCTTAGTTACGATTATTGGCACGAATTATGGTATCAAAAGGGAACTTCGAAAAGAATCTATTTCGGTGCAAATAAGGTCCCTATCCCTTCATTCGAAGGAAAAGATTTGCTCACCTTTGACTTGACTATAAAGGATGATCATGTTGGGCCATTAATTGGCATAATGGCCTCCTTATCAAAAGATGGGACTGTACTTGGAAATATACCCCTATTTAAGGCAATTCAGCGGGAGGCCATTAATAATGGAGGTTTTTCCATTGTTTTTACTCCGGAAGATTTAAATCATAAAAATGTTTCTGGGTTTATTTTCAACCCTGAAAAAGACTCCTGGCACCAAGCAGTCACTCCGTTGCCCCAGGTTGTCTACAACAGGGTCCCTTTAAGAAAAACCGAAGATTCTCCTGCATTCTTGCAGGCAACCCGTTTGTTCGAAGAATGGAATATCCCCTTTTTTAATCCTTCGTTTATTGATAAAGCAACATTATACGAACTAGTAAGGGACCATCCATTCTTCAACCCCCTTATGCCGAAGACTATTTTGGTGACTACTAAGGATGAATTGGAAGAGTTCTTAAAAGAACATAAAGGGATCTATTTAAAACCCTCACTTTCCTCACGAGGCCACGGGATCTTTTCCGTCAAATATCACGATGATGGGAGCATTGAATTTAAGAGCCATCACCAAGTGAAAGTCTACCCGAGCTTTGTAGATTTTTGGAGAGAAAAATCCCGTATATTAGAAAAACGCCGTTATATAGCCCAAGTAGAGGTTATTCCTGCCCAGCTTGATGGGAGACGGTTTGATTTTCGAGTTCATGCACATGATAGTCAAGAAGGATATAAAATCACAGGCATTGGGGTTCGTCAATCTCAAAAACAGAGCTTGACTACTCACCTACCAAATGGTGGAATTCTAATTCCTTATGAACGGGTTCAGACAAAGCAACATGACAAGTTTTTTTCTACCCTTGTCAAACAGGTTGGTGAACTATTGACCAAAGAGCTCGGTTACTTTGGAGAATTTTCAATAGATGCTGGGATTACGATTGCTGGTGATTACGTCTTGTATGAAGTAAACTCAAAGCCAATGGCTTTCGATGAAAAGAAAATTGAGAATGAACGAATCCGTCGTATTGTCGAGCTTCTTTATCATAAAGCAGGATTTTAAATAGGATTGCCGTCCTCTCTAAAAAAAAGTTACAATAGAATTAGGGGGGAACGGACATGTTAACACATTTTCAATATAAACCTTTATACGAGAACACAGAGATTCCAGGTTGGCATATCTCTTTTTACTACCTAAAGAAGAGGTATAATGGCATTTATCAACAGAGCGGAAAAATTGAATGGAAAGATAACAAACCTGACCCGGAAGTTCAGCAAAAGCTCGAGAGCCAAATTCATGAACTGATGTTGTATCATGTATACGATAAATAGGTAGACGGAATAAACAAAGCTTTCTTTTCATTTTTCACAGCTTCATACCAGAACTCAGACACCATAACAAAGTTGGTGTCTGAGTTGTTTTCACCGTATACTCCATCCTTCCCCAGCCATACTTAGAGCTAGATTCACACTATAATTCTAAATTAGAGGTTATTTAACAATGCTAAATAAACTACAAACACACTTTCCAACTTCCATTTTAATCAATACCCCTCCCCAATCATCTTTCAATGAGTTTGTTTGGGTCAAGGATAACTCTGAAGACCCCAGTTGGCTCGGTATTCCTAAGGAAGTAATAACCGAAGACCAACTTACCCTTCTTGGAACCTTATTTGAAATTGTCGACACTGAAGAATCTCACCGTTTATCTGGGATTGAAAAGAAGTGGCACGATTACCTTTTTCATGAAGGAAGCATCCCACCGCTATCTGATCGCGGTGTTCGGATAGTTCAATTTCACGTAAAGAATACCGATACCGACATAGCTGACTGGGATAAAGCATTAAAGGAATTTTTCACTGATGCATCCTTTATCTGGTTAAATGAACAAAAAGGACTAATAATCCAGGATCAGTCGGCTGAGCTTAGCTATGATGAAAATGACTTTTCCTCCATTAGCACCACTCTGGAAAATGACTTTTTTATCAAAACATACTTCTATATTGGGAAAACACGAATGAATCAAGGGAACATTCGTGAGGCTTTCTTATTAGAAAGGAAGGTGTTTACTGAAGGTATGGCCCTTCTCACAAAGGAGCGAATTTTTACCTATGAAAAGGTTTTCCCTGCACTAACTTCAATCAGTCTTGCCTCCCCTTTAAAAGGCCTGCTTGAAACAGATATCGTTGATTTACTCCGTGGTGATGAGGAGTTACTCGAAACAATGAAGGTCTTTCTTGAGAACGGTTCGAATGCTACTCTCGCTGCGAAAAAACTTTATATTCACCGGAATACTCTGCAATATCGCCTTGACAAGTTTACAGAACAATCAAGTATTAATGTCAAGGTCTTTAGCAATGCTTTAACTGTATATCTTGCCTGCCTGATTGCCGAGTTAACGGATTGATACTTTGCACATTGCATAAAAGGAGTTGGACAATTTTGTGCACTCCGCCGATGATAAAAGCGCTTTCAGTTGGTAGAATTACGTTGTAATCACATCAACGAGGAGGCTCCATAATGGCCGAGTTAAAATTAGATAATATATATAAAATTTATGATAATAACGTAACTGCCGTAAGCGATTTTAATCTTCACATCCAAGACAAAGAGTTCATCGTTTTCGTTGGACCATCTGGATGTGGAAAATCAACGACCCTACGGATGATTGCTGGACTTGAAGATATTTCAAAAGGTGACTTTTATATTGATGGAAAGCTTGTAAACGATGTTCCTCCTAAAGATCGTGATATTGCGATGGTATTCCAAAACTATGCCCTTTACCCACATATGACTGTTTATGATAATATGGCATTTGGCTTAAAATTACGTAAGTTCTCTAAAGAAGAAATCGATCGCCGTGTAACCGAGGCGGCAAAAATTCTCGGACTTGAAGTTTACTTAAAGCGTAAGCCTGCGGCACTTTCTGGTGGTCAAAGACAGCGTGTTGCATTGGGACGAGCGATTGTTCGTGATGCGAAAGTTTTCTTGATGGACGAGCCTTTATCGAATCTAGATGCAAAGCTACGTGTCCAAATGCGTGCAGAAATCGCTAAGCTACACCGCCGTCTAGAAACGACAACTATTTATGTAACCCATGACCAAACAGAGGCAATGACGATGGCTACGCGTTTAGTAGTTATGAAGGATGGTATCATCCAACAGGTTGGTGCACCAAAAGATGTATACGAAAAACCAGAAAATGTCTTTGTAGGCGGCTTTATCGGGTCTCCATCCATGAACTTCTTTAACGGAAAAATTGAAGATGGTAAGTTTGTAACTGGTAAAACTGCTGTCTCTATTCCGGAAGGAAAAATGAAGGTCCTACGTGACCAAGGTTATGTAGGAAAAGACATTATCCTTGGTATCAGACCAGAAGATCTTCATGATGAGCAATTATTCATTGATGCTGCTCAAGGTGCAACTATTAAGGCTAATGTTGAGGTTTCAGAATTACATGGGGCAGAAACAATGATTTATTCTAACTTAGAAGGTCAAGACTTTGTAGCCCGAGTTGATTCACGCACAGATATAAAAGCTGGCGAAACACTTGAACTTGCATTTGATATGAACAAAGTCCATTTCTTTGATAAAGAAAGTGAATTAAGAATTCGTTAACTCTTAAGCACAAAAAATCCCCCCAGAAGCTGGAGGGATTTTTTGCTATTCTTCTACCTGAATGACTTGTTCAATCCCACAATTAGGACAGACGAAGAGATGTGGGCATTCTCCATTTTTGAAGTCTGTCGGGTAACCATCTTCAAGCTTCATCATATCAATCGGCATGTATGGACTATAATCATCATAATACTCGGCTTCGCGTCCCTTGTTCTCCAACTGGCTACCACAATTTTGGCATTGGGCACGAACCTGATCAAAGCCATTACATAGTGGGCACATCCCCATATTTCTTCCTCCTACTCTTTGTACATATCTTTAGTTTGCAACTTTGAATATAGACTTATGTAAAGGTAGTGACTTCGCGGCCGCTGAATCTGATTTTAGTTTGGCTGATTCGTTCTAGTGATTTAATATGATTAAACCGGTAACCTCAACAAGTTTAAATGCGAAAAAAAACTTTTAAAAAAAGTTGAATAAAGATGTGTTAAACGACTCATAATACAATTAACAACATAAACAAAACAAAATAAACAACACACACAACAAGGCGCAACAACGATTATCGAACAAAGCAAGTTTCGAAAAAAGAAAACAAAAAAAAATAAAAAAAAGTGAATAAAAAAATAAAAGCTGGTTAAGCTACAAGAACAAACGGTTTACTCCAAAATTCTCATCGAGGGTTAGGCAGGTTGCTATGACGAACAAGTCATCATTGGTTCAAATCCAAACTAACCCAAATACAACTAGTGAAAACACAAAGGAGGAAACATTAATGGCAAGTAACAATTCTAATCAATTATTGGTTCCTGGTGTTGAACAAGCTCTTGATCAAATGAAGTATGAGATTGCTTCTGAATTTGGTGTAAACCTTGGAGCAGAAACTACTTCTCGCGCTAACGGATCTGTTGGTGGCGAAATTACAAAGCGCCTTGTAAGCATGGCTCAACAACAAATGAGCGGTACACAGCGCTAATCAAGCAAGATTAAGTAAAAATTAAATTATAATATGGCTAGCCCCCTTCATCCAATGAAGGGGGCTTTTCATATGTTATACCATCTTTTCCGGCTTAACCCATTGATCATATTGACTTTCGGTTAAGTAACCAGTTTTAATTGCAGCCTCTTTTAGAGTTAAATTTTCCTTAAAGGCGAGCTTTGCAATCTCAGCTGCTTTTTCGTAACCAATATGGGGATTAAGTGCGGTAACAAGCATTAAGGAATTTTCTACATTTGCCTTGATGGTTTCTATATTGGCTTCAATGCCTACGGCACATTTTTCATCAAAGCTCTTCATCCCATCACTTAAAAGCCTAGTGCTTTGGAGAAAATTATAAATAATCACCGGTTTAAATACATTTAACTCAAAATTGCCTTGACTTGCGGCGAATCCTATCGAGGCATCATTTCCAAATACTTGCGTTGATATCATCGTTAAAGCTTCACTTTGTGTAGGGTTCACTTTCCCAGGCATAATCGAACTCCCCGGCTCATTTGCAGGAATGGATAATTCACCAATTCCACTCCTTGGACCACTTGCTAACCATCTCACATCATTCGCGATTTTCATTAAATCAGCAGCTAAAGCTTTTAGTGCTCCATGCATATAAACAAGTTCATCATGGGATGTAAGGGCTTGAAATTTATTTTCAGACGATCGAAAAGTTCTATTCGTTTGCTTAGAAATTTCAATAGCCATTAAATCCCCGAACGTCTTATCCGCGTTAATTCCTGTTCCTACAGCCGTCCCTCCAATTGCCAAATCATATATATAGTCAAGAGCTGCCTCAATCATCTTTTGACACTTTTCGAGCATGGCACGCCAACCACTAATTTCTTGCCCTAAGGTTAGCGGCGTTGCATCTTGAAGATGAGTTCTTCCAATTTTAATAATTTCTGCAAATTGACTCTCCTTCCTGCTTAGCGTTGTTTTCAACTGATTTAGGGCGGGAAGTAAGTCATTTGTGATTGAAAGTACGGCAGCAATATGCATTGCAGTTGGAAAGGTGTCATTTGAACTTTGCGACATATTCACATCATCATTCGGATGAATTCGTTCTTCAGATCCGAGTTCTTCTAATAGCTCATTTCCTCTCCTTGCAACAACTTCATTAACATTCATATTGGTTTGAGTCCCACTTCCTGTCTGCCAAACAACAAGTGGAAAATGATCGTCAAACTTACCATTAAGAATTTCAGTACACGCACTTACTATTGCTTCCTTTTTCGTCTCTGTCATGTTTCCAAGCGAGCAGTTTACTTTAGCTGCAGCTTTCTTAATATGAGCGAAGGAATAAATCAACTCTAGCGGCATGGTTTCTGAACCTATCTTAAAGTTTTGCCTGCTCCTTTGTGTCTGGGCACCCCAATACTTTTCTGCCGGCACCTCGATTTCACCGAGTGTATCCTTTTCAATCCTGAACTCTGCCAAACTGAAGTCCCCCTCTATTAATTATTCACATTAATAAGCATAACCAGTTTTTTCAGAAAATTACAGTGAGACGAATTCAAAGTATATAAACAACTCGTTTTTGAGTCCAAAAAATCCAAAGAAAAAAGCTGAAACCAGATTTGGCTTCAACTTAATGGAATTCAGGCTTTATTCGCAACAGCACATCCAATAAAATAAATAAGGACCATGATGCTGGCAATGCTAAGAGTGATAGAAAATATCTCCATTTTTACGAAGCCCCCCTATTTCATTATTTTCTTGCCTTAAAATTAACATATTTAGGTTGATTCTAATGGAAAAAATAGGTCGATTTTGTGACAGTTAAATCACTAGAAGTGACTATTCTCATTTTTTTCTCCAATCCTAATCCTAACCTTTGGTGTTAGTTTTCAAATGTCCCTTTAACAATTGCCTCCCCATTTTCCACCATCATTTGGCCTTTAGCGATTACATTCTTAATTTCTAAAGTTTCCTTGTCCAACAAGACTAGATCTGCATCCTTCATGGGTTCGATAGTACCTTTTTGGCTGAGTTTCAAAATTTTAGCCGGATTTTGAGTAACAACGGGCAAGGCCTGTTCAATAGGGATTTTCTCCTTCAAAATACTATCTTTAACCTCTTGATATAAGGAGGAAATTTGACCAATTTTTAAACCAACTAACTCTCCAGATGAATCAAAGTCCGGCAGACTTCCTTGGGCATCAGAAGTAAAGGTGATTCGGGAGATATCAACCCCCTCTTTAAGCATTTCCCGCAATGCTCTGCTCGCCTTAACTTCTCCGTCCATTAAAAATTTAGGGATTGAGCTCGTCGTAAAGTCTACAAACCCTCCTTTTTTCGCATATTTAATTCCAGCTTGAAAGAGATGTGAATTTCGATTGATATGTGTTGGGTAAAACTGGGTAATTGGTATATCTGTCTCGTCTACCACTTTTTCAATTAACTTCAAATGATTCAAACTATCACCTACATGTATGTTTACCACTCCAGACTTCCCAGATAGTATTCCACCAATCCTAGCCGCTGAAGCTATTTTGGCTAATTCCTCATATGTAGGTTGTGATGAACGATGATCGGCAATTGCAATCTCACCCACACCAATAATCTTATCAATTAATATTAAATCATCTTCAATTTTCCCTGTTAAAGTCTTAACTGGAACCTGATAAGACCCAGTTTGGACATAACAGGTTATCCCTTCCTCCTCAAGTCCTCTCGCTTTGGCAATAAGGGAAGCCATCGTTCGGGTGGTTCCGTCCGTTCCAATGACTCCAATAATGGTCGTAACACCCGCCAACGTTGCACTTGTTAATTGGAGCTCAGGGGTTCTGGTTTTATAGCTGCCTTCACCACCTCCACCAATAATATGGACATGGGAATCAATAAAGCCTGGGACCACCAAACTTCCAGTTGCATCAATTACTTTAACGTCCACAAATCCCGAGGGTTTATCAATTTTATCTTCTAGAAATCCTATTTTAGTATCTACAATCAAGAGGTCTTTTCTTCCTAAATATTCGGGTGCATATACCTCACCATTTTTTATAATTGTTAACATTTCCTCACTCCTTTGTAGCATTTTTTTATGTTGGCTTTCATTCTAAACCCTTTGCACATGTTAGTGCGGCGACTAGAGTTCCGCGCCTTCCAATTAAATTAACAAAGAAGATATTAACCATAAACTTTGCTGCCTATCTTAAGGTTGGTTAAAGGGTATCGCAACTATTCCTCACTCACAAAAAACAAAATAATGACCATAGGCCTAGTTTGTTTTTTAATAATTCGGGTAAATAAAAATACATTGATATAAAAGGAGCTAAAGATTATGAATGGGATTATCTCATCCAGTGTAGTTGTCCGTAATCGGTTTTCATTCAGAAAAATGCTTGAAATTCACCAAGCCGTGAAAAAATATAACGGAACACTATATTTATCTAGTCAGCAGAAGGTCGTTGATGCCTCTTCTCTAACAAAGCTCGTTTCATTTTTACTAACAGTAGAACAACAGACTTCATTAAAGATAATACTTGAAGGAAATGATACAGAAACTCACCTCGAGCAATTCAGAAGGATGTTAGCAAACGAAACGTCTATAGTGAACCGTAACCTGATCGAATCATCCGACTCCTTCCAAATGTAAGTATTTCCTAATTTTCTATTGATTAAGGCATGATTTTAATAAACACCGAGAAGGCAGCTGAGCCTTCTTTTTTTGTGTTAATGTTGAACGTTAGTAGATAAATCATATAAAAAGACTATTAAGGGTATTAATAAAAGTTATAGGGTGAAAAATAAACCCAATTCTCAAAATAAATGCACCGTAAAGGGGCTTCACCATCAAGACTGCTTCCACCCTTTAGCGATGTTTCTATAGAACTATTTGACCATGAACTCATCGATATAATGTACACGAAAGATGGAGGAATTCGCCATGGACAGGAATGAACAAATAAAGTTTGGTGAAAGAGGCGCTTGGGTCAGTATTTTTGCCTATCTTATTCTTGCTGCCGTTAAACTCACCGCAGGCACCATTTGGCATTCAGATGGACTTTTGGCAGATGGACTCAACAACAGTACAGATATTATTGCCTCGATAGCTGTTTTAATTGGACTTAGAATTTCTCGAAAACCAGCTGATCAAAATCATCTTTATGGGCATTACCGTGCCGAATCTATCGCATCCCTTGTTGCCTCCTTTATCATGGTTACAGTTGGTATTCAAGTCATCATTGATGGCATTCAATCCATTTTCAATCGACAAACCGAAACTCCAGATCTTGTAGCTGCCTGGGTTGCTATTGCCTGTGCGGGAGCCATGTTTGGGATATACCGATATAACTTAAACTTAAGCAGGAAAATCAACAGCTCTAGTATAAAAGCAATTGCTTATGATAATCGATCAGACGCACTCGTAAGCGTCGGTGCTTTTATTGGAATTATGGGTTCGCAGTTCGGCGTCCCTTTTATTGATACTGTTGCCGGAATCCTAGTTGGTGTCATTATATGTAGAACAGCTTGGTCTATTTTTTTCGAAGCGACTCATACGTTAACAGATGGATTCGATGTTCACTCACTAGATACAATTAAACACACCATCCTCACAACCCAAGGTGTGAACGAGGTGACCGATATTAAAGCCAGGATGCATGGAAATCAGGTTTTAGTCGAGGCAACCATAGTAGTCAATCCGGAATTAAATGTAATTGAAAGCCACACTATTACAGAAAATGTTGAGAAGAAATTAGAAACGGAATGCAATGTACAAAGTGCAACCATTCATATTGAACCATTTTCAGCAAACAATTCCTGAGATACCGCCAAACTACTGGCGGTATTATTTTTTTTCATCGATATATTTTTTGAATTTTCCAAAGGGTTTTTCATACTTAGAAAGAAATTAATAAAATACGCACCAACATAGTGTTTATTTAGGCTGTTGTCACGGTCTATGTTGTTATTAAGTAAAGCGAGGGAAGATGCCATGCATACAGTCACTCAGAAAAAGCTAACAGATTTTCTTGAGATAAAAAAAGAGGCCTTAATTAATGAGTGGAATCATAAAATGATTGTCGCTGAAGATGACCTATATAGAGATAACGCAAAAGAGATGATTCGAATATTGTTAGAGATGTTTTCAAAAAGTGATGAAGAGCTCGAACCGTATATTGAACATCTTGCGATTGAAATCGGGAGCGCTCGGTTAAAATCAAACAACAATATTGGCGATTTCGTTTACAATGTAAACTTAGGTCGGTCTCTTATATATTCCTACTTAACTAAGATTCCCCTCGAGGGGACAGAACTGCAGGACTCCATAAACAGGATAAACTACTGCTTTGACCATTTCCTTTATCGAGCAGTTAGCTATTATTCAGAGCATAAAAATAAAATAATTGAGGAAAAAACAGAGTTTATCAACTCGACTCATAAAGATCGTTTGACGCTATTGGGTCAAATGACATCTAGCTTTATCCATGAATTCCGCAATCCACTCACTTCTATTCAAGGCTTTGTTCAATTACTGAGGGCGGATTATCCCGAAATGAAGTATTTGGATATCATCAAAAGTGAGTTAGACCAATTAAACTTTAGAATTTCGCAATTTCTTCTTTTATCCAAAAAGGAATTAATCGGGAAGGAGAAAACAACTTTTTCAATCAACCAGATGATTGAAGAGGTATTAGCCTTCTTATATCCTAGTATCCTCGATTCAAAGGTAAAGATTGTAAAAGAAACCCCCGAGGAAATGGAGCTAAATGGGTATGCAGATGAAATTCGACAAGTTTTAATTAACATTGTGTTTAATGCCATAGATGTGTTAAGTCAATATCGTGATGATCCAAAGATTGAAATTAGAGCCTACACCATTAATAACTCTCATATAAAGTTAGAAATAGCTAATAATGGACCAGCCATACCTGGGAACATGCTCAAATCAATATTTGAGCCCTTTGTGACAACGAAAAAGCTTGGAACAGGTTTGGGCTTATTTGTCTCAAGGGAAATTATTGAGAAACATAAAGGTTTTCTGGCTTGCTCTTCCGTACAAGATCGAACAGAGTTTATTATTCTTCTCCCCCTCGCAAGGGATAAAGAGCGTATTTTTTTAGCAGATAGGAATTAACTAGAGAAACCAGTGATGATTATGTTTTCTATAACAAAATGGATATTGGAGGACCTTAGTGATGTTTACCTTGAAAGTGGATAACGAAATTGAACTCCAACTTTTTGAGCTCCATCATGCTGTTGAGTTGTATTGGCTTGTTGATACAAACCGGTTATATTTACGGGAATGGCTCCCTTGGGTTGACAGCATGACCTCCCCTTCTTCCTACCATGCCATTATTCCGATGTGGTTAAAACAATTCGCAGAAAATAATGGTTTTAATGCCGGTATCCGTTACAAGGGGCAACTGGTTGGAAGCATCGGTTTACATCAGATTGATTGGCTGAATTCGCAAACCAGCTTCGGTTATTATTTGGCACACCACGCTCAAGGAAAAGGAATTATAACACGGGCGGTAAAGGGGCTACTTGATTATTGTTTCTTTCAGCTAGGGTTAAACCGCGTAGAAATTAGGTGCGGAGTCGGAAACTACAGAAGCCGTGCGATTCCAGAACGACTTAGTTTTACCCAAGAGGGGGTTATTCGTGACGGTGAAAACCTCTACGGCAAATTCCATGATTTAGTCATATATAGCATGCTTTCTAAGGATTGGGCCAACCGATATAAACAAACGTAATTTTATGTTATGAAAATTTTTCCATACAATTCATCTAGAGACTTCATATCCCATCCCCTCACTACATACAATATTATAATTAAGCGGGGTTACTCGCTATATGATATAATAATAGGTAAAATGAAAAGCTGAGGTGATAGGATGGGGTATTCTGTCATATCGTTGTCCTAAGGAATAAAGCTTCGGTATTGGGACGGAACGAACCAAACACATTATCTGCCGAAGATGATATTAGGCACAATGGCTAGAGTTATATTGCAAACTAACACTCTATAAGAATTTCATTTGCATGGATTACAGGCGTTAATTTTAGTTTATTGGGAGGTGACTCCTTACCTGTAAATCCTTACAGGCTAAGGGATCTATTTGGACATATTTAACTTGGTTTGGATAGCCATTTTAATTGCTTTTACAGCATTTTTTGTTGTATCAGAATTTGCGATTGTGAAAGTGAGAAGTTCCAGGATTGATCAGTTAATTGAAGAGGGAAAGAGGAGTGCAGTAACAGCTAAAAAGGTGATTTCTAATTTGGATGAATACTTGTTAGCATGCCAGCTCGGAATTACAGTTACAACATTAGCCATTGGTTGGCTTGGGGAAACGACAGTTTCTCGGATTTTAGAGAACGTCTTTCGTAATGTTGAGGTTCTATCTGGTGCTAGCCATGTCCTATCTATTGGAGGCGCTTTTTTATTAATTACCTTCGTACATGTTGTAGTAGGTGAACTTGCGCCAAAAACATTGGCCGTTCAAAAGGCAGAGAAGGTAACTCTTGTTACAGCCCGCCCCCTTACATGGTTCTATAAAATCATGTACCCATTTATTTGGATCTTAAAACGTTCCGCGAAAATTTTAACTCGTTCACTAGGGTTGAAAAATGCTTCGGAACAAGAACTTGCTCACTCTGAAGAGGAACTTCGCATTATTCTGTCTGAAAGCTTTAAAAGTGGAGAGATAAACCAATCAGAGTTTAAGTATGTAAATAAAATATTTGAATTTGATAATCGGATTGCCAAGGAAATCATGGTTCCGAGAACCGAGATTGTTTCAATGGAGCAGAACGCTACATTAGAGAACTTTCTTAATGTCATTAAAGAAGAAAAATTTACCCGTTACCCCGTTGTCGATGGGGATAAAGACCATGTGATAGGATTAGTAAACAGCAAAGAAGTAATGACCGATTTAATTGCTAACCCTGATACTCGTCGTAGAACAGTTGCAGAGTATAGCCGCCCAGTTATTTGTGTGATTGATACTATTCCAATCCATGATTTGCTGGTTAAGATGCAAAGGGACCGAATTCATATGGCCATTCTAATGGATGAATATGGGGGTACTTCTGGGCTAGTAACTGTTGAGGATATTCTTGAGGAAATCGTCGGGGAAATCCAAGATGAGTTCGATATGGATGAAATTCCAATGGTCCAAAAGGTTAACGAGAATCAATTTATTCTTGATGCAAAATTATTAGTATCAGAGCTTAATGAACTACTCGGAATTGAGATCGAAGAAGGAGATTTCGATACAGTGGGCGGCTGGATGCTAACGGAGAACTTTAACGTAAAGCAAGGCGATTCGTTACGTTTTGGTCCATATGCATTCAAAATCCTTGAAATGGAAGAGCATCATATAAAATATATTGAAGCTACCAAACAAGAGCAGCTGTTACAGACTGAATCAACCCAAAAATCGATTGATGTTGAAAGCAGAGACCCTTTCCATATTTCAAATTCTGAAGTTCTATCATAATAACAAATACAAACAGTTTTTAAACTGTTTGTATTTGTGTCACATAGGTAAAAAAAAATCGCCAGTTGGCGATTTTTTTTTATGTTCTACTTGTCTTCTCTTTTAAGCCAACTAACCATTGAACAGATTCCTTATAGCGTTGTTTGAGATTGATCACTTTGTCCGCAATAAGTAATTCCAATCCTATAACAGTCAAGGAAAAAACATTCGCATAATTCTTTTTCACTTCCCACTTCAGTTCATGCTTCCCGCAGATACTGTACTCATTTACATCTTCCATTTCTTGTTTTAGCTTGGCCAGTTCAATTTCTTTCTCTGCTTCTGGCAACTCCATGATATCATCAATTTTTTTGATATAAACGAGTGATTTTGCCATATTTTCATTTACCTCAAGATAGGTTTTCTGATCAATGAGATTATATTTAAGTTTAAAGTCATTTAACAACTTAGCAGAGTCATAGGTGGAGCGAACGATTTCATCCCTCGTCATATAATCAGTTTCAAAGCTTAACATATATTTCCATGATGGCTGAGTAATTTGCTTCCGATGATCCTCTATCGTGTGGCAGAATTTCTTATAGCCAAACTTCTCCGGATTTTCAAATGCTGGACTTGCCGGATCTAAAAACGGCGCAAGTGGTGCAACAAAGTAAGAAAGTCGTTTATCTTCCCCACAGGCCAGATGAATTTGTTCACAGAAATCAACATTCTTCAGTACACTGTTGTAGTCTTGATGGGGAATTCCTGACATAAAGAAGATATCGATTTTTGCGCATTTATGTTTTAAAGCCGATTTAAGTGTTTGGACAACTTTTTCATTTGTACAGCTGAATTTCCCATTATACCGACGAATCTTTTCATCATGAGTCTCGAGTGTCAACTCAACACTGTATTTAGGTACTACTTTTGCGATTTTCTCGAAGTATTCCTCGTTGGCATATTGAAACAATTCAAATACTAGTTCATTTTTAAGCTTGATCTGGCTGAGCCGCTCAAAAAATTCATCTACGTATTCTTTGCCTGCTTGTCGAATATCATGAAGAATAAAAATCGGTGCACGGCTGAACCTTTGTATAAATTGTATGTCTTCAATCAGTTTTTTGGGAGATCTTTTTGCAAGTACTTTTCTATTGCAATTATCCTTATAAGATTGTTTGGATCCCCCACAGATTAAACATGCCTGGGTGCAACCTTTAGCAGTCAGAATAGCTGTGTTTGGATACTGAAGCCACCCATTATATGGAAGGGGGTCTAGAAAATTTCTGTATTTAAAAACAGATTTTATCGCATATCGGTAGCCAGGAATGTCAAATTCATCTAAGTCCTCAGGTACATGCGTCAGTGGATTATAGATTGATTTACCTTCTTCATTCTTCCAGGTCAGATTAGGAATACCGCCAAACTGGTGCACTCCAGCCTTGATATGATTCATTAACTGCAGCATTAACTTTTCGGTGGCATCTCCCCTCATAACAAAGTCAATTTCTGGATACTCTATTAATTCTTCGTGATAATAGGTCGCTGATAATCCTCCAAACACCATTGGAGTTTCCGGGTGCAATTTCTTTACTATCCTTGCAAGTTCGATGCTACCATGAGCATGAGGAAGCCAATGAAGGTCAATTCCAAATGCTTTTGTTTTGATTTTCTTCAGCTTCTTTTCAACATCAAATTTTTCATCCATCAACATTCGATTTGCAATATTAATTATTTTCACACGCAACCCATTGCGCTCAAGATATTCCGCAATGCTTGTTAGTCCAATGGGATACATTTCAAAAACTGGTGAAGACGGAACCACGTCGCTAATCGGTCCGGCTAAGAGGGCATTTTTACGGAAGTCATAAACACTAGGAGCATGTAAAAGCACTAAGTCGAATTTCATATCGGTATCACCTCTAAAAAGTTTCTAAGCAAAGACTAATAATAACTAATATTTGTAAGTTAGTTCACTATAAATATACCTTTTTTTACAAATCATTTATCCCTACATTGGCAACGATTTTGTGAACTACTTCATAGACATAGAACATAATGGTAGCAAATCCTATGAAATCAAGGCTAATCCGCCCTGTGAAAACTTTGTGAAATGCGGCCCGCTCTACTTTGACGAATTCTCCAATCATTGCTTTCCAAAATAAATATTATTATAAACTGCTGCTAGGTAGGCTCATGGAGTAGTAGTTTGAGCGTGATAATAAAAAAAACTGCGCCAAGAAAGCCTCTTGGCGCAGTTTTTAGTAGATGAAACCTATATTACTGCGCCAAGGAAAGCTCTTGGTGCAGTTTTTAGTAGATAAAACCTATATTACTGCGCCAAGGAAAGCTCTTGGTGCAGTTATTAGTAGATGAGACCTATATTACTGCGTCAAGGAAAGCTCTTGGTGAAGTAACTAGTAGATGAAACCTATATTACTGCGCCAAGGAAAGCTCTTGGTGCAGTAACTAGTGGATAAAACCTATATTACTGCACCAAGGAAAGCTCTTGGTGCAAGAATATGAGAATAATATAAAAAAACTACAGATTAACCAGAAAAACAACAGACCAAATCATATGCGATTTGGTCTGCTAATTAGTATGCTATTTCGTATATTTCTTCACCGAAACGGAACTACTTAAGGTTAACCGCAGTCTTTTCTAAAATATTTAGCCTCTATCTTCCTTAAGCATGAGGATATCCTCTTCCACTCTACCTAATTTCAAAAGATGAGAATCCAGTCGTTTATGAATGGTACTGAACTCTCTAGAATTCTTTTGACTAAAGCTTTGAATAACCTCTTTTAACATTGCCTCAACTTTTTCACTTTGAATTTCTTCCATCCGTTCAAGCGCCTCTTTAATATCGGTTATATCAATCTGATTTGATGTTACTCTATGTTCAATGCTGTCCACTTTCCCTAATCCGTTAAGTCGAGTTTCTAAGGTTTCTACCTTATTCGCTAATAGATCAATCTTCCCTTTTACCTCTACGAGTGTTTCAATTAGTTGATCAAGTTTTTTCTCCATAGTTAACACCCCATTTGTAAGTTAGCCTTATTTTAACATCATTGATTGTTTCCTTATGTTACAAATCAAGTAATTTTGCTTCATACATAGCTCTATATAACTAAGTGTCATCAATCTTTCAAAAAATATAAGAAAACTTTTTATTAAATGGGGCAATAACGATTAACGGTAAAAAGTAATAATCACTATTATATTGAGAATAATTGACACCTATCTAAAAAAAATCATTATAATATAGGTAAGGAATACGCTAATTCAACCTTCCCCCATTCCAGTTATTCTGTTTAATTTAATTTAAAAGGGGGAATTACTATGCATAACAATCAAATTTCTAACCTAATGGGTTGCCTCTCCTATTGTCTTCATTCCTCCATATAGCTTACCTCTCTTTTACATCATGTTTATTTGTACTAAAAATCACAGAAAAACACCTAGAATGACTCATGAGGTTGGTTGAAAACACCCATCATTATTAGACATAGAGCAAAGAAAGACATTTTAATTTGTAAGAAAACTAATGGTCGTAACTCTAGCTATACATCTATAGCCTAAAAGGGGGGAGCATATTGGAGCAACTACTTGGAGTCTATCCTGCATCCACGGTTATAGGAGTTTTGCTTGCTTTAGTAATTGTGGGAGTAATCAGTTTTTTAATCTTGTATAAGGATAAACCTTCACCTAACGTGAAGAAAAGTGGAAAAAAGGATAACGCTGAATGGCCGATTATTGATGTAACGCTTGAGGAAGTGATAAAAGCAGTCAGAAGCTTCTCTGAGGGTCTTCCTAAAGGAGTCTATCGGACAATTCTGGTTAAAGATGACTTTAGTATTGACTTTAATCAGCTCACTTCCATTTTGCATGGCATTCCTTCAAAACCGTTTTATATGTCCAAGGAAACATATGACATTTTTGAAGAGCGTGAAAAAGACATCCCCCCGATTATTGATCGGGTTCAAAAAGCAGTAGACCAATATGTAAAGGATCAGAATAAATATCCTATGCTACCGTACGATCCTCTTAGGCGAGTAAATTATTACCTGTTGATTCAGGAACATTACCTTGATACTATGCCGGAAGTTGAGTTGTATATCACTGACTACGATGGGTTAATCAGTCATCATAAACCAAAGAAAAAACAAGCTGGTGATTAAACCACCTGAAAAAATCATGGGCAACCATGATTTTTTTCATTCCCAATTTTATGAATGTATATTTTTGTCCTTTTTTGGCATCCTAACCATGAAAAAGCTGGAAAAAGGATGATTACATGATAAAGAAAGTGATAATTGCGGGGACTTTGCTTTTTACATTAACAGGTTGTTCTGTGAGTACGGAGGAAGAAGTTGATCCAAAAACATTGGATTTCACAGGTAGAGAATCAGTTGGACAAGATACTGCGTTTGACCATACTAACGGTGTTGAAATTAACAGTGACCAAACAGGTGACCGCCTAGATGACAAAAGAATGCAAATAACTAGTACAGAACAGGATCAGAAGGTAAGAAATAGTCGAACAAATATATCGATTGAAGAGGTTACAGCTGATCAAGTTGCCCTAATTGAGGATGTTTCAGAAGCCATTATTCTCGAAACAGATAATAATGCTTTTGTGGCAGTTAAATTAAAGCCGGGATCAGATTCGATATCCCTTGACCTCCGAAATAAAATCAAGCAAGTTGTTACATCTAACGTTGAACATGCAGACGCTGTGCACACCTCAAATAATCCTGCATTCTATCAACGGATGGAAAGGTACGCAAGTTATGTAAAGAACCAAAAGCCCACAGACGAATACATTCACGAATTTTCCGAGACGATTCGCAGGGTGTTTCCTGATGCTAGATAATAGAGCTTATATAAAGCACTATTATTTAATTTCTTTGAGATAACGGGCAAATAACAAAAAAGCAGCAAGGGGTATAGATTAATCACCCTCGCTGCTTTTTTACTAGTTCGTCAATCCTTAGCAACAATCACTTTCGTTACCAAGTAGAACTAAACCGTTTTGCTGTTTATCAAAATCAAGTGTTAATATTTCTGTATTGTCCTCTATCTGCGGATCAATTGCCACTTGAATTTCGTTTATAGTTATTACCTTATCCTCTGCTTCCGGCTCATCCAGAGCCAGTCCAATTTGTGGACCCCCTCAGCCAAAGCCCGCAAAGTAGACACGGATGCCAGCTGCATTTTGTTCTTTCAGCACTTCTTTTAACACTTCTCGTGCATCATTTGTAATTTGCATTTATTTTCACCCTTTCGTTTGTACCATTTCTTTAAGCTGCTTTTGTCCGATTATATCATCCTTTGTCCACGGAATTACAGCAAAATGCTTAGCCAGGTTAGCCCCCACCATATCAATCCAAGATGTTTCTGACAGGGCTCTTCCCCTTAAAACCGGATCGGTTGTTTCAGTTGCGAAAAAGCTCTGATTGATTACCCACCAGTTTGGGTTAATTTCCGCCCGTATTAAATCCTCTTGTAGTCTCTTCGCCTCGAACACTGGTGTTGCCTCAGGAAGCGTCACAATTACCACTTCCGTTTCTTGTGGGTTCCGCAATCTTGGAAGTAACTCTTTGACACTTTCAGGAATCTCTCCAGTTGATCGTTCCAATTCTTTATGATAGGTATTCGTTGCATCTAACAGCAACAAGGTATGCCCGGTGGGAGCTGTGTCAATCACGACAATTTCTTCTTTAGCTCTAGAAACAACTTCAGCAAAAGCACGGAAAATGGCTATTTCCTCAGTACAAGGAGATTCTAAATCCTCCTTGATATAAGCAATTGCATTCTCATCTAATTCGTTCGAAACCTTTGATATTACTTCCTCTCGGTAAGCCTCCACTTCCACCTTTGGGTCAATTCGACTCAATGTTAAGTTCTCAACAGTTTCTTTTCCAAGGACATTTGTTATATGGGCCGCAGGGTCAGTGGTCGTTAAGTGCACCCGATGTCCGCGTTCTGCTAATCCAACAGCTATCGCAGAAGCAATTGTAGTTTTCCCAACTCCACCTTTTCCCATCGTGAATATAACTTTTATCTTCCTTGCTTCTAAATCGTTGATAACCTTGTTGAACTGTGGAAGTTCAATACTTTTTATTTCGTTGCTGAAGGCTATACCCTTTGTCTCTTCTGCCGAGAAAAAAGCCCTAAGGGATTGTATTCCCGTTAATGAGTAAGGAACCAATTGAGTTTCAAAAATAGACCTATTCTTCAAACCCTTTGGAATTCGTGATAATGCCTTATGCTGTTTCTCCCAGAATGCCTCTGAAACTGTATCACCTTGAATATGTGTTCGTAACACACCATTAATTAACAAGCACTGATTAATTATCCCAACACTAGAAAGCTCTTCAGAAGCTCTTGATGCTTCCTTTAAACTTGATTCATCTGGCCGTGCCACCAGGAACAGAGTCGTTTCATCCGGTGCTGAAAGCGAGTCAACTGTATTGGCATATAATTCTTTTTTCCCTTCAAGACCCGCAAGCGGTCCTAGACAGCTCGCACCATGTGTGCTCTCATTTAAGAATTCCGTCCAAGCACTCGGTAATTGAAGCAATCGAAGAGTGTGGCCGGTAGGTGCGGTGTCAAAAAGGACGTGATCGTATTCCTTCTTAATCGAAGGATTCGCCAATAAATTGGTGAATTCATCAAAGGCTGCAATTTCCACGGTACAAGCCCCGGATAATTGCTCTTCCATCGAGGTAATCACACTTTCTGGTAACTTGCCCTTATAGGGACCTACAACCCTTTCACGATACTTCCTTGCAGCTTCTTCCGGATTGATATTACAAGCGTAAAGTCCATTAACCTGTGGAATAGGTTTGATCTCGTTGGAAAGTTCTACCTCGAAAACATCCTGGAGATTGGATGCAGGGTCGGTCGAGACGATTAAAACCTTTTTCCCCTTATCAGCCAGGTGAATGGCTAATGCACTGGCTGTTGATGTTTTTCCTACTCCTCCCTTACCTGTAAAAAATAGATAAGGGGTAAATACCATATTTAATGGTTCAAACTTAGGAAACATTTTAACTACCCCTTTTAAAGTAAACTTTTACTTGAAGGTTTTGCAACGAGTTCATCAGGATTAATATCAAACCATTCGGCCAACGCTTTATTCTCAGGGTAGCTTCCTGTCATGATGACTTCATTATCTAATAGGATAATTGGCAATATATCCGGCCCTTTTTCATTTAGTAACTGATTGACCTTTGTATTCGTTACAAAGGCGCTTGGTTCACTACTTAGATTATATCGATCAATGGAAAATCCCTTTCCTTCTAAAAGAAAGAGCGCAGATGCAATCCTAATCAACTCAGGATCTACACTAGGCCCACACACGCCCGTTGGACAGCATAACGCAGGGTCAAAAACCTCTAATCTTTTCACTGTTATCCACTCCCCTATTTTAAAAAACTAATTACTCCCCAGTTTTTGAAAACCGTTCAATACGGTCTCCTATCTCGTCACGGACTCGTTGGAAAAATGCCCATTTCTCCTCTTCAGTTCCTTCCGCCTTTGCAGGGTCATCAAATCCCCAATGAACTCTTTTTACATGTGGGGGTGTGACTGGACAATGGTCAGCTGCATGTCCACATAAAGTTACAACAAGCTCTGCGTTGTTTAAAATTTCATTATCAATGACATCCGAAGTCTGTCCAGCAATGTCAATCCCGGCTTCTTCCATTGCTTTTACTGCATTCGGATTTAGACCATGCGCTTCAAGACCAGCACTTTTAACTTCCCACTCATCTCCAAGATGTTTCTTTGCCCAACCTTCTGCCATTTGGCTTCGGCAAGAGTTTCCAGTACATAGAAAATAAATCGTTTTTTTAGTCATGTTGTAATCTCCTTTTTTATGAAATGAACAAGTACGTTGATTTCCGCTCCAATCAACGGTTAGCAAAATCAACAATGTCCTTTAACACAGCAACTAAGTCTATGAAATAATGAGTAACCATAGATAAAGTCCTACCAAGGTTATAAATAAGGTTGGTATGGTCAGTATAATCCCCGTTTTAAAGTAAGTACCCCAGGAAATTTTAACTCCTTTTAAACTTAATACATGTAACCATAAAAGCGTTGCTAAAGACCCAATCGGTGTAATTTTCGGTCCTAAGTCGGAGCCAATCACATTCGCGTAAATTAATGCTTCTCGAACAACACCAGTGGTATTAGTATCCGCAATTGCCAATGCATCTATCATGACAGTAGGCATGTTATTCATAACCGAAGAAAGAATCGCTGCAATAAATCCCATTCCAATTGTAGCTGCAAATAACCCATGATCTGCTGTCCACTGTATAAAATCAGATAGCACATTGGTGAGGCCTGCATTTCTTAGCCCATAAACGACAACATACATACCAATAGAGAAAAAGACGATACTCCACGGTGCTCCTTTTATGACAGTCCGAGTATCTACTGCATGGCTTTTTCTAGCCATAAGTAAGAAAAAGATTGCAATAATTCCTGCAATAACTGAGACTGGAATTCCAAGGAATTCGCTGGTAAGATAACCAATCAAGAGAATCCCTAGTACAACCCAGGATAGACGAAACATCTTTTCATCCCGAATCGCTTCATTTGGTTGCTTTAAATGAGCAAGATTATATTTTTTGGGAATGCTTTTTCGGAAAAATAAATATAAAACCAAAATACTAGCGCCTAAGGAAAAGAAATTTGGAACAATCATTCTTGAAGCATACTCGACAAACCCGATGTTAAAGAAATCTGCTGAAACAATATTAACAAGATTACTTACAATTAGCGGTAAGGAAGTTGTATCAGCGATAAATCCACTTGCGATAATAAACGGAAATACCATCTTTTCATCAAACTTCAATGCCCTCACCATCGCAAGAACAATCGGAGTTAAAATAAGTGCTGCACCGTCGTTAGCGAAGAACGCTGCCACAAGGGCTCCCAATATCGATACATAAATAAACATCTTTAATCCATTTCCGTTAGCTACTCTGGCCATATGTAACGCTGCCCATTCGAAAAGGCCAATTTCATCGAGGATTAACGAAATAAGAATAATCGCTACAAACGCTAGTGTTGCATTCCAGACAATACTCGTAACATCCCATACATCTTGTAGGTTGACTACCCCTAGCAATAAAGCCACTATCGCCCCACCACAAGCAGACCAGCCAATGGACAAGTTTTTCGGTTGCCAAATGACCAAGATAAGTGTCGCCAAAAAAATGGTTAAGGCTAAAACAATCTGTATCAAATAAATCACGCCTCCAGTTTAATCACATGAAATTCTTAAACCTTGCTTCTCTAACCATACTAATTTTTCTCCTTGGTCAGGAATATGATTTAAGACATCCCTCACTAGAGGGTAAAATACATTTTGATGATTGAGGGAATAGATAATCCATTGGCCACTTCGTCTTTCTGTGACTAGCCCTGCATCCTTTAATTTGCGCAGATGCTGACTTATAGCAGGCTGGGACATCTTGAAGATTTCAACAAACTCACATACACAACAATCATTTTTAGACAATAAACCCACCATTGAAAGCCTAGTTTTATCGCTAAGTAATTTCAGTATCAGTGATGCCTCTTCCAATGAAGTTTCTCTCATTTTCATCCCTCCATCCATATATAAGAATTTACTTATATAATAACTTACTTATATATTCTTAACAACCTAAAAGATATAAGTTATCTAGGGTAAACTAGCGTTGCTGAATATAAAATTGCACTAGAACCCGTCATGGCGCAAAAATTCTGGATGACCCAACAAAAATACGCCATGAACATGTCATGGCGTACTAATTGAGAGGGACCTATCTAAACTGCCTTATAAAGTTCCCCGAAAAGTTATTAAAGGTATTTTCTGTGGATACCTTTCCCGTCATAGGTAAATAACATATCCCGATCCTCAACAATTGTTTCCAAGTGAATCTTTCTTCCCCAGAGTTGGTGAACATACGGTAGCACTTTTTCAAGGTATTTGATATCCAATTCAATACCTTCGTACCCATGTTTTAGATAGAGTTCACCATTTCTATCATAATCGCCATCAACAACGGTTAAGTAAGGAAAGCCCCCGTTCACTCTCATACTAACTAATTGATCCCTAACTTGTTCCCATTCCTTATCAACAATTTTATAATCCTTCCCTTGTTTTTGGAACAAATACATATCTTCCCGCATAACAAGGTCTTTCGTTAAATAATTTCTCAAGAAGGAGATATCGGATTCAATCTCCCGAACTTCGAATATTTTTTCACGACCAGATCCCGGCTTTACTCCACGTTCCAACATTTCCTTAGTCGGATTGTCATATCGGTCTTCAATATCCTCGATAATTTTTAAACCGAGGTAATAAGGATTTATGCTCGTCTTAGAAGGCTGTACGACTCCCGCATTCAATTTCGCAAATTCAATCGCTTCGCCTGGGGTCAAATCTAATTCCCTAAGAATTCTTTGATGCCAATAAGATGCCCAGCCTTCATTCATAATCTTCGTTTCTAACTGGGGCCAAAAATACAGCATTTCTTCTCTCATCATTGTTAGAATATCCCGTTGCCAATCCGTCAGTTCCCGGCTATAACTTTCAATAAAGAGGAGCAAATCTTTTTCAGGTTGAGGAGGTAGCTTTCTACGTTTTTTAACCTTTTTATTCACCGGATTTTTTTTGTCTTCCAGACTCCAAAGATCATCATATGGGGTCTCGATTATGCTTTCTTCTTCCATATCAGCATCATCTAACGTCCAACTTAATTTGGGTCTCATTAAGGATGGATCAATATGTTCCTCGATTGCAAGCACAGCATCTAAAAAATCTTCCACTTCTTGTTTCCCATGCTCAATTTCATAGCTCCTGATTCTCTCTGCCGTAGCGGCCATGCTTTCAACCATGTCCCGTTTTGTATTTTGAAAACGGACATTGTTTTTAAAGAAGTCACAATGAGCCAGCACGTGTGCAACAATCAACTTATTTTGGATGAGTGAGTTTGAATCAAGTAAAAAGGCGTAACATGGATCTGAATTGATAACTAATTCATAAATTTTTGACAACCCTAAGTCATAATGAAGCTTCATTTTATGGTATTGCTTCCCA
The DNA here is from genome assembly GCF_900109925.1 of Mesobacillus persicus. Classification (GTDB taxonomy): domain Bacteria; phylum Bacillota; class Bacilli; order Bacillales; family Cytobacillaceae; genus Mesobacillus_B; species Mesobacillus_B persicus. The sequence goes on along the minus strand of NZ_FOBW01000009.1, from coordinate 33,946 downwards.
AAACTCCAGTGCGAAAAACGTGTCGGCATCCCGTATGCACCAAAAGTATAAATGATATCAGCCGGACAAACCTCATATCTCATCGGGTAAAAATCTAAACCGAAACCACGGGCGATCTCAGTGATCTCAGATATGGCATACTCCAAAGATTTATTGTCATCTGACACCCGACTCTCCCCCTTTCACTTCTTATATTCAATGTATGAATAAAAAGTCTGAAAGATGAGCGAGCATCAAAGTCTATATAAAGAAAGTTCTGAAAAATCACCCGAAAAGGTGACTTTTCAACAGTTGGAAACATTATTTCCTATAAATTGTCCCCTAGCTTCCTTAAAATTTATACAGGCAGATATTGAAAAGCCCCATTTATCAACAAGACCAAGTTTTTCTCTGTGGATTTTTCAATTGACTCCATATAATAAAATCAAGTCCTCGTAAGGAGGAATGTTCAAATGAATAAAGTGGATTATGACCGTGCACTTTACTATACACACCGTTCGGAGTGGGACAATTTACTAATCCTTATGGTTAGAACGCAGGATCAGTTCCTTTCTAAAAAGATTGAGCATTTTCTACATGCTTATAATTTTGAAAAGGACTATACCGTCATAGAGCAACATCTATACTCACTGCTTCGTTATATCGACCATGCTAATGAGATAACCGAGCCTGAAATAGAAGAACTAACCTTGAACAGCAAATAATGAAAAAGAAATTGAATTCCACCAACCCAAAACGGCACCTCTTATCTAGAGGTGCCGTTCATTAAATTTCAATTGTGTTCTAATTATTTTTAGCCAGTTCCATTTTTTCATTTACAATGGACATAAAGTTATTTTCCAGTTCCTCTAGCTTTTGTTTGCTTGCAGAGAGGCTAGAACTGCTAACTCCAAAGTAAAACTTTATTTTCGGTTCAGTGCCTGATGGGCGAAGACACACCCAGGACCCGTCCCCAAGGAAGTATTTTATCACATTAGATTTAGGTAAATCGATGGTTTCATCTGAACCGTCAGCCTTTGTTCTTACACCTGTTAAATAATCTTCCACGACAGTTACTTTCAAGCCGTCTATACTCTTTAATGGTTCATTCCGGAAAGCTGCTAGGGTTTTTTGAATCAACTCTGCTCCTTCTTTCCCTTTTAATGTTAATGAACGCAGTCCCTCTTGATAATACCCATATTCCGCATAAATATTTAACAATGCGTCATAGATAGATATTCCTTTATCCTTATAAAAGGCACATACTTCTACTGCTAGAACTGCTGCTTGAACGGCATCTTTATCTCGAGCAAAGTCTCCAATTAGATAACCGTAACTTTCCTCATATCCGAATAAAAATTTATATTCATTCGTTTGTTCGTATTGATTAATTTTTTCCGCAATGAATTTAAACCCGGTCAGTACATCCATTGTATCTAGGTTAAAGGAGGTAGCAATACTTCTACCTAATTCGGAGGTAACAATGGTTTTCAACACCAGTCCATTCGCTGGAAGTGTTCCCTTTTTTTGCTTTTCGGTCAAAATATAATGAAGGAGAAGGGCTCCTGTCTGGTTTCCAGTAAGTACGGTATATTCTCCTTCTTCATTCTTAACAGCAATCCCAAGACGATCTGCATCGGGATCTGTACCTATTAAGATATCGGCATTTACTTCTTTCCCGTCCCTAATCGCAAGTTCAAAAGCAGCATGTTCCTCTGGATTCGGGCTTTTTACCGTTGAAAATTCGGGGTCAGGATGCTCCTGCTCCTTTACTACGGTTACATTTTTATAGTTCATGGCAGCCAATCCTTTTCGGACTGGTAGATTTGCTGTTCCATGAAGCGGCGTAAAGACAATCTTCACATCCGTTTTATCAGCCAGGGTCGGATTTTCTGAAATGGATAAAAGCATCTCGAGGTAGGCATTATCTACTTTTTCACCAACCATCTGAATCAAGCCCTGCTCTTTTAATCCTTCTTCATCTGCCACTTCTAAATTCAATTCATTTTCGATTTCGTTTACTCGAGCAATAATTTTATCAGCAACGTCTGGTGTTAATTGACCCCCATCCAATCCATATACCTTAAAACCATTGTACTCAGGTGGGTTATGACTGGCTGTAATAACAATCCCTGCATAAGCCTGAAGGTGCCGCACGGCAAAACTTAAAACCGGTGTAGGGCGTAGCTCTTCAAAAACGTATGTATGTATTCCCCTTGAGGCTAAAGTTTTTGCTGCTTCCATTGCAAACTCTGGAGATTTATGTCTGGAATCATATGCAATAACAACCCCGCGTTTCATTGCTTCGCTACCACTTTCCTCAATATACGATGCCAACCCCGCAGTAGCTTTTCTAATTGTGTACATATTCATTCGGTTTGTACCAACACCAATTTCTCCCCGCATACCCCCTGTACCGAATTCCAAGTCTTTATAAAATGCCTCTTCAAGGCCCTTTTCATTATCTAATAATTTGTCCAGCTCATTTTTAAGTTCCTCATCGAGCCCACTAAATTGAAACCATTTTTCAGCTTTCGCTTTCCACTCTTGTATCATTTCTTGCCCTCCAATAAAATTGACATCATTGTTCTATTATATTATATTCTCTAAATTAACCAAAACCGTTTTCTTTTGACAAAATCCGAGTCTGTGAAAGGACATTAAAACCGACAACAAAAAACACGACTTCTATAATGTCGTGTTTAGGTGTTGTAATAATAATTGTTTAGTTCAAAAATAAGCCTGTTTGTATAAACACTTCTTTAAACTAACAGACTGTTAGCTGCTTTTGAGTACATACTAATATAATCTACTTGTTGTTGATCAGGGAATCCATCATGAAATTGATTGAATTGGAATGGAAAGTAAATTCCGAACTCACTTAAAATCTTCGCATTTTTATGAAACAAAGGTGAATACCGCTCTGAAAGGTTACGGGATTCTAATATCGAAATAATCGTCTGTAAACTAGTAATGACACGGAATGCGTCCCCAAGAGTATCAAATTTTTCAAATTGTTCTTTTGTCGTGCGTAAGACCTTATACTTTTCAAATTCCATAATGTCCTCATCAGTAAAATACAATGGCAAAACATTCGAGTAAAAATATTGGACAAGTTCTTCGACTTTCTCAACTTGACCTGGAGTTGATGCAAATACAATCTTCAATGATGAACCCACCTTTAAAACTGCTTTTTCTCTGTTAAGATACAATAAGAATAACATAGAACCAAGTTATGATAGGGTGGTAATTATGACCATAGCAACGGTAAAAGTTGACAAGGAAACCCATGTCTGGCAAAGGTTGAGGGAACAAAGGCTTATATCATAAAAAGTAACCAAAATTGGAAAAAGGAAAGGGAAAACTTGTATGATCAAAACAAGCAAAAAAGGACAATGGTACGAAATTATAGTCCCTGACAGCTGGTCGGCTTTCACGATCGATGATTTGCTGAGGAATGTATGGAAGGCTCCAAAAAAACTAATTCATACCATAAGAATGGAGAAAAAATTACTCATCAATGGGGAAATCCCTAATTGGGACCGATTACTGGTTGCGGGGGAAAAATTACAGCTAAATATCTTTCAACATGAGAAATTTGAAGGTATCCCGTTCTATCAGGATGTTGACGTTTTATTTGAGGATGAACATATCCTAGTCTTGAATAAGCCTGCCGGCATGGATACACATCCTAACGAATTACAACAGGAGAATACACTCTTAAATGCGGCTGCCTTTCACTTACAAGCAAACGGGGAAAATTTGAAGCCAAGACATATTCACAGACTTGATCGAGACACTACAGGTGCTGTTCTCTTTGCTAAAACGCCCCTAGCTGCCGCAATTTTGGACAGACTGCTTGAAGAACGAAAAATCAAACGCACGTACCTTGCAATCACCGACGGGATCATCGCTAAGAAAAAAGGAACCATAAATAAACCAATTGGTAAAGACCGTCACCATCCAGTAAGACGAAGAGTCTCCAACACTGGGCAACCTGCAATCACTCATTATGAAGTAATAAAATATTTAAAAAATGAAAATAAAACCCTAATCAAATGTAATCTTGATACTGGCCGGACACATCAAATCCGTGTTCATTTAAGTGATATCAACCATCCTTTGTCAGGCGATTTGCTATACGGTGGAAGTGATGCCTTTTCACGTCAAGCTCTTCATGCTGTCAAAATGGATATCCCTCACCCCTTTACTGGAGAAATTGTGACATGTCATGCCCCCTTTCTCGATAGCCCCCCGGTATTTAAACAGATTGACCCGTTCAATATGTAGGAAGAACAAAAGCGAAAGCGCCTTGAACAGCCCCGACAGTCATAAAATGAAAAAATCCTTCCGTTTCCGGAAGGATTTATCCATTTTATTAAGCTAAAAGCGCTAAACATACCATCCGCGCTGAAAGGTTAGATAATTAAGGTTACTCTTTGCTGGTCCTTCTCATACCTCTTAGTACAAGACTGACAATGAATACAATGGCTATTGCCCCAATTAAAGCTGGAACAATGGCAAAGCCGCCAACTATTGGTCCCCAAGCGCCTAGAATAGCCTGTCCAAGCCAAGCACCAATGAAACCAGCGATAATATTACCTATGACCCCACCTGGGATGTCTCTCCCCATGATAAGTCCAGCTAACCAACCGATAATACCTCCAATGATTAATGACCACAGAAAACTAAGCATCAATGATCCTCCTTTTTGTATTGAAGTTATCTTAATCGATGGCATGTCTGTACCTTTACCACCTGCTACAGGATATAAACATCCCTTAACCAAAAGTATGTGAAAGATAAACCCATTTTACTCATTTTAATAACAAGAAAAACTTACTAATTCTTGTTATAAATTTATAAAGCGATTGCCCTAATAGGCAATCGCTCAATCTATATGAACGGTATTCCACCGGTATTTTAAAGTTTATAATCCTTTTTTTGTTCTGTGCTTTTTTTCTTCCCCCATAAAATTTGTCCTAAACTTCCCCGCTGTACTTTTTTAAAAATGGGCTTGTTCATCTACTAAAGAATCATTTTTAACGTGTAAAGTCTGATAAGTTTCTGCACCCCTTTACAATCCAATCAACATTCGAACTGCAAAAAAATTATAAAAAAACCGATAATCCTCTTGAAAAAATCCGTAAAAGCGAATAATATATAACTTGCGTTAAATAATGTTCGTATTTTGGAGGCCTTTATGTTTAAACTTTTAGAGCACAATACAACTGTGAAGACGGAGATTTTAGCTGGTATTACAACTTTTTTTACAATGGTCTATATTGTCGTCGTGAATCCGGTCATACTTGCCGATGCAGGGGTACCTTTTGATCAAGTTTTTACAGCTACCATTATTGCAGCTGTTATCGGAACTTTATGGATGGCTTTATTTGCTAACTACCCTATTGCTATCGCACCTGGAATGGGGCTGAATGCTTACTTTGCCTATTCCGTTGTCGGGGGGAATAATATATCTTACGAAACGGCATTTGCAGCTGTTTTTATCGCGGGACTTTTGTTTATTATTTTGAGCTTAACAACGTTTCGTGAAAAATTAATCGAAGCAATCCCAGACACTCTAAAACATGGAATTACTGCCGGCATTGGACTTTTTATTGCTTTTATCGGGTTACGTTTAACTGGAATCGTTACTTCTCACCCAACAAATCTTGTTGCACTTGGAGATTTACATTCACCTTCAGCTGTCCTTGCGTTAGTGGGCCTTGCCATAACTCTTATTCTAATGGTCTTAAATGTTAATGGAGCATTATTTCTAGGAATGATTGCTACGGGATTCATTGCCTTTTTTACAGGACATCTTTCTTTTGAACAGGGTTTTGTATCCCTCCCTACTCTACCTGAGGGGCTAATTGTCTTTAATCCCTTTACCGCCTTTGGAGAGGTCATTTCGCATAGCTTGTATGCTGTTGTGTTTTCATTTATTCTTGTTACCATTTTTGATACAACGGGAACGATGATTGGTGTTGCTCACCAAGCCGGGTTGATGAAAGGGAAGACCCTCCCACGTGCTAAACATGCATTACTTTCAGACTCAATTGCGACTGGTGTAGGGGCCATGTTTGGTACTAGTCCCACAACTGCCTATATTGAATCCTCTTCCGGGGTTGCAGCAGGTGGCCGCACAGGGTTAACAGCACTTACAGTAGCTGTTTTGTTCATCTTATCTGCATTCTTTGGTCCTCTTGTTGGAGCGGTTTCTGGATTATCAGCTATCACTGCACCAGCTTTAATCATTGTAGGGAGTTTGATGATGGGGAGTATTGCAGAAGTCCGTTGGAATGAATTAGAAGAAGCCTTTCCCGCTTTTCTTATCGTTCTTAGTATGCCACTTACATCAAGCATCGCAACGGGTATTGCCCTCGGTTTTATTTCATATCCTTTGTTAAAACTAGTTAAGGGAAAAGGGCGCCAAGTTCATCCGTTGCTCTATATATTTGCTGTTCTATTCTTTTATCAGCTTGCATTTTTACCACACTAACGATAATTAACTTCCCCCTTTCAAAGGGCCTTGTAAAAACCGCCAATGGCGGTTTTTTTGTTGATTGGATGAGGGACTATTTACAGATTTTAAATCGTTCCATAATAAAAAAACGGTGAGTAACGACATAATACTCCTATGAGACAAGAAGCTTATCTCCTTTTATTCAATACAAACGAAGGAGCGAAGGATGAATCTCACACCATTGGACCAATCTTTTTTCGAACAACCAACCCTTTCCCTTGCCAGGTCTCTCCTCGGTTGTCTATTAGTCAAAGAAACATTTGATGGGGTTACAGCTGGCTATATTGTTGAAACGGAGGCTTATATTGGTCCCTATGATCAAGCTGCTCACAGTTACAATAATCGCAGAACGAACAGAACGGAAATTATGTTTCACCACTCTGCTTTAGCTTACACTTACTTGATGCATACTCATTGCCTCTTTAATGTAGTTAGTGGAGGGGAAGGAAATCCTGAAGCCGTCTTAATTAGGGCTTTAGAACCTGTCATCGGGACTGAACTGATGCAAATTCGAAGGCCCAAACAGCATGGGGTACACCTCACGAATGGCCCTGGAAAACTGACAAAAGCCATGGACATCACAATGGAGGACTATGGGCATACACTTACTCAACCACCACTTTATATCGCCTCGGGTTTTAAAATTAACAGCCTCTCTGTCGGCAAAAGGATTGGTATAGACAACTCGGGTGACGCCGTAGACCTGCCTTGGCGGTTTTGGATTACCGGAAACAAATATGTTTCTAGACATCAGAAAGCTGAGAAAGTAGAAGGTCCTAACGAATTTACTGACTCCAATTAATATCGTTAAATAAAAGTTATCATGTTAAAAAGCTTACCCTCGAAAGGAGAGTCATTATGAACAAAGCCATATTTCTTGATCGAGATGGAGTTTTAAATGAAGTACTTACTTCCAGAGTGAAATTTGTCAATCAACCTGGTGACCTTTACTTATTAGAGGGTGCCGCAGAGGCTGTAGCAGAACTAAGTCATTCTGGGTTTGACATATATGTAGTGACAAACCAAGGTGGCGTAGGTCTTGGCTTCTTAAAAGAAAAGGACTTAAAAAAAATTCATGACCATTTGATAAAAATCGTCAAACGTCACGGAGGCCATATTAAGGAGGTAGCATATTGTCCACATAAACCTAAAGCAGGTTGTGAGTGCCGAAAGCCAAATGCAGGAATGTTATTAGAGCTTGCGGAAAAACATGATATATCCCTTAAAGACAGTGTCATGGTAGGCGATCACGAGCGAGATATTGAAGCAGGGAAAAAGGCTGGATGTAAAACGGTTTTTATTGGTGACGAAGATACAGCTGCTGACCGAAAAGCGCCTAGCCTACAATCAGCCGTCCCATCAATATTAGAACTGCTAACCGAAGAAACCTAATCAACCCTCGGAAAGAGAAAAAAACGCTGGAACCTCCTTTAATTGTTGGGGCCAGCGTTTTTTTAGGGTACAAAGAAAAAACCGAATTAAAAGACTTTTTAAAATAGAATTGACCTTTATATTAAACCCTGATACTATTTCTAGTATTATTCTAAAATACTTAGTACCTTGTATATGTTCAAGAATATGGCTTGAACGTTTCTACCATGCTTCCGTAAAATGCATGACTACAGGGAAAGAAACTCGTCTATTTACATGACGTTATTTTTCCCTATGTAGCCCTGGAAGCAATTGCTTCCAGGGCTTTTTGTATATGAGATAGCGGCTACAAAATGAAAGAATCCAATATTAACGGAGGTTATCATGAAGTACTTTTTCCAATTTGAACAGCGCAACACAAACTATCGCACAGAAACGATGGCAGGAATCACCACCTTTCTCTCAATTGCCTATATTTTAGTTGTAAATCCCATGATTCTTAGCCAAGCGGGAATGGACAGGGGCGCTGTCTTTACTGCCACTGCTATCTCCGCCATTATTGGTTCATTATTAATCGGACTTCTCGCAAACTTTCCAATCGGTATCGCCCCAAGCATGGGACTGAATTCATTTTTCACATTTTCCGTCTGTATTGGCATGGGCATAAAATGGGAGATTGCACTCACTGGAGTATTTGTTGCAGGCATCCTTTTTATGATCCTCAGCCTTTTAAAGATTCGCGAAAAAATAATTAATATTATTCCCTCTGATTTAAAATACGCTATTGCAGCTGGAATTGGCTTTTTCGTTGCTTTCATTGGTTTCAAAAATGCCGGAATTATTGTTCAAAGTGATGCAACCTTTGTTTCAATTGGGGATTTGACTTCTCCGGGGACTGTTTTGGCTTTATTTGGGTTTACCTTAGCAGTTATTTTAATGGTCCGTAATGTTTCAGGAGGGATTTTCTACTCAATGGTCATAACCACTATTGTTGGAATCCTAGCTGGACAAATCGACAAGCCTGAGGCAATTATTGGGGAAGTACCAAGCTTGGCGCCAACATTTGGGGTGGTTTTCACCCATATTGGTGATATCTTTTCACTAGAAATCTTGGCTGTCATTTTTACCTTCCTGTTTGTAGCTCTTTTTGATACTGCCGGTGCTTTAATTGCAATTGCTAGTCAGGCTGGTTTAATGAAAAACAATGAAATTCCGAATGCTGGACGGGCATTGCTAGCAGATGCCACAGCCGCAGTCGCTGGGGGTGTAATGGGAACTTCGACAACTGCATGTGTAGTCGAGTCTTCCGCAGGAATCTCTGTCGGCGGACGTACAGGATTCACCTCTGTGGTAATAGCAGGTTGTTTTGCAGTCGCATTATTTTTCTCGCCAATCCTGTCAGTTGTCACCCCCGAGGTTACAGCTCCGGCATTGATTATCGTCGGTGCATTGATGGCATCAGAAATCAGCAAAATTAGCTGGAGTAACTTCACGGTCATCATCTCTTCATTCATTACAATTATCATGATGCCCCTAACATACAGCATTGCAACGGGTATCGCTTTAGCTTTTATCTTATATCCACTGGGAATGACCGCATCAGGCAAATGGAAGGAAGTTCATCCTATAATTTATGTACTAGGTTTAATCTTTATTGGTTATTTTATTTTTTTATAGGCTCTGTTAAACAAGGATGTTGATATGCGCTCCAGGCGCTTGCTTTCCGCGGGGCGGGAGGTGAGCCTCCTCGTCGCTGCGCTCCTGTGGGGTCTCACCTGTCCCGCTGCTCCTGCAGGAGTCAAGCGCCTTCCACTCCAATCAACAGTTTGTAAAATAAACGTATACTTTAACACAGCCAAATAATAAAGGCAGCACTCATTCATAGTGCTGCCTTTGCCTATTGCCTATAGTGATGATTTATTTATTTATCCAAGCAAATCCAATGGTTCCTTGGCCTGTATGTGTTCCTGGAACAGGGCTGAACATTGTAGTCGTGAATTGAATCTGCGGATATCTACCCTGAAGCTCTGTTACCCATTCATCTGCCGTTTCCTGAATATTTGCATGAATAACGCTTGCTTCCTCAATCAAATGGGAGGCTTCATCAAAGATCTGGAATAATCTTTCCTTAACCTTCCGCTCTGTTCTAATCTTGTCAAAAAGGACAACCTTCCCATCATCAAACTGGACGATTAACTTCAACTTAATTAGGCTTCCTATAAACGCTTGAGTCGTGGAGAGTCGTCCCCCCTTATGAAGTTGTTCGAGGCTTCCTGGTGACATAATTAACCTCGCCTTATCTGGTAAGGTACGCAGATAATCAACAATTTCATTATAAGACTTGCCTTGTTTTTGCATATTGACGCCATCAATAATCATTTTCCCTAACGGATAGGACCCAATTTTAGAATCAATAACATCAACCTCATACTCAACCATACTTGAAGCAGCAACTGAGGCCTGATACGTTCCAGTTAAAGCACTAGAAGCATGAACCGCAATGGCATGTTTATAATTCTGTTTTAGCTTTTCATATAGCTCAACAAATTCCCCGATAGCAGGCTGGGAGGTCTTAGGTAAGACTTTAGAAGCTGCTAGCTTCTGATAGAAACTTTCAGCCGTTATATCAACTCCTTCGAGAAAGGATTCTTCCCCAAAAAGGATGCTCAAAGGAACCACATAAACATGGTTATTTTTCACAAATTCTTCCGGAAGTGTAGCCGTACTGTCTGTTACCCATGCAATTTCATTTTTTTGTGTCATAATGCCTCCTGTTATAGACGATTAAAGAGTTCATTCTATTTTTAACCATTGCTAAATTTCATTTGACTCTTCCGCTACAAACATCATATCTGAAATATCCACCTAAAACTATGAATATTTTCACTAATATTATAAATGATAATACAATATTTTACCCTATTCATAAAATCTTATCCTTTCCTTTAGGGCTTTTGTATATTATGAGAAAATAGAATAGAAATTATTATAAATAGGAGGAATAAAGGATGCCTAAAAATCTTCAAGATACTACCATCTTACATAATGGAGTGAAAATGCCTTGGTTTGGACTTGGGGTGTACAAAGCCGAGGAAGGACAAGAGGTAATCAATGCTGTCAAATCCGCCCTACACCATGGATATAGAAGTGTCGACACGGCTTCACTCTATCAGAATGAAGAAGGCGTTGGAAAGGCTATAAGAGAGTCTGAAGTTCCCCGTGAAGATCTTTTTATTACAACAAAGGTCTGGAATAATGATCAAGGATACGCTTCCACAATCCAAGCTTTTGAAACCAGTATCGAGAAGCTTGGGCTTGACTACGTCGATCTATATCTTATTCACTGGCCTGTAGCTGGAAAATATAAAGACACATGGAAAGCACTTGAAAAGCTTTATAAAGACGGGAGAATTCGTGCAATTGGCGTAAGTAATTTTCAAATCCACCATTTGCAAGATTTAATCAGCACAGCCGAAATTAAACCTATGGTCAACCAGGTCGAATATCACCCAAGTCTTACTCAAGAAGAACTTAATACTTTTTGTAAACAAGAAGGAATTCAACTTGAAGCCTGGGCACCTCTGAAAAGAGGACAGCTACAAGATAATTCAACAATTGTGGCACTTGCCGATAAACACAAAAAAACTCCAGCACAAATCATCTTACGTTGGGATTTACAAAATGGCGTTGTCACGATCCCAAAATCAGTTAAAGAGGAACGAATCATTGAAAACGCTGATATCTTTGATTTTGAACTTTCAACGGAAGATATGAACCAAATAAGTGCTTTAAATCAAAATGAACGTACTGGAGCAGATCCAGATAATTTTAACTTTTAAAAACTTTTGTAAACGCGAGGGACTTTTCCCCTCGCGTTTTGTTTATCCTAACTTAGTAATTGGTTTTATTATAAAGTTTTATGACCAGGTAACAAAAGTCACATCCATTTCCCCTCTTGAGTGGTAAACTTCAAATGTATATCGAAAGTTACTAATGAAACGGGGGATGTAAATTAATGTTTCCACAACTAAAAATAGCCAATATGATTGCAGAATATCCGATTATTCAGGGAGGAATGGGAGTCGGGATCTCGCTGAGTAACCTTGCCTCAGCCGTTGCGAATGCAGGTGGGATTGGCATTATCTCAGGTACTGGTATTTCTGTTGACGAGATGCGGAGCCAGATTAGACGAGCAAGAGAACTGACCAATGAAACGGGATACATTGGTGTGAATGTCTTATTTGCGATGAATGATTTTGCCGAGAAAATGAAAGCAGCTCTAGAAGAGAAAATTGATTTTATTATTTCAGGTGCTGGCATTTCAAGAGATATGTATGCATGGGGAAAACAGGCCGGTATTCCCGTTCTTTCAATCGTCTCATCCGCAAAATTAGCAAGAATTTCCGAACGGCTTGGCGCTGCAGCTGTTGTCGTCGAAGGATTTGAGGCGGGAGGGCATCTTGGTACAGACAGGCCTCTATTTGACATCTTGCCGGAAGTTGTCGAGGCTGTTAAAATCCCAGTAATCGCTGCAGGAGGAATCCTCCATGGAGCTGACATTGCTAAAGCTATTGAAATGGGGGCATCGGGAGTACAGATGGGGACGAGATTTGTTGCCAGCGAAGAGTGTGATGCTCCTCTAGCATTTAAACAAAAATACGTTGATGCATGTGAAGAGGATATGCAGCTAATCAAGACAACTGTAGGTTTAAGTGGAAGGGCTATTTCCAACCAGTTTACAGACTTACTTTTAAACTCAGATAAATTAAGGATTACAAAATGCCAAGATTGCTTAAAAAATTGTTCCTACCGCTTCTGTACATTGGACTCGCTCCTTAAATCTATGAACGGTGATGTTGAAAATGGGCTCGTATTTGCTGGAGCTCGCGTAAGTGAAATTAAAGAAATTCTGCCAGTGAGGACCATCTTTAAAAATTTAACTGCGGAATACTCCGAGGCGCTTAGTCATAGAGCCATCTAGACAAAAGCTTTTTCCACTCATCTTATAAAAGCTGTTTTCTCAAACTCGTTGCTATTTAAGGTAATACTAAAGTCACCGTTATTAATATATAGAAAACAGCCACCAATTATGAAACAAGAGATATGGGACCGTGAGAGTTGGTTCTTATCGGTTTGCCGAACAAGTTAGGCACTTTGATTTGATAAATAAGGGGAGAATTTCCCCTTATTTTTCAAATGGCATTGAAAATAGCATAAATAGAGGGAGATATTCCGCTTATTTGACCCAAAAAACGTGAAAACAGGAATTTTTCTTTGTATAAGCGGAAAAACTCCCCTTATTTACCCCCAAACGAGCTCTAATCTGCATTTAACGGGAAATTTTCCCCTTATTTTATATAGCTGATTACTCAATAAAGGGGCATCTTACGAAAACAACTTAACCTAAAGCTTAATTGTATAATTTCGATCACTAATCCCACTATCAAAATATGTTCTTTCTGCGTAATAAAGTTCATTACTTCCCGCCAAACATACAGTAGAGCATCTTGTACCGTAGCCATCACTCTTAATAAACATCGGGGAAAGCATTCTCTCAAGGTCCAGACCTACACCAGTATTCGGCAATTGTTCATCAGGTGCGGGGTCAGAGGTTTGGAGGAGATCAAAAAGCTGCTTTACAATTTTTTCTTTCCCATCATTTGCTTGGGTGTCTTTTCTTACAATCCTTTCCAGCCCAGTCTTCCCTACTTTTACCTTTGGCCAATCAGTATTTAATAAATGATTACTTAATCCATAGATACCAGGCTGTAACATTTGAACCTCTTTTCCGATATTTGAGTAATAGTAGAGTTCATTCGAAGTACCTGTTAATAGGTTATACCCTGGGTATAAATTCCCATCATCAGCCACTCTTTTCATAAACTCCTCGGGAGGTTCATCCCCGTTTAGAAAATCTGCTACCAAGTTTCCACGAGAACGCTTCCCCTTAGTACTTTCCATAGGGTCTCTATAGTTTGTCAGAGCGGCAAAACGCCCCGAAGTCGTTATCCCCATCCATGTCCCCATCTTTTCCAAATCCCGACCGGCGAGTGTATTTGGGGCATCCTTCCAGAACTCTGCCGCTGCAGTTGGTCTTGAATAAGATTCATCTCGATTCGCAGCAACGATAAGCTTATGAGTAGGATGCACTTTAAAAGCAAATAGGATTAAACACACGACCATCCCAGCTTTCATTGGTTTTATAGTCTTCCATTCCATATTTTAGCTTAATTCTTGTCTTGATTACCAATGAATCAGCTCATTGGATTGAATTCATTATCTTTATCTTTGTTTGGATAAAATGGTATTCTATAGCTTATACAACATTTTATCTATCTTTTCTATTATGTTAAATCGTTTTTATCAATGGGGGTTTACGTTAGTGGATTTACATCAATTATATGTTTTTACAAAAGTAGTAGAGAATAAAAGTTTTTCTAAAGCGGCTGAAGAGGTGTTTCTCAGTCAATCGACAGTGAGTTCCCATATTAATGCATTAGAGAAAAGCCTAAGTGTTAAACTATTTGATCGGGTCGGGAGAGAAAGCCAACTTACCCCCCATGGCGAGAGACTTTATGATTGGGCACAACAATTACTCTTACTCAAAGACCAAGCATTACTTGACTTAAGTGAAGGGATGACAGAGTTTCGAGGTGTTATCCGGGTTGGGGCTAGTTCTGTCCCAGGCCAGTTTATCATTCCCCAGATGATTAAACAGTTCAGAGAGGAATATCCATTAGTGACCTTCCATATCAGCGAAGCGTCTTCTAAGGTTACTGCTGAAAAAGTATTAAACGGAACAGTCGATGTTGGGATCCTCGGAGAGAAATATGAAAATGACAAACTTCATTACATCCCACTTTTAAAAGAACATCTCGTTCTCATCACATCTAATGACATTGTCTTAGAAGAACCTGTAAGCATTCATGAGCTCTTGAATTATCCCTTTGTAATGCGAAATTCGGATTCTGGGACCAACGCCCTTTTAGAGAGACTTTTGAAGAAAAATAATATACCAAAGGATCAACTAAATATCATTGCCTATACAGACTCAGGTCAAAGCCTCACACAATTCGTTAAAGAGGGCATTGGGATTGCGATAATTTCAGAAATTGCAGCGGATGAATATAGTACAAATCAGCTCATAAAAAAATATCGAATTGAAGGATTTAATGAAGAGCGCTATTTTTATCTTGTCTATAATAAAAATAAAACTCTTTCGCTCATATCAAAGCTATTTATTAATTATTGGGAGTCCTGAAAAACAGGCCTGCTCAGCAAATTTAACAATATCCTTTAAAAGAGTTCCGAAAAAAATCGACAGGCGACCTGTCGATTTTTTTCGGATTGACTCTCTCTAACCTAAATGCTTACGTTGAAAGTCTGCAATGCTTGCATACTCTTTTTGGTAAAGGCTCGATAGTCGACTATAAATTGGCAGCAACTCTTGGTAAACTAGTGCGTTTACCTCATTTGGCTGGTGGCTATAGGTAGCACCGACCATTTCGGATACGACTGATAAATCATCCACTTCTCCAAGCGCGTATAGTCCTAAAATAACTGCCCCTAAACACGAGCTTTCATAGCTTTCTGGTACAATCACTTCTTGGTTAAATATATCCGCCATCAGCTGTCTCCACAACTCAGAACGAGCAAATCCACCAGTTGCTTGAATTCGCTTTGGTTCACCGGTTAATTCTGACAGTGCTTGTAAAACAGTGTATAAATTATAGTTAATTCCTTCAAGGACAGCACGAACCATATGCTCTTTCTTATGGTGCATCCCTAGACCAAAGAACGACCCACGGGCATTTGCATCCCATAACGGTGCCCTTTCTCCAGCCATATATGGATGAAAGATCAACCCATCTGCCCCAGGATTTACTTTCGAAGCAATTTTTGTTAAAACATCGTATGCATCGATCCCAAGACGTTTTGCTGTTTCTACTTCTGAGGCAGCAAGCTCATCACGTACCCAGCGAAAAATCATCCCACCATTATTCACCGGTCCACCTAGAACCCAATGTTTTTCTGTTAAAGCATAGCAGAAGAGTCTTCCCTTTGGATCAGTAACTGGTTTATCCGTAACCGCTCTAATGGCTCCACTAGTCCCAATCGTTACCGCAACAACACCTGGTTCAATCGCATTCACACCTAGGTTAGAAAGCACGCCGTCACTTGCGCCAATGACAAATGGAATATCCCCATCAAGACCAGTTTGCCTGTGGTACTCATTTTTTAATCCTTTGAGGATATATGTTGTCGGCACAGGTTTGGAGAGTTTATCTCCACTTACACCAGCAATCTCAAGCGCCTGTTCATCCCAAGTAAGATCAACAAGGTTAAACATCCCCGTCGCTGAGGCAATGGAGTAGTCAATAACAAACTCACCAAATAACTTATAGAAAATGTATTCTTTTATAGAGATGAATTTTGCCGCCTGATGAAACAATTCCTGATGTTCATTCTTTAGCCAGACAAGTTTGGAAAGCGGTGACATAGGGTGAATCGGGGTGCCCGTCCGTAAGTAAATCTCGTGTCCGCCCCACTCATCCTTAATCTTCTCTGCCCACTTGGAACTGCGGTTATCAGCCCAGGTAATGCTGTTAGTCAAAAGATTCCCTTCCCCATCAACAGCAATAACGCTATGCATGGCCGAGCTAAATGAAACGCAGATAATCTCTGAAGCGTTCACTTCACTCTTCATCATACAACCCTTAATTGAATTTAATACGGCTTTAAATATCTCCTCCGGACTTTGTTCAGCCGTCGAGGGATTTGGTGTATGTAAAGGATACCCTTCAGAGTGGTGAGCAACAACATCACCTTTTCTTGTAAACAAGACTGCTTTTGTACTAGTAGTCCCGATGTCCACGCCAATCATGTATTTGCGCTGCCCCATTTTATACCTCCTGATAGTAACGAGAAAGGAAGTGGCAAATTCGTGGCCGCTTCCTCGGTTTTATTATTTGTTCATCCATTAGAACCAACAAAATTAATCTATTCTTTAATATCATTATAGAACTGTTTAGTTGGATTAGTTTTTCTCTACAGCATGTCCGCCAAATTCATTTCTTAATGCTGCAACCACTTTACCAGAGAAAGTATCTTCCTCTAAAGAGCGATAACGCATTAATAATGACATTGTAATGACAGGTGCTGCAGCTTGCAGATCAAGAGCCGTTTCGACCGTCCATTTCCCTTCTCCGGAAGAATGCATAACCCCTTTTAAACCGGATAGATTAGCATCTTTTGAAAATGCATTTTCAATTAGCTCCATTAACCAAGAACGAATGACAGAACCGTTATTCCACACCTTGGCAACTTTTTCATAGTCATAATCAAACTGACTCTTATCCAGGATTTCAAAACCTTCGGCGATTGCTTGCATCATTCCGTACTCAATTCCATTATGAACCATTTTTAGGAAATGACCGCTTCCGCTCTTACCTGAATATAAATAGCCGTTTTCTACTGCAATATCTTTAAAAAATGGCTCGATGGATTTAAATACTTCCGCGTCTCCACCAATCATTATGCAAACACCGTGACGTGCCCCTTCCGTACCACCACTTGTTCCGCAATCAAAGAAATAAATTCCCTTTTCGGCCAATTGTTCAGCACGACGAACCGAATCTTTATAATTGGAATTTCCTCCATCAATTAAAATATCTCCGGCTTCTAGAGATTTAGATGCTTCTTCAATAACCATTTCTGTGATATTACCTGCGGGAACCATCAACCAAACGACACGCGGTTTAGGCAGATTTTGAACGAGCTCCTCAATTGACGCAACACCCGTGATGCCTTCCCCTTTTATTCTTTCAACTGCATCAAGATCTTTATCAAAAGCTGTTACTTCATGATTATGGTCCTTAAGATTAAGGGCTAAGTTATATCCCATTTTTCCCAGACCGATGATACCAATATTCATAAGTTCCTCCTTGAAGAAAAAAATTTTCCGATATGACTAATTATACAAAAAAAATTTTCATGTGCAATGTTTAAATGAAAAAAAATTTCATTTATAATATGTCTTATCAAATGATTAATTATAAGGAGATTCAACATGAATCACGATAACCAATATTGTTTAGCACGTATCAAGACCCATTATGCGAAATTTAGTGATAAAGAAAAAATGATTGCCGATTATATATTGAAGCATCCAAAAAAAATCGTGCACACCTCTATTAATCAGTTAGCAGAGGATCTAGGAATTGCCGATTCGACCGTTTTTCGCTTCTGCAAAAGAATTGGATTTAAAGGTTACCAGGCAATGAAAATCGCTCTTGCTTCCGAAATTGTTACACCGATAAAAGACCTTCATGAGACCATTAACGAAGGAGATGACATTCGAACCGTTTCTGAGAAGGTATTTCGCTCCAATATTAAAACTCTAGAAGATACCTTACAGCTTTTAGGAGGCGGTGGTTTTGAGCTCGCGGTCGATGCACTCGTAAATGCCAACAGGGTTGAATTTTTCGGCAGCGGTGGTTCAAGTGTCATTGCTATGGATGCGTATCACAAGTTTATCCGTAGCGGAATTCCCGTCCATGCAAATAGTGATTCCCACATACAGCTCATGTCTGCATCCCAACTTACGGAAAACGATGTTGCTGTCCTTATTTCACATACAGGAACGACTAAGGACATTATTCAAGTACTCCATGTATTAAAGCAAAATCGTGTTAAAACGATTGGGATTTCTAACTTTGCCAAATCCCCTTTAAGTGAGAAGGTAGATATTGCTCTATACACTGTTGCTGAGGAAACTGATTACCGATCAGAAGCCCTCTCTTCTAGGATTGCTCAACTTAGCATCCTCGATTCCCTATATATAAATGTAATGATTGCTAGGGATGAGGACGGCCAAGAAAGTTTGAAAAAGATGCGAAACGCCATTTCAATCAAGAGAATCTAATATGAGGTCATTTAGTTGGAATAGTTTGGTTGCTAGGATATAATTGCTCCAAACAATTCAAAGGGAGTGGTATAATTGGTGAAAATCAATCATTTTATGGATAGCTGGATGAGTCATCGCAAAGCACTACTAGAATTAATCGATACATTTGAAAACGAGCATCTCAACTATAGGCCTTGGGATAAGGCAATGACGCTTTCAGAACTAGTTCTTCATATCTCCTCTTCAACAGGGATGTTTGTAGAATCGGTTAAAAATGGGGTATTCGCCCCACCTTCAACACCAAAGATGCCTGAAACGACCGAAGAACTGAAGCAACTTGTGGAAAAGGAAACTCAACAGACAAAGAGGAATCTTGAAGAACTCACCGAAAGTCAGTTGAACCAAATTGTCGAGTTTAGTGGAATGAAAATGCCGGGAATGGCCCTCTTAGAAAGCGCCAAGGACCATGAAATCCACCATAAAGGCCAAGTTTTTACTTACGCTCGGTTAATTGGGATTGAAAATCTTCCATTTTTCATTAGTCGTTAAAAATCTGAAATTTTCTACCTTGCTTGAAATAAAAATTGACAGGCTCCTCGGCCTGTCAATTTTTGTTTAAGCATATATTTTTCCTTCTTCTTCTTTCCTAAAGAAGCTCTTCATCGCATGGAATACGTCTGCTTTTTGCTTGAGGATAAAGTGACGGAATTTTTCATCCTTCATGTTTTTATAGGCGGACATTAACGTTGAGTGGCGGTTATACTGATTGACTTCTCCATATCCAAACATATTAGAGACCTTCATTAATTCTTCAACCAACTTAACACAACGGGCGTTGTCGGAAGTTAAATTATCACCATCAGAAAAATGGAACGGATAGATATTGAATTTTTGAGGATCATATTTTGTGTCAATTAGCTCCAGTGATTTTCGGTAGGCAGAAGAACAAATCGTTCCACCGCTCTCCCCTTTGGAGAAAAAGTCTTCTTCTGTTACCACTTTCGCTTCTGTATGATGGGCGATAAACTCAATTTCAACGGTCTCGTACTTTGAACGTAAAAACCTTGTCATCCAGAAGAAAAAACTTCTGGCCATATACTTTTCCCATAGACCCATCGATCCACTAGTGTCCATCATCGCAAGAACAACCGCTTTAGAATCAGGTTTTATAACCTCATTCCACGTTTTAAATTTCAGGTCTTCCTGATAAATTGGATGGAAGGATGGTTTTCCTTGCATCGCATTGCGCTTATACGCCGTCATCATCGTTCGTTTTTTATCAATATTGCCCATTAAACCAGTCTTACGAATATCATTAAATTCAATGTCTTCAATCGTATCCTCTTGATTTTGTTTCCGCTGTAAATTAGGGAGCTCCAACTGCTTAAATAACGCTGCTTCCAACTCCATAATGGATACTTCTGCTTCATAGTAGTCTTCTCCAGCCTGATCGCCTGCTCCTTGACCCTTGCCTGGTGCTGGCTTCCCTGATCCATCACGCGCTACGACATCTCCTACCTGGCTGTCTCCAGTTCCCTGGCCAACATGTTTATTTTTATCATAATTATAGCGAATCTTATATTCATCCAGAGAACGGATAGGAATCTTGACTACCTCCCTGCCGTTTGACATCACGATGCTCTCTTCAGTAATAAGATCAGGTAGATTATTCTTAATAGCATCCTGAACCTTATCCTGATGACGCTGCTGGTCGTCATAGCCTTTGCGGTGGAGGGACCAATCTTCCTGGGAAATTACAAACTGGCCGTTGTTTTCTTCGGTCATTTTCGAACCCCTCCTGTTCATTTTTTAATCACACATTTTCCTAAACTGTCATACAATAATTCGGATGCAAAAACCATTTCTGAGAATGGTGATTACTCTATCATATGCAGAGGACAAAAATAATTTACAAATAATTTAGACAATTTACCTTCTGACTATAGGAATGGACAGGCCCGTTTTTCGTAAAGCTCTTTTATCAAACTTTATTGCTTTTTATTTAAAATCTGATGGATTACGTTATGTCCACTGTAAAATAGACTTTATTCACAAGAAAAGAGCTTACAACCCTAATGTTCAATGCACCAATTAACTTACCTTGCGTTAAAATCGAATATAGGATCTTAACATTCATTTTTCCGAAAACAGCCTTCGTAAAAATAAAAGGAACCTGCAAAGGAAATGCAGATTCCAACGAAATCATTTATCGATTCAGTAAGCTGCCTACATACCGAAGCAATTCATTTGCTGACGTTGAGTTATAGCCATGCTCGTCAATAAGTCTAGCAACTACCTCATTTACCTTTTTAAGCTGAGTTTCATCTGGCGTTTTCGTTGAGGTAGTAATTTTAACAACATCTTTTAAATCGGCAAATAATTTCTTTTGAATAGCTTCTCTTAATCTGTCATGCGAGTTATAATCAAATCTCTTTCCTTTTCGTGCATAGGCAGAGATTCGAATAAGAATTTCTTCTCGGAATGCTTTCTTTGCATTCTCTGAAATTCCAATTTGCTCTTCAATAGAGCGCATCAGTTTTTCATCCGGATTAATTTCTTCTCCTGTCAATGGATCACGAAGCTTCGCCTTATTACAGTAAGCTTCGACGTTATCCAAGTAGTTTTCCATGAGTGTCTTGGCAGACTCCTCATAGGAATATACAAATGCCTTTTGAACTTCCTTTTTAGCAATATCATCATACTCTTTTCTGGCTACAGAAATAAAGTTCAAATACCTTTCTCTCTGTTCTTGTGTGATAGAAGGATGTTGATCAAGTCCCTCTTTCAAAGAGCGCAGAACATCAAGTGCATTAATTGTTTGAATATTCTTTCTTATAATTGTAGAAGAAATCCTATTTATTACGTACCGTGGATCAATCCCACTCATACCCTCATCCTGATATTCCTTTTTTAGTTCAGCCACATCAGCAGAGTTATAACCTTCGACACTTTCACCGTCGTAAAGACGCATTTTCTTTACAAGGTCGATATCCCCTTTTTTCGGCTCTTTTAAGCGGGTAAGAATGGTGAACATAGAGGCAACCTTTAAGGTGTGTGGAGCAATATGCACATCGCCAACATCACTTTCTCGAATCATTTTATCATAAATTTTTTCCTCATCCGAAACCTTGAGATTATATGGAATCGGCATGACGATAATCCTTGAATGAAGAGCTTCATTCTTTTTATTCGAAATAAATGACCGGTACTCGGTTTCATTGGTATGGGCAACGATGAGTTCATCAGCTGAGATTAATGCAAATCGACCAGCTTTGAAGTTCCCTTCCTGTGTTAATGACAATAGATGCCAGAGAAACTTCTCATCACATTTTAACATTTCCTGGAATTCCATCATCCCACGGTTTGCCTTGTTTAATTCACCGTCAAAACGATAGGCTCTTGGGTCTGACTCTGATCCATATTCAGCAATCGTTGAAAAATCAATGCTTCCAGTCAAATCTGCAATATCCTGAGACTTAGGGTCAGATGGACTAAATGTCCCAATCCCCGTCCGTTTGTCCTCAGAGAAGAAAATTCTTTCAATCCTCACATCTTCAATTCGACCACCATACTCTTTTTCAAGTCTCATCATGTTGAGCGGGGAAAGGTTCCCTTCAATTCGAATTCCATATTCATCATAAAAGTCTTTCCGTAAATGATGAGGAATCAAATGCAGCGGATCCTCATGCATTGGGCAGCCCTTAATCGCATAAATGGCACCTCTGTCTGTAAGCGAGTATGCTTCGAGCCCTCTTTTAAGAATTGTGACAAGTGTTGACTTCCCGCCACTGACAGGCCCCATTAACAGCAATATCCGTTTACGGACATCTAAGCGTTTTGCTGCAGGGTGAAAATATTCTTCTACTAGGCGCTCAAGGGGTTCTTCAAGTCCAAATAACTGGCTGCCGAAAAAGGAATACTTCTTCTTCCCCTTTTCTTCTTCAATCCCCGCGTCCTTAATCATATTATAAACCCGTGAATGTGCCGATTGAGCTACCCATGGCTGTTCCTTCACAATCTCCAGATACTCCCCGAACGTCCCTTCCCATCTAAGGTTCTCTTCTTCCTCACGATACTTCTCAATTTTTCTTAATATCTCCATAAGGACCTCCCTGTCTAGCGATTATCGAGAGACGATTAATATACTTTATGCACGGATGAAATTGAACATGCCAACATCCTACAAACTCTCCCTAAAGAAAAGTCTAAAAATTATCGCCCATTCTTCACAGTTCGGTCCCTTTAGGCTATAATAAAAACAGATATCGGAAAAACGGACAAAGGGGGCTTACATAAATGAATCTATTGTTGATTATTGGGGTTTCAGTCGTATTCCTTGCGGCCATTTTCACATCTGGCTATGAAGATAAGCCAGGAGTAAGCAAGAAATAAATTAGCAACATCTAAACGAAAAGGCTGCCAATAATTGGCAGCCTTTTTTCTTATCGTAAATCCATTTTCCGATTTTGAACAAAATCCTTCATATACATTCGTGATTTTTTTTCAAGCATTTGTCCTATTTGTTCGGTCCAAGTATCTTCGCGTTTCCCATCCGTTCTTTCTCTGTAATAGGCGGAAATGACTTGATTATAGTCTTCTAATTGCTTAATAAAGGTAGCTGTATCCTGCTGATACTCATTTTCCATATATACATGTTCAAGTGGAAGGCGTGGCTTTTTGTCATTTACCTTTGCAGGATAACCAATCGCCATACCAAATAAAGGTACCACGTAATCAGGCGTTTTAAGTAAACTTTGGACCGCTTCAAGATTGTTTCGAATTCCGCCTATATAGCAGATACCCAAACCCATTGATTCAGCAGCAATTGCAGCGTTCTGTGCTGCAAGCGCAGCGTCGATTACGCTAACCATAAATTTCTCTGTACTTTCAATTGATGGTATAACATCTATGTTCTCCATCTCAGCGATCTGTGCATGACGGTTGAGGTCTGCGCAAAATACTAAGAAATGTCCATTTTTTGCTACATAAGGTTGATTTCCAACGACCTCAGCGAGTTGATCCTTCTTGTTCTGATCAGACACCCCGATAATCGAATATGCTTGGATGAAACTTGATGTTGAAGCTGCCTGGGCAGTCGTTATAATGGTTTCAATCTGCTCTCTAGTTAAAGGCTTGTCCTGAAAACTTCTTATAGATCGGTGATCCAAAATAGTCTCAATTGTTTTATTCATATTATTATCCTTCCCTTCATCAAAAAGTTTTCTATGTATTAAATATTGAAAGAGGACCAATACCTATAGGTCCTCTTCATTTTAGAAGGCTCTTGTCTCAAACCTTAATGCTTTTGGATAAAAAAAGAATCGATTGAGCTTCGTTACATAAAAAACAGCTCTATAAATATGAGAAAAGGGCTTGCAAACATACTATTAACGTACAAAGTAGCTTATCCCGCGTGACAAATCGGCTTTAAGCTTTTAACAACACCCTACGAAAACAGCCTTCTAGAATAAGTTCGGAAAATTCCGTTGACGAAGCCCCTCATATATGAGGACTGCAGCACTATTTGATAAATTTAACGATTGAACATTATCGTTCATCGGTATTCTTAGGCAGCGGTCCTTATTTTTATTAAGTAATTCTGATGGTAGCCCTGTTGTTTCTTTGCCAAAGATAAAATAGTAGTCTTTATCTTTCTGGCTATAATCAACTGTAGAATGGGGCTTAGTACCATGTTTTGTTAAATAATAATATTCCCCATCTTTGTTGCTAGCAAAGAAGTCATCCAAAGAATCATGATAAACCATTTTTACAAACTCCCAATAATCTAATCCTGCTCTTCTTAACATCTTATCATCTGTTGAGAATCCTAAAGGGCGAATTAAGTGGAGAACGGTCCCCGTCGCTGCACAAGTTCTCGCAATGTTTCCTGTATTAGCAGGTAGTTCTGGTTGGTATAATACAACATGTAATGCCACATATTTCACCTCAACATTAATCTAGTTGTTATTATACCACTAACCCTCCTTTCAAGCCTGCTTATTGATCATCAACAACCGTGAAGAACTTATATTTAATATCAGGAGTATAAGCCGTTGAATCTTCATAAGCCCAGTAACGCTTTCTACTGTTTGTCGTATGCGCATTAACAAGTGGCATCCCATCTGCATCTTTTGCTGTTACAATTGTCGTATGATCAAATCTCCCGTCTCCCTGAAAGTCATAACAAATGACATCGCCCGGTGAAAGCTGACTTGGATTGCTAACTTCTTTTGCTTTCAAACCTACATTAGAACCCGGCAAATACCAACGCATTGAATTGGCAACAGACCAACTGTAACTCCAGTTGTTATTTCTCATCCACCAACCTTTAGCCCGGTCAGAATAGCCTTGCATTGGCGCTCCACCTGCATGCAGGCACTGGGAGATATAATTTGTACAGTCCACCTCAAATTTTTTGTATGCTGGATTATAATCATTCCACCATCGTTCCGCATATTGAACGGCCTTGAGGCGGTCATACTGGAAAGAAGTTCGTTGCTCACTTTCATCTGCCGTTCGTTCAAAAATGTCAGTTACTCTTTCGCCGAGAGATTCTGCTTCAGGAGTTCTAAGAATTTCTATATCAAATTCTTCATCATCTACGAGTACTCCTTTATAAAACTCAGCTTTTCTTTCTTCGACCCGCTCCTCGATGATAAATTCGTGTTTTTGTTTAATCAAATATTTAAAATGAACAGTATAAAATACTTCAGTTCCCTCATTATTTTCTTTTTCCCCAGTAATTTTCCCTTCAGCCGTCGTTCGAACAATTTCAGCCCCTCTACGAGCACAGCTTTCCTTTGTTTTTTCGATTAATGGGCAATCATGTAGCTCGCTTCTTGTTTGTGAAACATATTGTCGAACACGCTGTTGCAATAAATTCTGTAATTGTTCTCTCACAAGACACCACTCCTCTCCTCACATATGTATGAACAAATTGATGCTTGTAGGTATAGTAAACAATGGAATTTTAAGACAAAAAAACACAGTTGTAATAACTGTGTCGGGTTTGGATGATGAAGATGAAAACGAGCGTCGAATAAACGAGAAATCAACTTCATCGACTCGATGAAGTTGGAAACCAGCATGGGGTCAGCAAGAAACCATCTTCATCAACTGGATGA
Organism: Mesobacillus persicus; assembly: GCF_900109925.1. Classification (GTDB taxonomy): domain Bacteria; phylum Bacillota; class Bacilli; order Bacillales; family Cytobacillaceae; genus Mesobacillus_B; species Mesobacillus_B persicus. Next base: position 8,040 of record NZ_FOBW01000009.1, on the reverse strand, counting down.
AGATGAAAACGTGCAAGAAATCAGCGGGAAACCATTTTCATTAGCTGGTAGAAATACTGTGGTCTTGAAAAAGAGTTAACTACCTAAATAAACTCAAGCCTGTTCTTATCTCAGACAATACCTCATCATCCTTTTCTACCTCTGCTGACTTTTCTAATGCCGTAATTGCCTCAGCTCCACCGATTTTAGCTAAAGACCAGGCAGCTGTCCCGCGTAATACAGGGCGTGGGTCTTCAGTCAATACCTTTATTAAATCAGGTACAGCAGTTTCATCTTTAAAATGACCTAAAGCAATGACTGCATTCCTTTGGATGGGCTTCTTCCCCCTCCATGAGCCAGAAACAGGACCAAATTTTTCTTTGAACTCTCGGTTGCTAATGTGGAGTATTGGTTTTAATAATGGCTTCGCTAGCTCTGCGTCCGGTTCAGTTTCAGCATGGAAGTGGAAATCCTTCCCCTTATTCACGGGACATGCTGTTTGGCAAGAATCACAGCCATAAAGGCGATTGCCAATCTTTTCTCGAAATTCCTCAGGTAAGAAGCCTTTTGTTTGTGTCAAAAAAGCAATACATCGCTGACTGTTAAGCTGTCCCCCTTGGACAAGAGCACCGGTTGGACATGCATCAAGACATTTTGTACAGCTCCCGCACTGATCCTCCATCGGTGAATCTGGTTTAAAAGGCAGGTTTGTAATCATTTCCCCTAGGTACACATACGATCCAAACTCAGGCGTGATAATAGAACAGTTCTTGCCACTCCAGCCAATTCCAGCCCTTTCTGCCACAGCTCTATCTACTAATTCTCCCGTATCGACCATTGACTTAAATTTGGCCTCTGGGACCTTTGCAGCAATGTATTCCTCCAGAAGTTTTAATTTTCTCCTTAAAATATGATGATAATCTTCTCCCCAGGAGGCTCGGCAAAAAATCCCTCGTCTTTCTCCCTTTTTACTAACAACTCTAACCTTCATTTTTGAAGGATAGGCTACCGCAATGGCAATTATTGATTGCGGATGATCAAATATTAAATCCGGCCGTACCCGTTTTTCAATATCTTGCTCCTCAAACCCAGATTGGTATTGAAGTTCTTGTTGGTGAATAAGCCTGCTCTTCATTTCAGAAAATGGTGAAGGTGACGCAAAGCCAATTTTATCGATGCCTATTTCTTTACTGTAGTCAATAATGTCTTGTTGCAACTGTAGAATATCCACTTTGCTCTCCCTCCCTTCGAATAAGATATATCTATTTATGTCGTCAATTGTAAAAGTGCATAACTAATATGATAAACTATTTTATAGAAATTTTGGAGGTGGAATCGTTGGAAATTATGGTTTCAAGTGAGTTATGTAGGATGGTTCCAGGCTTTACTGCTGGATTCATCCGTTATCGAGATATAGAGGTTGGTCCATCACCTCAAATGCTTAAGGGCAGGCTGCAATTATTTCAGGAGTCGCTTTATTTTGATCTTGAGAGCAAAAGCCCAACTGAGTTTGAAGGAATAGAGGAATGGCGCCAAGTATTCAAACAAACGGGGAAAGATCCTAATCGCTATAGGCACTCTGCAGAAGCCCTTTACCGAAGGATTAAAAAGCAAAACTACCTCCAATCAGTACATAGTGCTATAGATGTGAATAACTTTTTCTCCCTTGAGTATGAAGTTCCAATTGGCATTTATGATACCGATAAGCTTAATGGAGATATCGAGATAAAGGTTGGAGCAGAACAAGAAGAATATAACGGATTGAACGGCAGGTTGAACTCATTGCATAACTTAATTGTTTCAAGTGATAGTTCCGGACCATTTGGTAGTCCCTTTGTCGATTCAGAACGGACTGCTGTTACAACCGATACTAAAAATGCCCTGCAAATTGTCTATCTCCGTCCATCTTTTGGAGGTGAGGAAAACATGAAGCTTACCGAATCACTCATGAAAATGTTTCTCCAAATTCATGGTGGCGAAGGACATTATACAATCATCGGTTGCGAATAAAGGACAGCCTCGGCTGCGGAAGCAAGAGAAAAATAATGATCATCTCAAATAATAAAGGTCTTGGGGCAGTTTTTCGGTAGAGTTGCTAATAACTGCTCCATGTACGGGGCCTAGGCGCAGTTTTTCAGCGCTTTTCCTTTAAACTGCTCCATCAACAACCCTCGCGTAGCTTTTCGGCTTATAAACTGCTCCAGAAGTGATTATCGAGTAGTCCAAAAGGCAACCCATATTCATAAATCAAAATAAAAAACGCAACACTTCGTTTCTAACAAACGAAATACTGCGTTATATATGTACATTGGAGCGGGTGATGGGAATCGAACCCACTACATCAGCTTGGAAGGCTGAGGTTTTACCAGTAAACTACACCCGCAAATTTATAAAGGTTGAGAAAAACCGTTTGACTCTTAAAATGATACATAAGACTTTATGATCTGTCAATATCTATTTATGTACTTTTTCGAAAATCCCCCTATTAAATAGAAGAACCGCCCATTTTTAGGTTTGGACGGTTTCCTCTTCTTTAACAGGCTTTTTAGCCAACAGCGAACAAAAGATCCCAATGACTGGAAAAATAATCGTAAGAATTAGAATTTCCTTGTATCCACCGAATAAATCATAAGAGAATCCAAATGGGAGTGGCCCCAGTGCTGACCCTAGTACCGTAATTGTCATGGCACTACCTTTTATACTACCAAGTGACATTCTCCCAAAATAAGACGGCCAAACATAATTTAACGCAATTCGCTCAAAACCATTGCTGAATCCCCAGAGGACTCCGAAAAATAGTGCCATTCCTATTGAGTTGGTAAAATGAAGCAACCCCAGAAAAATAATCTCTCCAACAAAAATTCCAGCTAGAATTACATTCACTTTAACTCGATCTAGTATGACTCCAGCCACTATCGAAATTGGAAAACCTACGATGGCCATCAGGCTTAGGACCAATGCTGCTGTCCCATTAGAAAGCCCGTTTTCCTTAAAGATAGAGATCAAATGAAACGTCAAACCTGTATTCACCATGGAAGGGATACCAACAACAACTAGGAGCAACCAGTAAGCTCTCGTTTTCTTAGCCTCTTGCAAAGTCCAATTGACCTCAAGTTTTTTCGGTTTGTCATTCGTATCCTTTCCACTGGGGTGGACTACTTCTCCATCTGGGAGGAGACCTACATCTTCAGGTTTATTACGGATGAGGAAATAAGCTAATGGAACAAAAAGGAATAACAACAATACTCCCCATAACTTCCAGGAGAAACTCCATCCCCATTCAGCAACAAGCCAAGCGTTTAATGGGGGTAAAGCTGCAGAGCTTGTGAATCCTCCAATGGCCATCAGGCTTAATGCTTTACCTCTCTTTTCAATGAACCATTGCGGAATCAATGTATTCGGTAATAACGTCATTGAACCTTGCCCTAACAGTCTTATAAAGAAAAAACCAATAAATAGCATTGCCATATTTACTACAATACTGTTCCAAAAACAGGCAAGACCCAGTCCTATCCCGACGATGACAGACATTTTCCTTTGGCCAAATCTATCAATATATTTCCCTATAAATAAGATACATAACCCAGCCGCTAATGTAGCTCCCGAATAAATACCTGATACCTGCGATCGACTCCACCCAAAATCATTTATATACGAGTCAATAAATACAGATACAGAATAGGTTTGACCTGGGCCGGAAAAAAACACTCCCATTGCGCCGATGAAGACAATCATCCAGCCGTAATAAAAGGGGGTATTAACTGGTGGTGCGGTACTTGTTCGTACTCTCATTGTAAAAACCTCCCTGCTCATCATAGCAAAAGAAGTTTTTAATTGTCTATTCTAAATCCTTTGATACCAAAAGAATCCCCTATTCCGATGTGGAATAGGAGACCCTCGTTATTTATTTCTTTTTCACCCAGAATTTAATAAGTGAACCATCTTGCTCAGTATTTAAGATAGTATGTCCTGCATTCCTAGCCCATGCTGGCAGATCATTGAGCGCTCCCTTGTCAGTCGCTTGAAGTTCAATCACTTGGCCGCTTTCTAAAGAATCAATTCCTTTTTTGAGCTTAATAATTGGCATTGGGCAAGTCAAGCCAGCAACATCCACAATAGAATCGGGTTTTACCTCAGCTATACTAGCCTTTGTTTCCTCTTTTACTTCTACCTCACCACGGTCGTTGGTGTTAAACTCCTTTTTTATATTACTACCAAAAACAGAAGAATATGTTTTCCAACCACCATCTACGTTTTTCACATCATAACCCTGGTTTTTTAGAATACGTGTTGCTAAATATCCACGTAACCCTACCTGACAGCTAACATAAATCGTCTTGTCTTTTGGAAGCTCTTCTAATCTATTTCTTAAATCATTTAAAGGAATATTAATAGACCCCTCGATAAATCCAAATTCACGTTCAACTGGTTCACGAACATCGACTAAAAGGCCACCCTCTGCAACGATTTCATCAATTTCATGCCATTGAACCTGCTCCAATACCCCATCTAAAATATTGGTTGCAACATAGCCAGCCATGTTTACTGGATCTTTTGCAGATGAAAATGGCGGCGCATAAGATAATTCTAAGTTTGTTAAATCTTCGACTGTCAAGCCACCTTTAATAGCTGTAGCAATGACGTCAATTCGCTTATCTGCTCCATCAGCACCAACTGCCTGAGCTCCGAAGATTTTTCCGGTTTCTTTGTCAAATACTAATTTTAGTGCAATTGGGGCAGCACCAGGATAATATCCTGCATGTGAGTTTGGATGAATATGTGCCACTTCATACGATACTCCTAGGCGTTTAAGAGTTTTTTCATTGCTTCCAGTAGCAGCAACAGTTAAATCAAACACTTTCGCAATGGAAGTACCTAATGTCCCTTGGTATTTCTCTCGTTTGCCCATCATATTATTTGCAGCGATACGACCTTGTCGGTTTGCTGGTCCTGCAAGTGGAATCATTGCCTTTGTTCCATTAATATAATCAACAACCTCTATCGCATCACCAACAGCGTAAACATCCGGATTTGAAGTCTGCAGATATTCATTCACAATAATTCCGCCGCGCTCTCCCAGCTCTAATCCTGCCGTTTTAGCTAATTCATTTTCAGGTCTAACACCAATAGAAAGAATCGTCATATCCGTATCAATTTCGGTTCCATCAGAAAGGATGATTTTCTTGCCTTCGTTAGCGAAAGATTGAACTCCATTTTCTAAAATAAGTTTTACACCTTTTTCTTTCATATGATTGTGCAATATACTTGCCATCTCAAAGTCAATTGGAGCCATTATTTGATTTGCCATTTCAACAATCGTTACTTCTATTCCTCTATCAGCAAGGTTTTCAGCCATCTCGATTCCAATAAATCCTCCACCTACAACAACTGCTTTCTTAGGGCCTTTATGGTCGACATAGTCTTTAATTTTATCTGTATCTGGAATATTTCTTAATGTAAATAAAGCTTTATTTTCCTTAAGCCCTGGAATAGGCGGTACAATTGGTCTTGCTCCAGGTGATAATAATAATTTGTCATAGCTTTCTTCATAAACTTCTTCCGTTTGAAGATTTTTAATCATGACCTTCTTTAGATCCGGGTCAATGCTCATCACTTCACTTAAATTTCGAATATCAAGCTTAAAACGTTCTGACATACCTTCAACCGTTTGAACTAATAATTTACTTCTGTCTTTGATTGTCTCACCGATATAATAAGGTAAACCACAATTAGCAAAGGAGATATGTTCTCCACGTTCAACCATAATTACTTCAACATCTTCACTAATTCTTCTAAGTCTAGCTGCCGCTGTCGCTCCACCAGCTACTCCACCTACGATAATAATTTTTTGTGTCATTTATATATCCTCCTAATGAGTAAGTTTTAAATTAAATTGGAAACTTAATTCCTGTAACTAATATACCATTAGGGGTATAGTTTGTGTCAGAGTAAATTTGTCAATTCAGTTACAATTACTTCTATTACTATGAGAAATATAGGTAGAACTCACTTCACCTTCGAGTTGCTTATCCTATATATAAATGAAAAATTGTTAACCAAAGTATGAGTAAACGGAAAAATAAGAATAAAAAAAAGACTTCCTATAGTTAGGAAATCCTTTTTTTATTCTTATAGATACCGGTGGTCGGGGTCGAACCGACACTCCAGAGGAACACGATTTTGAGTCGTGCGCGTCTGCCAATTCCGCCACACCGGCAAATTACAATGGAGGCGGCAACCGGATTCGAACCGGTGAATAAAGGTTTTGCAGACCTTGGCCTTACCACTTGGCTATGCCGCCATAGATGTTTTGGAGCGGAAGACGGGATTCGAACCCGCGACCCCAACCTTGGCAAGGTTGTATTCTACCACTGAACTACTTCCGCATAAATGGCTGGGCTAGCAGGATTCGAACCTACGAATGACGGAGTCAAAGTCCGTTGCCTTACCGCTTGGCTATAGCCCATTAATATACTATTCAATTCAAGAAATAATGTGAATATAAAATGGGGCGACCGATGGGAAACGAACCCACGAATGTCGGAACCACAATCCGATGCGTTAACCACTTCGCCACGATCGCCATAATAAGTTGGCAGGGGTAGTAGGAATCGAACCCACACTGGAGGTTTTGGAGACCTCTGTTCTACCTTTAAACTATACCCCTAAAATTAAAAATATGAAAGCAATTTTACTCTGCTACACTTCGCGAATAAACTATGGTGGAGGGGGACGGATTCGAACCGCCGAACCCGAAGGAGCGGATTTACAGTCCGCCGCGTTTAGCCACTTCGCTACCCCTCCGTATTATAGTATAAATAGAAAAATCTTAAATCAAAGGTGGCTCAGGACGGAATCGAACCGCCGACACATGGATTTTCAGTCCATTGCTCTACCGACTGAGCTACTGAGCCATAATAATATATTGACCCGCTTAATTATTTGTACGAGTCCATTGCTCAAAAGACCTCCGGTCTTCCTCGCAAGTTGCCGCAGAAGCTTTTCATAGAAGGTAGCAACTTGCTCTACCGACTGAGCTACTGAGCCATAATAATATATTGACCCGCTTAATTATTTGTACGAGTCCATTGCTCAAAAGACCTCCGGTCTTCCTCGCAAGTTGCCGCAGAAGCTTTTCATAGAAGGTAGCAACTTGCTCTACCGACTGAGCTACTGAGCCATATCATTGTGATTAAAAAATAAATGGCGGTCCGGACGGGACTCGAACCCGCGACCTCCTGCGTGACAGGCAGGCATTCTAACCAACTGAACTACCGGACCAAAGTATTCCAAGCAAAGCTTGAAGATAACTTCATTAATTGCGGGGGCAGGATTTGAACCTGCGACCTTCGGGTTATGAGCCCGACGAGCTACCGAACTGCTCCACCCCGCGGCAATATTATTATACATAGATTTGGATATGCTCTATGTTAGCACTTACTGTCCCGACCTCAGAAAGCCTATTCAAGATGCGGCTCGATCGGTACAACTCGCAGTTTATTCAATGGAGTAACGCTCGTTGCTCCACCCCGCGGCAATATTATTGATAATAATGGTGGAGGATGACGGGATCGAACCGCCGACCCTCTGCTTGTAAGGCAGATGCTCTCCCAGCTGAGCTAATCCTCCGTTAATCTAAGTGTAATTGCTTTTCTTATATGAAAAGAGATGGTGACCCCTACGGGATTCGAACCCGTGTTACCGCCGTGAAAGGGCGGTGTCTTAACCGCTTGACCAAGGGGCCAGTTGTAATGGCGGAGAGCAAGGGATTTGAACCCTTGATACGCGGTTAGCGTATACACGATTTCCAATCGTGCTCCTTCGGCCACTCGGACAGCTCTCCATAAATGGCTCCGCAGGTAGGACTCGAACCTACGACCGTTCGGTTAACAGCCGAATGCTCTACCAACTGAGCTACTGCGGATCAATAAGTAATATATGAAAAATATTACTGCCTGGCAACGTCCTACTCTCACAGGGGGAAACCCCCAACTACCATCGGCGCTGAGAAGCTTAACTTCCGTGTTCGGCATGGGAACGGGTGTGACCTTCTCGCTATCG
>NZ_FOBW01000002.1 GCF_900109925.1 Mesobacillus persicus | reverse complement strand
TGCCGGCCTAGCTCAATTGGTAGAGCAACTGACTTGTAATCAGTAGGTTGGGGGTTCAAGTCCTCTGGCCGGCACCACTTGTACGAGCCATTAGCTCAGTTGGTAGAGCAAGTTTCTCACTTCGTTGAATAGACTTCTTAGGAAACTTGCGAGGAAGACCGTTAGGTCTTTCGAGCATCGTTGGTGCGATATCAACAAAACTTTTAGATCGTAGTATGTAACAATTTTTCATTGGAGCCATTAGCTCAGTTGGTAGAGCATCTGACTTTTAATCAGAGGGTCGAAGGTTCGAATCCTTCATGGCTCACCAAATTTTTTTCGCGGTAGCGAAAATAACCATAGTTTTTTGCACTAGCAAGATAACTATATATATGCGGGTGTGGCGGAATTGGCAGACGCACTAGACTTAGGATCTAGCGCCGCAAGGCGTGGGGGTTCGACTCCCTTCACCCGCACCAATAATATCAATGATCAGTAGTACACTTAAATATGCGGAAGTAGTTCAGTGGTAGAATACAACCTTGCCAAGGTTGGGGTCGCGGGTTCGAATCCCGTCTTCCGCTCCATATATTAAAAGTGCCGGGGTGGCGGAACTGGCAGACGCACAGGACTTAAAATCCTGCGGTAGGTGACTACCGTACCGGTTCGATTCCGGTCCTCGGCACCAACGTTTTTTCGCGGTAGTGAAAATAACTGTCATTTAATCGATAAATTAATAACTAGCAATATATGCGCCCTTAGCTCAGCTGGATAGAGTGTTTGACTACGAATCAAAAGGTCGGGAGTTCGAATCTCTCAGGGCGCGCCATTATATTTACGGGAAGTAGCTCAGCTTGGTAGAGCACTTGGTTTGGGACCAAGGGGTCGCAGGTTCGAATCCTGTCTTCCCGACCATTCAAAAAAGGGGCCTTAGCTCAGCTGGGAGAGCGCCTGCCTTGCACGCAGGAGGTCAGCGGTTCGATCCCGCTAGGCTCCACCAATTAATAAATAATGAAGATATGGCGGTGTAGCTCAGCTGGCTAGAGCATTCGGTTCATACCCGAAAGGTCGTGGGTTCGACTCCCTCCGCCGCTACCATATTACTTTAACTTTTGTACTAGTTTTTCTTGGACCTTTAGCTCAGCTGGTTAGAGCAACGAGCAAAGCTTCCTTGATAATGCTACGAGTTGTACCCATCGAGCTGCTACTTGAATTTGCTTTCTGAGATGGGGACAGATAATATTTCAATAATATATCTGTTTGTTAATTCTAAACTCTTGGACCTTTAGCTCAGCTGGTTAGAGCAGACGGCTCATAACCGTCCGGTCGTAGGTTCGAGTCCTACAAGGTCCACCATATACTTTCACGGAGGAATACCCAAGTCCGGCTGAAGGGATCGGTCTTGAAAACCGACAGGCGGGTCAAACCGCGCAGGGGTTCGAATCCCCTTTCCTCCTCCATTTTTATCATAAATAATATTGTCGCGGGGTGGAGCAACAAGCGTTTCTCCTATGAATAATCTGCGAGTTGTACCGATTGAGCCGCATCTTGAATAGGCATCCTGAAATCGGGACAGTTAATGCTAACATAGAGCATAAACAAAACTATGTAAATAATATTGTCGCGGGGTGGAGCAGTCCGGTAGCTCGTCGGGCTCATAACCCGAAGGTCGCAGGTTCAAATCCTGCCCCCGCAACCAATTTTTTAAAGGTAAAATATTATTGGTCCGGTAGTTCAGTTGGTTAGAATGCCTGCCTGTCACGCAGGAGGTCGCGGGTTCGAGTCCCGTCCGGACCGCCATTTTAAATTTTGTAAAAGATAGTAAGGCTCAGTAGCTCAGTCGGTAGAGCAAGTTGCTACCTTCCTTGATTCAGCTCCTGCGGCAACTTGCGAGGAAGACCGGAGGTCTTTCGAGCAATGGACAAGCATCAACTATTAAGCGAAGTAATTTTTAATTTAGGCTCAGTAGCTCAGTCGGTAGAGCAATGGACTGAAAATCCATGTGTCGGCGGTTCGATTCCGTCCTGAGCCACCATTTTTTAGCCCCTTTGTGCTAAGAAGTAAGGATATGGCGGTTGTGGCGAAGTGGTTAACGCATCGGATTGTGGTTCCGACATTCGTGGGTTCGATTCCCATCAGTCGCCCCATATATTTTAGTAAGCGGGTGTAGTTTAGTGGTAAAACCTCAGCCTTCCAAGCTGATGATGAGGGTTCGATTCCCTTCACCCGCTCCATTAATAGGGGCCTATAGCTCAGCTGGTTAGAGCGCACGCCTGATAAGCGTGAGGTCGATGGTTCGAGTCCATTTAGGCCCATTTTGTTTTTTTAATTATTATTCCGCAGTAGCTCAGTGGTAGAGCAACAAGCGAGGCTACTTGAGTAACCTGCGAGTTGTACTCATCGAGCCGCATCTTGAATAATCATTCTGAGATGAGGACATTCGGCCAAAATGAACTATTATAGGAAAAAATACTATTATTCCGCAGTAGCTCAGTGGTAGAGCATTCGGCTGTTAACCGAACGGTCGTAGGTTCGAATCCTACCTGCGGAGCCAATATGGGGAAGTACTCAAGTGGCTGAAGAGGCGCCCCTGCTAAGGGTGTAGGTCGGGCAACCGGCGCGAGGGTTCAAATCCCTCCTTCTCCGCCATAAGGCCCCTTGGTCAAGCGGTTAAGACACCGCCCTTTCACGGCGGTAACACGGGTTCGAATCCCGTAGGGGTCATACAAAAAAGCTGCAGACATTATGTCTGCAGCTTTTTTGTGTGATTTTCGTTTTTATAAAAGTTAGTTGATCATAAAATAGAATTTATATATAGTCGATCTTTGTTAGATATCACTCTTTATTGTTATTAACTAACTTTTCAAGGAACACAAACTAAACGTTTTTTCCTTTAAAACGTACTCTATGAATATTTTTCATTACATAAATTAACATGCCCAAAACAGAAGAGTACTATAAAAACGGTAACGAAAAGAGTTTAATGTGCCCGATAAACAGAAGAGTACACCAAAAACGGTAACGAAAAGGAGTTTAATGTGCCCGAAAACAGAAGAGCACGCCAAAAACGGTAACGAAAAAGAGTCTAATGTGCCCGAAAACAGAAGAGTACACCAAAAACGGTAACGAGAAAGAGTTTAACGTGCCCGAAAACAGAAGAGCACGCCAAAAACGGTAACGATAATGAGCCTAACGTGCTCGAAAATGGAACAGCACACTCTTAGAGGGAAAGCCGTCAACTTTGTGTTCCAACAAAATTCCATTTAGCACTTCCTAATGAACTAGCCATTGATAGCGCTCCACAGTAGCTGCCCCCTTCATACAAACTCCCATTTGTAAATACTTTATAGGATTTCAAAAATTCATATTTTGAACCCGCTACACCATAAGAATTCAATACAAATTCCCTATAGAAAATTACCAATCAAACCCAAAGGTTAAAGCACAAGCGAATGTATACGCTTACTCCAAATACTGTCGAATTTACACGAACAATTTACTTTTAGTTTACAAGGTATTTTAAGAGGAATCTAGAATAGTAATGAAAAAGGTTACTTAGGAAGGCAGGTGAACGGATGTTAACACATCCTTCAGATTATCAGCTGCATTTATTCCATGAAGGCTCGTTATTTGAGAGCTACGAATTATTTGGAGCGCATATAATTAACTGTGAATCAGCGATATATACACGGTTTTGTGTTTGGGCGCCAACTGCACTGGCTGTAAGATTGGTTGGCGATATGAACAACTGGAATGGGAATGGATATGAATTTGAAAAGGTGAATGGTGAAGGCGTTTGGATTTTGGTGGCAGAAGGTGATTTAACTGGGAGCCTATACAAATTTGAACTAACCGATTCATCTGGACAAATATCTTTAAAGGCCGATCCATTTGCATTTTATTCTGAATTACGCCCTAATACGGCTTCGATTGTGTATCCCTTAGAAGGATATCAATGGAATGACCAACACTGGATGAGAAAAAGGGAAAAACAAAATTCTTTAACACAACCTCTTGCGATATATGAAGTCCATCTAGGTTCTTGGAGATTGGCTGAAGATGGTACTTTATTAACCTACAAACAACTTGCTAATGATCTTATCACCTACGTCCTTTCCCATGGATACACCCATATTGAAGTATTGCCTCTAACTGAGCACCCGCTCGACATTTCCTGGGGCTATCAGGGAACGGGCTATTACTCAGTTACAAGTCGATTTGGAACTCCTCATGACTTCATGTATTTTGTTGATCAGTGCCACCAAAATGGAATTGGTGTGATTATGGATTGGGTTCCTGGTCACTTCTGTAAGGATGCCCATGGACTCTATTGCTTTGATGGCAGTTATGTGTTTGACTACCAAAACCCTAAAGACAGAGAAAATCTGGTTTGGGGAACAGCCAATTTTGACCTTGGCAAAACAGAAGTTCAGAGCTTCCTTATTTCGAATGCACTCTTCTGGTTGGAAAAGTACCATATTGATGGCTTTCGTGTCGATGCTGTCGCAAACATTATTTATTGGCCAAATTCTCACCAGGAAGTGAATCCCTATGGTGTCGAGTTTCTAAAAAAACTAAATGGTGCCGTTCATTCTCACTACCCTGCTGCTTTAATGATTGCAGAGGATTCAACTGATTGGCCAAAGGTGACATCCCCGGTCGAAGATGGAGGTTTGGGTTTCACGTATAAATGGAATATGGGTTGGATGAATGACATGTTGAGCTATATGGAAAAGGAACCTTCTGAAAGAAGCCAACATCATAACAAAGTAACCTTCTCATTGTTGTATGCATTTACAGAATCATTCATCCTGCCTTTTTCACATGATGAAGTCGTTCATGGGAAAAAATCACTCCTTGATAAAATGCCTGGTGACTATTGGAGTAAATTTGCTCAATTAAGGTTGCTGTTAGGATATATGACTACTCACCCTGGTAAAAAGCTTACATTCATGGGAACAGAACTTGGACAGTTTTCTGAATGGAAAGATAAAGAACAATTAGATTGGCATTTACTTGAATATGAGATGCATGAGAAACTCAATTACTTTGCAAAAGAAGTACTAAAAATTTATAAGCGAAATAAACCATTATATGAATTAGATGATTCTCACGAAGGTTTTGAGTGGATTGATGCTGATAATCATCAGCAATCGGTGTTCTCTTTTATAAGGAGAGGGGAGAAAGCAGAGGATTCCCTCATCATTGTCTGCAATTTTACTCCCGAAACGTATTCTGGATATAGAATAGGTGTGCCTGAAAATAAAACATACCGTGAAATTCTAAATAGTGATGATACAGCATTTGGAGGTTCAGGGTTCATAAATAAAAAGACGATAAAAGCAGAGCAAATTGGATTTCATGGACGGCCTTTTTCCATTGAAATGAATATTTCCCCATTCGGGATATCCATATTGAGGCCTGTTAAAAAAAGAAAGGGGAAAGTTATTGATGCAAAAGAAAAAAATAGTAGCAATGCTGTTAGCCGGAGGTCAGGGGAGCCGTCTTAACTCTTTGACGAAAGATCTCGCCAAACCTGCAGTTCCGTTTGGCGGTAAGTATAGGATTATCGATTTTCCATTAAGCAACTGCACGAACTCTGGAATTAACACTGTCGGTGTATTAACACAATACCAACCCCTTATCCTTAATTCATACATTGGCATCGGTAGCGCTTGGGACCTGGACAGAAAGGACGGTGGGGTTACAGTGCTCCCACCTTACGCCGCCTCGACAGAGATGAAATGGTATACCGGAACCGCAAGTGCCATTTATCAAAATTTAAATTATCTACATCAATATAATCCTGAATATGTACTGATTTTATCAGGGGATCACATTTATAAAATGAATTATGAGTTAATGCTTGATCACCATATTGAAAAAGGTGCCGATGTGACCATTTCGGTAATCCCAGTTCCTTGGGAGGAAGCGAATCGATTTGGAATCTTGAATACCGATGAAGAGTTAAGAGTGATTGAATTTGATGAAAAGCCGAAGGAGCCAAAGAGTAATCTAGCTTCCATGGGAATCTATATATTCAACTGGAAGGTGCTGGAGGAATATTTAGAAGTAGATAATGACAACTCAGGCTCAAGCCATGACTTTGGAAAAGATATTTTGCCGTTGATGCTAAAAGACCAAAAAAATCTATTTGCTTATCCATTTAAAGGGTACTGGAAGGATGTCGGTACGGTTCAAAGTTTGTGGGAAGCAAATATGGATTTGTTGGATAGTAGTAGTGAGCTGAATTTACTTGACCAAAGTTGGCGAATTTATTCGGTTAATCCGAATCAACCACCACAGTATATTAGTAAGGATGCAACCTTGACTGATTCACTCGTCAATGAAGGTTGTACCATCGAGGGCACGGTTACAAGAACAGTTGTATTTCAAGGAGTCTCGATTGAAAGAGAATCAGTGGTCACAGAATCCGTCATTATGCCGGATGCCGTAATTGGCAAGGGCTGTATTATTGAGAAAGCAATTATTTCATCTGGGATAAAAGTTCCAGATGGGTTAGTAATCCGTCCAAAAAACAATGGTGAAATTCTTCTCGTATCTAAAGAAACGTTAGAAGAAATGGCCATCCATTAATTCAGGAGGAGTGTTAGTTTGAAAAAACGTTTATTAGGTGTCATTGATGCCACTACCTATGCTGAAGATCTAAAGGATTTGACCCTACATCGCTCTGTCGCCGCTATTCCTTTTGGGGGGCGTTATCGCCTCATCGATTTTATTCTCTCAAATATGGTGAATTCAGGGATTGAGAGCGTTGGAATCTTTCCAAAATACCCATTCCGCTCGTTAATGGACCATTTAGGTTCAGGGAAAAATTGGGATTTAAACCGAAAGCGCGATGGATTATTCTTTTTCCCGTTTTCATCGGACGATAAACCTAATTTTGGAATGAATTCGTTCGAGCATTTTGCAGCGAATATTGATTTCCTGAACAGAAGCACACAAGAGTATTGTCTAATCTCTGATGCGAATACAATCTTTAATATGGATTTTAACCCGCTGCTTGAATGGCATATGGAACAGGGATGTGATATTAGCGAAGTGAGAAGAGATGGTGCGCCTCTTAATATCTTTCTAGTAAAAACCTCGCTTCTCCTAGAGTTAATTGATTCTCGAGATAAAACGGGAAATTACTGTATGCGAGATGTGGTGACAGATATCGATAGTCCTTACCAGGTTTGCTATTATCCATACGAAGGTTTTGCTGTAACGGTCGATTCCATTGATCAATACTATTTTGCTAGCATGGAAATCTTAAAACCTACTATTTGGGGACAGTTGTTTTTAAAGGAGCGGGCGATTCTGACCAAGGTAAAGGATGAACCCCCTACCCATTATTCAAAGTCGGCTTCTGTCCATAACTCAATGATAGCCAATGGTGCAAGCATCGAAGGGATTGTTGAAAATAGTATCATAGCAAGAGGGGTAAAAATAGCCAAAGGGGCTATTGTAAGAAACAGCATCATCATGCAAAAAACTCAAATAGGCGAAAACAGCATTCTAGATCATGTAATTGTCGATAAGGATGTTAAGGTTGAATCCGGAATCACGCTTATTGGAACAAAGGATGCTCCAAAAATTTTGCAAAAGGGTTCTATCATAAAGGGAGCGTGTGTGAATTCGTGAAAGTATTGTTTGCTGTTTCAGAGTGTGTACCATTTATAAAATCCGGTGGACTTGCAGATGTCGCAGGAGCTCTCCCAAAGGAATTGAGTAGACTCGGAGTAGATATTCGAGTCATCCTGCCAAAATATCAACTCATACCTGATGAATATAAAAAACAAATGAAAAAGATAGCTGAGTTTACTGTGCCTGTTGGCTGGAGGAATCAGTATTGTGGAATTGAAGAATTAGAATTAGATGGGGTCACTTATTATTTCGTTGACAATGAATTCTATTTCAAACGTAGTCAAATGTACGGGGACTTTGATGAAGGGGAGCAGTATGCTTACTTTAATCGAGCAATCCTTGAGTGTATGAAGGAAATTAACTTTTATCCGGATGTCATTCACTGCCATGATTGGCATACAGGGATGGTGCCGTTTTTATTGAATGAACAATATCGAACACTAGAGGGTTATGAATCTATAAAGTCAGTGTTTACTATTCATAATCTTCAATTTCAGGGGATCTTTCCGCGAGAGATTATCGGAGATTTACTTGGGCTTGAAGATCGGTACTACCAATCAGAAGAACTCGAATTCTATGGAAATGTTTCCTTTATGAAGGCAGCCCTTGTGTCAGCTGATAAAATAACGACCGTTAGCCCGACTTACCGGGATGAAATACAAACTGCCTATTTTGGAGAAAGTTTGGATGGTGTCCTTCGGGACCGTAGTTCAGATTTAATAGGAATCATAAATGGGATTGATACTGAACTCTATAATCCAAAGATTGATAAGGCCTTGTTTTCGCCGTTTGGACCGGAAAACCATCAAGCCAGGAAAATAGGCAAACTAGATCTCCAACGACAGTTCGGTTTGCCTGAGGATGAGGAAAGGCCTCTTATTGCAATGGTTACAAGGCTCACCAAGCAAAAAGGGCTTGAACTCGTCAGAGGGGTATTTCATGAAATGATGGCCACTGGTGCTCAATTGATTGTTCTTGGGACAGGTGAGCGAGAATTTGAATACTTTTTCAATCAAATGGCCACCCAATATTACGATCAATGCCGAGTGTTTATCGGTTTCAATGAAGAGTTAGCCCACCGGGTCTATGCCGGTTCTGACTTATTTCTAATGCCCTCCAAGTTTGAACCCTGCGGTCTGAGTCAGCTTATCGCTCTCCGATATGGCTCAATCCCAATCGTTCGGGAAACAGGTGGTTTAAATGATACGGTTAAATCTTATAACGGGGAAACTAGTGAAGGGAATGGTTTTACTTTTAAAAACTTTAATGCCCATGCCATGCTTTCAACGATTGAAAGAGCTCTAAGTTATTATGAGAATACCAAAGAATGGGATTCATTGGTTGAACGGGTTATGAGGATGGACTTTAGCTGGGCTCAGTCTGCGAAAATCTATCAGCAATTGTACGCTGACCTGGTTAAGGAGGAATTGCATGTTTTCGAACACCAAGGAGTTTAAGATAGCCTACCTAAAAAAACTAGAAATGACTTTCGGCACGAGTTTTGATGAAAGTACGAAACGTGAGCAGTTTCAAACACTTGGGGCGATGATTAGGGAGTATGTGAGTTCAGAGTGGATTAGGACAAATGAACAGTATCGCACAGTTGGTGGAAAACAAGTTTATTATTTATCCATCGAATTTTTACTAGGTAGACTGCTTCGTCATAATTTAATGAACCTCGGGATTGAGTCTGTCGTTACTGAAGGTTTACAGGAACTCGGAATTGATTTGGGCGACCTTGAGGAAATAGAGGCCGACGCAGCACTTGGGAACGGAGGATTAGGAAGATTAGCAGCATGCTTCCTAGATTCTCTCGCATCAATGAATTTACCTGGACATGGATGTGGAATCCGCTATAAGCATGGGTTGTTTGAGCAGAAAATTGTTGATGGGTATCAAGTTGAACTTCCTGAGCAATGGCTAAGGCATGGCCATGTCTGGGAGGTCCGGAAAACGGATGATTCTGTAGAAGTGCCGTTTTGGGGAAAAGTTGAAAGTTATCAGGAAAATGGCAAGCTGGTCTTTCGCCATCTGCATGCGGAAACAGTTACAGCTATTCCGTACGACCTTCCTGTCATCGGTTACAACACTAGCACGGTAAATACCCTTCGTCTTTGGAGCGCCGAACCTTCAAGGTTTCCAGCGAATATCGATATTTTAAAGTATAAAAAGGAAACAGAATCGATCTCAGAGCTTCTATATCCGGATGATACACATGATGAGGGGAAAATTCTCAGATTAAAGCAGCAGTACCTGCTTGTCGCTGCAAGTCTGCAATCAATTGTTCGTTCTTATAAAAAACAAAATCGGAGTTTAATTCATCTCCATGAGCATGTAGGGATCCATATTAATGACACCCATCCAGCCATTGCTGTACCGGAACTAATGAGAATTTTAATGGACGAAGAAGGGTTAGGATGGCAGGAAGCATGGTCAATCACTGTAAACACCCTTTCATACACAAACCATACAACCCTATCTGAAGCTCTTGAAAAATGGCCAGTTAGAATTTTTCAGCCGCTTCTTCCGAGAATTTTTATGATTATTGAAGAAATCAATGAACGTTTTTGCCAAGAACTATGGGAAAAATTCCCGGGGGACTGGGGGAGAATTGAGAGGATGGCTCTGATTGCCCATGGGGAGGTCAGGATGGCGCCACTTGCGATTGTAGGGAGTCATAGCGTAAATGGAGTCGCAAGGCTACATACGGAAATCTTAATGGAAAGGGAAATGAATGATTATTATCAGGTGTTTCCTGACAGATTTAATAATAAAACAAATGGAATTACCCATCGCCGGTGGCTTTTAAAAGCGAACCCCAATCTTGCAAACCTGATTACTGATTCAATCGGTCCAGAGTGGATAAACGATACAACTCAGTTTGAAAAGCTGCTTCACTTTAAAAAAGATTCGGTCTTCTTAGAGAGGCTTGGCGATATTAAGAAAGCCAATAAAGAAAAACTCGCGAAAATAATATATGAGAAAGCTGGGGTTTCTGTCGATACAAGCTCGATTTTTGATGTGCAGGTGAAAAGGTTACACGCCTATAAACGTCAGCTTTTGAATGTATTACATATTATGTATTTATATAATCGCATGAAGTCCGATTCAAGTTTTCAGCCTTATCCGAGGACCTTTATCTTTGGGGCAAAAGCATCTCCTGGTTATTATTTTGCAAAAAAAGTAATTAAATTAATCAATACCGTTGCTGACAAAGTAAATCATGATTCCCACGTAAACGATAAAATGAAGGTCGTATTCCTAGAAAATTATCGGGTTTCCTTGGCTGAGGATATTTTTCCAGCTGCAGATATTAGCGAACAGATTTCAACGGCAAGCAAGGAAGCCTCAGGTACTGGCAATATGAAGTTTATGATGAATGGGGCTTTGACCTTAGGGACGCTTGACGGGGCCAATGTGGAGATCAACGAGCTAGTAGGAGAGGAAAACATTTTTCTTTTTGGATTGCGTGCTCAAGAGGTCTTAAACTTTCAGAAAAACGGCGGATATAACTCCCGGGAATATTATCATTATGACCAGCGTATTCGTGAAGTGACGGAACAACTCGTAAATGGGTTTTTCCCTGATACTGATGGCGAATTCACCGCTATTTACGACTCTTTGCTTGATCATAATGATCAATACTTTGTCTTACGTGACTTCGCTTCATATGTCGCCATTCAAGAGAAAGTGAATATGGCATATCAGGATCAATCGATGTGGTTAGAAAAAAGTCTAATTAACATTGCTAAATCTGGATTCTTCTCAAGCGACCGAACAATTAATGAGTACGCCAACCAAATATGGAATATTAAACCTTTTAAGGTTAATAATTGATAACTATTGAACTAACGAACTGGCGTAACTGCCGGTTCTTTTTTTTGTGCGTTTTTTATTACAGCATTTGGGTATCATAAAAATATTTAAAGAATGCCTCGATTTAACGGATTTGCAAAATTGGAAAAGGGGGAAACAAAAGATGAAATTGACGGACCAGCAAAGAATTGAATTGCATGGGTTTAACAATCTAACCAAATCACTAAGTTTCAATATGTATGATATATGTTATACAAAGACGAAGGAAGAGCGGGAAGCTTATATTGAGTATATTGACGAACAGTACAATGCAGACAGGCTAACCCATATTCTCACCAATGTATCAGACATCATCGGTGCTCACGTACTAAATGTTGCGAAACAGGATTACGAACCACAAGGGGCAAGTGTGACAGTACTAGTATCAGAAGGACCTGTTGTTGAAGTTCCAAAAGAATCTTTCGCAGAATCTCCAGGTCCACTACCTGATAATGTGGTTCTCCAACTAGACAAAAGTCATATCACTGTTCATACATACCCAGAGTACCACCCAAATGAAGGAATCAGTACTTTCCGAGCCGATATCGATGTTTCAACATGCGGGGAAATTTCTCCATTAAAAGCACTAAACTATTTAATTCGTTCTTTTGATACCGATATAATGACGATTGATTTCCGTGTCCGTGGATTTACGCGCGATAAAAATGGGCATAAACTATTCATTGATCATGATATTAGTTCGATTCAAAACTATATACCAGATGATATTAAGGATCAATTTCATATGTTTGATGTCAATGTATACCAAGAGAATATCTTTCACACGAAATGTAAACTAAAAGAATTTGATTTGAATAATTATCTCTTCGGATATACGAAGGATAAACTAAGTGAACAGGAAAGAGACGACATAACGGAAAGCCTTACACTTGAGATGGATGAAATTTTTTATGGGAAAAATATACTGAATTGATTTTTTTAGGCTTGGAACAATGTGTTCCAGGCCCTTTTTAGCATCAAAAAAATGACCTAGAATAGCGAAAAACCTGGGGCTTGGTGAGTTTTATACATAAAATTGTTGCCGGTTGGGGAGTTATGCATCCATTCCTGCGAGATATCGATTGATTATTGGAGGTTATGCATCGATTATTAGAAGTTATGGATTGATTATCGAAAGTTATTGAAAAAATGGTGTCTAAATTGTTACAAAGGACTTTTTTGAGATCATTTCATTTAATGAAAACTTCAAGCTAATTACAATGATCAAATTTTAAAACCTAAAAAAATCCACCCAAACAAAAAAGCCACTGCTAAGCAGTGGCTAGATGTGAAAATTTAAATATAACTGATGAAAAGGCCAACGGATAATAACAGTGCAAAGATTGTATTTGTTTGAGCCGTTGCCACCATTGCTGGTGCCATTTCAAGAGGATTCGTTCCAGTTTTAAAACCTTTTACAGATTTTATGGCTTTCGGTAGGCTTAATAGTACAACAGCAAGCCAAGGAGTCATGGCTCCTGTTAAAATTAATCCCAAAATCCAGAGGTATGAAACAATAAACATTCCTGCCAGAAGGGTAACTGCTCCTTTTTTCCCAATCAATATCGCTAGAGTCTTCCGTCCAAAATCTTTATCGCCGTCAAAATCACGAATATTATTTGACAAAAGAATGGCACCTACAAGAATAAAACTAGGGATTGAAACAAGGATACTAGTTGTTGTAACTGTGCCTGTTTGAATAAAGAAGGCAATTAGGATAATAAGAATTCCCATGAAAAATCCTGCGAACACTTCACCGAATGGAGTGTATGCAATAGGTAGTGGGCCTCCAGTATAAAGATAACCAATAAGCATTCCAACAAGGCCAACGGCTGCTAGCCACCAGCTAGTGTTCATACAAATATATATACCAATTAAAATGGAGATTCCGTATAATCCAAGAGCTAAACCCAGTACAGTAGCAGGTTTGATTCCATTCCTGACAATCGCACCACCGATTCCTATGGATTCTTCAGTGTCGAGACCTCGCTTGAAATCATAGTACTCGTTAAACATATTGGTTGCTGCCTGAATTAATAGGCATGCAATTAGCGTCGCTAAAAAAAGCAACAGATCAATTTTTGTCACCTCAATAGCAAGCGCCGTTCCGAGTAGGACCGGTGCAAAAGCGGCAGTCAAAGTATGAGGGCGGGCAAGCTGCCACCATTTCTGAAAACCATGATCTTTTGCTATTGGGGAAGGACTAGGCTGAAGTGGTGTTTGCATAGGTACCAATCCTCTCCCTTAAAAGTAATATATATGCCAAACTATATTATAGTATCAAAAAGTCTTAATTCTGTCAAAAAATCACCCAATACTTAGTTAAATCTTCTCTACAATATAAAGTGTAAGTTCAAGCAGTGATGCTGTCAAATACCATTTAAAGGTAGATTGGATGCTTTTCCCTAATTAGAAAACGCTTAATAATCGCTGTGATAGAGTATCATATAATAAGGAATAAACTAGTCTAACTCGTACTGGAATGATTGACATTGTCATATAGGAAGTGTATCTTAAAATAAGTTTGAAAACGTGTAATAACAGAAGAGAGGCTGTTATTGGGGGGATTAATTTTGGTTACCATCCAAGATACTGAATTGAGTCAGGGAATACTTCTTGCAATCGATAGGGCAAAACAATTAACTCAACCTATATTGGTAAGCGAGGTCCAAAAAGTTGAAGGGATTAACCCTTCCAATTTTTTTGCGGCTGGTCGCAACCGCTTTTTAGGCGAAAGGTTTTTTTGGAAGGACCCGAATGGAACTCATACTCTGGTTGGAATGGGAATTGCTAAGCAGATTCAGTCAAATCAAGTAGTAAACCGATTTATGGATGTTGAAAGCAAGTGGAGCAATATTATTGAATCAGCTATTATTATTGGTGAACAAAAAGAGTCTGGAACTGGTCCCAGTCTATTCGGAGGGTTCACTTTTGATCCAGTGAAGAAAAAGACAAAATTGTGGTCGAAGTTTTCCGACTCCTTATTTCATATTCCAAGCTATATGCTTTCAATCGTAAATGAACAGGCGTATCTTACAACAAATGTCGTCTGTACACAGCACGATGACCATCGTCTAGTTGAGAAAGTCAACGCAGAACGGCAAGCTGTTTTAGGGGCCGCTGCTCGTAAACTAGAGTTTTCTATTGCGTCCATCGAGCACATTGATGAAATTAGACCAGATGAATGGAAAAAGTCCGTCACCGAGCTTGTGGATTCCTTTGAGGGTAGTGACTTGAAAAAGGTGGTCTTGGCGAGGGAATTAAGATTACGTTTTAATGATCATGTTAAGGTTGAACGAGCTTTGAAACATTTGTTGGCTGAACAACCAGAGAGCTATGTATTTGCATTTGAAGTAAACGGGGATTGCTTTTTGGGGGCCTCTCCTGAACGACTTGTTAAAAGAGAGGGGGAAAAGGTCTTTTCGACTTGTCTTGCTGGTTCTATCGCAAGAGGAAGTACCCCTACTGAGGACCGTTTACTTGGAGAAAGCCTTCTAAAAGATCAAAAGAATCTAGTGGAGCACGAGTATGTAGTTGAAATGATTAAAGAGGCAATGAATGAAACTTGTGAATACATCACAATCCCTAATCGGCCGGAATTGATGAAGACAAAATATATCCAGCATTTATATACTCCAGTCATCGGGAAATGTAAGCAAACGACATCTTTACTAGATATCGTGGACAGACTCCATCCTACACCGGCACTAGGAGGGCTTCCTCAAGAAGCAGCTGTACAGAGAATTAGAGAGGTCGAAGAACTAGATCGAGGGTTCTATGCTGCACCGATAGGTTGGCTTGATTACCATGGGAATGGTGAATTTGCTGTTGCTATCCGTTCAGCCTTAATTCAAGGAATGGAAGCTTCCCTTTTTGCTGGTTGTGGGGTAGTCGCTGATTCTGATGCGGAAAGCGAATATATTGAAACCAGTATCAAGTTTCGGCCGATGCTGACTGCGCTTGGAGGAAATAAAAGATGAGTCATCAAGAAGGTTTGACAGCCTATTTAGCAGCATTTGTCGCAGAGCTAGCCCATTCTGGAGTAAAGGATATCGTTATTAGTCCTGGATCACGGTCAACACCTATTGCCCTAGTAATGGCAGAGCATCCTGATTTGAATCTTCATATACATGTTGATGAGCGTTCTGCAGCGTATTTTGCTCTGGGTATTGCAAAAGCATCAAAGAAACCTGTAGCTATTTTATGTACATCAGGAACGGCAGCGGCTAATTATTACCCTGCTATTATTGAAGCGAAAATATCAAGAGTGCCATTAATGGTTCTTACGGCTGATCGTCCTCATGAATTACGAGATGTGGGGGCACCGCAAGCAATCGACCAAATTCACCTCTATGGACAAAATGTTAAATGGTTTGTAGAAATGTCCCCTCCAGATCATCGTGAGGACATGATCCGCTACTCACGTATGGTTTGTGCTCGAGCGGCAGCTACAGCCATTCGTTATCCTGCAGGACCTGTTCATTTGAACTTCCCTTTAAGGGAACCTTTGATTCCAAATCTCCACGAGAAGTTATTTGAACTTCCAGAACGAAGCGAAGGCTATGTGGAGATTCATGAAGGTAAGCTTTCTCTATCAGAGGGAACCACACGTGCAATTGTGAATAGTCTCTCCGCTAAGCGAAGAGGGATGATTGTATGTGGACCGATTGAGGACGAGAACTTTGCAGAAGCTGTTATTGAATTAGCCAAAAGACTTCAGTTTCCGGTATTGGCGGATCCACTGTCCCAATTGCGTAGTGGGAAGCATTCTGGAGAGCTTATCATTGATGCTTATGATACATTTTTGCGTTATGAAGATGTGAAAAAGACTTTAACACCGGATGTGATTATCAGATTTGGTGCGATGCCGGTTTCAAAGGCTCTATCGATTTTTATGAAAGAAAATCGTATGGTGAGACAAATTGTAGTCGATGGAGGTAGTGGATGGCGGGACCCACTGACGTCTGCGACCGAGATGATTTATTGTGATGAAAGTTTGTTTAGTAAGACGGTAACACAGCTCGTCGAACCGAGTAATGACTCAGCATATTTAGACAAATGGCAAACTATAAACCATCATACAAAAGGGACACTCTCAGCTATTCGAGATAACCAAGAACTTAGTGAGGGGAAGCTTTTCCATATGCTTGCAGACCTTTTGCCTAAAGGATCCACCTTGTTTGTTGGCAATAGCATGCCAATACGTGATCTAGACAGCTTCTTTTTTATGAATGAAAAGGAAATTAGGATTATGGGGAACCGCGGGGCAAATGGTATAGATGGAATTGTCTCGACAGCATTGGGTGCTGCGACGGTTTCACAACCGCTTTACTTAGTTCTAGGAGATCTGACATTTTTTCATGACTTAAATGGATTACTTGCAGCAAAGCTTTTTAAGCTAGATGTTACGATTATTGTTATCAATAACAATGGGGGCGGAATATTCTCCTTTTTACCACAAGCGGACCATCCAAAGCATTTTGAAAAGCTGTTTGGTACTCCACTCGATCTTGATTTCCACCATGCTGTTGACATGTTTGGTGGTTCTTTTGTGAAAGTACAGGATTGGGATCATTTCCAAGAAGTTTTCCGGCAAATAATTGATCAGCAAGGGATTAAAGTGTTGGAAATATCGACAGATAGGGACAGGAATTTAAGAGAACATCGAGATTTGTGGAAATCTGTTTCCCGGGAAATAAGCCAGGTCATAAAGAGTGCGGATTATGGAGAATAAACTCAATGAAGTTCACTACCATGTTGAACAAGCAGGAACGGGATTTCCGCTCCTCATGTTCCATGGATTCACAGGAAAGTCATCGACCTGGACACCGTTTTCTGCTTCGATAGGATTAACGTCTAGAATGATTATGGTAGACTTAATTGGGCACGGCAGGTCTCAATCACCACCAAATCATGAGAGGTACGATATCCTTAAGGTTGCTGATGATATGAAGCTTTTGTTGGATAAGTTGGGGATTGAGAAGACTGACCTACTAGGCTACTCGATGGGTGGTAGGCTGGCGATCACATTTGCGGCAAACTATCCCGAAATGGTTCGAAAGATAGTGCTAGAAAGCACGACTCCAGGACTACGCACAGCAGAAGAACGAGAATCCCGCAAAAAGCAGGACACAAAGCTGGCTTCAATCATTCTTTCAAATGGGATAGAAGAGTTTGTCAATTATTGGGAGGGTATTCCTTTATTTCAGACTCAAAAGAATCTTCCCGCCGAAACAAGGGAAGCAATAAGAACACAGCGCCTTCAGAATTCTCCTATAGGGTTAGCTAATAGCTTACTTGGGATGGGGACAGGAGCACAGCCATCTTGGTGGAATTCTCTTTCTACATTTGAGTTTGATACATTGCTTTTAGCAGGAGAACGGGATGAGAAGTTTTGCAAAATAAGTGATGAGATGGCTAATTTGCTGCCTCGTGTAAAAAAAATGTCTGTTAGGAACGCTGGTCATGCGATTCATGTGGAAGAACCTGAAAAATTTGGTACAATAGTAAGTGAGTTTTTGTCGAAGTAAGGAAAAATACGATGTGTGACAAAGGTTCATTTTCAATTACATAAAAGGAGGAATATGAATTGGCAGTTGAGTGGGTTTCAGAACGTACTTACGAAGATATTTTATATGAAACATATAATGGTATCGCTAAAATTACGATTAACCGTCCAGAAGTACGCAATGCCTTTCGTCCAAAGACAGTAATGGAACTGATTGACGCATTTGCTTATGCCCGTGATGATTCAAATGTTGGTGTCATCATTTTAACTGGTGCAGGAGACATGGCGTTTTGTTCAGGTGGAGACCAAAGTGTACGTGGACATGGTGGTTATGTAGGTGAAGACCAGATTCCACGGCTTAATGTCCTAGACTTGCAGCGCTTAATCCGTGTTATTCCAAAGCCGGTTATTGCTATGGTAAGAGGTTATGCAATTGGAGGCGGACACGTTCTTCATGTTGTGTGTGACTTAACAATTGCAGCTGATAATGCAATTTTTGGTCAAACAGGACCAAAGGTTGGTAGCTTTGATGCTGGTTATGGTTCAGGTTACCTAGCTAGAATTATTGGCCATAAAAAGGCTCGCGAAATCTGGTACCTATGCCGTCAATACAATGCACAAGAAGCTCTTGATATGGGTCTTGTTAATACAGTTGTTCCACTTGACCAGGTTGAAGATGAAACCATTAAGTGGTGTGAAGAAATTCTTGAAAAAAGCCCAACAGCAATTCGTTTCTTAAAGGCTGCTATGAATGCTGATACAGATGGACTAGCAGGTATTCAACAATTTGCTGGTGATGCTACTTTGCTCTACTATACAACGGAAGAAGCAAAAGAAGGGCGAAATGCCTTTAAGGAAAAACGGAAACCTGATTTTGGTCAGTTCCCTCGTTTCCCTTAATAAGCTAAATAATCGTATAAAAGCAGCTTGGTGGATTTCCATCAAGCTCTTTTCTACTATAAAAGTGTAAAAAGTTTGATTTTAAGAAACGTTTAGCACAAAAACTGTTGGCTTGTGAACCTAGGCTTTTGTGCTTTTCTAAAATTGGAGTGTTTTTTATTCTATGAAACAGCTTGTCCCTAACTTTCTCAAGAAACGTGCGGATTTAACCCCCGATCGGGTAGCATTGATTTTTGAAGAAACGAATTATACATTTAGACAGCTTTTTGAATATTCCAGGGAAATAGCGGGTCAACTTTGTTCAATTGGCTTAAAGAAAGAAAGCACGGCTGGGGTATTATTATCCAACCACAAAGACTCAGTTATGATTTTATATGCATTGCAGATGCTAGGCGTTAGAGCAGTCATCTTAAATAACCGACTGACTTCAGAAGAACTCCTATGGCAGCTCGAGGATTCAGAAGTGGACGTGCTTTTATATGAAAATGCGTTTGCGAATAAAATAACTGAGATCAAAAAGACTTTTCCTCGTGCTGTAATTGAGAAAGAAGAGCTATTTCAGTTGGAAGTGGCTGAAGCTTTTATTGAAAATGAATTCGACTTAGACGATGTGACAACGATTATGTACACTTCGGGGACGACTGGTCATCCGAAAGGAGTTTTGCAAACCTTCGGAAACCATTGGTGGAGTGCGACTGCCTCTGCTCTAAATATCGGGCTAAGCGATGAGGATCGCTGGCTTTGTGCGGTTCCCATTTTTCATATTAGCGGTTATTCAATTCTAATGAAAAGTGTAATCTATGGAATGACTGTTGTACTCCATCAAACCTTTAATGAAAAAGCTGCTATTGAAGATATTTTAAAATATCGGGTAACAACCATGTCTGTGGTTAGTACGATGCTTCTTAGGATAAATGAGCGCCTAGAGGTCAATCAACTACCAGGACACTTTCGTTGCATGTTACTAGGAGGTGGTCCCGCTCCGCTCTCCTTGCTAGAAGATTGTAAAGAAAAAGGAATACCTGTCTACCAATCGTATGGGATGACCGAAACAGCTTCCCAATTTGCGACTTTGGCCCCAGAATATAGTCTTTCAAAGCTTGGATCGGCTGGAAAAGCATTATTTCCAAACCAAATAAAAATTATTGGGAAAAATGGGGAAGAAGTGTCCAATCATTCTGAGGGAGAAATTGTGGTAAAAGGGCCAAATGTAACAATTGGTTACTTAAATCGTGTTTTGGAAACCAGTGAAAGTATTAAAAATGGTTGGTTTCATACAGGGGATATCGGCTATTTAGACGCTGAAGGGTTTTTATATGTACTAGACCGCCGCTCCGACTTAATTATATCTGGAGGAGAAAATATATATCCAGCTGAGATAGAGGGCGTGCTGATGTCGCACCCGGATATAGCGGATGCTGGAGTTATCGGTTTTACAGATTCTAAATGGGGTCAAGTTCCAGGCGCATTCATTGTAGCAAAGGGAAACACGAATCTATCAGAGGGAGAGCTTATCGAGTTTTGTACCAAATTGCTTGCAAAGTATAAAGTTCCTAAGGTCTTTAGATTTGTGGAGGAATTGCCACGTAACGCTTCAAAAAAGTTACTGAGGAAAAATCTCCGTGAAATGGTAAAAAAGGAGCATTCTTAAGAATGAATATTCATTCAATCAAGTTGTCAATCATAAGTATGCCTCTAAAAGCCCCGTTTAGTAGTCATCTAGAAACGGTCACAGAACGTGAGGCGATTATAGTTGAAGTGACTGGGAAAGATGGATTTCAAGGATATGGGGAAGGGGTGGCTTTTTCTTCCCCTTGGTATACGGAAGAAACGGTCAATACCTCCTATCACATGCTGAAGGATTATCTTATCCCATTACTAAAGCAATCTCCTGCTCAACATCCGCTAGAAGTAATAGATCGATTTAGTGTCTTTCGTCGAAATCATATGGCGAAAGCTGCTCTAGAAACTGCTCTATGGGACTTACATGCAAAGAGACAGAACGTCACCCTTTCGAATTTGTTGGGCAGTAATGCGAGTGAAATACCTGCCGGCGTGGTAGTTGCAACATCTTCATTGCCTGAGGCTATTAAACAAACAGAAAACTACTTAGCGGAAGGATATACACGGGTGAAAATAAAGATTTCACCAGAGAATGATCTTGTTTATGTACCTGAACTACGGAAGAGGTTTCCTTCTCTGGTACTAATGGCTGATGCTAACTCAGCTTACTCTTTGGAAGATATAGATAGATTAAAAGCACTTGATGAATATAATCTGTTAATGATTGAGCAGCCATTAGCTTTTGACGATATCGTAGACCATTCCGTTGTTCAAAGGGAATTAACCACTCCGATTTGTTTAGATGAAAGTATTGTTACCTTTGATGATGCCCGAAAGGCTGTACAACTAGGGAGTTGTAAGGTGATAAATATAAAAATTGGTAGGGTTGGCGGCCTTGCAACAGCCAAGAGAATACATGATTTCTGTAAAGAAAAAGGGATTCCTGTTTGGTGTGGTGGGATGATTGAGTTCGGTATTTCCAGAGCACATAATATCGCACTGGCGTCCTTACCGGGATTTACAATTCCAGGTGATATCTCTGGTTCTAATCGATATTGGGATGAAGATATTATTGATCCGGAAGTTAAAGTTAAAAACGGTTATATTAGTATTCCAAAGGAATCAGGTATTGGTTTTCAGATAAATAAAGAAAGAATGAAAAAAGTTACGATACATGAAGAAATTTTCTTGTTTTGAGTAGCAGTCCTTGATTGACGGGGCTGTTTTTTTATTGCTAAGGAATTGGTAAAAGTTTAAGGGTGTGGATAATTGTGTTCGTTCTCTGTATCCAGATCGACTCTGAATTATTCGGCCCGATGGGAACTTGGCAGAGTAATAAACAGGCTGTTCTCGTAAGAAAAGAACAGTGCCAATCATAAACAACAGGCAGCCAAGGGCCACCTGTTTACTTCTTGAGTTAGCTTAATGTTTCTTCAATTGGCTCAAATGTCTTACAATCAGTTCCTCTGCTATTTTCAGCAGTCTCTCCTGTATGGCTTACCACATAAATACTGTCTGCACTACAAAGATTTCCCTGAGCCCAGAATTGACAGTTATTCACTTCACAAAGTACATCTTTTGCCATTTGTATCACTCCTCTTATATGGTTGGCATGATACAAGATTATTTTCTGCTTATTGAAGTAGAATAACCTTAACAATATTAGGCAGAAAGCCACCTCTCTATCGAAAGGTGGTTTTCATTAATCATTTAATGCTTTTTTCAGCGTCTCCAAATTCTTTTCCATTAAACTAAAATAGGTCTCACCGTTGTTAAGATCTTCTTCCGTTAATACAGATAAATTGTGTAAGGTAAGAGATTTTGCTCCAAGCTCCTTTTGCACTGCTTCTCCAAGCCTTGATTGGAAATTTTGTTCGAAGAGTACATATTTCAGTTCTGCTTTTTTGCCATGATCAATTAGATTTTGTAGTTCCTTTTGGGAAGGTTCACTTGTTGTAGACATTCCAGAAATACTAATTTGTTCTATCCCATAACGCTCTTCCCAATACCCAAAGGCTGAGTGGGAGACGATTATTTCATGGTGTTTAGCGGAGGTGACCATTTCGTTAAATTGGGAATTTAATTTATCTAAATCTTTAATTAGAGCCTGATAATTCTCATTGAAAGTTTCTTCATGAGATGGTAGTTCCAAAATTAGCTGATCTTTTATCGCTGCTGCTAGATCTTTGGCATATACAGGATCAATCCAAACATGAGGGTCAATATCCCCGTGGTTATGGTTATGTTCTCCTTCATGTTCCGTTTCACCATGAGCGTCAGCTTCGTGATTTTCGCCTTCATGTCCTGCCTCCTCATGGCTACCGTCACCATGAGCGTCAGCTTCATGATTTTCGTCTTCATGTCCTGCCTCCTCATGGCTACCGTCACCATGAGCGTCAGCTTCATGATTTTCGTCTTCATGTCCTGCCTCCTCATGGCTACCGTCACCATGAGCGTCAGCTTCATGATTTTCGTCTTCATGTCCTGCCTCCTCATGGCTACCGTCACCATGAGCATCAGCTCCATGATTTTGGTCTTCATGCCCTGCTTCCTCGTGGCTACCGTCATCATGAGCATCAGCTTCGTGATTTTCGTCTCCATGACTTGATTCCCCATGGTTCTCATCCTCATGATCTATAGAGTCCTCGAAATGAATTCTCTCACCGGCTGCGAGCATCGTAACATCTTCGGTTTTTAAAGTGCCCTTAGCTTTCTCGACAAAGCCTTCAAGACCAAGACCAATAAAAATAAACAAGTCGGATTCAGCAAGTTTAATCATATCCTTTTGAGAAGGTTCAAAAGTATGCTCATCAGCACCAGGTGGGTAAATAGATTCCACCTCGACATAAGTACCACCAATTCTTTCGGTGAAATACTCTAACGGATATACAGTTGTGTACACATTTAATAAATCAGGATTCTTTGTCTCAGTTGGTTGTTCTGAACAACCTGACAGAAAAATACTAATGATTAGTATAAAGCCCCCGAATAAGATAGATTTTTTCATCATAAGCCCCCAGTTCAAAATATAAGGAAAATAAAATAGTTGTTTGTTCTAATCCGTAATGATTACGATTTACTTTATGTATCTTACCTAAAAATCAGTATAAAAGCAAGATTAATTTAAATTGGGTAAAATTTGCTGTATTCTATTTATATGATTAGTTTAATGAAGGTAGGGTGATACTATGAGGTTGCTTGAAGATATATTAAGTTTTAATACATCATTTGTGGCTGAGAAAAAGTATGAGCAGTTTGAGACAGGTAAATTTCCAATTAAAAAAATGGTTATTTTGACCTGTATGGATACGAGACTACTAGAGTTATTACCTAATGCCTTAAATGTTAAAAATGGGGATGTGAAAATTGTTAAAAATGCTGGAGCACTTGTTTCACACCCTTTTGGAAGTATAATGCGAAGCCTCCTAGTGGCGGTTTACCAGCTACAGGCAAAAGAAGTACTCGTCATTGGGCACCATGATTGTGGTATGAGTGGAATGAAGCCGGCTGGAATAATGGAGGAAATGAGAAAGCGCGGCATACAAGAGGAGGTTTTTGAAACACTGACTTACTCGGGTATTAAGGTAAACGATTGGTTACATGGTTTTGAAAATGTAAATGAGAGCGTGGCTCACAGTGTAGATGTTATTCGAAATCATCCATTAATGGCGAAAGATATTCCGGTTCATGGATTGGTTATTGACCCCAAAACAGGAAAACTCGATTTAGTAACTAGTGGTTATGAGGTTTAATCTTTTTTCGTTTCGACCACTCATCAGGGACATAATCAAATCCACCTGGGTTAAAAGGATGACATTTCATTATCCTAACTAAAGTTAACCATCCTCCCTTAAATGGGCCGAACTTTTTCACTGCCTCTAATCCATAATGAGAGCAGGTAGGATAAAAACGGCAAGTCGGTGGCTTTATTGGGGAGATAACGACTTGGTAAAAACGAATGACAGCAAGCATAAGTTTCTTTAACACCTTTTATCACTCCAACCTGTTTTAATTGTAAATACCATATCATAATTCTATCTATTAGGAAATTAAATCGCTGCCTTGTAGTGACAGGCTGTTTCATTACTTCTAAAACTTTATTAAACATAAGTTGTTTGGAATAGCAAACCAACAACTAATTTTATGAATAAAAATAAATTCAAAAAAAACAGACTAGTGGAATAATATTATTTCATGTATGATAAAAAAGAAGGCTGTTTTCTGTATAGAGATAGCCCAGAACTTTAATATTCAGCTTAAGAAGCAACAATGTTTTAGAAAAGAGCCAACTAGAAATGTTAAGGAGTGAATAGATATGCCTTCAGTTGAAAGCTTTGATCTTGATCATAACGCCGTAAAAGCCCCTTATGTAAGACACTGTGGTGTTCATAAGGTAGGAAGCGACGGAGTAGTAAATAAATATGATATTCGATTCTGCCAGCCTAATAAACAGGCCATGAAGCCAGATACAATACATACTCTGGAGCATTTGCTCGCTTTTAACCTCCGTGAACATGCTGAAAAACACAGCCATTTTGAAATTATTGATATCTCGCCAATGGGGTGCCAGACCGGATATTATCTAGTAGTAAGTGGGACTCCATCGCTAGAAGAGGTTATTGATCTACTAGAGGATACAATGAAAGCAGCTGTTGAAATCACAGAGATTCCTGCAGCAAATGAGAAACAATGTGGCCAAGCTAAACTTCATGATCTTGATGGCGCAAAGCGTTTAATGAACTTCTGGCTAACACAGAGTAAAGAAGAACTAAAGCAGGTATTTGCATAAAAAATAACGAAGCCAGTACAACTGGCTTCGTTATTTTTTTTGGTTGTGTTCGTCTTCCTGGAGATGGGGATTGTCTTCAAGTGAATCTACTTTGTGCTCGTATTTATAGGCTTTAGATGTCGTTAAAACAGCAAGAAGAAGTACGACAAAGATGATAATCATAGAAATAATAAGAACGGTGAGCATAAAAATCCCTCCTTTGCCTCAAAATGATTTTAGCATGTTTTTTTTCATTCAACCTAGGAAAGAGCTTAAAATGTTTAGCTTGTCCATATGGGGGAATACAAAATAATAGGAGGATGATATATAATGTCAACAGAACTTATTCAATCAGTAAACAAGCATGTCGCAACTTGGACTGTTTTGTACACAAAGTTGCATAATTATCATTGGTATGTAAAAGGCCCGCATTTCTTTACTTTACATGCAAAGTTCGAGGAACTTTATAATGAGGCAGCAGTAGTAATTGACGAATTTGCAGAAAGAATTTTAGCGCTTGAAGGGAAGCCAGTAGGGACTCTAAAAGAGTGCTTAGAAATTTCATTTATAGAAGAAGCAACAGGCACTGAAAATGAGGAAGAGATGGTTAGAACATTAAGTGGTGATTTATCTAAAATTGCGGATGAACTACAAGCCGGTATTGACCTTGCTGAGAAGGCGGACGATGAAGGAACCGCGGACATGCTCTTAGGTGTAAAGAAAAGTGTAAGAAAGCATCTATGGATGTTCAAAGCGTATCTGGGATAATAAAAAAAGCCTGCAAACGACAAAATCGTTCTGCAGGCTTTTTATTTATAGGTGTTTTTGTAGCTAAAAAGTCCATTTAGATTTAAGAGCAACAATGTTTAAGAAAA
The DNA here is from genome assembly GCF_900109925.1 of Mesobacillus persicus. Classification (GTDB taxonomy): domain Bacteria; phylum Bacillota; class Bacilli; order Bacillales; family Cytobacillaceae; genus Mesobacillus_B; species Mesobacillus_B persicus. The sequence goes on along the minus strand of NZ_FOBW01000002.1, from coordinate 472,073 downwards.
GAGCCTTATCTATTTATGTAGTGAAGGTTTTAATGAATATTACGTGATTGAAATAATGGGGCTCGTCTTTGTCCATATTCCTCTTGTGCAAACTTCCCCTTTAAACTCTCGATTAAGTAAAGCCCGATAAGATCATATAGCTCTTGAGTATCTAGCTCTTTGATGATGTGGATTAAATCATCTCGGTTCATTTCCTCAAGAAAAGCAAAGGCAAGCATATCAATATCCTCATCATCCCCTGTTAGCTTATCTCGATACAATTCAAATAGCTCATCGACCAATTTCAATTTTTCCACCCCTTTTCTTTGTTTTTTTCAGCATGACGCATCATTTCTTTGTGTTTATTTATTAGTAGATACCCTCCACGAGACTGGTTTATTCCTTAATCGTATCACTACTTTAATTTTAACATGAAACGGAAGCAGACTTAAGGTTTAACTTCGTTTATGGCTCTTTTCTCAAACTTTGTTACGTTTAGAAATAAATACAGAGGAATTACGCGTTGTTTCACTCAAATATAGCTTTTGTTATTTGTGAAAAGAGTCTGAAAACTGTCTTTAACACACAAACTAGCTTAGCTTGCGTTAAAATCGGCTTTAGGATTTTAACAATAATTTTTACGAAAAACAGCCTCGTTTATTAAACGATAAAGCTGGGGAAACTCATAAGCAAAGGAGTGAGTTTCAATGGAGGAAAGAAAAAAAACGTATTACATTGATATTGGAAGCGGTGAAATTTCTCAAAGTTCTACTGCCTCCACGTGGAGTTTTAAAATAGAAGCGAACGATGAAGAAATCACTCAGTTAAGAGAAGAATTTGATTATAACTATTCGGAAGGCGTCGAGAATTTTTTGAGGGCTCATATCCCTTTTGTTGAGTACCATAATGACAAGCAGAACCATACTCAGGACCGAAGTTTAGTCAGAATCTACGAAATGATTCACCAACTTGGTGATGATGAAACCAAAATGCATATTGAAAGCATGGGCATCCTACCTAAATGATTTAGCAGATTTCCCCTCCTTTCTCCATTCATTGTATAATCATACAAAGAAGAATATGCATGTAATGGAGGATTAAATGATTCATTTTCGTGATACAAATGGTTCAAAAGTAACATTCGTGTTTAAGGAAAACGGTTTTGACCGTGAACCAGACCATGTACTGGTTATTAGCAAATATAACGGTAATTGGGTAATGACGGATCATAGAACTAGAGGCTGGGAATTCCCTGGAGGGAAACGGGAAGCAGGAGAGACATTGGAGCAAGCGGCAAACCGTGAAGTTTTTGAAGAAACAGGAGGGATTCTGGCTAGCTTGCAATTCTTAGGTGAATACGAAGTGAAAGGATTGCAATCTTCGTTTATTAAACGAATCTACCTGGCAGAAATCAACGAGTTTGTAGAAAAACATGATTACCTCGAAACAAACGGTCCAGTTTTGGTGAGTGGTGATTTACTGACGGAAAGATTTGAAGCCCACTATAGCTTTATTATGAAGGACGAAGTTGTTAAGCTTAGCCTACAGCGCATAGAAACGGCCGGGAACTAATGCCGGCCGTTTTGCCTAATCTTTAATAAGTTTCTTTTCAAGCAACTCAACAAGTTGGTACATAAGAGTGGCAAATACAGCAATAACTAGTAGTGACAAAAAGACAAGTGTGAAATCAAATACTTGGAAACCATAAATAATCATATAACCAAGTCCCCGCGAGGAAGTTAGAAATTCACCTACGATAACCCCTACCCATGATAATCCGACGTTTACTTTCAAGGTTGAAATGATGGTGGGGAAAGACGCTGGCAAGATTGCTTCCTTAAAACTTTGAAACCGAGTGGCACCAAATATTTGTAATACTTTTACATAATTTGGATCTACCTCTTTAAATGCTGTGAAAACGACAATCGTGGTGATAATAACCGATACAAGGGTCCCCATTGCAACAATCGATGTCATATTTGCACCAAGCGCGACAATTAAAATGGGGCCTAAAGCGACCTTAGGCATTGCATTTAATATGACCAGAAAAGGGTCCAGTATTTTAGATAAGATTGGGGACCACCATAGAATAGCAGCTAGTAATGTTCCAAGCAGGGTACCTGCCAGAAAGCCGAGAATTGTTTCGGTCACTGTAATTCCAAGGTTTGCGACAAGCGAACCATCAAGGGACTTTTTAATAAATAGATCCCAAACTTTTGATGGAGAGCTAAAAATTAGCGGATCAATCCAGTGAAGTCTACTTGCTGATTCCCATGCCACAAAAAACAAGATGAAAATAAGCCCTTGAAAAAATCGGACAAATCTTTTTTCTCGTTTTAACCCACTCAAATACTGTTCGTGAAGACTTTTAATTTCATTCTTTGTCAAGTGATTCCAGCTCCTTCCATATAGTCTGGAAAAGTTCAGTATAAGATTGGTGATTTCTGGCTTTAAATGGCGGTAATGCTTTTAGGTCTTCAGGTACCAAAAAGGTTTTATGAACTCTACCAGGACTTGGAGAGAACAGGACGATTCGATCGCTCATTGCAATAGCTTCACCAATATCATGGGTGACAAGGATGGCCGTTTTATTAAAATTTTTAAGTGTATTTGAGACGAGGTCCTCTAGTTTTAACTTTGTTTGAAAATCAAGTGCTGAAAATGGTTCATCGAGCATTAAGAGTTTTGGTTCGGTTGCAAGTGTACGTACAAGGGCAACCCTTTGACGCATCCCGCCGGATAATTGTTTAGGGTAAAATGACTCAACGTCGTTCAGTCCCATCTGCTCGAGGAGGGAGACTGTCGTTCTTTTGGTCTCCTTTGTCAGGTTTCCATTAATTTTATGCCCAAGTTGGATATTCTCTTCAATGGTCTTCCACGGGAAAAGATAATCCTGCTGAAGCATGTATCCAATGTCATTTTGAGAAGTTTTTACTGGTTTGTTTTCAAGGAGCACGTTCCCGCTAGTTGGCTCGATTAGTCCTGCTATAATTGAGAGAAGAGTTGTTTTACCGCAGCCACTAGGGCCAAGAAAGGAGATGAACTCCCCTTCCTTGACATCTAAGGTAATATCACTGAGAGCTGTAGTCGCAGACGACCTCGTAAAATACGTATGGTGTAGTTCTTTAATTGATAGGAATTCCATTAGGCTGCGTCCTCCTTTACTTTATTACTTCTTCTGCAATCTTTGTATTGACTAGCTCATCATGACGAACTTCTTTTGGAAGTTCTCCTGCTTCATCCATAATATCTTGGAGATTGTTCCATTCCGCTTCGTCAAGAATTGGGTCGGTTGCAAAGGAACCTTGACTTTTATATCGATCTACAGCCATTTCGAGAATTTCAATATCTGTATCCTCAAAAAATGGTTGAACGGCTTCAGCGATTTCTTTTGAGTTGGTTGAATCTACCCATTGCTGGGCCTTGTATAATGCTTTAGTGAACTTTTCAATTGATTCTTCATTTGCATCCATATAGCTTTGTTTAGCCATAAAGGTTGTATATGGAACATGGCCAGATTCTGTTCCGAAAGAAGCTACAATATGTCCTCTTCCTTCTTTTTCGAAAATGCTAGCTTGAGGTTCAAATAATTGAACATAATCGCCCGTTCCACTAGCAAAAGCACTAGTGATATTGGCAAAATCAACATTTTGGATCAAGTTCAAATCAGCATGTGGATCAATTCCGTGTTTTTTTAGAACAAATTCGCCAACCATTTGTGGCATTCCACCTTTACGCTGTCCTAAAAAGGTAGAGCCTTTTAGATGATCCCATGTGAAATCTTCAACTTCATTTCGAGAAACGAGAAAGGTTCCATCTGTTTGCGTTAGCTGACCAAAATTTATGACGGGGTCGCTAGTACCAGCAGCGTAGACGTAAATGGATGTTTCTGAACCAACAAGACCAATGTCGGCACCGTCAGAAATTAGGGAGGTCATGACCTTGTCGCCACCCCAAACGGTTTTAAGGTCAATAGTTAAGCCTTCCTCTTCGAAAAATCCTTCGGTGAGTGCTGCATACAATGGTGCATAAAAAATGGAGCGCGTCACTTCAGCTACCCGAATCGTTTCTGTTTTCTCCTTACCGCAAGCGGCTAAAGGGATAATAAGAACCAGGGAAATAAATAGTAAAACACCAGGTTTCATCCACTTTTTCATTTAAAATAACCTCCTCTTAAATTTGGGCTTTTTCGTTTTACGATATCGTATGATGCTGGTGAAAATGTGTGCCCAGATTTGGAAGAGCAAAGTTTTTAGATTGGTGTTTATCACGATAACGGAGGTGTCATATTGAATAACGGTAAAGTGGTCGAAAAATACAAATTTCCTTCCCCGAACCCCAATGTGAATTTACATATCATTACTTATTACTCTAATGGCTTAAAAGTTAAGGGAATGCTTGCAACACCAGTTAGTGAAAATACACATGACGGATTCTTATACTTGCGCGGAGGAATTAAGAATGTTGGGCAAGTGAGACCAGCGAGAATTGCTCAGTTTGCCTCAGAGGGGTTTATCGTATTTGCTCCTTTTTATCGCGGCAACCGAGGGGGAGAAGGAAACGAGGATTTTGCTGGTGAAGATCGACATGATGCTTTTGCAGGTTATGAGCTACTTAAAGCGTTACCCCAAGTGAAACAAGTTCATATTTTTGGCTTTTCTAGGGGTGGGGTAATGGCTTTGTTAACAGCAATCGAATATCCTGAAGCAGCATCTGTTGTCACCTGGGGGGGCGTAAGTGATATGTCCTTAACATACTTGGAAAGAAAAGACCTAAGAAAAATGATGAAAAGAGTTATTGGGGGGACCCCGATGAAGTTTCCAAGTCGATATCGTCATCGGACTCCGCTGTATCAGATAAATCAGATTCAAGCACCTGTTTTAATTATCCATGGTGAGCAAGATCGCAATGTGTCAGTTGAACATTCTTATCGTCTGGAAAAACGGCTAAAGGAATTGGACAAGTCGGTAACAAGCTGGTATTTTGCACAATATACACATTATTTTCCTCCAAAGGTGAATAGGCAAGTTGTAAAAGATTTAACAAATTGGATGAAAATGATTCGTCAAAAGTGATAAGATTAAGGTGAGAATCCTGGAAGGAGTGCATTTCATATGGGGATGCCATTAGAGCTTAACACAATGATTGTCACAAAGGGCCGTGAAGAAAGGCTTGAGGAAAACTTATTTCGCTTACAAAAAGATGGCTATAGGCTGTACCCGATTGATATTCCTCTTGAAGTGAAAAAGATGATTGAAGGAGAATCAAGTGGAACTGCAATCATCAAAAAACTCGAATGGAGCGGAACTAAAACGGTTATCATTTATCAGCTATTATCTCTAAATTCTACAAATTAACAAGGTGCCTGCGGGCATCTTTTATTTTTTTTGCTCTTTCAATCAAGTAAGGCAAGAAACGATGAGAAATCATCTAAGGGGTGGCTTCCGCTTTTCATTGGTCCTCTAAGTAGGTTAAAAAGACGGAGAAAGGTCATCAATAAGGTGACTTGGTGCCCTAAGTTGGAAGAAAAAGTGGGAGAAAGGTCACCAATAAGGCGACTTGGTGCCCTAAGTTGGAAGAAAAAGCGGGAGAAAGGTCACCAATAAGGCGACTTGGTGCCCTAACTTGGAAGAAAAAGCGGGAGAAAGGTCACCAATAAGGCGACTTGGTACCCTAAGTTGAACGAAAAGGCTGGAAAAGCTCACCAATAAAGCGTCTTGGTGCTCCAGGGGAGACAATCATTCCTAGTCTGTATGATTTGACCAGGGTATCACCTGTTAACCTCTCCCGCAACACAAAGAATAACTTCTTCTTCGTACCAGAACGTGTGCAGATCATTTTAAAAGAATCAAGCTCCTTCCGCTCCAATCATTAGTTCGTAAACCAAAAATGTCCAACGGAGCATGTCTTTTTTATAGATTAGGACCGAAGATGTATGTATGACAAAAAGGAAGAGGTATCATTTCAGAAATGACCTCTTCCTTTCACAATTAAAGCATTAGACAATAGGACCGCCTTTTGCTGCAATATCTGTTTGTAGATTGTTAAACTTGTTGAAATTCTCACGGAATTGTTCAGCAAGCTCACGGGCTTTAGTCAAGTAAGCCTCTTCATCCGACCAAGTTTTAATTGGCTGAAGAACTTCATCAGGAACACCCGGAACATGCAATGGAATATCAAGACCAAAGATTTCATCCTTAACCGTTTCTACGTGATTTAACTCCCCTTCAAGGGCTGCTTGAATCATTGCACGTGTATAAGCAAGATTCATCCTTTTCCCTGTACCATACTCTCCGCCGGTCCAACCGGTATTAACTAGATACACTCTTGAACCGTATTCGTCAATCTTGTCACCCAGCATTTTGGCATACGTGGTTGCTGGTAAAGGCAGGAATGGAGAGCCAAAGCAAGTTGAGAATGTTGCTTCTGGTGAAGTGATTCCTCGTTCTGTCCCAGCCAATTTTGACGTGTACCCACTAAGGAAATGGTACATCGCTTGTTCTTTTGTCAATTTTGAGATTGGTGGCAAGACCCCAAAGGCATCAGCAGTTAAAAATACGATTGTGTTTGGATGTCCAGCTATGCTCGGGTCCACAATATTTTCAATCGCTTGTATAGAATACGCTGCACGCGTATTTTCAGTTAATGAGCCATCATCATAGTCAGGTATGCGACTTTCTTCGTGTAAAATGACATTTTCAAGAACAGAGCCAAAACGGATGGCATCATAAATTTGTGGTTCTTTTTCTTTTGATAGATTAATACACTTCGCGTAACAGCCACCCTCTATATTAAAAACCCCATTAGTGGACCAGCCATGTTCATCATCGCCTATTAAGCGCCTATTTGCATCAGCAGAAAGGGTCGTTTTACCAGTACCTGATAATCCAAAGAACAAGGCAACATCACCTTCACGTCCGACATTAGCTGAACAGTGCATTGGAAGGATTCCATTCTCAGGGAGCAAGTAATTCATAACAGAAAAGATAGACTTCTTCATTTCTCCTGCATATTCAGTACCACCGATGAGGATTACACGTTGCTCAAAGGAGATGATAATGAATGTTTCAGACTTCGTTCCATCGACTTCAGGATCAGCTTTAAACCCTGGGGCGGATATCACAGTGAAATCTGCTTCATGATTCGCAAGTTCTTCTTCATTAGGGCGAATAAACAATTGATGGACGAATAAATTGTGCCAAGCGAATTCATTGATGACCTGAATTGGCAGCTGCTGCTTTTTATCAGCTCCGGCAAACCCTTTAAACACATAGACTTCATCTTTTTCTTTTAAATATTGAAGAACCTTTGTGTACAGATTCGTGAACACTTCCTCCGCTATTGGCTCGTTCACGGTTCCCCAATCGATTTTATCCGCCACGGAAGGCTCGTTAACGATGAATTTATCCTTTGGTGACCTTCCCGTGTATTTACCAGTTGTCGCACAAATAGCTCCGGTTGCAGTTAACAATCCTTCGTTTCTGGCGAGAACCTTTTCAACCAGCTGTGGTACAGATAGTTGAGTTTTAATATTATTTCCCTGTAGCAGTTGAGACACTTCGTTTTTAATCCTCACATCGTTCATTTGATGAATACCTTCCTTTTTATAGGTTTTAATGGTGTGAAAGCATACGCATCTTTTATAAATAGTATAACACATTTGTTGTATTAGTCTATTCTAATTATTATAAAAATTAACTTTCCTTGACACTAAATGGGCTCTTTCTAGGAAAACTTTATTTTTACCGATTTATCCATTGACAATAAAATTCGCGTTGCGTATGATTGGGTTTTGAACGGATACTCTTATCCTGAGCTGGTGGAGGGACAGGCCCAATGAAGCCCAGCAACCTGTTATTTGAGGATTTTTGAGATGCTCGTTAACAAGGTGCTAACCTGACGCAAGGAAATTGATCCTTGATCGATAAGAGCGAAAGGCGCTAATTTACTTCTTAAACCTTTCCCTCTAAGTAGGAAAGGTTTTTATTTTGCGTATTTTTCTCATAAAAGCTCAGTATTTATTTCATACTACATAGGGAATGAGTACCGTATCAATCCGAGAGCTCCTAAATGAGGCTCACGTTATTTTAGAATTATTAGGAGGAAATCAGATGTCAACAAGACGCCGTTTGTTTACTTCTGAATCAGTTACAGAAGGACATCCTGATAAAATTTGTGACCAGATTTCAGATGCAATTCTGGATGCAATTTTAGCTAAGGATGCCAATGCCCGTGTAGCAGCTGAAACATCTGTTACGACCGGACTCGTACTGGTTGCAGGAGAAATCACTACTTCTACTTATGTCGATATTCCCAAAATCGTTCGTGAAACGATTAAGGGAATTGGTTACACTCGTGCGAAGTATGGATTTGACTCTGAAACATGTGCTGTTTTAACTGCAATTGATGAACAATCTGCGGACATTGCCATGGGAGTTGACCAAGCTCTAGAGGCACGTGAAGGGCTAATGTCGGATGAAGAGATTGAAGCAATTGGAGCAGGAGACCAAGGGTTAATGTTTGGGTTCGCTTGTAATGAAACAAAGGAATTGATGCCTTTACCCATTTCATTGGCGCATAAGCTTTCCCGCCGCTTAACGAAAGTACGTAAAGACGAAATCCTTCCTTATCTTCGTCCAGATGGAAAAACTCAGGTTACGGTTGAATATGACGAGAATGACAAGCCAGTTAGAATTGATACGATTGTTATCTCAACCCAGCATCACCCAGAGGTTACTCTTGAGCAAATCCAGCGTAATCTTAAAGAACATGTCATCAATCCAGTGGTGCCAAATGAACTAATTGATGAAAATACGAAATACTTTATTAATCCAACTGGTCGATTTGTTATTGGTGGACCTCAAGGGGATGCCGGTCTAACAGGTAGAAAAATCATCGTGGACACCTATGGGGGTTATGCACGCCATGGTGGAGGAGCATTCTCCGGTAAGGATCCTACAAAAGTAGACCGTTCCGCTGCCTATGCTGCTCGCTATGTAGCGAAGAACCTTGTTGCAGCTGGTCTTGCTGATAAAGTAGAAGTTCAACTTGCCTATGCGATTGGTGTGGCCAAGCCTGTTTCAATTTCTGTTGATACATTTGGTACCGGAAAAGTAAGTGAAGATGTGTTGATAGATCTTGTTTCTAAAAACTTCGATCTTCGCCCTGCAGGAATTATCAATATGCTTAATCTTCGTAGGCCAATATATAAGAAGACAGCTGCCTACGGACACTTTGGACGTACGGATGTTGAACTGCCTTGGGAATTCACGGACAAAGCCGACGCACTTCGTGAACAGGCACAAGTTTAATCAAATCAAAACAGGAGTTACATTTTAATGTAACTCCTGTTTTGATTTCACCCTTTATAAACGTTTGTGTCTTGTTAAAAATGTAAAACATATGTAAAAAAACTATTTTTTTTGCCAAACATGCAAAATGAAAGATTTATGATAGTATAGAAAATATGTTTTAAAGTCTTTGGTGAAAGCTGTTTTCTAAGTTAATGAGGTTTTTCATTATAAACTTTGGATAAAACCGGTTGGTTGGAGCGGATGGCGCTTGACTCCTCGAAAATGAAGTACGCATTTTCTCGTGCGTGGGCATAATCGAGGGAGCCATTCAGTGTCCTGCGGGAGCAGCGGGACAGGTGAGACCCCACAGGAGCGGAAGCGACGAGGAGGCTCACCGCACGCCCCGCTGTTCGCTGAGCGCCAGGAGCGGAAAGCAACCGCCGCTTTATCTAGTGGAATAAAATTAGTGAAAACAGTCCTCATCGAAGGATACTATGAAATATTAATTATTATGGAGAAGGTGACGTACATAATGTGTGGCTTTATCGGTTGTGTACATGAAAATGCACAAAATTACAGCAGTGAACAAAAGCAGCTGTTTAAAAATATGAATAGTCTTATTACTCATAGAGGACCTGATGACGAAGGGTATTACTATGATTCAAATATCCAATTCGGCTTCCGCCGTTTGAGCATCATTGACATTGAATGTGGTTCACAACCATTGACCTATGAAAATGAGCGTTACTGGATTATTTTTAACGGAGAAATATATAATTATTTAGAGCTCCGAGAAGAGTTGATCAACCAAGGCTTAGAGTTTGCAACACACTCTGATACAGAAGTCATTATCGCTCTTTATAGCCACCTTAAGGAAAAGGCAGTAGAGAAGTTGAGAGGCATGTTCGCGTTCGTTATCTGGGACAAACAAGAGCAGATTCTTTACGGTGCACGGGATCAGTTTGGAATTAAACCGTTCTTTTATTTTGATGATGGCGAAAAAACATTTTTCGCTTCAGAAAAGAAGAGCATCCTCCTTGCATTAGAGAATGATGTACTAGATTACGAATCACTTCAACATTATTTAACTTATCAATTTGTACCTGAGCCAAACACGATGTCAAAAGGTATTCAAAAGCTTGAGCCAGGTCATTATTTTACTAAAAAAATTGGTAGCCCAATGCAGGTTAGCCGTTATTGGAAAGCTCATTTTCAACCAGTTAATAAGTCTGAAGATGAGTTTACAAAAGAAATTAGAGATGTGTTATATGATTCTGTGAAAATTCATATGCGCAGTGATGTTCCGGTTGGCTCGTTCCTTTCAGGTGGGATTGATTCATCTATCATTGCTTCGATTGCTAAAGAATATCATCCGGGGATTAAAACATTCTCTGTTGGATTTGAAAATAACGGGTTCAGTGAGATTGATGTGGCCAAAGAAACGGCTGATAAACTTGGCTTAGAAAATATTAGCTATGTGATCTCGCCAGAAGAATATATCGCGGAGTTGCCAAAGATTATGTGGCATATGGATGATCCACTTGCTGATCCAGCATGTGTACCGCTCTATTTTGTTGCCCGTGAAGCCCGTAAGCATGTAACGGTTGTCCTTTCAGGAGAAGGGGCAGATGAGTTATTCGGTGGCTATAATATCTACCGTGAACCACAGGACCTTGAAATTTTTAATAAGATTCCTTCGATTTTAAAATCACTCTTAAAAGTTCTTTCGAGAATTATGCCAGAAGGAATGAAAGGGAAGAGCTTCATTGAACGTGGTGTAACACCGATGGAAGAACGTTATATTGGGAATGCGAAGATGTTCCTTGAAGATGAAAAACGCAAGTTACTGAATGTTTATCAACAAGGACTGCATTACACGGATGTGACCAAACCTCTTTATACAGAAAGTAAAGGGTATGACCCGGTTGACCGTATGCAGTACATTGATATTCATACTTGGATGCGCGGAGATATCCTTTTGAAAGCAGATAAAATGACTATGGCGCACTCCTTAGAACTGCGTGTACCGTTTTTAGATAAGGCTGTTTTTGATGTCGCTTCTAAGATACCAACAAGCCTGAAAACAGCAAATGGTACAACCAAGTACATTTTACGCAAAGCGGCAGAGGGTGTCGTACCTGACCATGTTCTAACTCGTAAGAAACTTGGCTTCCCAGTGCCAATTCGTCATTGGCTTAAAAATGAAATGAATGATTGGGCGAAGACGTTAATTAAAGAAAGCAATACAGACCACTTGATTAATAAATCATACGTACTAACCCTGTTGGAGGACCACTGTCAAAATAAAGCCGATAACAGTAGAAAGATATGGACCGTCCTAATGTTCATGCTTTGGCATGACGTCTATGTTGAAAAAAAATACTCTTTCGACGAAGAGTTATTGCGTAAGAAGTCTTTACAGACGAATTAATCGTAGAATGCATGAGGAAAATGAAAAAGGCAGAAACGTTATCAATAATAACGTTTCTGCCTTCTTTTATTTTTCCTTAACCTACTTACTTCGCTGCCCGATCATCCATTTGAAGGGATTTATAATACTGACCTTTTTCGGCGTATTCTCTTGTGATACGCTCCATGTCCTTTATATCTTCCTCATTTAGCTCCCGGACGACTTTTGCGGGCCTGCCAAAAGCTAATGTGTTAGGAGGGATTTTTTTGCCTTGTGGAACAAGGCTTCCGGCTCCTATAAAAGCCCCTTCGCCTATTTCTGCTTGATCAAGGATGACCGAACCCATCCCAATTAGTGCTTTTTTACGAATGATACAGCTATGTAATATGACCTGATGTCCGACGGTTACCTCATCTTCAAGAATGAGAGGGTTTCCAGGGCTTTGGTGCAAAACAGAATTGTCTTGGATATTGACCTTATTGCCGATAATTGTTGGTGCCACATCTCCACGAATGGAACTGTTAAACCATACTCCTGATTCTTCGCCGATTTCAACATCTCCGGTTATTGTTACATAGTCAGCAATAAAGGCAGAAGCCGCTATTTTAGGTGTTTTTCCGTTGAATGGATAGATCATCTGTACACTCTCCTCATTAATTTTAATCATAAAGGGGCTGGCATATTAGTCGAAGCAAATTAATAATCTTCCCTTTTTTGTTCATTATATATTATAGTTCTCAATATAGTGTACAAAATAGGGGGAAGAATCATGTGGAAGTGGGAAGCGGAAGGAGAGGCAAAAGCAGTAGTGGTGATGATTCATGGTGAACTTGAACATCATCGCCGGTATGGCTGGCTAATTGAAAAATGGCAGTCTGCAGGCTTTCATGTTATTATGGACGATCTTCCTGGACAAGGAATGACTTCAAGACATAACAGAGGTCATATCGATTCTTTTAATGAATACCTTGAAGAGGTAAGAGAGTGGATACACGCAGCATATGACTTCAATCTTCCTGTCTTTCTTTTAGGACACAGCATGGGAGGTCTCATTGCAATTAGGCTCCTACAGGAAGAACGCCTAGACCTAGCAGGGGTCATTCTATCCTCTCCAAGCTTAGGGCTAATTCACCAGCCCTCAAAGAAAGTTGCGCTATTTAGTAAGGTTTTGCCAACTTATAAAATAGATCCAGGCATATCAGTCAATCAAGCCACACAGAATTTAGACGTCATCGAGGCTGACTCAAAGGACTCTTTATTTGTGACAAAGGTATCCGTAAGATGGTATCGTGAACTAATCGGAGCGATCTCTGATTCCTTTGATAAAATTGAAAACACCCAAGATATCCCGCTGCTGCTCATGCAGGGTGGTGAAGATAAGATTGTTGATAAGAAGAAAGTGAAAGAATGGTTTAACCACGTTCCATCTTCAGAAAAACGTTATAAGGAATGGTCTAAGTATTACCATGAAATTTTTAATGAACCGGAGCGAAACGAAGTGTTCGAATACGCTTTAGACTTTGCGATAAGCCAATTAAAAGCTATTGGATATGTTTACTAAGAGAGGAGAATTTAATGACGTCGATTCCCCAAATGCCTGTTAGTTTAATGTACCGCGTTTACCGTAAAGTATTGCCACAAGTCCATCGAGAGCTCCTTTATTGGAAGAAGAAAGCGGAGTCGATACCGAATGAGGAATTAAGAAAACAAGCATTGGCTAGTATTGACGATAAAACCTTCCATTGTGAAGGGGGTTCAATCATGAGTCTTGTTGCGTTGGGAAATTATCAACGGGCAACTCGTTTTATTGTGGCCTATCAAACCATTAGTGATTACCTAGACAATTTATGTGATCGCAGTACTTCGCTGGATGCAAGTGACTTTTCTGCCTTACATGAGGCCATGGAGGATGCGTTATCTATTAAGGGAGAGCTTCGGGATTATTATCGTGAGCGGCCAGATAAAGAGGACGGAGGTTATCTAATTGAGCTAGTGCTCACCTGCAGAGAAGAGCTACACCAACTAGAGAATTACGAAGATATTGCTGGACATTTATTGGAACTGTGTAGATATTATTGTGATTTACAGATTCATAAGCATGTCGAATTGAGTGAAAGAGTACCTAGGCTACAGAACTGGTTTAACCATCATCGTAATGAATTACCTGATACCGACATGCAATGGTATGAATTTTCTGCCTGTACTGGTTCGACTCTTGGAATTTTTTGTCTCGTTTCGTACGCGCTTAGAGATGACTTTAAACCAGAATTTGCCGAAATCATTCGAAATGGATATTTTCCGTACATCCAGGGGCTACATATCTTATTGGATTATTTTATTGACCAAGAAGAGGATCGAAAAGAGGGAGATCTAAACTTTTGCTTTTATTATGAAAATGAAGAAGCTCTTTTCAAACGGATGAAACATTTTATTGCGAATGCCGATCACTATACGGCCAAACTTCCTCATAGAAACTTCCACAAACTAATTAATAGGGGGTTACTCGGGGTGTATCTATCGGATGAAAAGATTCGCAGTCAACAAGGTGTAAAAAAACTAGCAAAAGATATGATCAAAAGCGCGGGACCCATCAGCTTTTTCTTTTATTTAAATGGGAGAGCTTACCGGACTTTGCAAAAGTGGATGCCTAGAGTCGGTTTGGCTAAAGCTTTCGTTAAATAAGAGGAAAGCCAATGGAAAAGGACCAGTTTTTTGTAACGGGTTCCGTTAATTATCGCAAACATTAAAAATGTAATACAAAATGACCTTCAAAATGTAAGTGATTTGGAGGTCTGTTTTTGTTTATATAAAGGGTTTTTTTCATAATTTTGGAGGGTTTTTTATATTAAAATGTGGGGGTAAATTAGGGATGATATACAGAAAAAATTAAGGTTAGGCTCTGCTGTATTTTGGTGGTGATTTGACAGGGGATGAAAATAAACGGAAGATTTCCGGCTAAATCGGGAAATACCCATATTTCCCTTGAATTAAGGGGAGTTTTTCCGCTTATATTATCCAAATCTTTGAATTATAGCTTATTTAGAGCAGTTAACCGGAAATTCTCCGCTTATTTTCGCTTTTTAGCTTCCTCTATATACATTAACCGGAAATTCTCCGCCTATTAGATTCATACCTACAAAAAAACGCTACGAAGAAGGCGGAAATGATTTTTAACTTCCTAAAAGCGATATAGCAAGGGAATGTCCCCTTGCTATTTAAAGGAGTTAGCAAAGCTTATCTTTTCTCTATAGCAACAATAAAAGGTGCGTTATTCCGTTGATTAAGAAATTGGTACTTCAAAACATGGGCTTCATTTTGATCTAAGGTTTCGATGTATTCGAGCAGATGGTCTCTTTCTGTTTGTCCTTCTGGATGGCCATGATAAATAACGATGACAATGATGCCTTCAGGAGCCATGATTTCAAGCAGTTGATTTACTGCCTCAATGGTTGTCTCTGGAGTAGTAACAATGCTTTTGTCGCCACCTGGAAGGTAGCCTAAATTAAAAATAGCTGCCGTCACTTTTCCATGAAGATTGGCTGGTAGGCATTCTTTCACATTTTCGTGTCCTTGTTGAAACAAGGTAACACGCTCGTGAAGATTTCGGTCATTTAATTTATTTTTACATGATTCAATGGCTTCGTATTGAATATCAAATCCAAATACTTTCCCACCAATCCCGACAAGCTCAGATAGGAACAATGTGTCGTGACCATTGCCAACGGTAGCGTCAACAGCAATATCTCCTGGCTTTACTGCCTTTTCGAGAAGAGTTCTAGCAAATGGGAGTATTCTTTCAAGCTTCATTCCAGAGCTCCTGACAGTTCCTTAACATAGTATTTACCTTGCCAGCTATCTCTCCGCTTTAGCTCGGCATCAATTGCATTCAGAACTTCCCACTTATTGACACTCCACATTGGACCAACCATCAACTCAATAGGTCCGTCACCAGTAATACGATGGATAATCATTTCAGGTGGCAATACTTCCAACTGATCACAGACTAATTTTACATACTCCTCAAAAGACAGGAATTCAAGCATTCCCTTCTCATACTGTTTCACCATCGGAGTGCCTTTTAGCAAATGCAACAGGTGGATTTTAATGCCTTGAACATCCAGTTTCGTCACTTCTTTCACCGTTTCCATCATCATTTCGGGAGTTTCAAGTGGCAGACCATTGATAATGTGGGTACAAATGCGAATATTATGTTTACGCAGCTTTTTAACACCCTCAACATAAGATTGATAATCATGAGCGCGATTAATTAAATCTGCTGTTCGTTGATGTACGGTCTGCAAGCCAAGTTCGACCCACAAATACGTCCTTTTATTTAATTCTGCAAGGTATTCAACGACTTCATCAGGGAGGCAATCCGGCCTTGTTGCAATGGAAAGGCCAACAACACCATCCTGCTTCAGAACGGTCTCGTACTTTTCTCTCAGGACGTCTACCGGGGCATGAGTATTTGTGAAAGCTTGGAAGTAAGCCATATACTTACCATCTTTCCATTTTGTATGCATTTTTTCCCTAATAGTTAAAAATTGTGATTCAAGGTCTTCTGCCCGACTTCCAGCAAAGTCACCAGAACCAGCTGCACTACAAAATGTACAGCCACCATGGGCAACCGTACCATCACGGTTCGGACAGTCAAAACCGCCGTCAAGTGCTACCTTAAACACTTTATGACCAAAGTGTTGGCGCAAGTGATAGTTCCACGTATGGTAACGTTTGTTATCACTTGCATATAAGAATGGATTGGATTGTATCAAAGTAGTACCTCCATTAAAAATTCCAATATTGTAAAGTTAATTAGTTATCAAAGGCATTGTAACACGAAGGTTGACCTTATCCAACGACAATCATGAGTATGGAAGCATTATACAACCTCGAATCGTGATAGGAAGAGCAAAGATGAACAAAATAATAGTGAAGCAATTGTGCTTCACTGTAATGCAAGTGGAATCTTGTGAGGTCAGGTAGGGCAAAGAAAATTCCATCTTAAAATTAAAGGAGGGCTTTTCATTGGCAACGCGTCAATCAGTTGAGGAACATATCCAACAATGTGAAGATGCAATCAGAAATGCCCACGAGGAGTATATTAAGGCAAGCAAACAAGAGCACTACGAAGATGCTTCATTTGATATGAGCTTACAACAATTAGAACAAGCTTATAATGATATCTCCAAGCTTGCGTTAAGTTGCAATGGACAGCAGCGTGAACAATTACACCGGATGCGACTCCAGCTCCAACAAGTGCAAAGTAATATGATTCTGCTTGATCATTAAAGGAGGAGATATCATGAAAAAACGTTCCAAACAAAACAACCCTGAGCAAAAAACGCGCAATGGAATCAACAATCAGGATATCGAATTAGGGACCGATCATGATCCAGTAAAAGAAGCAAAACGCAAATATGAGAAAACCGGCGGACAACCAGTCAAATCAAAATTTCACCCCGAACCAGAACAATCCAGGTAAAAGTTTGGTGGCACCTTCCAGTAATTTGGAAAACCTCATTTCTTTTTGAAATGAGGTTTTTTTTTCTAAAATGTGACAAAGTTTTAACGTTTCGTTCTAGACTACCCCTGTTCACAAAACGGTTAAATCTGAGAATTATTTCGTGATTTTCGTCACAGCTGGCGGTATCTTGGAAATGGTTTAAATAGAGTATAGAATTTCTTCTTAAACCTTTATCATTGTTACGGTAATTATGAGGGTTAAAAGTTTTACAATAGTTAGGTTAGAGCTAGAATAGGCACCCTCCATTGGTTAAGGAACCATTTCGGCTCAAGACAACTACGCTTGTGAAAGAGTTCACGAGTTAGACACAAAGTAAAAAACGATCGAAAGGATGTTCAAAATGAGAAATAAGGCGCTAATTTGGCCGATTATATTCACCCTTTTGACTTTCATGCCAGCGATAGCAAAAGCCGAAAGTACAAGTAACCCACTTCAAATGGAGGAATTAACTATTCAAGTGATGCCGGAATTCGCCTATCACCCAGATGATAAAAAACAGGATAACCCACCATTGCTTGTTGGTTATCACGGCGCATTGATCAACAATAGTGACCAGCCACAAAAAGGTCAAATTGAAATCCCACTCCCAGTAGAGGAGGAAGGCTTTAAGCTTGGTTTCGTTGCTGATTATTCCAGAGATTTATCTGAAATGAATGAGATTGAGTATGAACTCGATAAAAAGACAGGTACGATTTCTTGGACTACGAGTGAAGAAATACAGCCACAAGAGCTCTACCGATTTGTTGTTGAATATTACACAGACGGCATCAAAGAAGGAAAAGAAAGCAATACACTTGAGTATCATTTCGAAAGTTTTGCTGATATCGGGTTGATGAACCTAATCTTTGTAGAACCCCTCAAAACGGAAAAGTTTAAACTAGAACCCGAAGCGGAGTCTCACCAAAAAAACAGTTATAACATGAATATGTTCATCTATATGTCACAAGGAATGAAACCGGGAGAAGAAAAAACGATTACACTCGAATATGACAGAGCTGAGGAAAGAACAACTGGTGAAATTATGGACGAAATGGCAGGGGGGACGGCAAAGCAAGGAACCTCTACAAACAACGAAGAAAAAATACCGGTATGGATGATTGTGTCAGTAATCGGAGGCGTGAGCGTATTAGCTGCAGGTTTCCTGATGTTCTTCCTCAGGAAAAAATCAACAAACAGGGTGGAGAAAAGAAAAACGGCGACAAAGGAATCTACGACCGACATAAAAAAAGCAAAACTCCGGACGATGCTACTTGATGGAAGCATCTCAGAAGAAGAGTACAACCAATTACTAAAAAGTGTAGGAGGGAAAAAATAAATGTCATCAAAAAATAAAAAAATTATTACTGCTCTTTCCCTTATGGCAGTCGCGATTTTCATCATGGCCTTTTCCTCGATGCCAAGTGCAGGAAGTAAAGAAATTACGATTTCTGAAGTTGTGAATGGCTCTGATAAATTTGAGGGTGATTACATTATGACTGAAGGTTTGTTAAATAAAGAATCCGTCCAATGGGATGCGGATAAGATTGAACTTCGCTTTGAGATCATGGACGAAAATGAACTAGCCTTACCAATCTTCTACAAAGGAGTACAACCAGATAATTTCACAGATGATGTCATTGTTATCGTTGAAGGTTTTATTGGTGAGAATGGTGTTTTTGAAGCTGAAACAGTACTGACGAAATGTCCTTCAAAATATGAAGGGGAAGATATGGAGAATTATGATGGTGAAATGCATAAGGAAATCTTCAATGACTCGCAGGAATAAAACAGATGGGTGGTTATCCGAATGTATTTGATTGGGAACATAACACTATATTTAGGAATTGCGATTGCAGCGTACGCAATTATTGCAAACATAATTGGAATAAAGAAACAAAACAATAAATGGATTGAAAGTGCCAGAGGTGGAGTGCTATCACTTGTCTTCGTCTCGTTACTAGCTTCCTTCTTACTTCTTTATCTCCTAGGATCAAGTCAATTTCAGTTTGAATATGTGGCAGCCTACACTAGTCTGAATCTCCCTATGGTGTATAAGCTTACGGCTTTCTGGGCTGGTAATGCTGGCTCCTTGCTGTTGTGGACTGTATTACTTTGTATCTATGCCGGGATCTTGGTGTATTCAAAAGAAAAAAGAAACCCATTGATGCCCTATGTTTCAATTATACTCTTGCTAAATATTTTATTCTTTTTCACCGTAATGGTAATCGGTGGCAACCCATTTGCGATGACAGAAGTCGTCCCAGCAGATGGTAAAGGCTTAAATCCGATGTTGCAGCACCCTGGGATGGTACTTCATCCAATTACTTTGTATCTAGGTTATGTAGGGTTGGCTGTACCATTTGCTTTTGCAATCGGAGCATTGATTTTAAAAAGAGTGGATGCCGAGTGGATAAAGCTAACAAGACGCTGGACAATCACTGCTTGGTTATTCCTAACTCTAGGCAATATCATTGGCGGTTGGTGGGCATATCTTGAACTTGGATGGGGCGGCTACTGGGCATGGGATCCTGTTGAAAACGCAAGTTTCCTTCCATGGTTGACTGCTTCAGCTTTCCTCCATTCAGTTATGATTCAAGAGCGAAAAGGAATGCTGAAAACTTGGAACATTAGTTTAATCATCCTTTCTTATATCCTAACACTATTCGGGACTTTCCTTGTCCGAAGCGGAGTTTTAACAAGTGTACACGCATTTGGAAGTGGTCCATTAGGCACGTACTTCCTGATCTTCATGGCTTTCATGATGTTGTTGTCCATCTATATTGTAACGACTAGATATCAGTTAATAAAAAAAGACAGCATCCCAATTGAAACTTATTTTTCAAAAGAAAGTTCGTTTCTATTAAATAACTTGATTCTTGTTACGGGTGCGTTTGCTGTGTTTTGGGGGTCAATGTATCCACTTATCTCTGAAGCTGTAACAGGAACAAAAATCAATGTTGGTCCACCATATTTTAATTCCGTAATGGCGCCAATTTTGCTGTTATTAATTCTTTTAATGGCGGTTTGTCCATTAATAGCTTGGCAAAAAGCAACAGTAGAAAGGTTTATGAAAAATGCGATCTGGCCGTTAATAGCAGGGATTGTATCAGCGATTATTCTAATTTTAATGGGAGTGAAAGGAGCCTTTGCCATTATTGGTTTAGCGTCCACTGTTTTCATGTTTGCTACCCATGTTCAGGAATTTGTCCAAGGTACTCGTGCTCGGATGAAAGCTACGAAGGAAAATGTACTAAAGGCAGTTTACAAGTTAACTAGAAAAAACCAAAGAAGATATGGGGGATACATTGTCCATATCGGGATTGCCATCATTGCAATTGGAGTAATTGCTTCCCACGCATATTCCGAGGAAGTACTAAAAACAGTAGAGACTGGTGAAAATATTAAAATAGGAAACTATGATCTTACCTTTAACGGGTTAACTGAAGTAACGAAAAACGGGAATGGCATCGTGGCCGCAGATCTCGAAATTG
Organism: Mesobacillus persicus; assembly: GCF_900109925.1. Classification (GTDB taxonomy): domain Bacteria; phylum Bacillota; class Bacilli; order Bacillales; family Cytobacillaceae; genus Mesobacillus_B; species Mesobacillus_B persicus. The sequence continues at coordinate 451,397 of NZ_FOBW01000002.1, read as the reverse complement.
TTTATAAAGGGAAAGATGCTGGGTCCATTCATCCAGAGAAGATATTTTATGCAAATTGGGAAGAACCTTCAACAGAAGTGGCGATTAAAACCAACTTTACAGAGGACCTTTACGTGGTTCTTAGTTCTTGGGAAAACAGGGACAAAGTGACACTTCAAGTTAAGGTAAATCCATTTGTCACCTGGATTTGGATTGGCGGAATCATTATGGTAATCGGAACCGCTTTTGCACTGATTGGCGGTAAACCAACATCTACTCGTGTGACCGATCCTTTAAGGCAAGGAAGGTGATAATACATGAGCAAAAGGATAGTACTAGCAGCTCTGATCCTCTTATTCGTGCTTCCGAATGCATCGTCGGCTGCGTTCACAGAGAACTCAGAGGAGTTTCAAAATGTCATTAAACAGCTAGATATGCAGGGGCATGCTGAAGATGAACTATCAAGCTGTAGCGTGAAACAATTGTATTACGAAGAAGTCTTAGAAATGCTTAACAGTGGCATGTCAGAAAAAGAAGTACTTCAATCGTATATTGATGAATATGGTCAGGCTGCCTTGAGAACTCCAGCTACCGATAAAAGTGGTTGGATTGCTTGGGGAATGCCGTTTGCAGGTTTAGCCGGTGGGATTGCAATCGTGGCTGCTTGGTTGAAAAAAGTTAAAGGCAAGGGAACAAATAATCAAAATTCTCCTCAAGTCAAATGGGAATCGGAAGCTGAAAAAGAGATTGCTGAGCAGATGTTTGAGGAAGAACGAAGGAAGCATTTTTAAGGAATGGCTTAAATCTCCTTCAGCATGAAGGTTAAAAGGAGTTGTTGGGATGATGGAAATTGTTTATTTACTAGCAGGTTCTGCGATTATTCTCACATGTTTTTATTTTATCGTTGCCCCATTCTTTTCAACAAATAGGGGAACAGATTCCGGATTTGAACAATGGGATGGAACGCTTACCCTTGATTCGGTATATGGAGCTGTAAATGAACTTGAAATGGATTATTTAATGAAAAAGATAAAAGAAAAAGACTTTCTTCAATTAAAAGAACAGTATCAATTGCTTGCAGCCGAATTAATGAAGCATGAGAGCAAACCAAAAGGCAAAGTAAATCCTGCTTCGCACACAGAGGAAGCTGAGCTCGAGCTACTTCGTGAACTTCAAAAGCTGAGAAAGCAGAAAGGAAGAATATAATGGGTGGCCTTCCCGCATACCATCCAGAATGGTTAATCAGTTTCTGGTACGGAACACCAGGAGTACGGGAACTTAATCCGCATTATACCTTGTTTTTCCTAGCTATCATTCTATTAGGAGTCATCTATTTTAAGAGAAAACAAGTTGTCGTACCTCAGCCAGATGTAGAGGAAGACCGTTTTAAACATTTGTTGACGAAAAAGAATGTGATTGAAAAACAAATGGCCGAACTCGAACTACGTCGTGCGCAGAATAACATACCTGAGGAGCAATATGAAGAGAAGTTAAAAGTATTTCAAAAACATCTCGAACAAACAAAGGAAGAGTTACACCAATTTACCTTATGAAAGAGTTGGAGACCATGCTCGAACTAAAAAAGATTACTAAAATGCTTGGCGATAAGTTGATTCTTCGGAATATAACGCTTTCTTTAAAAGAGGGAGAAACCCTCGCAGTTGTTGGGCCAAATGGTGCAGGGAAAAGTACATTTTTCAAATGTACTGTGGGATTACTACAGCCTACTGGTGGAGAGATCATTCTTGATGGAGAGGTCGTTAAAAAAAAATCAGCAGCCATCAAGCAAAAAATAGGTTTTCTCGGCCATGAATCATTTCTTTACAACAACTTGACTCCACTGGAAAACTTAAGGTTTTATGGGAAGCTTTACAAAGTAAAGGATATTGACCGCAAATCAACAGAGCTCTTAAAAGAAGTAGGTTTATATCTGTTTCGAGATGTTCCTATTCGTTCTTTTTCTAGAGGGATGATGCAGAGGCTAGCGATTGCTCGGGTGCTACTGGCCGAACCTAAAATCCTTATGCTAGATGAACCACATACAGGTCTTGACCAAGAAGCGGTAGCACTTTTAAACCGAATCATAAAAGAAAAGCAGAAAACTGGAACTTCTATTCTCATTATTTCCCATGATTTTGAACAGGTTCATACCCTAGCGGACCGAGTGGCGATTCTAAAAAAAGGGAAGATTGTCGATACAGTCCAACTTAACGGAGAAATGGGCCTAGCTGAAATGAAGGACTGGTATGAGAAAGTGGTGATGGGCGCATGATGACGGTTTTATCAGATGCACTTACCATTGCCGGGAAAGATTTAAGAAGTGAGTTCAAGACGAAACAAACAATCAGCATGATGGCGATTTTCGCAGCCCTTGTGATTCTTGTCTTCAGCTTTGCATTCGATCCAACCAATAATGCAGTAAAGGCGGTTATCCCAGGGCTAGTATGGGTAATAACGGTATTCGCAGGGATACTCGGCTTAAATCGATCATTTACATCAGAACAGGAAAATGATTGCTTAACTGGCTTAAGATCTGGACCGATTGACGCAGCTAGCATCTACCTTGGGAAGGTATTAGCCAACTTTACGATTGTGACCATCGTTCAGCTAATCAGTATTCCAGTTTTGTTCGTGTTGTTTAATTACAGGTTTACCGGATCGTTGTTATGGTTCGTACTTATTATACTAGCTGGAACGCTTGGGTTCATCATCGTGGGAACGTTTCTATCTGCTCTTTCGGCAAATGCAAAGAATAGTGAAATGCTGCTTCCAGTTTTGTTGCTCCCGTTACTAAGTCCGCTTATGATTGCGGCAGTTCAGGCAACTAGAATTGCACTTGAAAACGAAAACATAGAAAATGCAATTGCTTGGCTTCAACTGATGTCCGCTTATGATCTACTGTTTTTTGCAGCTTGTCTACTATTATTTGAGTTTATTATGGAGGGGTCATGATGATTAAAATTAAAAATTCTGGGCCAATAGACCGGATCCTGTTTTATATCCTGGTTCCAGCAATGTTCATTAATTTATATCTCATTTTTATCTGGTCACCTGTTGAGAGAATGATGGGTGAGGTTCAAAAAATCTTTTACTTTCATGTTGGCACAGCGTGGGTTGCATTCTTAGCATTCTTCGTTGTAGGTGTTTTTAGCGTGCTGACCTTGATCAAGCCTAAAATGGAACGTTTTATTTATGCGGGTATATCAGCAGAGATTGGTGTTTTATTTACGACACTAGCTCTCACGACTGGGATGGTTTGGGGAAGAGCGAGTTGGAATACATGGTGGACATGGGAGCCTAGATTAATCACCACATTAATCCTTTGGTTCATTTACGTGGCTTATCTCTTTGTTCGAAAAATGGATGGGTCATGGGAGAAAATTGCAAAATTATCTTCTGTGTTTGGAATTATCGGCGTGATAAATGTACCAATCGTTTTCATGGCTACCCGTTGGTGGAATACAAAGCTTCATCCAGTTGTCTTTGGAGAAGGGAAAGACCAAACAGGTGGTGGAATGGAACCGGAAATGCTAGCCACCATGTTCTTCAGCCTCTTTACAATCACCATCCTTTACGTATTTTTATTGCGCAAAGGAGCACAAATTGAAAAAATGCGTGAAGTGATTAAAAAGGCAAAAAATAACGTAATCAATAAAATTGCTAGTTAAGTAGAAAAGCGGAGCCGACTGTTCATCTCCCCAGGCCTAAGACGCGCCCAGGAAGAAGGCGTCTTTTGCCTTCACCCTGGGAGTGGCTTATGCCCCGGGGAGATAGGAGGCGCAGCTGGACAAGAAAAGCGGAGCCGACTGTCCATCTCCCCAGGCCTAAGACGCGCCCAGGAAGAAGGCGTCCTTTGCCTTCATCCTGGGAGTGGCTTATGCCCCGAGGAGATAGGAGGCAGAGCTGGACAAAGAAAAGCGGAGCTAGACAAAAACAATGACGAAAACTTAGGAGGAACTACAAATGACATATCTATTAATGGGCTATTCAGCTATTTTTACTTTACTTGCGGTATACATGGTGATTCTTGGCAAACGTCAAAAGCAGATTGAAAAGGAAATCAAGCAGTTAGAGGAATGGAATTCAGAAATTTAAAAAGCAGGTGAAGAGGATGGGGAAGAAGCTTGTACCGATTTTCGTCATTATTGCTGCTATCGGGGTTATCGGCTTTCTCATGAATGGCCTTAGTGAAAAAGTTTCCGCTAACCCTGGGGACGTGGCAATTGATTTTGAACTAAAGGATATCCACGGCGAAACATATAAATTGTCAGATTTTAAGGGCCAAACCGTTGTATTGAACTTTTTCGCCACATGGTGTCAGCCGTGTATCGACGAAGCACCTGAGCTTGAAGCCTTTGGAAAAGAGTACGAAGATGCAAAACTAATCATCATTGCCAAAGGTGAATCGAAGAAAAGGATGGAGAAATACATTAGCGAAAGTAATTCTAAACTTCTCTATCTTTTAGATACAAAAGAAGAAACATCGAATGAGTATAGCGTCGTAGGTCAGCCTGACACGATTATCATCAATAAGGATGGAATTGTAGTCGAGAGGTTTACAGGCCCGACGACCAAAGACCGTCTGATTGAATTAATTGAGGAAAAAGCTTCATCTTAACCATGGTTAAAACACCTTTAGTGTTTTAAATAGATTTATTTTTTACCAGGGGAGGTGAAAGGGATGTTTAAAAGATCAATCAAAAAGTTTTTAGCGATGGATAAAAGAATGCTGCTATTCATTGGAGTTTTTACTGGAATTATCTTGTCGGTGGTTACTGTCAAAGGGCTTGCATACACAGATTCACCAGAGTTCTGCGGTAGTTGTCATATCATGAACAACGTCCATGACTCATTTGCTAGTTCTACACATGCTGAATTAGCTTGTAGTGACTGTCATCTACCGCATGATACTGTGGTGAATAAATATGTTAACAAAGCAAAAGCCGGTGTAAGTCATGTATATTACAATACACTTGGCGAATCTAAAATACCACATGTATTACATGCGAAAGAGAGTTCCTATGAAATCATCAATGACAACTGTATTGATTGCCATCAGAGTACAGTAAATAATGTGTCACATGATGCGAAAGACAGTTGCTCAAGCTGCCACCAGGCAGTTCCGCATGGGGATGATTTCAAAACAGAAGATTACTTTAAACCAGCAAAACCAGGAGAGCTTTTAGAAAATAAGGGAGGTACGATGAATAATGGCTAGGAATTTTAAATGGGCATTTTTGCTCCTAGTCGCTGTCATGCTTATTACAACCGGATGCGGTTCAGAAGATAAAGAGACTGCCGCTACTGAAGCAAAAACCGGTCTAAGCGCTGATGAAATCAGCAACGAAGCATTTAAGGATTTATTCCCGCTTCAATATGACAGCTACCAGAAGAATGCAGAAATGGAAGATACAAAATACAGTGGTTCAGTAAAACGAAGTAAATATGATCATGATAAGGAACCATATTTGCCAATCTTGTTCAATGGATATGGTTTTGCGACCGAGTATAATGAGGACCGCGGTCATATTTATGCAAACGAGGATGTTCGAGATATTGCTCGTATTACCGATAAGTCAATCGGTTCTTGCTTAACTTGTAAATCTACAGCTGTTCCCCACATGATTGAGGAAATGGGTGACGATTACTGGGGCGGTAATTTCAATGAAGAAATTTGGCCAAAAGCCGAATCAATGGGCCATTCCCCAATCGGTTGCTCTGACTGTCATGATCCAGAAACAATGGATCTACGCGTAACACGTCCAAGCTTCATTAAGGGAATGGAAGCTCAAGGAATTGATATGTCCAACCCAACCAAAAATGATATGCGTAACTATGTATGTGGACAGTGTCACGTCGAGTACTACTTTGATGCAGACAATGGTGAAGTCACCTATCCTTGGGATAACGGTTTTAAGCCAGAAGAAATGTATGAATACTACGAAACAACGGCTAAAGAAGAAGGATTCAATCAAGACTGGATTCACAATGTTTCCGGTACACCAATTGTGAAAGCTCAGCACCCAGACTTTGAAACACATATTGAGGGCCCACATGGTGAAGCAGGCGTGACATGCTCTGACTGTCATATGCCTTATGAGCGTGCTGATGGTAAAAAGAAAATCAGTTCTCACCAATGGACGTCACCACTTAAAACAATGGAAGAGTCTTGTATGACTTGCCATAGCAACAGAGATGTGGAAGATCTAGAAGAGCGAGTTATTAAGATTCAGGATGCTCATATGGAAGCATTACACAAAGCAGAAGATATTTCGATTACTTCTCATTATTACATCAACAAGATGATTACATCTGGTGTTAGTGAAGCAAAGATTAAAGAAGCACAAGAACATGTTCGTAAAGGACAATGGTTCTGGGATATGGTTGCTGCTGAAAGTGCTGCAGGATTCCACAACCCACAGGGGGCAATGGATTCTTTGAAAGTTTCATCAGAAGAATCATTTGCAGCAATTAAAATTGCTACTGAAGAGTTAGTGAAAAAAGGTGTAAGTATTGAAGAATTAGACGAAGAGATTGAAAAAGTGAAAAAGGCTGTGTACGAGGAAACAGACAACTTCAAAAAGAAGGATTTGGCGATCAACGACTATTTCCCTGCACAACAGCCAAAATAAATAGAAAAAACATAAACTAGTTAAAAAATGAAAACACTGTGCAAATAGTAATTTGTACGGTGTTTTCTTTAGTTTAAAATGGAGTTTCAAAGGTGTCAAGTATAATAACAAGCTTGTTAGAATGGTATGTTACCAATTGTAAGAGTAATTCTTTTAATCGAAAATTTTTATTATTAAAGATGGTGGTTATTTATATTGCAAGTTCCCCTCAAACCATCTAAAATTACTTTGGTTATCGAAACTTTATTTAGATGGGAGTAATGAAAAATGCCTAGAGCCTTATGGCTGCTAGTAATTGGCATGGCAGTAAATGCAACAGGTGCCTCTTTTTTATGGCCTTTAAATACAATTTATATCCATGAACATCTTGGGAAATCATTGACAGTTGCAGGATTTGTCCTGATGTTAAATTCAGCAGCAACAGTAGTAGGTAATTTAATAGGTGGCCACTTATTTGATAGGTTAGGCGGCTACAAATCTATTTTAATTGGAATTGGTATTACAATTACAGCCTTATTTGGTTTGACGATTTGGAATGGTTGGCCACAATATATCATTCTGTTAGTGATTGTTGGGTTTGGTTCTGGCATCGTCTTTCCTTCAGTTTTTGCAATGGCGGGTAATGTTTGGAAAGAAGGCGGGAGAAAAGCGTTTAATGCCATTTATGTGGCCCAGAATTTAGGGGTCGCGATTGGTTCAGCACTTGGTGGACTAGTAGCTTCTTACTCCTTCCTACACATCTTTCTAGCGAATGCCCTTCTCTATACTGTATTTCTACTAATTGCTATTTTTGGGTATCGTGGGATTCAGTCTGTTTCACGTTCGCAGTCATCGGTTCTTCAAGAACAGGGCCCAATCAAAAATAGAAGTAAATTGATTGCCCTCCTCACATTATGTATAGGGTTTATGCTTTGTTGGGTTGGATACTCCCAATGGGCTTCGACGATTTCTGCTTATACGGTTCAACTAGGTATTCCGTTAACTCAGTATAGTTTCTTATGGACGGTCAATGGAGCGTTAATTGTGTTGGGGCAGCCGATTTTAAATAGAGTCGTAAAAAGATTTGAAAAGAATCTTAAACTACAAATTCAAATTGGTTTGGTTATCTTTATTGGCTCGTTTATCGTGTTATCAGGGGCACAGGAATTTTCCGCGTTTCTAACAGCGATGATTATTCTTACCATTGGTGAAATGTTTGTCTGGCCGGCAATCCCTACGTTGGCTGATTCCCTTGCACCAAAAGGGAGAGAAGGATTTTATCAAGGAATTGTCAACAGTACAGCAACCGGGGGGAGAATGATTGGACCCCTACTTGGCGGGATTTTAGTTGACACCTTTGGGATGCCAGCTCTGTTTACAGTCTTAATTGCTTTATTCATTGTGGCAATTTTTACAACCGCTCTTTACGATCGGCAGTTAAAAAAACAAGCTGGAATCTCACCGTTGGGAACAGAAGTTTAGTCATTTATAAAATAAGGCTGTTTCGTAAGCATCGTTGTTAAAATAAAAGCGACAATGTTTTGAAAATGTGAAAAAAGAGCTGATTTGGCATTAATCCAATCAGCTCTTTTTCTTGATTAATTCTTACATTATAAATCTTCAATAATGATGTACGTTGCTTTAAAGGGGCCGTGAACGCCGACCACGAGTTGCAGTTCGATATCTGCTGAATTACTAGGACCCGAAATGAAATTAATGCATGCCGGTACGTTTTTCCCATCTAAATGCAGTTCGCGCATTTTCTGAGCCGCTTGAGTCATGCGGGGCACAATGCTACTCTTAGGAACTAACGCAATATAGGTCTTTGGTAAAAAGCTAACCGTGCGTCCCCGGTCTTTGTTACTTAATAGTACAACCGTTGCAGACTCGGCAAGCGTATATTCACTAATCGTGATACCGACATTGGCTTGTTCAGCGAACTGGATATTTTTATCCCCGGCTGAATGATCCCACTCATGGTAGTCAAGACCCTGATTCGGCCATTCATTTTTAAAAAGGTCAGTAAGCCCCCATTTAGAAAACCTTTCATCTTTCCAGGTCACTACCGGACCACCACCGTAGTTGGTTACTGCTTCGTTCAGGGCTACCGTAAGTCCTGCCTTTGTGGTGGTGACTACGGTTGTATTTATTTTCTCGCAATGGGCTTTCAGTACTTCTACCAGTTCGTCCTCTGTTGCTTCTGATAAAACTTTCGCTTGTGGATTGAATTTCCACTGTGGCCTTTTAACAGGATCACTCAAGCGGTTCCTTCCAAGATTTTGAGCGATGTTGTTTAAAAATGCATCCCGATTCTTGATGGTTCCGGTCATGATTGATTTCCCCCTTTGTCCCTGTTTTTATACCAATCTCTAAATCTTTCTTTACTAGGTGCAGGGAAATCACGAATATCCGTCCAAGCCTTTAATGGACCAGGTCCTTTAGAAATCTTATCATCACTAGTGAAGGGATTCATGGCTGAAGGGGCAAGTTTTGAACCCCATTTATACAGTTTAGGTGAAGCAGCACCTAGCCCGAATGCTTTCATGAGAAGCTTTTCGGATACAGGGGCTTTTCCTTCCTTCTCAACAATGACTTGACGATGTTTATGCAATAAATCATGCAAAGGAATTTTTACTGGGCACACTTCTGAACAGGCTCCACAAAGGGTAGATGCATAGGGTAATTCTTTGTATTCATCATATCCACCAAGAAGTGGTGACAACACCGCACCAATCGGCCCTGAATAAATCGAACCGTAAGAATGCCCCCCGACATGGCGATAAACAGGACAAGCATTTAGACAAGCTGCACAGCGAATACACTGGAGTACAGACTGGAACTCGGTACCAAGAATTCTCGAACGTCCATTATCGATGACGACGAGGTGAAATTCTTCAGGTCCGTCTACATCTAGTTCTTCTCTTGGTCCGGTGAGAACAGTGACATAACTCGGTAGTTTTTGGCCAACAGCACTTCGGGTGAGCATACTTACGAGTACTTCCAACTCTTCGAACGTTGGAACAAGACGTTCCATCCCCATAACAGTGATCTGCGTTTGTGGGAGTGAGGTGACAAGGTCAGCATTCCCTTCATTCGTTACCAAAGCAAAAGACCCTGTTTCGGCAACGGCAAAGTTACAGCCAGTAATCCCGACATCTGCCGTCAAATAGTCTTGGCGGAGCATTTCTCGCGCATGTTGAGCTAGCTCTGTTGGATCAGAGGATTTCTTATATCCTAGCTTTTCTGTAAAAACTTCACGGACTTGCTCTCTGTTTTTATGTAAAGCAGGGGCCACAAGATGGGAAGGTGGATCATGGTCATCCACTTGGAGAATGTATTCTCCAAGGTCTGTTTCAATGACTTCACAGCCGATTTCCTCCAGGCTAGCATTTAAGTTGATTTCCTCTGTGACCATCGATTTTGACTTTACGACCTTTTTCGCATCTTTCTTTTTAATTACGCCACGAATATAGTCATTAGCTTCTTCTGGAGTTGCAGCAAAGAAAACATGCCCACCACGTTTGGCGATATTGTCACTTAGTTGCTCTAAGTAATAATCAAGGTTTTCAAGCACATGCTGACGGATTTCTTCACCATGGGAACGCCATTCTTCCCAATTCCCGAGTTCTTCGACCGCATTTAAACGGCGTGCACCAATGCTATCTTGTGCCCCCGATACAGCCCCGCGCATGAAAGAGTTATTGATTCCTTTGCCAACGCGGTCACTGAAGTTTTCATTCCCGATTTTCATTGCCACCTAAGATCGCCCCCATTTCTTTTAGAAGATTGTATGAAATTGAATCTAGTCAGATTCAGATCAACGGCTATTTAATATTTCCGCAATATGCATGACTTTGATCGGCTTGCCTTGTCGATTAATCCGTCCACCAATATTCATTAAACAGCCTGCATCTGCGCCAATTAAATACTGGGCCTCGGTTTCTTCTACATGTTGTACCTTCTCATCAACCATCTGTTCAGAAATCTGCGCCATCTTGACAGAAAATGTTCCACCAAAGCCACAACATTGTTCTTTCCCTGGCAGCTCGGTAAAGTCAAGTCCTTTTACATGATTTAGTAGAATCATAGGTGCTTTTTGCACACCTAGTAATCTAGTCATGTGACAGGAGGTATGATATGTAGCTTTACCCTCAAGACGGGCACCTACATCCTCAATTTTAAGGACATCCACAATGAATTGGGTAAGTTCGTAGGTCTTTTCTGCAAGTTTTCTCGCCTTTGGCTCCCAAATCGGGTCGCCTTTAAAAACGTGTTGGTATTCATGAAACATATACGCACATGAACCTGATGGAGAAACAACATACTCTGCATCTGCAAATGTATCAATCATCTTTTTCATTGCTTCCTTGGACTCTTTTACGTACCCACTATTGTAAGCCGGTTGTCCACAGCACACCTGTGACTCTGGAAAATCTATTTCACATCCTAAACGTTCAAGCACTTCAACCGTTGCCTTGCCGACATCGCTTTGAAACATATCGACCAAGCAAGTTGCAAAAAGGGTTACCTTCATCTCTCAATCTCTCCCCATATCAAAAGGATAATAATCCATTTCCAGAGAACTAGTAGTTGATTAGTTTTTCTGAATTTTTAGTTAAAGTAATACTACTATATTATAAACCTACATTGAAAGGGATTTCAGTAAAATTCTAAAAAGCTTCATAAATAAAAAAATGATCCTCTTCATAAAGTTTTATTCTTTTGACGTATTGGCTATAATGTATAAAAATAATCACCCATTTTCGAAAGACATCATAGGATAATGAATATTTTAAAGGGTGTAAGGGGTGGCGAAGCATCCCAATTCAGGCCACTCTTGCATCAAAGCTATAAATTGTATACAATATATATACTTTCATACTGATAGACATTGATGAAGGAGTAGTAGTGATGTGAAGCCTGATATGAAGAGAGCTGACGGTAGGTGCAAGTCAGTCTGGCCCATCATGAACTCGCCTTTTAGTTGCTGGCGTGAACTAATAGTAAGGCTAGCCGTTTTCCGCGTTAAGGATGAATGAAGCGAGTGACATATTGTCACTAATGTGGGTGGTACCGCGGGAGAACATACATAATCTCTCGTCCCTTTTTTAGGGACGGGAGTTTTTTTATTTTATAGGCTATGTTAAATCAACATAATCGCTTTAACAGGGCCCTTATATAAAAGCTCAATGTATAGCAGTATATTTTAACGGTTGAGATCAGGAGGTAAATAAAATGAGCTTTAGCCATCAAGAAATTGAAAAGAAATGGCAGAAATATTGGGAAGAAAACAAATCGTTTACAACTACCGAGGACGAAGGGAAAAGAAAGTTCTATGCCCTTGATATGTTTCCATATCCCTCAGGCGCAGGTCTACATGTAGGTCACCCGGAAGGATATACAGCAACCGATATTCTTTCGAGAATGAAGAGGATGCAAGGCTACAATGTTCTTCACCCAATGGGCTGGGATGCATTCGGTCTTCCGGCAGAACAATATGCCCTTGATACAGGTAATGACCCAGCGGAATTTACGAAGCATAATATCGAAACTTTCCGTCGCCAAATTAAGGCACTTGGGTTTTCTTACGATTGGGATCGCGAAATCAATACAACAGATCCTTCCTATTATAAATGGACACAATGGATCTTTTTAAAATTGTATGAAAAAGGCCTAGCCTATATTGATGAAGTAGCTGTTAACTGGTGTCCTGCACTAGGAACTGTGTTGGCTAACGAAGAAGTCATTGATGGAAAAAGTGAACGTGGTGGACACCCTGTCGAACGCCGCCCGATGAGACAATGGATGTTAAAGATTACAGCTTATGCCGATCGTTTGCTTGACGACCTAGAGGAGCTTGATTGGCCTGAAAGCATTAAAGACATGCAAAGACATTGGATTGGACGTTCAGAAGGTGCCGAAGTGACGTTTGATATTGAAGGTCATAACGGAACATTCACGGTATTTACAACACGTCCAGATACATTGTTTGGTGCAACTTATGCTGTGTTGGCTCCAGAACATCCGCTTGTATCAGAGATCACATCTCAGGAACAGCATGCAGCGGTTGATGCCTATATAGAGCAAATTAAGAGTAAAAGTGATCTAGAACGGACCGACCTTGCAAAAGATAAAACAGGAGTCTTCACTGGAGCTTATGCGATTAATCCTGCCAATGGGGAGAAAATGCCTATCTGGATTGCAGATTATGTCTTGATGAGCTACGGTACAGGCGCAATCATGGCGGTTCCAGCGCATGATGAGCGTGACTACGAATTTGCCCAAAACTTTGGCTTAGAGATTAAAGAAGTAGTCGCTGGTGGCGATATTTCGGCAGAAGCGTACCCTGGCGATGGTGAACATGTAAACTCTGAGTTCTTGAATGGACTTAATAAAGACGAAGCGATTAGTAAAATGATTGCTTGGCTTGAGGAAAAGGGCATCGGAACGAAGAAGGTCACTTACCGTTTACGTGATTGGTTGTTCAGTCGTCAACGTTACTGGGGCGAACCGATTCCAATCATTCATTGGGAAGATGGTACGATGTCAGCTGTTCCGGATGTTGAACTTCCGCTTGTTCTTCCTAAAACAACAGAAATCAAGCCTTCAGGTACAGGGGAGTCCCCACTTGCGAATATTGCGGATTGGGTGAATGTTGTTGATCCTGAAACCGGTAAAAAAGGTCGTCGTGAAACAAATACAATGCCACAATGGGCAGGCAGCTGCTGGTACTTCTTACGCTATATCGACCCTAAAAACGAAGAGGCATTGGCCGATGCAGAGAAGTTAAAAGAATGGCTTCCAGTTGATATCTATATCGGAGGAGCAGAGCATGCGGTCTTACATTTGCTGTACTCACGTTTCTGGCATAAATTCCTTTATGATATCGGCGTGGTTCCTACGAAAGAACCATTCGAGAAGCTTTTCAACCAAGGGATGATTCTTGGTGAAAATAATGAAAAAATGAGTAAATCAAAAGGAAATGTTGTAAACCCAGACTCTGTTGTTGATAGTCACGGGGCAGACACTTTGCGTTTGTATGAAATGTTCATGGGACCTTTAGATGCATCTATTGCCTGGTCAACAAATGGTCTTGATGGTTCACGTCGCTTCCTTGATCGAATTTGGCGCTTGTTGGTTGAGGAAAATGGTGGGCTTAGCGAGAAAATTCAGGATGTCGCTGAAGCCGGTTCTTTAGAGAAGGTTTACCATCAAACAGTTAAAAAGGTAACCGAAGACTTCGAGGGCCTACGTTTTAATACCGCTATTTCTCAACTAATGGTATTCATTAACGAAGCATACAAGGCACCGGTAATACCTAAGAGCTTTGTAGAAGGCTTCGTGAAGCTATTAGCACCGATTTGCCCTCATATCGCGGAAGAATTATGGCAGAAGTTAGTCCATGATGAAACAATCAGCTATGCAGCATGGCCTGCCTACGATGAGGCAAAACTAGTTGACGATGAAATCGAAATCGTTATTCAAGTGAATGGTAAGATTAAGGCGAAGTTGAAGGTACCTGCAGATGCAAACAGAGAAACCCTTGAGCAAATTGCGATGGGTGATGATTCTGTAAAAGAACAGATCGACGGGAAAACCGTTAGAAAAGTCATTGCTGTTCCAGGGAAGCTAGTCAATATCGTTGCGAACTAAGTTTTATCTTTGAAGATGGAGAGCTTGAATGGCTCTCCATTGTTACATAGAAAACCCTCGGTTCTTTGAAAGTGATACAGAACGGCGGGGAAGACGGAGATTTTGTCTAACCCGCTTTTGTTTTTGTATAATGAAATGGAGATTTTTTTTAATGAATTTTATGGACAAGAATGAAGGGGCTGATTGTGTTGGATCATATTGAAAAAATTACAACGGATGAACTTCAAGCAAAACTTGAGGCGGGAGAAAAATTAGAGCTTGTCGATGTTCGAGAAGACGAAGAGGTAGCAGCAGGAATGATTCCAGGTGCCAAGCATATCCGCATGGGAACAATCCCAGACACCTTAGATTACTTTGATAAAGACAAAGAATACATCTTTATTTGCCGTTCAGGTAACCGCAGCGGTCATGTTTGTCAGTATCTGCAAGAGCAAGGTTATAAAGTGCGGAATATGGTTGGCGGAATGTTGGATTGGAAGGGCGAAACAGAGGCATAAAGCAAACTAGGCTGATACCAATATTGGATGTCAGCCTTTTTTTATGATTTTTAAATCAAACAACTAATCACCATGAAGTCAATGGGTGAGATTGTATGTTTATTTTTGACTAACTAATTCCTTCTCTTTGACAGGTTGCTCTGTTGCAAGATAGTCATAGACTACTTCTGTACGTGGGAGGCTTAAATCAGTCAAGATATGAGATGCATAAACTACTTCATGGACTGGTAAATCAGCAAGTGGTGCAAGAACATGAGCAAACAATTGCAGGCGGGCTGGTGACTTCCAGGATCCTTTAATGGTAACGTCCTTGATTTCCCCACGAACAAGCTCACAAATACGTGATTGCCCATTTTGACCACGAAGGTGTTTTAGCATAAAATATGGCTTGCAAATTTCCTCACGAGCCTCCTCAGCATCTAGCGGAGCATGTTTATATCCCATCGTTGCAGTCGCTACCCGTAGAGAACCATAGTCTAGTGTTCCAACAAGCGTGTCGGAATCTATGTATAAATTTCCTTTTCCAAACTTTTTAGGGTAGGCACCAACCTCACGTCCAGAAGCAATCGCCCCGAAGTTATCGAGATACATGCAGTGAATATAGTCCCCTTTTTCTCCGTTGTAGGTTACAGGAATCACTTGCCCAACCTCTACATAAGAACCTAGCCCACTTACGTCTGGCATATTGATCACTTCAAATTTTACAATCGGTTCATCAACTTCTAATGGTTCTGGAACAATCTTTCTTAGCGCTTCCAGGTCTGTGCGGTAATAGATATTTAAAAATTCGCGATTATTAAATCTGTACGGCCCTCTTGGGAATGCTGGTGCATCTAATGGAGTTGAAATTTGCTTGGATACATCTTCTAGTTTCATTAGTTAGTTCATCCTTTCCTTTGTTTTAAATAGAGTAAAAATTATTCTTCGATAATATTTTATGTAAAACAAGAGATGTCGGATAATGGTGTTCACAGTCTTTATTCTACATGCATGGAACATTTTGTCAACAAAATCTTCAGACTATTTTGAGATTAGCCGAATGCTTCCGATTGATTTTTTTTTAGGTTTTTACTTTTATTAACCTGTTCGAAACACTATAAAATAAAGGTTTTCAGGAGGTAATTATCCCTATAGGAAATTCTGCTTTATCCTAGAAATTCTGGTCTTTATACCTAATTTCTCTTGAATAGGCATTTTATAGGGAGTTTGCTGGTTGAAAAATGTGTAGAAAAAACTGGAAGTTTGAATTGACAGAAAATTATTCGTGGGTATATTATTTTATTATGCAGTTACATACCAACCAGTTAGTATAAAGACAATTATTCTCAGGGGGAATGGATGATGAATGGCACGATTGACCAGATCCAAACAGGGGTAGAATTCCTAAATGCTGACAAGGCAATTCAAAGAATACCTGAAGGAGCATCGATCATGGTAGGGGGGTTCGGTTTCCCAGGCATGCCTCGGCACTTGTCTAAGGCGTTAGTAAGAAGAACGGAACTAGATCAACTCACATTGATTATGAATAGCCTTGGGAGTGTATCAACTCTTAATGCCCTTTTTGAGCAAAATCGTATAAAAAAAGTAATTGGTAGTTTCTTTTCAACAAATAAGGAGTTAGTGGTAGCCTATCAAGAAGGCAAAGTAGAAATTGACCTGTTGCCACAAGGTACGTTTACAGAAGCGATTCGCTTAGGTGGAGCTGGGATTCCGGCATTTTTTACACCAACAGCTGCAGGCACGGTTTTGGCTGAAGGGAAAGAAACCAGAATCATCAATGGTCGCGAGCATGTCCTTGAACAGTCATTGACCGCAGACGTCGCCATCATTCGAGCGCATAAGGCTGATAAAGCAGGAAATCTTGTTTATAAAAAAACGGCTCAAAACTTTAATCCAGCTATGGCCACAGCAGCTAAGCTGACTATTGTAGAAGTCGATGAAATCGTCGAAGTTGGCGAACTTGATCCGGATTCAATCGGAACACCATTTATCTTTGTTGACATTGTTGTAAAAAGGGAGGAAGTATAATGGGCGTAGATATTAAACAATATATTGCGAAACGTTGTGCGCAGGAACTAACCTCAGGGGTAGTAAACCTAGGGATTGGGATTCCGACGTTAGTAGCTGATTACTTACCAAAGGGAAAAGTGACACTTCACTCAGAGAATGGAATATTGGGTGTTGGACCAGAGCCAGATCCAAATGAGTTTGTGGTCGATCCTGAAACCATCGATCTAGTTAACGCTTCTGGTGTACAACCAATCACCGCACTTCCACATGCTTCGTATTTTGATAGTTCCCTATCTTTTACGATTATGCGTGGAGGTCATCTCGATGCAACGGTGATTGGGGCATTACAAGTATCTGAAACTGGTGATCTGGCAAGCTGGGCAGTTCCAGGAAAAGCTGTCCTTGGAGTCGGTGGCGCGATGGACCTCGTAATCGGAGCAAAAAGAGTCATTGCCGCGTTGTCCCATTTATCTCCAAAAGGGGAACCCAAGATTTTACCAGAATGTAATTATCCATTAACTGCTAAAAATAGAGTAGATACAATCGTAACCGAATATGCTGTTTTCAAATTCCGTGAGGGCCGTATGTATTTAGTGGAAATGGTCGACGAGTTGACCTTAGAGCAGCTAAAAGAAATGACACCAGCACATTATGAAGTAGCTGAGGATTTTAAAGTAGTAAAGCGTGAGGTAGAAGGCGAAGCGGTGTTGGTTTGATTTAGGGTATTGAGGGTGGCTGGTACACCTGCTTATTTATTCTGTAATAAGTTGAGAGAAACGGTCACATTGAAGAGCTCAATGTGACCAAAACGCAAATGAAATCATAGAAACGGTCACATTGAAGATCAATGTGACCAAAAAGTAAATGAGGTTCGAGAAACGGTAACATTGAAGAGCTCAATGTGACCAAAAAGTTATTGAAATCATAGAAACGGTAACATTGAAGAGCTCAATGTGACCAAAAAGTTATTGAAATCATAGAAACGGTAACATTGAAGAGCTCAATGTGACCAAAAAGTAAATGAGGTCAGAGAAACGGTAACATTGAAGGGCTCAATGTGACCAAAACGCAAATGAGATCCATAGAAACGGTAACATTGAAGGGCCCAAAGTTACACAAATGCAAGTGAAATCATGGAACCCGGTAACATTGAAGAGGTAAACCTAAAAGATACACCAATTAATGTTGTGTTTATTTAAAATAACTAAATCTTCCTAACCCCATTATTTTATAGTTCTTATTAAGAATGGTACGAATTGCTTTAATTGACAAAACTCCTCCACACCACTCAACTATCCCAATAGTTGTAACCTTCCTCTCTGGAAAAAGTAGCTTGTACTCCTCGACATTTCGCAACACTGCTGATTCAATATGTTCGATATGTCCACATTTTGTACAACAGACTTTTCTTTTATCCACATTTGTTAACAAAGAATTACAACACTCACAAGTGAATCCCTTCTTAAGTTGCTCATATTTATAGACTGGTAGTTTCGAATAACAAGACTCCCCTATATTCTCATCTAATAGCTTATTAGCTAAAACTTTATGTTTTTCACTCAATTTAGATGGTCTTTTATTTAAATTGTTATAGAAGCGTTTTAGTTGTGTTGGAAAAATGATTTGGAGTTCTGGTGGGACATTGTATAAGAAGAATTCAGGATTGTTAAAAATGAGGTAGCTTTCAATAGGGAAGTTAAAACTAAGAGTTTGAAGCAATTGTCGGAGCAAGGTTTCGCATCTTCTTAGTTGATGCAAGTGATTTTTGGTTTCTTTACCAGAAAGAGTATAGAAGCCATCGTTTTTATAAATGTAATCCCCTTCGTGGTATTTTACGTCAAGCAGATACACTCTATCCTGAGCAATAATTAATGTATCTATCTGAAATTGAGTATTTTTGATCTCAAATAGTAAGTCATGTAAGACCAGCATTTCCTCCTTTAATTTTTCTACCCAAAGGTCGTTGAGCAGTTCACCTCGATAACCTTTTTCCAGTGCCAGATAATATTGCTTTTCATCTTCTGCTAGTTCCATTCGAAAATTAAGTATCTCTAAAATTTCCAATAAACGTGATTTTGTACGCGGTTTTACTATCAAATTCCCACATCCTTTCTAATCCCTATTTTAAGGAAAAAAAATCTACCGAACAACACAATTACGAATGATTGAACATTCAGATAAATGGCGATAATGATAAAAAAGGGAAGGGAGAGGAGTAAAATGATTCAAGTTAGGGTATTTGATCATGAGCATGAAAAAGATCTCGAGAAGGATATGAATCGTTTCCTCAAACAGCTAGATGAGAATAACCTGATTGATATAAAATACAATGTGGCTGCCATCCAAGAAGAGGAAGAAGACGAGGAACAGATTTATTGTTTTAGCGCAATGGTCATATATAAGGCCTGACAAATTTTTGTCAGGCCACTTTTTATGAACTTTCCAACACAAACCCCGCCGCATTCATCCCAGCCAACCGACCAGTTACCAGAGCGGAGGTAATATTATAGCCACCAGTATACCCATGGATATCAAGAATCTCGCCACAGAAATACAATCCGCCCATCAGTTTAGAGGCCATCGTTTGCGGTTCGATTTCTTTGATGGAAACGCCGCCGCCTGTGACAAAGGCTTTTTCGAGTGGCTGCGTCCCGTTAACCGTAAATTGGAAGTTCTTGCAACGATCGACAAACCCTCTAATTTTCTCTTGGGAAATTTGACCGCATTGGGCAGAAGGGTCGATTTCACTCTTCTCAAGTAAAAACAATAAATACCTCTCTGGGAGCAAACCTTTCAAAACATTTTTAACCGCTTTTTTCGGCTCACCCTTAAATAATCCGTTAACTTCCTGGAACAACACTTCCGTTGTTTTTTTATCAGGAAGAGCATCAAGATTCAACACTACCTTAGACAAGTTCCACTTTTTCATCGCCTTGACAACAAATTGACTGCAACGAAGAACAGCGGGGCCGCTAACACCAAAATGCGTGAAAATCATATCCATTTTATGGGTAATTAAAGGTTTTCCCTTTGGATTGAGGACGCTTAAAGCAACCCCACGCAACGACAATCCCTGTAAAACCTTTTCCTTTATAAAAGGCTCATTAGATAATAATGGCACCTCTGTCGGAAATAAATCGGTAATCGTATGTCCTGCTTTTTCCGCCCAGGCGTAGCCATCCCCA
This sequence comes from Mesobacillus persicus, assembly GCF_900109925.1. GTDB lineage: Bacteria > Bacillota > Bacilli > Bacillales > Cytobacillaceae > Mesobacillus_B > Mesobacillus_B persicus. The sequence goes on along the minus strand of NZ_FOBW01000002.1, from coordinate 431,462 downwards.
GTTGAGCCGGTATGTGGTACCGACTTTCCTCCAACCGCAATTACAACACTTCCCGTAGAAACGGACTCGCCATTAGCGAACTCTACAGACGCGACACGGCCCTCACCATAGTGAACATCGCGGACCGGAGAGTTCACTTTGATTTCAACATCCAAATCCTTGAGCTTGGTTAAAAGGGCATCAACCACCGATTGTGCTTTATTGCTAGTAGGGAACATTCGGCCGTGATCCTCTTCCTTCAATTCAATCCCCAATTCCTCGAAGAAAGCGATAATATCTTCATTACTAAAAATCGAAAAAGCACTATGTAAAAACCGACCATTCCCGGGAATATGTTTGATAATTTCATCGACAGGGAGCCTGTTAGTAACATTGCAACGGCCACCACCAGATATGGCGAGTTTTCTCCCAAGTTTATCCCCTTTATCGACGAGGAGGACCCGTGCCCCTTTTTCGCCAGCTGCAATAGCCGCCATTAACCCTGAAGGTCCGCCACCAATGACAACAGAATCATAATTTGTATGTTTCATTCATAATCTCCTATTCAACAACAAGATTCTCTCATTATAAAACATGTCCAACATCTAGGTAAATGAAACGAATAAAGTGGCGATGCAGTTAAAAGAGAGGTAAACTAAAGAAATGCTTTCACCTAAATTATAAAAAATGTCACAGTTAAGCAGAATGGTTATGATAAAATAAAAAATTGAGAACTTAGCGCGATTATATCGAATTTTATTTTGCTGGAAGCGTAGAGGATGAATTACGCGTTTCAATATAGGAAGGGATACTATGTCATCGAAGCTACTAAGAGGGACGTTTATTTTAACCCTCGGAACCATCATTTCTAAAGTACTAGGATTGTTTTATGTTATACCGTTCTATTCAATCGTAAAAGATCAAGGAACGGCGCTATATCAATTCTCCTATGTGCCTTATACGATTTTTATTAGTATCGCTACCGCAGGTGTTCCGCTCGCGGTTTCAAAATTCATTTCCAAATACAATACGATGGGCGAATATGCGGTTGGGAGAAAGCTGTTTAAATCTGGAATTATCGTGATGTTGGCGAGCGGCTTTATCTCATTTCTAGCCATGTATTTTACGGCCCCAATTCTAGCGGAAATGTCACTCAGTTCTGCTGAAGAAAATCCGATGGTAAGTCAGGAAGATGTGACAACCGTCATTAGAGCCGTTTCTTTTGCTCTGATTATCGTCCCGTTTATGAGTTTAATTCGTGGCTTCTTTCAAGGTCATCAGTCAATGGGGCCTTCCGCTGTATCGCAGGTCGTGGAACAAATTGTTCGGATTGCCTTCTTGCTTGTGGGGGCTTATGTTGTATTAAATGTGATGAATGGGAGCTTGGTAGCGGCTGTTAGTGTCGCGACTTTTGCTGCGTTTATTGGAGCGATTGGAAGCCTTGTAGTTTTAGGCTGGTATTGGTATAAGCGGAAACCGTATCTTGATGAACTTTTAAAAGAAGATAAACGGTCATTGGATATTTCCTTAAAAGACATCTACAAGGAAATCCTTCTTTATGCGGCTCCATTTGTGTTTGTAGGGATTGCTAATCCGCTGTTTCAATTCATTGATCAAATCACTTTTGAGCGGGCAATGACTGCGATTGGGGAAGGAGCACAGGCAACGGCTGCTTTTGCCATCCTAAACTTTCAAACACACAAGCTGGTCATTATTCCAGTCTCTCTAGCGACAGCGTTTTCGTTAACGCTCGTTCCGTCGATTACGAAAGCGTTTGTGGAAAATGATCGGAAAAGCTTGAATCACCAACTAGACCAAACGTTTCAAGTGTTGATGTACTTAACAGTCCCTGCAGCCGTTGGGTTGTCCATCCTTGCTGAGCCAGCTTTTACGGTCTTCTATGAAAATAAAGAACTGGGAACAGAGGTTTTAAGGCTGTATGCACCAGTTGCCATTTTGTTTGCTTTATTTTCCGTTACCGCGGCTATTTTACAAGGGATCAATGAACAGCGCTTTACGGTATTAAGCTTACTTACTGGGCTTTTAGTCAAATTGGTATTAAATATCCCACTCATCCAAATGTTCGAGACACAAGGAGCAGTTATCGCTACGACCCTAGGGTATGTGGCTGCGATTTTAATTAATTTAACTGTCATTAAAAGATATGCTAACTATCCATTTAAGTTTGCGGCCAGAAGGATTTTATTGATTTTGATTTTTTCTGCTGTAATGGGTGTGGTAACGTATGGATTGTATGCGGGCTTAACGCAAATCATTGCGCCTACTACAAAACTTAGTTCGCTAATCATTATTGCCGTGTGTGCAATATTTGGAGCTGGAGTTTATTTTTATCTTGGACTTCGTTCAAGGTTATTGTATTTCCTCTTTGGCAGTAAAGTGGATCGAATTAAACAGAAACTACGGCTTCCTATTTAAAATAAAGGCTATGTTAAAAACGAGGCAGTGGATCTGAACAATGTGCTTTACATAGCCATAATTAAGAAAATCCCTGCATTGCGATATGCAGGGATTTTCTTATCATTAACTTTTAATAATATGTTTCATAATCAGGGCGGTTCATTCCTAAGCGGCGTTCAATCCGGTCTACTCTACGATCAAGTCTTTGGATTTGGCGCTCAAGTTGATCTAGTCTACGGTCAACATTTCCTCCGCCAGGGAATCCGCCACCAGGGAATCCGCCACCAGGAAAGCCACCGCCTGGAAATCCACCACCAGGGAATCCGCCTCCGGTACCGCCGCCAGGGAATCCTGGGAAAAATTGAGTTTGACCTTGTTGTCTATAGTCCATCATCATTCTCATCTCCTTTGTGTTTTAGCTAGTAAAGCATGATAATAGTCTATGTGGAGAGAGTAAAAAGGAGTGGGCTCTTGCCTATAGAAATTGGAGTGATACATAATGCGAATTGATAAAATGCTGTCCAATATCGGACACGGTAGCCGTAAGGAAGTGAAAAAACTTTTAAAAGACGGTGCTGTACAAGTCAATGAAAAAGTGGTAAAGGACCCTGGATACCATGTCGATACCGAAAAGGATTCAATTACTGTTCATGGGGAAGAGGCTCAGTACCGTGAGTTTATTTATTTAATGATGAATAAACCTCCAGGTGTTATTTCAGCTACCGAGGATGACCGTGATGAAACCGTCATCGACCTTCTTGAACTTGATGATTCGATATTTGAACCTTTTCCAGTCGGAAGGCTTGATAAGGATACAGAGGGGCTTCTTCTAATAACAAATGATGGGCAATTAGCTCATAGGCTTCTTTCGCCGAAAAAACATGTTCCTAAGACGTACTTTGCTGTGATTGAGGGTGAAGTGACAGAAGAGGATATACTTGCTTTCAAAGAGGGAGTCGTCCTAGATGATGGGTACGAAACGAAGCCAGCTAAATTAAATATTCTTAAGTCAGGCATCAGGTCTGATATTGAGTTAACAATTACGGAAGGGAAGTTTCATCAGGTTAAGCGAATGTTCCAATCGGTTGGTAAGCGAGTTGTTTACCTTCAGCGGTTAACAATGGGGCCACTTTCCCTAGATGAATCATTAGAACTTGGAGAGTACCGAGAATTAACAGAGGAAGAATTAGAGGCGTTAATGAAGTACGAAGTTGAAGTGTAATTTTAATTAGGGGCTCTTCCGTAAAAATAGAACCGAAAAAATCGGTTCTATTTTTACTTTATACTAGGATGTCAGTTTCACCTTTTTTTGCGTTGTTGTCCACTTTCCACGGCTTGGACTTTCTACTAGCTCGTTATAGGCGAGGACATTTAAGTCTCGCTGTATGGTTCTCGGGGTAATGCCAAATTCTTCTACAAGATCCTGGGTTGTTACAGTCCCATTCTGACGAATGAACATGTAAATGGATTTGATACGGTTTATCATCCGGTTAGTTGAAGGTTTCAAACAACCACTCCCTATCCTAAATTAAACCCTTGACATTTTCTACAACCGACAGCTCATTGAAGATGAATCTTCGCCTTATGTAGTTTTCTTTTTTCCATCCATCCCCTTTTCGAAGCCTATTAGGTTAAGCCATACGCCTCTTTTCAACTATTTTACCCTTTATTAAGCTAAATTTCTACTAAATTGTCTAAATTAACAAAAAACTAGGCTGATTTTGGTGTTAATTGTTCGGAAATTCCCCCTTGCTAAATAAGACTGTTTTCGCAAACTTTGTTGTTATTGATAAAGGATGGTTTCGCTTCATTCGACCACTGATATCGAAGTTTACAATTACTTAAAACAAACTTTTAGAAAACAGCCTTAATTAATGTTAACTTACCATATGGCAATAGGTAGATGATTTATGATAAAAAATTGAAAATTTAGAAATATACAGGCCTAAAAAAGAGTTTGAAAAGGAGATGTAGAAGGATAAGATGATGTAAAATAGTAAAATAAGAAAGATGTTAGATAAATACATACAGTCATAAAATTAAGATTGTACATAAAGTTTTTAGATAATGGAGGCATGGCTATTGATGGAAAACATTCGTTGGTTTGAAGAAGTGGAAAAGCGGAAGGAAGAATTGATCCGTAATACTCAAGGGTTATTACAAATTAAAAGTGTGCTAGATGAGGAAAATGCTACAGCTGTTGCACCGCTTGGAGAGGGTATCAAGGAAGCATTAGACTTTATGCTTAATATTGGCGAAAAGGAGGGTTTTCTCACTAAAAATACCGGAAATTTGGCTGGTCACCTTGAGTTTGGTGAAGGCGAAGAAATCGTAGGGATTCTTTGTCATGTTGATGTGGTTCCCGAGGGAGATGGCTGGTCGAGCGACCCATATGCTGCTGACATTCGTGACGGCAAAATTTTTGCTCGAGGTGCGATAGACGACAAGGGGCCAACGATGGCTGCTTTTTACGCGATGAAGATTGTAAAAGAACTTGGGTTACCTCTAAAAAGACGCGTTCGAATGATTGTCGGAACGGATGAGGAAAGCAATTGGCGCTGTGTCGATCATTATTTTCAACATGAAGAAATGCCGGCGATGGGTTTCGCTCCAGATGCTGATTTTCCCATTATTTATGCCGAAAAAGGGATCGCAGATTTTGATATTGTAGCAGACGGAATAGAAACTGTTGAAGGAAGCGAAGAAGTGAAAGTTATTCGTTTTACATCTGGCAGAAGATATAATATGGTGCCAGACTTTGCTACCGCCTCCTTAGATGTATCAGGTAATCACACGGAGTTGATTCAAAGATATGAGGATTACAAGGAGAAGCATGGTCTTGGTGGCAATTGCCATGTTGATAACGGCTTGCTCGTTTTGACTATGGAAGGGGTTTCTGCCCACGGGATGGAGCCTGACAACGGAAAAAATGCCGGACTTTGCATGGCTTCTTTCCTAGTTGAGTTTAACCTGAATGAGGGTGCTAAAAATTATTTCCAGTTTGTCTGTAAGTATTTTGGGCGAGAATCACGTGGGAAGGAATTAGGAGTTGCCTATGCAGACGAGATAACAGGTGAATTAACGATTAACGTCGGGACACTGAGTTACTCGCAAGAGGTTGGTGGTCGTTTAGGTTTAAATATGAGATATCCGGTTACGACCCAACTTGAAGGAGTCAAAACGGCTTTAGATCAAATAGTTAAGGAAAAGGGATTTAGGATTGAGAACTTTACAAATTCGAATCCTCATCATGTTGATGAGAAGGATTTTCTAGTCCAAACTCTAAAAAAAGTATATGAAGAGCAAACTGGTGAAAAAGCAGAACTGATATCCATTGGTGGCGGAACGTATGCTCGGTCATTAAAATCGGGAGTTGCGTTTGGACCGTTATTTCCAGGAAGGCCTGATGCGGCTCATCAAAAGGATGAGTACATCATCATTGACGACATGTTAAAGGCGACAGCCATTTATGCGCAGGCAATTTATGAGCTAGCAGGTAAGATAGACTAGGAGGGTGAGAAATGTCATTTGTCATTAAAAACGGTGATTTAGTTGAAAGAACGGAAGCGGCCATTGATATTGAGGACCGTGGATATCAATTTGGGGACGGAGTTTACGAGGTGATTCGGGTATACAACGGAAAAATGTTCACAGGGAGTGAACATATTGATCGATTGTGGTCAAGTGCGTCAAGTATTGGGATTAAAATACCCTATACGAAGGAAGAGTTACAAAGTCAGCTTCAACAGTTGATTCAAAAAAATCAACTAGTATTAGGAACCGTCTATTTACAGTTTACTCGTGGGATTTCCCCCCGTAAGCACCCGTTCCCGACAGATGACGTCGTACCAACCTTTATTGCTTATACAAGAGAAGTAGACCGTCCAGTAAGCAAACTACAATCAGGTGTAAAAGCAATGATCACAGACGATATCCGTTGGCTACGTTGTGATATAAAAAGCTTAAATCTATTAGGTAATCTTCTTGCTAATCAAAAAGCGGCGGAGGCTGGTTGTGATGAAGCGGTTTTACATCGAGACGGGAGAGTAACGGAAGGTAGTCACTCAAATGTCTCGATTGTCAAACAAGGAGAGGTCTATACACATCCCGCAAATCATTTCATCTTAAATGGAATTTCTCGACAGCTTATGCTTGCCATTTGTCATAAAGAAGGCATTAAAGTGAACGAACAAGCATTTACACTAGAAGAGCTTTCCAAAGCGGATGAAATATTTTTAACCGGAACAACCGTTGAGGTGATGCCTGTGGTAGAGCTAGAGGGGACACCAGTGGGCGGAGGAAAGCCTGGAGAGTTAACCTTGAAACTACAGGAGCTTTTTAAACAAGAAATAGAATCTCAGTGTGGAAAACTATAAGGTAATGGGGAGGGATTGCTAACTAGGGCAATCCCTTCCCATTTTTATTAATGATTGTTGTTTGTCATTATTTTTGTGAAAAGCTCTGTTAAAGGACAATGTTGATTTTTCTAACCGTTGATTGCATCCTGGAGCAACAGAGCCTTTTTAAGAATCATAAAGTAGGACAATATTGAAATAATACAACTATCAAAAAATACGCTTCTCCAAATAGATATCTCATTGTTAAAATGAAATTGGAACCTAGAAAGGACGGTCTAGAAATGACCCAGACTAACCAACATTATTTTTATGCATTAGAACTACCACAGGAACTCAAAGCAGAGCTTGATAAGACTTGTGGAATCCTTCAAGAAGCGCTGCCTTTTAAACGCTGGGTTCATCATCAGGATCTCCATATCACCTTGGCGTTCTTAGGTCATGCAAACGAAGAGCAACTTGCTATATCGATGGAGAAACTGAATTCGCGGATACAATGCCCGTCTTTTGAACTTACTATTGATCATTTAGGTGTGTTTGGAAAAAGTGATTCACCTAGAATCTTTTGGACGGGAGTCAAACACGCACCGTTATTGCATCAAGCAAGGGATGAAGTTTACTCCGCTTGCTTGGATTCAGGATTTAAGCTAGAAACGAGACCCTTTAAACCACATATTACTTTAGCAAGGAAATGGTCAAATGACTTTCCATTTGAAACTGAAATGCTTGAAAAACAAAACCCTTTTAATAAGCGGAAATTCGTTTTCCAAGCAAACAATGTTGTTTTGTACAAAACTCATTTGGGAAAAGAACCAAAGTATGAAGCATTGGCAAGATTTCCACTCTCAGGTAATTAATCTAGTGTTTATTAAAAACGGATGATTCTTTCCCCATCTATGAACATACATTTTATAAGGCTCTCTTCTCAAACTTCGTTGCTTTTTTAGCTGAAACTAAGTTGTTGCTTTCGGAGACCAAGGAGCTTTAAAGCAAGTTATAGTGAGTTAAAAACGGCTTAGGATTTTAACAACCAACTTTACAAAAACATACTTTTATAAAACCATATGATTTTTTAAGGCGGAAACCAGATGTATTATTTCATTGTGAATCTTCAAGCTAGGAATGGCCAATGTCAAAGGGTTTGGAGAACAATTGAGGACGAACTCAAGGCGCTACTTGTCCCTTATAAGGTTTTTTTCACCGAATATTCGGGCCATGCTATAGAACTCAGTACCTCGATTATCCACGAGGCAAACGGCGATTCTATTATTATTGTGGTTGTAGGAGGAGACGGGACACTTCATGAAGTGGTTAACGGAGCAGTTCATCACTCAAACATCTCCATAGGATTCATACCAGGTGGTTCTGGTAATGATTTTTCGAGAGGGTTTCAAATTCCTAAAAATCCTAAAGATGCCCTTGCTTTAATCTTAGAGGGACGATTTCCAATCGATGTTGATACAGGAAAGATATGTACCGGGAAAGTACAGTCGTATTTTATCAATAATATGGGAGTCGGCTTTGATGCAACAATCTGTGAGGAAGTGAATCATTCAAAGCTAAAAGCGAAACTGAACCGTTTATCACTTGGAAGTCTGGTCTATGCAATTGTATTAATCAAGCTCCTATTTACCTATAAAAGCTCAGACATGAGAGTGAATATAGATGGACTCGAGCAGTCGTTTGAGAATGTGTGGTTTATAACCATTGCCAATCAGATTTACTTCGGTGGAGGAATGAGAATTTCTCCAGAGGCATCGGTTACCGATGGGTTGTTGGATCTTACGGTTGTCCAAAATCTATCAAGGTGGAAGCTGTTATTTGTTTTTATCACCGTTTTTTGGGGTGGACATACTCACTTTAGAGAAGTTAAAACATACACGGGCAAATCCATTTCCATTTATGCAGATGAAAAAGTGCTTGTTCATGCCGATGGTGAAGTAATCGGAAAAGCACCAGTGAAAGTCCAAGTTTGTGAGAATTCATTAAGGGTCTTAGCGGGCTAATAATGGATGGCTGAGGAGATGAAGTAGACATGATAGCCAATGATCGGGTGTTTAACGCCTATTTAGATGAAGTCCAGATGATTACGGTATTACTTCCATATTCCTATCACGGCGGAAACTCTTCAGCGTTTTATTTAACAGATGGGAACGAGAAAATTCAACTTAGAGTGAATGAGACCTTCCATCTAACCGATTCATTAAAATACGTTTGTTCTAGTCCCATGAAGCCAGAGATAGGAAAAGAGTATAATATTATTGATGAGCATGGAGGGAAGACAGACCTCCAAATAGGGGCGGTTATTCGGACAAATGAATTTGATGAAACATTTTATTATACGGGAAATGATTTAGGAGCGAAGCTACAGTCTTCTCATACTGTGTTTAAGGTATGGGCACCGACAGCTTCTCAAGTTCAGCTAAAGTTAGCACAAGATGATAATAGTACTCCTATTTTTAAAAGGATGTCTCGTGGAGAAAAAGGCGTTTGGTCTATCATTGTTGAGGAAGGGCTAGAATGTTATCGATATAGTTATCATGTTCGTATCAATGGAGAGTGGCGGGAGGCTGTTGATCCCTATGCAAACGCAGTAACCATTAATGGGAGGATGGGAGTGGTTGTTGATTTAGAGAAAACGAGAGTAGAACAACCAGACCTCCCAAAGCTGGAAGATCCATGTGATGTCATTATCTATGAGACGCATATTCGTGATCTTACGATTCATCCCGCAAGTGGTGTTCATCATAAAGGGAAATTTCTAGGTGCCGCTGAAGTTGGGACCAAAAGTCCTTCAGGAACATCAACCGGATTATCATATATTAAAGATCTAGGCGTTACCCATATTGAATTTCTTCCGTTTAATGACTTTGCAGGGGTGGATGAACGAAACCCGGATAAGGACTACAATTGGGGATATAATCCGATCCATTTTAATGCGCCAGATGGAAGTTACTCAACAAACCCTGAAGAGCCTTATACAAGAATAGCGGAGCTGAAGCGCCTGATTGCTGCGGTTCATGCCGAGGGCCTTAGAGTCGTGATGGATGTCGTTTATAATCATGTGTATATTCGTGAGAGTTCTTCTTTCGAACAAATCGTGCCTGGTTACTTCTTTCGTCATGGGGATGATGGACTTCCGTCAAATGGAACGGGAGTTGGCAATGATTTTGCCTCTGAGAGGTTAATGGGGAGAAAGTTTATTTTAGACTCGGTTCGATACTGGTTGGAGGAGTATGGTCTTGATGGATTTCGATTTGATTTAATGGGAATTCTTGATATCGACACGATGCAGGCCATAAGAAAAATGGTCGATGATATCAACCCATCTACGATTATAATTGGAGAGGGCTGGGACTTGAATACACCCATTAAAGACAGCCAGAAAGCGACCATTGGGAATCAAGCGAGTCTCCCAAACATCGGACAGTTTAATGACTGGTTCCGCGACACGATAAAAGGCAGTACATTTAATCTTTATGATCGTGGATATGCATTAGGTAACGAACGGCTTACTGAAGCCGCCAAACAGGTTATAGCAGGTAGTGTGGGTATCGGTAAGCGAAAGAATGGTTTGTTCCTAGAGCCCGTACAAACCGTCAACTATGTTGAGTGTCACGATAACCATACCCTTTGGGATAAGCTAGAAGCGTGTCAACAGGACCATATGAAAAGGAGACATCGGTTAGCAACTTCCTTAGTCATCCTAGCCCAAGGGATTCCATTTATCCATAGTGGCCAAGAGTTTTTTAGAACGAAGCAAGGCATTGGTAATAGTTATCAGTCGTCTGATGATATTAACCGGATTGATTGGGAACGGAGAGATGCTGAACTAGAGAACGTTCAATATATTAAAGGAATCATAAAAATTAGACGTTCACACAAGGCATTCAGACTTCCTAGCACAAAGTTAATCCGTGAACACATCCATTTTTTACCAATACCTACTCCTATTATCGGTTACACTCTTTCAGAAGTAGGAAGGTTCGGAAAATGGAATTCCATACTGGTTCTGATCAATCCGTCAACAAAAAGGGAAAACTATCAGTTCCCTCAAGAAGAAAATGGGTGGAAAATATTAGCTGATCACGAGTATGCATCGGATCTGCCATTTCGTGAAATAGAGGGTGAAACTATTGATATAGAGCCTTGTGCACTCGTAGTTGCTGTAAGATAAACAGAAATTAGAAAAATATAACGGTAGATTTCCCAATGAATAACGCTTGCTGGGCTTGACGGGGAAAGCAAATAGGAGATAAAATTTAATAAGATAGCTATTGTGCCAATTTCGAGTCAATAGCTGTCTTTTTTATTCGTACGATACTTAATCATTGTAATCTCAGCAACTACCGAGATAGTGACATAAATTGAAGGTGAACAACTTTGGAAGATTTATTAGGTCAAGAATGGGAGATTATTCCTGCAGGTGGTGCCACTGGTGCAGCCTATTTTGCCCAGCATAAGGGACAACGCTTGTTTTTAAAACGGAACTCCTCTCCTTTTCTTGCAGTCTTATCTGCTGAAGGAATCGTCCCCAAGCTTATTTGGACAAAAAGATTAGAAAACGGTGATGTCATCACTGCTCAGCAATGGATGAACGGGCGAGAGCTAAAATCGGTTGATATGAGCGATTACCATGTTGCCAAACTACTAAAAAAGATCCACTGCTCCAAGCCACTTCTGAATATGCTAACTAGGTTGGGGAAAACACCAATTCAGCCGGAGACGCTTCTTCATCTTTTAATGGAAGAACTTGATGAGGAGGTTACAAGTCTACCAATAGTTGTGGAAGCAATGGAGTTTTTATCAAAAGAACTACCGAATATTGATTATCATGAAAAGGTTGTATGTCACTGTGATGTGAATCATAACAACTGGCTGTTAACGGAAAACAACCAGTTGTATTTGATTGATTGGGATGGTGCGATCATTGGTGACCCTGCAATTGATCTAGGTCTGTTGTTGTACTCTTATATTCCAAGAGAGAATTGGAACAGTTGGTTAGAGCGATATGGGCTTCCGATGACAGAGCACTTACGGCTCCGAATGAAATGGTATGTGATTGGCCAAGCCTTGACGTCGATTCAATGGCATAAAAACCAAAAGAGATTTCAGGAAATGGATAATTGGATTGACTTCCTAAATAAGGCAATGTAGTTAGGAGAAGCTTCCGATATTATTTACCCAACTCGAAAGATTTTCTTGGTTTGTTAAAATATGTTCGTCTAAATCCGAAGTATATTTACCATTCTGGCTATAATCGTAAATTTCCTGTAGAACAGGTTTTACGTTTTGATCAAGATTGGAATTGACCATTAGAGATTTTACCAGTCGTTCGAGCTGTTCGCATTCGGCAACAGAACCACAGCAGTCAGTTTGCTGATTTGTCAGGATATCAGTTAAAAGATTCACTTGGTCATGATAATTCAACGGCATAAGGCTCACCCTTTCACTTTTAATAATGGAAAAAGGAATCCACATAGCTATTTTGCGGATTCCTTTTTTCTTTATGCAGAAGTCTTCCTTAAATCCTGATTTAACTTGAAAAATAGTATGAGGACATGATATGTTTTGAACGATATGAATTTTACAGAGGTGTCTTGATGAGATTAAGAAATAAACCTTGGGCAAAGGATAAACTTTTGGAATACCCTCAGTATGTTGTCCATAACCCTGAACAGAATCGCGGAAAATGGAATGAAGTTTTTGATGCTCCACAGCCTCTTCATATAGAGATAGGGACCGGAAAGGGTCGGTTTATCACAGGGATGGCTAAAGCAAATCCACATATCAACTATATTGGGATAGAGATGCAGGAAAGTGTCATTGTATCTGCATTGGACAGAATAATTGAAGAGGAATTATCAAATCTAAAATTAATGAACGTAGATGCTGCGGAGTTGGCAAAATACTTTGCTCCTGGTGATGTAGACCGTGTCTATTTGAACTTCTCTGATCCTTGGCCGAAAACTCGACATGAAAAGCGACGTCTTACTTTTAAAAGTTTTCTCTCCGTTTATGAAGAAATTCTTGTACCAAAAGGGGAGATACACTTTAAAACCGATAACCAGGGACTATTTGAATATTCATTAAAGAGCTTTTCCGAATACGGTCTCTTGTTAAAGTATCTTAGCCTTGACCTACATCAAAGTGATTTTGAAGGCAATATTATGACTGAATATGAGGAGAAATTTTCCTCGCTTGGCAATCGTATTTACCGGTGTGAAGTGCAATACAAAAACTAAATACCCACAAAAGATCTGCTAGAACCATCGGCAGGTCTTTTGTTTGTTTTAAAGTTACTCGAAAAAATGTTAGAATTAACTGAAAATACTTTAGGGGGGATGAGAATGGAGAAACTGGAATTAACCAACATACGGTTTACATGGTTAAAGGGTGGTGTAACTCATCTTGATGGTGGAGCGATGTTTGGCGTCGTACCAAAACCATTGTGGTCTAGAAAGTATGACGTAAACGATAAAAACCAAATTGAATTACGAACCGATCCCATTTTAATTCAGGCAAATGGGAAAAATTATTTAGTTGAATCAGGGATTGGTAATGGAAAGTTAACTGACAAACAAAAACGTAACTTTGGTGTGGATGAGGAGTCAGAAATAGAGCAATCACTAGAGGCAATGGGACTGTCTCCTCTTGATATTGACTATGTTCTCATGACCCATATGCATTATGATCATGCTAATGGCTTAACTAAGGAGCAGAACGGGGAGTTTGTCTCTGTGTTTCCCAATGCTACCATTGTCAGCTCTGAAGTAGAATGGGACGAATTGAGGAACCCGAATATCCGTTCAAAAGCTACATACTGGAAAGAAAATTGGGAACCGATTCAAGAGCAGGTTGTCACGTTTAAAGAAGAATGGAATCACGGACCATTTAAAATGGTTCATACAGGCGGCCATAGTGACGGGCATTCCATCATCATTATTGAAGATGAAGGAGAGACTGTTGTTCATATGGCTGACCTAATGGCAACGCACGCCCACCAGAATGTACTTTGGGTGATGGCTTATGATGATTATCCAATGGATTCGATTGCTGGAAAGCAAAAGTGGATGAAATTTGCTCAAGAAAGAAATGCCTGGTTTACTTTTTACCATGATGCTGTTTATCGGGCTATTAAGTTAGATGAGTACGGGGCAATTACTACAGCGATAAAAAGAGAAAAGTAAAAAAAGGGGCCTGCGCATGGTGCAGGCCTTTAACTAATTAAATTCGTTTCAATAATTGTACCTGTCTTAGCATCTGCGATGAATTCATAGAGTTCAGCTCGACCGTCAAGGTTTCGGGTAATTCCACCTTTATAGACTTGATGTTCAATGGGAGATCGCAAAAAAGGCTCAGCCGTCATATTGATCCATGACCCGCTTATGGGCCCCTCTTTTTTAAAAGCAGCCTTCACCTGGTCAAGAACCTCTTCAGGGGAAACCGTTCCTCTCCGTGTAGCAGTTTCTTTTACAATCAAAGCACTAGCTATTCCCGTGCCTACACCTAGAAAAAAGTATTTCCAGTTCATTGCGGACCTCCTAATATAAATTAGATATTTAAAATATCATAACAAAAAACAATAGGGCTTCAAAGAAATAATATCTTTAAATGTAAGTCGATAGAACAGAATAATATTGGCATCCTATTTAGAAATTCTGTAAAATACAGATGTACATAAATTCTTTAGAGAGTCTAAATATACGCTATGAGGAGCTGCGAATATGAATGAACAGACATTAAATTTATTTAAAAACCTTACTGAATTGCCAGGGGCACCTGGGTTTGAACATTCAGTACGGCAATTTATGCGTGAACAAATAGAGCCTTATGCCGATGAAATGATCCAAGACAATTTAGGTAGTATCTTTGGAGTGAAAAAGGGAAACACAGCTGGTCCAAGGATTATGGTCGCAGGCCATATGGATGAAGTTGGTTTTATGGTTACTTCAATCACAAAGAATGGGATGATTCGTTTCCAGACTCTTGGTGGTTGGTGGAGTCAGGTTCTTTTAGCCCAACGAGTCCAAATCATAACGGATAAAGGTCCGGTAGTTGGGGTCATTGGATCAATACCGCCGCATTTGTTAGATGATGCCAAACGTAATAAGCCGATGGATATTAAGGATATGCTCATTGATATCGGTGCCGATGATAAGGAAGATGCGTTAAACATCGGAATTAAGCCAGGTCAACAAATCGTTCCAATCTGCCCATTTACACCAATGGCAAATGATAAAAAAATTCTCGCAAAAGCATGGGATAACCGCTATGGTTGTGGGCTGTCTGTAGAGCTTTTAAAAGAGTTACAAGGAGAAACCTTGCCGAACATCCTTTATTCTGGTGCTACGGTACAGGAGGAAGTCGGATTAAGGGGTGCACAAACGGCAGCGAACATGATTAATCCTGATCTTTTCTTTGCTCTTGATGCAAGCCCTGCTAATGATATGACGGGTGATAAAAATGAATTTGGCCAATTAGGAAAGGGAGCTCTTCTCCGCATTTTGGACCGTTCAATGGTTACCCATCGAGGGATGAGAGAGTTTATCCTTGATACCGCAGAAACACATTCTATTCCGTATCAGTACTTTGTTTCTCAAGGGGGAACAGACGCAGGAAGAGTACATATCTCGAATGAAGGTGTACCAAGTGCTGTCATCGGAATCTGCTCCCGTTATATCCATACACACGCTAGCATGATTCATGTGGATGATTACGCTGCTGCCAAAGAGCTGCTGGTTAAACTCGTAAAAGCATGCGATCAGTCAACAGTTGATACAATTAAACAAAATAGTTAGTGAACAAGTAGAGGCAGTTAACCTGTCTCTTTTTGTTGAAAAGAATGTCAGAGGTGAAAGTGATGATTATATCCGTTGGAACAAAGAACCCAGCTAAAATTGCAGCAGTCGAAGCAGTATTTAAAGATTATTCCAATGATATCGTGTCAGTAGATACGGATTCAGGTGTTAGAGCTCAGCCCTTATCCGACGATGAAACGATAAAGGGAGCCGTTAACCGTGCAGTTGCGGCCTTCAAAGAGTTTAATGCTGATATTGGAATTGGGCTCGAGGGAGGGGTCCATAAATCCGAAGCTGGTTTATTCCTTTGTAATTGGGGTGCACTGAAGGCAAATGGACTGGAACCAATTATTGCTGGAGGAGCCAGAATCCGCTTGCCTGACGAGATAGCTGAGCGTCTCTTGGAGGGGGAAGAACTTGGTCCAGTGATGGATGAATATACCAAAAGGCAAAATATACGCAAGAAAGAAGGAGCGGTTGGTGTCTTTACCAATGGTCGTGTGGATCGTTCAGAAATGTTCGCTCATATTATAAAGTTGCTTCTAGGACAATACGAATATCAACGAAATCAACTTGAGAACAATCCTAAATAAGGCAGTTTTTCGAAAAAATGAACAATCTTAGGGATATTTTAAAGGATTGGGGTTGTCACTAGTTCTATCGTAGCGGTATTATAGTATGAGGATTGCTGGTCCGAATAAAGGAGGAAATCGTTATGAGATTATTCGGCTCAAAGGCTTTATTCATTATCATTACCGTGTTATTCCTAGCTGCATGTTCGGCTCCTTTTGAGGAAGTAATTGGGGAAACGAATGAGGCTGTAGAACAAGAGTTTAATGAAGAACCAGATAAAGTTAATAATGATAATGAAGATATAGACTATCGTTTGCCCTTTGGTGTTGAAATAGAAGAAGAAACTCCCAATAATATATTGCTTAAAAATGGATCAAGGACCTATATTTTATTTTACAACCAGCATGAGGATAGTGGGAGCAGGGTCGTCTATGAATCGACACTTAAGCAACAGGCAGAGTGGGACGCAAATGAAACCTTTGAAAAAGATGGGGAGTTTGGCTATTTGTTAGTGAAGACACTTGAAGAGGGTGTTTATCAGATTGTAACGGGAGTCGGGGGCGTCAAATTGACAACTGAGTCTAAGAATCTAAAGTCCGATGCTGTTACAATGATGAGTATAGCTAATTCAGTTAACATAAAGTAACGTCAATTTCAGGTGGCGCTACAAATGTTGAAGGTAAATAAAATGTTGTCAGGCGTGAATTCATCCGAATTCACGCCTGATTTTTGGTGAACGGACTTGACCGTTATTCTAATCTCATCAAGGAGATAGAAAATCAGTTTGTTTTCTTTTTTATTCTAGCAGGTTTAAAATGAATGGACAGGATATTTTAGAATGGGGGCATTACCTTGAAAAAACTAGAATCCATTGAACAATTCAATACGATAAAAAATAACGGAAAACATCTCTTTTTATTCTCTGCTAACTGGTGCCCAGATTGCAGATTTATTGATCCGTTTCTACCTGAACTAGAACAGAAATTTAATGAATTTACTTTTGTTTATATTGATCGAGATGAGCATATTGACCTTTGCGTCGAATTAAATGTTTTTGGAATCCCTAGTTTCCTTGCATATAAGGACGGAGAAGAACTTGGGCGTTTTGTAAGTAAGGAACGAAAGACACAAGAACAAATCGAAGAGTTTATTGGAGGGCTAGATAAATAATATGGATAGTAAGAAAATGAGAAAAGAACTAGAACAAAGGCTAAAACATCCAGACAGGAATTTTATTTTTGATCGAGAGAAGGATCAACTGCGCATTGAGAATAAGCAAACCGGCAGTGGAATCACCGTTTCCCTACCTGGGATTATCGCAAAATGGAATGAACAGAAGGAAAAAGCGATTGACGAAACCGTTTATTATGTGGAAGAGGGGCTAAACGCGATGAAGGGAGAAGCGACATTCTCCGGACAAGAACGTAATATCTTCCCGGTTATTCGCTCAACCTCTTTTCCGGATGAAGCCGAAGAAGGAGTCCCGTTTTTCTTTGACAACCATACGGCCGAAACTCGCATATACTATGCACTTGATATGGGAAAGACGTATCGTTTGATTGATAAAAAGGTTATCGCAAAGGAAGGATGGGAAGAAAGCCAGATAAGAGAAACAGCATTATTTAATTTGAGATCCCTTTCTGCTGATTTTAAAAAGGATGAGGTAGCTGGCAACCTCTTTTACTTTCTAAATTCAAATGATGGTTATGATGCAAGTAGAATCCTAAATGAACGATTATTGAATACCATGGCCGACCAGGTTGAAGGATCATTGGCCATTGCAGTACCCCATCAAGATGTGTTAATTATTGCTGATATTCGCAATAACACCGGGTATGATATTCTTGCCCAAATGACGATGAGCTTCTTTACCAGTGGACGGGTACCAATCACTGCCTTATCGTTCCTATACGAAGATGGTGAACTTGAGCCGATTTTTATCCTAGGAAAAAATAAAAAACAATAACTTAATTTTAAAGGCCTATTTCTCAAAGATTGTTGTTCTTAAATAAAAGCTTTTCGTAGCAGTAGTGGAATGGAGCGGAAGACACTTGACTCCTGCGGGATGAAGAGGAAAGGTCGAGACCCCACAGGCGGAGCCGAGGAGGCTCGACTTCCTCCCCGCGGAAAGCAAGTGTCTGGAGCGCAATGGAACGGACTTGTTAATCTTTTATCTTCTATAAAAAACAACATAGTATTCGAAAAAAGCCCTGTAAATAGGGCTTTTTCATTTATCGTGTGGGCCTAAAAAATGTGAGTTATGACCTATTCTGTTAACTTTGTCTCCAAAGACGGCCAATAACTGTTAAAATAGGGAGGATATAAGGATAGAAAGAGTGATAATGTTGAGTTGGATTAAGAGGCTTTTGCAAATGTTCACTGGGGAGGAAGAGGGGGAAAGAAATGAACCCAATTCCATTAGGAAGAACATAAATGAGGGGAAACAGCGCCCGTACCCAGAACCAAACCAGTCTGAAGTCAAAAAAGATGTGGATGCGAGAGTACTGTATAAATATCCTAAAGGTCAATTTAAATTTCCGCTAATTCCTGATGAAAGAGTGGAAAGACGCACCGAGACTAAGACAAACACAAACACAAACACAAACAAAAACACAAACAAAAACACAAACATGAAAAACGAGAAAAAAACGGATTGGCGTTATGAAGAAACACCTGTGAATGAAAAGAAACCTGATAACGAACCGGTCCCGCTAAAACCGAAGGTCGATCCGCCCACACTACCAAAGGTTAATGTCAATCGCCAGCCGTTTCGCCGAACAGAAACACCTTCACCCATTTTTGCTTTTAATAGGCCAAAATCTGACGATGCTATTGAATACGAATTAAATGGGTTTATCAAGGATGTTTCCGAAGTAAAATCGTCGATAGATATACCTGAACAAAAGAAAGTGGAGATCACAGGTGAGAAACCAGAACAAAACCCTCCCCTGTTCTCGAGCGAAGAAGTGGATACTGAACGTTTGGTAATAGCCGACGAAACGTTCGAAGGATATTCTAATATGGGTTCAGATGCCGAGTTTAACCTTATTTCAAAATCTGAACAACCACCGGCTATTCAGGAAGAAGAATTAGAGAAATTCGCAGGTATTGTTGAAGAAGAAACAGTAGAGGAATCCGTTGTCATGGTTAAGGCAGAGGAAAAAGAGGAGCCCATTGTCTCGGTAGAGGATACTACAAATGAAGGAGCAGCCTTCAAAGCTGAGGAGCCCGCTGCAATAATCGAAGAAGAAATAGTGGGAGTGCCTATTGCCAAATCCCATGAAGAGGAGCCCTCTGATATTCCAGTAGCAACAATAAAGGAAGAAGAGAGGACAGAAGGACCACAGTTATTTTTCGAACATGGAACAGATGAAATCTCGTCCATTAAAGCTGAAAGAGAAGCAGGAATGAAGGAGTTCTTTAGTACAAATGAGGCAATTAACGAAAAACCCTTGACAGTATCAGATGCTGCATCAAGGGAAAAAGAAATGGCGTCTCATTATCCTGATGTACCAGTAGCGGCGGCATTAGAGCCTACAATAGCTGAGCCTAAAAAGAAACAGTTGCCTTTTAATGTATTGATGCTAAAACAGGATAAGCGAAAACTCGAGGAACGAAAAACATGGTCAGGACAAAAGAGAGAGAAGCCTTCAGCTCTAGTTCATTCTCCTAAACAGAGTGAAATAAAGAATAGTGATGAACAGGTAACCGAGAGTGTAAAGGAAAAGGATAAGGAACAAGCTACTTATCAGTTTCCTCCCCTAGATCTTCTCCAACCGCCTGTTATCGTTGAGGCGAGCGAGGATTGGTTATTTAATCAGGAGCAACTTTTAAACGAAACATTGAAAAATTTCAATGTCGGAGCAAGGGTGGTTAATGTTGCTCAAGGTCCTTCAGTCACCCGTTTTGAGGTCCAGCCTGAGCCCGGAGTGAAAGTAAATAAAATTACGAATCTCTCTGACGATATCAAGCTAAGTCTTGCAGCTAAAGATATTCGGATTGAGGCGCCAATCCCTGGCAAGCATACTATTGGAATCGAGGTTCCAAACGAAACAAGCAGACCAGTTCTTCTAAGCGAGATTGTAAGAACAGATGGTTTCAGTGAAAACCCCTCTGCTCTCGCTGTTGCTCTAGGTCTCGACATTGCAGGTACCCCTGTTGTGACAGATTTAAGGAAGATGCCGCATGGACTAATTGCGGGGGCAACTGGTTCTGGAAAAAGTGTTTGTATCAATACAATGCTTGTTAGTCTGTTATACAAAGCGCATCCGGACGATGTGAAACTACTTTTAATTGATCCTAAGATGGTTGAACTGGCACCGTATAACAACATTCCTCATCTTGTCAGTCCTGTTATAACTGATGTAAAAGCAGCGACAGCTTCGTTAAAGTGGGCTGTTGAGGAAATGGAGAGGCGTTATGAACTCTTCGCTCATACAGGTGTGAGAGATATCAATCGGTTTAATGAATTAGCGATTGAGCATAAACGATATGCAGAAAAATTACCGTATATCGTGATAGTCATTGATGAGCTTGCTGATTTAATGATGATGTCCCCAGCTGATGTTGAAGAGGCTATCTGTCGAATCGCTCAAAAGGCAAGGGCATGTGGAATTCACCTTATTATCGCTACTCAACGACCGTCTGTCGATGTTATCACTGGCTTGATCAAGGCGAATGTCCCAACAAGAGTGGCCTTTTCCGTATCCTCTCAAGTTGACTCTCGTACGATTATAGACATAAGTGGAGCAGAAAAACTTCTTGGACGTGGAGATATGCTATTTTTAGAAAATGGGTCTTCGAAGCCATTTCGCTTACAAGGAACTTTTGTTTCCGACCGGGAAATCGACGAAATAGTTGCCTTTGTCCGAAACCAGAGAAAACCTGAGTTTTTGTTTGAACAGGATGAATTAATAAAAAAATCCCAAGTGACAGAAGACGAAGATGAACTCTTTTATGAAGCTTGTTCATTCGTAATTGAGCAGGGAGGAGCTTCAACATCAAGCATTCAGCGGCGCTTTAAAATAGGTTATAATCGAGCGGCAAGGTTGATTGATATGATGGAGGATAACGGGTTTATTTCTGAAGGACGTGGCAGTAAACCAAGGGATGTGCTCATTTCCACAGAGGAACTAGACTCCTTTCAGGATCATCAATCGCTAACTTAAATACATGGATACGCTTAACCCAAAATACGAATATTAGGTAAAGAAATAGTTTTTGTGTTTGAAAAATGATATAATGTTTCAATATTCGAGATTGTAATTAAGGAACGTTTTGTCTAAAAGCTTTATATGAGCAATTTACGATTATCGTCATATACTGTGTTACATACAGACGTTTGTTGGAGGTTCTTTATATGACTATTTACCATTTTGTAGGTATAAAGGGGTCTGGTATGAGCGCACTTGCTCAGATTCTCCATGATATGGACTATCAAGTACAGGGCTCTGATGTCGAGAAGCATTTTTTTACCCAGATTGCCCTTGAACAATCCGGAATAAAGATCCTTCCGTTCAATAAGGATAATATACAGCCTGGAATGGCCATCATTGCAGGAAATGCTTTCCCAGACACACATGACGAAATTCAGCGAGCAATGGAGCTAGGCCTGCCTATAGTTCGTTATCACCGCTTTTTAGGTGACTTTATGGAAAACTTCACGAGCGTGGCAGTTACCGGTGCTCATGGAAAGACCTCGACGACCGGGCTCCTCTCGCATGTGATTAAGGGTGCAAAACCCACGGCCTTTCTCATTGGAGATGGTACCGGAAAAGGTGATAAAGAAGCAGAGTATTTTGTATTTGAAGCCTGTGAATATCGCAGACACTTTTTGTCCTATTTTCCTGACTATGCCATTATGACTAATATTGATTTTGATCACCCAGATTACTTTGCCAATTTAGAAGATGTTTTTTCTGCATTCCAAGAAATGGCTTGGCAAGTTAAAAAGGGAATTATCGCCTGCGGTGATGACGAGCAGCTTCAAAAAGTGCAGGCAAAAGTTCCTGTTGTTTTTTACGGGTTTGCTGAGGAAAATGACTTTCAGGCTAGGAATGTAGTGAAGTCAACAGAGGGGACTACCTTCGATGTATTTGTACGGAATACTTTTTACCATACGTTTTCGATTCCAGCCTATGGTGACCACAATGTTCTAAATGCTCTTGGGGTCATTGCCCTCTGCAATTATGAAGGAATTGATGCTAAAATCATCGAAGAGCAATTACAAACCTTTCAAGGCGTTAAACGAAGGTTCTCAGAAAAAGAAATTGACGGACAAATTATTATCGATGATTATGCTCATCATCCTACTGAAATAAAAGCCACTATCGAAGCGGCTAATCAGAAATATCCGGACCGTGATATCGTTGCGGTTTTTCAGCCTCATACCTTTTCAAGAACACAAACTTTCCTTCAAGAATTCGCTGATAGTCTTAGTCAGGCAGATCAAGTCTATTTATGTGAGATTTTTGGGTCAGCTAGAGAAAACCACGGGAAGTTGACTATTGAGAATTTGCAGGAGAAAATAGAAGGTGCTGAAATCATCACCGAAGAGGATACTTCGATTCTCAAGAAACACGAGAATGGGGTTATAATCTTTATGGGTGCCGGAGATATTCAAAAATTCCAAGAAGCTTATGAAAAACAATTGAATTAAAAAAAGAGGATGCGAGCTCACTTCGCATCCTCTTTTTACGTATTATGTGCTTGTATCATTTAAGATTTTCTGGATTTAATGCTTCCAGTTCAGGTAAGACAAAGCGGCCATCTTTCCGAATGAGGACATCATCAAAATAAATCTCTCCACCACCATACTCCGGTCTTTGGATGTTTACCATATCCCAATGAATATTCGAGTGGTTCCCATTAGAGGCATCGTCATAACATTGACCTGGAGTGAAGTGGAAACTTCCATCGATCTTTTCGTCGAACAAGATGTCCTGCATCGGGTGTTGAATATAAGGATTGACACCAATGGCAAATTCACCTATGTATCTAGCGCCTTCATCCGTATCAAAGATGTTATTTATACGCTCACTGTCATTAGACGTTGCCTCAACAATTTTTCCATCCTTGAAGGTAAGGCGGACGTTTTCAAAAGTAAAGCCTTGATAAGGTGACGGTGTATTATAGGTTATTGTCCCATTTACTGAATCACGAACAGGGGCCGTGAATACTTCTCCATCGGGAATATTCGCTTCCCCAGCACATTTAATTGCTGCGATATCCTTGATGGAAAACGCTAAATCCGTACCCGGACCAGTAATTCTAACTTTATCTGTTTTATCCATTAATGCAACGAGGCTATCCATTGCTTGGTCCATTTTACTATAATCAAGGTTGCAAACGTTAAAATAGAAATCTTCGAACCCTTCTGTACTCATCTTAGCAAGCTGGGCCATAGAACTGGTTGGGTACCGAAGAACAACCCATTTAGTCTTAGGAACTCTAATATCCCTATGTACTTTTTTACCAATAGTATTTCCTTGAATCTTCATTTTCTCATCAGGTACATCCGCGTGTTCATTAATGTTGTCACCAGATCTAAGCCCAATGTATGCATCCATTTTACTCATAACATTGGCTTCAAACTCGGCGATCATATTGAAATGCTCATCCTGTGCTCCAAGTAAAAGGGAGCGATCAACCTGCTGGTCTTTTAAAAGAACAAATGGATAGCCTCCGGCAGCGTATGCTTCCTGAACCAAAGCAGTGACAAGTTCCCGTTGAAGCCCAAAATTCTCGATAAGTACTTTTTCTCCTTTCTCCAATTTCACTGAATAGTTGATTAAGTTTTTGGCTAGCTTATTAATTCGTGGATCCTTCATCGTCTGTAACCTCCCATTTATATGAAAACATAGTATAATTGTACCCGATTTGACTGGATTTTGCTTCCTGATATCCTTATGATTAAGAGAGGGGGAAATGGGAAGTATGAATGCTAAGAGTTTTATACCTTTTATACTAGGGTAATGGTTTATTAATGCAAACGGAGGTGCAATAGGTGGAACTAATTCTTTACTTAAGTGCTGCATTAGCAGCAATAGCTTTTTTTATTCTTGTCATTTATTTGGCGAAAACATTAAAATCACTCCAAGCAACACTAAATAGCGTTGCTCATACACTCACGGGTCTAGAAAAACAACTCGACGGTGTCACACGCGAGACAACTGAATTATTACATAAAACAAACACACTAGCAGAAGATATCCAACAAAAGTCTGAAAATCTAAATTCAGTCGTCATTGCGGTGAAGGATGTTGGGTCTTCTGTCCAACGTTTTAACCACACCATTCAAAACATAACTGCGAAAGTAGAACAGCAGGTCGATAAAAATCAGGATAAAATTTCGCAAGTTGTGCAATGGAGCAATGTCTTTTTGGAGTTAAAGGAAAGGTGGCAAGCAAGAAAAACTAGCTCTTCCGACCATCACTTAGAAGGTGAGCAGATTCTTGCGAGACAACGCGAACGAGCAAACCATTAATAGAAGCTCTCTTTTCTCAAAACTTTTATTCCGCACAAAATTGCTTAAACGGTTTTAGGATTGTAAAACAATATCTTTACGAAAAAAAGCCTAATAATATGAGGTGAATGCAGATGTCAAGCAGAGAATTGAATGGGAAAGAGGAAACAAAAACGAATTCACGCGATTTCATCGTTGGAGCATTCTTGGGAGCTTTGGCAGGTGCTGCAGCGGCCTTGCTGTTAACTCCGAAGTCCGGTAGAGACTTGAGATCAACGATTAATGGACAAACCTCCTCTATCCTAGATAGAACTGATGAAATAAAAGGTAAGGCGATTAGCAAGAGTAATGAATTCGCTTTAGCGGCCAAAGAAAAGGCGAATACGGTTGTGAATTCCATGTCCCAACAATCAAGTGAGTTATTAAAAAAGGTTAAAGAACAACGTCAATTTGACGAAACGGATATCGAGGCCCAAGCGGCAGAGGAGAGCCAGCCTCGGTCATACGTTAGTACTAGTGAGGAAATCCAAAGAAAACTGGAAGAGACACAAAAAGCATTCGATGAAACTGAAATGAAATTAAATCATTAAAGTTGGCAAACTAAATGGTGAAGTGATAAGCTTACTTCATCATTTAGTTTTTTATTTTGGAAACTCAACCAGTTAAGGAGTGAAACAATATGAACAAAATTGATTCCATTGAAGAGTTTGACAAGCTTACTGAAGAGGAGAATCCATTTTTCTTTATGAAACATAGTTTAACTTGCCCTGTCAGTCAAGCCGCGTTTGACGAGTTTGAAAAATATGCAGGAAATAGTGAGGTCCCATGTTATTACCTTGCTGTACAAGAGGCAAGGCCGCTTTCTAGCCATATTGAAGAAACATTTCATGTAAAGCATGAATCTCCGCAAGCGATTTTATTTACAAAAGCAAATGTTGCTTGGCATGCATCCCATTGGAAAATTACAAAAAAATCGTTAGCGACAGCTCTTGAAGAAAACCAATAACATCCATGTTTATGGGTGTTTTTTACTATCAAATAATTTTCTGTTTAAGGTCATGTATTGACTTTAAAATAGGTTGACTGGAACTGAAAGTTAGTGCGTGGAGTCGAAATCAACATCACGTAAACCTACATAAATGTTTAAAACATAACGCTTTAGCGCTTAAAAGCGTCTAATTAATAAAGAAGTTCGTGACAAAACAAACGAATTCAGATATAATTACCCTAATTATAGAAAATGCAGTACATTCTGAATAAACATAACTTGAAGGGGCGGGAAAATAATGAGCAATATTAAGCTAGATCAGCTAAGAGAGCGCGTTGATGAATTAAACCTACAACTGCTTTCACTTATTAACGAGAGAGCATTGCTAGTACAGGAAATTGGAAAAGCGAAAGAAACTCAAGGTGTTCATCGCTATGACCCGGTGCGGGAGCGTGACATGCTTGACCTAATTAAAGAGAATAATAGTGGGCCATTTCAGAATTCCACTGTTGAACATATTTTTAAGCAAATCTTTAAGGCGGGTCTCGAACTTCAAGAGAACGATCATCGTAAAGCATTGCTCGTTTCAAGAAAGAAAAAGCCGGATAATACGATTGTTGAGGTTAAAGGCGTTAAAATTGGTGATGGCAGTCAACAATTTGTCTTCGGTCCATGTTCTGTTGAATCCTATGAGCAAGTAGCAACCGTTGCTGCAGCTGTAAAGGAAAAAGGCTTCAAATTACTTCGTGGCGGTGCCTACAAGCCTAGAACCTCTCCATATGACTTCCAAGGGCTTGGCCTAGAAGGATTAAAAATCCTTAAAAGGGTTGGCGATGAGTTTGATATGGCGGTTATTAGCGAAATCGTTCACCCAAATGATATTGAAACGGCTGTAGATTATATTGATGTAATCCAAATTGGTGCACGTAATATGCAGAACTTTGAACTTTTAAAAGCAGCAGGTGCCGTTAACAAGCCAGTTCTACTAAAAAGAGGTCTCTCAGCTACAATTGAGGAATTCATTAACGCAGCTGAGTACATTATGGCACAAGGAAATGGACAAATTATCCTTTGTGAGCGAGGCATTCGAACGTACGAAAAAGCCACAAGAAATACTTTAGATATTTCTGCTGTACCAATTCTGAAGCAGGAAACTCACTTGCCAGTTATGGTCGATGTAACTCACTCTACAGGGAGAAGAGATTTACTTCTACCAACAGCAAAAGCAGCTTTAGCTATTGGCGCAGACGGTGTTATGGCAGAAGTTCATCCAGATCCGGCTGTCGCGTTGTCTGATAATGCTCAGCAAATGGACCTTAAGCAATTTGACGAATTTGTTCAATCACTCCGGTCTTCCGCGTTTGTGCAAATATAAATTCTTTATCTTTAAACCTTCCCACAAAAGTGGGGAGGTTTTTTCACTTTCTTTGTCCTGCAAGATAAAGTGCTAGTTCTTTTTGGCTGTTTTTTGATGTAATGTATTAGTGGAATGGAGCGGAGGACACTTGACTCCTGCGGGAGATAGAGGAAAGGCTGAGACCCCGCAGGAGCAAAGCGACGAGGAGGCTCAGCTTCCTCCCCGCGGAAAGCAAGTGTCCGGAGCGCAATGGAACGGACCAGTTTTATATTTCCCTTCATTAAAAACAACAAAGCCTTATTTTTAAAGAAATATGATAGATTGTCTAACGTTCACATTGCGAGATTGCAATGGATAGCGTATGATTAGATACATAATTGTACTTGTATATAAAATCACAATCTTGCTGATGATTAAACTAGCTGATTATGCTGTAAAATATAAGAAAGCTTGGTTACGGATTAAAGGAGTGAAAGTCATGAATATTACAATATATGATGTAGCAAGAGAAGCAAATGTATCAATGGCAACGGTTTCGCGGGTTGTCAATGGAAACCCTAATGTTAAACCTGTTACTAGAAAAAAGGTAATGGAAGTCATCGATCGTCTAGGCTATCGGCCAAATGC
Organism: Mesobacillus persicus; assembly: GCF_900109925.1. Taxonomy (GTDB): domain Bacteria; phylum Bacillota; class Bacilli; order Bacillales; family Cytobacillaceae; genus Mesobacillus_B; species Mesobacillus_B persicus. The sequence goes on along the minus strand of NZ_FOBW01000002.1, from coordinate 403,900 downwards.
AGTTGCGCGAGGCCTTGCTAGTAAGAAAACAACAACGGTTGGTGTTGTAATTCCTGATATTTCGAGCATTTTCTTTGCTGAACTTGCCAGAGGGATTGAAGATATCGCATCCATGTACAAATATAATATTATCCTTAGTAGCTCAGATCAAAATAAAGACAAAGAGCTCCATTTATTGAATACCATGCTTGGAAAACAAGTGGATGGTATTGTGTTCATGGGTGGGAACATAACAGAGGATCACGTGGAAGAATTCAAAAAGTCGCCAGTGCCTATTGTACTTGCTGGCTCAGTTGAGCAATCAGAGACAGTACCATCAGTAAATATCGATTATCAACAGGCAATCAATGATGCTGTTCAATTAATGATTGACAAAGGCCATAAACGCATTGCGTTTGTAGTGGGCCCTCTATTAGAACCAATTAATAAAGAAAAGAAGCTGTCTGGCTACAGGCAGGCGTTGGAACATAACGGATACGACTATGATGAGGAATTAGTGGTTGAGGGCGACTATACGTATGATTCTGGATTAGAAGCGATTGAAAAGTTATTAGAATCTGAAGACAAACCTACTGCTATCATTGTTGGTTCAGATGAAATGGCTCTTGGAGTTGTTCATGGAGCGGTTGACCGTGGTTATAGCGTACCAGGCGACTTTGAGGTTATTAGTTCCGATAATACAAGGCTAGCGATGATGGTTCGTCCTCAGTTAACAACCATTGTCCAGCCCCTATATGACATTGGGGCGGTCGCTATGAGGCTTTTAACGAAGTTAATGAATAAGGAAGAGGTAGAAGATCAAACAGTGGTTCTACCCCACAGGATTGAATACCGCGACTCGACGAAGAACTAAAGGAAAAACCGCCTTTATGGCTAACGGGTTCCGTTTCCTATCACAAACAATAAAAATGTAAGTTAAAATGAGTGCCAATTTGTATATGAAATTGACACTCATTTGTTATAGGTATAAAGGACATTTTTGATGAAATCACTAAAAAATTCGTATAGGAAATTGCACCTAAAATTGTAGGGTGTACAAGGGCTATTGTACCTCCACAATTTCATCCGCAATTGATATATAATTTATCTTACAAAAAATAAGCGGAGTTTTTCCGGTTATTTTGCAATAACTACATTATGGGGTAAATAAGCGGAGTTTTTCCGCTTAAGTAAAGAAAAATTACCTGTTTTCACGTTGTTTGAGTAAATAGTCGGAATATCTCCGTCTATTTAAGCTATTTTTAGTGCTATTTCCTAAATAGCCGGAATTTCTCCGCTTATTTATCAAACAAAACTGTCCCCAATCAAAAAGAGCGGATAATCACGAAACCACCCTCTATTATCGAGTAAATCAGGCAACTAAACATGGATATTTAAAATGGCTCAGTTAATGAACTGGGCCATTTTATTTTTAGTGAAAATAACAGATACAAAAGGCGGGGGACAAATTGAGCTACATTTTGGATTGCATTTTCAGGTTTTGAGACAGGAAACGAAACCCGTTACATTAGGGCGTTTTTTTGTTATGATCCGGTTTGACCTTCCTGCCTATTCTTATGATTAAGAATGGGAAATAGAGCTTTTTCAACTGTTTGCCTATTTTTCTCGGTAATCTCTTCTTTTCTAGGGATGGGTGGGTATAATGTATCCGGGTCATCCCATTCACGTGGGAGGGTAACTGGACTTTCATCCTGCCAAGTACGAATCCAATCATCCGGTAAACTGCCGTAACAGTTTGAGTTTTCCGTCATTTCCATCCAAATCATCGCCCAAGCTCTTGGAACAACCCGCCAAATATCATAGCCTCCTCCACCAACGGCAATCCATTTACCATTGCAGTACTTATGGGCAATCTTATGGGCTAGCTTTGGAATTTCTCTATATATTCTCATCGTGGCTGAAAGGTGAGTGAGCGGATCAAGGTAATGAGAGTCGGCGCCGTTTTGAGTCAGAATCACATCAGGTTTAAAAAACTCCGCCACTTCTGTTAGTGCATTTGTATAGGCGTGCAACCAAGAGTCGTCTTCTGTAAACGCATCAACGGGGATATTAAAGGAGAACCCATATCCTTTGCCCTGCCCCCGTTCATTGACATTTCCTGTCCCAGGAAACAAATACCGCCCTGTTTCATGAATTGAAAGTGTACATACATTCGGTTCATCATAAAAGGACCATTGTACGCCATCGCCATGATGAGCGTCTGTGTCGACATATAGAACTCGGGCATTATATTTTTCTATAAGATACTTTATGGCAACAGAACTGTCATTATAAATACAGAAACCGGATGCCTTTCCACGAAAGCCATGGTGTAATCCACCGCCCAGATGAAGTGCATGGTCGGCCTTACCAGACATAACCTGGTCTACTGCTGTCAAAGTTCCCCCAACTAGTAAGGAACTGGCCTCATGCATATTTGGGAAGGTAGGTGTGTCCTCTGTCCCAAGACCATACCCTTCTGCAGCTTCTTCTCGAAGAAGACCTTCTCCTGCAAGGCGAACGGCTTCAACATAATTAGGATCGTGGGCCAGGAAGAGTTCCTCATCGGTAGCCTGCCGAGGAGGAATGATATCCTTGTCTGAAATAGCATTAGCCTTCTTCAGTAAATCAAGTGTCAATTTTAAGCGTCTTTGATTAAAGGGATGGTCGTTACTAAATTTATATTTTAGAGAGTCCTCGGAATAGACAAAGACAGAGCGTTTACTCATGAGGAAACACCTGGCATATTAGGCCAGAGAACATGAAAACCAGCTTTTTTTAGATCTTCAATTATATTAATGGGATTCATCGTCTGGACTCTAAAGACAAGAATTTTATAACGATCATCTTTTTGATAAGGATACACTAAGACACTAGAAATATTGGCTTTACGCGCGCTAATAATTGAGGCGACACTATTGAGCATTCCGCCTTTATTGGCAACCTTAACTTCGATTTGGGAGCCAGGTTGATGAGCTCCAGTGAGTGCAATAAGAGTATGAAGTAAATCCGTTTCTGTAACAATACCGACTAGCTTCCGATCGTTTACGATTGGAAGGCATCCAATACTATGTTCGTAAAAGAGTGCGGCTATTTCTTCAACGAAGTCTAGTGGATGGCACGTAATTAAATCGGTTGTCATTAGGCTTTCAAGCGAATTTTCAAGTATTTCAGGGGTTGAGTCACATAAATACCTCGAGGGCATGGCATCCCGAATATCCCGGTCAGTAACCAACCCTACCAATAACTGATTTTCATCAGTAATGGGTAAATGCCTGATTCTCTTCTCCTCCATCAATCGACAAGCATCCTCGATTGTGTGGTCTTTGCTTAGTGTAATCAATTCTGTTTTCATTATTTCTTCTACAATCATGTGGATCCCCCTCGTTCGTTCGAGTTTTAGATTAACTAATACATGAAGCGATTCATAAATCTAAGACGATCAAATTTCTCAACCGATTCGGGGCCTATCCTGTCACCAATCCTTGCCATAAGGCAGTTTGCCGGGTGGGAGCTGATTTCTGGATCATCCGTAGCGTACCAGGTAAGGCCGCCAGCATTCATCATCTTTTCCATCATTTTTCGGTACTCCCACACGTTTAACCCTGTGTTTTTTAGGTCCCAATGCCAATAATATTCAGTTGTAATGATAATATAATCTTCCATTGCATCATCCATCATTGAAACAGTTAGGAGATTTTTACCTACAGCGGCTCCACGAAATTTGGGAATAACCTCGATAGCTCCTAGCTCAATTAAGTCCTCCATGCCACCTTCAGACCAGCGCTCGAGTGGGTCAGGGTATAGATAAGTAACATATCCTACAACCATATCACCATGCCTAGCAATAATAATTCGCCCCTCAGGCAGGGCTGCGATTTCGACTAAAGCTTTATGTTGTTGTGCAGGGGGGCGGAATGCTACGAGATCATGATGAAATTCAAGTTTTGCAAGTGTCTCTTGGGAAACGGGTCCTTCTATAAATAAGCTTCCGTGTTTAGTCTTTATTTCTTTTGCATTATACGTTTTTTTATGTTCCATTCAATCACCACCATAGCATAGAGATTATACTCTCTATTATACATGAAATCTGCACCGCAAAAGCGTTTTCACAAAATTTTCAGTCTTTATTTATATTAGGATAATAATAGATTACTATTAAAAATCTGGTAAAGAACAATTTAAAAAATTGTGAAAATATATAATCTATATTATAATATGTTTTAAATGTATCGTGTAAAGGAGATGTTCTAATGAAAGTGGAAGCGCTATCAGTTATTCAAGGTCAACATAACCTCGAAAACTACGAAGAAGTATATAATCAATTTGATTGGCAGGAAACAGTAAAGAACTTTTCGTGGAATACAACGGGAAAGGTCAACATGGCCTATGAAGCAATTGACCGCCATGCTGAAAGTTTTAGAAAAAATAAAGTAGCTCTGTATTACCAGGATACAACTCGTAAAGAAAAATACACTTTTAAAGAAATGAAGGAATACTCAAATAAGGCGGGAAATGTGCTAAAAGCTTTTGGAGATGTAGGAAAAGGGGACAGAGTCTTCATCTTTATGCCGCGATCTCCAGAGTTATATTTTACTGTTTTAGGGGCAATTAAACTTGGTGCGATTGTCGGCCCGCTGTTCGAAGCATTTATGGAGGGAGCAGTTCGGGACCGCCTTCAGGATAGTGAGGCTAAGGTTCTTGTTACGACTCCAGAGTTACTAAGCCGAGTACCAGTCGATGAGCTGCCTGCATTGAAACATATCTTCCTAATCGGTAATGATATTGAAGAATCTGATAAATTACTAGACTTTAATAAGAAAATGGAAGAGGCAAGCAGAACTCTTCAGGTTGAGTGGGTAGACCGGACCGATGGATTAATTCTGCATTATACTTCTGGTTCAACCGGTAAGCCAAAGGGTGTTCTTCATGTGCATAATGCAATGATTCAACATTACCAAACAGCCAAATGGGTCCTTGATTTAAAAGAAGAGGACGTTTACTGGTGTACGGCCGACCCAGGTTGGGTAACGGGAACTTCTTATGGAATTTTTGGTCCATGGCTCACAGGTACCTCAAATGTTGTTATCGGTGGTCGTTTTAGCCCGGAAGCTTGGTATAAAATGATTGAAGAATACGGGGTTTCGGTTTGGTATAGTGCACCAACAGCATTTAGGATGTTGATGGGAGCTGGCGATGAGGTAATTAAGGAATTTAATCTTGATAGCCTTCGTCATATTCTAAGTGTAGGGGAACCACTGAATCCTGAGGTTGTTCGATGGGGAATGAAGGTATTCAATCTTCGAATCCATGATACTTGGTGGATGACTGAGACAGGTGGTCAGCTAATCTGTAATTACCCATGTATGGAAATTAAGCCTGGATCGATGGGTAAGCCTATTCCTGGTGTGCAGGCGGCGATTGTCGATGATCGTGGGGAAGAACTACCGCCGTATCGAATGGGAAATTTAGCTATTAAAAAAGGTTGGCCATCAATGATGCATACCATTTGGAATAACCAGCAAAAATATGAATCTTATTTCATGCCAGGAGACTGGTATGTTTCCGGTGATTCTGCCTACATGGATGAGGATGGATACTTTTGGTTCCAAGGACGCATTGATGATGTCATCATGACTTCTGGTGAGCGCGTGGGACCATTTGAGGTAGAAAGCAAGCTGGTTGAACATCCAGCTGTGGCTGAAGCGGGTGTCATTGGTAAGCCAGATCCAGTTCGCGGCGAAATTATTAAAGCTTTTATCGCACTAAGAGATGGGTATGAGCAGTCCGATGAACTAAAAGAGGAAATCCGTCAGTTTGTTAAACAAGGATTGGCTGCTCATGCAGCACCTCGTGAGATTGATTTCCGGGATAAATTACCGAAAACTCGAAGCGGTAAGATTATGCGCCGTGTCTTAAAGGCATGGGAGCTTGACTTGCCAACAGGAGATTTGTCAACGATGGAAGAGTAAGTATTTAGATATAAAAAAGGAATCGTGCGATGTATAATGCACGATTCTTTTTTTACATTGTTAATTATTTCAGCTTTTAGTTTCCCGAGTTGTCATTTGAAGATGTTTCGTCCGTTTCTGGTTCTTTCGGTTTATCATCTTCTTTAGGTTTGTCAGGATTTTTCGGTTTCTCTGGTTCCTTCGGTTTTTCTTCTTCTATTTTAATGACGTTAGAAGGGGCTGATTCATTCCCTGCAATATCAATTGCCGTTACATAAAAACTACCGTATCCGGCATTGTAGGTAAGATTCGAATCACCTTTAAAAGTACCGACCTTTTTACCGTCCTGATAGATTCGATAACCGATAATATCTTTATCAGGATGAGCTTTCCAGCTAATTTTTTTGTCTGAGACAGAGATTCCAAGGGCCGCTGGAGTACGTCCATTCTCCGCTAGTTTTGAATCAGCTACAAGAATGTTGGACCATGCTCCTCTACTTGGGATCAGTTGAGCTGGGTTCTTAATTTTATGTCCAAGAATACTTTCCATATAACTTGGGTCAATCGTTACTCCACCAGATTCAATGAATTCAGATGGTGTAGAATCCAAAGCAAAGTATTTTTTACCACCAATTTCAACATAACGGCTGGATGCTAAGCTGTCATCAACCTTTGATGGAACAAACTTTGCATTGTAATAATCTGCCTGAACCAGACCTGCATCAGAACATGCTTGAGAAGGAAGCAAACCTGAAGCGCCACAATATGATCTTCTAACGATTCCACCTGGCATTTCAAATCGCTTCTCAGGGTCTACAAGCTTAGGGTCCACATCATAGGCGGCATTCATAAGGTCCGCCCAGAGATAAATATTCCTTGCCCCGTAGCTAACGCCTTTATAATTTCGATCAAGTGGTTTTTGAGTATCATAGCCATTCCAAACACCAAAAGTGACATTTGGGTTGGTGGCGACGAACCAAGAGTCATAGTAGTTATGACCAGTACCTGTTTTTCCCGCCCAGTCGGAGCTGAATTTTAAACGGTTATGAAGAGAGGTCGCTGTCCCTCTGTTGATAACATCCCTCATCATATCTACCGTTAAATAAGCCGTTTGTGGACTAAAGACATCAACTGGTTCTACCTTGTGTTCAAAGACAATGTTGCCTTCCTTGTCGACAATTTTATCAATCATATAGGCATCAACGAATTTCCCACCATTTGCAAATGTCCCATAGGCGTTGACGTTTTCCTCGACCGTAACACCTGAGATTGAACCAATCGCTGCGGAAGGGTTCACATGGTCACTTTCTGAAAGAGAGGTAAAGCCCATCTTTTCTAGGAAAGTCGTTGGTCTTTGATTGAGGATATTTTTATAGGCTATAATCGCTGGTACATTATATGACCTTGTTAAAGCATAGCGGGCAGAGGTTAAACCGCTGTAACTTCTATCGTAGTTATGAGGCCATACTTTGCCTGGAGCACTTGGATCTAAGTAGGCTTCAACATCAGGTAAAACTGAACCAGGTTGTAGAGTACCTAACTCCATGGCAGGCGCATAGACAAGCAACGGCTTCATTGTTGAACCATTTTGTCGTTTAGCAGTAGTAGCATGATTAATTTGTTCCCGGTCAAAATAACGTCCACCGACAAAGCTGATGATTTTACCCGTTTGATTCTCAATGAGGATTGCTCCTAATTCGACAGGCTCCATGATGGTTTCTTTTTCGCCTGTTTCTGGATTGATTACCTCTTCAGGTTTATCCCTTCCATAGAGATCAAAATTAGCGGTAACATCTTGCATCTTTTCATAGATATCTTTATTGATTGTTGTATGGACACTGTAGCCATTTTGACGAAGGTTGCGGTCAGCTAAGGCCAAATATTCGCCCTTTAGATTTTCATCTGCATCCAAATCATTCTTTTCATAGCCATCTTGTTCTGCCAAGATATAGGCTAGAATATCAACGGCACGCTTCTCAATTTCGAAAGTTAGATAAGGGTACTCATCAATGGTATTTCCACTTTCCGCTTCCTTTAAGAAGTCTTGTGTAATATCATAGGCAACGGCTTCATCATATTCTGCCTTAGTAATCACACCGCCAGTGTACATTCTTGAAAGTACCGTTTTCATTCTCGTTAAGCCCGGCTCGAGATTTTCCTTAAGTTTTCCTTTATCATTGCTAAAAGGTGTGTATCCAAAAGGACTTTGTGGCAATCCGGCAATAAAGGCTGCTTGTGGAAGTGACAAGTCTTTTACATCTGTTCCAAAAATCCCCTCAGCAGCAGCTTGGACACCGGCAATATTGTTACCGGAAGCATTCCGTCCAAAGGTGGAAACATTTAAATAGGCTTCGAGAATTTCTTCTTTATCGAAAAATTTCTCAAGGCGGAGAGCAAGCAGAATTTCCTTTGCCTTCCGTTCAAACGAGACTTCATTTGTTAGTATCTGGTTCTTTATAAGCTGTTGGGTTAACGTGCTTCCACCCGTTTGGGTAGCAGAATTGGTTACTTCCTGGAAGACTGCCCGTAGAATTGCTTTTGGGACAACTCCCTCATGCTCATAAAAGTATTCATCCTCTGTTGCCACAACGGCATCAATGAGGTATTGGGAAACATCTTCTAGCTTAACCTCTTCACGATAAAGGTCGGTTCTAAGCTTCCCAAGGTAAACATCGTTGTCAAAGTATAAATCGGATGTTTCCTCATAATTGTAGATATCCTTTTTCATTTGTTCGTAGGATCGAATGGGCTCGTCTTTTACAAGTGAGGCAAAATAGCCTGCGGCGGCCCCACCAGCAAAGCCAGCTCCAATGACCATAACAATAATTAAAAGTAAAATAAGATTCCAAACGACATTATAAGTGATTCTAGCACTTTTTACTGTTTTCTTATTTGTAAAAAATGACAGCAAAGAGGATAAGCGCTTTTTCCATCCTTGTTTTTCTTGGTTCATTCATCATTCCCCCTAAAATCACATACATTATAGCATAAACAATGATGGTGGAATGACAGGAGATGACATTTTCCTAATTTTTCATTTGAAATTTGACAAAAAACGGTTTATTATGGTAAAAATGCTTTAATAAACTATATAAAAACTGCTTTGATGGGAATCAGTAGTTTTTCTATCCCTGTTTCAGAAAGCCGACGGTTGCTGTGAGTCGGTACACATAGAAGAATGAATTACCTCCCGGAGCTGCCGTTGTGAAGACTAATAGTAGCAATGGACGGTCAAACCGTTAAATTTCTGAGTGGAAAACAATGAATTGTTTTCAAGCTGGGTGGTACCGCGCATATAGCGCCCCTGCAATATTTGCAGGGGCGCTTTTTATTTTGCGATAAGCAATAAGAATATTGGAGGAACGAACATGGAATTATTACAGGATTTGAAATGGCGTGGCGTTGTCTACCAACAGACCGATGAAGAGGGTCTTTTAGAGTTACTTAATAAGGAAAGCATTTCTCTGTACTGTGGAGTAGATCCAACAGCAGATAGCATGCACATTGGTCATCTATTACCCTTTCTTACCTTAAGACGCTTTCAAAACCATGGGCACCGTCCAATTGTGTTAGTCGGTGGTGCTACTGGACTAATAGGTGACCCAAGCGGGAAGAGTGAAGAAAGAAAGCTGCAAACGCTAGAAGATGTTAATCGAAATGTACAAGGAATTCAAAAGCAACTTCAACAGATTTATAATTTTGAAGGGGAAAATGGCGCAATCATGGTTAACAACTATGATTGGACGAGTAAGCTCGATGTTGTTAGCTTCTTACGTGATTTTGGGAAACACGTCGGTGTCAATTACATGCTAGCAAAAGATACGATTTCCTCGCGATTAGAAACGGGTATTTCCTTTACTGAATTTACGTACACGATTCTGCAAGCGATGGATTTCTTGCACTTATATGAAAATCATCAGTGTAAATTGCAAATTGGCGGTAGTGACCAATGGGGGAATATTACCACTGGTTTGGAGTTAATCCGCAAAATGGCAGATGAAGGATCTAAAGCCTATGGCTTAACGATTCCGCTTGTGACAAAAGCAGATGGTACGAAATTTGGTAAAACGGAAGGTGGCGCGATTTGGTTAGATCCGGAAAAAACTTCGCCATACGAGTTTTACCAATTCTGGATTAATACCGCCGACGCAGATGTCGTTAAATACTTGAAATTCTTTACATTCCTTTCGAAGGAAGAAATTGAAGCGCTAGAAATCTCGCTTCAGGAAGAAGCACATTTGCGTAAAGCACAAAAAGCCCTTGCAGAAGAAATGACACGTTTGATTCATGGGGAAGAAGCACTCCAACAAGCAATCAAGATTTCACAGGCGCTCTTCAGTGGAGAGGTGAAAAATCTTTCAGCTGCTGAAATTAAGGAAGGCTTTAAAGATGTGCCATCCTATGCAGTAACTGGTGAAGAAGAATTGTCGCTTGTTGAGTTGTTGGTCTCAGCAAAAATTGTTTCATCAAAACGCCAAGCCCGTGAAGACGTTAACAATGGTGCTGTTTCTATAAATGGAGAACGCGTAACGGATACTAGTTATGTTTTAAGTGCCGTAGATCGAATTGAAGACCAATTCACCATTATTCGCCGTGGGAAGAAAAAATACTTCCTAATTAAATACTAATTTAAAAAACACCCGACAAGCTCGGGTGTTTTTTTACGAAACACGGTACAGGGGGGAGGAGTAATACCCCTTATCGTATATGTAAATAAAACAGACATAATGTGACTCTTAGCTAGCGCTAAATAACTAAATATACGCCTTTTCCTTCAAAAACCTAATGACTTTACTAGTAAAAGCATTTTTGGCAGGGTATTATTACCCATAATCGACCTCTAAACCTCGATTTAAATGATTATATACCCTCCACTCCGGGCCTTTTTGCTCGTAATGGTCATTTTATTCCCGGTTAGGAGCATTTTATTCCCTGTTAGGGATAGTTTATTCCTAGTACGGGGAATAAATACCATACACCGTACCGTATACGCAAGAAAACCTAATCTAATGCGGCTCCTAATTTACCCTAAATAACCAAATATACGGCTTTAAAACCTAATGACTCTACTAGTAAAAACCTTTTTGGGAGGGTATTTTATCCTTAAACGACCGCTCAACAAAAAACAAACCCTCTGCCAATAATGGCAAAGGGTTTGTCAGTGAAACTATTAACGAGAATAGAATTCAACGATAAGAGCTTCGTTAATTTCAGCTGGAAGTTCAGAACGCTCTGGTAAGCGAGTGAATGTTCCTTCTAACTTGTCAGCATCGAAAGTTAAGAAATCAGGTACGAAGTTGTTTACTTCAACTGCTTCTTTAACGATATCAAGATTACGTGATTTTTCACGTAAAGTGATTGTTTGTCCAGCAGCTACACGGTAAGATGGGATATCTACGCGAGCGCCATCTACCATGATGTGACCGTGGTTAACTAACTGACGAGCTTGACGACGAGTACGAGCAAGACCAAGGCGGTAAACAACGTTATCTAAACGTGACTCAAGTAGAGCCATGAAGTTTTCACCATGTACACCTTGCATTTTTCCAGCTCTATTGAATAGAGTGCGGAATTGGCGCTCATTAACACCGTACATATGACGAAGCTTTTGCTTCTCTTGTAATTGCAATCCGTATTCGGAAAGTTTTTTACGCTGGTTAGGACCGTGTTGTCCAGGTGCGTAAGGGCGTTTTTCTAATTCTTTACCTGTACCGCTTAGAGAGATTCCAAGACGGCGAGATAATTTCCAGCTTGGGCCAGTATAACGAGCCATGAATGACTCCTCCTCGTGTTTTTATTTTGGTAAAATAAAAACAGTTTGTGAGACTTCTATTATGGATATTTTGTTTTCATGCACCTTCGCCCTAGCAGCAGCGGGTTACAAGATGCACCATCTAAGCTTCTTTGCATGCTTCGAGGAACAAAATACAATCATAATAATGTTCACATAGGCTGCGATATTTTACACAAAGAGTATTATATTATTTTTATGACTGGAAAGTCAAGGGTAAGTTTGAAAAACATTTTAGGCAAATGGCCATATCCTATAACTATAGATGACTTAAGGGGGAAAGGCCATGTCAAAAAAGCGCTTTGAAACAGAAGTTATCCACGGGGGCTATCATACTGAAAACTATCACGATAGTCTAGTACCACCGTTGTATCAAACAAGTACTTTTACATTTGCAAATGCTGAACAGGGAGAAAGAAGGTTTGCTGGGGAGGAAGCTGGGTTTGTTTATTCCCGCCTTGGAAATCCAACAGTGAAGATCCTTGAAGATAGAATGGCAATCTTAGAGGGAGCTGAGAAAGCCCTTGCCTTTAGCTCGGGGATGGCCGCTGTTTCCGCAGTCCTGTTCTCACTTGTTAAAAGTGGAGATCACATCCTTTGTTCGCAAGGAGTGTACGGGTGTACCTTCGGGCTCCTTCAATTAATGAAAGAAAAGTTTCAAATTGACCATGAATTTTCACGAATGGATACAAAAGAGAACATTCGGAAGGCAATTTTCCCCAATACAACTTGTATCTATGTTGAAACCCCAATCAACCCCACGATGCAGCTGGTGGATTTACAAATGGTGGCCGAGGTAGCTAAAGAAAAGGGAATTCCAGTTGTTGTTGATAATACGTTCTGCTCCCCTTATTTGCAAAAGCCACTTGAACTCGGTTGTGATGTGGTTATCCATAGTGCGACGAAATACATTTGTGGACATGGGGATGTTATTGGCGGATTAGCTGCAGGTGAGAAAACGTTCATGGAAAAAGTTTCGCTCACAACTCAAAAGGATATCGGTGGGATTATGTCTCCGTTTGACGCTTGGCTGTTGTTAAGAGGTCTTAAAACTTTGCCTATTCGCATGGATCGACATTGTGAGAATGCTCAACAAATTGCAAAAGCACTAGCTGACCATCCTATGGTGGAGAATGTATTCTACCCTATTTGGACTGATAATAAAATAGCTGAAAAGCAGATGCGGCAACCGGGTGGATTGATTTCTTTTACGATAAAAGGCGGGAAAAAGGAGGCTCATGCCTTCCTAAACCAATTAAAACTAATAAAAATCGCTGTCAGCCTCGGTGATGCCGAAACCTTAATTCAGCATCCAGCGACAATGACCCATGCTGTTGTCCCAGAAGATGCAAGAATAAAAATGGGTATTTCTGATAATATGCTCCGACTCTCTGTTGGGTTAGAGGCTTGGGAGGATATTTGGGCCGATATGAAGCAGGCACTAGAGTAGAAGAGAAAAAGCTGCGAACACCTAGGTCCGCAGCTTTATTTTAGCCTTTATACAATTCCATTAATGTAGAACAAAACTCCTCAAGCTTTTGTTGATCAAGTTCATCGAAACGATTCTTTTCAGGTGAATCGATATCTAGTACGCCTACTAGTTGACCGTTGTCCACCAACGGAATAACAATTTCAGATTGTGATGCCGCATCACAGGCGATATGACCAGGGAAAAGGTGGACATCCTCTACTCTTACTGTTTCGAGCTTCAGAGCTGATGTTCCACATACTCCTTTACCAATAGGGATTCTTACACAAGCGGGTAATCCTTGGAAAGGACCAAGCACTAGCTCCCCATCATCCATTAAATAAAAGCCAACCCAATTCACCCGATCTAGAAACTGGTTTAAAAGGGCGGAGGCATTACTTAAATTGGCAATCATGTTCTTTTCACCCTCAAGTAGCCCTCTTAACTGCTTTATAAGTAAATTATAGTTGTTTTCGCGATTATCCTTATACGATTCGACTTTAAACATGTTATTTCACCCTTTTCTACGAAAATGCACGATTTATTTTACCAGAAAACCAAAGAAGATGGGAAATTTGTCGATAAAATATTAAAGGAAAACAGTCTGTTTTCAAGAAAGTAATAAGAATATAGAAAAAGAGAGAAGGTCTATTTCATTGCTGGCTGACTAGGGAAAACAATGAATAAGGGGCGGGTAAGGAGAATGCGAAAAAATTCGAAAGATTCGATTGTTGAAGCGGCAGTGTTTCTGTTCAATACGAAAGGCTTCAGTGGAACTTCGATTCGTGATATTGCTGCCAAAGCAGGGGTTAATCCGGCTAATATCGCCTATTATTTTCAAAATAAGAAAGGACTGCTAGAGTACTGTTTTACAGCCTATTTTGAAAACTACTTAAGTGAATTAGAAAAAGGTTATTTGTTATTAGAAGAAGAAGGCGCTGAACTAGCGCTTAAAAAGATTGTTGAGAACCTGTTGAACTATCAAAGTAAGAATATTCAACTGACAAGGTTTATTTTAAGAGAAATGACACTTGATTCCCAAATGGTGCGGGAAGTGATGTCAACATACCATGTCAAGGAACGTTATTATTTGAAGAAAGTCCTCGAAAAGGGAATGAGGACAAAGGAATTTCGGAACCATTCAGTCCTTTATGTTATCCTCCAGTTCAAGAGCTTGTTGAATACTCCATTTTTAAATATTCATTATGTGAATGAAGTTCTGCATATTCTTCCCCATGAAAAATACTTCATCGAGAAATACAGCCGTGAGGTCTTTGCGTGGATTGATTCCGTCTTATGTGAGCCAAAATCAATTCCGGCTCGAAGAATCGTCTCAATATAAATAACAAAACCGGCAGATTGGAACTGCCGGTTTTGTTATTGTTAAGGAATTTATAAAAGTTTAAGGGTGTGGATAATTGTGTTCGTTCTCTGTATCCAGCTCCATCGCCTAGCCCCTCGGGTCATAAGCTTGTCTAGCTGCGGCTCCTAGGGACTCGGAAGACATAAGCCACTCCCTTTCAGAAGGTAAAAAGCACCTTCTTACAGGGCGCGTCTTATGCTTGTCGTCCCTGGGCAGTCGCCTCCGCTTTTCGTACAAGCCGTCAAGAAGGTTAAAAAACAACCTTATTGACGGCTCGTCTAGACTCACGGGGCTGATCAAGGCGCTTGCGCTTTTGTTAGTGAGCTTTAATTATGTCAATACCCTGACCAAGTTCTTTTGCTTGATGGGCATCAGAACCGTATATAAGCGGAATCCCAAGCGATTTAGCTCTCTGAGCAATGGCTGCTGGGGGATAGGGTTCTCTGCATAAAGGCTTAGCTGTACCAGCGCCATTATGGTCTAACTCATACCCCTTCTCGTTCATCGCTTCTAGAATTGCAAGGATTTCCTGATCAAAGGAGGTTAGAACAGGATATTTTAAACGGAATTTATGTACGAGAGTGATATGCCCAATTCGTTTTGGCATAAAGGGACCTAATTCGGCTTGGATGGACTTCAACACAGTTCGGTAATAATTTTGATAAACTTTTTCAGCTGAACCGTAATTCGCAATCATGGTAGCAAAATTTTCAGGACTGTAATCTAAACAAGAAAAACCACCCTGAGCATCTTTTAAAAAATGGACAGAGAGAATTGCATCATCAAGTTTTGCTCCTACTTGATTTAAAAATTGAGCTATCTCTAATTCATACCCTTCAATATAATCTACTTCAAGTCCGGCGTTTATCTTGATTTTACCCGCATAGCTCTCTTTTAGTTCAGCAATCTCTGCAAAGTATTCATCAAGGTAGTCTTTGTTCATAGCACTATCCGACAATGGTGTAGGATCGATAAAGCTATCTGGAAGAGGGGCATGCTCTGTGAAGGATATCTCTGTATACCCTAGTTTTAATGCCCGTTCAACATAGGCTTCGAAGGGGTCGTTTGTTCCATGTGGACAGAATCGTGTGTGTACATGACCATCTTTAAACATACAGTACAGCTCCATTTCATTAGGTTCTTGACAGAATCTGATGATATTCGATAAGAAATTAAACAAAAAATTGAAATTACTGGTCAAAAAATGTCGTTTACATGGTATCATAAGTACATAAAAAAAACAGTTTCTTTTTTATATAGATAATTGCAATTCTGATTTTTTGTATGAAAACCCAGGGGGATTAGAATGGAGTATATAATAGCTGGTTTAGGCGTCATAATTGGCCTTTTTCTTATAGGATATTTTATGAAGCGGAAGTATTTTAATGAAGTTGACAGGTATGAAGCGTGGAAAATCGATATTATGAACCGTCCAGTGCTTGACGAGATGTCAAAGGTTAAAAAACTCAATATGACTGGGCAAACAGAGGAGCTCTTCGAAAGATGGCGGAAGAAATGGGACGATATCGTCACTTCTGAATTACCTGATATTGAAGAATTCTTACTCGATGCGGAAGATTTTACCGATAAACTTAGGTTTGGGAAAGCCAAAGAGTCACTAGGTTCTATCGAGAGTAGACTTACAGGAATTGAGGAGAAAATCAGTAGCATTCTTGAAGAGCTGAACGAACTTGTTGGTAGTGAGGAAAAAAACCGGAGTGAAATTGACTCATTAAAAGAGCAGTATCGTGATTGTCGAAAGAACCTTTTGGCTCATCGACATAGCTTTGGTAAAGCTGAAAAGGGGCTTGAAGATCAACTAAACGATATTTCGGGTGATTTTGAGAAATTTGACGAAAAGACTGAAAATGGCAACTACCTTGAAGCAAGGGAAATTGTTCTCAGTATTAAAAATAGGCTTGATGAGATGGAAATAAAAATGGAAATGATTCCACAGCTGATTCATGATTGTCAACTAGGAATTCCAGCCCAGATAAATGAACTGAAAGAGGGCTGTAGGGAAATGGTTCAGCAAGGCTACGTCCTCGATCATCTCGGCATTGAAAAAGTGATTGAAGAGGCGGAGAAACAGTTGAGTGAGTTTCAAGCCCTAATCGATGAAACCGAAATTGATGACATGAAGGTCGGGATTGAGGAATTAAAGGGAAAACTTGATCAGCTATTTGACCTTCTTGAGAACGAAGCGATTGCTAGACAATTCATTCATAAGAGTGAAAAGGAATTGAAGGATCTGTTTAAAACAACTGTTGATGAAAGTGACATTATTCAGGAAGAAATTCAAACAGTACAGCAGAGTTACGAATTAGCAGACAAAGAACTAGATGCGCACTTGCTTGCAGAAGAACGTCTAGAACAGTTATCCAAAAGATACGAAGTGCTAGTAGCAAAAATGATTCAAGGGGAAGTAGCTTATAGCTTCCTTAAAGAAGAGTTGACTGCATTGAATGAGGACCTTGAAGAGTGTAACCACGAGCAACAAGACTTTAAGGAAAAGCTGAACGCGTTAAGAAAAGATGAAATGGCTGCTCGGGATAAAGTCAGGGAGCTTTCAAAGCAGATTACGGAAATGGTAAAGCTAATAACCCAAAGCAACCTGCCTGGTTTGGCCCAGGGCTATAAATATCTTTTAGAAGATGCAAAAGAAAGTATACAGAATGTTGCGGATAAGCTTGAACAAAAGCCTCTAAATATCCCAACAGTTCAACAATATCTTGAAATTGCTGAACTTACGGTTGGGAAGCTGGCTTCGACAACGAAGGAAACAGTAGAAAATGTTAAGCTCGCTGAACGAGTGATTCAATATGGAAATCGCTATCGCAGTAAATACCCGTCTGTTTCTAAGGGGTTAAAGAAAGCGGAAGATTCGTTTAGAAACTATGACTATCGACAAGCACTTGAAGAAGCTGCTGCCGCAATTGAAGAAGTAGAGCCAGGAGCGTTAAAGAAAATTGAGGAAATATTCGTTGAAACACATGTATAATAAAAGGCCTCCACATACTGGAGGCCTTATTTCTTGCGTAAACCAAAAAGAAAGTTCTTCAACATTGAATGTTTTTCAAAAATGAGATAGTATGTTAAAATTTTTTGTTAGCTATTGTGATTAGGTGGACCAAAGGAGGAGTGTGTCATGATCTATTTTGACAATAGTGCAACAACCAAGCCATTTACTGAAGTTCTCGACTCATTTATTAAGGTTTCGACCGGTTATTTTGGAAATCCATCATCACTACATCAAATTGGTGGTCAAGCCGAGAAACTCTTAGCTCAGGCTCATACACAATTGGCAAAACTCCTCGGGGTTAAGATGTCCGAGGTTGTGTTCACTTCTGGTGGGACCGAAGGAAATAATCTTGCCATTAAAGGTGTGGCCATGGAGCATAAGGGTCGTGGAAAGCACATTATTACCACTGAAATTGAACATGCTTCTGTTCGCAGTTCTATGGAGCAGCTAGCTGAACTTGGATTTGAAGTGTCGTATATACCAGTAGATAAACATGGACGTGTGGACCCGACTGAAGTCAAAAATGCGATTAGACCTGATACAATTCTTGTTTCAGTTATTCATATAAATAATGAGGTTGGAACGGTGCAACCCATCAAAGAAATTGGTGAAGTCCTAAAGCAATTTCCTAAAATCTACTTTCATGTTGATCATGTTCAAGGTGTGGGAAAGGTCCCGCTCGATTTTTATGACTGTGGTATCGATTTATGTACGATATCAGGGCATAAGTTCCATGGCCTAAAAGGAACTGGAGCACTGTTTGTGAGAGATGGGGTGCAAATATCTCCGCTCTTATCAGGTGGTGGCCAGGAAGGAAGAAGACGAAGCGGGACCGAAAATGTCGCGGGTGTGGTTGCGATGGCAAAAGCTCTTAGGATGTCTCTTGAACTTCGTGAACAAAAAATTGACCATTTACAACAAATTATGGGTACAATAAAATCCGGGTTAAAGCAACTTCCAGAGGTTACGATTCATACTCCAGAGAAGAACGCTGCTCCGCATATATTGAACTTTTCATTAAAAGGAATCAAGGCAGAGGTTTTGGTCCACGCTCTTGAGGAAAGAGACATCTATGTTTCAACCACGAGTGCCTGCTCGTCAAAACGCAATGCGCCGAACCAAACTTTAGTTGCCATGGGAGTACCTGCTGACCAAGCAGCAAGTTCAATTCGGATGAGTCTTTCATATGAGAACAATCAGCAGGAAGCGGAGAAGGTTTTAACGGCAGTAATAGATAATGTAAAACGATTAAGAGAGGTAATGAAATAGATGATGTATGACCGCATTTTGATTCGATACGGTGAAATCTCAACGAAGGGACGAAACCGAAATAAATTTATTGATAAATTAAGAAGAAGTGTTAGAAAAGCGATTGAGGACTTTCCCAAGGCTCGTGTCCAGTCTGATCGTGATCGGATGTATGTCCTATTAAACGGGGAGGACGGCATAAAAGTAAGTGAAAGACTTAAAAACGTTTTTGGAATCCAATCTTTTAGCCCAGCTGTTAAGGTTGAGAAAGATATTACTATAATGAAGGCGGCAGCATTGGAATTATTTAAACGTTTATATAGTGATGGGAAAACGTTTAAGATCACTGGAAAAAGATCTGATAAAAAATTTGAACTCGATACAAATGAAATCAATTATGAATTTGGCGGCCATTTGTTAACAAATATCCCGGGGTTAAAGGTTGATGTTAAGAACCCAGATATAAATCTACAAATAGAAGTTCGAGAAGAAGCTGCATACCTTTCTGCAGAAACAATTCGAGGTGCAGCTGGACTTCCGGTTGGGTCCAGTGGCAAGGCTATGCTCATGCTTTCAGGTGGGATTGACAGCCCGGTTGCAGGTTATCTATCAATGAAACGAGGCATTGAAGTGGAGGGAGTACATTTTGCTAGCCCCCCGTTTACAAGTGAACGAGCAAAGCAAAAAGTAGTGGATTTGACTAAGAAGTTGTCGGAAGTAAGTGGCCAAATGGTTCTGCATGTCGTGCCTTTCACTGAAATTCAACAAATGATACACAAGCAAGTACCAGAGAATTATACAATGACAACAACTAGAAGGCTAATGTTAAGAGTAACGGACCGACTTCGTGAAAAGAATGGTGGACTCGCGATTATTACAGGTGAAAGTCTTGGACAAGTTGCAAGCCAAACAATCGAAAGTATGTATGCGATTAACGAGGTAACAAATACCCCTATTTTAAGGCCGCTTATTACTACAGATAAAACGGAAATAATGGATATTGCAGCTAAAATCGATACCCTTGAAATTTCTAATTTACCATATGAAGATTGTTGCACTGTCTTCGTTCCGTCTTCACCGAAGACGAAACCAAAACTTGAAAAAGTCCAGCATTATGAAAGCTTTTTTGATTTTGAACCTCTAATCGAGAAGGCCGTTAACGAAACCGAAACGATAGTTGTTAAACCAATTATGGAACAGCAAATCGAGGAAGATTTATTTTAACCATAGGGTGAAGCCGAAATCAACAAGTCATAGCTCTTAAACAACACTAATAGCGCCCTTTTATTTATAAATTATGTACAGTTTCCCTTCAAAGTTGTGAATATTTACCAACAGTTGAATTGTATTAAGTCATGTGATTCTACACACTCTATACTCACAAGGAGGTGAACATCACATGGCTAACAACAACTCAAACAACTCAAACAACCTATTAGTACCTGGGGTGGAACAAGCTCTTAACCAAATGAAGGTTGAAATTGCTTCTGAATTTGGCGTAAACCTTGGTGCTGAAACAACTTCTCGTGCTAACGGATCTGTTGGTGGAGAAATCACTAAGCGTTTGGTTTCTATGGCTCAACAGCAAATGAGCGGTTTTTCTAGATAATAAAAAATAAATAAAATGGCTACAAAGAAGCGGGAGCAATCCCGCTTCTTTTTACGTTGACGTCCCCCCATCAAACTCTCCAATTTCTAGCCCTCTACCCACTGTGCTATTGTTTTGTCCGCACCCTAAAGTAATTGATTACAAAAAATAATGAATTCTGTATAATGGTATTAAGTGCTATTACTAGGTACTAAAAAGGGGAGGGGACTTTATGAATAGAAATCAATTAATTGCACCGGAGAAGTATAATCTAATTTCAGAGTTTGAGCGTTTTGCTGAAACAGAGGGGAAGCTTGCGCTACAATGGCAAAATGAAAATGGCGAAGCTAAGAACATTTCTTATAAAGAATTAATTAACAATGCAAATAGAATTGGTAATGTTTTCAAGACGAGTGGATTAACAAAGGGAGATGTTGTCCTAGTTGTTATCCCACGATTGATTGAAGCTTACCAAGTGTATATCGCAGCATTAAAATTAGGTCTAGTTGTAATCCCAAGTTCAGAGATGCTAAGAACAAAGGACTTACAATATCGAATCACACATGGTGATGTTAAGGCGATTGTTAGTTATTACCCATATGTTAGCCAATTTTCTGGTATTCCAGAGGCCGAAAACTTATTGAGGTTTTCTGTAGGTAAACAGGAATATGGATGGATTGACTTAGATAACGAGTGCACCTATGCTTCACCCGTTCTTGAGTTGGCCGACACAGAAAGAGAAGATATGGCTTTCCTCTCTTATACATCAGGAACGACTGGCAATCCTAAGGGAGTTGTTCATACCCATGGTTGGGCCTATGCCCATCTTCAAACGGCAGCCAAACATTGGCTAGCCATTGAAGAAGGCGATAGGGTATGGGCAACAGCTGCACCAGGATGGCAGAAATGGATATGGAGTCCGTTCCTCTCTGTTTTAGGTACAGGTGCGACAGGCTTTGTTTATAATGGAAAATTTGAACCAACCAAATACCTCGAGTTGTTACAAACCTACGAGATTAATGTTTTATGTTGTACGCCTACGGAATATCGCTTAATGGCTAAAGTTGACCAAATAGGTCAATATAAACTACCTTCATTACGAAGTGCTGTATCTGCTGGAGAGCCGTTAAATCGTGAGGTAATCAATACCTTCAGGAAATATTTTAATATTGATGTTCGTGATGGCTACGGGCAAACTGAAAACACTTTGCTTGTCGGAGTAACGAAAGGGATGGAAATGAAAGAGGGGTCAATGGGGAAACCGACCCCGGGCAACAAAGTGGAAATTATTAATGATAATGGAGAACCTTGTGCGATTGGTGAGGTAGGGGATATCGCCGTCCATATGGATACTCCGGCGTTATTTAAAAATTATTACAAAGACCCTGAACGAACTGCAATGCAATTCCGTGGTGATTATTATATTACCGGGGACAAAGCAAAAAAAGACGAAGCTGGTTACTTTTGGTTTGAGGGACGCGGGGATGATATTATTATTAGTTCCGGCTACACAATCGGCCCCTTTGAAGTTGAGGACGCTCTAGTAAAACATCCTGCAGTTAAGGAGTGCGCTGTGGTTGCTTCCCCTGATGAAGTCCGCGGGCATATCGTAAAGGCATTTATCGTATTAAAAGAGCAAATCTCTCCAAGTAAAGATCTGATTCTTGAGTTACAGGAACACGTTAAAAATTTGACAGCTCCATATAAGTATCCAAGAAAGATTGAATTTATCAAGGAACTACCGAAGACAACCTCGGGAAAAATTCGCCGTATTGAGCTTCGAAAAAATGAATTAGAAGTGTAGTCTATAGCTAAAGCGAATGCAGGAAATCATTCCTGCATTTTTTTCTGATTAATTGTAAATAAAAAAAGATTGTCAGTCATCTTCCACCTCGATATAATGAAATTATTTCGAGTCTAGAAAGAATTGGGGAGTGGGTATGGCGAACCGTACAGAACAACAAAATGGGATTCTTTATGCTGCCGGTGCTTATATTTTATGGGGGTTCCTTCCAATCTATTGGAAGTTGCTAGATCATGTTGGAGCAGAAGAGATTCTAGCTAATCGAGTGATTTGGTCCTTTCTATTTATGTTGGTACTTTTAGGTCTGACAAAAAAATGGTCGTTATTCGTTGGGACCTTGAAAGGTTTTGCAAAAAATAAAAAGCAATTACTTGCACTAGTCATTGCCTCCGTTCTCATCAGCATAAATTGGTTTGTCTATATCTGGGCCGTTAACAGTGAGCAAATGGTCGAGACCAGTTTAGGCTATTATATAAACCCACTTGTATCGGTCCTGCTTGGGATCGTCTTCTTCAAGGAAAAGTTATCACGTGCCCAAATTTTTTCTTTTTTGTTGGCAGCTATAGGTGTGGTTATCATGACCATGTCCTACGGAAAATTTCCTTGGATTGCGATTACCCTCGCGCTATCATTTGGATTGTATGGAATGGCGAAAAAGATGATTAAAATTGAATCCTCTGTTGGATTAGCATTGGAAACAATGGTGGTAACTCCAATAGCCATGATTTATATGATCTTATTCTTTGAATCTAGTCATTCGCTACTAATTGGTGGATGGGAAACAGGCCTTCTCTTAATCGGTTCGGGTGTCGCGACGGCTGTCCCACTATTATTTTTTGCTAGAGGTGCGCAAAAGATTCCACTGTCGATGCTTGGATTCTTACAATATATTGCCCCTACAATCATGCTAATCTTAGGAATTTTTATTTACGAGGAAAATTTCTCTATGTCACAGTTACTGGCCTTTACCTTTATTTGGGCCGCATTGACCATTTACTCCGTTTCAAGGACGAAACTAGTTTCAAGTATAGAGTTAAAATGGAGAAAAGAAAAAAGTACTCATATATAACAAAGAGCCCAAATATTGGGCTCTTAGACTGTAGACAAACTTGTATAAATCGAGATTGTCTATAGTTTTTTTATTATGGTTTGAGGAGAAAAGGGGCTGTTGATTTCCGTTCCAGGCGCTTCGCTTTCCGCGGGGCTGGCGGTGAGCCTCCTCGTCGCTATTGCTCCTGTGGGGTCTCACCTGTCCAGCTGATCCCGCAGGAGTCTGCGCGCCTTCCACTCCAATCAACAGATTTACTTAACAATGCGTCCGGGCTAATCTGAAGTTAAACCCCCTATTATCCACAACTAAGAGCCCAAATATTGGGCTCTTTATTTTTACTATAAAAAGTTCCTTTTCACTTTCTCCCAGAATGAATTATCTTTTAGTTTAATGGTTTTTATTTGCCTCTCACTTAATTTAACGTCAATTTTTTCAACATGTTGGATACTAAGGGCCTCGTTATCCATTCCCATAATTGGGTAGTCATTTCCATCCTGGACAACTTTTAAGGTTAGTTTGCGGTCTCCTCCTAAAATAAATGAAGATCCTAGTGTCCGATATTGATTATTATTAAGTGAGGCAATTTCACTTACCTGAATACATGGAAGTAGAGGATCCACGATTGAACCATTAAGTGAGCGATTGTAACCAGTACTCCCCGTTGGTGTTGATACAAGCATTCCATTGCCGCGGTAAGTTTCAAAATGTAAATCATTAATAAAGACATCCATGACAAATGTTTTGATAATCGACGAACGTACACTGAACTCATTTAAACATTGAAAGCTTGTCTCACCATCTATATTCACATCGATGGTAGGATAACGGCGCACTTCAATATTATCATTCATCATTGCCTCTATGATTGTAGACTGGTCCTCAGATTCGAAGTCACAATAGATAGTTCGTTTTCCAGTCATTGAAATCCCTGCATATAGGCAATCATCTCTAAAGCGAGTATTTCTCACGGCTTGTAGAAACGTGTCATCATCACCGACGCTAACGATTATGTTTGCGTTTCGGTAATCCTTTTCTAAAATAAAATCATACCTTTTCGCTAAATCATAAAGAGGAGCAACAACTTCCATAGTTGCAGCATCCGGCTTATGGTAAAAATAGAGTTTTTGACGATTTGGCATTCTGATTCCTCCAGACTTTAAATTGCTCATTGTTATATTACCCCTTATTACGCATTTTTTGCTAAAATAGGAGAGATTAATTAAAGTTTACCACTAAGTAAAAACGAACTAGTTAACAAAATTTGAACAAAAGGAGGAATTACATGAACGGAAAAAGATGGGCGGCACTTGCTATTGCAACTGTATTATTTGTTGTTTCGGTATTTGTAAATCTTCTGTCATCCTTTGCTTTTTCAGGATTCGATACAGCCTTTTCTGATATGTTCGCAGCGGAAGATGCAGTGATGGAGGAAGTTTTAGAAGAAGGAGATGCTTTAAACAAGATTGTCGTTCTTACAGTGAATGGAACCATTCAGGATACAGGTAGTTCAAGTTCCTTTTTAGAAACAACGGGTTATAATCATCGCAAGTTTATTGAGCAGCTAGATTATGCTAAGGATGACCATACGGTGAAAGCCATAATCCTGCGGGTTAATTCTCCTGGAGGAGGAGTGGTTGAAAGTGCGGAAATCCACGATAAAATTATTGAAATTCAAAATGAAGTAAACAAGCCTGTTTATGTATCGATGGGATCTATGGCTGCTTCTGGAGGTTATTATATCTCAGCACCGGCAGATAAAATTTACGCGAGCCCTGAAACATTGACAGGTTCTTTAGGAGTGATCATGCAGGGAGTTAATTATGCAGGTCTTGCTGAGAAATATGGTGTTGAATTTGTTACGATTAAGAGTGGACCGTATAAGGATATTATGAGCGGTTCAAGGGAGATGACAGAGGAGGAAAGAGAAATTTTACAGTCAATGATTGATAATTCCTATGAGGGTTTTGTTAAGGTCATTTCTGAAGGGCGGAATATGAGCGTTGACGAAGTAAAACAGATTGCGGATGGCCGTATTTACGATGGTAGGCAAGCTTTAGAATTAAATCTAATTGATGGTCTGGGTCATCTAGACGATGTAATTGAAGTTGTGAAAGAGGACGAGAAGCTTCCAAAAGCACAAGTGATTCAATACTCAGTAAACTTTGGTTTAGATTCTCTTTTCAGCGTCGGAACACAAAAGTTAATGGGTGAAGATTTAGAAATGGCGACTTTAATGAAGCTATTGTCTCAACCTAATTCTCCAAGGTTGATGTATTTATATGCTGAATAAGGAGAGTGAACTTAGGTTATGAGCTATGAGGGAAATGAAACCGAAGGGCTAGACCAAACAGACTTAAGTGAGAGTGAGACCGTGAAAGGTAAGGGAGACGAAAAGCCCTCTCTAGCCTCTAATCCACCTCGATATGCGGGATTTTGGATGAGATTTTGGGCATATTTATTGGATTTGGTTGTCATCGGTAGTGTTAATCGTTTGGTGATTTACCCAGTTTTTCGCTCTTTAGATTTATCGATTGCTGAAACTAGTATGTTCACCCCGATAGCGATAGCAACTGCTTTTACTTATTATTTATATTTTGTCCTAATGACCAAGCTAACGGGACAGACGTTGGGTAAAATGGTGTTTGGGATTAAAGTCATACATCTCAAAGGAGATAGCCTTACCTGGGGAGCGATTTTATTCCGAGAATGGATTGGCCGTTTTATTTCAACGACTATCCTTATTGCTTATGTGGTCGTTGCTTTCCTACCAAAGAAACAAGGGCTACATGATTTGTTCGCAGATACTTCTGTTATTCATGAAAGATAAAAACCTGCCATTAGGCAGGTTTATTTTTTTTTCTCTTGCCTATAATGGGAGGCTGAAAGGTAGTGAGCAAATTTGAAGTGGCTATTACTGTTACTACTGGTTATCCTGCTATTTATAATTTTAGTTATTTTTACTAAGGTAAAGATTCATATCGATTTTTTTCACGGCAATCAAAATGATAATTTGACGGTTACTTTGAAGGCTTGGGGGGGAATTATAAAGTATAAGAAAGAAATACCGATGATAAAGATAGATGAGGATAGTCCCTCCATAGTTATCAAGGAAAAAACGAAAACTGGCCCAGATGAAAAAACACAGCAACAAGGGGAAAAGCAGTTTGAAAAAGAAGATTTAGCTAATACTCTTAATGATACAAAACAATTAATTGACCATGTTGTAGGCTTACATACTCATATTCGGAAACTACTAAGCAAGGTCATTGTTAGGAAGTTTGAATGGCATACAGGGGTTGGAATTGGGGATGCGGCCGCTACCGGTGTCATTTGTGGCGGAGTTTGGGCTGCAAAAGGTTCATTAGTTGGTTTAATAAGTAACTTGATGAAGTTGCGTGTAAAACCTGTTTTAACAGTTACCCCATTTTTTCAACAATTCACCACAAAAATACAATTGAAGTGTATCTTTCAAATTCGTGTCGGGCATGCTATATGGACAGGAATGAAACTGATTAAATATTGGAAGGGCGGGATGCCGAATTTCAAAACGAAGCCTCTCTCGGTTCTTTCTAATGATAAATCAAACTCAGTTTAATTAAGGAGGAAGTACAAATGTCAGATCATCCAATTCAAGGTCTTATGACAACTGCAATGGAAAATTTAAAGGAAATGATTGATGTCAATACAATCATCGGTGACCCTGTTGAAACCCCGGATGGTAGTGTCATCATGACAGTCTCCAAGGTAGGCTTTGGCTTTGCAGCGGGTGGAAGTGAGTTTGTTATCGATGGTGAAAGTGGATCATCACAGCCTTTTGGTGGAGGTAGTGGTGGTGGAGTATCCATAACCCCAATCGCATTTTTAATTGTAAGTTCTCAAGGTGTAAAAATGCTTCATCTCGATGAGAATACGCACCTGATTGAAAAAATCATGGATGTTGCTCCTCAGGCTGTAGAAAAAATTCAACAAATGCTATCAAAGGGTAGCGACAACAAGAATCAAAATAATAATCAGAGCAGCAATAATAATAGTGATAATCTTCAACCTACTAATCCTAGCGAATATAAGGGACCAAAACAAGATCTAGAATTGTAACCAATTGGAGTTAACTTTTCTTTATGAAAAGTTAACTTTTTATTTGTAGCCATTCATAGAATACGTCCCGTTAACCTACTCGGCATTTTTTTATGCATATCAAATAATTGAAAAATTTTCTGATAAAAGATATATTTACACTGTACATAATTTGGACAAGGAGATGAGATAGATGGCAAATGTTACTTTTAAGGGGAATTCAGTTACATTACTTGGCAATGAAGTAAAAGTTGGGGATCAGGCTCCTGATTTTACTGTGCTTGCAAACGATTTATCACAGGTGGGATTACAAGACTCAAAGGGGTCTGTACGATTGATTAGTGTTGTACCTTCACTTGATACAGGTGTTTGTGATGCCCAAACACGTCGTTTTAATGAAGAAGCAGCTAATTTAGGTAATGTTAAGGTATTAACCGTTAGTGTTGATTTACCTTTCGCACAAAAGCGCTGGTGTGGAGCAAATGGTATTGAAAACGTTCAAACACTATCTGACCACCGTGAATTATCTTTCGGTGAAGCATATGGAGTAGCGATTAAGGAATTACGCCTTTTAGCTCGTGCCGTATTCGTTGTAGACGCTAACGATAAAGTAACTTACGTTGAATATGTCAGCGAAGCAACAGATCATCCTAATTACGAAGCTGCTCTAGAAGCAGCCAAGCAAGCATAGGAAACCGACTAATCTAGACAGCCGCAGAATCATTTCTGCGGTTTTTATTTTAGGACCTTGTTAAAGTATGACTTCAACTAAGGGAACGATATACCTCGAGCTAATACAAAGTTAATGCCTTTTTTAAAAGAATTGTGGTTATCATGCCTTTGTGTGAATGAAAACCTTTTATGAAACCGGTTGATTGGAGCGGAAGGTGCGAGACTCCTGCGGGAGCAGCGGGACAGGTGAGACCCCACAGCGAGGAACGAGCGAGGAGGCTCACCGCACGCCCCGCGGAAAGCGAGCATCCTGGAGCGCAAATCAACCTCTCCTTATTCAATAGTAACAAAGTTTACGAAAATAGCCTTTTGTAAAAACTCAAAAGTATACATTAAAAACCGTTAGACTTGTCCTAAAGAATATTCAAGGCTAAAATGAAGAAATAATGAGGTTCAGGAGGAATAATAATATTGAGTATCGTACCTGTAGAGAAATTATTTACTGCTTTTAATGAAACAGCAGATATGATGAAAGATGAATTATCTTGTACATATTTAGAGGCACTGGCGGAGACTGGGGAAAACTTGTTTCAAGGCAAAATTCTTCAAGACGACCTTAGCGAGTGGACCTACAAACGGCTTGAAAAACTTTACAGTGAAATTAAGCTTGCTGAATTCTCTAAAGAGGAGATACGTAAGGCCTTTCAACTTGCAATATTAAAAGGGATGAAAGAAAATGTTCAGCCCAATCATCAAATGACTCCCGACTCCGTTGGAATGTTTATAGGTTATCTAGTTAATAAATTCGTTCAACAACAAAGCTATCGCTTGTTAGACCCCGCTGTTGGTACAGGGAATTTATTATCAACGGTATTAAATCATCAATTAGATAAAAATATTGTTTCTTTAGGAAGTGAGATAGACGACATCCTAATTAAGTTAGCCTATGTAAATGCAAACTTGCAGACCCATGAGGTTGAGTTATTTAATCAAGACACACTTGAACCTTTGTTCATCGATCCCGTTGATGCGGTCATTTGTGATCTCCCAGTGGGTTACTACCCAAATGATATTAGAGCAGCTGGGTATGAAATTCATGCCAAAAGTGGCCATACATATGCGCATCATTTATTTATTGAACAGAGCACAAACCATACAAAAGACGGAGGATATCTATTCTTCCTTATTCCGAATGGAATGTTTGAAAGTGAACAATCGGTTCACCTTCATGAGTTTATTAAGGAGCACGTATACATTCAAGGAATTGTCCAACTACCGTTAGCGATGTTTAAAAACAAAACAGCAGCAAAAAGTATTTTAATTTTACAGAAAAAGGCTCCAGAAGTTAAGCCGCCAAAGCAAGCATTGCTTGTGGATTTGCCGAAACTTTCCGATGGACAAGCGATGAATAACATTCTCACAAGAATCGATCGTTGGTTTGAGGAGAATAAGAGATGAAAACCGATGCCTCTACATCGGTTTTTTTTATCCCATCAATAGATTAGCTACTCCACTTAACCCCTGTTACCACTATGCTTTTAAGGTTATCCTGCAGATAAAGTTGTTGCCGAAATTTTCAGAGTTTCTGAATAAAAACACATTTATAGTGTAAGCGATAACACGATTGAAATGTCAAATCGACAGTGCTTTAATAATGATTGGAGAGATAGAAATCGGGCTTGTTGCGCAGAATAAGTAAGAGTGCACAAGTTGTTAAATAAAGGAGCGTAAAAAGAAATATGGCTAAAATGATTGCAATCAATGCCGGTAGTTCATCTCTGAAATTTCAGTTGTTTGAGATGCCAAGTGAAGATGTTATTACAAAGGGAATTGTAGAAAGAATCGGGCTGAATGATTCTATTTTTCAAATAACCGTTAATGATGAGAAAGTAAAAGATATATTGGATATTCCCAACCATGAAGTGGCTGTTAAAATGCTACTGGATAAATTAATTTCACTTAATATTATCCAGTCCCTAAATGAAATTGAAGGGGTAGGTCACCGAGTCGTTCATGGCGGAGAGGAATTTAATGATTCAGTAGTAATTACAGAGGATGTATTAAAGAAAATTGAAGGGTTATCAGAGCTAGCTCCCCTTCACAATCCAGCCAATCTAACTGGAATCCGTGCGTTCCAACAGGCACTTCCAAACGTACCAGCGGTAGCCGTATTTGATACTGCGTTTCACCAGACAATGCCAGAGAATTCCTATTTATACAGCCTA
This sequence comes from Mesobacillus persicus, assembly GCF_900109925.1. Lineage (GTDB taxonomy): Bacteria > Bacillota > Bacilli > Bacillales > Cytobacillaceae > Mesobacillus_B > Mesobacillus_B persicus. Next base: position 373,664 of record NZ_FOBW01000002.1, on the reverse strand, counting down.
CCGTATAACTATTATAAAGAGTATGGCATTAGAAAGTATGGCTTCCATGGCACTTCACATAAATATGTTTCCGAGCGTGCAGCAGAAATGCTAGGACGGCCAGTGGAACATTTACGTTTGATATCTTGCCATCTTGGAAACGGAGCAAGTATTGCTGCGATCGAAGGCGGCAAATCAATTGATACTTCAATGGGCTTTACTCCATTAGCAGGTGTAACCATGGGGACGCGTTCAGGGAACATTGACCCTGCTCTTATCCCATATATTATGGAAAAAACAAATAAGACGGCCGATGAAGTACTTGATGTCTTAAATAAAGAAAGTGGAATGCTTGGAGTTTCCGGCTTTTCAAGCGATTTACGTGATATCGAGGATGAGGCTGAAAAAGGAAATGAGCGAGCTGAGCTTGCCCTACAGGTTTTCGGGAATCGAATCCATAAATATATTGGCTCTTATGCTTCACGGATGAGTGGTGTTGATGCGATTATTTTCACAGCTGGTATCGGTGAAAACAGTTCAGCCATTCGTGAGCGTGTTCTTAAAGGACTAGAATTTATGGGAGTGTATTGGGATCCGGCCCTTAATAAAGTACGTGGGGAAGAAGCATTCATCAGCTATCCTCATTCTCCTGTAAAAGTAATGGTGATTCCGACAAACGAAGAAGTTATGATTGCAAGAGATATTCAAAGACTTGCGAAATAAGTGGGAAAAGGCAAAAGCAGTCGCTTTTGCCTTTTTTTTAAAGATAAGGTTGTTGTAATAAAGATTAAGTATCCCCCAGCTATAGTAAATAAGCGGAAATTTTCCCGTTAAATGCAGATTAGAGCCCGTATAGGGGTAAATAGGGGGAGTTTTTCCCCTTATATAAAGCAAAATCACCTATTTTGATGTGTTTCGAGTCAAATAAGGGGAATCCCTCCCGCTATTTCACAGATACTCAGTGCCATTTCCTAATTAAGGGGAAATTTTCCCGTTATTTATCAAACCAATCCAAGTGCCCTAACCACCCTAGATCTCTTCTCTCATAATTGGTGGTTGTTTTCTGGGTATAACCTAGACACTTAGTATTCAGCTTAAATATCAACAAAGCTCTGAATTTCCCCTTATGATAAGTCAAGTACGAATACGCCATCTCTTCGTGTTTCCTAATCTTAGTTCGAGTTCCAGGCCATACGCCGCTGAACAGAGCACTTCAGCTTTTCTACTTCTTCATGAAAGCGAGGAACTTTCCATTTGTGATATACTTAGGATACTAATTTTTTGCTGGAGGGTTCACAATGCCATTAACGGAGAGGGAACAGAAGGTACTAGATGAACTGAAGGAATGGGAGTTAGCCCTTTCTGATTACGTGCCAAATGACCTACAACTGGTATATGACAAATATCTAGAGCGGACATTTTCATTGCTTCCAGAAGAACTGCAAAAACAGTTCTTTTCGAATTTTGATAATTGGTTGTTCCATCTTCATTCTCTTATCCAAGGTTCACAGCTACAGGCAGATGCTAAAGAAAGAATCCTATCAGCTGGACGGGTGTTTAACCCTGAAATGGAATCAATCGGGGAAATGAAAAATTTAAACTTAGAGCAAATTCAATATATTGTTGATCAACAAATTGCAAGGCATCGTCTTTACTCTTTTGTTCAAGGGGGAATTTCAGGCAGTGGTGGAAACCTCGTGCTTGGGGCAGACATTCCGGCGATGGCCGTTATCAACCTTAGAGCAGTGCAGTTAATTGCAATGGCCTATGGGTATGAGATCAATACTCCTTTTGAAATGATGACAGCATTGAAAGTTTTCCATGCATCTATGATGCCAAAAAGGATGCAGTATAGTGGTTGGAATGAACTTATGGACGATTTAAAGCAAGCGGATGAAAATGAGTTTTATTTTTACGATGGGAAGGAAGAACTCACTGATGTAACTTGGATTGAACAACCCATCAATCAGATTATGAAAGGCATTGCGATTATGATGTTCCGCAAGAAAAAGTTAGAGGGTCTTCCCATTATCAGTATGGGGATAGGTGCTACTTCCAATTACCAGCTAACCAGAAAAGTTACTGAGTTTGCTCATAAATACTATCAAATGCGCTATTTTGTACATAGAGGAGTGTAACCAAATGAGTACACAAGAACATAAACAGGCTGCACCAAACCGAGTTCATTGTAAAGTAATTACGGTCAGTGACACCAGAAATAAGGATACGGATAAAAGTGGCAAGTTAATGATGGAGATGCTAGAGAGCGCAGGACACATCATTTCTGATTATGTCATTGTCAAAGATGAGGCAGATCATATTCGAAGTGAAGTTTTGAAAGGCTGTAGCAATCAAGAAATCGATGTTGTTCTGACAAACGGAGGAACTGGGATTGCGATGCGTGATGTGACGATTGAGACCCTTCAAAACCTCTTTGACAAAGAGATAACCGGTTTTGGCGAGCTTTTTCGGATGTTAAGCTATCAGGAGGATATTGGCTCAGCAGCGCTTCTTTCTCGTGCAGCTGCAGGAGTTGTCAAGAATAAGGCTGTATTTGCCACTCCTGGATCAACTGGGGCAGTTAGACTAGCGATGAATAAATTGATTCTTCCAGAGATAGGTCATGTTGTTAGCGAATTAAAAAAAGACTTATAAAAAAATCCCTCTAAGTGGTTGTCACCATTTGGAGGGATTTTTTTATTATAGAAAGTAAGACTCTATCGTTAAGCGTGTAGTTTGGTTGTAACATCCTGATGGGTTCGATACCAAAGCCATAGGTCATTAATAATTGAGGCAAGTTCAGCAATTTCGCTGTTTAATTTACAGGAACGTATGAAGTCGGATTCATTGTTTAATTCGGCCTGCTTTGAATTGATTGAGGCTTCTAAATCAGCAATTCGGTCAGGAATGCTGCCTCGTATCAATTCCCAGTGAAGAAGAATGTCGTCCTGTGTTTCTTTCGCAATGTCGTCCCATTCTTGCCCAATGGAAGGTAGTGAGATTCCCAGACGTTTATTAAATTTAAAGTATTCCATCATATATAAGCTTCACCCCGTTCTATTCCTGTCTCTATTTTACATCAGCAGGTCTAAGGCTTCCATTTATTTATGTGTTAATAGTTAAAACTCACACTTTATGAAATTTATCAAAAAATTTTACCATTAAGGATTGAAATATGAAGCAAAACCTGTTAAGTTTTATTATAATGAATAAACATATAACTCATTGTATAAATATTCAAAGGGAGAGATTACAAAAATGGCTGAATCAAAAAAATTAGTGCTCGCATATTCTGGTGGGCTTGATACATCGGTAGCAATTAAGTGGCTTCAAGAAAAAGGATATGATGTTATCGCGTGCTGTCTTGATGTCGGTGAAGGAAAAGATCTTGATTTCGTTAAAGAAAAGGCACTAAAGGTTGGTGCTGTTAAATCATACGTTCTTGACGTTAAAGAAGAATTTGCGAAAGAGTATGCTTTAGCTGCACTACAGGCACATGCATTATATGAAGGGAAATATCCGCTCGTGTCGGCTCTTTCTCGTCCGCTAATCTCTAAGAAGCTAGTGGAGGTTGCTGAAAAGGAAGGGGCAGTTGCTGTAGCTCATGGGTGCACTGGAAAGGGAAATGACCAGGTACGATTTGAAGTTTCAATCAAAGCTTTAAATCCTGATTTGGAAGTAATAGCCCCTGTGCGTGATTGGAAATGGTCACGGGAAGAGGAGATTGATTATGCAATAGCAAACGATATTCCTATTCCAGTCAACTTAAATAGCCCGTTTTCTATCGACCAAAACCTTTGGGGACGCAGTAATGAGTGTGGAGTTTTAGAAGACCCTTGGGCTGCACCTCCTAAGGAAGCTTATGAGCTTACCAACGAGCTTGAAGACACTCCAGATGTTCCTGAAATGGTTGAAATTGAGTTCGAAAAAGGTGTCCCAGTTGCATTAAATGGGAAGTCTTTCTCCCTTGCGCAATTGATTCTAGAACTAAATATCATTGCTGGTAAGCATGGTGTCGGCCGTGTGGATCATGTTGAAAATCGTCTTGTCGGCATTAAGTCTCGGGAAGTATACGAAGTACCAGGAGCAATGACACTAATAAAAGCCCATAAAGAATTAGAAGATATTACTCTAGTAAAAGAAGTAGCCCATTTTAAACCAGTAATTGAAAAGAAATTAACAGAACTTATTTACGAGGGTCTCTGGTTCTCGCCATTACGTACTGCTCTTACAGCGTTTTTAGAGGAAACACAAAAGCATGTAACAGGTACCGTACGAGTTAAGCTGTTTAAGGGTCACGCAATTATCGAGGGACGTAAATCTCCTTATTCTCTATATAATGAAAAATTAGCTACCTATACAAAAGATGATGAATTTGATCATAGCGCAGCTGTTGGCTTCATCAATCTTTGGGGACTTCCTACAAAGGTTCAAAGTATGGTGCAAGGTAAGAAGGTGAATGTGTGAAGAAGCTATGGGGCGGCCGATTTACCGCTTCCGCTGAAGAATGGGTCGATGAATTTGGTGCTTCCATATCCTTTGACCAAGAGCTAGTACTCGAGGATATCCAAGGAAGCATCGCTCATGCGACCATGTTAGCTAAGTGTGGAATTATAGCAGCAGAGGAAGCAGAAACGATTATCGCTGGATTAAATACACTGAAGGAAAAGGCTGAGAAAAAAGAACTTCAGTATTCCACTAAATATGAAGATATCCATTTAAATATTGAGCATCTATTGACGGAGCTTGTCGGACCGGTTGGTGGCAAGCTTCATACTGCCAGAAGCCGTAACGATCAAGTGGCAACTGACATGCATTTATATCTAAGGGAACAAGTTAAAGAGATTGAAAACCTCATTAATGAATTCCAGGTTAGTTTAGTTGAGAAGGCTGAAAAGCATGTAGAAACAATCATGCCTGGATATACTCACCTTCAAAGAGCACAGCCTATTTCATTTGGACATCATTTAATGGCTTATTTTTGGATGCTTGAACGAGATAAGCAGCGGTTTAAAGGGGCCCTTGAGCGCATCAACATTAGCCCATTAGGGGCTGGAGCTCTTGCGGGAACGACCTTTCCAATTGACCGAAAGTATAGTGCAGAACTTCTAGGCTTCAATGGAATCTATGAAAATAGCCTTGATGCTGTTAGTGATCGTGACTTTATTCTTGAGTTTATGTCAGCAAGTTCCATCATGATGATGCACTTGTCACGATTTGCGGAAGAGGTAATCCTATGGTCTAGTCAGGAGTTTCGTTTTATTGAGCTTGATGACACATTTGCAACGGGAAGTAGCATCATGCCGCAAAAGAAAAACCCTGATATGGCGGAGTTGATTAGAGGGAAAACAGGCAGAGTATATGGTGGATTAATGAGCCTCCTAACCATACTTAAGGGATTGCCACTTGCCTATAATAAGGACATGCAAGAAGATAAAGAAGGAATGTTTGACACGGTTAAAACGGTAAAAGGGTCATTAAAAATCTTTGCTGGTATGGTTGAAACAATGACAGTGAATGAAGAGAGTATGAAGGATTCAGTCACGAAGGATTTCTCCAATGCTACTGAATTGGCTGATTATCTCGCGGCAAAGGGAATGCCGTTCCGCGAAGCGCATGAAGTAGTTGGAAAGCTAGTACTTCATTGCATTCAAAAGGGATGTTACTTAGCAGACCTTCCGTTCCATGAATTTAAGGAAGCAAGCTCTTTGTTTAAAGAGGACATCTATGAAGCGTTAAATCCGTATAATGCGGTTGTTCGAAGGAATTCTGCCGGAGGCACAGGGTTTTCAGAGGTATCTGCTCAGATTAAGAAAGGCAAGCTTCTGTTAGGGCAAGGATAGAAACCTTACCAATTAAAAACGAAGCACGCGGCCAATGGCTGCGTGCTTTTATTAGTTACACTAGCTTAGTTAAGCTTCTTCGTTTTTTTCGGTTCGGATAATCATAACATCACAAGGAGCATAGCGGACGATGTTCTCGGAAACACTGCCAATAAAGAAGCGTTCAACGGCGTTCATCCCTGTTGCTCCACAAACAATAAGGTCAACATTAAACTTTTTAGCGATCTCTTTAGCGATTTTTACCTTTGGAGAACCGTAATCAATTTCATACGTAACTTCCTTAACGCCGGATTCTAATGCCTGTTGTTTGTAGTTTTCAAGGAGTTCTTCGGCAAATTCCTTTGCCCTCGCAGAGATTGTCTGGTCATACGCTTCTACTGTAGCGAATGTCCTTAAATCGATGACGTGGGTCATGACCAACTTTGCATTATTTCGTTTCGCGATTTCAATTGACTTTTTGAATGCCCAGGCAGATTCCTTGGAGCCATCAACGGCAACGAGTATATTTTTATACGTTAGTCCCATTGTTATCCTCCTCCTTTACCTAAATTATACAATAATTTTTATAGTATGAGTGTTACAAACTAGCGAACAATAATGGTAGTTCGAAAGGAGGGGTTAGGATGGAAAAACGTGAACGTGCAGAAAGAAATAATTTTTCTTCATTTACTTATGATGAAGCTGGGACAATGGAAGTTTCCCGGCAAATTATGGACTCTTATAATAGTGGGGTTGTTGACACCGAGAGTATGAGGAATGCTACCGACCGAGGAGAAGAATAAAAACTTGGACAAGCTGAAATAAGTCAGCTTGTTTTTTTATTTGGTTCTTTTACTAATCCTGTGCTTCGATATAAAATAGGACGAGGTAAGAATTGTTCAACGACAATATGCGCTAAACCAGCCTTTAAATTATTTTCTATTTTTAAAATTCATTTCATGTAGAGTATAATATTATTTGGAGTGCTATTTTTAATATTTGGAGGAGTATTTCATGCGTATCGGCGTACCAAAGGAAATTAAGAACAATGAAAACCGGATTGCGATGACACCAGCAGGGGTTGTAAACCTAGTTAAGTTTGGTCATGAGGTATGGATCGAGCAAGACGCTGGTCTGGGATCTGGCTTTACAGACGAGGACTTCAAGCAAGCTGGAGCTAAGATTGTTCCAACAGCAGAAGAAGCCTGGAGTGCAGAGATGGTTATGAAGGTGAAAGAGCCGCTCGCTGAGGAGTTTACATATTTTCATGAAGGTATGATTTTATTTACATATTTACATCTTGCTCCGGAACCTGCACTAACACGTGCTTTAATGGACAAGAAGGTCGTTGGAATTGCCTATGAGACGATTCAACTTCCAAATGGCAGCTTGCCACTTTTAACACCTATGAGTGAAGTGGCTGGAAGAATGGCTCCGCAAATTGGAGCACAATTTTTAGAGAAGGTCCACGGTGGAAGGGGGATCCTTCTTTCTGGTGTTCCTGGTGTGCAAAGAGGGAAGGTAACCATCATCGGTGGAGGAGTAGCTGGGACAAATGCAGCGAAGTTGGCTGTCGGACTTGGGGCGGAAGTGACCATCATTGACTTGAATCCTGACCGTCTGCGTCAGCTTGATGATATGTTTGGAAACGACATAACAACGCTAATGTCGAATCCGTACAATATTGCCGGGGCTGTTAAGGAAGCAGACCTAGTTATTGGTGCAGTACTGATACCTGGTGCAAGAGCCCCGAGATTGGTAACGGAAGAAATGATTAAGTCGATGAATCCAGGCTCCGTTGTTGTAGATATTGCCATTGATCAAGGCGGAATATTCGAAACGACAGACCGAATTACGACCCATGATCAACCTACTTATGAAAAACATGGAGTTGTGCACTACGCAGTTGCTAACATGCCTGGAGCAGTACCAAGAACGTCAACAATCGCATTAACGAATGTAACCGTTCCTTATGCTGTTCAAATCGCAAACAAAGGTTTTAAACAGGCTGCTTTAGAAAATGAGGCAATCTTGAAGGGTATTAATACTCTGAACGGGTTTGTAACTTACAAGGCTGTTGCTGAGGGACAAGACTTGGTGTATTCAAGTGCAAGAGTTTTGCTTGAACAAGAATAAGATCTAATAGGAGAAAGATTCGGTTAAAGCTGAATCTTTTTCTATTTAAAATGAAATATGTAAGATGTAAATTGATGCTCATTTGTAGTATATTGTTAATGGAAGAAAATGCATCGTCTTCAGTCATAAACTGCGGACTCATTTACAATTTTTAATGAGGAGTGTCTTGATGGAAAACATACTTATCTTTGGGCATAAAAACCCTGATACAGATTCAATTTGTTCAGCAATTGCCTATGCGAATTTAAAAAAGAATCTTGGTCAAAAGGTGGAAGCCGTTCGTCTTGGCCAAATCAATGGTGAAACGGCTTATGCACTAGATTATTTTAAAGCCGAGGAGCCAAGATTGGTACAGCAAGTCGCTCAAGAAGCGCAAAACGTGATTTTAGTTGACCACAATGAGCGTCAACAAAGTGCAGATGATATTGAGAAACTGAAAATCCTTGAAGTAATTGATCACCATCGTGTCGCTAATTTCGAAACGAGTGATCCTCTGTATTTCCGTGTTGAACCGGTAGGATGTACAGCAACGATTTTGAATAAAATGTATAAAGAGAATTCAGTAGAAATCGATAAACAAACAGCAGGGTTAATGCTATCTGCGATTATTTCAGATTCTCTCTTGTTTAAATCTCCTACTTGCACGGATCAGGATGTTGCTGCAGCAAAGGAACTAGCAGAAATTGCTGGTGTAAATGCGGAAGAATACGGTCTTGAAATGCTTAAGGCGGGTGCTGATTTAAGCAGTAAAACAATCGAAGAACTCATCTCACTTGACGCGAAGGAATTTTCAATGGGAAGCTCTAAGGTTGAAATTGCCCAGGTTAACACAGTTGATGTAAATGAGGTTTTAGCACGTCAATCTGAGCTAGAAGATGCTCTGGGAAAGGTCATTTCTGAAAAAGAATTAGACTTATTCTTGTTAGTCATCACGGATATATTAACCAACGATTCTGCGGCGCTAGCACTAGGCGATAAAGCGGATGCTGTTGAGGAAGCCTTTAAAGTAAGCTTAGAAAACAATACAGCTCTTTTAAAGGGTGTAGTTTCTCGTAAAAAGCAGGTTGTACCTGTATTAACAGACACACTAGTTGCTAGAGGATAATAAAAAATCCCCGGTCTTATAAAAAGACGGGGGATTTTTCTTTCGTTAGAATAGGGTGTATTTTGGTAAACAAGGACCTATTTTTTCTTATTGTTTAAGAGAATCATTAAGATAATAATTAGAGTGAAGGCAGTGATTGCCAGAAAAGGGATTGTAATGAAGCCGAGCCAGTTAATGTATTGTGCGCTACAAGGGACACCGTTAACACAAGGCTTAATTTCTGCAAATCCTGGGACTTTCTGGACTAAATAATGATTAAGTGAAACGAGCCAACCTATAATGGCCATTGGCAAAATATATTTTCTAACGCTTAGGTCATTTTGAAATGTGGCGATTCCTAGTAAAATTACAAATGGGTACATCAAAATACGTTGGTACCAGCAGAGCTCACACGGGATGAAGCCGGATATTTCACTAAAATATAGACTTCCAAGAGTAGCAACTATAGATATAATCCATGCAAGGTATAGATAGAGTTGGTTCGAGTTGAGACTTTTCATTCGTTAGCCTCTAATTCTTGTTCGATAAGCGAAACAATCAACTCATATTCAAAAGGGTTTTCGAGTTCAATATTATTAACCATAACTGTTGGTGTTAACTCAACGTTAAATTCTTCTACTAACTCCGAATCTACTTTAAGTTCCTCTGCGATTGACTGGCTATTCATATCTTCACGTAGCTTTTCTATATCAATTCCTTCAACAGTGTTGGCAACTTCTTCGATTATTTCAGTAGTAAGCCATGCGGAGTCATGGTCATTTGATGGTGGCTGTTTACTAAATAGTTTTTTATGAAACTCCCAATAACTTTCGGGATTTTGTTTATAAATAGCTTCCGCAGCTGAGGATCCTAACTCTGACTCCTCACCGTGGAATAGAACATTAATATAAACAAACTTTACTTTACCAGTTTCAACATATTCTTCTACTAAAAACGGGAAAAATTGATCTCCCCATGCTTTACATGCAGGACATTTATAATCTCCAAACTCAACTACCGTTACGGGTGCATCGGGGTCGCCCAAAATGGGTTGGCCATCAATTGGGATTTGCGTTTCGAGGGGAGTCTCCGTCTTTTGTTCTGACTGAGCATTAATCATTACTAATGCAGTTACAATGGCAAAAATGATTATGGTTATAACCACAATGATTTTGAAACTAGTGTTATTTTTCTTGGCCATTCTGTTAATCTCCTTTATCCCTAATATCACTGTGTTAATTGCTAAAAAGTTTTGCAAGTTTATTTTATCAGATAGATGAAATATAATTGTAAGCAATTATTGGATAAGTAGTGACATTTAAAGCAAATAAAAACAACCAGCCTGATACAAGCTGGTTGTTTTTATTCTTAGGTATTATTAAAACCGATATTTAATAACTTGAATTAGATGTTTGTCCATTAACGATGGCAACACCTGAGCTTGCTCCAATCCTTGTAGCGCCTGCTTCAATCATCGTTTGAGCATCTTCAAGGCTTCTAACCCCTCCTGAAGCTTTCACTCCAATTGAAGGTCCGACCACTTTTCTCATCAAAGCAATATCTTCTTTTGTTGCTCCACCAGTGGAGAAACCAGTCGAGGTTTTAACGAAGTCAGCACCAGCTTGTACAGCTAGTTTACAAGCTGTTTCTTTTTCTTCATCTGTAAGCAGAGACGTCTCGATGATCACTTTTGTTAGCGCCTTTCCTTTTGCCGCATCAACGACTGCTTTAATGTCGGTCTCAACTACATCGTATTGTTGCCCTTTTAACGCTCCGATATTGATAACCATGTCGACTTCCCCGGCACCATTTTCAATTGCGTCTTTTGTTTCAAGAGCTTTCACAGCGGAAGTGGAAGCTCCGAGTGGAAAGCCGATGACTGTGCACACTTTTACTTCGGGAACATCGTTTAAAATTTCAGCTGCTGTTTTTACCCATGCAGGGTTAACACATACAGAAGCAAATTTGTATTCTTTAGCTTCCTCAGCTAGTTTTACAATCTCAGCTTCTGTTGCATTTGCTTTTAGTAAAGTATGGTCGATCATTTGTGCTAGTTGTGTTGTCATGTAGTACGCCTCCTACTATTTATTAAAAAAGTATAACTTGCATAAAATTGGGGTCTATCCTTGACCAATATATCAATTTAGTGAACAAATGTAAATCGTTAAATGAACAAATGATAACCGGCTAGGTGTTTTATTTAGGCTGTGTGTTAAACGTGGCTGTTGATTTCCGCTCCAGGCACTCGCTTTCCGCGGGCGTGCCGGAGAGCCTCCTCGGCGCTTTCAGCGCCTGTGGGGTCTCCCCTGCCCCGTACTCCCGCAGGAGTCGAGTGCCTTCCGCTCCAATCAACAGAGTGTAAAATCAACAATGTACTTTAAACTCATCCTTTATTTAATGGATCTGTTAAACAGGTATGTTGATTTTCGCTCCAACCGCTTAACATAACCTATTTAATAACCTGTAATTCCTTCGGAAACTTTGTAAGCACTTCGCTTCCTGAACTGGTAACGATTACATCGTCTTCGATACGAACACCTGCTACATTCGGAACATAAATACCGGGCTCTACCGTGAAGACCATGCCTTCTTCAAGCGGTAGCTGATTCGTTTCTGTAACCGAAGGGTACTCATGGACGCTAATCCCTAACCCATGACCTAGTCTATGTGGAAAGAAATCACCATAACCAGAGGAAGCAATAATGTTACGGGCAGTTAAATCAATTTGCGAACAAGAGACGCCAGGTTTAATGGCCTTTAATGCTTCCATTTGAGCTGTAAGAACCGTCTGATAGATTTTTTCCTGTTCAGTGGTAATATCGTGATATGCAACGGTCCTTGTGATGTCAGAGCAATAGCCATCAACGACAACACCAAGGTCAAATAGAACAAGATCGCCTTTTTTAATTTTGGTATTGCCAGGTGTACCATGTGGCGACGCTGCATTGATTCCAGTTAGTACCATCGTCGAAAAGGACATCTCTAATACCCCTTTTTTCTTAAGGGCATATTCAATCGCAGCAAGAACCTCCATTTCAGTTTTTCCTTCTCTTATCTCCGCTATCCCAGCCTCAATGGCATAATCAGCAAGTGCGCAGGCCTTTTGGATACTTTTCAATTCATTTGGGTCCTTTTTTAATCGGAGTTGTCTTAGTTTGCTTTCGGCAGAAATAATTTGTACGTCGTTAAATATCTTTTTTAAATGTTCGTATCTTTCAACCGTCATATGTTCTTTTTCAATTGCAACTTTATGTATATTCGCCACTCGAGATGTTATTTTTTGCTGAACAAGTTCCCAGGGGTCTTCAGTATCACTATATCCTATAACCTCGTATGGCCACCCAGCGCTCTTTGCCTCTTCTTTCTCCATACCAGGACAGATTAGAAAGGGTTCAGCTTCTTGAAACACTGCAATCCCTAGTATTCTTTCATGAGGGTCGCTTAAAAAACCACTTAAATAAAAGACATTATCAGGTGATGTGAGGAAGGCAACCTCCGCATTCACTTCTGTTAACCAGTTTGATAAATTTCTCAAACGTTCATTCATTTTGATTATTCCCTCCTTTATCTTCTTTATTTAGAGCGTAGCAAAATCAAAAGAGAAAAGAAAACTTTTAGAAGCAAAAAAAACTGGGTATAAAGGAAAAGGGTTTATATAAAAATTTGTAGAAGTTAACTTAAGAACAATAGTTGAAAGGGGAGAGTGAATTGAAAATTTCTTATCATGGCCACTCTGTTGTGAGGATTGAGACAGGTGGAAAAACGATTTTATTTGATCCTTTTATTACAGGAAATGGGCTAACTGATCTCAAAGCAAGTGAAGTGAAGGTAGATGTGATTGTTTTGACCCACGCTCACAATGACCATGTAGGTGATACGGTTGAGCTGGCAAAAAGAAACGACGCTCTAGTAATCACGAATGCAGATTTGGCTACATATTTAGGGTGGCAAGGGGTGCGTACACATGGAATGAATATAGGTGGTGCGTATGAATTCGACTTTGGAAAAGTGAAGATGACTCAGGCTTTCCATGGTTCTGGTTATGCAACTGAAGATCAACAAATCATTTATGGTGGAATGCCGGCAGGTGTGTTGTTATTCGCCGAAGGAAAAACCATTTTCCATGCTGGTGATACTGGTTTGTTCTCCGATATGAAGCTGATAGGTGAGCGTCACCCGATTGAATTAGCCTTCCTGCCGATAGGTGACAATTTTACAATGGGACCAGAGGATGCGGCCGTTGCGGCAGAGTTCCTCCAAGCCAAACAGGTTGTCCCAATTCATTTCAACACTTTTCCACCAATTAAGCAGGACCCTCAGAAGTTCATAGAGTTACTGCCCGAGGGTAAGGGAAGGATACTACAACCTGGTGAAATAATCGAGTTATAAAAAAAGCTGCTGCATGCTTTGCGTGCAGCAGTTTTTCTATTTTTACACAGTTTTTGTGTTTTTTTATTTCCTAACGCATAAATATAGAACAAGCCATATATACAGGAGGAAAAGATGAATAAAAATCGTTATTTACTGTATTTATTAATTTGCGGCCTTATGCTCTATTACGCAATCCCTCGAATTTCTTTTGAGACACTAGGAGCGGAAAGCCTTTTTGCAGGTGCTTGGTTACTATTGGCCTTTTGTGTAATAGCTGGAAACCTATCTGCTTTCCTTTATACTCCTAAAAAACAGAAAATGGTAAGGAAAAAGGTCGAAAGCGAGCCGAAAAAAAGACGAAGTTTCGCAAATTAAGTTGATATTTTTGTAAAAACCGCATCATTCAGCTAAGTATACAATTGAATCAAGACTTTTTTCACCTTATAATAAAATAAGGAAACTTATTTTCGAACGGAACTTTAAGAAAAAGGGTGAAAGTCTTGGCAACCAAGCATGAGCAAATTTTACAATATATTGATGAACTTCCTATTGGGGAGAAAATTTCGGTACGTCAAATCGCCAAGGCAATGAATGTCAGTGAGGGAACCGCATACAGGGCTATTAAGGATGCCGAAAATAAAGGGTATGTAAGCACGATTGAACGCGTGGGGACCATCCGAATTGAGAAAAAGAAGAAAGAGAACATCGAAAAACTCACCTTTGCTGAGGTCGTAAATATCGTAGATGGTCAGGTACTTGGAGGCCGGGGAGGCTTACATAAGACTTTAAATAAGTTCGTTATTGGTGCCATGAAGCTAGAAGCGATGATGCGGTACACGGGGGCAGGGAATTTATTGATTGTCGGGAACCGTGATAAAGCTCATGAACAAGCTCTTAGAGCTGGGGCGGCTGTGTTAATTACGGGTGGCTTTGACACCGAAGAAAGTGTGAAGAAGCTGGCCGATGAACTTCAACTCCCTATTATCTCAAGTAGCTATGACACTTTTACTGTTGCAACAATGATTAATCGAGCAATTTATGATCAGTTGATAAAAAAGGAAATTGTTTTAGTAGAAGATATCCTTACGCCGATTGACGAAATCGCTTATCTTAAGACTGATCAAACGGTGTCTGACTGGTATAAGGCAAAAGAGGAGACCATGCATAGTCGCTTCCCTGTAGTTGACCGGAATTTGAAAGTAGTAGGTATGGTTACTTCTAAGGACATAATGGGGGATAACCTTGCTACTCCAATCGAAAAAATTATGACCAAACAACCGATGACCGTTGGTGGAAAAACGAGTGTAGCCTCTTCAGCTCATATGATGGTTTGGGAAGGGATTGAAGTTCTCCCAGTTGTTGATGATTCGAATCGCCTGATTGGAATTATTAGTAGACAGGATGTGCTCAAAGCACTCCAAATGATTCAAAGGCAACCCCAAGTAGGAGAAACTCTTGATGATACCGTAACGAGCCAATTGATTGTATCGAGAGGGAAATTAAAGGACGAGGATAGCTTCCGTTGCACTGTATCGCCACAAATGACCAACCACATCGGGACCATCTCATACGGTGTATTCACAACCCTCGTGGCTGAGGCAGCTAATCGGTTATTGCGGGGTTACAAAAAAGGGGATCTCGTCGTAGAAAATATGACGATTTATTTTTTAAAGCCAGTCCAAATCGATAGTATTCTTGAGATTCAACCAAAAATCCTAGAAGTTGGTAGAAAGTTTGGGAAAGTAGATGTTGAAGTTTTTAGTGATGGCATTCTTGTTGGTAAGGCAATGATGGTTTGTCAACTAATTGATCGACAATAATTATGTAAAACATAAAAAAGAAGCCATTCCACAAAGGTTGGCTTCTTTCATCATTAATGGCTACTGAATTCTTCTGCTTCTTTTATTGCAAATGGTAGATAATGTTTATATGCTTTAAATCCCTCATAAACACTAAAAGCCCCAAGGATAATAAACAATCCAGCAATAATGAAGGTCAGAGTCGTTTGAAATAGAAATAACTGGTTAACTCCGAAGAGGGCAATGAAAGTTCCTAAGGCAATGCTTGATTTAGTAGAAATCCACTTTTTCTCAATCGGACGAGCGCTACGAACATATTTAACTTTATAAAATACATACATGGCAAAAGCTATAACAATTAAAAAGACAAGTATTGGCATAGTTAATCCTCCAAAATAAAAAATCTCCATTTTATTTTAACGGTATTTGTCCCAAATTGCTATAAAACAGTTTTTATCTTTTTATTTCCTAATTTTGTGATTATAATAAATTTAACTATTTTGTTTATTTGAAGGAGAATCTTATGAAGGCTCAAATTTTTACTGAAATACAGAAGTACGAAACAATTATTGTTCATCGCCATGTCCGTCCAGATCCGGATGCTTACGGCTCTCAAGGAGGGCTTGTGGAGATTATTAAAGAATCTTTTCCCGAGAAAAGAGTTTATGCTGTCGGACAAGAGGAAGCCTCACTCAATTATATGAAAAGGCTTGATGACATATCAGATGAGGTTTACGAAAATGCTCTTGTTATCGTCTGTGACACTGCTAATGAAGAAAGAATTTGTGATAGAAGATACAGATCCGGTGAAAAGTTAATAAAAATTGACCATCATCCGAATGAAGACCCTTACGGAGATATTGTATGGGTGGATACGAGTGCAAGTTCTACTAGTGAAATGATCTATGAATTTTATCTAACGTTTAAAGATCGTGGTCTAGTACTTTCTGATGAAGCAGCACGGCTACTCTTTGCTGGGATTGTCGGGGATACGGGTCGGTTTATTTACCCAAGCACGACGGATAAGACATTCGCGTATGCAGGTGAATTAATTCATTATAACTTTTCACGGCCTGAACTCTTCAATGAGATGTATGATTTAGATATAAATGTTGTAAAATTGAAGGGATATATTCTGCAAAATTTCGAGTTATTAGCAAATGGTGCAGCTTCTGTCACTATGAAGAAGGAGCTGTTAGCGGAGTATGATGTGAAACCTTCAGACGCTTCACTCCTTGTAAGTGAGCTTGGGTCAATAAAAGGAATTAAGGCATGGGTATTTTTTATTGAGGAAGAAGACCAGATTCGAGTGAGACTACGGTCAAAGGGGCCAATTATCAATGTTCTAGCTCGAAAGTACAATGGCGGGGGGCACCCACTTGCTTCAGGAGCATCGGTTTATTCATGGGATGAAGCTCAAAATGTAGTCAAAGATTTAATAGAGTTATGCAAATAAAAACAAGCCCTGCAGTTGCAGGGCTTTCTAATCATCTAGGTGAAGTTCAAGTTGCAGATTGACGGTCGTGTAAACGACTAGAGAAGTAATTTTGAGTCTGTACCTTTTTCCGTTTAAGGGGATGACCTTGTTCTTGATCACTTTAGAAATTAAATCTCTGCTTTTATAGACAAATTCTAAATCCTTTGCTAGAAAGTAATTTAAATCATCTTTAATCTCATCTTCTGCTTGTAAGACAGCAAGCGTGTCAAGGTCATACTTTTCTCCATTTTTAATTTTAACTTCGATTTCTTGAATGGTAAGTTTTTGGAGGTTTTCCTCGTTGAGTGCCTTATAATCGTCCTGCCAAATTTTCACTTTTTTCTTTTCCTTCTCAACTTCGGCTTTAAGTTTGCTTATTTCGGTAGATTTATCTTCAATCATGACTCCGTGCATATAGAGGAAAATTCCCCAGCTAAGACATGCCCCAATCACCATGCCTGCAAAAAAACGTTGCCAAAAGGGGTTACGGTAATAAGGAGGGATTCTCATTTAAATATGCTCCATTGTTAACCATTTAATAATTGTTGCGCCTGTCTGCGCTCCCCCCATAGCAGACAAGATGAGTAAAAACTGTTTGAAAATATCCTTTGTTTCACCATCCATCAAGCCCCGTTCAAAGCTGTAAACCGTATCAAAAGTCCCACCGATGGCAGCAATGATTGCCCAAATTCTAATTAACTCTGAAATTCGAGATATTTGTGTTAATAATGGTTGGCCCGTTAGAAACGAGGCAAGCCCACCAATGATCGAGCCACCTATCAAAACACCGAGTGCAATAAAATAACTCTCAAATAAATGAGAAATAAATGGTTGGTTCATATAAAGGTCCCCTTTGGGAAGAATCTATTCTTTAAATTCTATGGACAACCACCGGGTTTTATGATTAAACTCTTTCGAAAAAAGGAGAACATATTTTCTTTTTTTTGTTCAACCCATATAATAAAAGAAGACAAACCTTAAGGGTGTGATTCAATTGTCATTTATTCACCTTCATATTTATAGTTCCTATAGTCTTTTGACAAGCACAATTAAAGTAGAAGAGCTGGTACGCAATGCAAAAGAAAAGGGGTTTCTAGCACTTGCTCTAACGGACAGAAATGTCATGCATGGAACAATTGCTTTTTATAAAGAATGCTTAAAAAACTCCATCAAACCAATCATAGGTATGACTGTAGATGTAGCAGCCAATGTGGATGGAGAGGAAGCCCATCCACTTGTCCTTCTTGCAGCAAATAATGAAGGCTTTCATAATCTAATTAAGATCTCAAGTGCGATTCAAACAAAGGCACCTCAAGGGATCCCCATTAAATGGCTCCGTCATTACGCAAGAGGTTTAATTGCGCTAACTCCTGGTTTGGAGGGGGAAATTGAACAAGCATTGTTAAACGATGACCGTGAAAGGGCTTTGAATTCCATAGAGTTGTTCTCAGAGATATTTGGGAGAAATCATTTCTATTTAACTCTGCAAAATCAGGGGATAGCGGGCCAAGAGGAACTTGTAAAGAAGATGGTACTCTTAGCAGACGAAACTGGGATTCAAACCACTGTAACGAATCGTGTTCATTATTTAGAGCCTGAGGATTCATTTGCCCAGGAATGTTTGCTGGCAATAAAAAGTGGACAAAAGCTTCAAGATGATGACCGTGATAGGCTCAATAGTAATCAGTTCTCATTAAAAAAACCTAAAGAAATGGTAGATTTGTTCACGGAATACCCTGATGCTTTAGAAAACACCTTAAAGATTAGTGAAGCTTGTAATGTAATGATTGATCTAACAACAAGACATCTTCCAAAATATCCTATTACTAATGGAAAAACAGCAGATGAATTACTTGAGGAGCTATGCTTTTCTGGTTTAAACGACAGATATCTAAAACCAACAACCGAACAAATCACCAGACTTAAATACGAGCTTTCGGTTATTAAAAAGATGAACTTCAGTGATTATTTCTTGATTGTTTGGGATTTTATGAAGTTCTCTAGAGATAATGGCATCTTAACAGGGCCAGGCCGTGGTTCGGCTGCAGGTTCAATCGTGGCCTTTGTACTTTACATAACGGATGTAGACCCAATTGGTCATGAGTTATTGTTTGAGAGATTCCTTAATCCTGAGCGAATTTCTATGCCGGATATTGACATTGATTTTCCCGATCATCGTCGTGATCAAGTGATAGAATACGTGGCAAATAAATATGGGGAATTACATGTTGCTCAAATCCTTACATTTGGAACATTAGCAGCAAAAGCAGCCGTACGTGATGTTGGTAGAGTGTTTGGATTAAACACAAAGGAATTAGACAGGCTGTCAAGATGTATCCCTTCGAGATTAGGTGTGACCCTACAAGAGGCATATAAAGAATCTGAGCCATTAAGAAGATTTGTTTCAGAAACTGAACTACACGAAAAACTCTTTCATACGGCTATAAAGCTTGAAGGTTTACCCCGGCATACCTCAACACACGCAGCCGGAGTAGTTATTAGTGAACAGCCATTAACCAACTTAATTCCAATTCAAACCGGTGGCGGAAAGATACTCTTAACCCAATATTCTATGGAGCATCTGGAGGAAGCTGGGTTACTGAAAATGGATTTTCTTGGCCTTAGAAATTTATCGCTGATTGAAGGTATTCTTTCGGGTATTAACTGGAAAACAGGAAGGAAAGTGGATATACGTAAGATTCCTTTAGAAGATGAGGAAACCTTCCAACTATTAAGTGAGGGTGATACGTCAGGGGTATTCCAACTTGAATCGGATGGAATGAGAAAGGTACTACAAAAACTTCAGCCCACTAGGTTTGAAGACATCGTTGCGGTTAACGCTTTATATCGACCAGGTCCAATGGAGAATATTCCATTATTCATCGACAGGAAACATGGAAAAGAACCGGTGGAATACCCTCATCCTGATCTGAAGGGGATTCTAGAAAATACCTACGGTGTCATCGTATATCAAGAGCAAATCATGCAAATCGCATCAAAACTCGCAGGGTTCTCATTAGGGGAAGCCGACTTGCTCCGTCGTGCAGTGAGTAAAAAGAAAAAGGAAGTATTAGATAAGGAACGGGCTCACTTTGTCAGTGGTGCGATCAAGAAGGGGTACCAGGAACAGACGGCGAATCAAATTTATGATTTAATTGTACGATTCGCAAATTATGGATTCAATCGAAGCCATGCGGTTGCCTATAGTTTAATTGCCTATCAGCTGGCCTTTCTTAAGGCTAACTATCCATTGTTCTTCCTATCAACCTTAATGACATCATCAATTGGCAATGAAACAAAAATTGCTCAATATGCAAGAGAACTTAAACAAAAGAAATTTAAGTTGCTTCCTCCATCTGTGAACAAAAGCAGTTTTGGATTCCAAGTAGAGGGAGACAGCGTACGATTTAGTTTAACTGCAATAAAGGGTGTAGGTGCCTCAGCCTTGAAAGAAATTTTTCAAGCAAGAAAACAAAAGCCGTTCGCCGATTTATTTGACTTCTGTATTAGAGTGCCTCAAAAAGCTTTAAATCGAAAAACACTAGAGGCTCTTGTTCATTCAGGTGCTTTTGATGAGTTCGGTCATGACCGTGCGACTTTACTAGCAACACTCGATGTCGCAATTGAACACGCACAGCTTATTGCACCAGATGGTTCTGATCAATTTGGATTATTTGGTGACAACGAATTTGAAATTAAGCCCAAATATGTAAAAGTTGATCCGTTGAAAGTTGAAGATAAACTTGCTTTTGAAAAAGAGGTACTAGGAATGTATTTATCCACCCACCCCGTTTCGGTAAAGGGAAAGGAAATAGCACAAGCGGGTGCCCAACACCTAGCTGATCAACGACCAGGAGGAAAAACGCGGGTAGGGGTCTATATTACAGAGGCAAAGATGATACGGACAAAAAAAGGTGAGCCAATGGCTTTCCTTACACTAAGTGACCCAAGCGGAGAAATGGAAGCTGTTGTCTTTCCAGTTGTTTATAAACGGTCAGGACCGCAGTTGAACCAGGGAGAAATCGCATTGCTTGAAGGAAAGATTGAAGAGAGAGATGGGAAGAGGCAGTTCATTGTTCAAGCCGTTCTTGATATAGACAAAGAAATAAAATCGATGCCAACTGTATTTCTTAAGATTGAGCGGGATGCTCAAAATCCGAATAAATTAAATGAATTGAAAAAAATACTAAAAGAATACAAAGGCTTGAATCCGGTGATCCTCCACTACGCCGATTTAGAAAAAACGGTATTATTAGGGGATGATTATAAAATTAATGGTACAGATAGCTGTATAAATAGCCTTAAACAGTTTCTAGGGGAAAAAAATGTCGTCCTAAGAAAATAGACCTTTACAACGATATTGAATGTGTTATATTGGTAAAAAGAAAACGTGGTCTGACCACCTCGAGAATGACATCCATAATAAGGACCTTCTTAAATCGAAAGGGGAGTGGACTTTAGTTGAACTTAAGAGATGAAGCATTGCATATGCACAGAGAAAACAGAGGTAAATTGGAATCCAAATCGAAGGTTCCTGTTAAAACTGCTAAAGATTTAAGCCTTGCATACTCTCCTGGAGTAGCTGAGCCGTGCAAGGAAATTTATGATAAGCCTGAAACCGTTTATGATTACACAATGAAAGGCAATATGGTAGCGATTGTTTCAGACGGAACAGCTGTACTAGGGCTAGGAAACATCGGACCAGAGGCGGCCCTCCCTGTTATGGAAGGAAAAGCAGTCCTGTTTAAGAGTTTCGCTGGCGTAGATGCATTTCCTATCTGCTTAAATACCACTGATATCGATAAAATTGTTGAAACAGTAAAATTGCTTGAGCCCACATTTGGTGGTGTGAATTTGGAGGATATTGCTGCTCCAAATTGTTTTGAAATTGAAGAGAGACTGAAAAAAGAAACGAATATCCCAGTATTCCATGATGATCAGCATGGGACGGCAATTGTCACAGTTGCGGGCCTTGTTAATGCTTTGAAAATTACTGGTAAGAAGATGAATGAAATTAAGGTTGTCGCAAACGGTGCCGGAGCAGCTGGAATTGCAATTATCAAGCTGTTATATTCTTATGGAGTTCGAGATATCATTATGTGTGATACAAAAGGTGCCATTTATGAAGGACGTACTCAGGGAATGAATAATGTTAAAGCTGAAGTTGCCAAGTATACGAACCGAAATAATATCGAGGGAAGCTTAGCCGATGCAATTGTATATGCAGATGTTTTCATCGGGGTATCTGCAGCAGGAGCATTGACAGCTGAGATGATTAAAACGATGAATCCTGATCCAATTGTGTTTGCAATGGCGAACCCAAATCCTGAAATTATGCCAGATGAAGCGAAGGCGGCTGGAGTGAAAGTAATTGGTACTGGACGCTCGGATTTTCCAAATCAAGTCAATAATGTCCTTGCCTTCCCAGGTATTTTTCGAGGTGCATTAGATGCACGCGCTACTCATATTAATGAAAAAATGAAGGTTGCTGCGGTTGAAGCGATTGCTGGACTTATAAAAGAAGAAGAGTTATCAAGTGATTACGTCATCCCTGGACCATTCGACCCAAGAGTAGCTCCAGCAGTGGCAGCTGCTGTGGCTAAGGCTGCGATGGAGACAGGCGTAGCTAGGATAAAGGTAGATCCAGAAGAAGTTAAGGAACGAACACAAAGGCTCTCTATCATTGAGAAAAGTGAGTGATATATAACTTATGAGGAATCAAACTGAGAGCTCAACAAAGGTTTACATTGAAATTGTAAGGCAGTTAAGAGAAATAATTGAAAAAGACAAGTTAAAAGCTGGGGACAAAATCCCTTCAGAGCGAGAGTTGTCGGAGCGTCTCAATGCGGGACGCTCCTCTGTTCGGGAAGCGCTGAGAGCGTTAGAGTTGCTCGGGCTAATTGAGACAAGGCGGGGAGAAGGGACTTATATAAGGGACTTCCGTGGTAATCAACTTGTCCAGCTTCTAAGTTCATTTATCCTTCAAGATAAAAAAGCAATTAAGGATGTTATTGAAACAAAATATTTAATCGAACTGGATTGCTTACAGCTTGTGCTTTTAAAAAGTAGTAAGTCTGAATTAGAACGTTTAAAAAATTGGACGATTGAACATACCGTTGAGGATGTAGATTTTTTTGCGAGAATAACGGAATTAGCAGACAATCATTTAATATATAGGATTTGGCAAATACTAGTAGACTACCATCGATCCTTGGACAACAATAAAGATCAACCGACTAAAGAGAAATATATTGATCTTGCTAAAGCCCTAGAAACTGGGAACTTTGATTTAGTTCGTGCATCGTATCGTAGGCTACGAGATTTGTCGGATGGTATATGACAACATTCAACAGAATTCACCTCCCGGGTGTTTTATAGTGAAGGACAGGCTTATAAAACGAAAATCGGGCACGATTAGGTACTTATCAGTGGTCTGGCCACATTTCTGAGAATGTCAGTCTTTTTGAAAGGCTCTTTTCTCAAACTTTGTTGCTTTAGCTGATATATATGACTGGTTGAGCTATGTGAATACTTCGAACTAGCGTAAATTGCGAGAAAAGAAGTGTGTAAAGCTCATGTTTCGGTAAAATCGGCTTTAGGTAGTAAAAATTGGCTTTAAGATTTTTACAATTTTAACAACAATCTTTACGAAATCAGCCTTTTAAAATCATTTAGGGAGGTTTCACCTTGATAAAAGATTTATTTACAAAAACAAAAAAGAAAAAATATGCCACCATACCTTCTGAAACAGCAAAACAGGACGTCCCTGAAGGAATTATGACGAAGTGTCCAAATTGTAAGAAGATCATGTACACAAAAGAATTAATAAAGAATTTAAAGGTTTGTTACCATTGCGACTTTCATCATCAGATGAATTCTAAAGAAAGAATCGATAGTTTGGTTGATGCAGGCAGCTTTGCGGAATTGAATAAGGAAATGGCTTCTGGCAATCCACTACAATTCCCCGATTATGAAGAAAAACTACAAAAGGACATCTTAAAAACCAAATTAAAAGAAGCGGTTGTGACTGGTACTGCCCAAATTGATGGAATGGATGTAGTAATAGCGATAATGGATGCTTCCTTCCGAATGGGTAGTATGGGTTCCGTTGTTGGCGAAAAAATCACCCTAGCCATTGAGAAAGCTGATGAACTTCACATACCATTTATTATTTTTACGGCCTCTGGCGGTGCGAGAATGCAGGAAGGCGTATTGAGCTTAATGCAAATGGCGAAAACAAGCGTGGCCCTAAAGAGATATAGTGACAATGGTGGTCTGATTATTTCTGTTATGACACACCCGACCACTGGAGGAGTCTCAGCTAGTTTTGCCTCGCTCGGTGATTATAATTTAGCCGAACCAGGAGCATTAATTGGTTTTGCAGGGAGACGAATTATTGAACAGACAATTCGAGAAGAACTTCCTGAAGATTTTCAGACGTCAGAATTTCTATTAAAACATGGTCAGCTAGATGCTGTCATCGTAAGGCATGATTTAAGGGACAATATTAAATCCATTTTGGAAATCCATCAGCCGGGAGGGAGTATCAATTGGCAGGGGAACTAGAATTCGAAAAACCAGTTACTGAACTCAGGAAAAAGATTTCTGAGCTTCGGGAGTATACGAAGAATACAGATATGGATTTTTCATCTGAAATAGAAAAGTTGGAAATCAGACTTGAAAAGTTAGAGAAAGATATATATGAAAATATAAAACCATGGGATCGTGTTCAAATTGCTCGTCATCCTCAACGGCCAACGACCCTAGATTATATCGCTCATCTCTTCACTGATTTCTTTGAATGCCACGGTGACAGAGTATATGGTGATGACGAAGCAATTGTTGGTGGAATTGCTAAATTTCATGGCTTGCCTGTCACGGTAATTGGTCATCAGCGTGGAAAAGACACGAAAGAAAATATCCGAAGAAACTTTGGTATGCCCCACCCCGAAGGGTACCGTAAAGCTTTAAGGCTGATGAAGCAAGCAGACAAATTTAAACGACCTATTATTTGCTTTATTGATACAAAGGGTGCTTATCCCGGGAAGGCAGCAGAGGAAAGAGGTCAAAGTGAAGCCATTGCTAGAAACCTTTTTGAAATGGCTGGATTAAGAGTACCAGTCGTTTGTGTAGTCATTGGCGAAGGGGGCAGTGGTGGAGCGCTTGCCCTGGGGGTAGGGAACCATCTGCATATGCTCGAAAACTCGACCTATTCTGTTATATCCCCTGAAGGGGCCGCCTCGATTCTTTGGCGAGATGCCGCACTTGCAAAGAAAGCAGCAGAAACAATGAAAATTACTGCTCCAGATTTGAAGAAACTTGGTGTAATTGATGAAATTATCCCTGAGACCAGGGGAGGGGCGCATCGCGATCTCGTTTACCAGGCAGAAGCGATTAGGGAAACATTAAAGACTTCATTGCTAGAACTAACTAAATTATCTGAGGAAGAACTCGTCAATCAGCGATATAAGAAATATAAATTGATTGGTGAGAACCCTTCATTAAATGAGTATATCGGGGTAAATTAAAAACGTGCGATGCACGTTTTTTTCTTGGTTAAAATTTTCTTGCATTTTACTCACGAATAAAACGCTTGCATTATACTTATTATTCCGTCTTTAAGTGTATTTTAAGTCTTATGTTGTGATAGGCTATTCTTCATGGTATTTTAAAAATATTGATGTGAAATTTTTCAGCTTGACAGGGCAGGATAACCCTCATAAATCGAAGTTTCACTATATATTACATGAAAAGGGAAGGTTTCGGCTGTAATTGGAAAGGATATTACATAATAGGAAAAAACGAGGTGATTGGCTATGAAACGAATTGGTGTCTTGACAAGTGGTGGAGATGCTCCAGGGATGAATGCAGCGGTACGTGCAGTAGTCAGAAAAGCGATTTACCATGAAATTGAAGTGTACGGCGTAATAGGTGGCTATGCTGGATTGATGAGTGGAAATATAGAGAAGTTAGAATTAGGCTCTGTAGGAGATATTATTCACCGTGGTGGTACTTTTTTACAGTCGGCACGTAGTGAAGAATTCAAAACTAAAGAAGGACAGCAAAGAGGGATTGCACAATTAAGAAAACATGGAATTGATGGTTTAGTTGTCATTGGTGGTGACGGTTCTTATCGCGGTGCAAAGGCCTTAACAGAACAGGGTTTCCCTTGTGTAGGAGTTCCAGGCACGATTGATAATGACATCCCTGGAACACAGTTTACGATTGGCTTTGACACAGCTGTAAATACTGTCATTGATGCTATCGATAAAATCCGTGATACTGCTTCCTCACATGAACGAACTTTTATCGTTGAAGTGATGGGAAGGAATGCAGGTGATATTGCTCTGTGGGCCGGATTGGCTGGTGGAGCTGAAACGATTCTGATTCCAGAAGCTGAGCAGGATATTCAAGAAATTGCTCAAAGGCTGAAAAAGGGTCAAGATCGTGGGAAAAAACACAGCATCATTATTGTTGCTGAGGGTGTAATGAACGGTTATGAAGCAAGCAAACAGATTCAAGAGGTAGCCGATATGGATATTCGAGTGACTGTACTTGGACATGTCCAACGAGGAGGGTCACCGACTGTAACGGATCGTGTTCTAGCGAGTAGGCTTGGTGCAAGGGCAGTTGAGCTTTTATTAGCAGATAAAGGTGGACGTGCTGTCGGAATCGAAAATAACAAGCTGGTTGACTATGATATCATTGAGGCACTAGCTATGCCTCATAAAGTGGATTTAGATTTATATAAGCTTTCAAGTGAATTATCTATATAACAGCTACAGTAAATCAGGAGGTCGCAATATTTATGCGTAAAACCAAAATTGTATGTACGATTGGACCAGCAAGTGAAAGTGTAGAAAATCTTATTAGTTTGATGGAAGCCGGGATGAATGTTGCCAGACTAAACTTTTCTCATGGAGATCATAATGAACATGGGCAAAGAATAAACAATATTCGTGAAGCAGCTGCCAAAACTGGCAAAAACGTTGCTATCTTATTAGACACAAAAGGCCCAGAAATTCGAACAAATAACATGACAGACGGTGCGATTGAACTCCAAGCAGGTCAAGAAATCATTGTCTCGATGACTGAGGTTCTTGGCACGACTGAAAAATTCTCAATTACGTATGAGCAGCTCATTGATGATGTCAAGCCAGGGGACAAAATTTTACTTGATGATGGTTTAATCGGTCTTGAAGTTCTTGAGATTAATAAAGAGAATAACGAAATTAGAACAAAAATCTTAAACAGTGGAACCTTGAAAAATAAAAAAGGGGTAAACGTCCCAGGCGTTTCCGTTCAGTTACCTGGTATTACTGAAAAAGATGCTCAGGACATTTTATTTGGTATTGAACAAAAGGTTGATTTTATTGCCGCTTCATTTGTTCGTCGCGGTTCTGACGTTCTTGAGATCCGTGAACTGTTAAAAGAAAACAATGCTACATATATCAACATCATTCCTAAGATTGAAAACCAAGAGGGTGTTGATAATATTGATGAAATCCTAGAGGTTTCAGACGGTTTAATGGTCGCTCGTGGTGACTTAGGGGTAGAAATTCCCGCAGAAGAGGTTCCTCTCGTTCAAAAAGATTTAATTCGGAAATGTAATACATTAGGAAAGCCAGTTATCACTGCAACACAAATGCTGGATTCAATGCAGCGCAACCCAAGACCTACTCGGGCAGAGGCAAGTGACGTGGCTAACGCTATTTTTGATGGTACAGATGCAATTATGCTATCTGGAGAAACAGCTGCAGGACAATATCCAGTTGAAGCTGTTCAAACGATGCATAATATTGCCTCACGTGCGGAGACTGCATTAAACCATAAAAACCTGCTGTCACTTCGTAGTAAGACTACTGAGCATAGTATTACAGATGCGATTGGGCAATCTGTTGCGCATACCGCTTTAAATCTTAATGTAAAAGCAATCATTACTCCGACAGAGAGTGGTCATACGGCAAGAATGATTTCCAAGTATCGTACGCAAGCACCAATCGTTGCGGTAACTTCTAATGATTTTGTACAGCGCCGCCTAGCTTTAGTATGGGGTGTCTATCCACAGCTTGGGAAAAAAGCGGATACAACAGACGAAATGCTGACGAATGCTGTTGAAGATAGCATGAACAGCGGTTTGGTCAAAAATAGTGACTTGGTTGTCATCACAGCAGGGGTCCCTGTAGGTGAATCCGGTACGACGAACATCATGAAAATTCATGTAGTTGGTGATGTTGTTGTAAAGGCGCAAGGAATCGGACGTAAAAGTGCATATGGGAAAGTAGTATTAGCCCGTAATGCACAAGAAGCCTTAAGTAAGGTTTCAGAAGGTGATATTCTCGTTACAGTTGGCTCTGATCGAGATATGGTTCCTGCCATTGAAAAATGCTCTGCCTTGATCACTCAAGAGGGCGGACTTACAAGCCATGCAGCTGTAGTGGGCTTAAATCTAGGCATTCCAGTGATTGTTGGTGTCGATAATGCCATGGATCTTTTTAAAGAAGGACAGGAAATTACTGTTGATGCACAACGAGGCGTCGTTTATAACGGCCGTGCGAATGTGCTATAAAAGTTGCTAAAAAGGGGACGGGCCTTGGGCTCAATAGGTTCCGTTTCCTATTACAAATATTAGAAATGTAAGTCAAAATGAGTGTCAATTTGCATATGAAATTGACACTCATTTTTTTTATGGGTGTAAAGTCATTTTGGGTGGAAGAAACTTATATAGGGAAATAAATATGCCATATTGAGTGGTACAATGGCTGTTGTACCACTCTCAGTTTGATATGCAATTTATCATATAAATAATTTTAATCAATATAAGCGGAGAATTTCCGGTTAATTTCATATTGGAGCTCGTTTCGGGGGATATAAGGGGAGATTTTCCGGTTATGCAAATAAAACCACTCCATTTTTACGATTTTGGAGTTAATAGTCGGAGTTTCTCCGTCTATTTAGGGTATTTTCAGTGCTATTTCCAAATTAAGAGGAATTTCTCCGCTTATTTTTCAAACCAAGCTGATTTCTTCTCCTGGCTCCGCTTTATTCATTAGCGTTTAATGTATCTAGAAGATTTAAAGAGGGCCCATCTCTAGGCTCGAAAGGAATCAATTCGTTTATATTGAGTTTCGTGCAACTATTGTGCATATAATAGGGTAATTGACAAGTTATGCGAGGTGTAAATATGAGGTATTTATTTTTAGCTATTGTGCTGATTCCTGCCATTGAAATTGCGATATTGCTCCTAGTCGGACAAACAATAGGTGTCCCACTAACCTTCTTAATTATTATCGCAACAGGGATACTAGGAGCTTATTTAGCGAAGCAGCAGGGACTTGCAGCCATTCGAAATGTACAAGATCGTTTGCAGAGGGGGAGTATGCCTGGGGATGCCTTGCTTGACGGAATATGCATCCTTATCGGTGGAACTCTTTTACTCACCCCTGGTTTTGTTACAGATCTTGTGGGCTTTTTGTTGTTAGCTCCACCAACAAGGAATTACTTTAAAGCTTGGCTTGTAAGAATTTTCAGGAACCGGATTGATAGAGGTACAATCACCATTATTCGGTAGGTTGTTGTTAAAATTCTAAAGCCGATTCTAAATTATATTAGTTATTTACTACGCCAGAGTAAGTTTGCAGGCTCTTTTCTCAAATACTGATTTCGGCATGAACAAAGCTTAATTCATTTCAAAACGCAAGAAAGTCGAGAAAAGAGCCTTTGAAATAGTCAATTAGCTTTTAATGTCTGTACTATCCTTGCCCTTAATAAAGTCCCATAGGTCTCTGAATACATTTGCTCGATGAAGTGTGTTGATGATAACAAGAACAACTGGTCCGACAATTAAACCTAGAAAGCCGATTAGTTTATAGCCGATAAACAGCGATACAATCGTGGCTAGTGGATCGAGACCAATGTTGGACGAAAGAATTTTCGGTTCGATTAACTGTCTTTGAACCAAAACAATGATGTATAAAACCCCTAAGCCAATAGCTATGTGCATTTCACCGGCTATTGCCTCAAAGATGATCCAGGGAACGAACACAGCGCCAGTGCCTAAATAAGGAATAATATCGACCAATCCAGTGACGAGGGCGATTGTAATTGCATAATCAACTTTTAAAATTAATAAACCAATTAGGATGGTAATTGTTGTAATGGAGACTAGCGTAGCCTGAGCCGTAATAAAACCTAATAATGCTTTTTTTAAATCGGCGAAGACGGTTCTCCCACTTGACATTGCCTTTCCGGGCAAAAAGCGGCCCCCTAGTGCTGATAACCTATACCAATCCTTGCTAATGAAAAAGGTCCCTAATAATGAAAAAATGACTACTGTTGCAGCACTAGGAAACCAAGCGAGAATATTAGGGATTTTCTCAAAGAAGGCTTGGATGAAATTACCGATGGTTGTACCAACCTGAGTACCGACACTTTGAATATTTTCGAGAATGGTATCCTGTTGCCCCGTCTCAAGATTCATAAATAAACCTGATAACTGGTTATAAAGGGGAATTACTTGGGCTGCGAAGACAAGTTCAATATAACTAATCAGTGTTTCTATATGTCCTGGGACCACTTCGGATAAATACTCAGCTCCTGCAACAATCTCTACTACCAATAGGGTGATAAGACCGGCAAACAAAGAGAATAGGAGCAACAGTGATATTAAAACAGCGATTCCTCGGGGAATCTTTGTTTTTTTTTCAAGAAAATTAACCAGTGGATTTATAAAAAAGGCAATAACCAACCCAATGAGAAAGGGGTATGTAATTTTTGATAAATAATAAAAAGACACTAGTGAAACAATGATAATTAAAGCAACAAATACAAATCTTAAGGTTCTATTTACATAGATTGGATTCAACTGCTGTTCCCCCTTGGAACAAGATAAAAGATTGTAAAAAAAGGATTCGCCAATTCATCAGAAATCCCTTCCTTTTTTAAGGCTCTTTTCTCAAACATTGTTGCTTTCGGATTATAAATAGAACTTTATAGCCATGTAAAAAAATTTAGTTTATGAGAAAAGAGCTTTAAAGAGCTTAGTTAAAACGCACCAATAGTTAGAGGTGGAGGCGTGCACATGAATATTTTGAAAAAACGAAATAAACTATGTTACAATAGTATCAACCTAGAGAGGGTGAAAAACTTCAGTGTTTGAACCATTTCTCTTTTTGGGCTTATTACTAGCCATTGGCCTGGTTGCCAAAAACCAATCGTTGCTTATTGCGGTTGGAGTGCTTTTAGTAATAAAACTTTTGGGTTTCGATTCCAAAGCATTTTCCTATATCCAAGGAAAAGGAATTAATTGGGGAGTAACGATTATTACGATTGCTGTTCTTGCGCCTATTGCAAGTGGCGAGATTGGTTTTAAGGATTTAACTGGTGCTTTTAAAACACCCTATGCTTGGATTGCACTAATATCTGGGATCCTTGTTGCGCTTTTAGCAAAAGGGGGAGTCATTTTGCTCGCCGCTGATCCGCATATTACCACCGCACTTGTTTTAGGAACAATCCTTGCTGTGTCCCTATTCAAAGGGGTTGCGGTAGGACCTTTAATCGGCGCAGGGATTGCCTATGCGGCGATGAAATTCTTTGAAGTATTTAAATAGTATTTTTTGCAATAACAATTTTTTTACGATTTAAGTACTTTTCGTTCACAAAAGTCAGAGAATTGTTTATAATAGGACTTGTAATTATACTTGCTCTTCCTTTCATAAGTTCTATAACCCGTAATCCGGGTTTTTCTTTAAAATAGAAATGTAAGCATTTTCTTTTTTGGTCTATTTCTGAGCAAGCGCTCGGTCTATAGGGATACTGGAGAAATGGAAGGGAAGGAAGGCTTGTGCGATTTTTAAGAGTCAGAAATTTCTTGTTTCTGAAAGCTGTATTTCTATAACTCCAGTAGGTAATTTTAGAGACAAATACGAAATGGGGAAAATTTTCCAAGAGAAGGAGAGATTCAGTATGACAGTAACACGTGGTCTTGAAGGGGTAGTGGCAACAACATCTTCTATCAGTTCAATCATTGATGACACGCTAACTTACGTAGGCTATAACATTGATGATCTTGCTGAGAATGCAAGCTTCGAGGAAGTCATTTACTTGTTATGGCATGGAAGACTTCCGGTTCGTTCCGAACTAGAAGAATTGAAAAATCAGTTGGCACAAAATATGGCATTACCTGAAGAGGTATTAGAACACTTTAAATTGTACCCAATTGATAAGATTCATCCGATGGCTGCGTTAAGAACTGCCGTTTCACTTTTAGGTTTGCATGATGAAGAGGCAGACGTGATGGAAGAGGAAGCCAATTACCGTAAGGCAATCCGCCTGCAGGCAAAAATGCCTGCGATTGTCACTGCATTCGCTCGTATCCGTAAAGGGCTAGAACCTATCGCACCTCGTAATGACTTGAACTTTGCGGCAAACTTCTTGTATATGCTTACTGGAAAAGAACCAGAACCAATTGCTGTTGAGGCTTTTAATAAGGCGTTAGTATTACATGCTGACCATGAATTAAATGCATCGACTTTCACGGCACGTGTTTGTGTCGCCACTTTATCAGATGTATATTCAGGTGTGACTGCGGCCATTGGAGCTTTAAAAGGCCCACTTCACGGTGGAGCAAACGAAGCAGTTATGAAAATGTTGAAAGAAGTCGGTACATTAGAAAATGTTGAACCTTATATTCGAGGTAAACTAGCAAACAAGGAAAAAATCATGGGCTTTGGACACCGTGTATATCAACAGGGAGATCCTCGTGCAAAGCATCTCCGTACAATGTCTGCAAAGCTTACTGACTTAACTGGCGAGCCGCATTGGTATCAAATGTCGACAAAGATTGAAGAGATTGTTACGGGTGAGAAGAAATTACCACCAAACGTGGATTTCTATTCTGCTTCTGTATATCATAGTCTTGGAATTGACCATGATTTATTCACGCCGATTTTTGCTGTAAGCCGTGTATCTGGTTGGCTTGCACATATTCTTGAACAGTTCTCAAACAACCGCTTAATTCGCCCACGTGCTGAATATACTGGTCCAGGAATGCAAAAGTATGTTGGGGTTGAACTTAGAGGATAATCTGGGTGTAAATCATTTACTTATTTGCTAAAAATTGTTCTAATAGATAAAGTAGAGAAAGATAGCAACTCATACTAAGCTCTAAGAAATATTAGCTTTATAAAGGTTGCTTAATCTTAAAATAGAATAGAGGGCTAGGTTTCCTAACCTTCTATTCTAGCGAATAATGGAGGGAGATATAACATGACACAAGGTGAAAAAATTACAACAAAAGACGGAGTACTAAACGTACCAAATAATCCAATTGTTCCTTTTATTGAGGGCGATGGAACAGGTGCTGATATCTGGGCAGCATCAAGCAGAGTATTAGATGCGGCTGTTGAAAAGGCTTATAAAGGTGAGCGCAAACTTGTTTGGAAAGAAGTCCTTGCAGGGGAAAAAGCGTTCAATCAAACTGGAGAGTGGCTACCAGCTGAAACTCTTGAAGCAATCAACGAATACCTAATTGCTATTAAAGGACCACTAACTACTCCAATTGGTGGGGGAATTCGTTCTTTAAACGTAGCATTACGTCAAGAATTAGATCTATTTGTATGTTTACGTCCGGTTCGCTGGTTCGAAGGGGTACCATCACCAGTTAAACGTCCGCAAGATACAGACATGGTTATTTTCCGTGAAAACACTGAAGATATTTATGCTGGTATTGAATATCAAAAAGGTTCTGATGAAGTAAAGAAATTAATTTCATTCCTTCAAACTGAACTAGGTGTAAACAAAATCCGTTTCCCAGAAACGTCTGGTCTAGGAATTAAGCCAGTATCTGAGGAAGGTACAAGCCGTTTAGTCCGTGCTGCTATCGATTACGCAATTAAAGAAGGTCGTAAATCGGTAACATTGGTACATAAAGGAAATATCATGAAATACACTGAAGGTGCATTTAAGAACTGGGGTTATGAGCTTGCTGAAAGAGAATACGGAGAGAAGGTATTCACTTGGTCAGAGTATGATCGCATTAAAGATGAACAAGGCTTAGATGCAGCGAACAAGGCTCAATCTGATGCAGAAGCTGCTGGAAAGATTATTGTTAAAGATGCGATTGCTGATATCTTCTTACAACAAATCCTTACTCGTCCAAAAGAATTTGATGTAGTTGCAACGATGAACCTTAATGGAGACTACATTTCCGATGCACTTGCTGCTCAAGTAGGTGGAATTGGTATTGCTCCTGGAGCGAACATCAACTATGAAACAGGACATGCAATCTTTGAAGCAACACATGGTACGGCTCCTAAGTATGCTGGGTTAGATAAGGTTAACCCTTCATCTGTTATTCTTTCTGGAGTATTGCTTCTTGAACATTTAGGATGGACAGAAGCGGCAAACATGATCCTAAAATCAATGGAGAACACAATCGCTTCTAAAGTTGTTACTTATGATTTTGCACGTCTAATGGACGGAGCAACTGAGGTTAAATGTTCTGAGTTCGGTGACGAGCTAATCAAGAATATGGAATAAAGAGAACGTGGAGGGGCTTTCATTAATGGAGAGCCCCCCTTTATTAAATAAGGCGCTTTTCTCGGACTTCCATGGAATTAACTACAATCAATTTGAAAACAGCCAATAGTAACCGAGTAGAAAGTTTTAAGATTTGAAATAGTCATTCTAGGAGGATGTTTTATGTCTTTAAAACGAAAAAAGGTTTCAGTCATTGGAGCAGGTTTTACTGGTGCGACGACAGCATTTATTCTTGCTCAAAAGGAACTAAGTGATGTTGTTTTAGTCGATATCCCACAAGCGGAAAATCCAACCAAGGGGAAAGCTCTTGATATGCTTGAAGCGGGTCCAGTACAAGGATTTGATGCGAATATTATCGGAACATCTAATTACGAAGATACGAAGGATTCTGATGTAGTTGTAATTACTGCTGGTATCGCACGTAAGCCTGGTATGAGCCGTGATGACTTGGTGCAAACAAATCAAAAGGTAATGAAGAGTGTAACAAAGGAAATAGTTAAATACTCTCCGAACTGTCATATCGTAGTATTAACGAATCCAGTTGATGCAATGACTTACACTGTGTTCAAAGAGTCTGGGTTCCCGAAGAACCGCGTAATCGGTCAATCGGGAGTTCTGGATAGTGCACGTTTCCGTACATTCGTTGCCCAAGAATTGAACCTTTCTGTTAAAGATATTACAGGTTTCGTTTTAGGTGGACATGGCGATGACATGGTTCCACTTGTACGTTACTCCTATGCTGGCGGAATTCCACTTGAGAAGTTAATTCCAAAGGAACGTTTGGATGCAATCGTTGAGCGTACCCGTAAAGGTGGTGGCGAAATCGTTAATTTACTAGGTAACGGTAGCGCTTATTACGCACCTGCAGCATCGCTTGTTGAAATGGTTGAGGCGATTGTAAAAGATCAGCGTCGCGTTCTTCCTTCCATTGCTTTTCTTGAGGGAGAATATGGTTATGACGGTATTTATCTTGGTGTGCCAACGATTCTTGGTGCCAATGGAATTGAACAAATCATTGAGCTTGAGCTAACTGCTGATGAAAAGGCTGAACTTGACAAGTCAGCTGAATCTGTACGCAATGTAATGGCTGTTTTAGTTTAATATTTCTAGCATATTAAAAAATCGGGGAATGTTCCCCGATTTTTTTGCAAATAATAGTAGAAAGGCATTTTTTATTCTGGGGGAGGACATGCTATGTTACTAGGGAAAAAACGAAAGCTTGGGAGAACGATTGAAGATATTTCATTAGGAGAGAAACTAACCTTGACAGAAAAGATTGAAGACAAGGATCTTTTGCTGTTTCTAGGTTTAACAAACGATTCAAATCCTCTTTATATTCAACATGATTACGCCTCTCAGACCCCTCATAAAAGACCAGTTGTACCTAGTATTATGTTAACTGGAATTATAACTTCCGCCATCTCTAAATATCTACCTGGACCAGGTAGTTATATCTTAAAACAAGAAATCGAATTTTTAACACCGGTGTACCATTATGGTACTATTCAATTTTTATTTGAGGTGACACAGGTTCATCGTGACACTCATTCAGTTGAGATTACTGTCAGTGCAAGTAATGAAGAGGATGAGGATGTATTAATAGGCAAATTACTAGTCTGTCCACCTTACTTGCCCCAAAAGGATGACGGGCATGCACTGGAGAATTTTTAAAAGATGCAGAGCTGCATCTTTTTTTTATGTAGGCTGTGGTTAAATGGTAATATTGAGTTTCAACAGGTGATTGGAGCGGAAGGCACGAAGACTCTTCGAAAATGAACTGCACATTTTCTCGTGCGTGGGTAAACTCGAGGAAGCCATTCAGTGTCCTGCGGGAGATTGAGGAGGCTCAGCTTCCTACCAGTTTTATATTTACCCCGCCGTATAAACTGCCTTTATTAAAACAATAATCTGGTTGTTTTACTTTATGAGAATCTTCTTTAAGGTTTATAATTGAAGGGAAAGTAAAACCAAGTTATATATATTGAAATTGGAGGATATTAATGGTCAAGGTATTGGTAGTGGATGATGAACAATCAATCTTAACTTTGTTGAAATACAATCTTGAACAGTCGGGCTATGAAGTAGTTACAGCAATGGATGGTGAATTAGGAGAACAGATGGCATTAGTAGAAAAACCTGATTTAGTTATTCTTGATTTAATGTTACCGAAACTAGACGGCATTGAAGTCTGTAAACGTCTTCGCCAACAAAAAGTCATGACACCGATTCTTATGTTGACAGCAAAGGATGATGAATTCGATAAAATTCTCGGACTGGAACTAGGTGCAGATGACTATATGACGAAACCCTTTAGTCCCCGGGAGGTGGTAGCAAGAGTAAAGGCGATTCTTCGTCGTGCTCAGTTTACGCCTGAAGTGGAAAAAGGGCAGGAAGAATCAGAAGAAATTCGCATTGGTGACTTGAAAATTCTACCCGACAATTACGAAGCGTACTTTTTGGAGAAATTGCTTGAACTTACACCAAAAGAATTTGAACTTCTTGTTTACCTAGCAAAAAATAAGGGGCGCGTTTTAACTAGGGATCAACTGTTAAGTAAGGTTTGGAAGTATGATTTTGCTGGAGATTCGCGGATAGTGGACGTACATATTAGTCACCTCCGAGATAAAATCGAACAGAATTCAAAAAAACCTGTTTATATAAAAACAATCCGCGGGCTAGGTTACAAGCTAGAGGAACCGAAGAAAGAATGACAAAATACCGAACACGTTTACTGTTTGCTTTAATAACTTTGATTATTGCCGTATTGCTCGGATTGGGAATTGTGCTAGGGCAGCTTTTTAAAAATTATTATCTAACAAACTTCAATGAACGTTTGGAAAATGAAACTCAAATGATTTCAGCAATCATTGCAAAAAGCGGCGGGTTGTCTTCTTTAAATAGGCAGGAATTGGATGAATTTAGCGAAATCCTGAATACGAGCATCACAATCGTTGCAGCAGAAGGTGAAATTTTGTATGATACCGAATCAGGTTTAGCTAATAACCCAAAGAACGAGGAGCTAATCAGCAAAGTACTAGCTGAAAAGGGTGAAGGGGATATAGTAGGGAGATATTCGGATGGAAATCAATTGCAATATTACTGGCAATCCCTTCAACATAATCAACAAACTGAAGGATATCTCTTACTTGCAACAAAGGTAGATGAACTGAAACAAGCCTATCGTCAATTATGGTGGATTCTAAGTGTAAGTCTTGGTATGGCACTGCTGGTAATTATTATGCTTGGCTCTAAAATCACTTCAAGATATACAAAGCCAATTGAATCAGCAACAAATGTAGCGATTGAATTAGCTAAAGGGAACTACCGGGCAAGGACTTATGAAGATCATATTGATGAAACCGGTATGTTAAGTGCATCTATTAATATCCTTGCTCGAAACTTACAGGATGCGATGAAGTCTCAAGAGATTCAACAGGATAGGCTTAGAACCCTGATTGAAAACATGGGAAGTGGCCTCATTCTAATTGACAACCGAGGCTATATTAATCTTATTAATAAAACATATAAAGAAATATTTAATGTCAACCCTGGTGAATACCTGTACAAGTTATATCATGAGGTCATTAAGGATAAAGAAGTTAGTTCGTTAATTGAAGAAATTTTCATGACCGAACAAAAGCTAAAGAAACAAGTGGTTCTTCCGTTAGTGATAGAAAGGCGATATTTCGAGGTTTATGGCGTTCCAATTATTAGCTCTAACAATGTCTGGAAAGGGGTATTATTAGTTTTTCATGACATAACAGAGTTAAAGAAATTAGAACAGGTCCGAAAAGACTTTGTGGCAAATGTTTCGCATGAGTTAAAAACACCAATCACTTCGATTAAAGGTTTTTCTGAGACATTGCTTGATGGGGCTATGAATGACAAACAGGCATTAGAAGACTTTCTAACGATTATTTTAAAAGAAAGCAATCGTCTCCAATCCCTTATTCACGACTTACTCGAGTTGACTCGAATTGAACAACATGGTTTCGCATTAAACCTTGAGGAAGTTGATATTAATGGACAAGTTTCCGATGTAATAAAGATTCTGAAAGGTGCGGCGACTGAAAAAAATGTAAATTTGACTCTAAAAACCAATACACCTAACAGTTTGATAACAGGCGATCCGGACCGATTAAAGCAAGTGTTCATAAATTTAATTACGAATGCGATTACCTATACTCCTAGTGGTGGGCTTGTTTCTTTAGAGGTTGAAAACCAAAAAGAGACAGTTACCGTCAAAATAAAAGATACAGGGATTGGGATGAAAAAAAGTGAAATCCCAAGAATTTTTGAACGCTTTTATCGAATTGATCGGGCAAGAAGCAGGGACTCCGGGGGGACAGGTCTGGGGCTTGCAATTGTTAAACATATTATGGAAGTTCATAAAGGGACAATTGATGTAAAGAGTGAAATTGGTGTTGGGACAACCTTTATTCTAACTTTTTCAAAGAATTTACCAACAAAATAGGATAGAAAATTTTGAAACTTATTAGGCGTTCAAACCGTATTACAAATAGATAAATAGAAGGGGGAGAGATGGGTGAGCTTGAGGAAATTATATGTAGTCTCCGGTGCTGTCATACTAGCAGCTTTGTTAGTGCTCGTTGCATTAACAAGTTGGTACACGGTAGATGAATCAGAGCAGGCAGTTATTTTAACATTTGGGGAAGTTGAAGAAGGTATAAGTGAACCAGGACTTCACTTTAAATTGCCTTGGCCAATACAATCAGTTGAAACCTTATCTAAGGAAACCTTCAGCTTACAATTTGGCTATGAGGAAAAAGATGGGGAAATTCAAGATTTTCCAGACGAAACGAAAATGATAACTGGGGATGAAAACATTGTTCTGGCCGATCTAGTCGTTCAGTGGAAAATCACGGATCCAGAGAAATATTTATTTAACTCCGATTCTCCTGAAGAAGTCTTATATGATGCTACGTCTGCATCAGTTAGAAGTATCATTGGGAATTCTAAAATAGACGATGCTCTTACATCTGGAAAAGCAGAGATTGAAGCAGAAGTTCGTGATCTTCTGACTAGTCTAATAGAAAAATATGATATAGGTGTTTCCATTCTTGCGGTAAAGCTTCAGGATGTGGAATTACCTAATGATGATGTTCGAAAAGCATTTACCGATGTAACAGATGCTCGGGAAACAATGAATACAAAAATAAATGAGGCTAATAAGTATCGCAACCAAAAAGTCAATGAAGCGGAAGGCGAAAAGGATGCTCTCATCTCAAGGGCTCAAGGGGAAAAGGCTGCTAGGATTGAACGTGCCCGCGGGGACGTTGCCGTTTTCAACGCTTTATATGGTGAGTATAAAGGAAATCCAGAAATTACTCGTGAGCGACTAGTTATCGAGACGCTTGAGCAGGTTCTTCCTGGAGCTGAGATTTATATAATGAATGATGATGGGAATACCATGAAGTATTTCCCGATCCGGCCACTTGAAAAAGAACAGCCAAAGCCCAATGTAGAAGGGAGCGATGATACTAATGGCTGATGATAACATTATCGATATGAATGAACGTGCAAATAAGATGAGTTTTGGTTGGAATAAGTATACAAAATTTGGGTTGTTTATTTTACTTTTGTTAGTATTATTAGGCTTTATATTTAGTAATCTTTTTGTTGTTAAAGAAGGAGAATATAAGGTTATCCGTCAGTTTGGTGAGGTCGTCAGAATTGACAGTGAACCAGGATTATCCTATAAGATCCCTTTTATTCAAAGTGTAACAACTTTACCCAAATATCAGATGACGTATGATGTCTCTCAAGCTGAAATTAACACAATGGATAAAAAGCGTATTTTGATTGATAACTATGCGGTCTGGAGAATTGAGGACCCGAAAAAAATGATTGCCAATGCACGGACGGTTCAGGCGGCAGAATCTCGTATGGAAGAATTTATTTACTCGGTCACCAGAACGGAATTGGGACAATTAGACTACGATGAGATTATTAACGACGAAAAGTCATCAAGGGGTTCCTTGAATGACCGAATTACGGAAAAAGTAAATGAATTGCTTTCTAATGACAACTATGGAATAAGCGTAACAGATGTCAGAATGAAGCGTACTGACCTTCCTGAAGAGAATGAACTGTCTGTATTTACGCGGATGATCTCTGAGCGTCACTCAACTGCTCAAGATTATTTGTCACAAGGTGATGCCAGAAAAAATCGGATTGAGGCTGAGACAGATAAGGAAGTAAATGAAATGCTTGCGACAGCAAAAGCCGATGCAGAGGAAATTCGAAGTGAGGGAGAGGCAGAAGCAGCCAAAGTTTATAATACTGCCTTTTCAAAAGACCCAGAGTTCTATTCCCTTTATCGGACATTAGAATCATACAAGAAGACCATCGGTGATGATACAGTAATCATCCTGCCATCCGATTCACCATATGCTCGTATTTTAACGGGGTATACAGATTAAAACTGTATTATTTTCTGAAAAATTGTTGTTTCCATTTATGGTTCTTTTAAAAAGTATGTTGATTTCCGCTCCAGGTGCTTGCTTTCCGCGGGGCGTGCGGTGAGCCTCCTCGTCGCTTCGCTCCTGCGGGGTCTCACCTGTCCCGCTGCTCCCGCAGGAGTCAAGCACCTTCCGCTACAATCAACTGGCAAAATAAACATCGTCCTTTAACTGAGCCATATTAATTAAAGTTAACCGTTAATAGTCGATTGGCGTAAAATTAGCGTAACGAAAAATGCCGTTATTTTTCTTTCTATTCTAGCTCATGATAGAATAAAGAAAGAAAATAACGGCTTTTTCATGTAGAAAATAGGAGGAGAATAATGGAAAAAAAGTTAGTGCTAATTGATGGAAACAGTATTGCTTATCGAGCGTTTTTTGCGCTTCCATTGCTAAATAATGAAAAAGGTATACATACGAATGCAGTTTATGGCTTCACGATGATGTTGATGAGAATTCTTGAGGACGAGAAGCCATCTCATATTTTAGTGGCCTTTGATGCGGGGAAAACAACGTTTAGACATGCCACGTTTACAGAATATAAAGGTGGTAGGCAAAAGACTCCACCGGAATTATCTGAGCAATTTCCTTTTGTCCGCGAGCTTCTAAAGGCTTACGGGATTTCCCAATACGAGCTTGAGAATTATGAGGCAGATGACATAATTGGGACATTGTCTACTGTTGCAGAACGGGATGGATTCGAAGTGAAGATCATCTCAGGAGATAAGGACCTTACACAGCTTAGCACAGATAAGACAACCGTTAGTATTACGAAAAAGGGTATTACTGAAATCGAGAATTATACACCTGATCACATAAAAGAAAAATATGGGCTTTCAGCCGACCAAATAAGGGATATGAAAGGATTGATGGGGGATCCATCAGACAATATTCCAGGTGTTCCTGGAGTCGGTGAAAAGACGGCCATCAAACTTTTAAAAGAATTCTCGACAGTTGAAAACTTACTTTCATCAATTGAAAAGGTGAGTGGGAAAAAACTCCAAGAAAAGCTTGAAGAGTTTAAAGACCAGGCAATGATGAGTAAGCAATTAGCAACGATCACAAAAGAAGCTCCGGTACAGATTGAGTTGTCCGAGCTTGAATATGAAGGGTATCAACGAGAAGAACTAGCGAAGTTTTTCAAAGAACTTGGATTTAATTCTTTACTGGAAAAGATAGGCGCTGACGAACTTAGTGAAAGCATCGAACTTAAAGAAATTGAATATACCACCCCTGACGAGATAACGGAAGATCTATTTGCGGCGGAAAATGGATTTTATGTTGAAATCCTAGAGGATAATTATCATTATGCTCCTATCGTAGGGTTTTCAATTGCGAATGAGAAGGGCAATTTTTATTTACCTGCAAAAAAAGCGATTGAATCGGATGTTTTCAAACGGTGGTCGGAAGATGAGCGTAGCAAGAAATATGTATATGATGCAAAACGCTCGGAGGTTGCATTGCGTCATCATGGCATTCATTTGGTAGGAGTAGACTTTGATGTCTTCCTAGCTTCTTATATTCTCAATCCATCAGAATCTCCAGAGGATTTTGCAGCTGTTGCGAAACTCCACGGATACCCGCATGTTCAACCCGATATGAGTGTCTATGGTAAAGGAGCTAAACGAGGGATTCCAGAAGAAAGCGAGCTGGCGGAACACTTATCCCGAAAAGCCGCCGCGATTTATGAATTACAAGGTCAGCTTGCCAAAGAGCTACATAAAAACGAGCAATATGAGTTATTCAGTGAACTGGAAATGCCACTTTCCCTCGTTCTAGCTGATATGGAGTATCAAGGGGTTAAACTGGATACGGAACGACTTAGAAAGATGGAGATGGAAATTGGTGCCCAGCTAGACCGTATCGAAAAACAAGTGTTTCAACATGCTGGAGAGGCTTTCAATATCAACTCCCCGAAACAGCTTGGTGTGATCCTGTTTGAAAAGCTTGGACTTCCACCAATAAAAAAGACAAAGACGGGGTATTCAACAAGTGCGGATGTCTTAGAGCAATTGGCTTCTAAGCATGAGGTGATTCAGGAAATACTTCACTATCGTCAGCTTGGAAAGTTGCAATCAACCTATATAGAGGGGCTTCAAAA
This sequence comes from Mesobacillus persicus, assembly GCF_900109925.1. Taxonomy (GTDB): domain Bacteria; phylum Bacillota; class Bacilli; order Bacillales; family Cytobacillaceae; genus Mesobacillus_B; species Mesobacillus_B persicus. The sequence goes on along the minus strand of NZ_FOBW01000002.1, from coordinate 330,875 downwards.
GGTTGTTAATCCTGATACGGACAAGGTTCATACAAGGTTTAACCAAGCTCTAACACAAACTGGACGATTAAGCTCGACAGATCCAAATCTGCAAAACATCCCAATTCGATTAGAGGAAGGGAGGAAAATTCGCCAAGCGTTTGTCCCTTCTGAAGAAGGTTGGGTGATATTTGCTGCTGACTACTCTCAAATCGAATTAAGGGTACTCGCTCATATTGCTGGTGATGAAAAGCTGATAGAAGCTTTCCAAGAAGGACTAGATATTCATACGAGAACCGCAATGGAGGTTTTTCATGTTGAAGCGGACGAAGTGACCGACAATATGCGACGACATGCTAAAGCAGTTAACTTTGGGATCGTTTATGGGATAAGCGATTATGGGTTGTCACAAAGTTTAAATATTACACGTAAGGAAGCTTCCCAGTTTATCGATCGCTATTTAAAGAGCTATCCTGGTGTTAAGGAATATATGGATGAAATCGTCCGTGATGCTAAGGAAAAGGGGTATGTTTCAACATTGCTTCAGCGTAGGAGATATTTACCTGAAATTACAAGCCGGAATTTTAATATTAGAAGCTTTGCTGAGAGGACCGCTATGAACACTCCTATTCAAGGGAGTGCTGCGGATATCATTAAAAAGGCTATGCTAGATATGGCAGAGAGAATGAAACAAGAAAAACTCAAATCTAGGCTCTTATTGCAGGTGCACGATGAACTAATTTTTGAAGCACCTGAAGAGGAAATCGAGAAACTTAAACACATCGTACCAGATGTAATGGAAAATGCAGTTGATTTAAAGGTTCCAATAAAAGTGGATTATGCATATGGTCCGACCTGGTTTGATGCAAAGTAATCACGGAGGGAAATAACTTGCCGGAACTTCCAGAGGTAGAGACAGTTAGAAAAACATTAGAAGCACTAGTCATTGGAAAAGAAATTCAAGATGTTGCTGTTCATTGGCCCAAAATGGTAAAGCATCCCGGGGAACTTGAGCAATTTACTGATGCACTTCGAGGTCAGCGTATTTTAGATATCGGTAGAAGAGGGAAGTTCCTCATTTTTTATACGGAAGATTATGCGCTGATTTCCCATTTAAGAATGGAAGGGAAATATGGTGTGTTTTCAGCTGATGAGCCGGTAGACAAGCATACACATGCCATCTTCAAGTTTACCGATGGAAGTGAAATGCGCTATAAGGATGTTCGTAAATTTGGTACTTTTCATTTATATAAAAAAGGTGAAGAGTTCAAGCAGGCTCCGCTTGTTGGGCTTGGACCTGAGCCATTTTCCGATGAATTTACGCTTGAAGGGCTCAAAGTAAATCTCAGGAAGACGAGTAGAAAGGTAAAGCCCGCTCTGCTCGACCAGAAGGTTTTAGTGGGTTTAGGCAACATTTATGTTGATGAAGCACTGTTTCGTTCAAAGATTCACCCGGAACGGATTGCCTCAACACTAACGGACGAAGAAATCGAACTCTTACATCAAGAAATTGTGAATACACTGTCGGAGGCTGTTAAATTAGGCGGGAGCACGATTCGTTCTTATATCAATTCACAAGGGCAGATTGGGATGTTTCAACTTCAACTGTATGCATATGGGCGCCAAGGTGAACCCTGTAAGAATTGTGGCACCGAAATGGAAAAAACAGTGGTCGGGGGACGAGGGACCCACTTCTGTCCAAAATGTCAGCGAAAAGAGTAGAACAAAGGTAAGAGTTTGATCAATATGATCATCATTAACGTTTTCGTTTAACCATGGATAGGCTTACTCCATATACTATTGTAGCGATTGACAGGAGGAGGCTTTTCCATGGTTCAGATTGTCTCATTACTTTTGCTTGCTTTCGCTGTCAGTCTTGACAGTTTTAGTGTAGGATTTACTTATGGATTAAGAAATGTAAAGATTCCTTTTAAGTCAATTTTCACCATTGCCATTTGTTCAGCCGGGGTCTTAATGGTTGCAATGACACTTGGCGAATTTCTCGAGAAAGTTCTTCCAGCATATTTGGCAGGTAAACTGGGAGGCTTGATTTTGATTCTAATGGGAGCTTGGATATTATATCAATTTTTTCGCCCAGATCATGCTGAGCCAGCAAAACATGACGAGAAGACGTTAATTAATTTTGAAATTCAATCGCTAGGTATCGTCATTAATATATTGAGAAAGCCAATGTCAGCAGACTTTGACCGTTCGGGAACAATTACCGGTATTGAAGCGCTTATGCTCGGGATGGCTCTTTCACTCGATGCGTTTGGAGCCGGAATTGGGGCAGCAATGTTAGGTTTTTCCCCTCTTTCTCTTGCTGCAGCAGCAGCAATTATGAGCTCGACATTTGTATTCGCGGGAATGAAAGCGGGAATCTTTTTATCAGGCTATAGCTGGGTTCAGAAGATTAGTTTTCTTCCTGGACTTCTGTTGATTATTGTTGGAATTTTCAAGCTCTAAGCAGAAAGGAACTATAAATATGTCGTTAACAATCGGACTAACTGGCGGTATTGCAAGCGGAAAAAGCACGGTATCTAAGATGCTGACCGAGATGGGAATGACCGTCATTGATGCAGATATTGAGGCAAGACTTGCAGTTGAAAAAGGAGAAAAAGCCTATAATGACATAGTTGGATATTTTGGGGTAGAGGTTCTTGACGAGGATGGATCTCTTAACCGAGAAAAGCTTGGGGCTATCGTTTTTCATGATGAAGCCAAACGAATGGCTTTAAATTCTTTCGTCCACCCGGCTGTTCGAGGAAGAATGCATGCTAAAAAAGAAAAAGCTGAACAAAGCGGGGAAAAGGCGATTATTTTAGATATCCCTCTTTTAATCGAGAGTAAACTACAATATATGGCAGATAAAATCTTACTAGTGTTTGTTGACGAAGAAACACAGCTTAAGAGATTAATGCAGCGGAATTCCTTAAGTGAAAAAGAAGCACAAGCAAGGATCAATTCGCAAATGCCTCTAAAGGATAAGGTAGAATATGCTGATGAAGTGATTGATAATAATGGCACAATTGAGGAAACTGAGCAGCAATTAAAGCAGATTTTAATGCGCTGGGGCATTTAAGGAAACCTAATAGGTTTCCTTTTTTTATGCTTAATGAAACATAATTTTGTAATTTTGTTGATATTTTAAAATGTATGCGTTTATTTATCACAAATAGAAATTAATATGTTATACTATTAGCAAATAAGTGGAACAAAAGTATAACATTAATGTGGAAGGAGCCGTAGCATGAAGGCTAAAATTGCAATTAATGGGTTTGGAAGAATTGGAAGGATGGTTTTTAGGAAAGCCATTCTTGATCATAATCTTGAAATTGTGGCAATCAATGCCAGCTATCCAGCTGAAACATTAGCACACTTAATCAAATATGATTCTAACCATGGGAAATTCGAGGCAGATGTAAGAGCTGAAGAAGAGGCTTTGATTGTTAATGGGAAGCGAGTTAGGATTCTAAATAATCGCAACCCAGAATCACTGCCTTGGAAAGAGTTAGAGATTGATATTGTCATAGAGGCAACCGGTAAATTCAATTCTCGGGATAAAGCGAGTTTGCATCTAGATGCAGGAGCGAAGAAGGTCATCTTAACCGCACCTGGAAAAAATGAAGACATCACCATTGTGATGGGTGTTAATGAAAGCGAGTTAAATCTTGAAAAGCATGATGTCATTTCAAATGCATCCTGCACAACGAATTGCCTTGCTCCAGTTGCTAAAGTTTTAGATGAACAGTTTGGAATTGAAAATGGGTTGATGACTACCATTCACTCATACACAAATGATCAAAAAAATATTGATAACCCTCATAAAGATTTACGGCGTGCACGCTCATGTGGTCAATCCATCATTCCAACCTCAACTGGGGCCGCGAAAGCACTCTCGCTCGTTTTGCCGCAGTTGAAGGGAAAGCTACATGGGATGGCCTTAAGGGTACCAACACCAAATGTATCACTCGTTGACCTAGTGGTTGATTTGAAGCGAGAGGTTACAATGGATGAGATTAACGAGGCTTTTGTTACGGCATCAAATGGCTCTTTAAAAGGGATCCTTGATTTTACAGATGAACCGCTCGTATCTATTGATTTTAATACAAATGATCACTCAGCAATCATCGATGGTCTTTCAACCATGGTAATTGGTGCTAATAAAGTGAAGGTACTTGCTTGGTACGATAACGAATGGGGCTACTCTTGCAGAGTAGTTGATCTTGCCAAATACGTGGCAAAAGAATTGCATCAGTGCTCAAAGATTAAAGTGCGTTAAAGGTAAAATACTCAATATTTGTAAGCTTGCCAGAACGAATGGCAAGCTTATTTATTTATATGTTAGGATAAACAGTTGTAGAGACTTTGACTTTTTTATAAGATATAATTAGATAATCAGTTGTGATGAGTTTATAACAGGTTACATAATCGAAATTCCGGAGTTGAGATATACATGAAATGTCCATCCTGTCACAATAGTTCGACCCGTGTGCTTGATTCCCGTCCAGTTGATGAGGGAAAATCGATTCGGCGAAGAAGGGAATGTGAAGCTTGTTCCTATCGCTTCACTACTTTTGAAAAGGTAGAGGATATTCCTTTAATTGTAGTTAAAAAAAGAAGGAACTAGGGAAGAGTTTAACAGGGAAAAACTATTAAGGGGTTTAATAAAAGCCTGTGAAAAGCGTCCTGTGGCCTTAAAGCAACTCGAAGACATTGTCTCAGAAGTTGAAAAGGAACTTCGAAACAATGGTATTTCAGAGGTGAAAAGTGAATCAATTGGTGAAATGATCATGGACAGGCTAGCGAAGGTTGATGAGGTCGCATATGTCAGGTTTGCTTCTGTTTATCGACAATTTAAAGATATAAACGTTTTTATAGATGAATTGAAGGAACTCATTAAAAAGGAACAATCATAAGCCGAGCTGAAGGGGAATCCTTGGCTCTTTTTTTATCAAGCCCTGTGCTCAATCATTGTTGTTTAAGTTAGCACTTTGATCTGATAAATAAGGGAATAAATTCCCCTTATTTAGTGAATGGCACTGAAATTAGCTAAAATAGAGGGAGAGATTCCCCTTATTTGAATCGAGAAGCCTGAAAATGGGTAATTTTGCTTTGTATAGAGGGAAAAAATCCCTCTATTTACCCGAAAACGAGCTCTAATCTGCATTTAACGGGAAAATTTCCCCTTATTTTCTATAGCTGGTTACTCAAATTAAGGGCTTGCCTTCTTTTTTAAATAAATTGATACAACAAGTCTAAGATTATATTCGATATGGCAAACCCTACCTTATATAAAAGAGATTTTTTAAATTAAACGAACTTATATTTTTTTATCGTCCAAATAGTTCTTCGCACGTAAAAAACGGCCTTGGGATTTTAACAACAGTCTTTAACAAAAAAGAATTTTTATTAAAGGGGGGAAAGATATGGCGCAGCACTGGCAGGAATTATTGCCGATTGATCAATATGTCGTTGCATCAAATGGGCTGTTACACGAATATGACCGGAAAGTGCTGACATTCTTATATCAGCCTTTAATTGGACCAGTCTGTCTCAGTTTATATATGACTCTTTGGACAGAACTTGAGGAAAGCCGTCTATGGTCTGAATCTACTACACATCATAGTTTAATGACTCTTCTTGACCTAAACTTGAAAGAGATCTATCAAGCACGCCTTAAACTTGAAGGAATGGGATTGCTAAAGACCTACGTGAAGAACGATGATGAAGAACGTTCATTCATTTATGAGTTACAGCCACCATTAACTCCAGAGCAATTCTTTCTTGATGGGATGCTAAATATTTATTTATATCGTAAAGTGGGTAAAAATCAGTTTTTTAGATTAAAACGTTTCTTTACCGATAAAACGGTAGGTCAGCAGGAGAAGTATGCGGAGGTAACAAGAGCATTCCAGGAGGTCTTTGTTTCCGCTTCACCTGACACTCTACGGTATCATAGTGATTCAGTGGGGGAGTTTGAACCAGAAGAAGGTCAGACCTTTATCGGACGTACGGACCCAGCAGGAATTCAAGTCGACGCAGAGACATTTGATTTTGATCTTTTATCCGCAGGGTTAAATGAATCGCTTGTTCCAAAGGAAGCATTAACGAAACGGGTAAAAGAAGCAATTAGCAATCTGGCTTTTCTTTATGGAATTGATTCCATTCAAATGAAAAACATTATCTTAAGTGCCCTTAACCCTGATAGTGAAATAGATATTGATGAGCTACGTAAAGCAGCTAGAGATTGGTACCAGTTTGAGCATCAAGATCAGCTGCCAGCGCTACTCGAGCGTACACAGCCCGTTCAATATCAATCCACTGTAACGAACCCTACTTCGCAAGAAGATAAACTGATGCATTATTTGGACAGGGCTTCTCCAAGAGAACTGCTCATTCAACTTTCTCAAGGGGCTTCTCCATCTAAGGCCGATTTACAAATTATTGAAGACATAATGTTTAACCAAAAGCTTCAGCCTGGAGTTGTGAATGTTTTAATTGAATATGTTATGCTCAGAACGGATATGAAGCTACACAAAAGTTATGTCGAAAAAATTGCCGGACATTGGGCGCGAAAGCAAATCAAGACGGTCAAGGAAGCGATGGATCTTGCGAAAAAAGAGCATCGTCAATATATGGAATGGGCAGAAGAGAAAAAATCTCGTCCAGCCCAACAGAAGAAAACAATTCGTAAAGAAATTCTTCCAGACTGGTTTGGTGAAAATAAGGATAGTAAAATAAGTGGGAAACAAGACCAAAAACAAGAAGACTTTGACTTTGAAAAAGAAAAAAGGCTACTTGAAGAAGAATTAAAGGAATTTAAATAGGGGAGGTGTACAGGGTGAAAAATATTAATGATGCCTTGAGGAAGTTAAATAACAATCAAAGCTTCCAACAACGATACGAGGCCCTTCGTGATGAAGTGCTTAGTGACCCACAAGTAACGGACTTTTTAAATCAGCATCGTGGTGAAATCACGAGAGATATGGTTGACAAAAGTTTAATGAAGCTTCATGAATATATTAATCAGAGCAAAGGATGCAGTGAGTGTAGCAGCCTTGCTAACTGTAAAAATATGCTGCAAGGGTACGAGCCTATCCTTGCTTTTAATGGGAAATTTATAGATGTTAAATATGACCGCTGTTCGAAAAAAATTATGCACGATGAGAAACAAAAGAATGAAAAGCTAATTGGCAGCCTTTATGTGCCTAGAGAAATCCTCAAAGCCTCTTTGGGCGATATTGACCTGAATGATTCTGGGCGGCTAATGGCGATTAAAATGGCTAAAGATTTTATTAAAAATTACACTCCTGGTGAAAAGCAAAAAGGCTTATATCTCCACGGTCCTTTTGGAACGGGGAAATCCTATTTGCTTGGAGCAATCGCGAACGAACTGGCCAAACGTCAGATAAGTTCTATGCTTGTTTATGTACCAGAGTTGTTTCGAGAAATGAAAAATGCTATTGGCAATAATTCTGTAAGTGAAAAACTAGATGTTATTAAGAAAGCGCCTATTCTGATGTTAGATGATATTGGGGCAGAGACGATGAGCAGTTGGGCCCGGGATGAAATACTAGGTCCTATCCTCCAATTTAGAATGGTGGAAAACTTGCCGACTTTCTTTACCTCAAACTTTGATATTAATGGTCTTGGCCATCATTTAACCTATAGTCAACGTGGAGAAGAAGAACAACTTAAGGCAGCAAGAATTCTCGAGAGAATTAGGTACCTTTCCGCACCAGTAAGAGTGGAAGGGCAAAATCGTCGTGAATAGAGTTTTTTGGGAGAAACCATATTTTTTGTGGTTTCTTTTTTTTGTGCAGCTGGAACATGCCGTTAAAAGCAGTGCGGTCGCAACGGTGCACAAAAAAAGTGCGACTCATGTATTCGTGCCTCATGAAAGCTTCATGGCGCGCAAAAAGAGGTCATCCCTTGATTTCGTGCTTCATGAAATCTTCATGGCGCACAAAAAGAGGTCCATCCCATGATTTCATGCTCCATGAAAGCTTCATGGCGCACAAAAAGAGGTCCCCCTTGATTCCATGCTTAAACTAAATTAGATGTCCGTTAATTCTAATGAAACCAATGAAATATCCAAACAGTGAAGATAGGTACTTCTAAAATGAACATGTCCCCCATATATTAAATCAGGAGATTTTAACACAAAAGGGGGGATATGGTTGATCGAAATCATCTTCCAAAAAGATCGTGATGCCCATAATATGTTTGGGCATATAGCTGGGCAGCTCTCTGCTGTTCAACTGGAGAATGGTACCATACAACTAGATGAAGCCCGAAATAAAATTAAAATATGTTTAAAAAATTTGCCCAATGCGGCCTTTCATACGATAAGGGAAAGCGTCTATGAATTTATCGTTTTAAAGAAGCGGGATGATTGGTTCAGAGAGATTCTATCTGAACGTTTTTTTTACAATGATCCACATGAACAAGAGCAGATTCTTGAAATTATTTATTCGGTTGTTGAAGGAAATAGGGAGGATCTAACCCCTTTTTTAAATGGCTCGGACGAAAAGAAGTATGTTTTTCATGCGATTGATGAGCTCTTTAAAGGAAACATTAGTTTTTCCTTCGATTCTTTCGTGGTGTTCCGCTTAAAGCCATTTTTTAATAAGTTGCGAAACTATGTTGAAGTGGCAATCGACGAATACAAACTTGAACAGGAGTATCAAATGTTTGTGCAGACTTTAAGAGATTTCTTATCGGGGAGACCTGCACTGCATGAATGTATCCATCTGATTCTTGATGAAGAAACAATCTTTTATGACGAGAATTATAGAGAAATGAAACGGAGTGAGCTGGTGAAAGGGATTGATCGGAAGCTATTAGGGAATCATCCAATTTACGTAGATTCGGTCACAATTGCACCCTTACTATCGATGGCTCCGTCGACCATTTACCTATATACGAATCAGCCCGAACAGCCGTTAGTCAGAACAATTGGCAATATCTTTGAAGAGCGGGTAAAAACGGCTCCGGTAAAGTCATTTTATGAAAATAAACAATTATCGAATGAAAAAGTCCAATAGTCCCCTTGATTTTCAAAAGTTTACAAACTATAATTACCTACATAATATGAATCAAGAAACAGTACTGATGAGGACAAGGGCTATTCTTTTACGGTTTGCAGAGAGGGAAGGCAAGGCTGAAACCTTCCTAACACGAGAGATTTGGCATACCACCTCTGAACTTCAGTTGCGAACACTTCGGTAAGTAGTAGCTGACGGTTATAGCCGTTATCTAAAGCCAAAGCCGTTATTTGGGCATTTATGCTTATAACGGGAAACTGGGTGGAACCACGAAATCAAACTCGTCCCTATTTTTATAGGGACGAGTTTTTTTATTTTTATAAGAAATTGGAGGAAATACATTATGGCAGACATGATTAAGTTGACATTTCCAGATGGAGCAGTAAAGGAATTTTCTGCCGGTACGACGATCGAAGACGTTGCAGCTTCCATTAGTCCGGGACTAAAGAAAAAAGCACTTGCTGGTAAAGTTGATGGAGAGATGTATGATTTGCGTCGTCCAATTGAAGCAGACGGAGCAATTGAGATCATTACAACAGACCGCCCAGAAGCACTTGAAGTACTTCGCCACAGTACAGCACATTTAATGGCGCAAGCAATCAAGCGTTTATATAAAAATGTAAAGCTCGGAGTAGGACCTGTGATTGAAGGCGGATTCTATTATGATATGGATATGGAGCAGTCTCTGACTCCTGAAGACCTACCACTAATCGAAAAAGAAATGAAGAAAATCATCAATGAGAACATTGAAATTGTTCGCACTGAGGTTAGCCGCGACGAAGCCATCCAGCGCTACACAGAAATTGGCGATGAATATAAGCTTGAGTTGATTGAGGCTATTCCGGCAGACGAAACAGTTACTATTTATGAGCAGGGTGATTTCTTTGACCTTTGCCGTGGCGTGCATGTTCCGTCAACTGGTAAGCTGAAAGAATTCAAACTTCTTAGCATTGCAGGCGCTTATTGGCGTGGAGATAGCGATAATAAAATGCTTCAGCGTATTTATGGTACAGCCTTCTTCAAGAAGGAAGACTTAGCTGAGCACTTACGCTTGCTAGAAGAAGCAAAAGAACGTGATCATCGTAAACTTGGGAAAGAGCTTGGTCTCTTTACTAACTCGCAAAAGGTTGGTCAAGGACTACCTCTTTGGCTTCCAAAAGGAGCAACGATTCGCCGCATTATCGAACGTTATATTGTCGATAAAGAAGTAAGCCTTGGCTATGACCATGTGTATACACCAATTATGGCAAACGTTGAATTATATAAAACTTCTGGACACTGGGATCACTACCATGAGGATATGTTCCCAACAATGGATATGGATAATGAACAATTGGTTCTTAGACCAATGAACTGTCCACACCATATGATGGTTTATAAAAACAGCATGCACAGCTATCGTGAATTGCCAATTCGAATTGCTGAGTTAGGAACAATGCACCGTTATGAAATGTCAGGCGCGCTATCAGGTCTACAGCGTGTTCGTGGTATGACATTAAATGACGCCCATGTATTTGTCCGTCCTGACCAAATAAAGGAAGAGTTCAAACGCGTTGTGGAATTAATTCTTGCGGTTTATAAAGATTTCGATCTTAAAGACTATTCTTTCAGATTATCTTACCGTGACCCACAAGATACAGAGAAATATTTCAATGATGATGAGATGTGGGAAAAAGCACAGAGCATGCTGAAAGAAGCAATGGACGAGATGGGTCATGACTATTATGAAGCTGAAGGTGAAGCTGCATTCTACGGTCCAAAGCTTGATGTTCAGGTAAAAACAGCACTTGGAAAAGAGGAGACTCTTTCAACTGTCCAGCTAGATTTCTTACTTCCAGAACGCTTTGACCTAACTTATATCGGCGAAGACGGCAAGCACCACCGTCCAGTTGTTATTCACCGTGGCGTTGTCTCCACAATGGAGCGCTTTGTTGCCTTCTTAATTGAAGAATACAAAGGGGCATTCCCGACATGGCTTGCGCCGATTCAAGCACAAGTGATTCCTGTTTCTCCTGACGTTCACTTTGATTATGCGAAACAGGTACAGGAAAAATTAAAGTCAGAAGGTTTCCGTGTGGAATTGGATAGTCGTGAAGAGAAAATCGGTTATAAAATTCGTGAAGCTCAAATGCAAAAAATTCCATATATGTTAGTTGTAGGAGACAAGGAAATCGAAGAAAACGCCGTGAATGTCCGCAAATACGGGGAACAGAAGTCTGAGACAATTGGTTTTGAAACATTCCTTGAAGGGTTCCGTAAAGAAGCAAAAAAATTCTAGTATAAAAAAAGATTGCTTACTTCTTTAGAATTTGATACAATACAAATCGTTGCAGTAATAACTAGCGATTCGTTGACAGAGTATCAACGTTGTGATATAGTTACAAAGGTAAAATTGAATACGGTTTGTGGAAAGAAGAAGCACCCGCTTCTCACCTGATCGACGCATTAGAGCAGTTGACAGGTATTTACGTTAACGACTGTTCATTTCGTGTGATTTCGTAAAAGTGTGGGTGTTTCGCCCGCACTTTTTTATTTTGCAAAAAGTCGATCAGCGGTTGGCGACTGAGAAAAGCTTCTGCGATATATTCTTTACCCAAACACTGTATTCTGATAAAACCTGGAGGTGGCTAACTATTAGCAAAGATATGCTGTTGAATGAGGGTATCCGTGCCCGTGAACTTCGTCTTATTGACCAAAATGGCGATCAGCTAGGAATTAAAACAAAAATTGAAGCGCTTGAAATTGCTTCTCGTGTAAATCTTGATGTTGTCCTTGTGGCACCGAATGCGAAACCACCTGTAGCCCGGATCATGGACTATGGTAAATTTAAATTCGAGCAACAAAAGAAAGAGAAAGAAGCACGTAAAAATCAAAAAATCATTACAACTAAAGAAGTGCGTCTGAGCCCAACGATTGATGAGCATGACTTTAACACAAAGTTACGTAATGCCATTAAATTCTTGGAAAAAGGCGATAAAGTAAAAGCTTCGATTCGATTTAAAGGTCGTGCAATTACTCACAAAGAAATTGGTCAGCGTGTTTTAGATCGTTTCTCTCAAGCATGCAAGGATGTTGCTACAGTCGAGTCCCATCCAAAGATGGACGGACGCAGCATGTTTCTGGTTTTAGCCCCTAAAAACGAAAAGTAACAAGGAGGAAGTTCCTAATGCCAAAAATGAAAACTCACCGCGGCGCTGCAAAGCGTTTCAAGAAAACTGGATCAGGCAAACTCAAGCGTTCACACGCTTTTACTAGCCATATGTTCGCAAACAAATCCCAAAAGCAAAAGCGTAAGCTTCGCAAGGGTGCAATTGTTTCAAAAGGTGATTTCAAACGTATTCGCCATCTACTAGACAACATTAAGTAAACTCGGGAACATCTCGATTTATATAGGAGGGAAATTACATGCCACGTGTTAAAGGCGGTTCAGTTACGCGTCAGCGTCGTAAAAAAGTAATTAAATTAGCAAAAGGTTATTACGGTTCAAAACATACATTATACAAAGTTGCTAATCAGCAGGTAATGAAATCATTACAATATGCTTACCGCGATCGTCGCCAGAAGAAGCGCGACTTCCGTAAACTTTGGATCACTCGTATCAACGCAGCAGCTCGCATGAACGGTCTTTCTTACAGCCGTTTAATGCACGGTTTGAAACTTGCAGGTGTTGAAGTTAACCGTAAAATGTTAGCTGAGCTTGCTATTTCTGATGAAAAAGCATTTGCTCAATTAGCTGATGTTGCAAAATCTGCTTACGCAAAGTAAGTTATTGTTAAGTAAAGCCATTCCTATTTAGGGGATGGTTTTTTCTTTTGGAGAGGAAGAATACCTACATGAATCCCGAACTAGTAGTTTTTTATCTTTTATTTATGAATGTATTAGGATTTTATCTAATGGGTGCTGATAAAAGACGTGCAAAAGAGAAGAAGTACCGCATTAGTGAACGGACCCTTTGGGCAATAGCCTTTTTAGGGGGAGCGAGTGGAATGACAGTAGGAATGAACTCTTTTCGGCATAAGACAAAACATGCACAGTTTAAATATGGCTTGCCCCTTGTTGTGCTGCTACATATAGCTGTGTTCATTTACTTTCGCTTGTAATCTAAAAAACCCGTCTGGAGGATTCCAGACGGGTTTTATGCTAGTATTCTATTCAAAATCAGGCTTTTTTTCCATAAACTCTTTGACGGGGCTTTTCCAACTAATCGCTGCACCAGGATAGACCTCGTGAATTTGGTCCTCGATATAAATAAAATCTTCATAAGCTAAACCCTTTAGCGCGGCCGTATTTTTTGGCCAAAGAAAGATTGAAACAACCTCAAAGGCATACTCTGTTGTCCCTAAATATTTCTCTCCCTCAAATAATACCCCTTTATAGGTTAGGTGGAAGTTTTTTCGCACGTTTTCCTGATCGTCTAAGAAATAAAACTGTCTTTTCTCATGAGCAAGCTCTAATTTTCTTTTGGGGCTCACGAGATATTTTACGGTCGTATATAAAATGAAAATGATTGAGGCAAAAAGTAGAAGTCGAAAAATCCATAGCATCACTGTTTCCTCCACTGCTTATTTTCCTTATTTACGAATCTACCTACCGAATAGTTTCATTTAATTATAAATTTCCTTTATAATTTTGGCTGTGACGTAGTACATTGTTAGATTTACATATTGTTGATTGGAGAAAAAAATCAACAGCCGCGGTTAACGTAATCATTATTTAAAAGGAGGAGGTTTTGCATGAATCTTGAAAAACTTTATAAAATGCAATTTGGTCTTGATCAACATATTGAGCAAAAACATGGATTAGTGGAAGAGGATTTATTTGACCGGAAGATCCTCGCACTTTTGGTCGAACTCGGTGAATTGGCTAATGAGACAAGATGTTTTAAGTTTTGGAGCGTTAAGCCAGCTTCGGACTCTAAGGTTATTTTAGAAGAGTTTGTAGATGGAATCCATTTTATTTTATCTGTCGGGATTGAGTGTGGATTTGAGTTTAAAGAGGAGGAGATGGTCGAACAAGCCTCTGCTAACTCGGTTTCGGAACAGTTTCTAAAGGTCTATGGGTCCATTAACGAATTTCGCTCGACAAAGACGATGTCAGTCTACACGAGGATGTTCAGGGATTATTTAGATTTAGCGGTAATGTTAGGTTTTACCGAAAAAGAAATCGAGCAGGCATATATTCAAAAAAATGAAGTAAATTATGATAGGCAGCAAAAAGGTTATTGATGGCTTGTTTTGTACTTTGTCTTTCTGTTTCTGTATAATAAAATCTGAAACTACATATTAAGGGAGTCGAAATAATGGCTAAATTAGATGAAACATTAACGATGCTGAAAGAGTTAACTGATGCCAGAGGTATTCCCGGCAACGAGCGCGAAGTTCGTGAGGTCATGTCTAAATACATAGCTCCATATTCCGATGAATTGACCGTTGACGGGCTGGGCAGCCTGATTGCTAAAAAGGGTCAGATTGGTCCTAAAATCATGGTAGCTGGCCATCTTGATGAAGTTGGCTTCATGATTACTCAAATTGATGATAAAGGCTTCCTCCGTTTCCAAACGGTAGGGGGATGGTGGTCTCAAGTAATGCTTGCTCAACGCGTGACCATCGTGACAAACAAAGGAGACGTAACAGGAGTGATTGGCTCGAAGCCGCCGCATATTCTTCCTCCTGAAGCTCGTAAAAAGCCAGTAGAAATTAAAGACATGTTTATTGATATCGGCGCATCTAGTCGTGAAGAAGCAGAAGAGTGGGGAGTAAAGCCTGGTGATATGGTTGTTCCTTACTTTGAATTTACTGTCATGAACAATGAAAAAATGCTTTTAGCCAAAGCATGGGATAACCGTATTGGCTGTGCCATTGCAATCGATGTGATGAAGCAGTTGAAGGATGAAAACGTTCAAAACACCGTTTATGGGGTTGGAACGATTCAAGAAGAAGTTGGTCTACGTGGTGCACGTACATCTGCACAAGCGATTCAACCAGATATCGCTTTTGGGGTTGATGTAGGTATTGCTGGCGACACACCAGGAATCTCTGAGAAAGAAGCAGCTAGTAAAATGGGAGAGGGCCCACAAATCATTCTTTATGATGCAAGCATGGTCTCCCATAAGGGCTTGCGTGATTTTGTTACAAACGTAGCAGATGAATTGAATATTCCTTATCAATTTGATGCGATTCCAGGTGGGGGAACTGATTCTGGGGCTATTCACACAACTCACAGAGGCGTTCCGTCCTTGTCCATCACCATCGCCACTCGCTACATTCACTCACATGCAGCGATGTTGCATCGTGACGACTACGAAAATGCCGTTAAATTGATTGTTGAAGTCATTAAACGACTCGATCAAGAAACTGTAGATAAAATTACATTCGGATAAGTGAGGAAGGGAGCCTTTTTGAGGGCTCCCTTTTACATATTTGGTGCCTTTTGAAGGTGAAAATCTACGGGGAGTGGATTTACTTAGCCGGTTTTGACTATTTACTAGCCGGTTTGTTGTGTTTACTTGCCAATTTGTACGATTTACTTGCCGAAAGACAAATAATGTAAAAACACCTATCAAGCATGTTTAAATAAAAAATCCTCCGGAAGCAATTCCGGAGGAAACTCATTATCCTTTCAAACCGCTTTCCAGCATTTCCAGCATTTCCTGCTGATCTTCCTGCGAAGCATTCTGCCAGATGACTTCAAATAGCACTCCAAGGCCAGGTAACATCTTTTCCTCACCATTTGAAATCGCGTCAACAATTGTATCTTTTAGTTCATCTTGTGTATTACCAGTCACATTTTGAATAATCGCATGGCGTAGATTTAAGTTCATGTATAAAAACCCCTTTCAAATCCTTAATCTAAACATAGGATGGACAAATTTGATTTTATTATGTAAAAAAATTGCGCTATAATTAAAAAATTGAATGAAGAAGAGGAGTGTCTTGGTTGAAATATATCCAATCTGCAACAAATCCTCAGGTTAAACAGTGGAAAAAACTGTTGACTAAAAAGGAACGAGATAAAACGAAGACTTTTATTATAGAGGGATTCCATCTCGTTGAAGAGGCGTTGAAAAGTAATATCGAAATTGAAACAATCATCTTGAGTGAGGGAATCGATCTTCCGCCAAGTTTAGATTATGGTGACGTTCCCGTTGTTGAAGTAAGCAAGGATATCGCTCAATCCCTAGCGGATACCGAAACAACCCAAGGTGTATTCGCTGTCTGCCACCAGCCATCAGCAATAAGTCAGGAAGGGAATACTTACTTGCTGATTGACTCAGCTCAAGACCCAGGGAATCTTGGAACGATGATCCGTACAGCAGATGCAGCAGGAATCGATGCAGTTATTGTTGGAAAAGGAAGCGTTGATATTTACAATCCCAAAGTTCTCCGTTCAGCACAAGGGAGCCATTTCCATCTTCCTGTTGTCAGCAGTGACCTTCATGAATGGATGGATAACTTATCAACACGAAGCATTCCTGTATACGGAACCGCCCTTGAAGATGCGACGGTTTATAACGAACTTACGACTACAGGCGCGCAGCAGTTTGCCCTTCTTGTTGGGAATGAAGGCAGTGGGGTGAACCCAGACTTATTGGCGAAAACCACTCAGAACCTGTACATCCCCATTCTCGGGAAAAGCGAATCATTGAATGTGGCTGTAGCGACGGGAATCCTGCTTTATTACTTAAAAACGTTAAAATAAAGTGATTTTAGTAAATGGGTTTGCCACAATGGAAAGAATATACTATAATAAACGCAAAAATGACTAAAAGCGTTGACGGAGAAGAGTAGCTGTCAGATGACCATTCAGGGAGAAAATGCCATTAGACTGAAAGCATTTTTATGGAACAGGCAAGTGAATTCACCTCCAGAGCTGGCAGCGGGACCATTCCTCATAAAGGAATGTAAAGTTGCATCGGCATAAGCCGTTATCCGAATGAAGCGAACAGACCATACATAACTGTATTGCCTGTTAAAAAGGGTGGTACCGCGAAACCAGACTTCGTCCCTTTATTGGGATGGAGTCTTTTTATTTTGCTTAAAAAATGAGGAGGATTTAAACATGCAGGAGCGTTTAAAAGAATTGCAGGCAGAAGCACTTGAAAAAGTAGCACAAGCTGCCGATTTGAAAGAACTGAACGATATTCGCGTTTCCTATCTTGGGAAAAAAGGCCCGATTACCGAAGTTTTAAAAGGAATGGGAAAGTTATCTGCTGAAGAACGACCAAAAATGGGCGCACTAGCAAACGAAGTTCGGGACTTGATCTCTGGTCAAATAGAAGCAAAGCAGAATGAGCTTGAGAAAGCAGCTGTTGAGGCAAAACTTGCTGCTGAAACCATTGATGTGACCTTACCAGGAAGACCTGTTAGAGAAGGCAATCATCATGCACTAACAAGAATTGTTGAAGAAATTGAAGATCTTTTTATCGGAATGGGCTATACGGTTGCAGAAGGTCCAGAAGTAGAGAAAGATTACTACAACTTCGAAGCGCTTAATCTTCCAAAAGGTCATCCGGCTCGTGATATGCAGGACTCGTTCTATATCACGGAAGAGATTTTGCTTCGTACTCATACTTCACCTGTACAGGCTAGAACAATGGAAGCGCGCAATGGGAAAGGGCCTGTTAAAATTATTTGCCCTGGGAAAGTGTATCGCCGCGATAATGATGATGCAACGCACTCCCATCAGTTTACACAAATTGAAGGACTCGTTGTCGATGAAAACATTCGCTTAAGTGACCTTAAAGGGACACTTGATGTGTTTGCGAAAAAAATGTTTGGAGAAGACAGAGAAATTCGCCTTCGCCCTAGCTTCTTCCCATTCACAGAGCCATCCGTTGAAATGGACATCTCTTGTAAGATGTGTGGTGGAAAAGGATGTAGTACGTGTAAAGGAACAGGTTGGATAGAGATACTTGGAGCGGGAATGGTTCATCCAAATGTACTGGAAATGGCCGGTTACGATTCAAAAAAATACACAGGATTTGCTTTCGGTATGGGACCAGAACGAATTGCGATGCTAAAATACGGCGTCGATGACATTCGCCACTTCTACACAAATGATATCCGTTTCTTAAAGCAATTCTCAGTGACTGAATAGGGATTAGGAGGAATAACAATGCTTGTTTCATATAAATGGTTACAGGATTATGTTGATTTAACAGGTGTCTCCGCAGAGGAATTAGGAGAGAGAATCACCAAGAGTGGGATTGAAGTTGAAGGCGTCGAGACGTTAAACGAAGGACTAAAGGGGATTGTCGTTGGGCATGTACTAGAATGTGAAAAGCACCCAGATGCTGAGAAATTAAACAAAACCCTTGTAGATATTGGGGCAGAAGAACCCGTTCAAATTATTTGTGGTGCACCGAATGTCGGAAAAGGACAAAAAGTAGCGGTTGCAACAGTCGGAGCTATCCTTCCTGGCAATTTTAAAATCAAAAAGGCTAAGCTTCGCGGCGAAGTATCCAACGGAATGATCTGTTCGCTGCAGGAATTAGGGATCGAAGGCAAGCTTGTTGCAAAAGAATTTGCCGAAGGGATTTTCAATTTCCCTGAAGACACCGAAGTTGGCCAAGATGCTTTAGCTTTACTTGGTAGAGATGACCAAATCCTTGAGCTAGGCTTAACACCGAACCGTGCAGACTGCTTGAGTATGTTGGGGGTTGGTTATGAGGTTGCCGCTATTCTTGGTAAGGAAGTAAAACTACCTGAGCCAAAAACGGCATCTGCATCTGAAAAAGCAACGGACTATATCAAGGTTAATGTGGAAGCGAAAGATGACAACCCTCTTTATGTTGCAAAAGTGATTAAGAACGTAAAGGTTGGACCATCACCGTTATGGATGCAAACACGCTTAATGGCAGCAGGCATTCGCCCACATAATAATGTTGTTGATATTACGAACTATATCTTACTTGAATATGGGCAGCCGCTTCATGCTTTTGACTATGACCTTCTTGGTTCAAAAGAAATTCTTGTTCGCCGTGCTAAGCAAGGGGAAAAAATTACAACTCTTGATGATGCTGAGCGCACTTTAACAGAAGACCATCTTGTGATTACAAATGGCACTGAACCAGTTGCACTGGCTGGTGTCATGGGTGGAGCCAATTCAGAGGTGAATGCTGACACAACGACGGTTCTCCTTGAATCAGCCTATTTTACTGGACCAGTCATTCGTAAAGCTTCGAAGGACCATGGCTTACGTAGTGAAGCAAGCTCTCGTTACGAAAAAGGTGTTGACCCTGCGCGCGTACGTCCTGCAGCTGAGAGAGCAGCAGAATTAATGGCTTTATATGCGGGTGGAGAGGTTCTTGATGGTTCTTCAACAGCTGATAGCTTGGAAATGGAGCCTGCGGTAGTATCCGTTACGCTAGAAAAAATTAATCGCGTCATCGGTGCTGACTTAAACATGCAAGAAGTACAGTCGATTTTTAGTCGCTTGCAGTTCGAAACAGCTGTTGATAACGACAAGATTACAGTTACTGTACCGACTCGTCGTGGAGATATTACGATTGAAGAAGATCTGATTGAAGAAGTAGCCCGTCTTTATGGTTACGATAATGTGCCAATGACCTTGCCAAAGGGAGCTTCGACTCCAGGGCATCTGACAGATTATCAACTTAAGCGCCGCCTTGTTCGTCGTTATCTTGAGGGAGCAGGCCTTTATCAGGCGATTACTTACTCTTTAACAAGCAAGGACAAAGCTACTCAATATGCATTGGAAAACCGTGATCCTGTTGAGTTAGCTATGCCAATGAGTGAAGATAGAAGTTTGCTACGCCTAAGCATTGTCCCTCAATTACTTGAAGTGTTGAAATACAATCTTGCTCGTCAAGCTGATAGCCTTGCTGTCTATGAAACGGGTGCAGTGTTCTTGAAAAATGAAGCTGCCGAGCTTCCTGAAGAGGAAGAGCATTTAGCTGCAGCCATCACAGGGCTTTGGGAAAATCATCAATGGCAAGGCGAGAAGAAGCCGGTTGATTTTTATGTGCTGAAAGGGATTTTAGAGGGCTTATTTGCAAAGCTTGGGCTCGATTCATTGTTTGCGGTTAAAGCAGCTGAGCTAGATGGTTTGCACCCTGGACGAACGGCTCATGTTTACCTTGATGGAAAGGTGATTGGCTTTATCGGCCAAGTTCACCCTACCGTACAAAAAGAGTTAGATTTAAAAGAAACTTATGTATTTGAGCTTAACTTAAAGGCAGTTTTAGAAGCGGGTACTGAACCATTACAATACACGGCAATTCCGCGATTCCCGTCCATCACAAGGGATATTGCTCTTGTTGTAGATAAAAGTAAAACAGCTGGTGAGCTACGAGGAATCATTGTAGAAGCAGGCGGTAAGCTGTTGAAAGATGTTTACGTGTTTGATTTATATGAAGGAGATCGTATGGAAGAAGGGAAGAAATCGATTGCCTTCTCACTAAAGTATTTTGATCCTGAAAGAACACTAACAGATGAAGATGTAACAAAGACTCATGATAAAGTGTTAAAAGCTGTTGAAGAACAAGCTGGAGCAGTTTTGAGGGGGTAATAGAGTAGAGGGGAACCTAGATAGTGTCGTTTTGATGCTGTCATGGGTTTCCCTCTTTTTTATTATTGTTAGGGGAATAGGTATTTCTTCAATAAGTTCCCTTCTTGTTGATGCCCTAAGTAGAATCGCCCGAGAGGAGAAATGTCACCAATAAGGTTTTTTGGTGCCTTAAGTGGGGTCGCCCAAGAGAAGAAAGGTCACCAATAGGTCTCTTGGTGCCCTAAGTGGGTCGCCCGAGAGAAGAAAGGTCACCAATAAGGTCTCTTGGTGCCCTAAGTGGGGTCGCCCGAGGGGAGAAAGGTCACCAATAAGGCCTCTTGGTGCCCTAAGTGGGGTTGCCCGAGAGGAGAAAGGTCACCAATAGTGACTCTTATGGTCACGCCAAGTAATGCTACCCGAAAGAGATGCCCGCAAAAAAGAGAAGTTAGCAGACATCATTACCCAGCGTCCGCAAACTTCCCTATCCAAAAGTATATCCTATCCTTTCTTCGCAATCTTCATCGCCTTATCCGTATTGGCAAAATGCATTTTCACAAACTCTGGTAAACACTCTGCCCCCTTACTCTTAATTAACCGGGCTGCTGCAACATCTACTTGAGCTCCTGCTCCTTTTGGTAACACAAATCCAGCTTTTCCACCTAATTTATCCATATGTTGAACGAAAGCGTAGCGAGCAATCATTGAAGCTGCTGCAACGGCTAAATGGACACTCTCCCCCTTTGTACTAAAGAAGACCTTGTCGCGTACTACCGCCCGTTGTCCTTTTAAATAATTATAATAGACTTCTTCCTTTGCAAATTGGTCAATAAGGATGGCCTCAGGCTTTTCGGGAGCGATTTTATCTAACACATGTTGAATCGCCTGGTTATGAAGCAATGCCTTTAATTTCCCTTGAGACATGCCTGAGCCCTGCATTTTATTGTATTTTGGGTTATGTAAGGTTAGTAAACTGTAGGGGACAAATTTAACTAGTTGTTTGGCGATTTCAATAATCTTATCGTCTTTCAAATTCTTCGAATCCTGAACGCCAAGCTCCTTAAGAAGCTCTAAATCCTCTTTTTTCACATAAGCGGCTACCACGGTAATCGGGCCGAAAAAATCACCAGTCCCAACCTCATCGGACCCGATAACCGACATCGAGCCAATATTTGCTGGCAAATTGGCAGGAGCACTAGCTTTCTTAACAGCTTTCCCAGTCTCAGCCGGCTGTCCCCATTTAGCCGCTTCTGTTTCTCCGTCTTTCCCTTGAAATAATACCTTTCCTGAATTATAGGCAGTAATGGAACAGGAAGGTGTTTTCGCAGCAAACACGCCACCTGGTGGAACCTTCTCACTTAAATAGCGGCGGTAATGTTCTTTCATTTTATTCATTTCACTAGAGCTAGTTTTGATAACGGTATTCCCCATTGTATGAGCACTCCTTTAGGCAAAGAATAGATTTTCCACCAATAATGAAATAATAACAAAAATCTTAACTTAAAATGACAGTTTCCGACTTTCCTGGTTATTTCCTTCGTGTTATAGTATAGATTAGGATTCTTATGAATGGAGGCGTGAATGTTGTCAGACATAAAAAAAACTCGTACAACTGTTGATATATATGGACAGCAATACACGATAGTTGGACCAGAAAGCGCTAGTCATGTAAGGCTGGTCGCCTCTTTAGTCGATGATAAAATGCGGGAAATAAGTTCGTTGAATCCTAATCTTGATACAAATAAACTAGCTGTGCTAACAGCTGTAAATGCAGTTAATGATTATCTAAAGGTGAAAGATCGCATCGAGCGACTTGAATCAGAAATTCAACGTTTAAAGGAATGAAACTATCATGCTAGATCTTTTTATTTTATTTATTTTAATTATAGGTTTTTTCGTCGGGTTAAAAAGAGGCTTTATCCTTCAAACCATTCATATGACAGGTTTTATTATTGCTTTCATCATTGCTTATATTTATTATGACCAAATCGCCCCGAAACTGACCCTATGGATTCCATACCCTACTTTTGGTGGTGGAGAACTCAAACTGTTATTTGACAGCCCAAATATTGAGGATGCCTACTACCGCGCCATTGCCTTTGTCGCGATTTTTTTTGCTGTGAGAATTTTGCTCCAGATTATCGGGTCGATGTTTGATTTTGTTGCCAATTTACCAGTTTTAAAGAGTTTAAATGTTTGGGCTGGTGGAATCCTGGGATTCGTGGAAGTATACCTTATTCTATTTATTCTATTATACATCGCCGCATTATTGCCAATTGGGGGAATTCAGTCTCTACTCGGCGATTCATTCCTAGCCAACGGGATCATCCAACACACTCCAATCTTTTCTGATCAAATAAAACAGTGGTGGTTCGATTCAATTTAACTTCTCTTATCCGGAGGAGTTTTTCTTTTGAATTGAGAAAAGAGCCTTTGAATTTCTTTTATCGGTAAATTTCTATAAAATATAAGCGGATACAACTAAAACATTAATATAGGCAGGTGCGAATCTATGTCAGCTAACAAAAAAGACGTAGTAAGACTGCTCGAAACAATTGCAGTCTATATGGAATTGAAAGGAGAAAATCCTTTCAAGGTGTCAGCTTTCAGGAAGGCCGCGGCTGCTTTGGAAATAGATGACCGAAGTTTAGCGGAAATGGGTGAGTTGACCGCCTTGTCAGGAATAGGTAAGGGTACAGCTGCCGTCATTGAGGAATACATCACGGAAGGAAGCTCTTCCGTTTTAAAAGAACTTCAGCAAGAGGTACCACAGGGTCTAGTGGCTTTGCTTCAGGTTCCTGGATTAGGAGGAAAGAAAATAGCCAAGCTTCATAAAGAACTAGCGATTGAAGACGCAGAGGGATTAAAGCAAGCCTGTCATGATGGGAAAATCCGTGAACTTGCCGGCTTTGGTAAAAAGTCAGAGGAAAAGATACTTGCTGCTCTCGAAAATGTTGGTACAAGGCCGGAGCGGCTCCCGCTAGCTTATATGCTCCCGGTTGCCGAGCAGATTGAAGCGCACCTGAAGCAGATGACAGGAATCGTAAAGTATTCTCGAGCGGGTAGCCTCAGACGGCAACGGGAAACGATAAAGGATCTTGATTTTATCATTGCGGTTTCGGATGCTGGCGCTGTGAAAAAACAGTTAGAGGCTCTTCCAAAGGTGAAAGAAATCATTGCAGCTGGAGATACAAAAGTTTCGCTAACGTTTGAACTAGACTATGATGTAAACGTAGACTTCCGACTAGTCCAACCAGAAGAGTTTACGACTGCCCTTCATCACTTTACTGGTTCAAAGGATCATAATGTCCGTATGAGACAATTGGCAAAGGAAAAGGGAGAAAAGATTAGTGAGTATGGAGTTGAGAATGTGGAAACAGGGGAAATGCTCACCTTTGACTCAGAGGAAGAGTTCTACCACCACTTTAAGCTCCCGTTCATCCCACCCGAGTTACGTGAGGATGGCAGTGAAGTTGACCATTATCAAGAGGAATTAAAGTTAATCACCCTACCTGCAATAAAAGGGGATTTGCATATGCACTCCGCTTGGAGCGATGGTGCTCATTCCATCGAGGAAATGGCCGAAGCTTGTCGAGCACGTGGATATCGATATATGGCGATGACAGATCACTCTCAGTACTTAAGGGTCGCAAACGGACTAAATCCAGAAAGAATTCGTAAACAAATAGACGAAGTACGAAAATTAAATGCTAAATACGATGATTTTACCATCTTGACCGGGATAGAAATGGACATCCTACCAGATGCTAGCTTAGATTTTGACGATGAGCTTTTAGCTGAATTAGATATAGTCATTGCTTCAATTCATTCATCTTTCTCACAACCTAGAGAAAAAATTATGGAACGGTTGAAAAATGCATTAACAAATGCTCATGTGGATATCATTGCCCATCCAACGGGAAGATTGATTGGAAGACGAGAAGGCTATGATGTAGATATCGACATGCTCATTCAGTTAGCAAAAGAAACTAACACAGCACTGGAATTGAATGCAAATCCACATCGTCTGGATCTTGCCTCTGAGTATCTACGCAAAGCGCAAGAAGTGGGTGTGAAAATCGTTATAAATACAGACGCCCATAAAATGGAAACGCTTGAACATATGGAAATAGGGGTCTCGGCAGCAAGAAAAGGGTGGATTAAGGAAAGTTCCGTTTTAAATGCAATGGACATCAATGAATTACTCGATTTTCTTCATCACCGGAACGATTAAGGCCAAGCCCTTTCGTTAAGATTGTTGATAATAACCAAAAGCCGATTTTAACGCAGAGAAAGCTATTTAGCGCGGTTAAACTAGTTGGCAAGCTCTTTTCTCATAAAACTAAAAGCAAGTTTCGAAAGCAACAAAGTTTGAGAAAAGAGCCTTTTTAAAGGAGGCTATACCATTGCAGCAAAGAGTGTTGAAAACTCTTGAATTTGATAAAATTAGAGACCAGTTGCTCGACCATGTCTCGTCTTCATTAGGGAAAGAAAAAGCCAGAAACCTGTTCCCCTCAACTGACTTTGAGGAAGTCTTAAGGCTACAGGAAGAAACAGATGAAGCGGCAAAAGTGCTACGCTTGAAAGGGAATGTCCCGCTTGGGGGGATTTACGATATCCGTCCACATGTTAAGCGAGCTGTGATTGGCGGTATGTTGAGTCCTCAAGAGCTAATTCAAACGGCTAATACCGTTCATGCGAGCAGACAGATGAAGCGATTTATCACCGATATGGCAGAAGAAACGGAACTGCCAATATTGTCTGGTTTTGCGGAAGAAATCGTTGTTTTAGCTGAGTTAGAAGAAGGAATAAAGCATGCAATTGATGAAGGAGGCGAGGTACTTGATAGTGCGAGCGACACACTTCGAACACTACGGAATCAACTACGTTCTCGAGAAGCGCGAGTAAGAGAGCGCCTTGAAAGCATGATTCGTTCTTCAAATGCCCAGAAGATGCTATCTGATGCCATTATTACGATTCGGAATGACCGTTTCGTTATTCCAGTTAAACAAGAGTACCGCGGCCATTACGGCGGGATTATTCATGACCAAAGCTCGTCGGGGCAGACGTTATTTATTGAACCGCAAACCGTCGTACAACTGAATAATGAACTTCAAGAAATCCGTATTAAAGAACAGCAGGAAATTGAACGAATTTTACTTGAGCTTTCACTTATTGTTGGCGAGAATTCAGAAGATCTACTAACCATCGTGGGCATCCTCGCTGATCTTGATTTTATGTTTGCTAAGGCTCGTTATGCCCATAAAATAAAAGCTTCAAAACCTAGCGTGAACAACAATGGGATTGTAAAACTGTCCCAGGCACGTCATCCACTAATTGCAAAAGAGGAAGTCGTACCAAATACGATTACGCTTGGAGAAGATTACACAACAATTGTGATAACCGGTCCGAATACAGGTGGGAAGACGGTTACACTTAAAACACTGGGGTTGTGTACGCTTATGGCCCAATCTGGCCTGCAAATTCCAGCGCTGGATGGTTCAGAAATAGCGGTATTTGATGCAGTATATGCCGATATCGGAGATGAACAATCCATTGAGCAAAGCTTAAGTACTTTTTCATCACATATGGTGAATATTGTTGATATTCTTAAACGAGTAGATTTTAATAGCTTAGTTTTATTTGATGAGTTGGGAGCAGGCACGGATCCTCAGGAGGGAGCAGCCCTTGCGATTTCGATTCTTGATGAGGTATATAAGCGTGGAGCAAGAGTAATAGCAACCACTCATTATCCAGAATTAAAAGCATACGGCTACAACCGAGAAGGAGTCGTTAATGCGAGCGTTGAGTTCGATGTAGAGTCACTTAGCCCTACCTATAAATTATTAATTGGGGTGCCAGGACGAAGCAACGCCTTTGAAATCTCAAAACGCTTAGGGCTAAGCGATAGTGTAATTGACACTGCCAAAGGATATATTAGTGCGGATAGTAATCAAGTAGAGACGATGATTGCATCACTTGAAACAAGTAAGCGAATTGCTGAACGAGAAGCTGAGGAAGCGAATGAACTTTTAAAAGCGGCTGATAAACTGCATAAGGATCTGCAAAAGCAGATGGTTGCTTACTATGATCGAAAAGATGAATTAGTGGAAAAGGCAAAAGAAAAAGCGGCTGAAATCGTTGAGAAAGCCCGATCAGAAGCTGAAGAGGTTATTAGCGATTTAAGAAAGTTGAGACTTGAAAAGAGTGCGGAAGTCAAGGAACATGAGCTGATTGATGCCAGAAAGCGTCTCTCAGAAGCAGCTCCGGAAAGAACTGTCAAAAAAGCAACTAAGGCGAAAGCGCCTAAGCATGACTTCCAGCCAGGTGATGAAGTGAAGGTAACCACCTTTGGTCAAAAAGGTCATTTAATTAGACAGGCTTCGGATCAAGAATGGGAAGTACAAATTGGTATTTTGAAAATGAAAGTAAAAGAAAGCGACATGGAATACATCGAAACTCCAAAACAAAAAGAAGTTCGACAGGTGGCAATGGTTAAAGGTAGAGATACCCAAGTTGGCCTTGAACTCGATTTGCGTGGAGAGCGTTATGAAGCGGCCTTGATGAGAGTAGAGAAGTATATTGACGATGCCTTGCTTGCTGGTTATCCAAGGGTTTCTATCATCCATGGTAAAGGTACTGGAGCATTGATGCGTGGCGTTCAAGAGTATTTGAAAAATCATCGCTCAGTGAAGAAAAGCCGCTTTGGTGAAGCAGGTGAAGGTGGTACAGGAGTAACCATCGTCGAATTTAAATGATAGGCGGGGAGTTCAATGGATCAATTTTGGGAAAATGATTTTGTGGTTACGGCAGGCTATTATAGTGTCGTCATTCTTTGTACCATTGTCTTTCTAGCGTTATTTGAACTTGTGACAAGATATCGTAACTGGGAAGAAATCAAAAAAGGGAATTTATCAGTGGCAATGGCAACAGGTGGGAAAATCTTTGGAGTAGCAAACATCTTTCGCCACTCCATTGCCCAGCATGATTCCCTGTTAAATATGATTAGTTGGGGAGTGTTTGGCTTTATCCTGCTAATCATTGGCTATTTCATCTTTGAATTTATGACTCCCAAGTTTAATATAGATAAAGAAATTCGAGAAGATAATCGAGCAGTTGGGCTCATCTCACTGATTATTTCGGTTGGATTAAGTTATGTCATTGGAGCAGGTATTTAATTAAGGAGAGAATATTTTGGAGAGATTGGCAAAAGTTTTAATGGTGTTATCAGGAGTATTTATTCTAGTGGGTATCATTTATTTACTTTTTTTCGTTTAAATTCTAGACAACTATTTTAATATTAGCTCTGTAAAGAACGTTTTTGATTTTCCTTTACGTTGAATGGTACGTAAATCAACATGTTTGTTTAACAAAACAAGGCCGCCTAATGGGTTGGCCTTGTTTTTTATTTAAGATATAATCGGAAAATTCATTATTTTCAATTGTAGGACATGATACCTATATATTATAATAAAAAAAGAAATATGTTAATATTCTAAAAGTTTAAAAAGGGGGATTGTCATGTTAGAGAGGCCTTGGTTAGATCAGTATCCAGCAGAAATACCAAAGACACTTGAGATTGAAGAAATACCGGTACAAGAATATTTGAAGAGGACAGCAGAGGAGTTTCCCGAAAAAGTAGCTATTCATTTTATGGGAAAAGAAATGAACTACCGTCATTTGTATGAATCTTCTATCAAATTTGCTGCTTATTTACAGTCAATTGGGATAGTAAAGGGAGATCGCGTTGCAATTATGCTCCCCAATATGCCGTCTGCAGTGATCGGGTATTTTGGTGTGTTAATGGCTGGAGGAGTTGTGGTTCAGACGAATCCACTTTATACAGAGCGAGAGCTAGAACATCAAATGAAAGACTCCGGGGCCAAGGCCATTCTTGCATTAGATATTTTGTACCCACGAGTTTCTAAAGTTAAATCCAAAACGAATTTAGAGCATATTATTGTAACCGCTATCAAAGACTTCCTTCCGTTTCCCAAAAATTTACTTTATCCTTTTATACAAAAGAAACAGACTGGAATCGTTGTTACTGTCAAACCTGATGCTAGCAATCATTTACTTCCAGAAATTTTAAAGCAACCACAGAAAAAATTAGTGGAATACGAATACGATTTTAATGAAGACCTCGCTTTGCTCCAATATACCGGAGGTACGACTGGACTTCCAAAAGGGGTTATGATTACTCATCGAAACCTTGTATCAAATGCGACCATGTGTGTAGCCTGGCTTTATAAATCAAAACCAGGGCAAGAAGTGGTACTAGGAGTACTTCCGTTTTTCCATGTATACGGAATGACAACGGTAATGATTCTATCTGTTCTGCAGGCCCAGAAGATGGTGCTCATTCCAAAATTTGATGTTGATACAATTTTAAAGACGATTGATAAACAGCGCCCAACACTTTTTCCAGGTGCACCGACAATGTATATTGGAATACTAAATCATCCTGATTTAGGAAAGTACGATCTTTCATCGATAGAGGCTTGTATAAGCGGTTCGGCACCACTTCCTGTCGAGGTCCAACAAAAGTTTGAAAAAGTGACTGGTGGAAAGCTTGTTGAGGGATTTGGGTTAACAGAAGCTTCTCCTGTTACACATTCTAATTTCCTATGGGATAAACAAAGTGTCTCTGGAAGTATCGGTGTTCCTTATCCTGAAACAGACGCAGCCATCCTATCTTTAGAAAATAGTGAGCCATTGCCAGCAGGGGAAATTGGAGAACTAGCGGTTATTGGACCTCAGATAATGAAGGGGTATTGGAATCGACCAGAAGAAACAGAGCAAGTGCTTCGGGATGGATGGTTGTTGACTGGCGATATCGGATATATGGATGAAAAAGGATACTTTTATATAGTCGATCGGAAAAAGGATATGATTATCGCAGGTGGCTTTAATATTTATCCACGTGAAGTGGAAGAGGTATTATATGAGCACCCGGCAATACTAGAAGCTGCTGTGGCCGGGATTCCTGATCCTTACAGGGGAGAAACTGTAAAAGCGTATATTGTTGTTAAGGAAGGGTCTAATGTAACTGAAGCTGAGTTGAACGAATTTTGCCGTAAACATCTTGCTGCTTACAAAGTTCCACGGTATTATGACTTCAGGGAAGAACTACCAAAAACAGCGGTAGGAAAAATATTAAGAAGATCTTTAGTGGATGAAGAAAAGGCGAAATTGAATAATGATGAAGAGAAACATGCCTAATAGAAAAGCCATTTAAGGCTTTTCGAATTAAAAACTTGGATAAGCCTAGCGAAAGTCAGATTATTATCTTGACAGAATGAATTGTTGATAATATTATAAAAATATGAATGATGATTCATTCATTTATTGTCTAAAACTAAAACATTCAGCGGACCAAATAATATCCGCCTGAAATTAAGTTTTCCTGGTAGGAGAGGGGTGAGAATATGAAAAAGAACAAGCCTAAATATCGACAAATTATTGATGCGGCTGTGATTGTTATAGCTGAAAATGGCTATCATCAAGCACAGGTTTCAAAAATTGCAAAGCAGGCTGGTGTGGCTGATGGAACCATATATCTTTATTTTAGGAATAAAGAAGATATCTTAATCTCTCTCTTCCAGGAAAAAATGGGGAACTTTATTGAAATTATTGAAGGTAAGATAGCAGGAAAATCAACTGCGGTAGAGAAGTTATTAATGTTGGTAGAAGCACATTTAGAATGGGTCGCCGAGGATAGTCATCTTGCAATCGTAACTCAGCTTGAGTTAAGACAGTCAAATAAAGAACTTAGACTTAAGATCAATGAAGTTCTCAAAGGATATCTGAAATTAATCGATAAGATTGTTATAGAAGGTATTGAGAGAAACGAGTTCCGAAGTAATCTTGACGTGCGCCTTGCAAGGCAAATGATTTTCGGTACCATTGATGAAACGGTAACGACATGGGTCATGAGTGACGCAAAGTACAATCTCCTCGCTCTA
Organism: Mesobacillus persicus; assembly: GCF_900109925.1. Classification (GTDB taxonomy): domain Bacteria; phylum Bacillota; class Bacilli; order Bacillales; family Cytobacillaceae; genus Mesobacillus_B; species Mesobacillus_B persicus. The sequence continues at coordinate 300,376 of NZ_FOBW01000002.1, read as the reverse complement.
TCAGAACCGTTGCATCAAATGTTGGTAAATGGATGCGGCTATCGAACGTCAGTTGAGTAACACCGTTTCTTCTGTTTTTATGTTATAGTAAGCAGGGAAGCGACTTGCGAAAAGGAGGGGAAATATGGAGAATCTCAAATGGTCTACTGAAGGAAGGGTAGCGACAGTCACGATTACCCGTCCTCCTGCAAATGCTCTTTCATCAGGTTTGATTTCGGAACTTGCATCTGTGTTAGATCAAGTTGAAACAAATGATGAAGTGAGAGTAATCTTGATTCATGGCGAAGGTAAGTTCTTCTCAGCGGGAGCTGATATTAAAGAATTTACGACGATTAAAGGAGAAGGTTTTACAAACCTATCCGAAAATGGTCAAAATGTCTTTGAGCGCATGGAATCATTTCCTAAGCCAATTATTGCAGCCATTCATGGTGCAGCGTTGGGTGGAGGACTTGAACTTGCGATGGCTTGCCACATCCGTCTAGTTACTGAAAACGCAAAGCTTGGTTTACCAGAACTTCAATTAGGGTTGATTCCCGGCTTCGCTGGAACTCAAAGGTTGCCACGATATGTGGGCACGGCAAGAGCTGCTGAGATGATGATTACAAGTGAACCGATTACAGGTCTTGAAGCTGTACAGTGTGGTCTCGCAAATCACGCTTACCCTGAAGAACAGCTTCTTGAAAACGCCTACATACTGGCGAAGAAAATGGCCAATAAAAGCCCTGTTTCTGTAAAAGCGACACTGAATCTATTAAACTATGCGAAAACTGGGCAATTTTACGAGGGTGTAAAAAAAGAAGCTCAGCTATTTGGAGAAGTATTTGTCTCTGAAGACGCTAAGGAAGGGATTACCGCTTTCCTAGAAAAGCGCAAACCGGACTTTAAGGGGAAGTAAAGTTGAGTTGATTTTTTTAGATAATATAAAAAATTTACCTTGATTTTTTTCAATCTTTAGAACTAAACGAATGTTAGAATTCTTAGGAGGGGAAATAATGAACATCTACGTTTTAATGAAAAGAACATTTGACACTGAGGAAAAAATTGCTATTTCCGGTGGAAAGATCAATGAAGAGGGTGCTGAGTTTATCATCAACCCTTATGATGAATATGCGATTGAAGAAGCAATCCAAGTCCGTGATGCAAATGGCGGCGAAGTGACAGTTATATCTGTTGGAAACGAAGAAGGCGAAAAGCAACTTCGTACTGCACTTGCTATGGGTGCTGATAAAGCGGTCCTAATCAATATTGAAGACGACGTTGAAGATGGCGATCAATATACAACAGCAAAAATTCTTGCTGAATACTTAAAAGACAAGGAAGCTGATTTAATCCTTGCTGGTAACGTTGCAATTGACGGTGGTTCTGGACAGGTTGGTCCACGTGTTGCTGATGCTCTTGACATGGCGTATGTAACAACGATTACGAACCTTGAAATCAATGGTAGCACGGCTACTGTTACACGTGATGTAGAAGGAGATTCTGAAGTTATTGAAACAAGCCTTCCACTTCTAGTAACAGCTCAGCAAGGTTTAAACGAACCACGCTATCCTTCTCTTCCAGGAATCATGAAGGCGAAGAAAAAGCCCCTTGAGGAGCTTGAGCTTGATGATTTAGATCTTGAGGAAGATGATGTTGAAGCAAAAACAAAAACAATTGAAATTTACCTTCCGCCTCAGAAGGAAGCTGGAAGAGTACTTGAAGGCGAACTAGCTGATCAAGTAAAAGAACTAGTAAATCTGCTTCATTCTGAAGCCAAAGTTGTCTAATTTCGGCTAAACGACAGGATAAACGATGGATTAACGAGAATATACGCAGGAGGTAAATCAAATGGGTAGAAAAGTATTAGTATTAGGCGAAGTCCGTGATGGTTCACTTAGAAATGTATCTTTCGAAGCAGTAGCTGCAGCTAAAACGGTAGCAGAAGGCGGAGAAGTAGTAGGAGTATTACTTGGCGAGAACGTTAGTTCACTTGGATCTGAACTTGTTGCCTATGGTGCAGACAGAGTGGTTGCTGTTGATAGCGATAAACTTGCACAATATACAACAGATGGATATTCTCAAGCGTTAATGGCTGTAATTGGCCAGGAAAATCCTGAAGGACTTATTTTGGGACATACAGCACTTGGTAAGGATCTGGCTCCTAAAATTGCAAGTAAACTAGGTTCAGGATTAATTTCTGATGCAACTTCAGTTGAAGAAGCAGGCGGGAACCTTGTGTTCACACGCCCAATCTACTCCGGTAAAGCATTCGAAAAGAAAGTTGTTACAGACGGAATCGTTTTTGCAACAGTCCGTCCAAATAATATTGCTCCACTTGAAAAAGATGGAAGCCGTTCAGGAGATGTCTCTACACTAGCTGTCGATGTGAAAGACCTTCGTACAGTTATTAAAGAGGTTGTTCGTAAGGCAACTGAAGGTGTGGATCTTTCTGAAGCCAAAGTCGTCATCGCTGGTGGACGTGGTGTTAAGAGTGAAGAAGGTTTCGAGCCATTAAAAGAACTAGCGGACGTACTTGGTGGGGCAGTCGGTGCATCACGTGGTGCGTGTGACGCTGAGTATTGTGACTATTCCTTACAGATTGGTCAAACAGGAAAAGTTGTTACTCCTGACCTTTATATCGCATGCGGAATTTCTGGGGCTATCCAGCACCTTGCTGGGATGTCTAACTCCAAAATTATCGTAGCAATCAACAAAGATCCAGAGGCAAATATTTTCAAAGTAGCCGATTACGGAATCGTTGGAGACTTATTTGAAGTTGTTCCAATGCTTACTGAAGAGTTCAAGAAATTAAAAGTAAATGCTTAATAGTTAAGCACATAAAGAGTGGGTCATTTATTTGGCCCGCTCTTTCCTTTGTTTAAACGGTTATATTCTTTGAGAAAAGGGTAAAATACGCAAGGAAACAAAAAAATAGCATCACTTTGGAAACGGTGATATACTGACGTTAGTATCGTATTAGGAGGAATTTAATATGGCAATTACACATGCTACAGACCAAAATTTCACTTCCGAGACAGAAGCGGGCACAGTTTTAGTTGACTTTTGGGCGACTTGGTGTGGACCTTGCAAAATGATTGCACCTGTTCTTGAAGAGCTAGATTCAGATATGGGCGATAAAGTTAAGATTGTTAAGGTTGACGTTGATGAAAACCAAGAAACAGCTGCTAAATTTGGAATCATGAGCATTCCAACCCTTCTTGTTTTAAAAGAAGGAGAAGTAGTCGACAAAGTGGTTGGTTACCAGCCTAAAGAAGCACTAGAAGAACTTCTAACTAAGCATGTCTAAGAAGTCTAGTTATAAAGAGTAACACACAGGCCGGTGGGAGGAATCCCGCCGGTTTTTAAATATAGGTTTGTGATTTGGAGGGATAATCAAGTGTACTTCCAATCAAAGCTAACTCATAAAACGATTATAAAAATGGATGTTTCTAAGAGATTTCTGTTTACTATTGTCTATTTGAAAGAAAACTGTGTGCGAAACCGGTTGATTGGAGCGGAAGGCGCTTGACTCCTGCGGGAGCAGCGGGACAGGTGAGACCCCGCAGGAGCGTAAGCGACGAGGAGGCTCACCGCACGCCCCGCGGAAAGCAAGCGCATGGAGCGCAAATCAACCCCTACTTGTTATAATGCAACAAAGTTTGCGAACACTGCATAACAAAAAAATTTTAAACATTACCATTATGTACAAAGAACTTAAACCTGGCAGCTACACCTTTATCTGGTGCATCTGCTTTTCTATCGGAGGTGACAAACCATGAATCAAACAATCAAGAATAAACTAGCTTTGTTGCCTGATCAGCCTGGATGCTATTTGATGAAGGACAGGCAGGGAACGATTATTTATGTTGGGAAGGCAAAGATTCTAAAAAACAGAGTGAGGTCCTATTTCACCGGATCCCATGATGGGAAAACGCTTCGACTTGTTAATGAAATTGAAGACTTTGAATACATTGTAACTTCCTCAAACATGGAAGCCTTACTCCTTGAAATCAATCTAATTAAGAAATACAACCCAAAGTATAATGTCATGCTTAAGGATGATAAAAGTTATCCGTTTATTAAGCTAACATCTGAACGCCACCCGCGTTTAATCATTACTCGTAAGGTGAAAAAAGACAGTGGAAAATATTTTGGTCCATACCCAAATGTACAAGCTGCTAATGAAACAAAAAAGCTCCTCGACCGAATTTATCCTCTACGCAAATGCGCTACCCTACCTGATCGAGTTTGCCTCTATTATCATTTGGGCCAGTGTCTCGCGCCTTGTGTAAATGAAGTAGAGGAACCAGAATATAAAAAAATGACAGATGAAATTTCGCGATTTTTAAATGGCGGTTTTAAAGAGATAAAGAAAGAGTTAGCTGAAAAAATGGCTGTTGCTGCTGAGGAGCTCGATTTTGAAAGGGCCAAAGAATTTCGTGATAAAATCGCTCATATTGAAGCAACAATGGAGAAACAGAAGATGACGACAACCGATTTTACGGATCGTGATGTATTCGGCTACTCCGTTGATAAGGGCTGGATGTGTGTACAAGTATTTTTCATCCGGCAAGGGAAACTAATTGAACGCGAAGTCTCAATGTTCCCTATCTATAACGAACCGGAAGAAGAAATCCTTACATTTTTAGGGCAATTCTACTCGATTGCTGAACACTTTAAACCTAAGGAAATTCTTATCCCCGATTCCGTGGATGCCGAAATGCTGGAGCAATTATTACAGGTAAAAGTGTTAAAGCCACAGCGCGGACAAAAAAAGGAACTCGTAAAACTCGCTGGCAAAAATGCAAGCATTGCATTGAAAGAAAAGTTTTCTCTAATAGAGCGGGATGAAGAACGTTCGATTAAAGCGGTTGAAAGTCTTGGAAGCCATATGGGGATCTACACTCCCCACCGGATTGAGGCCTACGATAATTCGAATATTCAAGGAACTGACCCTGTTTCCGCAATGATTGTGTTTATTGACGGTAAACCAGAAAAAAGGGAATATCGCAAATACAAAATCAAAACGGTGAAAGGGCCAGATGATTACGAATCCATGCGAGAGGTTGTTAGAAGGCGGTATACAAGAGTACTTAAAGAAGGTCTCCCACTTGCCGACTTGATTATCATCGATGGTGGAAAAGGTCATATTGAAGCAGCGAGAGATGTGCTTGAAAACGAACTAGGACTTGACGTCCCGATAGCTGGTTTAGCAAAGGACGAGAAACATCGGACTAGCCAGTTACTTTATGGAAACCCACTTGAAATTATTAACCTTCCGCGCAATAGTCAGGAGTTCTACTTATTGCAACGCATTCAGGATGAGGTCCACCGTTTCGCGATAACATTCCACCGCCAGCTAAGAGGGAAAAATGCTTTTCAATCACTGCTAGATGAAATTCCTGGCATTGGAGAAAAACGGAAAAAAATGCTTCTAAAACATTTTGGGTCGGTAAAAAAGATGCGCGAAGCAAGCTTAGAAGAGCTTATGTCTGCGGGTCTTCCGTCAAAGGTTGCTGAGGATTTGCACAAAAAGTTTAAAGAATAGTGTTGTCAGCTTTGAAAAGCATATGCTACAATAGAAAAAATTCAATAAATTCACTTTTAAGCGTTAAAGTGAAGATAGAGGTGCGGACCTCAAGAGTAAGAGCCTGGAGAATAATGGGATTCTTTGAAGGGCTTTGAAAGGGTTGTCCGCCGAAGTGAGGAAAGACTCATAGCTTTCCTTGCTGGTTTTGCATTGAATAAATGCAGGATTGTCAAGATGTTTGTGTCTTGGAGGGCTATCTCACTGTGCGAGCGTATAAATTCACTTACGTAATCACAGCAATGAGATAATCTCATTGCTTTTTTCTGTTTTCCGGGAAAAAGCGAATGTTACATAAAAAGACGCATGACAGCCATTATTCAACAGGAAGAGGAGATTATTATGGGACTGATTGTGCAAAAATTCGGAGGTACATCGGTAGCAGATGTGGAAAAAATCCAAAATGTTGCTAACCGCGCGGCAGAAGAAAAAGCAAACGGAAACGACGTAGTTGTTGTCGTATCCGCTATGGGGAAAACCACTGATAAACTTGTCGAGATGGCAAAAGACTTATCAGCTGCCCCTAGCAAACGTGAAATGGATATGCTGCTCACAACAGGGGAACAAATTACGATTTCTTTGCTTACAATAGCCCTCAAGGAAAAGGGACTTGACGCTGTTTCTTACACAGGCTGGCAGGCCGGGATTTTAACAGAGCCAGTCCATGGGAATGCAAGAATTATGGATATTGATACCGATAAAATAAAAACAGATCTTGCAGCAGGAAGAGTTGTCGTCGTTGCTGGCTTCCAAGGGATAACCGAAGACGGCGAAATTACCACATTAGGTCGTGGGGGGTCTGACACAACAGCTGTGGCACTTGCGGCTGCACTCGGTGCTGATAAATGTGATATATACACCGATGTAACAGGAGTTTATACAACGGATCCACGTTATGTAAAAGGAGCTAGGAAGCTGCTAGGTATTTCCTATGATGAGATGTTGGAACTTGCAAATTTAGGGGCTGGTGTTCTACACCCTCGTGCAGTAGAATTTGCTAAAAATTTTGGAGTGACACTTGAAGTACGTTCAAGTATGGAAAAAGAACGTGGGACGGTTATTGAGGAGGAAATGGATATGGAACAAAACTTAGTTGTACGTGGAATTGCGTTTGAAGATCAAATAACGAGAGTGTCTGTCATTGGGCTTGATAATTCAATTGGTAGTCTGCCGACGATTTTTACAACCCTTGCTAAACATCACATCAATGTGGATATTATTATTCAGAGCGGTACTGGAACAGACAAAGCCAATATTTCTTTTTCAATCAAAAGCAGCGATTTAAAAGAAACACTCGAAGTTCTTGAAAGCAATAAACAGCTATTGAATTATCAAGAAATTGAATCTGAAACAGGGTTAGCAAAAGTATCAATTGTTGGCGCCGGCATGATTTCGAACCCTGGGGTGGCCGCGAAAATGTTTGAGGTACTTGCAAGTGAAGGTGTTCAAGTGAAAATGGTTAGTACTTCAGAAATTAAAGTTTCTACCGTCGTTGCCGAGCAACTGATGGTAAAAGCAGTTGAAGCACTACATGATTCATTTGATCTTGCAAAAGTTGCCATCGAATCTTAAAACGAACGGAAACAGATAATGACAATGACAAAAGCTTTCGAAGGGGTCCCTTGAAAGCTTTTTGTCTAGACCTTATTTGTGCTCTCCATTAATGGGATCTTTTATATCCCACTTGATTGTGAATAGAATTTTGCCTGAACGTTTTCGTGGATGTTCGAAGGCTTCAGCAACGACTTTTTTCTGCATCTCTAATTGTTGGGCTAGGAACCCTGCCTCTAGTTGAAAAGTGGAGTGGACATCTTTTTCCAAGCGATGGGTAATCCACTCTCCACTAAGCTCAAGGCCGACTTCTTTACGCTTTTCCTCCTTGACGACTAGAAGGCCCCAATCAGCCTCGTGGAAGAAAGCGATGACTTCATCCATATTGTATAGGGGAAATCTACGTGCCAGTTTTTTACCTGCCCAATAAAGGATTTCCGGAGCATCTTTGCCAAGTAGTTCTGTAAGGAGAACATCCCTAATTAATTCGTATCCAAATAGAGAGACAGAAGGACGTGGGTCGGTAGTGTATTTGTTTGAAACGAATAATTCACTCAAGTATTTTCCCCTCTTTCTATATTTCTATTATATACGAACTTATATGTATTCAAGAATGGTTTCTCTTTGATTTTTTTCAACTTTTTTAGGATATTCGAGCTTGATTTATTATGAGCTTTCAGGCAGTTTTCGTATTCCGATTTTCTTATTTAAAAGAGACAGATTCGTTCCAGTTAAGTTATTATTATCCCGAGATACCGGATTTTGGAAAGGAACACCTTTGATGTCAATAGTAATAATTATCAAATTTTGAAAATAATTTTTCTTATATAAGGATTATTTCTGTATCCGTTTTCTTGACGGTCCAATCTTATGAGAGTAAAATGGACTTGTCACAATTTTGTAAGAAATGTTTATTTATTTTTCCACGATGGAGAGGTTAAAAACCATATACTTTATGATTTTCAGCCTAGACATCACTTTTAATTATCAAAGGGGGGTATACATAATGGCACAAAATCGAGAGTTTTACTGGCGAAGACTTCATTCATTGCTAGGGGTAATACCAATTGGGGTTTTCTTAATCCAGCACTTAGTTATCAATCATTTCGCCACACAGGGAGAAGAAGCATTTAATAATGCAGCACATTTTATGGAGAGTCTCCCGTTCAGGATCTTTTTAGAAACATTCATTATCTTTTTACCTATTTTATTCCATGCAATTTACGGTATTTACATTGCTTTTACAGCGAAAAACAATACTAGTAGATACGGATATTTCCGTAACTGGATGTTTAAACTGCAGCGATGGACGGGTGTGATCACTTTGGTGTTCATTGCATGGCATGTTTGGGAAACCCGCGTTGCCGCTGCATTTGGGGCTGAAGTAAACTTCCAAATGATGGAGAGTATTTTAGCGTCACCATTCATGTTAGTATTCTATCTAGTAGGTGTGATCTCTTCAATCTTCCACTTTGCTAATGGATTATGGTCTTTCCTTGTTAGCTGGGGATTCACAGTTTCACCTCGTTCACAGTTGATTGCAACTTATTTTACAATTGGTGTATTTGTTGTCCTTTCAATTATCGGTGTGCGTTCAATTTTAGCATTTATCTAATTATATGAATCTATTACTTACAGAACTAGAAGTCGACTTAGGATTGAGGGAGTGAGCCACGATGAGTAATGGTAAAATTATCATAGTAGGCGGCGGCCTGGCTGGCTTAATGGCAGCCATCAAGGTTGCTGAAGCAGGAAAACAGGTGGATTTGTTTTCACTTGTACCAGTAAAACGTTCCCACTCCGTTTGTGCTCAGGGGGGCATCAATGGAGCAGTAAATACAAAAGGTGAAGGGGACTCTCCTTGGGAGCACTTTGATGACACGGTTTACGGAGGAGATTTCCTCGCAAACCAACCGCCAGTTAAGGCGATGGCTGATGCTGCACCAGGAATTATTCACCTTCTTGACCGTATGGGTGTTATGTTTAATCGTACACCTGAAGGTTTACTAGATTTCCGCCGCTTTGGTGGAACACAGCATCACCGTACTGCATTCGCCGGTGCTACAACCGGTCAGCAGTTACTTTACGCTTTGGACGAGCAGGTTCGCCGTCATGAGGTAGCTGGGCTTGTAACGAAGTATGAAGGTTGGGAATTCCTAGGAACAATTATCGATGACGATGGTGTTTGTCGCGGAGTTGTTGCCCAAGACTTGAAGACGATGGAAATTAAGTCCTTCGCTGGTGATGCCGTAATCATGGCAACCGGTGGACCTGGGATTATTTTCGGAAAATCAACAAACTCAATTATTAACACTGGATCGGCTGCTTCAATTGTTTATCAACAGGGAGCTTATTATTCAAATGGTGAGTTTATCCAAATTCACCCAACGGCAATCCCAGGAGATGACAAACTTCGCTTGATGAGTGAATCAGCGCGTGGTGAAGGTGGACGTGTTTGGACATATAAAGATGGAAAGCCTTGGTACTTCCTTGAAGAGAAATATCCGGCATATGGAAACCTTGTTCCACGTGATATTGCGACTCGTGAAATTTTTGATGTGTGCGTTTCACAGAAACTTGGAATCAATGGCGAAAACATGGTATTCCTTGATCTTTCACATAAGGATCCAAAAGAACTAGATATTAAGCTTGGTGGAATCATAGAAATTTATGAAAAATTTGTTGGGGATGACCCTCGTAAAGTCCCAATGAAGATTTTCCCTGCAGTTCACTATTCAATGGGTGGATTATGGGTGGATTATGATCAAATGACCAATATTCCAGGATTATTCGCTGCTGGTGAGTGTGATTATTCTCAGCACGGAGCTAACCGTCTTGGTGCGAACTCCTTGCTTTCTGCTATCTATGGCGGGATGGTTGCTGGACCAAACGCTGTCCGTTATATCGATGGACTTGAAAAGAGTGCAGACGCTATTTCTTCTTCTGTATTTGAACGACATGTTCAACAGGAAGAAGAGAAGTGGAACAGCATCATGTCTATGGATGGAAAAGAAAATGCATACGTCCTTCATAAAGAGCTTGGTGAGTGGATGACTGACAATGTAACGGTTGTTCGTTACAATGAAAAGCTTCTACAAACAGATGAAAAGATTGTTGAGTTACTTGAGCGTTATAAAAATATCAATATCAATGATACCGCTAAGTGGAGCAACCAAGGAGCGACATTTACTCGTCAGCTTCAAAACATGCTTCAGCTTGCACGTGTTATTACTATTGGTGCTTACAACCGTAATGAAAGCCGTGGTGCTCATTATAAGCCTGAATTCCCTGAGCGTAATGACGAGGAATTCCTAAAAACAACAATGGCGAAGTTTGTGGATGCAAACTCTGCACCAGCTTTCCATTATGAAGAGGTTGATACAGGTTTAATCGAACCTCGTAAGCGTGACTATTCTAAGAAGAAGAAAGGGGAGTAAGAAGGGATGGCTGAAAACAAAACAGTTCGTTTTATCATCGCCCGTCAGGATACACCTGAATCAGCCCCTTATGATGAGGAATTTGTCTTAGACTATCGTCCGGGAATGAACGTGATTTCAGCTTTAATGGAAATTCGCCGAAATCCGGTAAATGTTAAAGGGGAAAATACAACACCAATTTCATGGGATATGAACTGTCTAGAAGAAGTTTGTGGAGCATGTTCAATGGTGATTAATGGAAAGCCGCGCCAGTCTTGTACAGCGCTTGTTGATAAGCTTGAACAGCCGATCAGATTGGAACCAATGAAGACGTTCCCAGTGATTCGTGACCTTCAAGTGGATAGAAGCAGAATGTTTGATTCATTAAAGCGTGTAAAGGCATGGATTCCTATTGATGGTACGTATGACCTTGGACCTGGACCAAGAATGCCAGAAAGAAAGCGTCAATGGGCATATGAACTATCAAAATGTATGACTTGTGGAGTTTGTCTAGAAGCATGTCCAAATGTAAACAGCAAATCCGAATTCATTGGCCCTGCACCACTTTCACAAGTGCGTCTTTTCAATGCTCACCCAACTGGTGAAATGAACAAAGCTGAACGTCTTGAAGCGATCATGGGAGACGGAGGTCTTTCCAACTGCGGGAACTCACAAAACTGTGTTCAGTCTTGTCCTAAAGGGATTCCATTGACAACTTCGATTGCAGCATTAAACCGCGATACAAGTTTCCAAGCATTTAAGAACTTCTTCGGAAGTGACCAAATCTAATAAATAGTATGGCCTCTTTCTCACAAGGGAAAGAGGCTTTTTATTGGTAAGGTGGGTTTAGGAAGGTAAAACCAAAACCTAGGAAGCCACTAGACATAAGCAGCTGCACTTGTTTTGAGATTCATAGATATTAAGTGTTGAGCTCCATAGCTAAAGTGAATTGAAGCCGATAGCTAGTTGGCAAACCAGAAGAAACTCCCTGCCAATTTAGGCTAGGAGTTTCTTCTTTATAGACCTCCTATCTGATATACTAGATATTGTAATTGAATCTAGCGGAGTTGATTTCTTTTGAAGAAAAAAAACGTGCTTCCCATTATAATTATTGCAATCGGTGTTGTTTTTATTGGCATGGGGCTGAAGCAATTTATTGAAACGAAAGTGCAAACGAATCAATCCCTCACTGAGGCGAAAGCCATCGTCCATTCAGAAAAAGAACCTATTGCAAAACCGGCTGGACGTCTACTACCAGGACAAGGGGACACGACCGGATTGCTTGTTATTCCTAAGATTAGTGCGGAGCTAGCAATTGTCGAAGGAACCGATCCTGATGATCTAGAAAAAGGAGTTGGGCACTACAAAGATTCCTTTTACCCGGATGAAAACGGCCAAATTGTTTTATCTGGACATCGCGACACCGTCTTTAGAAAGCTAGGTGAATTGAAACTCTCCGATATTTTAGAGGTTCAAATGCCTTACGGAAATTACCAATATGAAATCACACATACAAAGATTGTCGATGCAGACGATACGAGCATTATTACACTTCAAGACAAGGAAGAGGAATTGATACTAACCACCTGTTACCCTTTTAGTTATATTGGTGATGCTCCAGATCGATATATCATTTACGCAAAAAGAATAGATTCATAAGAACTGGGTGGAATTTAGTCCACCTAGTTTTTTTAATGCTTTTGGGTGAAAAATTTTTCAAATATAACTATAATAAGAGGTATTGAATGAATACTCATTCACTTGCGAGGATACATAGGTAAGTGGCTTTGGTTAAAAAGGAGGAACACCCATGGGGAAATTAGAGTATATTGACGATATAGTACGATGGGAAGAAGAGTTTGATTTTAATTATGCGGTAAAGGTGCGGTTTTCTGAGACTGATATGTTTGGTCATTTGAATAATACCGTCCCATTCGTTTACTACGAACTAGCAAGGGTTGAATATTTAAAAACCAAAGGACTGATGCAAAAATGGCTCCGTCCGGAAAGTGAATTGATTCCGGTTGTTGCTGATTTGCAGTGTGATTTTCTAAAACAAGTCTTTTTTGATGAAGAGTTAAAGATTTATGTAAAAGCCAATTCAGTTGGGAGTTCTTCAGTAGACCTTCATTACATGGTGAAAAAGGCAAATGAAGAGATCTGTATAGCTGGCAGGGGTACAATCGTGCAAATTTCAAAGATAACTGGTAAAGGTGTAGCGTGGACTGATGATATAAGATCACAATTTCTGGAAGATAAAAGGCTGGCTTTTAAATAAAAGCCCATATTTATTAAAATAACACTCCTTTTAGGAATTGTAGTCACTCTGTCTCTTTCCTTTACATAAGATATGGTGACTAAAATATACCCACCCCGCAGTTCACAGCTGTCGAAGGCAAGGAGGGTTAATATACTTGAAGGAGAATGAATTTACTCACAAGCCATTACTCACCAAACGAGAAAGAGAAGTGTTCGAACTGTTAGTACAGGATAAAACGACAAGAGAAATAGCGGGCGAACTGTTTATTAGTGAAAAAACAGTTAGAAACCATATTTCTAAGGAAATATGATTAGAAGGTATAAAAAACATATGTACTGTATTTTAATGAGCATCTTCTAGGAGGTGCTTATTTTTTAAACCTCCAAAACATTTAATTGACAAAAAGGATATGTTGATTATGATTTGAAAAGTTTTAGGAGGTGATAAATTTGGAAAATTATAAGTTAATCCCACTAAAAGGGAAAAGAGGAGAAGGTCTTTTTGTTAAAGTAAGTCCTGAAGATTTTGAGGAGTTAATGAAACATAATTGGCATTATCACAATGGGTATGCAAGGGGATACATAAAAGGATTAAATAAAAATAAGAGAATGCATAGATACATATTAGATTCACCAAGTGGGAAATTTGTAGATCATATTAATGGAAATAGATTAGATAATCGAAGAGAAAATTTAAGATATGCAACTCATTTACAAAACAATTATAATCGTCAACCTAATATAGGATATAAGGGGGTCTGTTATAATAACAGTAACCAGAAGTGGTATTCGTATATAAATAAAAATAAACAGACATATTTTCTAGGTCAATATGATTCAGAAATTGAAGCAGCTAAAGCGTATAACTATTGGGCAAAAATACACTATGGTGAATTTGCTTACCTGAATGATGTGGATGAATCTGAATTTGTACCAAAAATCAAAAAGGAAAAAACGTCTAAATACAGAGGAGTTTCATGGGAAAAGGAAGCTAAAAAATGGCGTTCGATCCTAGTAGTAGATGGAATTACATATAGACTAGGAAAATATAAAAATGAAGAAGCAGCAACACGTGCTTATAATCAAAAAGCGATTGAATTATTAGGAGATAAAGCAAAATTAAATAAAATTAATCACTAACCAATTATTTATTCATACCACTAATCGAACAAGCATAAAATATTATCAGAGGGGTGATTGTAGGTAGGAAAAAGAGAATGGCATAAGGAGCAACCAAAGTTATTACCTTTATACGACAGCTTTGTAGACGATTTTGGGGATATGTATGTGTGGAATACTCAGACCAATGAATTTATGATTTGGTCGAAAGAGTAACATCCTTTCTTTTGTTGTTGTTTTGAGGGTTTCTTGTAAGCCCTCCTTTTTCTTTGTTCCCGTGATAAACGGTTTATATAATCCAAAAGTCCTCATAAGCAGGACTTTTTTCTTTGTTTGTTGAAATATAGTAAAGAAGTTTTTAGGAGGGTGAATCGTGTCCGATATCAATTTAGAATCAGAACAAAGAAGTTTGCTTCGTAAAAAGAAGCTCCATAATGAAAAAAGTTTAAAACTGGTTGAGTTTTATAAAAATGATCCTGAATTCCAGCAAATGTTAGAAACATTAAAAACAGAGTGGAGAGAAGAAGGATTAAACGAATTTGAAATCAAATTTTATGTTGAAGATGCCATCCACACAAAGGCAATTACAGAGGCTCAGTTATCAGGACCTGCAAAAGAGGCATACTCTGCTGAACTAGAAAAAAAGGGAAAGGTTTGAACCTCACTAATTCCACCATTTTAGACGGCGGCATAGAAAATAATTGTCATCGTTTAAAAGTTCTTATATTCTTTTAAGGACAAGGATGAAATTTAAAATCACTGCATATTTTTATATGTGGATAGTTTTATTGAAAAGAAGGAAGGTAAAGGGGGAAGACAATTGGATAAAATTGATCCTACGTACACAAGGCAGTTTATAAAGGAACATACAGATGGGGAAGAATCTGATTACTTTTTAGACCAAGTATTTGATGAAGCAATAGTAGGCGTAGTTGAAAGCCCGAATAAGGGGTTTTTAGTTGTTTATGATTATAATCATTGTGTGTCCATTATTGAATCAGATAATGAAACCTTTAGAGATGTGAGTGCTGAGAATGCTGAGGCAGCCTCTTACTTCGAATCTACTATCTATAATAAATACTCGTGTCCAAGCAATGTGGTATTTTGGGAAAATTCGGTCTTAGAATTATAACAGTGGATTGTACAAAAAGACGAGTGGAATACCACTCGTCTTTATTTACGTTCCAAATAGGTTTCTGGAGGGACATTTTTGACATTAAACCCATATTCATCATCATAGGTTTTTAACCCGAATATCAGGCGTCTTTCTAAATCCAAGATGTCCTCTTTCTTCCAATCAGGAAGTTCAAGAAGTTGAACAAACTCCAATTTATGACCATTCTGATACGCCTTTTGTAAAATATCGCTTGGATGCGTCCCCGTTTTTAGTTTATGGATATGATTAAATACCCTGCTTAAACAATTCGATGAACTACACCCTACATAATATCGTTTTTTATCTCGGTCACAAATTAAATAAATTCCTGCTTTGCTACTTATCAGTATTTACAAAAACCTCCTTATAATGTGATTATGAACACTATTTGAAAATAATATTCATATTTTTCCAAAAAGTTTGTTGACAACCTAGAAAATCGACGGTATAAAATAAAAAAGCGATAAAAGGAGAAAGCAAAATGCAACTAACCAAAATTACCTTTCAAGCCATCAAGAATAATGAAGCCATTTATACAGGTGAATTTACCACCTTACATCCAGAGAACAAACGAAAAATAGCCAACAGTATCAATAAAGCATTGCTCTATAAAGGATTAACCAAAAAAGCAGGAGATTTTGATGATATTCAATATGAGGTCATTACAAATAGTTAAGGACGAGTTCGCTCGTCCTATATTTTTATTGGAGTTGACAACCTAGAAACATCTTAACCAAATGGTGGATGAGTGAAGATGCCATCAAAAAAGTCATCTTTTTTATAAGGAATTACGATTATTGCGCTAAAATAAGAGTAGGAGTTGACAACCTATAAGTGAGGTGAAAGAACATGAGCTGGGAAATCCGAATTCGGAAAAATAAATACATCTACTTTGTCTTGCGTTATTACCATGCACAAAAGACAAAACAACTCCGTGAAGAAAAAATGGAAGAATTCTTACTTCAAGAACTCACAAGAGGGGAAGCATGGGATAAAGCAGTCAGAAAGGTTTCAACCAAATATACTTATAAAACCATTGGCAATGTAGAAAATCCTTCTACGAAAGAATTTATCGACCGTGAATTTAGTGAAGAGGAAAAACAAGACATTTATCAAAAGATACATGAGGTGCAAAAACGAATACTTTTACAGGAAGAGGAGTGATAACATGAGCGAAAAACAATTAGTAAAAAAATTAGCAAGTGTGATGCAAAAAGTAAAATATATTCAAAAGTCAGGCTTTAATGATTTTCATAAATATTCTTATGTAAAGGAAGCAGATATTGTAGAACCAGTTAGGGAGGCATTATCAGAACAAAATGTCATTATGATACCATCCGTTGCAGAACATATAGTTAGAGAACATACAAATGCAAAAGGAAAGGTAGAATATATTGCAACTGTTTTAGTAGAATTTACGTTCATGGATGGAGATACAGGTGAAACCATTAGTTTTAAAATTGCAGGTGAAGGACAAGATGCAGGTGACAAGGGGTACTACAAAGCGATGACTGGTGCAACCAAGTATGCCATTATGAAAGCCTTTATGATTCCAACAGGAGATGACCCTGAAGGAGATATAAACACAGATCAAAACAATCATACAAATCAATCTTCCAACTCCACACAATCCTCGAACAAAGCTTCTGAAAAACAAATCAAAAAACTTAAAATCGAACTATCCAACTTCTCTAAAAAATCCAATGTTCCACTAGAACAATTATTAGAAAAAATATATAAAGGCAGAAATGTAAAATCGATAGAAGAATTAAATAAAAAACAAATAAGTGAAGTCATTAATTATTTCATGAAAAAAGGAAGTGATATATCATGATGACATACGATAAAAACTACATACAACAAACCAACCTTCCATTAATAAAAGGAAGTGGTGGAGGGGTCGCAATTGGCTTAACATTTCAAGATGAACGTGCAGAAGAGATTCTTTTTAAAACAATCAAAGGCGTCAATTGGAACAACCAACCCTTAAAAAGATACATGACGGGTGAAGAACTAAAAGATTTATTTGCTATAACCTTAACAGAAGAAGAAGCCTACCATCCCAATTTTCTAAAAGGGTTTTACAGAATCTATAAGCGAACAGGAAATACATATGGTGGAATTTATGATGTGAAAATGGTGGCACTCTCTTATCAAAAACAGATTCAGCAACTCCATCCAAACGAATGGAAGAAAAATAAATTGCGAATGGTAACGGCTTAGATGCTATTTCTTTTGAAATGGCGTCTTTTTTATTCTGCAAATTTCCAAAAATTTTCTTCCTTTCATTTATAGGAGATTTGATTTTTCTCTTGTATACTATTAATACATAACTAATACTTAACCACTAATTGATAAGTGATTATAAAAATACATATCACTGGCAGAGAGCCTGTATCATTCATGAAAGGCATGAGTGATATGAAAAAAGACGATACAAATTGAGTAGAGTTTCCCGTCAACCTCGCTCCCGTGAAAGAGGTAAGAACTCTTTCGAGAACCAACGGTGAATCGTCCGTAGAGGGACATGTCTTCTTTCCTAGAGTAAATGACTCTTTTTTAGAGTAATGTTACAAATCCCGTCCCAGTTGCCTTTTGGCAAGGTAGATTATAGTGTGAACTTTTAAAGTCGGTCAATAAAGCTGGACCTAGGTGACCCGTCCCCGAATTGGTAGTAGGCAGTACGGCACTATAATGCGATGTGATATGGCGGCTCCAGACTGCAATATCCTTTTATGCGCTTTCTACCCTTTGGTAAGGGGTAGTCTGCTCAGTTCAGGACTCTCCACCCGCAATGGAGTGTTGTAAACGAAATCCTTCTTAAAATCACTACTTTAAAAATAAAAAAATTAAAACAAAAAAATACACATTTGGAGTGAAAGAAATGAATAAATTAACAAAATCCATTTCACTGATGGAAGAACATGATGAAATTGTTCTTAAAGCAAAAATGATTGATGGAAACCTTCAACTAGTCATGACAACTGATACAACTGATTTGCTATTTGAAATTAAAAAAAACTTCTTTGAATCCGATCAACATGTAAAATGGGTAACCAATCTATCAAACCTTAAAAATGTATAAATATACATATATTTCCACATACTAAAGAAACATAGGAGGTTTTTGTGGATACGAGAACAAATTGGCAAAGAAGTCTTAAATGAACTGATAAACTGTTTACGGATTTATTCAAAAGAAAAAGTTGATATGAATTTGTTTATGAGTACAAGTAGAACAAGAGATTACTTCAGAAACATTTTTACTTCCAAAGAAGAACAAATGAATTTCCGAAATTTACTTTTACAAATGCATTTTTATTGTGAAGAAGGATATGGGGTAAGTGTTCCATTGCCAAAAAGAAGGTTAGAAGAATATCAAGTGTTTCCGTTTGTAACAGACATTTGGCAACATTTTTATCAAAGTGTTGTAGAGGAACTTGATTTAACAGATGAAGATATAGAAGAATATGATGATGAATTCAACTAAAAAAGGACAGTTGCCTGTCCTTTTTGTATGTATCTTACCAAACTTCCGTAACAGGTGAATCAACACCAAAGTCCATGAAATAGGTTTCATCATCCATTTTATAAATTCGTACACTTGTTCTTCCATAATTCAGTAAATCTTGAACGTCCACTCTTGCACCTAAAGCTACGCCAAGACGATTTCTAAAATAACGTCCCATAATACTATTACTTTCACTTGTATGGATCGCTTTACGGTTCGCTTGAGCCATCACACACATTAATTGTTCTCCATCATCTGTTAGCATCGTGAATGTTTGTTCAAGTGGTGGAAAGAATGTTGGATTTTCTCTCATAGTAAATGGTGTCGGAACAGGTATATACGCTTGGTTTGGTTCACGACCAGGACGTTGTCCCCAATTTAGACCAGCTTTTTCATGAATTCTATTTTCGTTTATTAAAAGTGACAAATCAATATATTCCAAGTTTTGTAGATTCATAGGTTGAGCAACATGTGCAGGTTCTGTTCTTGTACGATTGGTTGGATTGGCAACAATCGTTTGCGTTTGACGTCGATAGTGAATGTTGTGGAAGTTAATATGTTGGTCAACGTCAGGGTCTGTGCAACTGATTACATCAGGAAGATCAAATACCTCATCGATATTATCATGATTGGCTACTACCAATAGTTCCTTTTGGTCACGAAACCCACCCCATGAAAAATTAGCAGAACCTACAAATGTAAGGGTATCATCTTGTCGAGCATCATTATACCAATGATAGATTTTTGTATGTACTGGTGGGTGAGTGGTCTTGTAGCTGATTTGAATACGAGGATTTTCATGCATGACTTGTCTGTAACGTTCATGATCCCACCGATTAATGCCATCTCTTTTACTCATTCCAATGATTAAATCGATTTCAATATCAGGGTATGTATCCAAAATGTGATACAAAAAAGCACTGGATGCGTAACCTGATAAAATACGCAGTTTGCGAAAACCATGACGATAAGGTTCTCTAAAGACATGTTCAAGCAAATGACTCGTCAAATACATAGGAATCCCTCCAATTTTTTACATTGTCAATTTAATAATATTAGAGTTTACTAGAGATGTCACCTATTAAGTTGGAAGATAGACTTGCAAACTTTTAATGGATGGATGAGTAGTGTATAATTAGACTTTAGAACATAAAATGACAAACTACACATGTAGGAGCGAAAGTAAATGATTTTTCGAAAAGGAGAGCTGTTCTGTGGTCCTGGGGGCTTATCGCTAGGAGCTAAAATGGTGGAAGTAAAAGATGAAAACAATACTTTATATAAAGTAGAACATGCATGGGCTAATGATTATCATGAAGACACATGCAAAACGTTCCGACATAATATATGTCCTGATAAACCAGAGACGGTTTTCTTTGGAGATGTAAAAGAGTTAGATATCAAAAGTTTACCACCGATTGATGCCTTCGCATTTGGATTCCCTTGTAATGATTTTTCTCTTGTAGGAGAAACAAAAGGACTTGAAGGGGAATATGGTGGACTTTATTCATACGGAATCAAAGTCTTAAAACACCACAAGCCAAAATGGTTTATTGCTGAAAATGTAGGTGGACTAGAAAGTGCAAACGAAGGAAAAGCCTTTATTCAAATTTTAACGGAGATGGAACGAGCAGGTTATACCATCACTCCTCATAAATATAAGTTTGAAGAATATGGTGTCCCACAAGCAAGGCATCGTATTATCATCGTTGGATTCAGAAAAGACCTTGGTCTACGATTTGAAGTGCCTAAAGCTCCTTTTAAAAATAAGAAGGACTGGAAATCATCCAAACAAGCCCTTGAAAATCCACCAATACCTGAAGATGCACTGAATCATGAATTCACAAGACATGATAAAAAAGTCATCGAAATGCTTTCACATATAAACCCAGGGGATAATTGCTGGGTGGATTATCTACCAGAACATCTTCGTTTGAATGTAAAGAAAACAAAAATGTCGAACATATATAGAAGACTGCATCCTGAAACTCCAGCATATACGGTAACAGGTTCAGGCGGTGGAGGAACTCATATGTATCACTATGAAGAACCTCGTGCTTTAACCAACCGTGAACGTGCTAGACTTCAAACATTCCCTGATTGGTATGAGTTTATTGGAGGAAAAGAAAGTGCTAGAAAGCAAATTGGGATGGCAGTGCCAGTGGAAGGCGCGAAAATCATTGTAGAAGCCATTCTTAAAACCTATGCCAAGATTCCATATGAAACAGAACCAGCAAGATGGGATGAAGAATACATCCAAAACATGGTAACAACAGGGGAAAAGAAAAAGAGAAAAGGCTCAACTAGAAAAACCAAAAAGAAAAATGAAGTCGATGAAAATCAACAAGCCTTCCAATTGGAAGAATCTAAATAAAATGTTTGTACTTTTGGTGAACAGACAGGAAATCCCTCGTTTTTTGTAGAATGGTGTCTACATAAAAGGAGGGATTTTTTTGAAGAAAAATACCAATATCAACGTCAATATTCCAAATGAGATACTGCATGATATGGAAATACATGCAACCGTGGTCAGTCCTGTGGATAAGAAAACAGGAATCTTGATTTTAACGAGTGGAATGAAACATTTTACAAAAGAAATCGTCATCCGAATTTATCTGTTACACCGAGAAGACACAAAAAACCATTTTGACATTCAGCATGAACTACAAGCGTTTTCTTTCACATCTTACTTGCAAGCCAAGAAGTTCCTAAACCATCTCCCCAATATGTCAGCTTTAGAAATGCTCGTTCTGTTAAAACCTTCACCACAATTTCAATAAAAAAGTGAATATTTAAAAAAGGAGAATTTCCTTTTCTGCATAACTAACTAGATGTAAGACGACTTTTTCTCCTTTTGTGTGGTTGCTATCCTGCTTTTTTTGTTATGATTATTTGTTACTTCCTTATAATATGTAGACTGATGCCTTGAACGAAGATGACCTCCTGTTTTTTAGAACGGGCTTCTTTCAAGGCATCTTTCTTTTTGTCTTTAAAATGAAGAGGTGATGTGTATGAGCCTTCAAACCCTATTAAATGACCTCGAAACCTTCCTTCAACAAAACCCCTATTGTGATATCCACGTATCAAACCACCAAGGGAAATTCCAAGTACAATATACGATAAAAAAGAAATATGAGAAAACGGATAACGATCAAAATGACTCAGGGGCACAGCCCAATAAATAAGGAGTGTCATGTGAAAAATGAATTGTATCATTATGTTGGCGGCATTATTGATGGCGAAGGAACCATCAGTTGCGATAAGCGAGAATATATCAATAAAAAGAGTGTAAAGAAAACCTATTATTATATTTCGATACGAATTGGCATGAGTGGTCGTGCTGGAAAAAAAACATTAGACCGTATCCAAGAAATTGTCGGTCTAGGGGATATTTATGAACATCGAGGGGTTTATACCTATGTGGCACATGGTGGAGTGGCTAAAGCGTTTTTAGAACGTGTGGGTCCCTATTGTTACTCCAAACAAGACCAAGTGCAAGCTGCACGTTCATTCTTTGAAAAAGGGGCAAACAAAGAAAGTATCTATTGGCGTCTTCGATATGAAAAGCAAATCTCCTATAAATAGTTGTGTCTCCATTTCTTTTCTTGGTATCATGTAAAGAAAGAACATGATTGGAGTTCAAGCATGATTTGTGAGTGTGGTGGCGTCTTAGATGTAATACGGGTGGAAGAATACCCAGAAAACATAAAAGATAAAATAAGTTACAAACGACTTTGTGATGTCGAATGTTTAAAATGTGGCAAACAAATTCTGAGCCAACCATACGATTGGGGGAAACCCATGAATGTGGCAAAAGGAAATATGAAAAAGGTTTACTCAACTGATGAGTAAACCTTTTTTTATTCGCTTATTCTTCCGTTCCGTAGTCCTCAATCTGATTGTCAATCATCGTTAGCAGGTCAGTATATAAGTCGGAATTAAAAGAAAGTTGGTGCTGTTGATTGCCAACTGTAATAGAAATATCGAATTCCTCAAGGGTTTCAGCAAACTCTTCATCTGAATCCATCATTTTCTTAACATTATCAGATAAATCTTTTCTCAGTGCCATCAGTTTTTTTCCATACTCAGTCAGTTGATTCTTTTGCTCCATCGTTAACCTCTCGCTTTCTATTTATTCCCATTAAAGCAATAGTATCATATCTTCTCAAATAATAGCGATTTAAACAGCAGGAAATTATTTTTTAAAGAAGGGTTTTTTCGTTTCTTTGTGCATTATCTATTATCACAAAAACGGAGGTCATCCTTATGAAGTATACATTTAATTTAGTTGATTCGTTTCATATAAAAGAAAAAGAAGAGTTCCTTGTGTATTTGAATGTGGAGTGCAAACAAAAGAGGGAAACCTTTTTCATTAAAATGGATTTGTACTCAGGCAAAGTCAAAGACATTAAACACTTTGGACGTTTGGTTTTAGAGTTGTCCTTATCCATTGAAGAGAGAAAGGCGTTTTATCAAGAACTTGGGGAGTATGTAAAGAAAAATCACTTCAACATCATCTTAACAGGCGTGGAACAACCTTATGAGTAAATATAAAGAGATTCCACTAGAGATGATACAAAAAGCAAAAGATGGTGACGAATTTGCATTTAATGAAATTGCAAATCAACTTCGTGGACTGGTAAAAGCCATCATCAAAAAAAGAAAATACTTTTTACCAGGTGCTGAATATGACGATGTCTTTCAAGAAGGAAACATTGGCATTTTTAAAGCCATCCAAAGTTTTGAACCTGAAAAAGTAGAAGAAGGAAATTTTCTTTCCTTTTGTGCCATGTGTATCGACCGACAACTCATTGGTGCCGTTAAAGGTGCAACACGAAAGAAACATAAAGCATTAAATGAAAGTGACTCCTTTGATGTTCCACTTCCAGAGAACGATAATATGACATTTTTAGATTTTGCATCCAACTCGATGAATGCACAGGAAAGTTTATCCTATGAATTTTTAGATCCAATTAAACAAATTGAAATTCAAGACAAACTGGAACAATTAGACCGTTTTAAAGACTTGCATTTTAGCGATAGAGAAAAAGAAATTTATCAGTTGTTTCATATAGAGGGTTTAACCTACCAAGAACTTGAAGAAAGACTTGGGGTTGAAAGTAAAACCATTGATAATGCAATTCAACGCTCAAGAAGAAAAATAGATGAGTTTGTTGAACAAATTGAACAGAATCAACCCATCACCAAAAAGAACCTTTCAGACGTCTTGAAAAAGAAAACCAATTTACAAGTGGATGTTGATGAACAAGTGATTAGAGAATCCCTTGTTAAGTTAAATGGAATGGACAGATTGTTGATTGAACAACATTACCTCCATGGGAAAACACAACAAGAGTTGGCTTATGAGTTAAAGAAACGATTAGATATTATCCATAAAGGAACGTTTAGAGCACTTGAAAAATTAAAAATGGTTGTAGAAAAGGAAGTTATAAAATCCAAACAGACCAATGAATACAAAAATGGGGTCAAGCCATGAGTCATATTGCTGACATTGATATGAACGTACTCAAACAAGCACAACAAGGCGATGAAAGAGCAATCAATGAAATCATCCAAAAATGTGAACCCATTGTTAAAAGTTTTCAAAAGAAAATCTTTATCCCAGGTGCAGACCGTGATGATATCTTTCAAATAGGTTGCATGGGAATGATGGAAGCCATTGAAGCCTTTAATCCTGAAAAAGTCGAAAACGGTAACTTTCAATCATGGTGTAGAAGGTTTGTGAAACATAAAATTTTAGGTGAATTAAATCGGTCGAAAAATAATAAACATCTTGCCTTAAATGAAAGCCATTCCTATGATGCTTTGTTGCCTGATGGTGATGATACTGCATTTATTGATTATGCATCCCATTCAGAACAAGCCCAGATTAGTCTTTCCTATGAGTTCGTTGACCCATCTAAACAAGTGGAAACAAATGATACGGTAAAACATTTTAAACAATATAAAGAAGAAACATTTACAGAGATGGAGAAACAAATCTTTGAATTGTCTCTTGAAGGATATTCTTATTCCGAAATAGGGGAAAAGGTAGGCATTAATCGAAAAAAAGTAGACAATGCTCTTTATCGTGCAAAAGGAAAAGTTCAAGAGTTTAAAACACAACTTGAAAAAGAACCAAATAATCCAGAAGCAAAAGAAGAAATCGAACAAGATAAAATCCAAATTGAAGTTAATTATGGTGTTTCGAAAAAGAATCAAGATGACTGGAAGAAATACGATGTTTACAAAAAAATTAAACAAGCAGAAGAAATGTTGACAATAGAGCTTCATCGAAAACCCACGATTGAGGAAATCGTCCAACAGGCTGGAATTCGAAAGGAAAAATATTATGAAATCGAATTTTTACTCTTTAATGGAACGTTTGAATCCTTAGAGGAATTAGCAACCAAACCTGATGATGAAAAGTCCAATGAAGAATTAGTGGTTGAATACAAATATGCCACTTCTGATAACCGAAAAGAAGAGATAAAAGAAGTATTAATAACTCGTAATGAAAAATTTATTTATCATTTTATTTACAAATTATCTCCCTCAGCAAGAAATGATACTTTTCTTCAAGAAGATCTATATCAAATTGGAGTAATTGGGTTTCTTGAAGCTCTTGAAAATTATGATGTAACTCAAATAGAAAACAATAAATTTATATCGTTTGCAGGTCAAAACATCAAGTGGGGTATTAAAAGAGAACTAGGAAAACAAAACCAGCAACAAAATGGACTTCCTGTAAATGCCTACTATGAGATTAGAAAAATAAGAAAAACGAAAGCAAAGCTAAAAGAAGAATTAAAGCGTGAACCAAATGATGAAGAACTTGCATCTGCTCTTGAAGTATCAATGAAACTATTAAAAAAATATAAATCATGGGAAGAAAATTTCAACACCTATTCATTAGATGCAGAAATCAAGACATCCTCTTATAAAGATGAAAGCACAACAACTTTAAAGGATACATTGGTGAATACCACTTTTGACGAACCTGATAATGGATTAGACAAGATGGATATTCAAGATTTACTCATTTATCTCAATGAGAAAGAAAGAGACATTATTGAAAAACGGTATTATGACGTGATGACATTAGAGCAAATTGGTGAAGAATATGGCATCACTCGTGAAGCGATAAGACAATTAGAAGAAAAAGCACTGGAAAAATTAAAAGCAATGATGACAAATGAAAACTTAGATGTTCTTCTTCGTAAAAACATCAATGAAGAACATTGTTTGATGTTGGAGTATTGTGCATTGCCATTTGCAGAACGACTAGAAGAACTTATCTTCTTGTATAAAAAATTCTCGAAAGATAAAGTCGCTCGAATGCTCTTTGATTTACAAAGAGGTGGATACATTACGTATAAAAAAGGCTGGAATGCCAACAGAAAGGCAACTTTAACTCCAAAAGGGAAAGTCACTGTCAATAATTTTCATAAAGCATATGGTCTCGTTGATTAAAAAAGGAAGAAGGATATTTATGAAAATCTGAAAATACATACTTAAAACAAAATATATTGGGGGAGTTTTCAAATGAAAAACACACTGGGAGATCTTAATTTACACCTTTTTGCGCAGCTTGAACGGCTTGGTGATGAAGAAGTCAAGGGTGAAAACTTATCAGAAGAAATCAATCGAGCAAAAGCCATCTCAGATATTGCAAGTCGGATTATTTCGAATGGTTCTCTTGTGTTAGAAGCAAAAAAAGTAGCAGAGAATAGTTTAAATATTGAGCAACCAGTACCTAGGATGCTGGAGGGAAAATAAGATGGGACAATGGTTTCGATATACACCTGAACAGATTGATTTCTTAAAAAATAATATTGAAGGAACATTAATTAAAGATCTAACAACTAAGTTTAACAAACACTTTGGGTTAAATAAAACATATGAGCAAATCAAACGAATTTGCTATCGCCTTAAATTAACAAAAGGGTTGAAACATGTCTATACAGAAGAACAAAGTGCCTTTATAAGAGAAAATCTTGAAGGACGAACGAATAAAGAATTGACGGAACTGTTTAATCAACATTTCAATTTGAATTTGAGAAAGAATCAAATTGCAGGATATAAAAGCACACACAATTTATGTCCTGGGATGCATAGAAACCGATATCGCCCTGTTGGTTCTGAAAGAGTGGGTAAAGACGACTACATAATTATTAAGATAGCTGACCCGAATAAGTGGAGACCAAAACATATTCATATTTGGGAACAAGAAAACGGACCTGTTCCCAAAAATCATGTTGTTCTATTTGGAGATGGAGATAAGCGAAATTTTGATATCGATAACCTCATCTTAGTTCACCGCAAATTAATTACTACGTTAAATTCTAACCAATTAATCTCAAACAATGCTGAACTAACTAAAACAGGGATCGTGATTGCTGAAATATCCCAGAAAATAAGTGAACGAAAAAGAAATGCTGAAAAAACCAAATAATCGGAAAAGGACTTTTCAAAAATTCACTCAAACTATTATTATCACATAATAGGAGAGTGAATTCTTTGATTAAAGAATCATTAGGGAAGTATCAAAAAGAATATTGTACATTTCAACATATCTTTCTGAACAATGAAGGCAAAGTTTTAAAATATAAATTTAAAGATAAATATGTCCGTATCATTCATAGAGACCAAATGTGGAAAGTACAAGCCAATACAACCTTAAATGGACTTAAACCATTTAAAACCTTTGATGAGGCATATGCCTACCTAGAAAAAACAATTGGGGGAAGACTGTAATGTATTATATATCGGTTGTAAATGATGTGACAGGAGAAGAAATGGAACACCTATCACTTATAAATGAAAAAGATGCAGGAGTGCTATTTAAAGATGCGGTGTTTTCACTGATTGAATCACCAGGAAAATTTCATGTGTACTTAAAAGACCGTGTAGGAGATTTGTGTGAGTATAAACGAGTAGGACTTGATTGGTAACATCACAAAAAAGTTGAAAATACAAAAGGACTATTCCTTTTTTTACATAATACATAGATGACAACTGAATATTGTGTAGACTATTTTTCAAAAACATCATTTCAAAAATTATCCAACCAGAGGATGGAGGATACAGAAACCAGCACATTGGTTTTTGTGTCCTCTTTTTTTATTTATTTTAAAGGAGGTATCAAAGTGGAATTTCTTTATACATCAAATGAAGTAGCAGAAACACTCGAACACTGGCAAAGTATCGATGAATGGGCACTGATTGATTGCCATATTCCAAAATGGGATATCGAAAGTGTGATTCCTATGCTTTCAAGTGAAGAACAACTCTTTTTGCACCATTGGATCCAAGACCATTTAACCGAAGAACTAGCCCAAATGTATAAGATGACCGAAGACGGAATCCGTAAAAAGAAAAAAAGGGTTAGTGAAAAAATCTCAAAACTATTAAATGAGGAGTGATGATTTGAAATCAGACATTGTCCTATTAATTGAACAAGTAAAATGCATCACGCTTTCTGAACACGAAGAAACACTTGTGGAATTAGCCTATGCTGCTGGAGTGTTA
Organism: Mesobacillus persicus; assembly: GCF_900109925.1. Lineage (GTDB taxonomy): Bacteria > Bacillota > Bacilli > Bacillales > Cytobacillaceae > Mesobacillus_B > Mesobacillus_B persicus. The sequence goes on along the minus strand of NZ_FOBW01000002.1, from coordinate 272,267 downwards.
GACGGCAGGAAGTTTGAACATGAAAAGGGGTGACAACTTTGGATGAATCATTAGTAATAAAAATTCAAGATTTAAAAAATGCCATTCGTGCATTAAAAGAAGTTGGAATGCATGATGAAGAAATTAAACTTTTTACCAAGTGGTTTACAAGTAATTATGAGATTGAGAGAGCCTTAGGGGAGTGATGAAGAATGAAAAAAATTATGAATGGCGAAATAATTGATGATAGTGAAAAACTTGTTTATCAGTTGCAAATAGGAGATCAGATTTTTACTCATTACACCCATAAAGGAAATGAGAAACATGCTCATATAAGAAGCGAGATACGTTACAAGATAGATGATTGGCTGGACATAGCATTTACTGAATTGATTAAGAACGAGTATACAAAAGAGGAATTAATTTTAAGTAGAATAAAACAGGAAAAAAGATAGTTATTACTTATTGGAGGGTGATTGAATGAAAGTAAAATTAACTCATACAGCCGATTTTGAAGATATGCAATGGCTTTATAATGTTGTGGCAAATTTTTTTGGGAGAAAAATCGAACCGTATTATAACAAAGACACCAAAATGTATGAAGGGTTTATCGTTGAATTTAATAGTTTGGTTCATTTTGAGATGTTTGTTAGGTATTTAGGAGAACTGAAAGAAGTTCATGAACATTTTGGGATCTGTGTTTTGCAAAAAGATAAATATAGCGATTTATTAGAATTAGAAATTTATGATGGATATCGGGAGTGATGGAATGAAAAGGTATTTCAAAAAAATAATCGTTTTCACAAAAGAAGATTTGGAAAGAAAAAAATCAATGTTGGACGAGTTAGAGTTTCAATATGAAGAGAGAACTGAAGAACATGAATTAATCGGTGGAGAAATGGTTGTTAGAAAAACAACATATGAGCTTTTGGTGTTTTTATATGAGGAGTGATGGAATGAAAATCTTGTTTACTATTTTTGAAAGATTGTTATATGTAGGGGTGAACTTTTTTACAGTTTGTGGTTTTTTAGGATTATTCTTATATTTTACAGACCAATTAGAAGCAACAGATGGTGATATTGGCAAGTTTATTTTTTTCTGTACCGTAACTTTGTTTCTTGGAATTGTAAGTTTTATCTTTGAAGTGTTAAAGGAAGTGATTGAATGATCTTAGCATTATCGATTTTTATCTTATTACTTACGGTTCTTGTCATTATTGCATCAGAAATTCAAGAATCCAATAATGAAACATTTAAAGTGATGGGAGAGTATCTTGAGAAACTTGAAGAGCAGAATATGAAGTTAGGTAAACGAATAAAAGAGTTAGAGAGGAAGATTGATAAGGAATGAATACAGGTACTTTTAGTTGGGCGTTATATCAACTAAAACAAGGGAAGAAGATTAAACGAAAACATTGGAGAGAAAACATTTATTATGTTCTTGATAATGGCTTGTTATATGAATTTTTTGGTGTAAAAAATGAAGAACTTGATGAATACAATGAAACTTTATATTTTTATGAAATACTTGCTGATGATTGGGAGGTAGTTGAATGACATTAAATGATTTCCTAAAAAGAGTATCAGAAAAAGATAAAGATAAAATGATTATTTATAGAGAGGGTGAGGGTTGGAGTAATGTTAATATTCATGTAAGAGAACATGAGATAACCATTACTTGCGACGATAATGCCATTTTTTCCGATGATAAGTAATTTCTAGTTCAATGATAATATGTAAGAAGCCATAGGCTTCATTGCAAGAAATCCTTTCTCCTTATTTCGCTTTTTAAATTCTCCACCATGCAGTGCATGACTTCTATATCGCTTTGAACCTCCAAATGATTCTCCACCATTTTTTCAAATACAATGGTAAGACACTCAATGTTTGCCCTAATAAAATCCTCACTTGAAATCTCTAACCCTTTCTCTATTTCCTGTTGCATGAACATAAGTTTTTGGAACGTTTGATTCACATAGTCGTTATTCATCTTTTTCTCCTTTCTTATTCTATCTTTCTATTTTATTCAGGAGGTGATGGTTCTATGAAGGGTTGTCAACATGAATTGTATCCTTGTTATTTTAAACAAATAGAAGCAGTCCGTTGTATGAAATGTAATCAGATATACCTTGAAATGTCCGTGTTTAAAAACCAATTAACATATAAAGAGGTGGAAGATGTACTACAAAAACGAAAAGGAAATGATTCAGAAGATTAAATGCAAGAAGTATGCTGAACTTGAGGAGTGGGAAAAGGTCTATTTGAAAGAATATGTGAAAGAATACAGACGAAATAAACGAATATGGCATCATGAAATCTCAACAGACTTTCAAAAGATGGAGTATAAGTTCTAAGCAAAACAAAAAAGCCCTAAGGCTTTTTAATAAAGTATTCAGGATTTGTATCAGCACGTCTGATGGTTTCTTTACGGCTATCAATTAATAATTTTAGCGCAGCATTGTCACGATCATCCTCTAGAAGTTTAGTGAATATTTCAAGCTCTTCTTTCGCTTCTAAGTATAGTTCACCTGATAACGCTTTCCGTTGGTATTCTTCGTTGTCTATACGTGAACGAGCATTTATTCTTTTTATTGTTTCTTTATCCATATTTAATTCTCCTCTCATTTATCTGTCTACTTATCTTTTATCACATAACATATCGAAATCAAAAACTATTTTCAAAAAAAGATAAATTATTTGTCTTGAATTGCAACGAAAGTGTTATATAAAGAAGAGAAATGCGGATTAAAGAAGAGGATACGAATCCTCTTCAAAGAATGTTGAACCATCTACATAATGGATCGCTTTTTATAAAGTGGTTTATTACATAAAGGATTAAGACTTCTTTTTATAAGAGGTCTTTTTGTTTTGAGCAAGTGAGGTGATGGATATTCAAAAACCATTGAAGCCATGTAAGAAAGCAGGGTGTCCACATTTGACACGTGAAGATTACTGTACAGGTCATAAAGGTGAGAAGAAAGCAGAGCAACGACAATACAATCGTTTTGTTCGGAATCAAAAGCATGTGAAGTTTTACCAGTCGAAAGAATGGAAGACGGTAAGAGTACAAGCATTGGTTCGAGATCACTACCTTTGTGTGAAATGTAGAGGTGCAGGTATCTATACGAAAGCAGATGTCGTTGACCACATTGTGGAACTTCAAGATGACTTCTCGTTGCGGAGTACACTCACAAACTTAATGAGCTTATGCCATAAGCATCACAACTTAAAAACAGCACAAGAGAAAAAGAAGCGTGAGAGTATTGTCCAATGGGGTGATAATGACGATGAAAAATAATGAAAAAATATTATATAGTCACTGGGAAGTCAATGGTACCAAGGGATACCCCCACCCTCGCAAAACGTTGATATATCAAGGTTTGTAAAACGCCGCCCTTAAACTCACACAAACTTCCCCACTGAAAAGTTTTGAAAAGGAGGTGAAAACCGTGGCTGGAAAAAAACAACCGTTAGAATTGGTTCTTGCAAAGGGCAAAAAACATCTCACCAAAAAAGAGATTGAAGAACGCAAGAAAAAAGAAGTGAAAGCCAAGTCGGATAAGGTAAAAGCACCGAAGTATTTACCCTCTGATTTAAAAAGAGAATTCAAGAAAATAAGTGATGAACTTGTTGAGATTGGAATCATGAGCAATTTGGATGTGGATGCACTGGCACGGTTTCTCATGGTTCAAAAGAAATACTTAAACATTGAACTAACCCTCCTCGAAATGTCTCCAACTGAAACTCTCCAAGAAGTTACTGAAGATGGTGAAATAAAAACCATTGAAGTGATCAATGAAAATTATGAAAAACTCCTTACCATGCAAGATAAATTGTTTAAACAAGCCAGAAGTGCATCAAGTGATTTAGGATTAACCATTTCTTCCCGTTGTAAATTGGTTGTTCCTAAAGCGAAAGAAGATGACAAACCACTCTCCAAAGAAGAAAGATTATTTGGAGGGAAGTTGTAATGGAATTAATCGAGCGAATTGTGAATTATTGTAGTGATGTTATTGATGGAAAAATAATAGCGTGTAAAAAACATATACAAGCTGTTAGGCGATTCGTCAATGATTTGGATAAATCACAAAGTGAGGATTTTCCATACGAGTTTGATACTGAAGAAGTGTACCACTTTTACGAATGGGCGAAAATGTTTAAACATACAAAAGGAGTTCTTGCAGGAGAACCTATTGAACTCACTGATTTTCAATTGTTTATCGTGGCGAACATCTTTGGGTGGAAAAACAAAAAGACTGGTTATCGAAGAATACGCAAAGTTTATATTCAAATTGCCAGAAAGCAAGCTAAGAGCCAACTTTTAAGTCTTATTGCAAGTTATGAAACTTTTTTAAGTGATGAAATTTCTGAAACATATATCGGAGGATGGTCAAAGGATACATCCAATATCGTATATAACGAAATATTATCTCAGATAAAGGCTAGTGAATTATTAGAAGGTAAATTTAGCGATTCATACCATCAAATCAAACATTTAAAGAGTGGAAGTTTTATTAAAGCACTAAGTAGAGAGGCGAGACGGTTTGGTGATGGAACGAATCCGAGCCTAGCCATCCTTGATGAGTACCATCTGCATCCGACTTCAGAAGTTTACGAAGTATTAGCATCTGGTATGGTGGCAAGAAAACAACCATTAATCGTTATTATTACAACTGCTGGCTTTAATTTATCAAGTCCATGTTATCAAGAATATCAATATGTTTCTAAGATTCTTGACCCTGATAATCCGATTGAGAATGATGAATACTTTGCCTTAATTTGTGAACTGGATAAAGGCGATGACATAAAGGATGAAACCTTGTGGGCTAAAAGTTGCCCAATTTCTACAACTTACGAAGAAGGTATGAACTTCTTACGAGGTGAGTTGAAGACGGCTTTAGACCAAAAAAGTAAATTAAGAGGGTTTTTAACCAAAAACATGAACATTTGGGTCGAGATGAGAGATAACGGCTATATGGATTTATCCAAATGGAAGAAATGTGAAGATGATTATACGCTGGAAGATTTAAGAGGGTTACCTTGTGTGGTTGGCGTGGATTTATCCACAAAGAACGACTTAACAAGTGTAACTTTTTTGTTTGTCAAAGATGAACACCTTTATGTACATAATCACTCATTCTTACCAGAAGAAACGTTACCAGAAAAAATACAAACAGGTAAAGTGCCATATGATTTATGGATTCAAGAAGGTTGGATCACTTCAATCCCAGGAGCTGTGGTTGATTTTGAATTCGTAGAGGTCTACATAGAAGAACTAGCAAAACAATATGACTGGAATGTAAGAGAAATCATATCAGACCCTTGGCAAGCGATGTATTTCATGCAAAACATGGAGAAAAAAGGATTTGTTGTTGTAGAGGCTCGTCAAGGATATGCAACCTTATCGCTTCCTACAAAAGACTTTCGTGAGAGAGTCTATAACGGAAAAGTCAAACACAACTCTAATCCTGTTTTAACATGGAGTATTTCAAATGCCGTTGTTCGTAGTGATGCCAATCTCAATGAACAACTGGATAAAAGCAAGTCATCAGAAAAAATTGACCCGATTGCAAGTCTGATAAATGCCCATGTACGAACATTCACTCTAGAAGGGGATTACCTAGACATGAATGAACACATTTTAAGTGATGATTTTTCATTTTAACCAGAAATGAGGTGGAAATTTGAAGAAATACATAGATGATTTGCTCTTTTGCATCGGATTATTGCTGGTTATCGTGCCAACGTTCTTTTTGAATGTGTACGTAGGGTTTTACTTACTGGGCGTCATATTCTTAACGATTTCGTTACTTTATAGCATGAAACCGAGGGAAAAAGAAAAATAACAGGGGGGAACTACATGTTCAAGTTAAAAAAAGACGCAAACGGTGTGTCGTTTAGTGGAGGAACCACTAAAATTGTTGAAGAAGAAATCAGTGCCACCAATGGACTGGTCAATCATACAGTAAATGTGCCAACAGATGCGTATGCATTTGTAGTAAAACAAGCAGGTGCAAACATTAAAGTGACCATAAATGGTGGAGAAGCAGCACAAGGGATTACATTATTTGACGGTGATTATGTAGGAGATTTTGTAGACACCATTAAAAGTTTTGAAGTCTCAACACCAGCAAGTGAAATTCCTTTAATTCTTCAATTTATCGTGTAATGCATTTAATAAAGGGGGCAAAACATCATGCCATATAGACCTTTTCCAAAAGGAACTATAAAGAAATTAATACAACAAACATCAGGTGGAAACCAAGGTGTGCCAAGTGTCGAAACTGCCCTTGAATTTCCAGATCCACTAGAAGAAGAAAAAGCACAAAACATAGGCAAACAAGTGTACAACGAAGAAGACGGACAAATGTATGTTTATGGCTTAAATAAAGCATCAAGCATTCCTAATTTGGACGGAGAGTTGGATGGGAATGGAGTTTATAGCCTTTATTCCGACCGATACAATGTCAACGGGTATGGATTCAACGCTTCAACAAAGCCAGAGGAAGCGGTTTATGTCTTTAACCGTTATGAAGACAACGGGAGTGCAAATAATGCCATGGTTGAATACTGGCAACCATCGGAATCTTATGCAAGAGATGCATGGTTACAAGTCGAGTTGCCAACTCATCAAGCCTTTTTCGGATACGCCATTAAAACGTCACTTGCTCAACCAAAGGATTGGAAAATCTTTGGCGTCAATGATGATGGCACAGAGGTTGAGTTAGATTATCAAAAAGATATTTCTACAACAACTTGGCAATCAGAGAAGAGTGAAATGCAATTTAAAATTGATAACCCACAATATTTTAAAAAATATAAGTTTCATTGCTTACTTGGAAATGCTTCCTATTTAAGAATTTGGAAAATACGATTCTTTGATATTGGTGAGTGGCAAAAGCTAACCGAATACATCAAAAGAGGGTTATAGCATTAAATCTTAATAGGAAAGGAGGGAAACGAAATGGGATTACTATCAAAATTCTTTACTCAGCCAAAGAATGCTGTGAGTTTAAATGACTTCTTTAAGTCAGTACCGAACACAAATGCAGGTGAAGTCATCACAAACGAAGGAGCTCTTAATTTATCGCCAATTTATGCTGCGGTGAATTTGAAGGCAAACAGTTTAGCAAAGTTACCGATTCATGTTTATCGAAAAACTGAAAAGGGTCGTGAACGAGTGTATGATCATCCTGTTGCACAATTACTTTCTGGTCGAGTAAACCCATTAATGTCTACTTTCACTTTTGTTCACTTGTTGCAAACCCATAGAGGTACAGAGGGTGTTCATTACAGCAGGATTAATACAGATAGAAAAGGGAAAGTCATTGGTTTGTATCCTTTAAATCCATCAAGAGTAGATATTGTAGAAGATATCTCAGGAAAAATCTTTTATGTGGAGTCTACTAAAGATGGAAAAACAAATGTATACAATCAAGAAGAATTGCTAGTGATTACGTATTTAACGACTGATGGAATTACCCCAAAATCCCCAATTGATGTCCTCAGGGAAACGGCTGGCTTAATAACCGCACAAGATCGATACATAACGAGCTTTTACTCCCAAGGAACGCTTACCCGTGGCGTGTTAAAAATTCCCACCCAACTTTCAAAGGATGCAAAGGACGCTGTGAGAAGACACTGGATGGAAGCAAACTCAAAAGGAAATGAACAAAAAGTAGCTGTGCTTGATTCAGGTATGGAATTTCAAAATATCACCTTAAATCTTGCAGACCAAGAATTCCTTGCTTCTAGAAAGTTTTCAATCGAAGAAATTGCACGTGCTTATAACATTCCATTACATATGTTGAATTCACTTGAATCAGCAACGTTTAATAACATCGAACAAATGACTATGAGCTTTGTAATGGATACATTGATGCCTGAAGCGATTGCAATTGAGCAAGAGTTGAATTACAAGTTGTTTACGCCAAGTGAACAAAAACAAGGCTTATATGTCAAATTCAACTTATCATCTGCCATGCGTGCTGATAGTGTTGCTCGCAGTCAATTCTATAAAACCATGATTGAAGCAGGAATTTATTCTATTAATGAAATTAGAAAATTTGAAGAAATGAATGCAATTGAAAATGGGGATAAGCATTACAGAAGTCTCAATTTTATTGATATCGATTCTGCTGATGAATACCAGAAAGCAAAAGCAGGAGTTGAACAAGGTAGTCCTAAAAAATAGGGCTTTTTATTATGCCTTTGAAAGGAGGTGATAGGGTGAAGAAGAAATTTTGGAATGTCATTAAGAATGGAAATATTGGTGAAATCACAATGTATGGAGAAATCGCTAGTGAGTCGTGGTGGGGGGATGAAGTCACTCCGAAAAAATTTAAAGAAGATTTAGACGCTTTAGGTGACGTATCCCAAATAAAAGTATATTTATCATCTCCAGGCGGCGATGTCTTTGCAGGTCAACAAATCCACTCCATGTTGAAGCGCAATAAAGCAGAAGTAATAATCTATGTTGAGTCATTAGCTGCTTCAATTGCTTCAGTGATTTGTAGTGCAGGAGATAAAGTAATAATGCCGTCCAATTCAATGCAAATGCTACATAACCCAATGACAGGTTTCTACGGAAATGCCATTGAATTTAGAAAAATTGCAGACGATTTAGACAAAATCCGTGAGAGTTTAATAGAAGCCTACTTAGGAAAATCCTCTGAATTAACTCGTGAAAAACTAATCGAAATCATGGATGCTGAAACGTGGCTTACAGCAAAAGAATGTAAAGAACTAGGGCTATGTGATGAAGTAGTAGAAGCCAAAGAAATCGCAGCAATAAGCACAGAGTTTCTTAACAAATACAAGAATGCTCCAGAAGAATTTATTAAATCCACTTCGAATCATGCCACAGAAGATCCTCAACAAACCGAACCTCAACAAAAAGAAGATCCAAAACTTACAGTAACAGTCAATGTGGATAAAGAAACGATGAAAGAAGTCGTTGATGAAGCGATTGACAAGGAAAAACAAGAAATTGAAATCGAAAATCTAAATTTCGAAATTGATTTAATCTAAAAAATTTATATTTCAAACTAAACACCTCAACGCAGGTGTATTTTTTATGCCAATTTTAAGGGGGAATTACACAATGAATAAAAAATTAAGAGAACTATTGGAATCAAAAAATGCATTAAAAAGTCAGGCTATTGCACTTCGTGAAGAAGGAAAAATCGAGGAAGCTAAAAACTTACTTCCTGAAATCAAGAAAATTGAAGACCAAATCGAATTAGAAGTTGCTTTGGCTGAAGAAGAGAAAAGCACTATCGAAAATAAAGTGGTTACAGAACCAAAAGCAAAAAATGATGAAGTGAAAAATTTCATCAATGGTGTTCGTACAAAATTCAAAAATGCGATGAGTTCAGGTTCTAGTGCTGATGGTGGATACACTGTTCCAGCTTCAGTGCTTACGAAGATAAACAATTTAAGAGAATCTAAAGATGCCCTACAAAACCTTATCTCTGTTGAAAAGGTAAAAGCTCCAACTGGTTCAAGAGTATTTAAAGCACGTAGCCAACAAACTGGATTTGCTGAAGTTGGGGAAAATGGCGAAATTCTTGAAAAATCTACTCCACAATTCACAAACATGGCATATGCTGTGAAAAAATTTGCTGGTTTCTTCAAAGTAACAAATGAACTATTAAAGGACTCTGACGAAGCAATTGAAAATACGTTAGTTCAATGGATTGGTGATGAGTCTCGTGTAACACGTAACAAATTAATCCTTGCTGAACTTGCTAAAAAGGCAAAAACAGCAATTGCGGGTACTGATGATATTAAAGATGTCATTAATGTTCAATTAGACCCAGCATTTAGAAATACATCTAAAATTGTAACAAACCAAGATGGCTTTAATCACTTAGACAAATTAAAAGATGGACAAGGTAACTATTTACTTCAACCTTCTGCAACTAGCCCAACAGGTAAGCAAGTCTTTGGCGTAGATGTAGTTGTTGTATCTAACAAAGATTTACCATCCGATGTTACTGACCCAGCAAATCCAAAAGCTCCAATGATTATTGGGGACTTAAAAGAAGCAGTTGTCATGTTCGAAAGAGAAGGTACAGATATTGTCGCAAGTGACGTTGCAGGTGACGCTTACTTAACTGACGTGACATTGTTCAGAGCGATTGAACGTGAAGAAGTAAAAACAAAAGATGCTGAAAGCTTTGTATATGGTGAACTTGCACTTTAATAAGAGGGTATAACACCCTCTTTTCTTCTTGAAGGAGGGATTAGATGAAGGTAAAAGCACTTATTGATTGTGTGGGTGTTGAATATGAGTTAAAGAAAAATGAGACGGCTGATTTATCAAAAGCATTAGCGGAAAAGTTACTAAAATTTCAATATGTTGAGGAAGTGAAAACCGTCAAAAAATCACCTAAAAAGAAGGTGAATGAATAATGGTTTCTCTACAAGATGTAAAAGATTTTTTAAGAATTGATTATCCAGATGATGATAGTTTTCTAACTTCATTACTCATGGCGTCTGAAACGTATCTCGTCAATGCCACACATTCCAATGTAAACAAAGAGGATGAATTGTTTGGAATTGCACAACGGTTTTTAATTGCTCATTGGCATGAAAATCGCAACACTGTATTAATTGGTCAAACAAGTAAATCGCTTGAATTTGCGTTAGAAAGTATTTTGACACAACTTTCCTATACAAGTAGTGATCTCTCATGAATATAGGAAGATTGAAACATCGGATTTCATTGATAGAAGAAGTCCAAACCGAAACAACCAATGGTTTTAAACAAAAAGAATGGGTGGAAGTAAAAAAAACATGGTCAGATATCCATACATACCAGCGTTCTAAAAAAGTAGAGAACGATAAAGAATTTGAAGAAGTGACCATTGTTTTTACCCTTCGCTATCAAACAATCAATAAAAACCATCGTATTCGGTACCAAGGAAAAGATTTTATCATTCAAAGTGTTCAAGACAAAACATTTGAGAAACGTTTTTTGGAAGTTTCAGCAAGTGAGGTGGTCTAATGGCAAAAAGTTCAATCGATGTAAATGGCATGAATGACATTTTTAAGAAAATCGAGAAAATGGGTCGTGAAGCAATTTCACTAAAACAAGAAGCAACCAAAAAAGCAGCAGAGCATACCGAAAAAGAATTAAAACAAGAAGCCAAAAAGTTAGATGACCATTATTTCACAAAGGAAAATCTGTACTATGGAACACTCGAAGAAAATATCAGATTTGAACCATCTGATAACGAAGAAGGTCAAATTGTCCATACTCATCAAGCATATTGGAGCCAATTTTTAGAATTTGGGACCGTGAAAATGAGTGCACAACCCTTTATGGAAAAGACATTCCATAACGAAAAAAAGAAAATGCAAGACATTATTGAAGAGGAACTCAAGAAAGGATTGGGATTATGAATCATCCATTAATTAAAACTTCATTAGAATCCTTACAAGTCCCTGTTGAGTTCATTACCTATGATGGTGAAGAAACTACCTACATCACCTATTCACAATACGATGCAAGAGAAGCTCTTGCGAGTGATGATGAAGAACAAGCCACCAATCTTTTCTTTCAAGTCAATGTCTTCTCAAAGGGAGATTACATCCCTTTAGTAGAACAAATCAAACAAAAAATGCGAGAAATTGGTGGAATCAGAGTCAATGAAAGTCCTGATATGTATGTAGATGAGTATTACCAAAAAAGCATTCGTTTTAAATTTACTAAATTTAATGATTAATAGGAGCGTGATTATAAATGGCAGGAGTAGTTATCGGGGCTAAAAAGCCACATTTTGCAATTTTAACAAGTGATGGTGCAACACCAGTATATGAAGTACCAGTAAAAATGGGAAAAGCAATCAATATTACCATTACACCAAATATCAATACCAATACGTTGTATGCAGATGACCAAGCAAGTGAAACAAATACAGCTCTTGGAGCAATCGAAGTAGCGATTGAGTTGGATCAATTATCAAGCGACGTTCGTCAACAATTATTAGGCATCACTAAAAATGCGGATGGCGTTTTAGAATACAAGGCAGAGCAAAATGCGCCTTATGTTGCGTTCGGATTTGAAAGTCCATTGTCAACTGGAGGAGACAGACTCACTTGGATGTTGAAGGGTCAATTTAGTATTCCAGCAGATTCTTATCAAACCAAAGGCGAATCGGTTGAATATCAAACAAAAACCATTAATGGAACGTTTGTTGTACGGGAAGATGAAAATTGGAAATATGAAGTCGATTCAAACGATCCAGAAGTGAATGCAGACGTGATTGCAAATTGGTTTAATGCGGTTTACGCACCAACACCAGCAGTATAAGAATGAACGATGAAGAGAGGACAAGTTCCTCTCTTTTTTGATTATTTACGATTTTAGGAGGGAAATTTATGATACTTGAATTAAACGAAAAGAAATACATGGCACCACCAGCAAAGGCAAAATTATTCCGTAAAGCGTTAGTGATTACAAAAGAATACGATTTGGATAATCTCACAGCAGATACATTAGATGAAGTCTTATTCTTTGTTTGTGAGGTATTCAACAACCAATTTTCACTTGAAGATATCTATGAATATGTCGATGGAAGAGATTTAGTGAAACTCGTGATTGATAGCATCAAGCATGTAGTTGGACAAACCACAGGGGAAGAAGACAGTAAAAAAAAGTAGTCCAAGATCCTTATCAATTAATCAAGGAAATGTATTTAAATCTAATGAAAAGTGGGTTTTCACTCAACGACATTGATGAAATGGATGTCCACTGGTATTTCGAAGTGATGAATCAAGAAGAAGAAGTCGAACAAGGGTTCATCGATCAATTATGGTGAGGAGGTGGTGATCGGTGTCCACAGAACTTGGAAAATTAAGTATTGCCATCAACATTGATGACCAAGACATGCAAAAATCCCTTGCTGCCATTAAGCGAGATGTAAAAGCAGCATCCAATCAGTTTAAAGCAAGCAGTGCGGGAGTAGATAAATACAACGCTTCCATTGATGAATTAAAGCGACAACAAACATCCCTTGAAAAAGTGATTGCTTCTCAATATACAGAAACACAAAAATTGGAACAAGCATGGAATGAAGCGATTAAAACAAAGGGAAAAGGTTCAGCGGAAGAGAAAAAACTCGAAGCCCAATACTACAAGTCTGTTGAAGCGATGAGGAAATCGGAAGCTCAATACAAAAAACTTGGAGAGCAAATTCAGAAAAAAGAAGCCGATTTAAAACAGTTGAATGCAGAAATGAAAAAGCAGTCAACCGTTTCCTACAAAATGGGTCAAGCACTAGAAGATGTAAGCAAACAAATGAAGGATGCTGGGAACTCAATCAGTGATTTATCCCAAAAAATTGAACCCATGAGTAAAGCATTTTCTATGGCAGGAACGGTCATAGCAGGAGCATTTGGAGCGATTGGAGCGGCTGCATTTAATGCGGCAAAAGAAGTAGATGATGCACAAACCATGATTCAAGTGCGTCTTGGTGCTACACAAGAAGAAGCAAACAAATATGCCAAACAAGCACAAGACATTTGGGCAAATGGATGGGGAGAATCCATTGATGAAGTGGGAGATGCCATTGTTAAGGTTTCACAAAACTTAAAAGGAATCGACCCTAGTGAATATAACCGTGTGGTCGAAAGTGCTTTTACCTTAACAAAAGTAACAGGAGCAGACCTAAATGAATCCTTGCGAGGAATCAATGGACTCATGGAAAACTTCGGAATAACCTCAGACGAAGCCTTCGATTACATGATTCGTGGCGCACAGCGAGGACTAAATAAATCCATGGAACTTGAAGACAATGTGGCTGAATACAGTCAGTTATGGAATCAAGCAGGATTTGAAGCCAATGAAATGTTTGCTGTTTTAGAAAATGGGTTAATATATAAGCCCCTTATATCAGTGATGATATAAGTAAACCTCGAATATGCTGGAAACCCCTTTAGAGCCTTTTCTAGTAATTTATAATAGAAATGTTATGAATATCTGAAAATGAAATGGATTGGGCAATCAGCAGAGATAGTCCTAAGTCATTTAGTGATATGGAAAGCTCTCAACGACTACCAAGAGGCAACTCAAAAGAGTTGATGGTATAGTCTAGCCCCTTATAAATATGTCGAAAGACAGGGTATAAGCGTGAACAATGGCGCCTACAACCTAGACAAAGTGAACGATCTAGTGAAAGAAATGAGCATCTCCTTTACAGACGGAAGATTTGAAGAACATATGGCAGATTTCTCAAAAGAAACACAAAACACCTTCAAGGAATTCCAAAAAGGAGAAAAAACGGCTAAAGAAGTCATGATGTCCATCATCAAAGACTTAGAAGGAGCAGAAAACCAACAAGAAAAACTAACAAAAGCTTCAGAAATTTGGTCTGCTCTTGGTGAAGATAACGCCATGAAGGTCATTGAATCCTTAAATGATGTGAACGATGCCTATGATGATGTCACAAACGTAGCAGAAGAAGCGAAAAAAGCGATGGAAGAAAGTTTCGGTCAAAGACAACAACGAGTCCTTCGTGGATTTAAAACGGCACTCATGCCAATCGGAGACGAATTATTGTCTGCTGCTGAGAGATATATGCCAAAAATTGAACGAGCCTTACATAGTTTATCAAACGAAATTGACAAAATTGATTGGGATACAGTCATTAGAGATGGGATTAAATTTGCAACTGATGTATTAGCACCTTTAGGAAAAGCCATTTCAAATGTAGCCAAGTTTTTACTTAGTTTAGACGGAGACACCATTAAATGGACAGCGACCATTGTCATACTGGGAGCGACTCTATCTCCAATCATAGGGGTTGTGGGAAGTCTCACTTCGGCATTTGGTGGATTGTTAAAAATGGGAGGAAGTCTTTCAAAATCGTTAGGTGCAGGCACAGGGTTACTAGGTATTTTTACGAAAATGGGACCCACAGGTGTCATTGGACTTGCCGTTGCAGGTATTTCAGCTTTAGCCATTGGAATAAGTGGCTTAAAAAAAGATTCAGAAAAATTGAAAGAAGTGAACCTTGCTCAACACGAACAATTCCAAACCCAATATGAAGACACCTCAAAATTAATTGGACAATTTGATGAACTCCGAAACAAAACCAAACTTTCCAATGACCAATTTGCTCAATACGTAGACTTGCAAACAAGACTGCAAAAGGAATCAGATCCAGAAGTTATCCAGTCGATTCAACAACAAATGCAACAACTTCAAGAAAAGTCAGGACTCACCAATGAGGAATTAAGTCAAATGGTGCAACTGAACAAAGATGTAACAGAAGCTCTTCCAAAATCGACTGAAAAAGTAACAGAACAAGGAAATAAAATTGCAGGAACAACAGAAGAGTTGAAAAAGTACAATCATGAATTGTTGGAAATGAGTACACTTGAACTTGAAAAACAATTCTACAATGCTTGGAGTAATCAAGAAAAACTCTTGAAAGAAGCAAACAATCTATTTAAAGAAAGAATGGATTTAAGTATCCAACAAGAATCGATTGACCGAGTTCTAACGAAGAAAACGGAAGAGCAAAAGAAGGCTCACCGAAAACTTCTTGACCAGAAGATGCAAGATTTGGCAATTACGATGTCAAATAGAGACTTATCCAATGAACAGCGGGAACAAATTGCAGACACGATTGAATTATACGGATGGGAAAAAGGTCTTCTTAAATTAAAAACGGACGAGTTGTTAAAACAATCATCCGAAACGCATCAGCAATCCATTGATTTGCAAGAACAAATCAACAACAACCAGATCAAACAAAAGCAATTTGACCAAATCACAAGACAACTACAAATTCATTACTTAACAAGTCAAGGCATTTCAAAAGAAGTCGCCATTCAAGCAGTGGAAGAAGGAAATCAGTTGCAAGTGTTAGAGCAAAAGATTTCAGCATTGCGTGAACAAAAAAGACAACTTGAAGCTCAAACCCCTGCCAATAGAAGGAACACAGATGAATACAAAAGAATGGTTCAACACATCGACAACCAAATTGGTGGATTGGAAACCTCAAAAGGAAAAATCATTGATTTAACGCAATTTGCAGGAGATTACAATGATGAATTAGGAAAAGACATCGATAAACAAGTCAATGCCAAAACCAAAGAAGATAAAAAATATCATGAATTAGATAATACAACAGGAAAACAAATCAATGTTCGAACCTTGCCAGACAGAACCTACAACAATTTAGGTACACGTATCAAAAAAGTAGTAGATATTGTTGCACAAGGCGCAAAATCGATTTTTGGTTTTGCCGATGGAACCAGTTATGCACCTGGTGGGATGGCATTCTTAGGGGAAGAAGGCTTTGAGATTGCTAAATTTGGAAACAAATTAAAACTCGTAGACTTCGGACTGTATGATATGCCACGAGGAACGCAAGTCTTTACTCATGAAGAGTCGAAAAAAATGTTGGCACAAATGGCGAATAACTTAGGTTCAAGCACAGGTGGTTCAACCGTTGTCCAACAAACCACGAATTTCTCCCCGAATATCGTCATCAATAGCAATAATCCGTTTGAAACAGCCACCCACATGGAAAGAACCTTACGAAAAATGAGTTATCAAGGAGGTATTCCGAGAAGATGAATCTAACATTATCCATAGAAGGAAAAAGGGTATCGCTATCGGGATACCCTTTTAAGTTATTAAAAAAACCGAATTTTTCAGGACTTCAAGCAGATGTAAACATTACCCAAACAGGAGCAGATGGGGGACTTTATCTTTATTCACGATATGGTACACGTGATATCGAGATTGAAGGAATGATCAATTGTTATGGACAAAATGAAGCATGGGTGAAAAAGCAAAAACAACTCTTATTTAAAATCAGTAATCCGAAAGAAGAAGTCACCATTGAGATTGAGGAGCATGGTGAGGTTTATTTAATCAAAGCCTATCCCACCTCTTTCCCTGTTTTCAGAAACGATAGGGAAAATAAAAACAAAACCTACCAAACCTTTTTCCTCCAACTTGTAGCCCCTGACCCTTACCTCTATCGACCAACGAAACAATTTTCCTTTTCAACCAACAACCCCTTATTTGAATTTCCCTTAGAGTTTAATGAAGTGGTTTTTGGGGAAAGAAACGCCACCTTAATTGAAAGCATTTATAATGGTGGAACCATGGAGGCACCCATTGAAATTCGAATTAAAGCCCTTCAAACCGTAACAAATCCTTCCCTTTTTAATGTGTATACCCAAGAACAGATTAAGCTGAATGCTACATTAAATCCAGGAGATGAAGTCATCATCAATACTGGAAGAAAAAAAGAAGTATCCCGCATCCGAAATGGAGTAAAAGAAAACTTCTTTTATGCTCTGAATTTAAATAGCGATTTTATTCAATTGCATCGTTCCGACAACATTTTTAGAATGGCAGCAGACCAAGGCGAAGAATATATGGAAATCTCCATTAGCTACCAAGAAAGAGTAGGTGGCATCTAATGTGGTATATCTTTAGCACCAATTTTGTATTAAAAGGGGTGATTACAGAAATCAATACAGTTACCATTGAACATCATTTTTATGAGTGTGATGTTGTCAATCTAGTCATCCCTTACACACAAGAAGTATATGAAACACTAAAAATTGGAGATGTGATTCATCAAGGAAAAGGAAAAAAAGGATATCGTGTTCACACACTAGAAATCAGCGAAATTGAACGAACCATTTTTGTTGGGGCATATGGAGTAGAAGGAATTTTAAATCAAAGAATTATCTCCAAACCATTTGAAATGAATGCCAACATGAAACAAATTCTCTATACCTTAATACAGCAAAATCTAGGGTCTGGCGCAAGTTCCAATCGAAGAATTGATAGTTTGCTTTTACCTACCATTGTGGATGAGGGAGAAAACATCTCAGTTAGTTATTACGGCGAAAACCTTTATACCGTGATTAGTGAACTATCTAAACAACTAGGGATGAGCGTAAAGTTTGATTTTAATCCTTATCCTGAATATGCAAGTGACGGAACGATTCTTACCCCAGCTAATATCAACTTATCCTTTCATATTGGGCAAGATTTAACCACTGGAAACAGCGAACATCCTCCAATTATTTGGAAAGCAAATTGGGGCGATACACGAGATGAACTGCTATTTTTAAGTCAAAAACATTACAAAAATGCCGTGTATCTAAAAAGTGGAGATGAAACACCGATACAGGTAGAAGTGAATGAATCAAGTGGATTAACAGGCTGGGATCGTTTTGAAATGTTTAGTGATGCCGTGGATATTCGAAAAGGAATTGACGAAACAACCACGTTAACCGACCAACAGGTAAGAAAGTTACTAGAGAGTAGAGGGAAACTGGAACTTTTTCGAAATTATAAACTTGATGATTTCACCTTTATCTTAAATGAAGACATTCCACAAGTGTTCCAAAAAGATTTTTTTGTTGGAGATTTCGTAACAGTGGTCAATGAAAAATTCGGAATCACAAGACATTCAAGGATTGTCACGGTGATTGAAACCATCATCCAAGAAAAATCACAAACCCAAGTGAAATTTGAAGATTAAGGAGTTGAGGAAGTTTGGAAAAAAGCTATTTTTTCAATAGTGTAGGTGGAGACCGAAAATATGATTCGAGTTCGTTTGCAGAATATTTTAGTAGTGTTCTAACAAATGGAATACATCCCACTCCATCTACTAGTTTACAAGTAACAGCCGATAATACATACAACATTCAAGTAGAAGCTGGACGAGCGTTTATTAATGGGTATTTATATGCCAATACCTTACCAAAAACCCTTCCAATAGAAATTGCAGATGGGGTATTAAAACGAAAAGATTTAGTGGTCATCCGTTTAAATATGAACAATCGAGAAATCACAGCCGAAGTAATTCAAGGAACTCCATCAGAAAATCCAATTGCCCCCGAAGTAACAAGAACAGCCGTCATTTATGAACTCGCACTTGCTGAAGTGACGATTAATGCGGCTGCACCTTATATCACACAAGCGAATGTACTTGATACAAGAATGGATTCCTCACGTGCTGGTTGGATCAATTCCCTCATTCAAGCAGATACTGAATCGATTTTCAATAATTATCAAAATTGGTATAACACCAAAACAGGAGAATACGAAACAGACTGGCAAGAATGGTTTGAAGCGATGAAAGATCAAGTCGCAAATGATGACCATACGTTGATGAATAGTCGTCTTGATGCACTTGAGACTAACAAAGCAGACCTTGACCATACGCATGATATAGCCGAGTTTCCTTCATTACAAGATGCCTTAGATAAAAAGTTGACTATTGGTGATTTTGGAATTGGTGGAAATTCTATTAACATTTACGGACAAAATATTGACCTTCTAGATAAAACAGGTTTTTATCATTCTCATGCTTTAACAGGTATTCCAGAAGGCGCACATCATAACGGTTATGTCATTCATATTGAAGCAAGAGATGACCTTGATTATGCCATGCAATTTTATTATACAACAACTGGAAATGAAGGGTATTGGTCGAGAAGAAAAGTAAATGGAACATGGGAAGATTGGAAAAAGGTTTTACATCGAGGTGACTATGGACTTGGTGGAAGAAGTGTTGATGTTACAAATTCCAATTTAGATGATTTACGAACAAAAGGAACACAATTTATTAGTGGGTACGGAATGATTAATGCTCCAAGTTCTTACACTTATTATGGTTGGCATATAGATCATAGTTCACATGGTGGTGCCGCTCAAATCATTTACGGGGCTGATGGATTATACCAAAGACAATATACAAGTGGAGCATGGACACCTTGGGAAAAAAACTCAACAAAAAAAACCTATGAAACAACCATCGCTATTAACGGTATTTACAAGATTGTTGCTCCGATTGATAGCAATATTCAAGTGATGGTATTAGGTAGTGATGGCTTTTGGTACCCTGATGGTACTCGTATTCAAAGGAAATTCCAACCTTCTACTGGTGAATGGGTATTTATTGGTGATAGTGCACAAGCATGGGATGTTATGATTATTATTAATGGATAATGGGCGAGTTTTACTCGCCTTTTGTTATGGAATAAAAAAGGAGTGGGTTTTCATGAAAAAGCGATTTACAAACAAAATATTTTTATTAGCATTTGTGGGTTTTTTGTGGCAAATACTTCAACCGATTTTAAAACATTATGAGATTGAGATTTCACAAGAACTGTTCCGTCAATTTGTCGATTTAGTTTGTTATGGAGTAATTGGCTTTGGAATCTATCAATCATTTGAAGAACCGTCAGAACCTCCAACATCAGAGAGTGGTGAATAATGTGGAACCAACACAAATCACAGCCCTAGCCACAGCCGTTGCAACGATACTAGGGATTATCACAGGGTTCATTTTGAAAAAAAGAACTCAAGACGTAAACAATTTTAATCAAGTTATTAATCAAATGAGAGAAACCATTTCAGGACTGGAAAAGAGAATTGCCAGTCTAGAAGCCAAAAACGGGGAACTAGCAGAACGATTGCAAGTGGAAATGGCAAAGAGTTCTCGACTTGAAGCAGAAAATGAATACTTAAAAAGAGAAGTAAAAGAGTTAGAGTTTGAAATTGCTGAAATGAAGGGGTGATAACGTGGGAAAACTTGTAGCTTTATGTGATGGTCATGGTGCAAATACTGCTGGAAAAAGAAGTCCAGATGGGATGAGAGAAAATGAATTTAATAAAGCAGTGATGAATCATTTAAAAGTAGAATTAGAAAGACACGGACTTGATACATTACTTGTTGCTCCAACAGATGCAGATACTTCTTTATCCACAAGAACCAATCTCGCAAATGCAAAGAATGCGGATATTTACGTAAGTATTCATGCAAATGCGAATAATGGACAATGGGGAAGTTGGGGTGGAATTGAAACCTATCATTACCCAAACTCAAAAACAGGCAAAAAATTAGCGGATGTTATACATAATGAAGTAATTAAAGGTTCACCATTGAAAAATAGAGGAGTCAAATCAGCAAATTTCCATGTGCTAAGGGAAACAAAAATGCCTGCCATTTTATTAGAACTTGGCTTTATGGATTCAAGGTTTGACATTAATTATCTAAAAAGTGACGCATATAGACAAGAATGTGCAATTGAAATCGCAAAAGGCATTTGTAAGTATTTTGGAATCACATATAAAGAAAAACAAGCCCCTCAACCAACCTCCAACAAATACTACCGAATTCAAATCGGAGCCTTTTCCAATTCATCAAATGCAAAACAGTATCAAGAAGAACTTCTTGAAAAATACAATCTAAAAACAATCATTAAATATTATTCAAACTACCATCGTGTTCAAATAGGTGCATATTCGTCAAAATCAAATGCGATACGATACCAAGAAGAACTCTTGAAAAAGTACAACTTAAAAACGATCATCAAATATTACTAAGCAACAAAAAGAGGGCATTTCAGCCCTCATCTTTTTATTTGGTCAATTTTACACAGTTGATGACAAAAAAACACAGAAAACATCAATTAACTTAGATCAAAAATCGTTCTATTTAAAAGTGGTATCATGACGTCACACTTTCATTCCTTCACAACTTCATAAAACCATAATAGCAATCCACTATGATACTTAGATGAAAACTAACCATTTCACCATAATTTCATTAAGTAAAACAAGGGTATTAAACCTCGTTCGAATAAGAAAATTCACCAAATAAGGATGCTGCTTTTTCATTTTAAGTCCTTCATTTCAGACACCAATTTCGTATGTTGAAGTTAAAATTTGAAGGGAACTCACAGGAAATTGAATCGAAATCCATTTTTCACCAATAAGACGTCTGAATAAAATATTGAATGCTTTTAACAAATAAAAACATACGAAAGCAAAAAGTCTTCCTATTTAAATTATCTTTTGAAATAAATCATTATATTACACGAAATCTAAAAATAAATCACAATAACCTCTTATGGATAGCAAATCAAAAAAAGCATCCAAATTGGATGCTTTTAGAGGAAAAAATATTCAATGCACAAGCCCATTAGAAGAATATCTTATTGAAAGGAGGCAATATTGTAATCCAAGCTTACTTGTCTTACACCTTATCTATATGTCTACGAATAATTTTTATGAGGATTGTTTTCTTTTAAATTCCATAAACTCCATAAACGTCTTAAATTCTCCAATCATTTCTTTTGCACGAGTGTATTGTTCTTTATTGCTCAACATCTTGTACAATTCAGGGAATTCACGAATCAGAGTGAGGATGGCTTCTAGTTCGGCTTCACTGCAAATCGCCAGTTCTTTTTCAATCAATCCCTGAACACGACTTCGTTGAATCTTAGTATGCTCCGATTGGATATCTTCATTTTCTCGAAATTGAAAACCAAAGGGTTCTAATTCAGAAGGTTCAATATGTAAGACATCCATGATTTTTAACAACAATTCACGTCTAGGCGTCTCAATCTTCCCATTTTCCACTTGTGACATATATCCATTACTTACATCAATCAACCTGCACATTTCTCGTGCTGAAATGTTCATCTCCAGCCGTTTCCGTTTTAAAAATGCCCCAAATTCCATAAAAGATTCACCTTTTCTAAAAAAATTTGAAAATAAATTTGGTTTCATTATACATCGATTGTATACTACTTACAAGTTGCTAAATGATTAGTGATTAGTAAGTGATTTTAACTGATAGATACATAGGACAATCTGGTCATCACATATAGATAAGGTATTGGGGGAGATACTTTATGAAGGGAAAAAAGTTCAACTTTAGATTTCATAAATCCACTAGCGATAAAACACCCGATGAAATAATTCAAGCACTGGTTGATAACACCATTAAAAAAGTCTTAACGGACTATGACAAAAAATATTATAATAGTTTTAAAGAATACACCTCTTAGGATGAACTAAGAGGTTTTTTTGTTTAGATGGAGGTTATCTAACATGAGTAATGAAAACATTGCTGCGATTTATGTTCGGGTTTCTACATTAAAAGCATCACAAAAAGATTCACCCGAACATCAAAAGGCGGTTTGTTTAGAAAAAGCAAGGATGGAAGAGTTAGATCCACAGTTCTTTTATGAAGATAAATCATCAGGAACAAGTATTGTTGTTCGAGATGAAATTAAAGAGTTACTGGAAGATGCCAAAAAAGGATATTTCCAGACGATAATATTTGCTTCTCTTTCCCGTTTCTCCCGTGATGCGCTGGATGCTGTTACTCTAAAAAGGAAATTAGTAAACGCTTTGGGGATTCGATTAATTTCCATTGATGATACGTATGATTCACAAGAGAAAGATGATGAAATGATTTTTACGATTATCTCTGCTGTGAACCAAAAACTTTCCGAACAAATTTCTCTTTCATCTAGACGGGGAATTCGTGAGTCTGCTCGAAGTGGAAACTTTACAGGAAGTTTTGCACCCTTTGGGTATAAGAAAGTAAAAACAGGTAACTTAAAAACACTTGAGATATCGGAAGACCATGCTCTTATCGTGAAACAAATATTTGAATGGTACTGTTATCAGAACATGGGTGAGAAATCCATCATTGAAGAATTAAACAAGAGAGGAATACCAAGTCCTAAAGGAGGGCTCTGGGGAATTACAACCGTTCAAAGAATGTTGCAAAACGAAGCCTATACAGGTAGGAACGTCTTCAATAAATATACGGTAGAAAAACATTACGATGATGTGGATGACATGCAAAACAGACGTAATAAATTTGTTCAAAAAGAAAAGGAAAAATGGTTGAGAAACGAAGAACAAAATTGGGAACCAATTATAGATGATGAAACATTTCAAAAAGCTCAAGAGATGAGACTTCTTCGTGGAGGTGGAAAACGGGGAGGTGTAAGAGGGATAGCGGTTAATGCCTTTGCTGGAATAGCAAAGTGTGCCCATTGTGATAGTAACTTTGTTTCGATGAAAACAAGTAAAAAAGGAAAAAAAGAATATCGGTATTTGATTTGTTCCAGAAGAAGACGGATTGGAACTGTTGGGTGCGAAAATGGGCTGTGGATTCCGTATGAATCTTTCCGTGATGAACTTTTAAACGAACTCACTCTTTTCCTTCAGGATGCAATTAAAGTAGATGAAATCACTGAACGTGTAAAAATCCCTACATATAATCATGTAGAAACGAAGGAGAAGGACAAAGATAAATACGAAAGAATGATTCAGGAAAACCGAAAGCTTCTATTTGAACTACGTAAAGATAGGAAACTTGGAGAAATCGATGAAGACCAATATCAGTTCGAAAAGAATGAATATGAAAAAGAAATTGAAAACCTTCAAGATAAACTCCGTGGCATTAAGGTCGATAAAAAACGACCCATTGTATCAGATAATGAAATCAAAGAACAGATTAGAACAGGACTGACAAAATTACAAAACCTTGATTATAAAGATGTCAAAGAATTGCAAATGATTCTCCAACAACTTCTTCATAAAGTGGAAATTGATAAAGATGGAAACATTGATGTCTTTACTCCACTTGGAAAATTGTAGCCTTTTTTATACTCCCTAAACACATTTCCAACGCTATGCAAAAGCTAGGCGTAAAGGGGCGTTCACAAGCAGTTGTAGAACTCCTTCGTATGGGAGAACTAGAACTTTGATTAAAAAGCCGGCCATCCTTTTAGGAGGGCCGGTTATCAATTTTCGGCAAGAAAGAATACAGCCCTTCTTTCTTGCCGGCTACATTTCTTCTTGAAATTATCCCGAAAATCATAGAAAATAAGAGCACTGATAGAGTTTAGGAGTTGTATAAAAAATGAAACTCGACGATGCTCAAAATAGACGAAATTTAGATATGGTTGCGGATATTGAAAAGGATTTAAGGTATATTGCTGGACTCGTTAAACAAAAGGGCCGTGAAATTTTAAGTAATTACACAATCACGCCGCCGCAATTCGTCGCTCTTCAATGGCTATTTGAAGACGGCGATATGACAATAGGCGAATTATCAAATAAAATGTTTTTGGCTTTCAGTACGACGACAGACCTTGTGGATCGCATGGAAAAAAACGAACTTGTCGTTAGGGTGAAGGACCCAAATGACCGCAGGGTTGTACGTATCCACTTGTTGGATGAGGGTAAGCGGATTATTGATGAAGTCATTAAAAAAAGACAAATCTATTTGCAGGATATTTTAGTGGATTTCTCTGATACTGAGATCGTCACGCTAAAGGAAAATCTTTCAAAATTACATCATGAAATGCGCGGAGAATGAGGCGAGATTGTTGAAGAGACCAATAGGAATAATTGATTCAGGTGTGGGTGGTCTAACCGTGGCAAAAGAAGTTATGCGGCAGCTCCCACATGAGCAGATAATTTATCTAGGGGATACAGCCCGTTGCCCCTATGGTCCCAGGTCTGCACGAGAGGTGCTGAGATTCACATGGGAGATCACTCAGTTTTTAATGGAAAAACAAATAAAAATGCTAGTTATTGCCTGCAATACAGCTACAGCGGTTGCGCTTGAGGAAATTCGCTCAGAGCTACCAATACCTGTAATCGGGGTGATTCACCCAGGCGCACGAACAGCGATTAAAGTCACGAATAATTATCATATTGGCGTCATAGGAACTGTGGGAACGGTAAAAAGTAGAGCGTATGAACAGGCGCTAAAATCGATTAATCGCAAAACAAATGTTGTTAGTTTGGCGTGCCCGAAGTTTGTCCCACTCGTTGAGAGTGGAGAATACAACGGCCTGCTTGCACAAAGAGTAGTTGCAGAAACGTTAGCGCCGCTTAAAGATCAGGAGCTAGACACCCTCATTCTTGGCTGCACTCATTATCCGCTCCTAGAACCGCTTGTGAAGCAGGTTATGGGGGAAGGAGTGAATGTCATCAGTTCCGGCGAAGAGACCGCACGTGAAGTGAGCACGCTCCTATATCACAACCAGATTCTAAACACGAGTGGCGAAGAGCCGACTCATGAGTTTTTCACGACAGGTTCGAGTACGATATTTTCTGATATCGCCTCAGAATGGCTCGAGCGGCCGATTACGAATATTAGTATGGTGAAGCTATAAGAACTCCCTTGGATGGGGGTTTTTTGTTTTTATCCGGAATATCAGGCTCGATGTGCGATACCAAAAGGCAGGACCGGTAACATAGTGGAGTTCTATGTGCCCGTAGAAGTAGGGAAAAGGGTAGGAGCGGTAAAATAGAGGGGCTCTATGTGCCCGTGAGAATAGGGAAAAGGATAGGGGCGGTAAAATAGAGGGGTTCTATGTGCCCGTAAGAGGAGGGAAGTGGGCAGGAGCGGTAACATAGAATAACTTCTACATGCAGCCCCTGAGGCGCCTCCTAAAAAAACTAGCTTAAAAGAAGTATTTTAATTACGATTTTCATAATAGACCCATTTCCCATATCCAATTTGTTTAAAGTTTTTTGCCAGATTTCTTCTAATTGTTTTTACTGACTTTATCACTTCACACCAATCATAAATAATACTAGTTGTTATTTTTCTTTCAGGAAACAGTAATTGAAATTCCGAAATGCTTCGTAATATAGCGTTATCACTTTCTTCGGTACATTTACAATCGTTGCAAATTGTGTAATATTCCCCCACTGAAACATCAAACGAATAACAAGAACCACACATCACCCCCTTACGAACCCCCTCAAAGCTATATAACGGCAATCGCTTATAAGGGTCATCGATCTGATGAAGAGCTAATAACTTTTCAGCCAGCTTAGTGTGTCTTGTATTCAGATTCGAAGACGGGGCACGATTCATCTTTAGTAAAAACCGATCTAATTGAGTTGGGAAAATAATATATGGGTCTTTTGGGGCTTGATATAAGGTGAATGAGGGGTTCACAAAAATTAAATACGATTCAATCGGAAAGGAAAATCCTGAATTTTGAAATACCTGGCGAAGTAGGGTTTCGCTTCTCCTTAGTTGGTGCAATGGGTTAAGGACTTCTTTTCCTGAATAGGTAAAAAAACGATCTTTCTCAATATAGTAATCTCCCTCAAAGTTTTTAACTTCAAAATGATAAACTGTAGCTTGTGCAATATGGAAGGAATCTATCTGGAACTTTGTGGTGTTTTTTTCGAGCAACAAGTCATTTAGAATCAACCTTTCTTGCTGAAGATTTGTCATTAAAGCATCAAATTTTAACTCTCCTTCAAATCCCTTCTCAAGGTTAAAATAATTTTGTTTGTCCTTATCCTCTAACTCCATTCGAGCATTTAGTATTCGCATAAGCTTTAATTCCCCTGATACTTGCCTAGATTTTACTATCAAACTATCACTCCTTTCTCCTATAACTATAAATCCAGATTTTCCGTACATTCAACCGAACTTTTTATGTCTAAAAATAATCTTTCCCTAAAAAAAATTGCCGAGCTGGTCTAATTTTAAAAAGGGCTCGTATAAATGATAGTACAAACTGTCTTATGGAGGGGATTATATGTCTAAAAATAAAAAAGCAACTTTGGTGACAACAACGGCATTAGCAACGGCGGTATTTCTTTCAGGCTGTGGTTTATTTGGAGGGGAAGAGAAAAAGCAAATCGATCCACCGCAGAATGCATCCTACCTAGAGGAAAGTGAAATGGAGATGGTTGAAGAATCTGGAGGAACTGATGCAAAAACAGAGGGTAGCGAGGAAGCCGTCGAAACAACTGTCTCAACTGAACTTTATCTTATTGATAAAAACGGGTATGTTGTTTCCCAAACGATGGACCTTCCAAAAACGCAGAGTGTCGCTAAGCAAGCGCTTGAGTATCTCGTTGTAAATGGTCCAGTAACTGAGATGTTGCCAAATGACTTTAGGGCAGTACTACCTGCGGATACACAAATGACTGTCAATATCAAAGACGGAGTAGCAACGGTTGACTTTTCAAACGAGTTTGCCACATATAACGAAGAAGACGAACAAAGAATCCTAGAGTCCGTAACATGGACATTAACACAGTTTGATTCTGTTAATACGGTAAAAATTCAAATAAACGGCAAGGCACTAGAAAGCATGCCGGTAAATGGAACACCAATTGGTGAAGAGCTAACACGTGCCAATGGAATTAATGTAAGCACAGACGGAGTTGTGGATATTACCAACACGAAGCCCGTTACTGTTTATTATCTTGGTGGGGAAGCTGAGAGCTATTACTACGTGCCTGTTACGAAAAGGGTAGCAAATGACGGATCAAATGACATTGAAGCAGTCGTTGAGGAACTCGCAGCTGGACCTGGATATGGAACTGGCTTGCTCTCCCAATTCCAAACAGGCGTAAAATTATTGGATGACCCTAAAATGCAAGATGGTCAAGTCACTTTAGATTTCAACGAATCTATTTACGGAAGTTTTGAAGAAAAAATGGTATCTGAGCATGTACTGAACACATTGGTCCTTTCACTCACTGAACAAAAAGGAATTGAAAGTGTTGCTGTAACGGTTAACGGTGAAGCTGGACTTAAAAAAGAAGATGGCGGTGACCTAACTAAACCAGTTACACGTCCACAAAATGTCAACACTGGTAGTTTTTAATTCGCCAAATTTGTTATACTAATGATGAAGGTAAAGAGGCAGGCATATAGCTGCCTCTTATTTCTTGTTTTTGACTAGTTGCATAACAATTACACAAGTCAAGACGACTGAAGGAGGAACAAAGGCTATGCGTTATGATGGACGAGAACCGCAGCAATTGAGGCCTGTACATATTGAGATTGACTATTTAAAACACCCAGAGGGATCGGTCCTAATTTCCGTTGGGGATACAAAAGTAATTTGCTCAGCTAGCATCGAGGACAAGGTGCCCCCGTTTATGCGTAACCAGGGAAAAGGCTGGATCACCGCGGAATATTCCATGCTCCCTCGAGCGACAGATCAGCGGAATATAAGAGAATCCTCTAAAGGGAAAATTACAGGAAGAACCATGGAAATTCAGAGGTTGATTGGACGAGCGTTAAGAGCGGTAGTCAACCTAGAAGCAACCGGAGAGCGGACCGTTTGGATTGATTGTGACGTTATTCAGGCAGACGGTGGGACGAGAACGGCATCGATTACTGGTGCGTTTGTAGCAATGACCCTTGCTTTTCATAAGCTTTATAAAAATAAAAAAATTAAGACGCTGCCAATCAATGACTTTTTAGCAGCCACTAGTGTTGGAATTTTAAAAGATGGACAAGTCGTTGTTGACCTAAACTATGTTGAAGATTCGGCTGCTCATGTTGATATGAATGTAGTCATGACTGGCAATGGTGAGTTTGTTGAACTTCAAGGAACTGGCGAAGAGGCAACATTCTCTTACAGTCAGCTTCAAGAATTGTTAAAAGGTGCGCAAGAAGGCCTGCTAGAGTTGTTTGATTATCAAAAACAAGTACTTGGTGAGGAGATTTCAGATATAATCACCAAAGCAAAACAAAGGTAGGGGACACACATGGAACAAGTCATAATCGCAACGAAAAATACCGGGAAAGCAAAAGAATTTGAACGCATTTTTAATGCAAAAGGGTTACAGGTGAAAACGCTACTCGATTTCCCTGACATTGAAGATGTTGAGGAAACGGGAACAACCTTTGAAGAAAATGCCATCTTAAAGGCGGAGACAATTGCTAACCTACTTGGTAAGATTGTCATTTCGGATGATTCTGGTCTTGAAGTCGATGCGCTTGATGGTCGACCGGGAGTGTATTCGGCTCGTTACTCTGGGCCTGAAAAAAGTGATAGTGCCAATATCGATAAAGTGTTAGAAGAATTAAAGGGTGTTCCCGATAGTGAACGGACCGCTCGATTCCGCTGTGTTTTAGCTGTTGCCCAGCCTGGGAAAAAAACCGTCACATTTGCCGGTGCATGTGAAGGCAGAATTCTGCAGGAACGCCGAGGAACCCATGGCTTTGGCTATGATCCAATCTTTTTCGTAGAAGAGAAGGGTAAAGCGATGGCAGAGTTGGCTCCTGAGGAGAAAAATAAGATTAGTCACCGGGCGAAGGCGATTCAAAAGCTAGAGGCAAACCTATCACTAGATTTCGGAGCGGAATCATGACTAAAATTTTAATAGTCAGTGATAGTCACGGTTCCACTGAGTTACTTGATGACATCAAGGGAAAACACGCTGGAGATGTCAGTCAGATGATTCACTGTGGAGATTCCGAGCTTTCGGTGGACAACGAGTCCATTAACGGCTTTACAACTGTGAAGGGAAATTGTGACTTTAACGCAGATTTTCCGGAAGAAGCGTTCATAGAGGCCGATGGCTATAAAATTCTCGTGGTCCATGGGCATTTGTATTCTGTTAAATCTAGTTTGCTAAGTCTATCCTATCGAGCAGAGGAAACAGGCGCTACTATCGTCTGTTTTGGTCACTCCCACCTTCTTGGGGCAGAGAAAATTGGTGATGTGCTGTTTATTAACCCAGGTAGTATTCGACTCCCACGTGGCCGCCGCGAAAGGACCTATATCATTCTTGAGCTTAAGGACGAGAAAGCGGTTCTTCATGTTTATGACTATGATCATGGAAAAATGGACGCCCTAACACAGGAGTTTTCTGTATCAAGATAGGGCTAAACTGTATATAATAATAATCGGAGGAAGGAGTCTTTTCTTCCTCTGGTTAAAAAAAATCAAAGGTATATGTTGACTTTTGTTTGTTAGGGTAATATAATAAATATTGTCTTTGAAAATGTCCCAATAGCTCAGCACGCCCGAATAGCCTTCGGAGTATTTACTTCAGCGTACTAATCGAGTAGCATTATGAGGGTTAATTTTCACTTAAAATTTTACATGTCCCAGTAGCTCAGCAGGATAGAGCAACGGCCTTCTAAGCCGTCGGTCGGGAGTTCGAATCTCTCCTGGGACGCCATTACACTACATATTAACTCACCTTCACCAGGGTGAGTTTTTTTGTTCTTTAAACACAAGTAGGTTGATCTCCGCTCCAGGCGCTTGCTTTCCGCGGGGCGGAAGCTGAGCCTCCTCGTCGCTTTGCTCCTGTGGGGTCTCACCTGTCCCGCTGCTCCCGCAGGAGTCAAGCGCCTTCCGCTCCAATCAACGGTTACCCAAAATCAACAATGTCCTTTATCAGAGACCAAACTGTAAACAATTTTGCAGACGAGCATTAGCAAAAGGGCATCTCCCTTAGCCATCAGTCCTACAGTTCCCTCCAAAGAACAAATCCTCCTTTAAATGTATAACCCCACAATTTACTCTCATTTCCCTCTTGCAAATATAAATAAACTCATTCTTCAAAAAAAATATTTATTCCAAAATGTGGACCTAACAACATTGGAAGCGGATTCAAAAAAATAATATATCAAAATTGTCAAAAATTTTAGTAAAACCCGTTGACGCAGGCTTAAATTCGGCGTAAGATAGTCCTCAATTAAATGATTTTCTAAGTCAGATTATCTACCAAGCGGGCAAGTGAATTTTAAGGTTGATTTAATTTGTCAGAATCTTCACACCTTTTAAATTTAATTGTTTAAAGCGTTTAATGGAAAAAGGAGATGTTTTACGGTGCCCGATCAATGGATTTATTTAAACGGTGAATTCGTCACGAAAGAAAACGCAAAAATTTCCGTTTATGACCATGGGTTCCTATATGGGGACGGCGTGTTTGAAGGGATTCGCGTATACAGCGGAAATATCTTCAGAATGGAAGAACATATGGATCGCCTTTATCGCTCGGCAAAATCCATCATGCTAGACATTCCTCATAGTCAGGAAGAACTTACAAACTTGATTGCTGAAACAGTAGAAAAGAACCAACTTGAAAATGCCTATATTCGGGCCGTGGTTTCAAGAGGTGTCGGGGATCTTGGCTTAGACCCAAGGAATTGCGTTAGTGCCAATGTGGTCATCATAGTTGAGCCTTTATCGATTTTCCCTAAGGAACTATATGAAACAGGACTTGAAATTGTGACGGTCCCAACAAGAAGAAACCGTCCGGATGTATTAAGTCCGAAAGTAAAATCTTTAAATTACCTTAATAACATTCTCGTTCGAATGGAAGCACAGCTCGCCAATGTAAATGAAGCGTTGATGCTTAATGACCAAGGTTATGTAGCTGAAGGATCTGCGGATAATGTTTTTATCGTAAAAGGAACGACCTTCTATACACCACCAGGTTATATCGGTGCGCTTGAAGGAATTACGAGAAACGCAGTTATGGATTTTGCCAAAGAGCTAGGCTATGAAGTGAAGGAAGAACCATTTACAAGACATGATGTTTATACAGCTGATGAAGTATTTTTAACCGGGACGGCCGCTGAAGTCATTGCCGTAGTGAAAGTAGATGGCAGGGTCATTGGTGAAGGTCAACCGGGTATTCATACAAATAAAATTCTTGAGGAATTCAGAAAACGAGTCATTCAAGAAGGTGTCAAAGTATACTCTTTAACTAGTGAGTCAAATGTGAGCTAAAGAATAAGTGAAAGTGTGGACGAGGACAAGTAATTTTTTGTAGGCCATCTCCAGAGAGCCGGTAGTGCTGAGAACCGGCGTTGGCGCAAAGGATGAACTCACCTCGGAGCGCCGGTTTGAAAGGTAACTAGTAAAACCGGTCGGGTGCCTGACACCCGTTATCAAAACGGACTGAACATAGTCCTAGAGTGCACGCGAATCAACAGATTTGCGTGAATGAGGGTGGTACCGTGGAACAGGTGAACAATAGCCTTTTTCATCCCTTTGCCTAACAGTTTGATGTGGGCATTTGGAGATGAGAAGGCTATTTTTATTGTAAAAAAGCAGGCAGACCTTTAAAGAATGCCGGCTTGAGTTTTCCAAATGATAGGAGGCTGGAATAATGCTGCAACAAGCCGCTTTTACAAAAGTAGAAGCTGAGAAGAAAACTGTAACTGGAGCAGATCTTTTACTAGAAGCTTTAAAAAAGGAAGAAGTAGAAGTCATTTTTGGATACCCAGGCGGGGCAGTCCTTCCGATTTACGACAAGATTTACGATTGTGATATCATGCATGTCCTGCCTCGTCATGAACAAGGTGGAATCCATGCCGCAGAAGGTTATGCAAGAGTAAGCGGTAAGGCGGGTGTCGTGATTGCGACTTCGGGTCCAGGCGCAACCAATGTTGTCACTGGTCTAGCAGATGCAATGATGGATTCCTTGCCATTAGTCGTATTTACTGGTCAGGTAGCAACTGGGGTTATTGGAACAGATGCTTTCCAGGAAGCGGATATTCTCGGAATTACCACACCAATCACGAAGTATAACTGTCAAATTCGCAACATTGAAGAGATTCCGAGAATTATAAAAGAAGCTTTCCATATTGCGACAACCGGGCGACCGGGTCCGGTATTGATTGACTTCCCTAAGGATATTGCTGCTGGCTTAGTTGAAAGACCAGCAGAGCCAGAAATCTCGCTACCAGGCTATCAACCGACAATTGAACCTAATTATTTGCAAATTAGAAAGTTAACTGAGGCCGTAAGCAGTGCGAAGCGTCCAGTAATTCTAGCAGGAGCTGGGATTCTTTTCTCAAAGGCGTCCGACCTACTGCTCGAGTATGTAGAACAGCAAAAGGTTCCGGTTGTCCACACTCTTCTCGGGTTAGGCGGGTTTCCAGCCGACCATCCATTATTCCTTGGTTTAGCCGGGATGCATGGTTGTTACACAGCAAATATGGCGCTTTATGAATGTGATTTACTCGTCAATATCGGGGCAAGATTTGATGACCGATTAACCGGTAATCTCGCTCATTTTGCTCCAAACGCAACCGTTGCTCATATCGATATTGATCCTGCTGAAATTGGTAAAAATGTACCAACTGCAATTCCGGTGGTTGGAGATGCAAAGGAAGCACTCACCATGCTAGTGAAACAAGAAGGCAAGCCGCCTGAACATAGTGAATGGATGCAGACCTTAGAAGGCTATAAAAAAGAGAATCCATATTGGTACGAAAATTCAGATTCACCGCTTAAACCGCAGCGCGTGACAGAGATGCTGTATGAGAAAACAAATGGTGAAGGCATTGTGGTTACGGATGTTGGACAGCACCAAATGTGGGCAGCGCAGTATTATCCACTGAAGAACCCAGATCGTTGGGTAACTTCAGGTGGACTTGGAACGATGGGCTTTGGTCTTCCTGCCGCAATAGGAGCACAAATAGCTGACCCGTCAGCTACCGTAATTGCGATTCTAGGTGATGCCGGGTTCCAAATGTCAACACAGGAATTAGCGGTTATTAGAGAAATGAATCTTCCAATTAAAATTGCCATCTTTAACAATCGCTCGTTAGGAATGGTAAGGCAGTGGCAGCAAATTTTCTATCAGGAAAGATATTCTCATAGTAAAATTCCATCCCAGCCTTCCTTCGTTAAACTTGCGGATGCCTATGACATTAAGGCTTATGAAATTAATTCTGAACAGGAAGCGGAAAAGATTCTTGCAGAAGTAATGAAAGATAAAGAACCGGTATTACTAGACTTTCGAGTAGCTGAAAATGAAAATGTTTATCCGATGATTGCTCCAGGAAAAGGGCTACATGAAATGGTAGGGGTGAAAAAATGAAAAGAATTATAACTCTAACCGTACTGAATAGGCCAGGTGTTTTAAATCGAATCACTAATTTGTTTTCGAAACGAAACTACAATATTGAAAGCATTTCGGTTGGAGAAACAGAGCAAGAAGGTATTTCAAGAATTACCTGCGTTGTTAATGTCGATAACGACCGAGTGATTGAACAGATTACCAAGCAGGTAAATAAGCAAATTGACGTTTTAAAGGTAGCGGATATCAGTGATCAGGCGGTTGTTGCCCGTGAACTAGCACTGATTAAAGTGCAATCGACACCGCAAAATCGCAATGAAATTTATTCATTAATTGAACCGTTCCGGGCCTCTGTCATCGATGTTGGCAAAGACAGTCTGATTATTCAAATTACCGGTGAGTCAGAAAAAATTGAAGCTTTCATCGAGCTAATTAAGCCTTATGGAATTAAAGAGCTAGCGCGAACAGGAACAACAGCTTTCCCACGTAGCAGCCAGCGTTCAAACCATAAAACCAACTATTCAATAGTATAAAAATCTTACTCTATTAAAACCAAGGCTGTGTTAAAGGAATTGTTGGTTTACTAACCGTTGATTGGAACGGAAGGCGCTTGACTCCTGCGGGGGCAGCGGGACAGGTGAGACCCCACAGGAGCGAAAGCGACGAGGAGGCTCACCGCCCGCCCCGCGGAAAGCAAGCGCCTGGAGTGGAAATCAACATCCCCGTTTAACAAAGCTAAATACCAAAAAACTATACCAATTAAAGGGAGAGAATTAACATGGCAAAAATGTACTATAACGGAGACGCAAACCCACATTACTTACAAGGAAAGAAAGTAGCAGTTATCGGATACGGTTCACAAGGTCATGCTCATTCACAAAACCTTCGTGACAGCGGTGTTGAAGTAGTCATTGGTCTACGTAAAGGACGTTCTTGGGATCAAGCAGTAGAAGACGGATTCCAAGTATATTCAGTTGGAGAAGCAACAGCTCAGGCAGATGTTGTTATGATCCTACTTCCAGATGAACTACAACCAACTGTTTATAAAAATGAAATCGAACCAAACTTAACAAACC
Organism: Mesobacillus persicus; assembly: GCF_900109925.1. Taxonomy (GTDB): domain Bacteria; phylum Bacillota; class Bacilli; order Bacillales; family Cytobacillaceae; genus Mesobacillus_B; species Mesobacillus_B persicus. The sequence goes on along the minus strand of NZ_FOBW01000002.1, from coordinate 236,804 downwards.
AAGCGTTAATGTTCGCTCATGGTTTCAATATCCACTTTAACCAGATCAAGGCACCAAAAGAAAGTGATGTGCTATTAGTAGCTCCTAAAGGCCCTGGACACCTTGTTCGCCGTGTATACACTGAAGGCGCTGGAGTTCCTGCTCTGTTCGCTGTTTTCCAAGATGTTACAGGAGAGGCAAGAGACCTTGCTCTATCTTATGCACACGGAATTGGATCGCTTCGTGCTGGAGCATTAGAAACTACTTTTAAAGAAGAAACAGAAACAGATCTTTTCGGAGAGCAAGCAGTTTTATGTGGAGGAGTTTCTGCACTAGTAAAAGCTGGTTTCGAAACATTGACAGAAGCTGGTTACCAGCCAGAACTTGCATACTTTGAATGTCTACACGAATTAAAATTAATCGTTGACCTTATGTATGAAGGCGGTCTTGAAGGAATGCGTTACTCTATCTCTGATACAGCTCAATGGGGAGATTTTGTTAGCGGACCACGCGTTGTAACTCCAGCCGTGAAAGCAGAAATGAAAGAAGTATTAAAAGATATCCAAGAAGGTCGTTTTGCAAAAGGATGGATTCTTGAAAACCAAGCAAACCGTCCAGAGTTCACTGCAATCAATGAGAATGAAAAACAACATCCAATCGAAGTGGTTGGTCGCGAATTAAGAGCGATGATGCCGTTTGTAAATCAAGGTAAAAAGAAGGAAGTGGCAGCTGTTGCAAAAGGTTAAAATTTTTGACACGACGCTAAGAGACGGGGAACAGTCGGCCGGGGTTAATCTAAATAAGTCCGAAAAGCTAGAGATTGCTAGACAGCTGGAAAGATTAAATGTTGACATTATCGAAGCAGGCTTTCCAGCTGCTTCTCCTGGGGATCTAGCATCGGTTAAAGAGATAGCCAGAACGATTAAAGGCGCTTCAGTAACAGGGCTTGCACGTGCCGTTATTACTGATATCGACGCTGCTTGGGAGGCTCTAAAAGACGGAGCAGAACCAAGATTGCACACGTTTATTGCGACTTCACCGATTCATCGACAATATAAGCTAAAACAAACAAAAGAACAGGTCATTGAAACTGCGGTTCAAACCGTGAAATACGCTGCTTCAAAGTTTTCAGTTGTTCAATGGTCTGCAGAAGATGCTTGCCGCACAGAACTCCCATTTTTAGCAGAAATCATTGAGGAAGTCATTAAGGCTGGAGCTAGGGTAATCAATATCCCTGACACTGTCGGCTATATCAATCCAGAAGAATACGGAGCCGTTTTTGATTATTTATTCGAAAACGTTCCTTCTATTGGAAAGGTCGAATTGTCGACTCACTGCCATGATGATTTAGGGCTAGCGGTGGCAAACTCACTTGCAGCAGTCAAGCATGGGGCAAGGCAAGTGGAAGGAACCATTAACGGAATTGGCGAGCGTGCTGGAAATACTTCACTTGAAGAATTAGCAGTCGCGCTTCATATCCGCAAAGACTATTTCAATTTGGAAACAGGTTTGAATCTACAGGAAATCAGCCGTACTTCAAGTCTTATTTCCAAATTAACCGGTATGCCAGTACCGCCGAACAAAGCGGTCGTTGGTCGCAATGCCTTTGCACATGAATCAGGCATCCATCAGGATGGTGTTCTTAAGGAAAAAACAACCTACGAAATCATTTCACCTGAATTGGTCGGGTTCCAGAATAATTCCTTGGTACTTGGTAAGCACTCTGGCAGACACGCATTCCGCAATCGTCTTCAGGAATTAGGGCTTTCCGTACCAGAAGAAGATATCAAGCGCTTGTTCGGAGTATTCAAAGACCTAGCCGATCGTAAAAAAGAGATGACCGACGAAGACTTAGTCGCGATTGTCCTTGAAGAAAGACTTTCGAAGGATGAAAACTTCTACCAATTAAAATCAATTCAAGTCCAATATGGAACGAATCAGGTTCCAACTGCTACGGTAAGCTTATCTGGTGCGAATAATGAAGAAATTCAAGAAGCAGCTACTGGAGCTGGTAGTATCGAAGCACTATATAATACGCTAGAAAAATGCATGAATGAAACCATTAACCTATTAGACTACCGGATTCAATCCGTTGGGGCAGGGAGAGATGCCCTTGCTCAAGTCTATGTGAAGATGAACTATGCAGGCAAGGAAACCAGCGGAAGAGGGCTTGCACAGGACGTTCTAGAAGCATCCGCAAAAGCCTATCTAAATGCAATCAATCGTGTTTTATATATGAACGAAAGCGCAGAGCCAGTCGTTAACGGATAATTTTTTAAAAGGCTCTTTTCTCAATCTTTGTTACCAAAGAAGGTTGTGGAAAGGGCCTGTGTTTTAAGGTGAAATTAGATTTTTACGACGAGTATACGAAAAAGCCTTATAAAAAAATGGAGGGGAAACTCATGAAAAAAACGATCGCAGTCCTGCCTGGTGATGGCATTGGCAAGGAGGTAGCCCGAGGTGCAGTAAGTGTTCTACAGGCAATTGGAGAGCGCTATGGGCATCAATTTACTTTCACATATGGAAGTATTGGTGGAGGGGCTATTGATGCGCTCGGAACCCCGCTTCCTGAAGAGACGATTGAATTGTGCCAACAAAGTGATGCTGTACTACTGGGAGCGGTAGGTGGTCCGAAGTGGGAAACTCTTCCTGGACATCTTCGTCCAGAGAAGGGTCTTCTTCGGATCAGAAAAGAGTTGAACCTCTATGCTAATTTAAGGCCGGTAAGCTATTTCGCAGCAACGGCGGCAAATTCACCACTACGCCCAGAAATCATTGAAGGCGCTGACCTATTGGTCGTCAGAGAGCTTACAGGTGGATTATACTTTGGAAAACCAAGTGAACGAACAAAAACAGACGGCGAAGATTCAGTTGTTGATACCCTTTTTTATAAAAAGTCCGAAATTGAACGCATTATTCGCTTAGCCTTTGAACTCGCTGAAAAGCGGAGTAAAAAAGTGACATCTGTTGATAAAGCAAACGTTCTTGAATCAAGCCGAGTATGGAGAGAAACCGCTGAGGCAGTAGCGAAGGATTTCCCAGAAGTAAAACTTGAGCATATGCTTGTTGACAATGCTGCGATGCAATTAATTAAAAATCCAAAACAGTTTGACGTTCTTGTTACGGAAAATATGTTTGGCGATATTTTAAGTGATGAAGCATCTGTGTTAACCGGATCATTGGGTATGCTCCCTTCCGCAAGTATTTCGGAAGATGGACCGAATCTTTATGAACCTATTCATGGATCTGCACCAGATATTGAAGGGAAAAACCTTGCGAATCCAGTGGCAATGATCCTATCAGCTGCAATGATGCTAAGAACCTCTTTCGGTCTTGAGGAAGAAGCGGAAGCCGTTGAGAATGCGGTGAAACAAGTTTTAGAATCTGGTGTGAAAACAAGTGATATCGCTGGTGAAGGCCAGTCAACGATTGGTACGGAAGAAATGATTGAAGAAATCAAAGCAACGATTTTAGACAATCAAGCTATCTTAAATATTATGAACTTATATGCCTAGAAAAGGAGGGTGAAGAATGGGGAAAACGATTATCGATAAGCTATGGGATAAACATATTGTCCATCAGGAAGAGGGAAAACCTGACCTCATCTATATTGACCTTCATCTTGTCCATGAAGTAACCTCACCTCAGGCGTTTTCAGGTTTGAGAATGAAAAATCGCCCAGTTAGAAGGCCTGATCGCACGTTTGCAACGGTGGATCATAATGTACCGACCGTGAACCGGTTTAACATTACCGATCCTGTTGCTAAAAAACAAATGGAAACATTGAGGAAAAACTGTGAGGAGTTTGGGATTCCTTTAGCCGATATCAATAGCCCAGAGCAGGGCATTGTCCACGTAATCGGTCCTGAGCTTGGGTTAACTCAGCCGGGAATGACGATTGTTTGTGGAGACAGTCATACATCCACGCACGGCGCTTTCGGTTCGCTTGCATTTGGAATTGGAACGAGTGAGGTTGAACATACGCTTGCAACGCAAACATTGTGGCAGTCAAAGCCTAAGTCATTAAAAGTACAAATCGATGGCAAGCTCGGTCAAGGCGTGCTTGCAAAGGATGTTATCCTGTATGTCTTATCCAAGCATGGAGTAAATTTCGGAACCGGCCATATTATTGAATATTGCGGTGAAGTGATTCGCAACATGTCAATGGAGGAGCGGATGACGGTCTGCAATATGTCCATTGAGGGTGGTGCGCGCGCAGGTTTAGTTGCACCAGATGATACCACGATTGAATACTTACGTGGCCGCAAGCATGTTCCTTCAGGTCAGGAATTCGATCAGGCGGCAGAACAATGGAAGGCGCTTGCTTCCGATGAGGATGCAACGTATGACAAGGAAATTCATATTGAAGCTAGTGAGATTGCTCCGATGGTGAGCTGGGGAACGAATCCTTCCCAAACAGCACCTGTGACAGGAAGAGTTCCGTTTTTGAACGAGTGTGCCAATGAAAATGAAAGAAGATCAGTGGCAAGTGCGCTTGGTTATATGGGCTTTTCTGAAGGGCAGAAAATCAGCGATATCAAAGTCCAAAAAGTGTTTATCGGGTCCTGTACGAACTCGCGCTTAGAAGACCTTCGCTTAGCTGCTGAAGTAGCTAAAGGGAGAAAGGTTCAGCAAGGGGTTCAGGCCATTGTTGTACCAGGTTCACAAAACGTCAAGGTCTTAGCGGAAGCGGAAGGACTGGATCAGATTTTTATTGAAGCAGGCTTCGAATGGAGAGAATCGGGCTGTAGTATGTGCCTAAGTATGAATGCGGACATTGTCCCAGCTGGTGAGCATTGTGCATCCACCTCCAATCGTAACTTTGAGGGACGTCAAGGTGCTGGGTCAAGAACACATCTTGTCAGCCCAGCGATGGCAGCAGCAGCGGCTGTTCATGGCTATTTCGTTGATGTAAGAAATCTAGAAAGTGCCGAAGCCGTTCACTAGTGAATTAGCGGACAGGACAGGGAAAGGAGATTAGAAAATGGCAGGACTAACTACATTTCGTGGGAAAGCAGCTGGGATGGACCGAGTAAATGTCGATACAGACCAGATCATTCCAAAGCAGTTTTTGAAACGAACAGAGAAAACCGGTTTTGGTCAATATCTCTTTTACGATTGGCGCTTTCAGGCAGACGGTTCGCCTAATCCTGAATTTGAATTAAACCGCCAAGAAAACGCAGGGGCTACAATTCTGGTAGCCAATGAGAATTTCGGCTGTGGCTCATCCAGAGAACACGCACCATGGGCATTGCTTGATTACGGCATTCAAGTGGTTATCGCGCCATCATTTGCCGATATCTTTCATCAGAACTGTTTGAAAAACGGGATGCTTCCGGTCGTATTAAAAGCTGAAGAGGTTGAATACTTGCTTGAAAAAGCAAAAAGCCCATCCTACGAATTAATTGTTTCATTAGATGATAAAACCGTTTCTGATGCCGAAGGGTTTAAAGCATCATTCCCAATCAGCTCCTACTGGCAAACAATGTTAATGAACGGTTGGGATGAAATCGACTTAACCATGCAGATGGATGAACAAATTAGAAAATACGAAGAGTCAATAGGTTAAAAAGATTCACGGCCCGAGGCTGTGAATCTTTTTGTTTTTCGACCATTCCGTGCTAAACTAACGACAATAAAATTAAATGTGAAGGCTGTTTTCGTAAACTTTCATTATTTTTATGAATTAGAACTTGATGAAAACCGGTTGATTGGAGCGGAAGGCGCTTGACTCCTCGAAAATGAAGTACGCATTTTCTCGTGCGTGGGTAGATTCGAGGATGCCATTCAGTGTCCTGCGGGAGCAGCGGGACAGGTGAGACCCCACAGGCGCTAAAGCGCCGAGGAGGCTCACCGCCCGCCCCGCGGAAAGCAAGCGCCTGGAGCGTAAATCAACTACCCACTATATAAATAGCAACAAGGTATTCGAAAACAGTCAAAGAAATAATAAGGGCGGTAAAGGCATGAAGAAACAGGATTCCGAAAAAGATAATATTGTTTTGTTTCCCGGCCTAGAGCAGCGACTTTTAGAAAAGGGACTCGAATATCTTCACGAGAAAAAATATCGTCAAGCGATTGACTATTTAGAGCAGGCTCGGGATCTTGACCCTGATAATAGTGAGGTATATATCGGCCTCGTGCTTGCTAATTTTGAATCGGGCCATACTCAAGAAGCGAAAAGACTAGCAGCAGAAATGCTAAAGGAAGGCCTAGGGGAATATATACAGGTCATGGACCTTTATATTATGATCATGGTTCAACTTAACGAGTATAAGGAAATCATCGCAACGATTGAAGCGCTGCTTGAAGAGAAAGAAATTCCTGTAGACAAATATGAGCACTTCTCTAAAATGCTTCAATTTAGTCGGAACATGGCTGAGAACCACACGGATACTAGTAGTACTGAAGCCAACGTAGCAGAGTCCAAAATAGAGCGATTAAGTCTATTCGCTTATCAGGACCCAAAAGATCAAATGCTGATTGCGGCAAGGCTCGCGAAAGAGAATGTTCGTCCATACATACATGAAATTAAACTATACCTAAGTTCTAAGGATGGACATCCTTTTCAGAAATCGATGCTTTTAAATATTTTACGGGAGCAGGAATACGACCGAGAAGTCGAAGTGGAGAAACTTGGGATGAAGGGTGAATTTATTCCAGCAACACTACCAGAAATTCATGAAATTAAAAAACTACAAGAAATCTCCAGTCTGCTTGAATCTCAGCTTGAAAGTGATGATCCCGTGTTGTATGAAAATATTAAAAGCTTACTCGAACGAAACTTTTTTCTAATGTATCCATTTGACCCCCAGCCAGAGGGTGCATCGGCATGGGCAGCTGCCTATCAATATCTAGCAGAAGCCTATTACGGCCTAAATGGAACACTAGATGATTATTGCGAAAAATATGAGGTATCAGCCGAAGAAACAACGGCAGCGCTAGATTTCATCAAGAAGATAGAAGAAATTTCTTATCCTATCATCTAGCAGGCTGTTGAAACAAAATAATCCTGTGTTATAATGTAGTGGTTGTATTATGTAAAAATTAATCTATTTTACATTTAAACTGGAATATTGCTTGCACGTTCAAGAGATATTCATCGCCGAAATGGTCATGATAATAGATTTGTTGGAGGGAAATGTATGTCTGCAAAATGGGAAAAACAAGAAGGGAACCAAGGGGTTCTTACATTTGAAGTAGATGCAGAAAAGTTTAACGAAGGTTTAGACGCTGCATTCAAAAAGGTAGTAAAAACAGTTAGTGTTCCTGGTTTCCGTAAAGGAAAAATGCCACGTCAAATGTTTGAAAAGCGTTTTGGCGTTGAGTCATTATATCAGGATGCAATTGATATTCTTCTTCCAGAAGCTTACTCAAATGCAATCGACGAAGCTGGAATTGAGCCAGTTGATCGTCCTGAAATTGATGTTGATCAAATCGAAAGAGGCCAAAGCCTAGTGTTCAAGGCAACTGTTACAGTGAAGCCAGAAGTAAAGCTTGGCGAATACAAAGGTCTTGAAGTTGAAGCGTTTGATACAGAAGTAACAGACGAAGATGTAGCAGCTGAATTGAAAGCTCTACAAGAGCGTCATGCTGAGCTAGTTGTTAAAGAAGATGCTCCAGCAGAAAATGGCGACACAGTTGTTCTTGACTTTGAAGGCTTTGTTGATGGTGAAGCATTCGAAGGTGGACAAGCTGAGAACCACTCACTTGAAATTGGTTCAGGAAGCTTCATTCCTGGCTTTGAAGAGCAGCTTGTAGGTGTAAAAGCTGGAGAAGAAAAAGACGTTGAAGTCACTTTCCCAGAAGAGTACCATGCAGCTGAGCTTGCTGGAAAGCCTGCAGTATTTAAAGTAAAAGTTCATGAAATCAAAGGAAAACAACTTCCTGAGTTAGATGATGAATTTGCGAAAGATGTAGACGAAGAAGTCGAAACTCTTGAAGCATTAAAAGCTAAAACTCTAGACCGCTTGAAGCATGACAAAGAACACCAAAAAGAGCATGCGATTCAAGACGCTGTTGTAGAAAAAGCAGCTGCAAATGCTGAAATTGATGTTCCTGAAGTAATGGTTAACAATGAAGTTGACCGTATGCTACAAGAATTCGAACAGCGCCTGCAAATGCAAGGTATGAATCTTGAGCTTTACTTCCAGTTCTCTGGACAAGATGAAGCAGCTCTTCGTGGTCAAATGCAAGAAGATGCAGGAAATCGTGTGCGCGTAAACTTAACGCTTGAAGCAATTGTTAAAGCGGAAAACATCGAAGTAACGGAAGAAGATGTTAATGCTGAACTAGAAAACATGGCTTCTTCATACAATATGACTGTAGACCAAATCAAAGCGGCGCTTGCTGGAAACCTTGATTCTGTCAAAGGTGACCTTCAACTAAAAAAAGCAGTCGAATTCCTTGTGGAAAATAGTAAAACTGTTGCATAATAGAAGTAACCAGATAAGAACAAGGCGCGATTACATCGTGCCTTGTTTTGTACCATCATGAGCCTTTTTTTACATAAGTGAAATGGGTGCGGCTAGCGGAGGCCAAACCTAGAATTTCTTAGTATTTGGCGAACGGCCGACTGAATCGGCATCATTTTGGTTAAGCTTAATTGAGTACATATCTTTTTTTGCGGATCAGCTTACCAACTTTTCAGGCGCGAAGAGTTATTATTTCCTGTCACTTAGAATATTGTGTTACAATCCAGTACATAACCAGTTTTAACGTTTACAAACCAAAATGAATGTTCGTGTATGATCCGCCATTTTATATACGTTAGAAGTTTCCAAGGGGTGAAAAAAATGTTCAAATTTAATGATGAAAAAGGGCAATTGAAATGTTCTTTCTGCGGCAAGACTCAGGATCAAGTCCGTAAACTCGTTGCAGGACCAGGTGTTTACATATGTGATGAGTGCATCGAGCTTTGTACTGAAATCGTCGAAGAAGAATTAGGCACAGAAGAAGAAGTTGAATTTAAGGACGTTCCAAAACCGCGTGAAATTCGTGGAATTCTTGATGAATATGTCATTGGTCAAGACCAGGCGAAGAAGAATCTTTCTGTAGCCGTTTACAATCATTACAAGCGTATCAACTCTAATAGTAAAATCGATGATGTTGAGCTTTCAAAAAGTAATATTGTTATGATTGGGCCAACTGGTAGCGGGAAAACTCTTCTTGCTCAGACGCTTGCGCGTATTCTAAATGTTCCATTTGCAATCGCAGATGCAACTTCGCTAACAGAAGCTGGATATGTTGGTGAAGACGTGGAAAACATCCTGCTTAAGCTAATCCAAGCGGCAGATTATGATGTTGAAAAAGCGGAAAAAGGCATTATTTACATTGATGAGATTGATAAAGTTGCTAGAAAATCAGAAAATCCATCGATTACGAGAGATGTTTCTGGTGAAGGTGTGCAGCAAGCCTTGCTGAAAATTCTTGAAGGAACGGTTGCTAGCGTTCCTCCACAAGGTGGAAGAAAACACCCTCATCAAGAATTCATTCAAATCGACACAGGAAATATCTTGTTCATCTGTGGTGGAGCATTTGATGGAATTGAATCAATCATCAAGCGCCGTCTTGGCCAAAAGGTCATCGGTTTTGGTTCTGATACGAAAAAAGACGATATTGATCAAAAAGAATTACTTGGGAAGGTTTTACCTGAAGACTTGTTAAGATTTGGTCTAATCCCTGAATTCATCGGTCGTCTTCCAGTTACTGCGAGCCTTATTCAGCTTGACGAGGAAGCTCTAGTTGAAATTTTAACTAAGCCAAAGAATGCTTTGGTAAAGCAGTACCAGAAGATGCTCGAGCTTGATAATGTTGAGCTTGAATTTGAAGAAGATGCATTGGTCGAAATCGCTAAAAAAGCCATCGAACGCAAAACCGGTGCCCGTGGACTTCGCTCCATTATTGAAGGCATCATGCTAGATGTAATGTTCGATCTTCCTTCTCGCGAAGAAATCGTAAAATGTATCATCACAAAGGATACAGTCCTAGAATCAACTCCACCACAGCTTGTACTTGAAGATGGTTCTGTAGATAAAGGAGAACGGAACTCTGCGTGATAACTAGCTTGAATGAGAAAACCTGGTATTTTTATACCAGGTTTTTTTGCGTTTTGTTCAAATTTGTTTGCGAAACAGATTGTTAGGTTTTCACTATGAGAAGATATTTTTGACTTAAATTCTTGTTTATTCCAACTAGTTGAGGGAGATACTAATGGAAAGTCATAAGGATTAAGTCAGGAGGGAATCTGTTTTGAATTGGACAGGGATCGCTTTATTCGTACAGCTTTTCTTTGGAATCATCATCGGGCTGTATTTCTGGAATTTACTAAAAAATCAACGCACACAAAAAGTATCTATAGACCGTGAGTCAAAAAAAGAAATGGAACAGTTGAGAAAAATGCGATCAATCTCTCTCAGTGAGCCCCTTTCAGAAAGAGTTAGACCAGCCAGTTTTAAGGACATCGTTGGTCAGGAGGATGGCATCAAAGCATTAAAAGCGGCACTATGTGGGCCAAATCCACAGCATGTCATTATTTATGGACCTCCAGGGGTAGGGAAGACAGCGGCAGCAAGACTTGTGCTCGAGGAATCAAAGAAAAATATGAAGTCTCCCTTTAAACAATCTTCAGTCTTCGTGGAGCTTGATGCGACAACAGCAAGATTTGATGAGCGTGGCATCGCCGACCCGTTAATCGGTTCGGTACATGATCCTATTTACCAGGGTGCCGGTGCAATGGGCCAAGCTGGTATCCCTCAGCCAAAACAGGGGGCGGTTACAAATGCTCATGGCGGCGTGTTATTTATTGATGAAATTGGTGAGTTACATTCGATCCAAATGAATAAGCTTTTAAAAGTACTCGAGGATCGGAAAGTGTATCTAGAAAGCGCCTATTACAGTGAAGAAAACACCCAAATCCCATTACATATCCATGATATTTTTAAAAATGGACTTCCAGCTGATTTCCGCTTAGTCGGTGCCACCACTAGAACCCCTAGTGAAATCCCACCAGCAATCAGGTCTAGATGTATGGAAGTATTTTTTAGAGAATTGACGCAAGAAGAAATTTCTGATGTAGCAAAGAATGCAGCAGAAAAAGTTAACCTTAACATGAGTGATGAGGCAATTGCTGTCTTATCTTCTTATTGCCGCAATGGGCGTGAAGCGGTAAATATGGTTCAAATCGCGGCCGGATTAGCAATCACAGAGGACCGAGATTATATTAAAGAAGAGGAAATCGAATGGGTTGTTCATGCAAGCCAATTGACACCGAGAATGGAACGGAAGATCAACGAAAAAGCAGCTATCGGTCTGATAAATGGGTTAGCCGTACACGGACCAAACACAGGCGCTCTCCTGGAGATTGAGGTTACCGTGATTGAAGCAAAAGACAAAGGCAGCATTAATATTACTGGGATTGTTGAAGAAGAAAGCATCGGCGGTCAAGGTAAATCGATTAGAAGAAAGAGTATGGCCAAAGGCTCAATCGAAAATGTCATTACTGTCTTGCGCTCCATGGGTGTTCCAGCGGATAAATATGATATTCACGTCAACTTCCCTGGGGGCGTTCCGATTGATGGCCCATCAGCAGGGATTGCGATGGCAACAGGAATTTATTCAGCTATTTATAAAATTCCAGCCGATCATACCGTTGCGATGACAGGTGAAATAAGCATCCACGGTAATGTAAAACCAATTGGTGGCGTGTATCCAAAGGTCAAAGCAGCGATGAAAGCAGGAGCAAAGCGTGTCATCATTCCAAAGGAAAATGTCCAGTCCATCCTTCAGGAAATTAAAGGGATTGACATCGTACCTGTCAGCCATCTAAGCGAAGTATTTGACTTGGCGCTAGTAAGAGAAGAAACCAATAAGGATGAAGTTATCTCCTCTGTTGCAGAGAGCATCTTCTCCAACTCTTCAGAGGATATTGATAAAAAAGAAAGTGTGTAAGAGAGTGTGTGAGTCCTGTCTCCCTTGGTTTGTATGAGGGGACGGGGCTTTTTCTTTGTGTGTGTAGAATGTATTTTGTGTGATGTAGAAAGAGAGGTTTTTCATGTAGAAAGACGCACGACCCATGCACAAAACACTCCATCACCTCTGCTCTACAACAGAGAATTTCATATAAAACACATGATCTTTAGAAAAACGCCCTAAAATCATGACATATTTTCCACCTGAAATCAGATACTAATGAGGGATGAACGTTTCTGTATTAGGACCTTCAAACTGTGTTATTAGACACTAGAAGGTAAATAAGATAAAATTGAACAAAGAATCCATGTACAACTGATGATACATGTGGAGGTGCATAACATGGGGGAAAATAAAACCGTCCCATTATTACCGCTTCGGGGACTTTTGGTCTATCCAACGATGGTACTTCATCTAGATGTAGGCCGTGAAAAGTCAGTCCAGGCGCTAGAAAAGGCAATGGTCGATGACCATATGATCTTTCTTACTACTCAAAAGGACGTCTCAATAGACGAGCCGACGGAAGACGAGCTTTATCGAATGGGTACGCTCACAAAGGTAAAGCAAATGTTGAAGCTTCCAAATGGAACGATTCGTGTGCTTGTAGAAGGACTAAAGCGGGCAGAAATTGTTGACTTCTATGACGATGAAGGCCATTATTCTGCAACCTTAAAAACATACGAGGATCGTGACACGAAGGATGTAGAAGACGAAGCATTAATGAGAACGATGCTCGAGTATTTTGAACAGTACATAAAAATGTCTAAGAAAATTTCAGCTGAAACCCATTCTTCGGTTACTGATATCGAAGAACCAGGAAGAATGGCTGATATTATTTCCTCCCATTTGCCATTAAAGCTGAAAGAAAAGCAAGAGATATTAGAAACAATTGATGAAAAAGAACGCATGAATCGCGTGGTTGAAATTATTCATAATGAAAAAGAAGTACTGAATCTCGAAAAGAAAATCGGCCAACGAGTGAAGCGCTCCATGGAAAGGACGCAAAAGGAATACTATCTTCGTGAGCAAATGAAAGCTATCCAGAAAGAACTTGGTGATAAAGAAGGGAAAACTGGGGAAGTTTCAGAGCTAACGGAAAAAATCGAAAAAGCAGGAATGCCTGACCACATAAAGGAAACGGCGTTAAAAGAGCTTGATCGGTATGAAAAGGTTCCGTCTACTTCTGCAGAAAGTGCGGTCATTCGGAATTATATCGACTGGCTAGTTGCGCTACCTTGGTCAAAAGCAACCGATGATGACTTGAACATCAAAAAAGCTGAGAATATTTTAAATGAGGACCACTACGGTCTTGAAAAGGTGAAAGAACGTGTCTTGGAATACCTTGCTGTTCAAAAGCTAACGAATTCCTTAAAAGGACCGATTCTTTGTCTAGCTGGACCTCCAGGGGTCGGGAAAACGAGTCTAGCACGTTCAATTGCCAAATCCTTAAACAGGAATTTTGTTCGGATTTCTCTTGGTGGCGTTCGTGATGAATCGGAAATCCGCGGTCATCGTCGTACATATGTCGGTGCGATGCCAGGACGTATTATTCAAGGTATGAAAAAAGCTGGAACCGTCAACCCAGTCTTTCTTTTAGATGAAATTGATAAAATGTCTAGCGATTTCCGTGGTGATCCATCTTCCGCGATGCTCGAAGTTTTAGACCCGGAACAAAACCATAACTTTAGCGATCATTATATTGAAGAAACATATGATTTATCGAAGGTTATGTTTATTGCGACAGCGAATAACCTAAGCACTGTCCCAGGTCCGTTACTTGATCGGATGGAAATCATCACAATTGCTGGCTATACAGAGCTTGAAAAAGTTCATATTGCCAAGGATCACTTGCTCCAAAGGCAAATTGAGGACCATGGTTTATCAAAAGCACAATTGCAAATACGTGAAGAGGCGTTATTGGAAATTATTCGCCACTACACACGAGAAGCAGGGGTGCGTTCTCTTGAACGCCAGCTAGCGACGATTTGCCGTAAAACCGCAAGAATTATTGTATCTGAATCGAAAAAGCGCGTTGTCGTTAACGAAAAGAACGTTGTTGATTTCCTCGGCAAACCGAAATTCCGTTATGGTGAAGCGGAAATGGAAGATCAAATCGGGGTTGCAACCGGCCTTGCTTACACAACGGTTGGCGGGGATACATTGCAAATTGAAGTATCGCTATCTCCTGGTAAAGGCAAACTTGTTTTAACAGGGAAATTAGGCGACGTCATGAAAGAGTCAGCGCAAGCGGCGTTTAGCTACGTTCGTTCAAAAACGAAGGAACTCGGAATCGATGAAGATTTCCATGAAAAACTGGATATCCATATTCACGTACCAGAAGGGGCAACTCCAAAGGATGGCCCTTCGGCAGGGATCACGATTGCTACGGCCCTCGTGTCTGCTCTGTCTGGAAGACCAATTCGCCGAGAAGTCGGTATGACCGGTGAAATCACGCTACGTGGCCGTGTACTTCCAATTGGTGGATTAAAAGAAAAAACATTAAGTGCTCATAGGGCTGGATTAACGAAAATCATTCTACCGAAAGATAACGAAAAGGATATTGATGATATTCCAGAAAGCGTTCGTAATCAACTTGAGTTTGTACTCGTTTCGCATGTAGACGAAGTTCTCGTTCATGCCCTTGCTGAGGGAGTTAAACAATGAAAGTAACATCTGCAGATATAGTCATCAGTGCGGTTAGGCCCGCCCAGTATCCAGAAGGGGACCTACCGGAGTTTGCGCTTGCCGGCCGATCAAACGTCGGCAAGTCGTCTTTTATCAATAAAATGTTAAATCGTAAGGCATTGGCAAGAACGTCTTCAAAGCCTGGGAAAACACAAACGTTAAACTTCTTTTTAATCAATGAAATCCTTTATTTTGTTGATGTCCCAGGTTACGGTTATGCCAAAGTGTCGAAAACGGAACGTGCCGCATGGGGAAGAATGATTGAAACCTATATTACCTCAAGAGAACAGCTCAAGGCCGTTATCTTATTAGTTGATCTTCGTCATCCTCCATCGGTTGATGATCGAACAATGTATGACTTTCTGAAACACTACAATATCCCAGTGATTGTCGTTGCCACGAAAGCGGATAAAATCCCGAAATCGAAATGGCAAAAGCACATCAAAATCGTCAAGGAAACATTAGAATTCGACGAAGAAGATGCACTCATCCTCTTCTCTTCCGAAACAGGAGAAGGGAAAGACAAAGCCTGGAGCATTCTTCAGGCATATGCGAATAAATAGTTGAACTCTGTTAGAGGGAATGTTGATTTTGTTTGCTAACCGTTGATTGGAGCGGAAGGCGCTTGACTCCTGCGGGAGTAGTGGGACAGGTGAGACCCCGCAGGAGCGAAAGCGACGAGGAGGCTCACCGCACGCCCCGCGGAAAGCAAGCGCCTGGAGCGGAAATCAACATCCTTGGTTAAGAGAGAAAACATAAAAACCTGATGCTCAAGGTGCATCAGGTTTTTTACTGTCAACAAGACACTATGTAAAATGTTTATTTCCGCTTAAAAAACAACAAATAAATTCCAATTAAAATAAGTGCAATGGGCCAAAACTTCCAAACAACCGCAAGTCCTGTTTCCAATGTTGCCAGCCAATTGGAAATTTGCTCATAAAATAGCAACAGCGCGGCAAGAATAAGAAAGAGAATGCCGTGGAATAAGCCTGTGCCAGTTTTTTGATAGCGCAACAGAAACGCCAAAGCGATGATTAAAATAAACGCACCTAAGTGATCTGGCCAAATCGAAAGTCTCCCGACGATGTGAAGATGGATGCCGAATCCGAAGAGAATGACACCAGGGAGAATCGAGTCATAATCGTTCCCGCGGTATGCCTGAACTAAAAAGGCAAGTCCAACAATCAGCATCAAGGTCGGCCACGTATAAAATTGATCAAACAGGATGATATTCGTTTGCTGAAGATAATAATATACTCCAAAACCAATTAAGATAATTCCCGGAATCGTGTTTTGACTTTTCATACTTCACCACCTTCAGTTAAGGATACTTGAATTATTGTCGAATTTTTGGTAGGGTACATAAGGAGATATAAAGAATTTAAGTATTGTCTTATCTTATTATTTAACCATCATTTCTCATCATGGTAAAGCTGTGAAATGGGATATTTTATAAATGAGATTTTCGGTGGATGTTCACAATTCTTAAAAGTTTATTAAATTTATGATGTTATAATTAAAAAAGTAATCGAGGGTAATTTTTGTTTGGGGGTGTCTTATTCAATGCATATCATGGTCGTAGGATTAAACTATCGAACAGCCCCTGTAGAGATTCGGGAAAAGTTAACATTTGATGAGAAAAACTTAAGGGATGCGATGCAGACGCTTCAAAACAAAAAGAGCATCCTTGAAAATATCATCATATCAACTTGTAACCGAACAGAGATTTATGCTGTTGTAGACCAGCTTCATACAGGCCGCTATTATATAAAAGAATTTTTAGCCGAATGGTTCGGAATGGAACAAAATGAGTTCTCTCCGTATTTGTTTGTTTATGAACAAGACGGTGCGGTTGAGCATTTGTTTAAAGTAGCATGTGGATTGGATTCAATGGTTCTTGGGGAAACTCAGATTCTCGGACAAGTCCGATCAAGCTTTTTAATTGGACAAGAAGAGAAGACGACAGGCACAGTGTTTAATCATTTGTTTAAGCAAGCAGTCACTGTAGCTAAACGTGC
The DNA here is from genome assembly GCF_900109925.1 of Mesobacillus persicus. Classification (GTDB taxonomy): domain Bacteria; phylum Bacillota; class Bacilli; order Bacillales; family Cytobacillaceae; genus Mesobacillus_B; species Mesobacillus_B persicus. The sequence goes on along the minus strand of NZ_FOBW01000002.1, from coordinate 220,155 downwards.
TCACTCTGAAACAGAAATTGGCGCGAATGCCGTTTCAATCAGTTATGCTGCCGTCGAACTAGCGAAGAAGATTTTCGGTTCATTAGAGAACAAGCATGTCTTAATCCTCGGTGCGGGTAAGATGGGTGAATTAGCGATTCAAAATCTTCATGCCAATGGAGCTAAAAAGGTAACTGTTATTAACAGGACTTATCAAAAGGCAGAGGATTTAGCAAGCCGTTTCTCTGGCGTTGCTAAAACGCTAAAAGAGCTGCAATGCGCGCTAGTTGATGCCGATATTCTGATTAGTTCTACGGGCGCAAAGGACTTCGTTGTCACGAAGGAAATGATGGCAATGGTTGGTGGCCTCAGAAAGGGCAAGCCATTGTTCATGGTTGATATTGCTGTTCCTCGTGATCTTGACCCTGGTATCGCTTCTCTTGAAAATATGTTCCTTTATGATATTGATGATCTTGAAGGAATCGTTGAAGCCAACCTTCAAGAACGCAAAAAGGCAGCGCAGAAAATTATGCTGACGATTGAAGAGGAAATTGTTCTCTTCAAACAGTGGATTAATACACTTGGTGTTGTCCCTGTTATTTCAGCACTACGTGTGAAAGCACTAGACATTCAGCAAGAGACAATGAACAGTATTGAGCGCAAGCTGTCCCATCTTTCTGAGCGTGACATGAAGGTGATTAATAAGCATACAAAGAGTATTATTAATCAACTTTTAAAAGATCCAATTCTCCAAGCAAAGGAGATCCCGTCACGTCGCGATGCGGATGAAGCGCTAGAATTGTTTGTGAAAATATTTAATATTGAGCAGCAAGTAGCTGAACAAAAAGGATTGAAACCGACTGAAGCTAAACAGACTGTTGTTCAAGTCCCTCAAGCTTCATTTCAATCGTGAGCGAGGTCTTGGCTATGTCCGATCTTTTTATGACCCGCATGCATGAGCTGACGATTTTAGTTTACTGCGCAAGCGTGCTCTTATATTTTATTGACTTCCTTAACCGTAACCGGAAGGCAAACAAAATTGCCTTCTGGTTACTTGCATTTGTATGGCTTTTGCAAACGCTTTTTCTGTTGTTGTATATGTTTGAAACTGGGAGATTTCCAGTGCTGACCCTGTTTGAGGGGTTGTACTTTTATACCTGGATACTAGTTTCCCTTTCACTAATTATTAACCGTTTGATGAAGGTTGATTTTATCGTTTTTTTTACGAATATACTTGGTTTCATTATTATGTGTATTCACACTTTCGCCCCGCAACATTTGGAATCCAATCTTATCGCGGAGCAAATGGTCTCTGAACTATTGCTTATTCATATCATCTTGGCGATTCTTTCATATGGTGCCTTTTCGATTTCGTTCGTATTTTCCCTGCTCTATTTGCTGCAATACGAATTGCTGAAACGGAAGAAATGGGGCAAGCTTTTATGGCGAATTGCCGATTTAACAAAACTAGAGAAGATGTCCTATATTTTGAATGTGATTGGAGTGCCACTCCTTCTGCTTAGTCTAATCCTTGGATTGCAGTGGGCCTGGATTAAAATTCACGATTTTGTCTGGTATGATTCAAAGGTTATCGGCTCGTTTTTTGTCTTATTAGTCTTTAGTATTTATTTATATTTGCGCGTCGCACAAGGGAAACATGGTCGATCGCTCGCGCTTTGGAATATAGGTTCATTTTTAATCGTATTAATTAATTTTTTCTTATTTGGTCAATTATCATCGTTCCATTTCTGGTACGAATAGGAGGATCTTCATGAGAACAATCGTAGTAGGCTCGAGAAGAAGTAAGTTAGCTTTAACACAAACAAACTGGGTGATTAACCAGTTGAAGGCGCTAGGTGCACCATTTGAGTTCCGCGTCGAAGAAATCGTAACAAAAGGGGATAAAATCCTCGATGTGACACTTTCTAAAGTTGGCGGCAAAGGGTTATTCGTTAAAGAGATTGAACAAGCTATGTTTGATAAAAGAATTGATATGGCCGTCCACAGCATGAAGGATATGCCAGCTGTTCTTCCAGAAGGACTAGTCATCGGTTCAATTCCAGAACGAGAAGACCCACGTGATGTGTTAATTTCCAACGGAGATGTTCTTTTAAATGATCTTCCGAGTGGCGCCGTGATTGGAACTAGCAGCCTTCGCCGTAGCGCGCAAATTCTTGCTAGACGCCCTGATTTAGAGATTAAGTGGATTCGTGGAAACATTGATACACGGATGGCGAAGCTAGAGTCTGGTGAGTACGATGGAATTATTCTTGCTGCTTCTGGTTTGAAACGTATGGGCTGGGCAGAAGATACAGTAACAGAGTTCATCGACCAAGACATCTGTGTTCCTGCTGTTGGTCAAGGCGCGCTCTCAATCGAGTGTCGTGAGGACGATAAAGAGCTTCTTGAGTGGTTAGGTAAGTTCACTGACATGAAAACGTCTGACACGGTCATTGCCGAACGTGCTTTCCTTGCAAAAATGGAAGGTGGCTGTCAGGTACCGATTGCAGGTTATGCAGACCTAAATGACAAAAACGAAATCGTGTTAACGGCTCTTGTTGGTTCACCAGATGGAAAAGTCATCTATAAAGAAATCGTGACAGGAACAAATCCTGTTGAAGTAGGAAATCGTGCCGCTGATCAGTTAATTAGTCAAGGCGCTAAAGACCTTATTGATTCGGTAAAAGCGGAGCTAGATTCGGAATGATTTCCGCTCCTCCTCTGCAAAATAAACACGTCTTGATTCCAAGAGGAGCAAAACAGGCGAAAGCTTTTTCAGAATTGGTCGAAAGGCTTGGAGGGATTCCTGCTGAAATCCCTCTAATTGCTTTTCGCCCTGTTGCTATGTCTGAAGAATTATTTTACATATTAAAAGAAATACATAAATACGACTGGATTGTTTTTACTAGTAATGTCACAGTTGAAACATTCTTTTCCTACTACAAAAATAATGGGAAGCCTTTTCCTAAAATTGCGGTAATTGGATCGAAGACGAGAGAAGTGCTAGAAGAAAAGAATTATCAAGCTAGTTTTACGCCAAAAGAGTATGTAGCTGAAGGTTTTGTAGAGGAATTCCTTCCCCATGTCAGCGAAGGAATGCGCGTGCTGATCCCAAAAGGGAATCTAGCGAGAGAGTATATTTCCTCTTCGTTAAAAAAACACGGCGTATTGGTGGATGAGTTAGTTATCTATGAAACCTATATGCCGGAGGAAAGCCGCAGCCAGCTTGCAGAAATGGTGTCTAAGGAAAAACTTGATATTCTCGCGTTTACGAGTCCATCGACCATCAATCATTTTATGGAAACTGTGAGAGACTATCAATTAGAAGATAAAATAGCTGACTGTATTGTCGCTTGTATTGGCCCGGTCTCGAAGCGTAAAGCAGAAGAATATGGCTTAACGGTTCACGCTTGTCCAAAAACGTACACCGTCGAAGAAATGATGAATAGTGTGATTGAATATTTGAAGAATGAATAGGAGGAGCTAGAATGAAAGATCTCCAATTTTCCCGTCATCGTCGCCTGCGCAGCAGTGCAACTATGCGATCACTTGTACGCGAAACTCATCTTCGCACTGAAGATTTTATCTATCCGTTGTTTATCCTTGAAGGGGAAAATAAAAAAAATGAAGTAAAGTCTATGCCTGGTGTTTATCAGCTTTCGATGGATAACCTTAAGGCTGAAATGGACGAAGTTGTGGGTCTAGGGATTAAGTCCGTATTATTATTCGGCGTTCCTGATGAAAAGGACGAATGTGGAACACAGGCCTACCATGACCACGGAATCGTTCAGGTCGCCACTCGTTTCATTAAAGAAAACTATCCAGAGGTAATTGTAGTAGCTGATACATGCCTTTGTGAATATACAAGCCATGGGCATTGCGGCTTGATTGAAAACGGCGATGTACATAATGATTCTTCACTTGACTTATTGGTGCAAACGGCTGTAAGCCAGGCGCAAGCAGGTGCGGATATTATTGCTCCTTCTAATATGATGGATGGTTTTGTTGCGGCAATTCGTGCTGGATTGGATGAAGCAGGTTTTGAAAATATTCCAATCATGTCTTATGCAGTTAAATATGCTTCTGCTTTTTACGGTCCATTCCGTGATGCTGCCGATAGCACACCGCAATTTGGTGATCGTAAAACCTATCAAATGGACCCAGCGAACCGCCTAGAAGCGATGCGCGAAGCAGAGTCAGATGTGGATGAAGGCGCAGACTTCCTGATTGTAAAACCAGGAATGCCATACCTAGATATCGTTCGTGATGTGAAGAATAACTTTAACGTTCCTGTCGTTATTTATAACGTCAGCGGTGAGTACTCCATGGTGAAAGCGGCCGCTGCGAATGATTGGATCGACGAAGAACGAATCGTCATGGAAATGCTAACAGGCATGAAACGTGCCGGTGCCGATTTAATCATCACTTACCATGCAAAGGATGCCGCTCGTTGGCTTAAGGGACAATAAAATATAGCTTGATGATTCTTAGGTGAAGCGCGTCCAAGTCCAAAGTGCTTCGGCTTAAAAAATAGGCTCTGTTAAAGGAAACAGTTGATTGGAACGGAAGGCACTCGACTCCTCGAAAATGAAAAAACGCATTTTCTGTGCGTGGGCGGGTTCAATGATGCAAAATTCAATGTCCTGCGGGAGTACGGGGCGGGTGAGACCCCACAGGCGCGTTAAGCTCCGAGGAGGCTCACCGGCACGCCCGCGGAAAGCGAGTGCCTGGAGTGGAAATCAACTGACTTTTTTAACAGTGCTACTAATAAAGAGAGGGATCATAGATGCGATCATATGAAAAATCAGTTGCAGCATTTGAACAAGCAAAAAAGTTAATGCCTGGCGGCGTAAACAGCCCTGTCCGTGCATTTAAATCTGTCAATATGGACCCGATTTTTATGGAACGAGGCAAAGGTTCGAAAATTTACGATATCGATGGCAATGAATATATCGACTACGTTCTTTCATGGGGACCATTAATCCTTGGCCATTCGAACGACCGTGTCGTTGAAGCGCTTAAAAAGGTAGCTGAAATGGGTACAAGCTTTGGTGCTCCAACCGAGATGGAAAATAAAATGGCTGAGCTTGTCATCGAGCGTGTGCCATCAATTGAAGTAGTGCGGATGGTTTCATCCGGTACAGAAGCGACGATGAGTGCGCTTCGTCTTGCTCGTGGATACACCGGGCGTAACAAGATTCTTAAGTTTGAAGGCTGCTATCATGGCCATGGTGATTCATTGTTGATTAAAGCCGGTTCTGGCGTCGCTACGCTTGGTTTGCCTGATAGCCCAGGGGTTCCTGAAAGTGTCGCTAAAAACACGATTACGGTTGCCTACAATGACTTAGAGAGTGTTCGCTATGCGTTTGAACAATTTGGAGATGACATCGCTTGTGTGATTGTTGAACCGGTTGCTGGAAACATGGGCGTTGTCCCACCGCTTCCAGGCTTCCTAGAGGGCTTACGTGAGGTTACCAGCGAGTCCGGGTCTCTTCTGATCTTTGACGAGGTTATGACCGGCTTCCGCGTCGGCTACAACTGTGCGCAAGGCCATTTCAATGTTACTCCTGACCTAACTTGCCTAGGAAAGGTCATCGGCGGTGGTCTTCCAGTAGGTGCTTATGGTGGTAAAAAGGAAATCATGGAACAAATCGCACCAAGCGGTCCGATTTACCAAGCTGGAACCCTATCAGGGAACCCACTTGCAATGACGGCTGGTTATGAAACATTAAGTCAGCTTACTCCAGAATCTTATGTAGAGTTTCAGAGGAAAGCAGATCTATTGGAAGCTGGAATTAAAGCAGCTGCGGAGAAGTATGAGATCCCAGTTTCATTTAATCGTGCAGGTTCGATGATTGGCTTCTTCTTTACCGATGAAAATGTCATCAACTATGATGTTGCAAAGACCTCAAACCTTGAGTATTTCGCGAATTATTATCGTGAAATGGCCAATGAAGGTGTATTCTTGCCACCATCACAATTTGAAGGCTTATTCTTGTCCACTGAGCATAGCGATGAGGATATTGTTAAAACCATTGCAGCGGTCGAGAAGGCATTTTCGCGGCTGAAAGGTTAGTTTTATAGTTAAAATTGCGATCAACCCACATTTCCGTTTTGGAGATGTGGGTTTTTTTAGTTTGTTTGAAAAAAATACACCTCAATCAACTGAGGTCACTGAAAAAGTCCCTTGGAATTTAGTAATGTACTAAAACATAGTTGTTGATTTCCGTTCCAGGCGGCTTCGCTTTCCGCGGGCGTGCCGGGGAGCCTCCTCGGTGCCTTAGGCACCTGTGGGGTCTCCCCTGCCCCGTACTCCCGCAGGAGTCTTCGCCGCCTTCCACTCCAATCAACAGTGTCCTATACTTTGGTTAATTCAATAGGCTTTCCCATTTGTTTATGAAACATAAAAACGAATCTAGATTCAAATTTGAATTTTAGAGTCGTTTTTTTTATTGAAGAGATTACTTTTTCAAAAATCTGAAGGATTTTCAGTGCCCTCCAATCAACTCATGTTCCCTTTTTTATCATAAAACCAATCCACGCCTCATAAAGTGTAATTGACATAGTGATTTTATGCTTGTGAAACGAAAGGAGGAGTCGCTTTGTCTACGGGAAATCAATCATGCCTGCGCTTTTCCCTTGAGGAATCAGTTTGGTTCCAAAGAGGACAGGAAGTCGCGGAGCTTATCTCCATTTCACTAGACCCAGATATCACCATCCAAGAAAACGATCAATATGTGACGATTAAAGGTTCGTTAGCGTTGAGCGGCGAATATAAATGCCCGGAACAAACGGGGGAGGGAGAGGCTGGACCTCCGTTAAACGGAAGAGTGGTCCACTCGGTAACGGAAAGAGAAGAAGGAGCTTTAGAATTTCTTCATCAGTTTCCAGTCGACATCACCATTCCTCAAAACCGGATTCAGAGCATTGACGATATCGACATTGCGGTCGAAACATTCGATTATGACTTTCCAGAACAAAACAGCATGAAGCTGACGGCAGAACTTGCCATCACCGGTTTATACGGCGAGCAACAGCATGGAAGTGAAGAAGAGGAAGAAGCACCATCTTCATCTGCAGTAGAAGTGGAGGATCTCGAGCCGTTGTATCGTCAAACAGCAACAGCGGAGGCAGAGATTCAACAAGAACAAGAGGTTGAAACATCATTTGGGAAGGCGGAACAGATAGAGCCTGATGTTCCTGAATACCAGCAATACTCGTTTGTCCCTCAACCAGAAGCTCAAACAGAAAATGCGAATCAAGAGGCTTCAAGTCTCTATGAACCTTTCAGAGCAGAAGCTAAAAAAGAACCTCAGCTAGCCACTGAGGAAAAGGCGGAGTCTGCACAAAATGTGAACAATCAGGCCCAAGAGCCAGCTTCTTTATGGTCACAGGGGTTAGAACAATCTGCCTCTACACAAGAGGAAGAATCGAACTCAAACGTAACCCCGTTCCCTGTTGCTGAGGCGGAGTCAACCCCGTCGGCAGTCGAGGAAAATGAACCGGAATTAGTTGAAAGAGCAGAAGAAACAGTTGAGCCTGAGGTGCAGCAAGTACCGATTATCAATCAAAAGGCACAGGTTGAAGCGGTTGTGGAAGAAGTCGAAGAAAGCTCCAGCTCATCGTCATCTTCTGAAGAAAAGCCTAAAAGCAAGAAAGCTTCAAAGAAAAAAGGTCTTTCGATTGCCGAATTCCTTGCACGTAAAGAGGAGTCGGAGGTCGCAAAGCTTCGCGTTTGTATCGTTCAACAAGGCGATAGCATTCAGGAAATAGCTGACCGCTATGAAGTTTCCGTTCAACAAATCTTGAGTCTCAATCACCTTGGATTGGATCAAGATGTAGCAGAAGGCCAGGTATTATATGTTCCTGCAGAATACATTAAGCATTAAAAAGATTGAGTAATAAAAATGCAGTCGAGCGGAGCAGGTTATTTAACCTGCTCAACTCTTTTTGTAGCCAAGAATGTATAAGTTTTCATTTTGAGAAATGTCCAGCTTCAGCGCCCAGCGACTAGTGTACTTCACGCTTCTCCCTACGATAAGTCAAGCACGAATGCGCTAACGCTCTTCGTGTTTCCTTTATCTCATCAGTCGAAGCGCTCCAGTCCATACGTCGCTTACCGGGCGCTTATGCTTTTCTCAGATGCTGTGAAAGTGAGTGAAAGAGATGGATAACGAAAATGCACTGTCAGAAGCAGCGGGTATCCTTAAAAACTATGAGATTAGACCTCATTTTGTCGAGGATTTTGGCAATGTAAAAAAGGTGTACGCGCAATCAGGCACGTTTGCTCTCAAAAGAATCGATCCGCATCACGGAATTGATTTCATCCGTCAGGTTCATTTTTTATATCAGAAAGGCTATAACCGGATTGTCCCAATTTTCCCCACAAACGATGGACGGTATGCGGTTTACGAGCGGAGTGGCTTGTATTACTTAATGCCGTGGCTTCCAAATGAAGAAAAAGAAAACCGAGATGAACGGCCAGTTCAAATGTTCCGCGAATTAGCGCGGATGCACACCTTATCAGGAAGAGAAGTCGAGATCAGCCAAGAATCTCGTGAAGAACACTATGAAAATATGATCAAGCAATGGGAAAAGGACGAAGAGTTTTTAGATGGTTTTATCGAAGCCTGTGAAAACGAGGTCTATATGTCTCCTTTTCAGCTAACGTTTTGCTTGTACTACCATAGCATTCGGCAGGCCATGGGCTTTGCGAAACAAAAGCTTGAAAGCTGGCGGGAAAAGACGAAAGATCAAAAGAAGGCCCGCATGGTTCAACTCCATGGCTATCTTTCAACCGAGCATTTTTTATATGACGAAAAAGGGTATGGCTATTTTACCAATTTTGAGAAATCAAGACTTGGCTCACCGATACAAGATCTTCTCCCCTACCTTTCGAGGCATCTAAAAACAAGACCAAAAAGGTCGGAGGAAGCAGTTGATTGGGTTAGCATGTATTTAAACTATTTTCCATTAAAGGAGGATGAACGCTTACTGTTCTTAAGCTATTTCGCCTACCCAACGGGATTGCTACGAACAGCGGAGGCCTACCATATGCAAAATACGAAACTAGATGAGCGAAAATATGTCCAAAGGCTACAAAGACATTACTGGCATTTAAAAAATACCGAATATGTTGCCATGAGGCTCGAGGAAATTGAACAACAAAAACAAGCCGCTATTGCAGAAGCAAAGCGACAAGCAGAACAAGAAGGAGCCCAAAGTTAAAAAGCAACTTGGGCTCATTTTATATAATTTGGAGATGAAGAGCAACGGCCCCAAGAATCACTAACGCAAGTAACAACACATCAAAACCCGTTGGAAACAAAATCGTCCGGATTCCCTGAAACACCGAAATCGGGATTGCAAACTGTGCACATACACCCCTAATGTTTTTCAACCACCGCGGGTATGTGTAGGGATTATACCTTTTCCTCATTTTAATGGTCCTCCTCGGCTGCTTTTTATTTTTATGGTATGTACTTAGAAGTTATTAAGTGCCTAAAGTATGCACTTAAAAAGAAAGGTCGGTATAAAATATTGAAAAATAGGAAATGAATATTGACGATAATCTCCTTTATATGTACTATATCTAATATATTAATAAATCGTTTAAAGCTTAGACAGGGAAGAGTACAGTGCTTACCATCTTCAAGAGAGGAAAACCAATTGCTGCGAGGTTTTCTAAGTTTGGTACATTGGAAGGTCGCCCTCGAGCTTCTCCCGCCAACGGACGTTTGTCCTAGTAGTCGGAGACGGAAAAGTCCGTTATCTTGTTGAGAGCCAGTCAGGGTTATTTCTGTCTGGAAAAAAGGTGGTACCGCGAATCGCACTCCATTCGTCCTTTTATTAGGCGAATGGAGTTTTTTGTGTTTATTTGAAAAAATCAGGAGGAAAGCACATGGAAGAAAATTTAACGATGCCAACAAAATATGACCCGGCATCCATCGAAAAAGGTCGCTACGACTGGTGGACAAAAGGGAAGTTTTTTGAAGCGAAAAACGATAAGCAGAAACAACCATACACAATTGTTATCCCACCACCAAATGTAACGGGGCGCTTGCATCTAGGTCATGCATGGGATACGACATTACAAGATATTTTAACTAGAATGAAGCGGATGCAAGGCTATGATGTACTCTGGCTACCAGGTATGGATCATGCCGGAATCGCCACTCAAGCAAAAGTTGAAGCAAAGCTCAAAGAAGAAGGCAAGAGCCGTTATGACCTTGGGCGTGAGGCATTCGTTGAAGAAACCTGGAAGTGGAAAGAAGAATATGCAGGCTTTATCCGCCAGCAATGGTCAAAGCTTGGCCTCGGACTAGATTATAGCCGTGAGCGTTTCACACTTGATGAAGGGTTATCCAAAGCAGTACGTGAAGTATTTGTCTCTTTATATAAAAAAGGACTCATCTACCGCGGCGAATATATCATCAACTGGGATCCATCCACGAAAACCGCTCTATCTGATATAGAGGTTATCTATAAGGATGTCCAAGGTGCTTTCTATCACATGAGATACCCGCTTGCAGACGGTTCCGGACATATCGAAGTGGCAACAACACGTCCTGAAACGATGCTTGGTGACACAGCAGTTGCCGTTCATCCTGAAGACGAACGTTACAAGCATCTAATCGGCAAGACGGTTACTCTCCCAATCGTAGGACGCGAAATTCCGATTGTTGGCGATGATTATGTGGATATGGAGTTCGGTTCTGGGGCAGTTAAAATCACGCCAGCTCATGACCCGAATGACTTTGAAATCGGTAACCGCCATAATCTTGAGAGAATTCTTGTGATGAATGAAGACGGTACGATGAACGCGCAAGCTGCAAAATATCAAGGCATGGATCGTTTCGAATGCCGCAAACAGATTGTCAAAGACCTTCAAGAGCAGGATGTTCTGTTTAAAATTGAAGAGCATATGCATTCTGTTGGTCACTCTGAGCGTAGTGGAGCCGTTGTTGAACCGTATCTTTCTACACAATGGTTCGTTAAAATGCAGCCGCTAGCGGATGAAGCCATCGCACTTCAGGAAAAAGAAGACAAAGTTAACTTTGTGCCAGACCGTTTTGAGAGAACGTATCTTCACTGGATGGAAAACATCCGTGATTGGTGTATTTCAAGACAGCTATGGTGGGGACACCGCATCCCAGCTTGGTATCATAAAGAAACAGGCGAAGTCCATGTTGACCACGAACCACCTGCAGATATTGAGAATTGGGAGCAAGATAAAGATGTTCTAGATACATGGTTCAGTTCAGCATTATGGCCGTTCTCAACAATGGGCTGGCCTGATACAGAAGCTGCTGATTTCAAACGCTATTACCCAACCGCTGCCCTTGTAACGGGTTACGATATTATCTTCTTCTGGGTATCACGAATGATTTTCTCAGGAATAGAGTTCACTGGAGAGCGACCATTCAAAGATGTTTTGATTCATGGCCTAGTTCGTGATTCTGAAGGACGCAAGATGAGTAAGTCCCTTGGTAACGGCGTTGACCCGATGGATGTTATCGACCAATATGGTGCCGACTCTCTTCGTTATTTCCTTTCTACTGGAAGTTCGCCAGGTCAAGACTTACGTTTCTCTTATGAAAAAGTAGAGTCCACTTGGAATTTTGCTAATAAAATTTGGAATGCCTCTCGTTTTGCATTGATGAATATGGATGGACTTAAATATGAAGAAATCGATTTGTCAGGTGAAAAGTCTGTTGCTGACAAGTGGATTTTAACGAGACTAAACGAAACGATTGAAACCGTAACAAGATTATCTGACCGCTATGAGTTTGGTGAAGTTGGCCGTGTCCTTTACAATTTCATCTGGGATGATTTCTGTGACTGGTATATTGAGATGGCAAAGCTTCCTCTATATGGAGAAGACGAAGCAGCGAAGAAAACAACAAGATCGATTCTTGCCTATGTACTAGATAATACAATGCGTTTGCTTCATCCATTCATGCCGTTTATCACTGAAGAAATTTGGCAGAACCTACCGCATCAAGGCGAGTCAATTACGGTTGCAGAGTGGCCAAAAGTTGATTCAAGTCTGACAGATGAAAGTGCAGCAGCCGAAATGAAGTTGCTCGTTGAAATCATTCGTTCCGTACGTAATATCCGTGCTGAAGTAAACACGCCATTAAGCAAGAAGATTAAGATGTTCCTAAAAGTAAAGGATGAACAAGTTCTTGCGATTGTTGAGAAGAACCGCGCCTATCTTGAGCGCTTCTGTAATCCTGAAACTTTAGAAATGGGAACGAATGTGGAGGCCCCAGATAAAGCAATGACAGCCGTTGTTACTGGGCTTGAAATCATTCTTCCACTCGAAGGTTTACTTAATATTGACGAAGAGATCGCACGTCTTGAAAAAGAACGCGAAAAGCTGAACAAAGAAGTAGAACGCGTTCAAAAGAAATTAAGCAATGAAGGTTTTGTTAAAAAAGCACCGGGAAAAGTTATTGAAGAAGAACGTGCGAAAGAAAAGGATTATATGGAAAAACGTTCCGCTGTTGAAGCAAGAATTCAAGAGCTAAGAGGATAAATACCATGTATAATAGGGGAGACGTGTCCAGTGGACCGTCTCCTCTTTATTTTAATAGGATGGGGTGTCATGAATGTTTACTACTTACAAACAAGCCCTTGACTGGATTCATGCAAGGTTAAGGTTAGGGATAAAGCCAGGGTTAAAGCGGATGGAATGGATGATGGAAAGGCTTGAGTCTCCTGATAAAAAACTTAAAGCGATTCATGTTGGCGGTACGAATGGGAAAGGGTCTACCGTCACCTATCTGCGGACGGTTCTTGAAAACAGTGGCTATACTGTTGGCACTTTTACTTCACCATATATTGAACAATTTAATGAACGCATTAGTGTAAATGGACAGAGTATCAATGATGAAGATTTAGTGAGGCTTGTAAATGTCATTCGACCATTGGCAGATGAATTAGGGGAAACCGAGTTAGGCGGACCAACAGAGTTTGAGGTTATTACCGCAATGGCATTTTATTATTTTGCCGAAGTTCGCCCTGTTGATGTTGTTCTCTTTGAGGTTGGCTTAGGCGGAAGATTTGACTCAACAAATATCATTCAGCCTTTGGCGTCAATCATTACAAGCATTGGCTTGGATCATACAAATATCCTTGGAGATACGTATGAAAAAATTGCTTTTGAAAAAGCAGGGATTATTAAAGACAACACACCAGTGTTTACCGCGGTTCAGCATGAAGGAGCGCTACAGGTCATCAAGAAGCAAGCAACCGAAAAAAATGCGCCAATTTTTGTGTTGAATGGGGATTTTTCAATTCCTAGTTATCAGTCCTTAACTAAAGGTGAACAGTTTTCCGTGGATAGTAAGTTTGGCAATTTTGCAGATTTAGAGATTGCAATGCTTGGCAAACATCAGACGGAGAATGCTAGTTTAGCGGTCGTTGCGCTACAATACCTGAACGAACAAAAACATCTTTCCGTCAATGAACAAGCAATTAGAAACGGATTGCGCGCCGGCTATTGGCCAGGAAGGTTAGAAGTTCTTTCAGACCAGCCTTTAGTCATCATTGACGGGGCACATAATGATGAAGGTGTCTCAACATTAGTGCAGGCATTGTCTACACGGTATGCCAATCGTTCAATTTATATCGTATTTGCAGCTTTAAAAGACAAAAAGCTAGATAAAATGATAGCTCAGCTAGATCAAGTGGCAGATCAGATTAGTTTTGTTTCGTTTGATTTCCCACGTGCCGCGGCCGCGGGGGATTTGGTGAAGTTGAGTAAATCGGAAAATAAAATGGGTGTAGAAGAATGGCGTTCCTATCTTTCTGAAGAGGTAGTTAAACTTAGGGACGAAGTGCTTGTTATTACTGGTTCTCTTTATTTCATTTCTGAAGTAAAGCCGTTTTTGCAAAAAGTATTAAGTGAAGAAAAAATCTCAATATAATAATTAGTGTTATTTTAATAGACTCCTTGCTGGACTTCGAAGAAATAAATCGGTTGGTGGAGTACATTAAATAACAAAGCCAAATAAATAAAGAAGGATGGGCTAAGTGCAAAGGCACCATATCCCATCCTTTTTTGTCAACTAAATTAATTATAAGTAACATCAGTTATTGCTGTATTCGCATTTCCCCAATTAAGGTTAGAAAAATTAAAGAAACCATCACAATAATCCTCTGAATTGTAGAGAACACGTTCTTCTTCACTATCAAGTTGGATAATGTTAGTTCCCGTCCGATTGACGTTTCCACTCACGATTAATTTACCTAAAATATGAGGTGTACCACCAAGAAATATATTTCCATCAACACACATCACTGAATCTTCTTGAATGGTTAATCCTTGATCAACGATAGATGATTTTTCGGAACTACCTGCTGGTAAAAAGCCTTCACTTCTACTGTAAATGAATATTTTGGAGGTGTTTTGTAGTTCGACATTACTTTCAGCTTTTAAATGGCCAGCAATTCTTAAATTTGAATTATCCAAGTTCTTCATGTTTGATTTCATTATTAAGTCTTGTCCGATGTAAAGTTCCGAATTAGTAAGATTGTTCATATTGCTTTCCATAGTTAAATTTTGGTCCGTTTTTATTATAAAATCTGATCCGCTATTAAAATTCATTCCTAACGTAAGGGACTCTGCATAAATTGTTAATTGACTAGCCTTATTGATGTTACCGTCAAAGGTAAAATGAACATCAGGTGCATAAATTGTTGACACATTTATAGTATTGTTTTTGGGATAACTTACTGAATTGGGTGGGGTATTTATGACTACTCCTTCGCATTGAATGGAGTCACCCTCATCTAGTAGATAATTAAAGTTACAATCCATAGGTACCTCAGGCTTGTTTACTGTATATACAAACGGAGGTTCATCTGTAGTCTCAGGGTCTCCAGGTTGAAACACAAGGTCTTGTAAATTAAGTACTACTTCTGCATCGAGTTTTTTAGGAGTTTCACCATTTTTTTGACCCTCAACAGAATAATTAATTTCTATTATTTTATCCTTAGTACCATCAACAAGTTGTTTACCTTCGGTAGTTTTAATGACGAATTCAGCTTCTTCTCCCTCCTTTACTTCAATAGGGGCGGAAAATAAAATATTTATTTTGGATTGTAAAGAAGTCACTAATGCAGCTTTAACCTCTTCGACAGTGGCATAATTCTCAATGTTGTTGTCGATTTCTTGTTTTGCCTCTTCGAATGCTCCTTGAATGGCGACATGATAATAAGATACCCCCATTTCAGCTAAATCGATAGATTGTGCAGTTGTCTCAATTACATCGTTTTGTTTAACACTGTTAAATGCCAGGCCGGTAAAAGACACAAAAACAATCATAAATACTACTATTATAAGTAATACTGTTACAAGTGCGTATCCCTTCTCATTACTAACCTTGGACATCTACCTTCTCCTCCTTTATTCGAAAAAGTAACGTGTTAATTTTTAATATGTTAGTTGGATTTTGTTTTTCATAAATAGTTAGTGTCAAGGGTACATTATTTTTATTTGCTATATTAATAGTTTCTTCTAAACTCGATATGAAACAAAGACGGGTATTACTAAAAACCTTATCTTGCTCGTTAGAAATTGTACCAGTTCCATTATGATCTTCGATACCAGTAATTTCTATTCTGCCACCAATTTTGCCATCAACACTGTCACAGCTAGAATCAGATATTGTGGAAATTGTATATTTATCATTTGTTTGATGAACGTTTTTTAGACTTGTTAAAATAATATTTGCTTCCTGTTGCATAGCATTTTTAGAAATGGCATTTTGTGAGTAACTATGTCCTTGGAAAAAGATACTCCAAATTGTACCCCCGATAATTGATAAAATGACTAGAGTTGCGAGTACCTCAACTAGAGATATTCCGCGCTGGTTATTAATCAATAGCTTCATCTCCTATTTGTCACTTAAAATATATCCATACGTCTCACTGACCTTAGTTCCTCTATCCTTGTTTAAGAGCTCTATATAGATCCGATGGGCCTTTGTCTGTTCTGAGTCAACTTCCTCATCAACAAGGATTCTAACTTTTACAGCATACTTTGTATTACTTGGTGAGACTTCATGATCATATTCAAAAAAATAATAGTCACCTTCATGATGATCTTTATATTCCCCTATCTTAGAGAAATTTGCTTGGTCCACTTCAATATCAGCTTTAATAGAATTACTAGGAAAGTTCGCCATCTCTGGGTAATTTTGCCATTCAACTAGCAACTCTTTTGCAGTATTTATACCTTGTGTTTTCTCTTCGTTAAAATTGTTCATCATTCCCATCTGAGGGAAAATATTTAGAAACGAAATAAGAATAATTGATAGAATCGCCATGGCTAGCACAACTTCTAGTAATGTCACACCTTTTTCATTACTGATTTGTTTCATATATTCCATCCCTTCCGGGTAATCTTCACTATATTGTTATCTATCATATCATGAATTATATCAATAAATAGCCTCCTATCAACGCAAGTTTAAAGAAGTTTTTCCAATTATAGAGCAGATTTACCATTACTTTAGTATTAAATTTTCTTTAAAAATAGAATTCGCTATTATACAATAAGTAAATAGGATGTCTAATTTTGTTAAATATAATAGTATTAAGTAGAAATATATAAAATTTTGTTAGGGGTGTAGGAGTGGAGAGTTTAATATTTGCTAGCATCGCCTTAGTAATCTTGATTCCAGTGATGTACTTTTTGCCACTTGGGTTTTCCTTTCATGGAAAATTAGTGTTATTATTGGCGGCATCAGTTATTGCTTTGTTGGGATTATTCGCTACACCAATCATGCCATTGTGGCAAACAATTTTAATCGTTGTTTTACTAATTGGGGTTTCCAGTTATCTTTTAACTGGGAAAATACCAGTGGTAGATCCAGTAACAGAAGAAGATGAATTTGAGCTTTCGGAAGAATCTAGTGTACAAGTACTTGGCGATATTCCGAATGTATATAACCATATTGCTACTTCTGACTACAAGGAAGGTTTCTATCAAGAGGAAGAGGGATTATTAGAAAAAGCAATGAGAAATGCGGGTAAACCTCGGACTAACGCGCTTATCACTAGTCAAGAAGTTGAAGAAAATACAGATTTTACAGAGTTAGGGCTCACCACATTTACTGAGGTAGCAGTTACAGAAGAGCAACAGATTGATGTAGCAACACAGTCATCAGATCATGCTTACCTTGGAGATGTGGAAGAGATGCTGGTCGTTGAAGGTGAAGGTGAAGATGAAGATAAAGATAAATTACCAGTATCGAGCGATTCAGAACTGGGTGAGCCTGATATTGAAGCTGGAAATACCCTTAACAGTCTGAGTGATTTAGATGACCTCGAGGAGTTAGACTTTGATGATTTCACAATTAGTAAGGGCGACTCAACGGAAACTACTGATTCGGACGAGGAATTTTGGAATAGTCTACTTGAAGATGACGATGAACTAGAAGTTATCGAGGAGAAAAAAGAATTAGCAGATATTAAATAATCGGCAGTCTTATATTCCCTTTTATTCCCGATGTTTTTTTAACATAGATTCTACTAAAATAAAAGAGCTTAATATAAGGATAGACCGCTTGTCTGGGAGGAAACATAGGTGAAGAAGCAACAAGGAATTAAATTGTTCGTTGTATTACTAGTCAGTACCCTATTTATTTATAGTTTCTCTCATTTTGGGGCTATGACATACAATGCAATGACGAGTGAAGATGACATGTTCTTACCTGGCACAAGTATTGGTTCTGTTGATGTTTCTGGTAAAACGAGAAATGAGGCACTTTCGTCGGTCACAGATGATTTGCAAAGTTGGCAGAACGGAACAATACTTAATCTGATGTACAAAGAGAAAACAATACAAGTGAATTTAGATATATTTGAGATTGATGTGCAAGAATCAGTAGTTGCTGCTCAAAGTGGGCAAGCAAACCCAATGATAGTTTCAATTCCTTCACAGGAATTGAAGGCTATGTTGCAACAACTTTCTTCGAAATTAGCCATTGGTGAAGAAGAACTTACTAAAGTTAATAACGAACTTCTTTCTTATGCTCATCTTTTGAAATCAGGAGAACATCATATAGCGGTTGGTAAACTCCTGGCAACTGATGATTCTTCCGTTGTGATTAGTGAAACGATTTTGGAATTTGAAGAGGTTAGTGTCGCAATGATGGATTGGGTAGCTGCGTTATCACCAATTACGATTCCAGCTGAATCACAGTTTTCTTTCTTAAAAACAATTGAAGAAAACAAGCTGACCTCTATGCCGGCAGCAAATAAAAGTATGATTGCAACGGCCATATATAAAACTGTTTTGCCGACTAATTTTGTAGTTATACAAAGACATATTGGACAGCAGCTTCCAAACTATATCGAATTAGGATTTGAAGCAAAAATAAATCAAAAGAATAATCTAGATTTGGCATTTACCAATCCGAATAAGTCGGAGTACACGATTGAATTGAAGTGGGTGTATCCTACTCTGACCGTACAATTAAAGGGAAGTTCTCTGCTCTATAAATATGTGGTTGAACAAACCGGAAAACAGGAATTTGATCCGAAGACCATCATTCAATATAGTCCCCAGCTTCATCCATCGCAAAAAACTGTGAAGGAAGTGGGTCGAAATGGTTTGTTAACGAATGTTATCAGAAAGGTATACGGTGAAAACGATGAATTTTTATCTGAAGAATTCATTTCTGAAGATTTTTACGCGCCTGTTGAGCGAATTGAAGTTCATGGTCTAAAATCATCAACTACAACCGGAACCTCAACGGGAGATGACGGAGCAGGAACGGAAACGACAACTGATTCAGCTTCCCAAACTGAATCAGTTGAGGATACTACTTCCCTTAAAGATGAAACATCTGATGGGAAAATCATTTATGGGAAACCAAACGAAACGGAAAAATAATCAGAATGAAGCGGTGATTCTGTATGAAGCAAAAGCAAACTAGAAAACGACTCGGTGATTTGATTGTTGAAGCAGGATTAATTACAGAAGAACAGCTTCAAATGGCTTTGCAAGATAAATTACCTAATCAAAAGCTAGGCGATGCGCTATTACAAAAAGGATTAATAACTGAACAGCAGCTCATAGAGGTACTTGAGGTTCAGCTTGGGGTTCCCCATATCAGTTTATACGGATATCCCTTTGAAACAAACCTCTTCTCCCTTATTTCAAGAGACACAGCAAGCCGGAATCTTGTTGTTCCCTTAAGGAAAGATGGAGATAAGCTTCTTGTTGCTATGGCCGATCCGATGGATTTCTTTGCGATTGATGATTTACGCTTATCGACTGGCTTTCAAATCGAAAAAGTTATCGCAACTAGAGATGATATTGTCCGGACGATTAATAAGTTTTATGATGTCGATGAAGATTTTGAGGAGATGATGGAGAAGCCGAAAAACGGTGATTCCAATCAAGAGGAGAGCTTAACGGATGAATCTTCTCCGATTGTTAAACTAGTAAACCAGATTCTTTTAAGCGCCGTGACCCAAAAGGCTAGTGATATTCATGTCGATCCTCAGGAAACAAAAGTCGTTGTGCGTTACCGCGTGGACGGTATTTTGAGGGTAGAAAGGACCTTGCCGAAGAATATGCAAAGTGTTTTAACGGCGAGGATCAAGATCCTAGCCAATCTTGATATCACGGAGCATCGTGTGCCGCAGGATGGTAGAATCAAAGTAAATGTCGAATACTACCCGATTGATCTACGTGTTTCTACTTTGCCAACGGTTTATGGCGAGAAAGTCGTTATGCGTATCCTCGATCTATCTAGTAGTTTAACAGATATTGAAAAGCTAAGCTTCAATAAGGTCAATCTTGCTCGCTTTAAACAACTAATTGAAAAACCCAATGGGATTGTGCTTATAACAGGTCCAACGGGTTCGGGGAAATCCTCGACCCTCTACGCTGCACTTAATAAGATGAACAATGAAAGTGTCAACATTATTACCGTTGAAGATCCTGTTGAGTATCGACTTGAGGGGATTAGTCAGATTCAAGTAAATTCAAATGTAGGAATGACCTTTGCAGCCGGGCTTCGAGCAATTTTAAGACAAGACCCTGATATTGTTATGGTCGGGGAAATACGTGACCGTGAAACAGCTGAGACTGCTGTTCGTGCCTCACTTACTGGACATCTTGTTTTAAGCACACTGCATACCAATGACGCGATAAGTAGTATTAACCGCTTGATAGATATGGGAGTGGAACCATTCCTAGTAGCTACGGCACTCACGGGTGTTGTCGCCCAGCGTCTAGTTAGGAAGGTTTGCCGAGATTGTGCTGAAGCTCATGAGCCTTCAAACCGTGAACTTGAAATGTTTGCGAAAAGAGGCTTGAAGATTGAGAGAATCATGAGAGGCAAAGGCTGTGCTTCCTGTAATATGTCTGGCTATAAAGGCCGGGTGGCGATTCAAGAAGTGGTTGTTGTTGATGATGAAATTAGACGTTTGGTCATGAACGGGGAATCTGTTTCGAAGCTTAGACAAGTGGCCGTCCAAAATAAAACGATTTTCCTTGTTGATGACGGATTATTAAAAGTAAAACAAGGGATGACAACGACGGAAGAAGTACTACGTGTTGCCATTCCTGAGTAGAGGTGTAAAAAATTGAGAGAGAGAATCGATCGAATTTTAAGAGCAGCGCATGAGTTGAAGGCATCTGATATTCATATAACAGTCGGTGTCCCGCCGATGTTTCGTATTCATGGAGAGTTGAAAAGGTATGGGAAAGAAGTACTGATGGCAGACGATACGGAAGGGTTAGCAAAATCTATCATTCCCGAGGATAAATGGGACGATTTTAAGGACACCGGAGAAATTGACCTTAGTTATTCTATCCCAGGAGTATCTAGATTCCGGGTCAATGCTTTCATGCAACGTGCGGTTGTTGCGATTGCCATCCGGATTATTTCAACCAGTATTCCTTCGATTGATGATTTAAAAATGCCAGCAGTTTTGAAGCATATTACTGAAAAGCCGCAGGGGCTTGTGTTAGTAACCGGACCAACAGGTAGTGGGAAATCTACGACTCTAGCATCAATGATCGGTTATATGAATGCGAATATGCGCAAGCATATCATCACTCTAGAGGACCCGATTGAGTACTTGCATAAACACGGGAATTGTATCATTGACCAACGTGAAATTGGTGCAGATACAAAAAGCTTCGCCAATGCATTAAGAGCTGCGTTGCGTCAGGATCCTGATGCCATTCTCGTTGGGGAGATGCGTGACCTTGAAACGATTCAAACGGCGATAACAGCAGCTGAAACGGGGCACTTGGTTTTCGGTACCCTTCATACTCAAAGTGCACCTGCATCAGTTGAACGTATCATCGACGTTTTTGACCCAGGTCAGCAGCCGCAGATTAGGACCCAGTTGGCAGGTGTTTTATTAGCAATAATTTCACAACGTTTGTTTAAAACGATTGATAATTCTGGGCGTCGGGCCGCAACGGAGATTATGATGAATAATGCAGCGATTGCCAACCTAATTCGTAATGATAAAATTCACCAAATTGAAACAGTGATCCAAACTTCAAGAAATCAGGGAATGATCACGCTTGAAACAAGCATTAAAGAGTTAATTCAAACAGGAGTTATATCAAAAGAAGCAGGCCAACCATTCTTAAAAGAGTCGGTGAGCTAATATGGCAAGGTTTAAATATTCGGGCCGGACTCGTAAAGGGAAAAAATCCGGAGTAATTAATGCATCCTCAAAAAGAGAGGCGATTTTACAGCTTCGTGGTGATGGTATTAAGGTTGTCGAGATAAAGGAAATTGCGGAAACGATAATGACGAAAGATTTGGCGATTGGCAATCCTGTCAAGCTCCAGGACATCGTTATTTATTTGCGGCAATTTTCAACTTTAATTAAAGCTGGGGTTACAATTGTTGATGCTACAAATATCCTTGCGATGCAAACAGATAGTAAAAAACTATCAGCTGCCTTGAAAGATATTGAAAACGAGTTACGACAGGGTCAACCCTTTTCAGATGCAGCCGAGAAGCATAAAAAGATTTTTGAACCAATGTTTATTAATATGGTTCGTGCTGGTGAAGCTGGCGGGAATATGGAGGAGACATTAGAAAGACTAGCTGAGCATTTTGAGAAACAGCATCATACTAGACAAAAAATACAGTCAGCAATGGCATACCCTGTTGTTGTTGGGGTGATTGCAATTTCTGTTATAATCTTTTTGCTTGTATCTGTTGTTCCAACATTTGTTGGGATGTTTGAAGATTTTGGAGCTGAATTACCAGCAATAACCCAATTTGTCTTAGACTCTAGTGAATTCACTCAAGCATATTGGTGGCTAATCTTATTATTAGTAATTGGTATCATTGTTGGCATAAAGTTGTTAAATAACGATAAACGCACAAAGTATCACATGGATTTAATAAAACTGAAGCTCCCGTTATTTGGGAAAATGCTTCAAAAAGCTGCCTTGGCGAGAATGACAAGAACATTAAGTTCATTATTTTCCTCAGGTGTGCCAATTTTACAGGCCCTTTTAATTGTTGAAAATGTTGTTGAAAATGAAGTGATTTCACGTGTGATTAGGTATTCACGAGAAGAATTATCGCGTGGACGGTCTTTAACAGGGCCTATGATGGAACATTGGGCCTTTCCTCCCTTGACAACGCAAATGATTTCTATTGGAGAAGAAACCGGGTCTTTAGATGCGATGCTTTCAAAAGTAGCTGAATTCTATGAAAAAGAGGTCGACAATAGTACTGATAAGCTAAAGTCCTTGATAGAGCCATTGATGATAGTATTCTTAGCAGGAATCGTTGGCGTTATTGTATTGGCTATAATGGTGCCCATGTTCGATATGTTCAATCATATTGGTTAGGAATTTGTTGGATTTTGTAAAATATGCTTTTTATTTGACAATTACTCATAGTATAATAGAACTAAGTTCAATATATTGAACGTACAAAAAAATACTTTTAAAAGGGAGAGAAAAAAATGTTAAAAATGGTAAAAAATCATCTTAAAAATCAGAAGGGTTTAACGCTAATCGAACTATTAGCAGTTATTGTAATTTTAGGTATTATTGCTGCTATTGCTGTACCTGCAATTGGGGGTATAATTAACAAAACTGAAAAAGATGCGAAAGTTTCTGAAGGTATTCAAATTGTTAACTCTGCAAAAATGTATATGTCTGCACATCAACATAAAGTCACGGATGCCACAAAGCCAGGTATTATGGTGCTAAGTGACACTGATCTATCTGCTTACTTAGATAATGCAGCATCAGGTTTTACAGTTAATGTGAAAAAAGATACAACAACTGGAAAATACACGTACGAAGTGGCTAGTCATGATTCAGAAACACTAGTTGGTGACAAGACTACTCCTGCTACAGAAACTGAGTTACTAGCATATTAATGGCTAATTAAAATATGTTAAGTGCTTTATTTTTATATGGTGTGATATTAGGCTCCTTCTACATCGTAGTCGGTCTCCGAATCCCTGCAGGAAAATCAATCGTTTATCCTGGTTCTTCCTGCCCAACTTGTGGTCACAAACTAAGAGCTTGGGAACTTATACCGGTTCTATCATATTTCTTGCAAAAGGGAAAATGCCGCGGCTGTCAGTCGCGGATTTCTCCTATTTATCCAAGTATTGAGTTTTTGACAGGTGTGCTGTTTGCGACAGCGCCACTTGTTGTCGGTTGGAACTATGAACTGATTATCGCACTAACACTAATATCTTTATTTATTATTATTTTTGTATCCGATTTAGCTTATATGATTATCCCTGATAAAGTGTTGTTGTTTTTTGCAGGGCTTTTTTTATTGGAACGGATTTTTATTCCATTGACTCCTTGGTGGGATTCTCTCTTAGGGGCAGCGATTGGCTTTGTCCTTTTGCTCGTGATTACCCTCATTAGTAAGGGCGGTATGGGTGGCGGTGATATAAAGTTGTTTGCCGTCATTGGCTTTGTCGCTGGTACGAAAACACTATTATTATCTTTTTTCTTTTCAACTCTATTAGGTGCTGTGGTTGGTCTGATTTTAATGGCAATCGGAGTTGTAAAAAAGGGGAAGCCGATTCCTTTTGGTCCGTTTATTGCTGCTGGAACACTAGTAGCCTACTATTTTGGTGATACACTCATTTCTACCTATCTTAATTTATTCTACAGTTAATTGGAGGGGGTAAACAAATGGCATCAACCCTCTTTTTGTTCAATAACCGACCGGTTGATATCGTGGTGAATGACCATTGTATTCGTTATATCGAATTAAAGAGTGGTGATGAACCGACTCCATTAAGATGGGGGGAGCGGTATTTACCAACTGGAATTGTGAACGAAGGAAAAATCGTTGACCGAGAAACACTAGCAATCATTCTTGAGGAATGTATTGATGTTTGGAAAATTAAGCGACGCAAGGTACGGTTTCTTGTTCCGGATCCATCGGTTACGATTCGGAAGCTACCAGTTCCTGCAGATCTTAGTATAGATGAAATACAAGGGTATCTGTACATGGAGATTGGCGATACCATCCATCTTCCATTTGAAGATCCTATTTTCGATTATATTGTTCTTCCGGAGCAAGACGAAAAGCGTGAGATTCTGTTATTTGCTGCCCATCGGGAGCACGTAATGGCGTATTCTGAACTTTTTTCAAGTGTAAAGTTAAAGCCAGTGGCTGCTGATTTATCTTCGCTTGCGCTTTACCGGCTCTATCATCACTTAGCTAAGAAGTCTTCAAACGAGAACCTATTAATTATTCAATTTGATCTAGATCATGTGAATATGAGTATTTTTGAAAATGAAATTCCGTTCTTCACCCGGCATCAAGATCTTCCGTTTGATCATAAACAATGGGAGACAACCGTTGGTCGTACGGGGTTCCAGCAATTGACCTACAAAGGTGATATGCAAGAGTTGGTTCTCCAGTTTGAAGAGGTAACAAAAGAAATTAATATGATGATTGACTTCTATCAGTTTTCTCTTAATCAAGGGAAAAATGAATTGACGAAAATTCTTCTGACGGGTGATCATCCATTTTTAGATACGATTCTGGGGGAATTGCAAAAGCAGTTTGATTTCCCAATTGAGATTCTCGATTCTAGTAACATTTCAACCGAAAAAAATAGACCATTGCCATCCTCGCATTATCTAGCTTTGGGACTTGCTTTAAAAGAGGTGTAAGCCATGCTTGTCGAAATCAATCTGTTACCGAAAAAAGAAAAGAAGAATATTAAAATGATTGCGATACTGCTCACGGCTCTTTTTCTCATTGTGGTGACAGGGTCTTATCTCCTTTTCCAAGGGAAGAACTATAATCGTGAAATTGCTACTTTAGATAATCAAATCTCGACAACACAACAAATTGCACAGCTCGAACAGGCAAAGGTGATGGATGGACAGGTTTCTAATTCAGTGGCTGTGCTTGAGTCTGCTGTCGTCTGGGCAAGTGAAGACCGGCTTAAAACCGTACCAATTATTGAACATGTTATCGCACTTCTACCAAATCGTGGATTCATTCAGACTATTTCTTATTCTGAAATAGGCTCAGTCGATATGACTGTTCAATTTGATACAAGTAAAGAAGCTGCATATTACTTAAAAACTTTGATCGATTCTGAATGGTTCGCGGATGTGAAATTAAGTTCCGTTTCAGCTAACCAACTTGAATCTGAAGAGTCTACTAATCAAGATGGCCAGCAAACAACTGAGTCCACTGATGCTGAGAAACAAGAATCAACTGATTCAGACTCTCAGGATGAGGATACTGAAGCTACATCTACTGAGCAAACCGTTGTTAAACAGAAAAATGACGCCAATAATAAAATAGTTCCCAGATATATTGGCCAATACCAACTTACGCTAAGCCGTGATTTCATCAATGCCCAACAAAACAATGCTAGTAAAGTTGCCAGCAGCGAAGGAGGGGAAGAGTGATGAGTCTCCGACTATCGAAAAAAGAACTGTTAATTCTTCTTGCATCCATTCTTGTTGTGGTGGGCTTTATACTTGGGACGTATTATTTATATCTTAACCCCAAAAAACAAGAGGTTAGCAATAAGCAGGACCAACTTAAGACAGAAGAGCAATTGCTTGCAGCTATCCAAACAAAGATTGCTGGAGCAACGGCCCCATTGGAGGGAACCGTTGCTGAACTGCAAAAGAAGGTTCCGGTTAAACAGCAACTTGAACAGTTAATCCTAGATTTAAATAAAGCTGAAGTCATGTCGAAAAGTTTTATTGCAAATATGTCCTTTGCTGAAGGGGATGTAGCAGCTAGGGCTGGTACAGAACCCGCAACGGCTGAGACCCCAGCAACAACCGAAGGAACAGAAGAAACTACAGTTGAAGCTGAAACTGTCGAGCCAGTTGCTGACGAACAACAGTACCAACCGATTCCGCTCCCAGAAGGAATTAAAAAGCTGTCTGTTAATTTGTCAGTGACTTCGCCTGGTTATAAGGAACTAATGAAGTTTTTAGATGCGCTGGAAGGCTTAAATCGCCGAATTGTCATTGAGTCTGTCGCGTTTTCTGGTACAACTGAATTGACAAATGTCGAAGTTGAACAGCAAGAATTTTCATACTCGATCACGCTTGCGGCGTTTTATATGCCTGAGCTTGAAGACTTGGAAGATCAGCTTCCAGAGCTTGAAGTACCAGCTCCTGGGAATAAATCGAATCCGTTTGCTAGTTCCGCTGATTTAACAGCTACAGACTAAGGCTTCTAACTCTTGTAAAAAATTTGACGAAATACTTCCCGGACAAGACGACAAAAGTCTTGTTCTTTTTTTTTGTGCATATGATAGGATTAAACCAATTTTATGTGCAAAGAACGGGAGGGGCTGACATTGGACAAGCACAAAATGATTACCATCAAGATTAACGGCAAGGATCGCCCACATAAGGATGTTGAACGGAAGAAAGAAGTAAAGGTTATCAAGGAAGATAACCAAGACAAAGGTGCTCAAGTGGTCCCCAAAACAAAGATTAGAGCGTGGAACGAAACAGCGGCGGCAAAGGAACCTGTTGAAGATAGCTTTGATTGGATTTTACCAGAGACAGTAAAGGACACAGAGGTAACCGGGAATAAATCAGTACTTAAACCTAAGCCGGCGAAACAAAGGGGGCTGCGCTTACCTGGTTTGCCAACAAATACTAAAAAGTCACGGAAGCACTCGCCAATCATCCCAGGAGTTGCATTGAATATTTTTTTAGCGGTAGCTGTAGGATTAGGGTTTGGGATGATTATTCTTAATATCGTTAAATCGGATCAGGTACAAACCGCCGAGCAGAGTGTGACGCCTCCTGCTGAGGAAAAAGATCAACACGCAACAGCTGGAACACAAGTAGCAGAGCTCCCAGCGATTTCAACATTCGTTGTTCAAGGTGGAGTATTCTCAACGAAGGACTCAGCCGACACCGCGGCGAAAGGTCTCGGGGGACAAGGAATCTTTGCTGCCGCTGTCCCAGTGGACGGGAAATTTGCTTTACTGCTTGCAACGGCAGGGTCCATCGAAGAAGCGAAAGCAGCAGGAGACGAGCTTGAAAGCAAAGGGGCAGAAGTGTTTGCAAAACCCCTGGAACTTGCCGGATTTAGCGTTGCAGGCTTGACGACGGAAGAAAGTTCAGTGTTAAAACTAGCGCCGGAGCTATTTGCGAACCTATCAAGTGGGAACGGGAATGCCGATACGATTAGCGCTCAGCTAAACCAGCTAAAAGAAATTGATGAAAAGAAAATTAACAATAAAGAGGTTCTCTCTGCTAAGAAAAGTTTAGAATCAGCAGCAACTGCATTTCAATCTAGCGATAAGACTACACTAGAAAAAGCCAATCTAGCTTTTCTTGCTGCTTGGCAATCGTTAGGGAAATAATGACAAATGCAGCGTGTTTTCCTCATTCTATACGAGTATATTTTCTGGGAAATACAACAAAATAACAGGGTCTGTCGTAGCATTCGACAGGCCCTGATTTTTTTCTCTGCTTTTAGGTGACTAAAGATTGTGAGAAGGTTGTAAGTTTGATACGATGATGATGTATCTCCCTAAAATGCAAATAGTTAGAAAGGTGATTGTATGCAGCGACTTATTTTAGCCTCATCCTCTCCACGACGAAAAGAACTTCTTGAAAATCTCCACTTACACTTTGAAATTTCCAGCAGTAATGTCGATGAGAGTTTTAGTCCGGAATTGACACCAGAAGACGCCGTAATGGAGCTGGCATCGCGAAAAGCGAGTTTTATCGCTGAGAAAGAACAAGATGCGTTTGTGATTGGCTCTGATACGGTGGTGGTTCATGACGGAGAAATTCTTGGAAAGCCAACCGATGAGGCTGAAGCTTTATCGATGTTGAAAAAGCTTTCCGGGAAAACTCATTCCGTCTATACCGGAGTATCGATTATTGCCCCAGAAACAGAAACCCAGTTTTATGAAAAAACAGATGTGACATTCTGGGAGCTGTCACAGGAAGAAATGGACGCGTATATCCGCAGTGGTGAACCGTTTGATAAAGCAGGAGGCTACGGGATTCAAGGATTTGGTAGCTTTCTTGTCCGTGGAATTACAGGAGATTATTTCTCCGTTGTCGGGCTGCCTGTTTCCAGAACGGTACGCGAATTAAGAAAAATCGGATATGTCCTTCCGTATTAACAGTAGGTAACAAGACATCATTCTTCTAAAAACTGCTCCCTGTCACAATCCGATAGGGAGGAAAGATGTTGACTACTCAATCGATTATGATCAAGGATTACCCACAAAATGAACGTCCGCGGGAACGGTTTATTATTAATGGTCCCCAAAGTTTATCGAACCACGAGTTGGTTGCAATTATTTTAGGTACGGGCACAAAAGAAGAATCAGTGCTACAACTTGCTAACAGACTGCTAGCAGAATTTGAAGGCCTACGATTACTGAAAGACGCCACGCTTGAAGAGCTAACGAAAATAAAGGGAATCGGTCAAGCAAAAGCGATTCATTTACTTGCTGCCGTTGAGATTGGTCGGCGACTTGCAAGTCATACCCATGAGGATCGCTACGTGATTCGTTCACCGGAAGATGGTGCTAAATTTTTAATGAATGATTTGAAATACCTTTCGCAGGAGCACTTCGTTTGCTTGTATTTGAATACGAAGAATCAGATCATTCATCGTCAGACAGTTTTTATCGGTAGCCTAAATGCCTCGATAGTTCACCCACGCGAGGTCTACAAAGAAGCCGTTCGCCGCTCAGCTGCTTCCATTATATGTGCCCATAACCATCGTGCGACACGTTCATAACTGAAAAGGTTATGCACGCTGTCCGAACGTCAATTTGACAAGTAAGAGAGTCGTGAACTCTTAACTCGATAGGTAGAATGATAGGGTAACGCCTTGAAATGCCTGCTCTAATACTCCGACATGCGATATTCGAATGTGTATAAGAATGTGGTGTGAAGCTCGGTGAAGTCGGCTGAATGTTGCCGTAGTGCCAATCTAATTGGTAACCGAAAGCTAACTAGAGGTAGTTGGTGTAACTGATAGGTCGGGAGTCGTTAAAACTTAATATGGTGAGAATGTGGTAAAACACTGACGAACTAGCGAACGAAATGTCTGCAAGTGGGACTACTCAGAAATGAGTAGACTTGATGAAAATTCAAGTGCGTTCCGTGGGCGAGTAATTATGGTGGTTTCGAAAGCTCCATGCATCGTTAAAGGCGATGGAGAGGGCGCCAGGCAAGAGCTAGCACCTAAGTTAAGTATAGATAGAGTTAAGGGAACGTGGAAAGCTATCAACATGGAGTGTGCACACACGATGAAATGGTGGGAAGAAAAGGATTCGTCTATAACTTCCTTTTATGGTAGTGAGAGTAGAGGCAGGAGCGTTGAAGTTTCTGTAATGGAAACTGAGCAATAGCCTCAAGTCGTTTCGTCTAAACTATTTCAACTCAATCATCTCAAGGATTCTTGTGTGACTAAAAAGGAATTAGGGATTCTAATTAAATTTAACAGATTGAGGTAAGTGAAATAGAATACAAACGATGGAATGCCGTGTGCGATGAAAGTTGCATGCACGGTGTGGAGCAGGGGAAAAGGTGGAGATCAATTCAAAGCCTTACCTATTGCTATCTTCCGGCGATTGTTCACCAAGTCGAGAGGATATTGAAGTTACCAAGCGTTTGGTTGAATGTGGGAAAATGCTGGGAATTGACTTGTTGGATCACTTGATCATTGGCGATAATAAATATGTTAGTTTGAAGGAAAAAGGGTATGT
This sequence comes from Mesobacillus persicus, assembly GCF_900109925.1. Lineage (GTDB taxonomy): Bacteria > Bacillota > Bacilli > Bacillales > Cytobacillaceae > Mesobacillus_B > Mesobacillus_B persicus. Next base: position 189,945 of record NZ_FOBW01000002.1, on the reverse strand, counting down.
TTGATACTAGGATTTTAAATTTGGTTACGCTATAATATATCTTATGGTTTTTGCACGAGGATGAAGCTGTTATACCATTAATATGGCCTAATAAAACGACATCGCTGTGAATATAGATAACCGGTTTTAAATGCATTTTGTTGAGAAAGGGAGATACAAACTATGCTAGGAATTGGGACAAGGGACCTGGGGATCGACTTAGGGACCGCTAATACTCTGATTTATGTAAAAGGAAAAGGAATCGTCCTTAGGGAGCCGTCAGTTGTGGCGTTCCAGACGGATACGAAATCGATTGTTGCCGTCGGGAATGACGCGGAAAACATGATTGGCCGAACACCAGGAAATGTCGTTGCCCTCCGCCCAATGAAGGACGGTGTCATCGCTGACTACGAAACAACCGAAACAATGATGAAGTACTATATTAAGCAAGCAACCCGGAATAAAGGCTGGTTAGCTGGCAAGCCGTATGTGATGGTCTGTGTGCCATCAGGGATTACCGCGGTTGAAGAACGTGCGGTTGTTGATGCAACCCGTCAAGCTGGAGCACGTGATGCCTTTACGATTGAAGAACCATTTGCTGCAGCGATTGGTGCGAACCTTCCTGTATGGGAACCAACTGGTAGCATGGTTGTTGATATCGGTGGCGGTACGACGGAAGTAGCGATTATTTCCCTTGGAGGAATCGTTACATCTCAATCGATTCGCATTGCCGGTGACGAAATGGATGATGCCATCATCAATTATATTCGTAAAAATTACAATCTGATGATTGGTGAGCGCACAGCCGAAGCGATTAAAATGGAAATTGGTGCTGCAGGTGAAGCAGAAGGCATTGAAAACATGGAAATTCGTGGCCGCGACTTGTTAACCGGTCTACCGAAAACCATCGAAATCACTGCCGATGAGATTTCAGGTGCGCTTCATGATACCGTTTATTCGATTGTCGATGCTGTAAAACTAACCCTTGAAAACACACCACCAGAACTTGCGGCTGATATCATGGACCGTGGGATTGTTTTAACAGGTGGTGGAGCATTGCTTCGTAATCTTGACAAAGTCATTGCTGAAGAAACAAAGATGCCTGTTCTTATTGCTGAAGATCCACTAGACTGCGTTGCGATTGGTACGGGTAAAGCACTAGATAATATTGATTTATTTAAAAACAGAGCAAAAGAATCTAGATAAAACGAAAAGCGAAAGCGACCGGTTTAACAACGTAGGGAGAATTCCACTAGCCGCTAGCCGCTGAAGCAAAACATCAAAAAAAGGATTAGCGCCTTGTTCCATTAAATTGGACAAGGCGCTGATGCATCGAATGAAATGATCTTACTTTTTTATAGAAATTTGAGGTGTAAAAAATGCCACAGTTCTTTCTGAATAAACGACTTATAATTTTGCTTGTGAGCATTATTATCCTCGTGGCATTGATTGGTTTTTCGATTAGGGAGCGGGATGAATTAAGCTGGGCGGAAAAGTTTGTTAAAGATACAACTGGTTTTGCTCAGTCACTTGTAGCGACACCGACACAATATGTGATTGGCATCTTTGAGAATATGAAAGATTTGCAAAATACATATGAAGAAAACAAAGAGTTGAAGAAACATCTTGAAGATATGGCGCGCCTTGAAGCGAAAGTATACTCGCTTGAAAAAGAAAATGCCGAGCTAGCGGAGATCCTCGAAATTGAAGGCTCAATTGGGGATTATGACCCGATGCAGGCTACGGTTATTTCTCGTAGTCCTGACCGACTCTGGCATGAGATGATTATCGTCAATAAAGGCTCCTCACATGGAGTTGAAAAGAATATGGCTGTTATGACAGCGAGGGGATTGATTGGGAAAGTAAAAAGTACCACGCCATTCACCTCAACGATTCAACTTTTAAGTGCACTTGATCCGACGAATCGGATTTCAGCGGCGTTACAGGGCGATAAAAAGCTTTTCGGAACCATCGAAGGCTATGATAAAGAAAATGAATGGCTTTTATTAAAAGGATTACCTGTTGATGCCGAAATCGAGCCAGACCAAATGGTCGTCACATCTGGACTTGGTGGCGTTTTCCCTGGCGATGTACCGGTTGGAAAAGTCGTTGAAGTTGTCCCAGATCAGTTTGGATTAAACCAGACGGCCTATATTAAGCCAGAGGCTGATTTTTACAATATCGAGCATGTGATGATTTTAACGAGAGGCATGGCGATTCCAGAGCAAATTGAAAATGATGAAGAAAATGAGGGGGAGGATTTGTGAAGCGTTATTTAATTCCTCTTTTACTCATTTTTCTGTTCATTTTTGAAGGCTTATTTACGCAGCTTTTCCCTGCGGATTTGTTTAATGGAGATTATATCTTTGTTCCGCGCTTCTTGATTATTAGCATCTTTTTTTTAGCAATCTATGGAAGTGTTAAACATGGCATCATCTATGGATTTTTGTTCGGATTAGTTTTCGATATGGTCTATACAGAGGTTATTGGGATTTACTTGTTCTTGTTCCCGCTGGCTACTTATCTTTTTATAACGATTATGAAAGTGATTCAAACAAACATTGTTCTTGTTTCGTTTGTATCTTTACTAAGTATTGCTTTTCTTGAGGGTAGCGTTTACTTTATGAACTTGTTGATCCATATTACAGATTTGGACTTTACAAGCTTTTCAGAGATTCGCCTTGTTCCAACTTTAATTTTAAATCTTATTTTTATCATAATCGCTGCGTACCCGTTTAAACGACAATTTGAGAAATTTGCCGAAGAATTACGGAATGATTAAAAAAATCTCGTGTATATCGGGATAATGACCTATGCAGATTGGATGCGTGCCTTGAGGTCGTCCTTAAGGCCCATAGAAGCGCTTTGCGGAAGAAATATCATTCCTCTGCTATTCTAATAAAGGAATTCGGGCGTCGATGTCGAATTTCTTTTATCATTGAGGTGAACATCTTTATGAAAAAGACACAAAATGTGACAATTAAAGGGACTAAAGACGGATTAACACTCCATCTCGATGATACTTGCTCATATCAGGAGCTTAAACAGGAGCTAGATCGCAAACTCTCCAACTCGACCCGCGTACAGGAAGAAAGTAAACTTTTATCTGTTAAGGTCAAGGTTGGAAACCGTTATTTAACGGATGAACAACAAGAGGAGCTAAAGGATTTAATCCGCCAAAAGCGCAACCTCATTGTTGAAGAAGTTGAGACAAACGTGTTGACTAAGGAAGAAGCGGAACGGCTTAAACAAGACGGTGAAATTGTCTCGTTGGCTCGAATGATCCGCTCAGGCCAAGTGGTTGAAGTAACGGGGGACTTGCTATTAATTGGTGATGTCAACCCGGGTGGAACCGTGAAGGCGAGTGGAAATATTTTCATCATGGGTGCCTTAAAAGGAATCGCCCATGCTGGGTGTACTGGGAACGATGAAGCGGTGATTGCCGCATCGATCATGAAACCGTCGCAGCTCCGTATTAGCGATTGCATCAATCGTGCTCCTGACCAAGGTACCGATGAAGAAGGCAAACCTATGGAGTGTGCTTATATATCCGAAAATCATCAAATTATTGTTGATAGACTACAAGTTTTAATTCAGCAAAGACCAAATTTAACTAGATTCGAAGGAGGCCGCTAGAGTGGGAGAAGCAATTGTAATTACATCTGGAAAAGGCGGGGTCGGTAAGACAACAACTTCAGCCAATATTGGGACAGCTTTGGCCCTTCAAGGTAAAAGAGTCTGTCTAGTCGATACGGATATAGGTCTACGGAATTTAGACGTTGTAATGGGGTTGGAGAACCGAATTATCTATGATTTGGTAGATGTGATTCAAGGTAGATGTAAGGTTCATCAGGCGCTCGTTAAAGATAAGCGCTTTGATGACAAGTTGTATCTGTTGCCGGCAGCACAGACGACAGATAAAACTGCTGTTGAACCTGAGCAGATGAAAAAATTAATCACTGATCTTAAGCAAGATTATGATTATATTGTTATTGACTGCCCAGCTGGAATTGAACAAGGCTATAAAAATGCCATCGCTGGAGCAGATAAGGCGATTGTTGTCACAACGCCTGAAGTTTCAGCTGTACGTGATGCCGACCGCATTATTGGACTTCTTGAAAAAGAAGAAGGCATTGAACCACCAAAGCTTGTTATTAACCGTATTCGCAGTCATATGATGAAATCCGGTGACATGCTTGATGTCGATGAAATCACGACGCATTTGTCGATTGATCTCATCGGAATTGTTGCTGACGATGATGAAGTAATTAAAGCTTCCAACCACGGAGAGCCAATTGCTTTGAACCCTAACAGCAAGGCATCACTTGCCTACCGTAACATCGCGCGCAGAATTCTTGGAGAATCTGTTCCATTGCAGCAATTGGACGCAGATGACAAAGGCATGTTTACAAAGATTAAGAAGTTTTTTGGTGTACGTTAAGAATGTTATTTATAGATTTAAAATGATTAAACCCTGGAGAGTTGTTTCTGGGGTTTTTTGTTGTTTTAAATTGTTCAGTATAAGTGTAAGGATGGGGGAGTTGAAACTTATAGTCTTATTGGTGCCCTAAATGGAAAGGAACAGATGAAGATGGGGCACCAAGTAGGCTGATTGGTGCCCTAAGTAGGAAAAGCCAGAGGAAGAAAGGTCACCAACAAGGCCGATTGGTGCCCTAAGTGGGAAGAGCCAGAGGAAGAAAGGTCACCAACAAAGCCGATTGGTGCCCTAAGTGTGAGGAACCAGAGTAAGATAGGCCACCAATGTGTACGTTTCCAAAGATACTAATATAAATCTATTAAAGTAATTAAACATTAACTTAAAATCTCTTATCAATTTAGCATACTTGTCCCTCCGTCCTCATATAGTGTACAAACTGTCCAATAAAGGAATGGTGGGGGTAACATGGGGTCAAGAGCAGATGATATCCGGAAAAGAATTGCGAAACGTAAAAGGGAGCGGGATCGGGTTGTTGACAAGCGAACCCAAGTTCCAGCTCGAAAGTTGCCTGAGACGGAAGAGCTTTATGGATTTGATAAGCTTCCATCCTATGACATAGAGCCTGGTGATGGAAACCATCCGTTATTCAAGAAGGAAGTATTCATATTTAAAATTCTTGCTTCTGCTTGTGTCGTACTAATTGTGGCCATCCTTTTCCGCAGTGAAGTGGAACGGGTAGCGCCGGTGAAACAATTCGTGAAAACGACAATGGAAACGGAATTTCAATTTGCTGCTGTCTCAAATTGGTATGAAGATCAATTTGGTAAGCCACTCGCGCTCCTGCCAATCAACGAACGGGAGAACATCGCTGATACCAACACCGGCAACACTCATTATGCTCTTCCGGCTTCAGGAAGGATTTTAGAGGACTTTGGTGATAATGGTCAGCGAATCACGATTGAAACAGGCAAGGGAGCCATGGTCCAGGCAATGAATGAGGGATTGGTTCGGTTTGTTGGCACGAAAGAAGGGTTCGGTAAAACAGTCATCATCCAGCATGCGGACAAAAGTGAATCATGGTATGGAAATCTAGCTGATTTCGATGTGAATGTCTATGAGTACATTAGCCAAGGGGCTGCAGTCGGCAAAGCATCGCCAGCTGCAAGTGAAGAGAAAGGCTCCTTTTATTTTGCCATTAAAAAAGGCGATGACTTTATTGATCCCATTGGGGTGATCAAGTTTGAATAAAGCCTTAAGCCTTTTGAAAAAAATCCATATTCATCCGCTGCTTTGGGTGGTCGTTGCTGTTGCAATCGTCACCGCCCATTTTATCGAGCTGTCTTTATTGCTGCTAATCATTTTTATTCATGAGATGGGACATGCAGCGGCAGCTTCTTTTTTTTCGTGGAGAATTAAGAGGATTTCGCTGCTGCCGTTTGGTGGGGTAGCAGAGATGGATGAACATGGAAACCGATCCCTTTATGAGGAGACCGTCGTTGTGCTCGCAGGACCTTTGCAGCATGTCTGGATGGGTGCGCTAGCATATGGTCTTTATGCGATGGGGATTGTTCCTGAATATTGGTATGCTCGGTTTTTCGATTTTAATATGATGGTGTTATTGTTTAACCTTCTTCCTGTATGGCCGCTTGATGGGGGGAAGCTTATCTTTTTGCTACTAAGCTTCCGCAGAGCTTTTCCACTAGCCCATTTGCAAACGATAATCTTTTCAGGGGCTGTGCTTCTCGTGTTTGCTTTTATGATGCTAGTTGTCGGTCCGTTTACATTAAATGTCTTGATTATCGTTGGTTTTCTAGCGTTTTCCCTATTTTATGAATGGAAGCAGCGTCGCTACGTGTTTATTCGTTTTCTCATGGAACGCTATTATGGCAATCAAGGAGAGTTCCGCTCGCTCCTGCCCATAAAAGTGACCGAAGAGGAGGAATTAGCAGCCGTACTTGAACGCTTTCAACGCGGATGTAAGCATCGAGTCATCGTAAAGCAAAAGAACGGGAAGGAAGCTTCCCTTGATGAAAATGAACTTTTACATGCTTATTTTGCCGAAAAAAACCTCCAAGCCAAGATGGGGGACCTAGTGATTCCGTACTAGCTCGAATTTGCATTTTTAATCTATAAAAGAGGATAATACAAAGGCAGGGATGTGATCCCTGTCTATTTTATTTTAAAGTTCTGTTAAAGGACATTGATTATTTTGTTAACCGTTGATTGGAGCGGAAGGCGCTTGACTCCTGCGGGAGCAGCGGGACAGGTGAGACCCCACAGGAGCGCAGCGACGAGGAGGCTCAGCGCCCGCCCCGCGGAAAGCAAGCGCCTGGAGCGGAAATCAACCCTACTTGTTTAACAGAGGATATTTTAAAAGAGCGAGGAAGTTAGTTGTGGAAAGATTAATTATCAATCATTTAACAAGAGAAAAGCGGTTTGCACTTCTCAAAAATGAGAAGCTAGAACGTCTTTACATAGAACAGCCGGGTCAACAATCGTTGGTGGGTAGTATTTTTTTTGGTGTTGTCGAAAAAGTGGTTCCAGGCATGAATGCGGCTTTCGTGAACTTTGGTGAGGATAAAAGCGGCTTTCTATTTCGTGATAAGCTCCCATCCTATGTACTTGACCCACGGAGCAAGGAAGAGAAGAGTAAGCGAGGCATTTCCAGCTATCTTCATCAAGGGGAGAAATTGCTTGTTCAGGTCGAAAAGGATGCTGCAGGTACGAAGGGAGCTAGGCTGACAGCTATCATTGAGCTCCACGGAGACCATATCGTTTATATGCCTTCAGGGAAGTATACCGCCGTATCGAAAAAAATCGCCGATAGCGAGATGAAGAAAAAGTGGCGGGAATATGGTCAACAAATCAAAACAGATGAGGAAGGTTTGATCTTTCGGACGTCCTCAGTGAACCAAAGTGAAGAAAATATTAAAGCTGAGCTCGAGCAACTACGAGAGCAGTACCAAGAGTTATTGCAACAAATAAAAAACAAGAAAAAGCCTGGTCTAGTGGTTGCAAAGGATTTCTTTTACGAAGAGCTAATGACAATGATGGAGCAGTTGCAAAAAGCGGAAGTGATTGTTGATGGCCAAGCTCTAAAGAAAAGGCTCCAAGCAAATCTAGGCGACAACGAGATACGTTATCATCAAAGTCCAGAAAATATTTTTTCTGTTTATGGGGTTGAAAAAGAGATTGAAAGAGCGTTAAAAAGAGTGGTTTGGCTCGATAATGGCGCGTATTTAATATTTGATGAGGCCGAGGCACTGACCATAATAGATGTTAACACTGGAAGATTTTCAGGTAAAAATGATCTAAGAGATACAGTTGTCGCAACCAATAAGCTTGCGGCTGCGGAAATTGCTCGCCAGCTCCGCCTTCGGGATCTTGGCGGGATGGTGCTCATTGATTTTATTGATATGAAAGATCCAGCTGATCGAGTAAGTGTCACGAAGGTACTTGAGGGTGCACTCGCCGGAGATGGAAGGCAAACAAGAATTGCTGGTTTCACTGAGCTAGGAATTTTACAGCTAACGAGGCAAAAAAAGAAAGTAACCATTTCGGAAGCGTTGACTACACATTGCACAGTTTGTAGTGGTACCGGAAAAGTGTTGAGTGCCGAAACAATGGCTTTCCGACTTGAACGGGAACTTTGGGAGCATCGTCAATCTGATTATGATGCGGTTTTAATCGCAGCTACGGATGAAGTTTCAAGTGTATTTTCGGGGGAAAGTGATGTTCATCGGTTAAGAATCGAAGAAGCCGTTGGACTGAAGATCTATTTTAGTCAACTAGATTCGGCCAAGCCGGACTACAGCATCCGTCAACTTGGCACTGTCGCAGAGATTTCTGCTAAGGTAAAAAAATAATTTAGGTTTCCATCAGTTGGGTATTCTCACGTTCAAAGATGTATGTTAAAGTTAGGAACAGGATTAACAGAAAAGCAGATTAGGATTGACAGAGATATAATCCTATGATAGTATTTTCATGTTATGTTTGTAGCGCACCCGTGCTACAACCGCACAGACCAGGTATAAGATTTGCAGTTTAGCAAACGCCTGCGGATGGCGAGTCTGAGTCTAAGAGGAGGTGCAGTGGAATGTACGCAATTATCGAAACTGGCGGCAAGCAAATCCGTGTAGAAGAAGGACAAGCAATCTACATCGAAAAGCTTAACGCTGAAGCTGGTGAAACAGTTACTTTTGACAAAGTTTTATTCGTAGGTGGAGAAGACGTGAAGGTAGGAAGCCCAGTTGTTGAGGGTGCTTCTGTTTCGGCTAAAGTTGAAAAACAAGGCCGTCAAAAGAAAATCATCGTTTTCAAATTCAAAGCGAAGAAAAACTACCGTAAAAAGCAAGGTCATCGTCAGCCATACACTAAAGTTGTTATTGAAAAAATCAACGCTTAAGGTTGGCTATCAATGATTGACGCTGTGATTTATCGTACACAATCCGGTGCCATTCAATCTTTTGCTATTAGCGGCCATGCATTTTTCGCCGAACGGGGTCAAGATATCGTCTGTGCAGGCGTATCCGCTGTATCCGTCGGGGCCATCAATGCGGTGCATGCCTTAACCGGTGTCACTCCTGAGATTGGTCATGATGAGGACGGCTTTCTCCGCTGTACCCTACCGGAAAAACTTCCGGAGAGTATAAATGAGAAAGTACAACTTCTTCTCGAGGGAATGGTTGTCTCATTGCAGACGATTGAGGAAGAATATCGAGAACACATAAAAATTACCTTCAAAAAGTAGGAGGTGGAATACATGTTATTGAAATTGGATCTTCAATTGTTCGCTTCCAAAAAGGGAGTAGGTTCTACAAAGAACGGACGTGACTCTCATGCAAAGCGCCTTGGTGCTAAGCGTGCAGACGGTCAATTCGTTTCTGGTGGATCTATCCTTTACCGTCAACGCGGTACAAAAATTTACCCAGGTGTAAACGTGGGTAAAGGTGGCGACGATACACTATTCGCTAAGGTTGATGGCGTTGTTAAGTTCGAACGTCTTGGCCGTGACAAAAAGCAAGTAAGTGTTTACCCAACAGCTCAAGAAGCTTAAGTAAACGTGGAAAACCCTAGCCGATTCGGTTAGGGTTTTCTTTTTTATGGATGTGTTAAAGGGGTTGTTGATTTCCGCTCCAGGCGCTTGCTTTCCGCGGGGCGTGCGGTGAGCCTCCTCGTCGCTGCGCTCCTGTGGGGTCTCACCTGTCCCGCTGCTCCCGCAGGAGTCAAGCGCCTGGAGCTCCAATCAACAATGTCTTTAAAACAGCCTTTTGCAAACTTACACTTCTAATTCCCTCCTTTTAAAACGATTTTGCTTACCTTTTCCATCTTTTTTGTTATACTTACAAAAGACAGTTTTCTATGATTAGGAGTATTTTTATGAAAAAAGAGTGGGATACCCTTGAGGTATTAAAGCATGCACGCCATGATTGGCTCAATCGACTACAATTGATTCAAGGCAATTTGTCTTTAAATAAAGTGGACAGGGTGAAAGAAATCATTGGGGAAATCATTGTCGAGGCTAGGCAGGAAGCCCAGCTTACGAATCTGAATCTCCCACAGTTTGCCTCTGCGCAATTAACCTGCAACTGGGATCAACACTATTTTCGGCTTGACTATGAGGTAAATAAATCATCTACCATTCAACATCTTGATGACAAGGTGCTTGCCAACTGGACGAATGAACTATTTGAGATTTTAGATGCTTCGGTTGAAAAATTTCAGGAAAATCATCTTTCGGTCATGATTCAAGCTGATGAAGAAGAAACCCGTTTCTTTTTTGATTTCAGCGGAATACTAATCAATACATCGAATATCATTCAGTTTTTGGAAAAACCGTTAAATTCAACAATGTCCGTCCGTGCGACGGCGGTAACGGATGAGGAAATCTCATTCGAGGTTTTTACGATTGCTGCTGAACGGGTATGATAATACTGAAAACTAACCTAACCATGTAAAATCAAATTCATTCAAGACAGGTGGTTATTAAATACAATGTTTGTCGATCAGGTAAAGGTTTATGTTAAAGGTGGAGACGGTGGTAACGGAATAGTTGCTTTCCGTCGTGAGAAATATGTACCAAACGGAGGACCAGCTGGTGGCGATGGCGGCCGCGGAGCCAATGTCATTTTTGAGGTTGAAGAAGGCTTGCGCACACTAATGGATTTCCGTTATAAGCGTCATTTCAAGGCACCACGTGGTGAACATGGGATGTCGAAGAACCAGCACGGTAGAGGAGCTCAAGACATGATCGTCAAGGTTCCACCGGGTACGATTGTATCCGATGCTGAAACAGGAGAGGTCATTGCAGACTTAACCGAACATGGTCAACGGGCTGTCATTGCCAAGGGTGGTCGCGGTGGACGAGGCAATAGCCGCTTTGCTACACCTGCCAATCCAGCACCAGAGCTATCGGAAAACGGCGAGCCAGGACAAGAAAGAGATGTAGTCCTTGAGTTGAAACTACTCGCTGATGTAGGCCTTGTCGGCTTCCCAAGCGTAGGAAAATCAACATTGTTGTCGGTTGTTTCAGCTGCTCGTCCTAAAATAGCTGAATATCATTTCACAACGATTGTTCCAAACTTAGGAATGGTTGAAACGGAAGATGCTAGAAGCTTTGTTATGGCTGATTTGCCAGGGCTGATTGAAGGAGCGCACTCAGGTGTCGGACTAGGACATCAGTTCTTGAGACATATCGAAAGAACACGAGTCATTGTTCATGTGATTGATATGGCAGCCGTTGAAGGACGCGATCCATACGAGGATTATCTAGTCATCAATAAAGAGCTTGAGCAGTATAATCTTCGCTTGACGGAACGTCCGCAAATTATTGTTGCCAATAAAATGGACATGCCAGAAGCGGCAGAAAATCTTGCTGCTTTTAAAGAAAAGTTAACAGACGATTTTCCAGTGTTCCCGATTTCTGCTTTTACAAGGGAAGGCTTGCGTGATCTGATATTTGCAATTGCAGACACAATCGAGAAAACACCTGAGTTTCCTTTACTGGAAGAAGTCGAAGAAAATCCAGGAATTAACCGTGTTGTTTATCGACATGAGGAAGACACGGATAAGTTTAAAATTACTAGAGATCCTGATGGAACCTTTATTATTTCTGGTGACACCATTGAGAAACTCTTTAAGATGACGAACTTCGCGAGCGAGGAATCGACTAGGAAATTTGCTCGTCAAATGCGTGGTATGGGAATTGATGATGCTCTTCGTGAACGCGGTGCGAAGGATGGGGATACCGTTCGCATCCTGAAATATGAGTTTGAATTTGTAGAATAACCACGGGGTGGAGAAATGAAGCCGAATAATTTCGATAAGAAATTTTATCTTGTCAGAGAAGATGTGCTTCCGGAGGCTATGAAAAAGACTTTAGATGCCAAGGAAATGATTGAGCGGGGAAAAGCCGATTCTGTCTGGGATGCCGTCCAACGTGTGGACTTGAGTAGAAGTGCGTATTACAAGTATCGTGATACCGTCTACCCTTTTCACACGGTTGTAAAGGAACGGATTATCAGCTTATTTTTCCATCTTGAAGATCGCTCTGGAACGCTATCCGAGCTCTTAGGCCTTGTCGCAAATGCTGGTTGTAATGTGCTAACGATTCACCAGACCATCCCTCTTCAAGGACGCGCCAATGTTACATTGAGTTTAAACATTGGGGATATGAAGGTTGAAATGGATGAACTATTAGCAAGGCTACGGCGGCTTGAGTTTGTTGAAAAGGTTGAAGTGCTTGGATCTGGGGCTTAATTTTATATAGAAAGAGGGCTTTGAAAATTCCTGAGGGAGTTTCACTGTCCTTACATAATTGCTGGGTTTGGGGTGGTGCGGTGAGTTCTCACTGCACTGCCTTTTTATAAATAGGGGGAGTGAGAAACAATGAAGATAGGTTTTTTGGGGCCGCGGGCTACGTTCACAGATTTGGCTGTGCGCCATTTATTTCCATCGGTTGAAGCCACACCATTTATGACGATTCCAGAATGCATCGATGCGGTTGAGGATGGTACCTGTGATTTTGCGCTTGTGCCGATTGAAAATGCGTTGGAGGGTTCGGTAAATATTACCTTGGACTATTTAATTCATGAAGCTCCGCAATACATTATTGGCGAGGCGACAGCGCCAATTCAACAGCATTTAATGGTCCATCCAGAAAATGAACAGCAGTGGAAACAAACGGAACTCGTTTTGAGCCACTCGCATGCACTTGCTCAGTGTCATAAATTTCTTCACCGCGAAATGAAGGGGATTGTGAGTGAAAGAATGACGTCAACGGCTGCTGCTGCTCAGTATGTGAACGAGCATCCGGAGAAAAACTTAGCGGCGATTGCTAATAGTCTTGCTGCCGAAGAATATGGTCTGTCCATCGTTCAAGCCGATATTCATGATTATGATCATAACCATACAAGATTTGTCGTTTTATCAAAGGAAAAACAAGCATTGCCACAAACCACTTTAGCTAGCAACGGATTTAAAACGACTTTGGTCGTAACCTTACCTTCTGATCGAACGGGTGCGCTTCACCAAGTTCTATCAGCTTTCTCATGGCGTAATCTGAATTTATCAAAAATTGAGTCTAGACCGACAAAGACAGGACTTGGAAATTACTTTTTCATCATCGACATCGAACAGCAAATGGATGATGTCCTCATCCCAGGTGCAATTGCCGAACTCGAAGCCCTTGGCTGCTCTGTAAAAGTGCTTGGGAGTTATCCGTCTTTTAGACTTTAATCGTTAGATGTGACTGGAAAAATAAGCGGAGTTTTTTCCGTTAAATGCAGATTAGAGCTCAATTTGGGGTAAATAGGGGGAGTTTTTCCGTTTATACAAAGCAAAATTACCTATTTTCATGTTTTCGAGTCGAATAAGCGGAATTTCTCCCTCTATTTAAGCTAGTTTTCAGTGTTACTTACTGATTAAGCGGAATTTCTCCGTCTATTTATCAGATCAAAGTATAACCTTCACGTAAAAAAGAAGCCACCCCCCAATAGGTCTCATAAAAACAAGACCCCTCAAAAGTGCAGCTTCAAATTAATTATTGCGTAATCAAAAAATTAGCTTTGCTCATCGCTTCTTCGGCTTCATCCAATATCTTTTCGCTTGGCGCGGCAATGGTGTGAATATGGATGCCTTCGGTTAGTTCTGAAAGGTATCCAGCATTTGTCGAAAGAATTTTTTCCATAAACTGCTTCACTTCACGGCGGTTTGAAACCATAATCGAAGCGGTAAGGTCTCCATAAACGGGGTGCTCAATCCGGACATCTTTAACGGTCACTCCGAGATCAACGAGGATGTTCAATTCCTCCTCTGTCTTTTCCGGGGCATGGCTACAGGCGATTGTTCGTTCGGCGAGAACAACTGGAGAAGACGAATGCATATAAAGATAGCCCTGGCTGGTGGCGATAATCGGTTCATTTCGCGCTTTTAACAACGTGATATCCCCAACAATCACCTGGCGACTGACATTGGTTTGTGCGGCAAGCTCGCCCCCCGTTATAGGCTCGTTGCTTGTTTTTAAAATATCTAATATAAGAGATCGTCTCTCATCACCTAATATCTTTTTCATCGATTTCTCTCCTTATCTAGCTTCCGTAAAAAAATTGTACCATACCTTTTAAGTGAATTCAGTTAAACCCTTTGTTGGGTTCGCGTGAGCTCTGCTAAAATCCGCCCTAGCTCTTTAACATCCGACTCTTCCGTTTGGCGCCCAAAAGAGATTCTGAAAAATTCTTTAGCGGCTTTACCTTTCACTCCGATGGCAGTCATCGTTTTCGATGGATCCAATAAACCGGTATGGCAAGCCGTACCCGTGGAGATGGCAAATCCTCTCCGGTTGCATTCAAGCATGATCCATTGTCCTTCCAGCCCATGAATTCTCATACCAATTATGGCGGGAAGTTGAGCATCATAAATGGTTACTTGATTGGTCAAATTAGTAAATTGACTCACGAAAATCTCCCGCAAAGACGAAAGCCGTTCGCTCTCATCCTCAAGCTTAGATATAGCCTTCTGAGCGGCAGCTGTCATCGCAAGAATACCTGGAACATTGACCGTTCCCGCACGAAAGCCTCGTTCGTGACTTGTCCCCTCAATATAAGGTTTCCAAGCAAGCCTCGGATTTAGATAAACAGCACCAGTTCCTTTTGGTCCGTAAAATTTATGTCCCGAAATCGACAGCGCGTCGACAACGGAAGCGACTTCCCTAATTGAAGTTTTCCCAAACGATTGAACACAGTCACTATGAAGAAGGACATTATTATCCTTACAAACGCGTGCGATCTCTTCAAGAGGCTGTAGTGTTCCAATTTCCGGATTTCCATGCTGAATCGAAACAAGAACCGTATCTTCACGCAAAGCTTTTTCAATAGCCGCAACTTCAATCTTACCTTCAGCGTTAAACGGGAGATAAGTCACTTCGTAGCCTTCTTTTTCGAGCATACGGAGAACATTGTGAACGGAAGCGTGTTCAGCCATCCCTGTGATGATATGCCGTCCTTTTCCACGATTAGCTGAAAGGAGGGCATGAATACTAAGTAAATTGCTTTCTGACCCCCCTGATGTAAAAAATACCCCGTCTGATTCAACACCAAGTAATTTCCCTAGTTCTTTGCGGCAGTTTTCCAACAGGCTATTGGCTGTTGAGCCGATATCGTGGAGACTTTGACTGTTACCGTAGTATTCGGTCGCTGCTTTTACATATAATTCAGCCGCCTCTTGATCCAGCGGACTACTTGCGGCGTAATCGAAATATTTCATCGTCTCTCCCCTAAAATGTAAAAATATCTTGTCATCAGTTTAAATCTATGTAAATATAAGTGTCAAGACACCTGTAAAAACAGGAGGATAAAAAACTATGAAATTAGCGAATGTGCTAATCGTCGGCAGTGGCATCGCTGCTTTACAATTAGCAGCTACATTAAGAAATGATTTGAATGTGATGGTTCTCACAAAGGGATCACTCACAAATGGAAATTCGCATATGGCTCAAGGTGGCGTTGCTGCAGCATTGAGCGCCAAGGATACACCAAAATTACATTATCACGATACGCTTGAGGCAGGGCGAAATCATAATGATTCAGAAGCTGTCCTACAGTTGACGAAAGAAGCGCCTAAGCTCATCAACGAACTTCTGAACAATGGCTGTCCTTTTGATCTTAACGAAAATAGGGAATTTAAGCTTGGGATGGAAGGGGCTCATTCAGAAAAAAGAATTGTCCATAGTGGGGGAGATGCAACTGGAAAAGCGATTGTGAATTTTCTAGTTTCACAGTTAGGTAGCAATATAGTAGTGCAAGACCATACCTTTGTTTACGAGTTGATTGTGAATGACAATGGCCGCTGTATTGGAGTAAAAGGCAAGTTACCTGACGGGACGACAGAAGTTTTTTATGCCGAGCATATTGTCCTTGCAACAGGTGGATGTGGCCAACTGTTTACTTTTACTTCAAATGCAGAAACCGTCACCGGTGATGGTTTGGCCTTGGCATATCTTGCTGGCGCGGAGCTAGTGGATATGGAGTTTATCCAGTTTCATCCGACGCTTCTTTATGTTGATGGACAAACAAAAGGCCTCATCTCCGAAGCTGTCCGTGGGGAAGGTGCAAGACTCGTAACCGAGGATGGCCAGTTGATTATGGAAGATGTTCATCCCCTTAAGGATCTGGCACCAAGACATATCGTTTCGCAAACGATTTATGAATACTTAAAAGCAGGCAAACAAATTTATCTAGATATAAGTAGCATTGAGAACTTCTCAGAACGGTTTCCAACTGTTTCAGCAATTTGCCGTGAAGCAGGGGTAGAACTCAGTGTAGGAAAATTACCAGTCGCTCCCGGAAGTCATTTTTTAATGGGGGGTGTCAAAACGGGTTCTATCGGTCAAACGAACATCAGCGGGCTTTATGCCATTGGTGAGGTAGCTTGTACTGGTGTCCATGGCGCAAATCGACTCGCCAGCAATTCTTTGCTTGAAGGGATGGTTTATGGTAAAAGGCTAGGGAACTGGATTAATGAACAGCGAAGCAGTACCGATTTACAATTCTTTGAAAATGAACGGCAGCCATCTAATCTTTTAAAAGCAAAAAAACTAACGCTTCCAGAACACCATGTCTTACAGCAAACAATGATGGACCGAACAGGCATTATCCGAAATAATGCAGCTCTTACCATGCAAAAAAACTGGTTGGAATCTTATCAGATCCGAGATTGGCTGAATGAGAACCTTGAACATTATTCCACTGAAGAACTAACGACAGTGTTTATGCTAATTACCGCTTGGTTGACTACAGATGCGGCCCTTGCTCGTACCGAAAGTAGAGGGGGGCATTTTCGGGCGGATTACCCGAATGAAGACAACACAAATTGGTTGAAGAAAAAGATTTTATATAAAAGAAACCCAAAAAAGGATGATCGTAGTGAACAAATTAAAGCTGCGCTTACAACTTGAACAGTTTTTTCTTGAAGATATCGGTGAAAGGGACGTCTCAAGTGATTTAATTTTTGGCAAATCAGGCGTTGGGGAAATTGTTTTTATTTCAAAAGCAAATGGTGTCTTTTGTGGCGAAGAAGTCATTCGCACAGGTTTTCAATTGCTGGATCCGAATGCAGAAATAGAACTGATGATTACCGATGGTGAACCAGTTGAGGTCGGACAAAGGCTTGCGGTTGTCAAAGGTCAAACATCGGACCTGTTAAAAGGAGAACGAGTAGTTTTAAATCTAGTTCAACGGATGTCAGGAATTGCGACGAAAACACAGGAAGCTGTTGCGGCGTTAAATAGTTCCCATACAAGAATTTGTGATACTAGAAAAACGACTCCGGGGCTAAGAATGCTTGAGAAATATGCAGTCCGTTGCGGTGGCGGTTTTAATCATCGATACGGTTTGTATGATGCGGTAATGATTAAAGATAACCATATCAGTTTTGCGGGCTCGATTACGAAAGCGGTTGAAGATGTTCGAAATCAAATTGGACATATGGTGAAAATTGAGGTGGAAACGGAGACAAGGGAGCAGGTCCTTGAAGCGGTCGATAATAAAGTGGATTGCATCATGTTTGATAACCGGACGCCGGAGGAAATCAAGGGACTGATCAAACTTGTTCCAGCTGGAATTGCTACAGAGGCTTCAGGTGGCATTTCAATGGAAACTTTACCAACCTACCGTCATACAGGAGTCGATTACATTTCCTTAGGCTTTTTAACACATACGGTTACAGCATTAGATATTAGTGTAAAAGTGAACTTGTAGTATAAGGGGGAGAATGGGATGAATTTGCTTAATGTAGTGGGTACTCAACCGTTAGGATTACCAGATCGATACCGGGAAATGACAACAGAACAGCTTGAAGAACGAGTGCGAGAAATAAAAGAGAAACTTGGGGACAAACTGTTTATTCCGGGGCATCATTATCAAAAAGATGAAGTAATTCAATTTGCTGATGCTACAGGAGACTCATTAAAATTGGCGCAAATTTCTGCTGAAAATACGGCCGCTGAGCATATTGTTTTCTGTGGCGTTCACTTTATGGCCGAGACAGCCGATATTTTAACGAAGAGAGACCAGAAAGTGTATCTTCCTGATATGCGCGCAGGCTGTTCGATGGCGGACATGGCAGATATTTACCAAACTGAGCGTGCATGGACGAAGCTGCTTGAATTATTTGGAGAAACGATTTTGCCATTAACTTATGTCAATTCTACTGCAGCGATTAAATCATTCGTGGGTAAAAATGGCGGAGCAACAGTGACCTCATCTAATGCAGAAAAAATGGTTCGTTGGGCCTTTGAGCAAAAAGAACGACTCCTATTTCTCCCAGATCAACATCTTGGTCGAAATACTGCTTTTAATATTGGAATTGGCCTTGATGAAATGGCTGTCTGGAATCCGATTAAAGATGAGCTGGAATTTGATGGCCCGATAGATAAGATAAAAGTAATTCTCTGGAAAGGACATTGTTCCGTCCATGAAAATTTCACGGTTGAAAATATTCATCAAGTACGTGAAACCTATCCTGAGATGAAGATCATTGTTCACCCAGAGTGTACCCGTGAGGTTGTCGGATTATCTGACTTAGCCGGATCTACGAATTATATAATAGAGGCAATTAATGCTTCCACATCAGGGTCTGCTTGGGCAATAGGGACAGAAATGAACCTTGTAAAGCGAATCATACAGGAACATCCTGATAAACAGATCATCTCTTTAAATCCACATATGTGTCCTTGTTTGACGATGAATCGGATTGACTTACCGCATCTCGTCTGGTGTTTAGATTCAATTGACGAGGGAGTACCGCATAATCTTATTGAAGTTGATGAACTGGTTGCAGAGAATGCTAAAAAGGCACTAAATCGAATGCTCGAACAATCCTAAGTTTTAAAAGGTGTCCTGTCACAAAAGTGATTGGGACACCTTTTTTCTGTGGAATTATATTTTGGGCTCATCCATTTTTAGTGGAAAAGCTTTAATTCTGGGTCGAGTACATATACATGGTGGAAGAAGCATAAGTTTTTTTCAAGATTAATGGCAAAACGCCTACACAAACATACACTATATGGACTTATGCCATAGGAGGGAAATCATGAAGATCCATATCGTACAGAAAGGGGATACTCTTTGGAAGATCGCCAAGAAGTACGGCGTGAACTTTGAAGAGCTGAAACAGATGAATTCGCAGCTCAGCAACCCTGATATGATTATGCCCGGAATGAAAATAAAAGTTCCAACAACAGGAGGGACGGTCAAAAAAGAAGCGCCCATCTCCGGAGGAAAAGAGGCAAAAATCAATTGGGGAAGTAAAAAAGAGATGCCGAAAACTGAACACCCATTTGTAAAGGAAAAGCAAAAGGCTTTGCCGGTAAAAGAAGAGCAGAAGCCTTTACCTGTAGAGGAATCACCAGAATCACCGATGGCTGAAGCACCAAAACCAGCACCAAAGCCAATTGCTGAGAAACCGCCGGCACCGAAGCCAGCGCCGAAACCGGCACCGAAGCCAATTGCCGAGAAACCACCGGCACCAAAGCCGATGCCAAAACCAATTGCTGAGGTGCCAAAACTTAAACCGCAGCAGCCAAAAACAGCACCGATAAAAGAGACACCCAAACAGCCATTTGCACCTAAGATGCCACAAGCAATGGTTCCAGAACATGATATGAACCAGTATTATACTCAAAATATGGCGAACATGGCGCCGCAAATGCCGCATTCTAATTCGCCGCAATTACCGCCAAAGCCGACAAATATATTTCCGGGTATTAAACAAGATACAATGCCGCATTACGGCCCAATGAACACAGAAGGATTTGGGGATGAGTCTTCCTCAATGATTCCGATTAATCAAGGAGGTTTCCAAGAATCTATGATTCCATATCCAAATAATTTTCCAATGTCACCAATGATGCCAGGAGCAGGGTTCCCAGCACAACATCAGATGCCACACCCTCAGGTTCAAGGAGCACAGATGCCAGGATATCCAATGCCAGGGGTTGAAAGTCCAGAATCTTCCCCTTATGGTCACGGGCCTAATATGCCATTAATGCCTAATATGCCACATCAGGCGGTTCAAGGAGCAGCAGAAAATATGCCAGCTCCAATGCCGTACCAAACAGCACCAGCGATGCAATACCCTTGCCCACCGCCAACGCCAATTTCACCAGTCTTACCTGGTTCTGGCTTATGTGAACCATATGGGTATCACCATCAAGGTATGGCACCTGTTCAAGGAGCGCAATATCCACATATGCCGCAAGTGGCAGGAGCAATGGACGCGCAATATCCGCATATGCCGCAAGTAGCAGGGGCAATGGATGCGCAATATCCACATATGCCGCAAGTAGCAGGAGCAATGGATGCGCAAAATCCACATATGCCGCAAGTAGCAGGAGCAATGGATGCGCAATATCCACATATGCCGCAAGTGGCAGGGGCAATGGATGCGCAATATCCGCATATGCCGCAAGTGGCAGGAGTAGAAGATTACGATTCTCCAGACATGAAAATGCCAATGATGCCGCAAGCACAAGCACCAATGATGAATGATTGCGGTTGTGGCGGTCCAGGATACGGTTATGCACCGCAACCAGGCTATGGACCACAACAAGGGTTCGGCCCAGGAGCAGGCTATGGACCACAACAAGGGTTTGGCCCAGGAGCAGGCTATGCGCCACAGCATGGCTTTGCACCGCAACCAGGCTTTGCGCCGCAACCAGGCTTTGCACCGCAACCAGGCTTTGCACCGCAACCAGGTTTCGCACCACAACCAGGCTTTGCGCCGCAACCAGGCTTTGCGCCGCAACCAGGTTTTGCACCGGAACAAGGCTTTGCACCGCAACCAGGTTTCGGTCCGCAACCAGGCTTTGACCCAGGATATGGTCCATATGGTCCAATGGCAGGTTTTGATCCAGCGCAGCAAGTACCAGGCGAACCGTATGGAATGCCTCGAGATGACGAAGACGAAAGCTATGAATATTAATTTTTACCCGGGAAGGGACGATTTTATTGATCGTCTCTTCTCCTTTTTAACTCTTAAACTGCCATTTGAGATTCATCAACTTACTCGGATTAGAGACCATGTCTACCTAGTCGAGGCAAGCCAGGTTACTTTTATCCTAAAAGGGTATTTAGACTTATCAAAGCTTGCGTTACAGCAAGACTTTACTGCGGCGTTGAAAAAGGCAGGGTTTGAGGAGACCTATTGTTTTTTCAACTTCATTGAGTCTCCCTTGTATTTTGAAAATCGCTATTGGGGATGCATTGAGTATCTTGTTCCAAATAGACGGCCTTTTACATTTAAATCACAAGCGGAACGGGAAGAAGGACTTCAGTTGGTTTCTGAATATCATTCCATTACTAAGGGTCTAGTTTCCTCGTATGGTTCATTACTATCTAAACAAGATCTGCTAAGAAAGTGGAAGCAACGGCTAAAATTATTCAAAAAAAATTTATCGATCGTTCACTATTATGTACCTAAGGAGATAACAAAGGAAATCATCATGTGGGCAGAGCTTGCTTTAGCTGGGATGGAAAATAACCAAGCCAACTTCACGACACAGGATCAAGTGATACTCCATGGGGATGTTGCTCATCATAATTTTCTAAGGTTAGCAACAGGGGAGCTATACTTAATCGATTTTGATCTCGTTTCTGTTGGGCCAAAGAGGTATGACTTGTTACAGTATGCCAATCGAATTCTGCCATTTATGCATTGGTCTCTAAAATCTTTGTTTAAAATGAATGGATTGACTGAGTACGTAAATGATCAGTCGTTTTTATATGGGCTAATGTACCCATCTGATATCTTTCGAGAATGGAATCGAATTATCAAGTTGAATAGTTATTATGATCCTACTAAGGTTTCAACATTAATGGAATTGACTGTAAACCAATTCCCTCAGCGGAAAAAATTTATTGAAAACACAATGACTTTGATTGACTTATAAAAAGCAGCCAGTGTGGTTGCTTTTTGTTTTGGGGTAAAAAGGTAGCTGTCACACAAAAATATCTGATGGAATCTAAAATGGTCACGATAGAAGGTTAACATGCCCAAAATGCCATGAATTCGATTAAAACGGTAACGATAGAGGGTTTATCGTGCCCGAAATGCGATGAATTCGATTAAAACGGTAACGATAGAGGGTTTAACGTGCCCGAAATGCGATGAACTCATTTAAAACGGTAACGATAGAAAGTTTAACGTGCCCAAAAAGCAATGAAATCCACTAAAACGGTCACGAGTAAAAATTCAAATTTCCCGGACGTCTCCCAACCAAATCCACATCTCCTTTTTCAACACTAGTAAACGAACTGCCGTCCTAAATTAATAAATATGAATATATTGGTCATACTAGTAATGAATTTAAAAGAGTGAGGTGACCGGCAATGGGATATAAGTCTGTTGTCATGACGCTTAGCGTATGTTTTGCTTTTTTTGGCCTTGGTTTCTCACTGAACAGTGGGACAGTGTTAGCAGCTCAGCCTAATCAAACTTTTGAAGATGAGGCGGTCCCATTGGATTTAACGGTCATTCTGGAGAGGGCCTATCTTGATGGCGAAGTTAGTGAAGAAAAGGTGAGAGAAACCGTTTGGTCGCTTGAGGATTTCTGGCTCCGTTATGACCAATGGCAGTGCATTAGTATTGACGGCGATACGGTTGTGTTTAAGCAATATGTTGACGATATTTCTCCACTTTTAAAAGCGAACGGCTATTTTGGTTTATCCGAGGATGGCGTGTTGACGATATTTAATGGTCGACCGGACCGCTCGCAAATCATCCAATCTTTCTTTCAATTAGATGTCGGACGACTTGAAAGTAGAAAACACCAGGAATTGCTTAAAGGAATTCCTATTAAGACAAAAGATCAGTATGAACAGGTGATAGAAGCCTTCAAACCATATACAAGAGTAGAAAAACAGAAGAATTAACAGGGCCGGCCCATACCGGCCCTATTTTCAATTGCTCATATTGGGATAGAAGGTTTGTAAGCTTGCTAAGGTTATGAACTATGTTGATTGGAGTGGAAGGCACGAAGACTCCTGCGGGAGTGCAAGGCCAAGGGAGACCCCGCAGGAGCGAAGCGACGAGGAGGCTCCCGGACTGCCCGCGGAAAGCGAAGTGCCTGGAACGGAAATCAACATACAAGGTTAAAACAGTTAGCCGAATATAATTTTCTTCGTTCCTAGTAAGATAGTGTGATAAAATGGGGTACAGCAAATTAGAGGAGCGAAAGAGTATTGTTTGAGTATATAAAAGGTACAGTGGACTTTATTGGCCCTGAATACATAGTTGTTGATAATGGTGGGATTGGTTACCAAATTCATACCCCGAACCCATTTGCATTTTCAAAGCAATTAAGATCTGAAGTACAAGTCTTTACGTTTCATTATGTACGTGAGGACCTTATGGCGTTATACGGATTTCAGTCACGTGAAGAGAAAGCACTGTTTATGAGATTGTTAAATGTAACTGGAATTGGACCAAAAGGTGCACTTGCGATATTGGCCACAGGTGAACCACAGCAAGTCGTCCAGGCAATTGAAAACGAGGATGAATCCTTCCTTGTTAAATTCCCTGGAGTCGGAAAGAAGACCGCTAGACAGATGATCTTGGACTTAAAAGGCAAGCTTCAGGATATAGTACCTGATTTCTTCCCGAATCTTTTCTCGGAAGAGACAGCGGTAGAGGATGTGTCGAACGAATTCGATGAAGCCATATTGGCGTTAAAGGCTCTTGGTTATTCTGAAAAAGAGATTAAGAAAATTACCCCTGAGCTTAGAAAAGAGAAGTTGACGACAGATCAATATATTAAAAAAGGTTTACAGAAATTATTAAGATAATTTGTATGCCGCTTCGAAGTTTTAAGGAAACTAGATTTTAAAGGGTGATGGATAAATGGATGAACGGATCATCTCCACGGAAGCAGGCGAGCAGGAAATTTCCTTTGAGCAAAGCTTGCGACCACAGACCTTAAATCAGTATATTGGCCAGGACAAGGTAAAGGAAAACCTTGAAGTTTTCATAAAAGCGGCTAAGTTTAGGCAGGAAACCTTGGACCATGTCCTATTATATGGACCCCCTGGGCTTGGGAAAACGACGCTCGCTGCGATTATTGCCAGCGAAATGGGTGTGAATCTACGGACAACATCTGGACCAGCGATTGAGCGTCCAGGTGATTTAGCTGCGATTTTAACCGCATTGGAACCTGGGGATGTTTTATTTATTGACGAAATCCACCGACTTCCAAGGTCAATAGAGGAAGTGCTTTACCCGGCAATGGAGGACTTTTGTCTTGATATTGTTATCGGGAAAGGACCTTCTGCCCGGTCGGTTCGCCTTGATTTGCCCCCGTTTACTCTTGTTGGCGCAACCACTAGAGCTGGATCTTTATCGGCTCCATTAAGGGACCGCTTCGGAGTTTTAAGTCGACTAGAATACTATAAGGAAAAAGATTTGCGGGAAATTGTCTTACGGACGGCTGAAATTCTTGATACAGAAATCGATATGAGTGCTGCTGTTGAGATAGCCCGTAGGTCAAGGGGAACGCCGAGGATTGCCAATCGATTGCTTCGGCGTGTTAGAGATTTTGCCCAGGTACGAAGTGATGGCTCGGTTGATTTAGAACTAGCCAATGAGGCGCTCGAGTTAATGCAAGTGGACCGTTTAGGACTAGATCATATTGACCATAAATTACTTAAAGGGATTATTGAAAAATTTCGTGGTGGACCAGTCGGCTTAGAAACCATTGCCGCGACCATCGGGGAAGAATCCCATACTATTGAGGATGTCTATGAGCCATATTTATTGCAAATAGGCTTTTTGCAACGGACACCGCGTGGAAGAGTGGTTACCCATGCCGTCTACGAGCATTTTCATATGGAGGTGCCATTTGAATGACAGGGTTGGGTAAGCTATTAATGATTGTAGGCGCGGTGGTGTTCCTCGCAGGTCTTTTCGTGCACTTTTTTAACCTTGGAAAGTTGCCAGGTGATATTGTCATTAAAAAAGGAAGCACGACATTTTATTTTCCCATTGTGACCTCGATTATCGTCAGTATCCTCCTGTCATTGGTGTTTTATTTCATTGGGCGCTTTCGTTAATACATAGCCCCTTTGTTAGCGGAAATTAACATCCACGTTTTATACAGCCAATACATAAAAAGAATATAGGTGACTTTAAAAAATGAAGGTAGATTTATTTGATTTTCACTTGCCGGAAGAATTAATTGCTCAAGTACCGCTGATTGAAAGAGCCGAAAGTAGGCTGATGGTACTTGATAAACAGACTGGCGAATTACAGCATACGATTTTTAAAAACATAAAAGAATATTTACAACCTGGAGATTGTCTTGTACTCAATGATACTCGTGTTCTCCCTGCTAGACTCTTTGGTGTAAAAGAGGATACAGGGGCTAAGATTGAGGTGCTCCTGCTTAAGCAGGTTGAAGGCGATAAGTGGGAGACGCTTGTGAAGCCAGCGAAGCGAGTGAAGGAAGGAACCAAGATTGTCTTCGGAGACGGGGCTTTAACGGCGGTATGTACAGGGGAATCCGACCATGGCGGCCGAATCCTTGAATTTTTGTATGAAGGTATTTTTTATGAAGTTCTTGAAGGACTTGGAGAGATGCCATTGCCTCCATATATAAAAGAACAATTGGATGATCAGGAGCGTTACCAAACGGTATATGCGAAGGAGCGTGGCTCAGCAGCCGCCCCAACAGCTGGATTGCATTTTACTGAATCACTGCTTGAAGAAATCAAGGCAATGGGAGTACATATTACTTTCATTACGCTTCATGTTGGCCTTGGAACATTTAGGCCTGTTAGTGCTGAAACCATTGAGGATCATGAGATGCACGCGGAGTTTTACATCATGTCAGAAGGGACTGCCCGACTTCTTAATGAGGTTCGCGAACAAGGCGGCAGGATTATTTCAGTTGGGACAACATCGACTAGGACACTAGAAACGATTGCTTCAGAGAATAACGGTGAGTTCAAGGCGGCAACTGGCTGGACGGACATTTTTATTTTCCCTGGTTATGAATTTAAAGGGATTAACGGAATGATTACCAATTTTCATCTGCCGAAGTCCACATTAATAATGCTAGTAAGTACACTTGCCGGCCGGGAAAATGTGTTAAATGCCTATAACACGGCCGTCAAAGAAAAATACCGCTTCTTTAGCTTCGGCGATGCCATGCTAATTATTTAGGCTGAATTGGGAAGGTATAGTTGATTTTACCCGTTGATTTCCGCTCCAGGCACGAAGACTCCTGCGGGAGTGCAAGGCCAAGGGAGACCCCGCAGGAGCGAAGCGACGAGGAGGCTCCCGGACTGCCCGCGGAAAGCGAAGTGCATGGAGAGGAAATCAACCCACTGTTGAAAATATTTACAGCTACGATTTAATCACGGAAGGAGCAACACAATTGTCTGCAATTCGATACGAATTTATTAAAACATGCAAACAGACCGGTGCTAGACTTGGTCGTGTACATACGCCCCACGGTTCATTTGACACACCTGCGTTTATGCCGGTGGGGACACTTGCTACGGTAAAAACAATGTCTCCAGAGGATTTAAAGGAGATGGGGGCCGGAATCATCTTAAGCAATACGTATCATCTCTGGTTACGACCTGGCCATGAAATCATTAAAGAAGCAGGTGGACTTCATAAATTTATGAATTGGGACCGTCCTATCCTGACAGACTCTGGTGGATTCCAAGTGTTCAGTTTAAGTGAATTCCGCAAGATTGAAGAGGAAGGAGTTCATTTTCGCAATCATTTGAACGGAGATAAACTATTTCTTTCACCCGAAGGAGCAATGGAGATTCAAAACGCTCTAGGCTCTGACATCATGATGGCGTTTGATGAATGTCCGCCGTATCCTGCTACTTTTGATTATATGAAAGCGTCTGTTGAACGGACATCTAGATGGGCAGAACGTTGCTTAAAAGCGCACAAGCGTCCAGAGGATCAGGGCTTGTTCGGGATTGTTCAAGGTGGCGAATATGAGGAGCTACGGAAACAAAGTGCAAGAGATCTTGTATCGCTTGATTTCCCAGGTTATGCTGTTGGTGGCCTGTCTGTTGGTGAGCCTAAGGATGTCATGAATCGAGCGCTTGAATTTACCACACCATTACTCCCGACAAATAAGCCAAGATATCTAATGGGCGTAGGGTCACCAGATTCATTGATTGACGGAGCGATTCGTGGCATTGATATGTTCGACTGTGTACTCCCAACAAGGATTGCCCGAAATGGAACATTGATGACAAGTGAGGGGCGTCTTGTTGTCAAGAATGCAAAGTATGCCCGCGACTTTAATCCAATTGATAAAAATTGCGATTGCTATACATGCCAAAATTATTCACGTGCTTATATTCGTCATTTGATCAAATGTGAGGAAACATTCGGAATACGGCTTACGACTTATCATAATCTTCATTTTCTGTTAAAATTAATGGAGCAAGTCAGACAAGCAATCATGGAAGACCGTTTAGGCGATTTCAGAGAAGAATTTTTTGAGCGCTATGGCTTTAATAAGCCGAATGCTAAAAACTTTTAATAAGCAGCTGGCTTGATAAAGTGAAAGGAGGAGAAAAGAATGGAAGGACTTTTAGGAACAGTATTTCCACTGATACTAATGTTTGTGCTTTTCTACTTTTTGTTGATTCGTCCTCAACAAAAGAAGCAAAAAGCGGTTCAGAAAATGCAAACTGAGCTTAAGAAAGGCGACCGTGTTGTTACAATCGGTGGTCTTCATGGTTTTGTTGATGCACTTGATGAAGGAACAGTTGTTATCAAGTGTGGAGATGGTAGTCGTCTAACTTACGACCGCAATGCCATCCGCGAGGTAATCAGCGAATAATAAAGCAAAAAGCAGGTGCAAACTAATTGCACCTGCTTTTTTAAGTCTCAAAGACAGTCTTGTTTTATTCTCTTGAATTAGAGGAGGTCATATTAACCCCAAGTATAGCACCCATCGTAGCGGTTAAAATATAGCATATGTGATAGATAATTTGTTCTGTTGAGAATAAACTGTCGTGTCCAAGATACTGAAACAGAAAAATAATTATGGAATAAATGATCCCAGTCGCCCCGCCAATTAGCCAACCTTTCTGCTTGCCTTTCCCTCCCGTGATAAACCCGCCGATAAATAATGAAATAAATGAGACGGTTGTCACGATATACTGCAAAGACGATTCCTGAACTGACGTAAAGGCTAATAACAGCGAAAAAATAAAACTACTAAGGATGGCTAATACAAATATAGCAATAACCCCTTGGAGCACTGCAATGCCTAAACTCCTTGATTCCATCAGTTTTCTCCCCCTCCTACACTGGCTAAAAGCTCAATGCTGTCTAGTTACGTTTAGTACAAGCATATTCCCTAGAAATAAAAATAGAATTAAAATTTACCGTAATCTTCAAAAACTCTTTTAATTGATTCCGTTATAATTTATCGTTCATAATCGAATGCTATATCTTAATGCCATTCCGAAGGGAGAGACGAGTATGGAGGAATACGCATCGATGATTTTTAGAACTTTAGTTCTTTATACGGTGATATTATCAATCTTCCGAGTAATGGGTAAAAGGGAAATAGGTGAGTTGAGTCTTTTAGACCTAGTCGTCTTTATGATGATCGCTGAAATGGCTGCAATTGCCATTGAAAATCCCGATCAATCGATTATCAAATCCTTACTCCCGATGTTATTACTTGTTGCTGTTCAGTTTCTCCTTGCATACATATCGATGAAGAGCAAGCGTTTTCGAGAACTAGTGGATGGGAAGCCAAGTATTATTATTAATAATGGTAAAATTGATGAACATGAAATGAGAAAACAACGTTATAACTTTAATGATTTGTTGCTTCAGCTTCGGAATGAAGGTGTAGGAGATATTTCGGATGTTAATTTTGCAATCTTAGAGACATCTGGAAAACTTTCGGTTTTTAAAAAGAGTGATAATAACACCTTAGGAATTACCTTGATTGTCGATGGAGCCATCCAGTATGAAAACCTAGAGTTGCTTGGGGAAACCACTTCCTGGTTGTATAGTCAACTAAAAGAACAGGGCTACAAGAACCCTGCTGAGATATCATTTTGCACTTATAATAGTAACAACCATAAGTTTTATATTGATGTGATAGATGAACAGTAGATTCAATCCTGTAAATGCTAATCGCGCCTAATATAATGCTCTTTTCGTATAGCTTTTAAAAGAACATCCTAAAATAAGAACCAGGGAAGGTCCCTGGTTCTTTATTTTTTGGCTGTTTATACAAGTCTGTTGATTTCCGCTCCAGGGCTTGCTTTCCGCGGGGCGGGCGGTGAGCCTCCTCGTCGCTGCGCTCCTGCGGGGTCTCACCTGTCCGCTGCTCCCGCAGGACACTGAAAGACTTCCTCGAATTTGCCCACGCACGAGAAAATGTGTAGTTCATTTTCGAGGAGTCAAGCCCTGGAGCTCCAATCAACCGTTAGCATAATTAATACTGTGCTCTATCACAGCTATTTCCCACCCCAATTCGGCGTAAGATTAGCAAGAGTTTTTCCAATCAGCGGAATTCTTACTAGTTCTTCCTTCCGCACTAGACCTGTTAATAGCACCGAAAAGCAATAGATAATCGAAATGATGACTGTTGAAATAATAACCTTTAATGATAGAGCCATTTCCGTACCAAGGCTGTCCCATATTTGAAAACCAATCCATATCGAACCCACGATGACAATGAATGTTTTTGCATATTCACGAATATGGAAAGTAAAGGAAATGGCTTTTAAAACGGTAGCGAAATGAAGGACTGTTGTTAGGACAAATCCCATTGTTATCCCCAGTGCAGCTCCAATGATGCCAAATGTCGGCTGACTAGCCAGTAGGAAGATAACAGCGATTTTGGCGACATTCCCGATTAGGCTATTAATCATACCTGCTCTGGCAAGGTCTAAAGCCTGCAAGGTAGCTTGAAGGGGCGCTTGAAAATAGTAAAATAGAAAGAAAGGTGCCATTAGGACAATAAATTGAGTCCCACTGTTTGATCCGTACATCACACGCATCAGTGGCTCGGCCAAGACGTAAAGAATTATAATCGCTAAACCTCCAGTCAGAAACGAAAATCTCATTGACTGCTGGATTCGATGTTCAATCATTTTAAAGTCCTTTTTAGAATGTGCTTCACTAATTGCAGGTACTAGTGATGTTGATAGAGAATTCATGACAAAAGATGGTAGCATTAGTAAGGGGAGTGCAAACCCAGTTAGTGCTCCGTATTGCTTTGTTGCTACTGAAGCCGCTACTCCTGCAATCGCAAGACTATGGGCAACGACAATCGGTTCGAAAAACCATGAAATTGAGCCGATCATTCTGCTACCTGTAGTTGGTATAGCGATGCCCATCAATTCCTTGAAAGTTGTATTTCCCGATTGAACGAATTGGAAAAAGTTCCGTCGCAGGCGAAATTTTTTCCTGATTTTAAAGGTGGTCATTAAATAAAGAAGTGAAACGAGCTCACCGATTACAGCAGATACCATTGCTGCGGCAGCCGCATACTCAATCCCGTAAGGTAAAAATGTTTTTGTGAGGACTGCAATTAAGGTAATCCGGACAACTTGTTCAATCACCTGCGAGATGGCTCCAGGTTTCATATTTTGTCTACCTTGGAAATATCCCCTTAATACGGCGGATACAGCCACAATCGGAATGATCGGAGTAATCGCGAGTAATGGAAGAAGTGTACGCTTATCAGTAAAGAGAATTTGTGATAATTTTGGTGCTAAAAAAAATAATGCTGGTGTGAAAACCAATGATAGTGAAATCGTTGTTGCCAACGATACAACGAGAATTTTTTTAATTTTTTTATAATCACCCTTAGCTTCGGCCTCGGCGACATGCTTTGATATGGCAACAGGAAGACCAAGTTGAGTGATGGTAACCACAAGGATAAAGGTCGGAAAGGCCATCATATAAAGCCCTACACCTTCTTCTCCAATAAAACGGGCGAGCACAATCCGGTTAATAAATCCAAGAACCCTTGTGACCAAGCCTGCTACTAAAAGAATCATTGTTCCTTTTAAAAACTTTGACATCCTGCTCCACCTTCTCAAAAATGCTAAATTCAGATACAATAATCTATATGCAAGTGAGTGGACAAAGCATGACAGGTATTAAGATATAAAAAATTCATAGTAGAGCCAGGGAGGCGGAGTGCATGGGCAACGTGCATCAGTATGAGCCATTTAAGAAAAATGTTCGTCCCGCATTAAAAAGCAAACTCGAAGAATTCGAGGTGTTTGGTTATGGAGCGGTTACCGAAAAAGAATTGTGGGAATACTTGGTCAATAAAAAATGGAAAAAGCCGAGAGAGGATGTCCATTTATACGAAATTGTGGCTGATATTCTATCCGTGCAGGCTGGGGAGTACATGAATTTTGCAACCGTTGAAGCGTTTAAGGTTGGTACCCTCACTCTTACTGATGAAGATGAGCGAAGGGAGTTATTAAAGTAAGCAAATGTTTGAACCTTTAGTAAATTGACAGTAGGAACCAGCGAGTTCATAATAGAACGTATATTTTTAAAATAGTTCTTTCATCAAGTTAGCTTGCTAGAAAGACTTATTTTTTTTTGCGAAAGGCTCTGTAAAATAAGAATGTTGATTTCCGCTCCAGGCGCTTGCTTTCCGCGGGGCGGGCGGTGAGCCTCCTCGTCGCTTTCGCTCCTGCGGGGTCTCACCTGTCCCGCTGCTCCCGCAGGAGTCAAGCGCCTTCCGCTCCAATCAACGGTAAGCAAAATCAACAATTTCCTTTAACAGAGCCTTGCTATAAATTAAGGAGGACTTATACATAATGGTAAAACGCAGCCGGTTGATCGCCTTCTTCCTTGTTGTTTTGTTAATTGGAAGTGCGATGGGATTAACGACCCAGAACATTTTGGGTAACATTAAGCTTGGCCTTGATTTGCAAGGTGGCTTTGAAGTGCTTTATGAAGTGAAAACAAAAGATGGTCAGCCTGCTGACAGAGAAACTTTGGTCAGTACGGCCGAAGCGCTAGATAGGCGTGTGAACGTGCTCGGAGTCAGCGAGCCAAACATTCAAATTGAAGGGGATAACCGCATAAGGGTTCAGTTAGCAGGTGTTACTGACCAGGCTAAGGCCCGAGAAATCCTCTCTACAGAAGCGAATCTTAGTTTCCGTGATGCCAATGACCAACTCATGTTGGATGGCGGGGATCTTGCTGAAAATGGGGCAACCCAAAGCTTTGATGAAAACAACGCACCAAGCGTTTCCCTTACGTTAAAAAGCGGAGAAGAATTTGGGAAAGTAACTAGCGAAATTTTAGGTATGGCTCCTGAAAATCAGCTAGTCATTTGGCTGGACTATGAAGAGGGTGTGGACTCCTACCGCGAGGAACGCATGAAGCCAGCGCCTAAGTTTCTATCTGCTCCAAACGTAACTCAGGTTTTAGCAACAGACACGGTACAAATTACGGGTAATTTTACGGTTGAGGAAGCGAAGGATCTTGCTAACCTTTTAAATGCAGGTGCGCTACCGGTTGAGCTAGAGGAACAATATTCTACCTCGGTTGGAGCGAAGTTTGGGGAACAAGCATTAGATAAAACCATCCTAGCTGGAATTATTGGTATTCTAGCCGTATTTCTCTTTATGCTGTCGTTATACCGATTCCCTGGCCTCATCGCCGTTGTTACACTTTCCATTTATATTTACCTCGTTTTATTAGTGTTTGACTGGATGAATGGGGTTCTGACACTCCCTGGGATTGCCGCCTTGATTCTTGGAGTCGGGATGGCTGTCGATGCCAACATTATTACTTATGAGCGAATAAAAGAAGAACTTAAGGTTGGTCGTAAAGTAAAAGCGGCGTTTGAAGCCGGAAGTAAAAATTCGCTTTCAACCATTGTCGATGCGAACATAACCACACTTATTGCCGCACTTGTCTTATTTATTTATGGGACAAGCTCAGTTAAGGGCTTTGCGACGATGCTCATACTGAGTATCGTGATGAGCTTTGTTACTGCTGTGTTTGGATCAAGAGTTCTACTTGGTCTGTGGGTAGGCAGTGGCTTCCTGAATAACAGAGTCGGTTGGTTTGGTGTGAAAAAGAACGAGATCCATAATATCGCAGACAATGTCGATACGTTAGATTTGAAAACGAGGTTTGATCGTTTCGATTTCATTAAAATTCGCAAAACCTTCTTTACAGTTTCAGCTGTCTTATTAGCTACGGGTCTAATTGTTTTAGCCATTTTCCGCTTGAATCTTGGAATTGACTTTTCAAGTGGGACAAGAGTTGAGGTCCTGTCCAATCAACCAGTGGTCGCACAGGAACTGAAAGCTGATTTAGCGAAAGCTGGTATCGAGACAGATGATATTGTTCTTTCAGGTGACAATAATGAAATTGGCGTAGCGCGCTTTAAGGATGTTCTTTCAAAGGATGAAATTGCAAGCCTAAAAGCAGATTTTAAAGAACTGTACGGCGCCGAGCCAAATGTTAGTACGGTTTCACCTACCATCGGAAAAGAGCTCGCTAAAAATGCCTTTATTGCTCTTGTTTTAGCTTCAATTGGGATTGTACTTTACGTAACGATTCGTTTTGAAATGAGAATGGCATTGCCAGCAATTATTGCGTTGTTACATGATGCATTTTTTATCATTGCATTATTTAGTTTACTGCGACTAGAAGTTGATTTAACCTTTATTGCGGCTGTTTTGACAATTATTGGTTATTCGATTAACGATACAATTGTTACCTTTGACCGTATTAGAGAAAATCTACAACGGAAGCGGAAATTGAAAACTCCGGAAGATATTGCGGAGGTCGTAAATAAGAGTTTGCGTCAAACAATGGGAAGGTCCATGAATACCGTATTGACGGTTGTGATCACCGTCGTTGCTTTATTGGCTTTCGGTAGCGAAACGATTTGGAACTTCTCACTCGCGTTGCTACTAGGTCTTATTGCCGGTACGTATTCATCGGTTTTCATTGCAGCTCAGCTATACTATGTTCTGAAAACAAAAGAACTGAAGAAAAAAGGTGTCATTAACACCTATAAAGAAAAGCGAAAAGTTTCGGATGAACCACAGGTATAATGAACCATTGAATGTGGAGGGGCAATTATGAATAACAAGTAAAAGTACTTGTTATTCACCTAGCCTTTCACGTCCAATTCACGAGAAAAAATGTCCTTCATCACTTGATGAAGGACAATGTAGACTGTAGGAAAACTCTAGCTAAATTGAGTTTTCCTACAGTTTTCTTTGTTTTAGAGGGTTCATTTGGTCTGTTGATTTCCGTTCCAGGCGCTTCGCTTTCCGCGGGGCGGGCGGTGAGCCTCCTCGTCGCTATTGCTCCTGCGGGGTCTCACCTGTCCCGCTAATCCCGCAGGACACTGAATAGCTTCCTCGAGTTTGCCCACGCACGAGAAAATGTGCAGTTTCATTTTCGAGGAGTCTACGCGCCTTCCACTCCAATCAACAGATTTCTCTAATTTGTATCTGAACAAATCTGAAGTTCCTTTTTTCTATAATTTACAAATTATTTTTCCTAGATACCCTGCATAAAATTCCCACCGATTGAAACAACTTCAATGCTTCTGTATAATGGAAAGGCTGAGGGGTGAACCTATGTTAAAATCCAAAACTAGGTGGGTTGTAAAAGAAACCGACCGATTAAAAGCAGAAGAGCTTGCCGTTGCAATGAAAATCGCTCCTTTGACAGCAGCGTTGCTCGTCAATCGCGGATTTGATACCGTGGAGACTGCCCGGTATTTTTTGTTTGAAGAAAACCTATCATTTCACGATCCTTTCCAATTGAAAGATATGGATAAACTTGTTAGTAGAGTGAATCAAGCTATAGAGAACCAAGAGCCAATCCAGATATTCGGTGATTATGATGCCGATGGAGTTAGTTCTACGACCGTTATGATGAAGGTTTTACAAGAGTTAGGAGCCAATGTCGATTATTATATTCCGAACCGCTTTACAGAGGGCTACGGCCCGAATGAGGCTGCTTTCAGAAAAGCGGCTGAGCGTGGAATCGGTTTAATAATTACGGTTGATACAGGTATTTCTGCGCTTCATGAAGCAGACGTTGCTAAAGAGCTTGGAATCGATTTAATCATCACTGATCACCATGAGCCCGGGCCCGTTCTCCCGGACGCGTTCGCAATCATCCATCCTAAACTTGAAGATAGTATTTATCCCTTTAGGGATCTTGCAGGTGTAGGGGTAGCCTTTAAAGTTGCTCACGCCTTATGTGGTTTCGTTCCAGAAGAATTACTAGAAATTGCTGCAATTGGTACAATTGCTGACCTCGTTTCGTTAACAGATGAAAACCGTCTGATTGCGAAAAAAGGGATTGAACAAATGAAGCGATCAGAGAACATGGGTCTACGTGCGTTGCTTTCACTCACGAAAACAGAGTTATCAACTGTTTCAGAAGAGACGATTGGCTTTATTATCGGTCCACGGATCAATGCGGTGGGACGGTTAGGGGGTGCAGACCCTGCCGTAAGGCTACTGATGACAGAAGACAGAGAAGAAGCTGTCATGTTGGCGGAAGAGATTGATGCTGTAAACAAAGAGCGTCAAGCCCTTGTGGCGACGATCACGGAAGAGGCCATCTACGAGGTCGAAAACCATTATCCTGTCAAGGACAACCATGTTCTCGTTATTGGTAAGGAAGGCTGGAATGCAGGTGTGATTGGGATTGTTGCATCCCGACTCGTTGAAAAGTTTTATCGCCCAACGATTGTCCTTAGCTTTGATAAAGAAAAAGGGCTAGCTAAAGGATCAGCGAGAAGTATTCAGGGCTTCGACTTATTTAAAAACCTGTCTACGTGCCGTGAAATTTTACCTCATTTCGGGGGGCATCCGATGGCAGCTGGGATGACCTTAAAACTTGAGGATGTTGAGCAACTAAGACAAAGTCTGAACACACTTGCTGCTGATCAGTTGAGTGAAACAGATTTAGTTCCGATAACAAATGTAGATTTAGAAATTAGTCTCGGAGAAATTTCACTAGATTCGATTTTGGAAATGGCTAAGCTTGCTCCGTATGGTGTTGATAATCCGAAACCAAAGGTGTTAATAAAAGAAGCTCAAATTTCTACCATGCGTAGAATTGGTGCCAATAACAAGCATTTGAAAGTAACACTTGCGAGTGAGGAAACTTCGCTTGATGGCATTGGTTTCAGTCTTGGAGAGCTACATGAGGAAATTTCGCCGATTTCTTCTTTATCCGTTATTGGCGAACTCTCCATCAATGAATGGAATAATAGACGAAAGCCACAGATTTTTCTCCAGGACCTTGCTGTAGAGTCTTGGCAGTTGTTTGATATCAGAGGATTAAGACGGCATGAGAAGCTTTCTGATATGATTCCAGCTGAAGAAACCTCATGGATTTTATTTGATGACCGTACAGAGGATTTGTTTCGACCTTATTGTCAAGACCGCCTTATTAAAGTGAGCGATGAGGAAGTAGCAGTAAAGGCTAATATTCATAATAAAAATATAGTCCTACTAGATTTGCCTCCTTCGTTAGATGTGCTTGAAAAATTACTAGCGGGTAAACAACCTGCACGCGTATATGCCCATTTTTATAAAAAGGATAGTGATTTCTTTAGCACAATGCCTACGAGAGAGCATTTCAAATGGTTTTATGCTTTCTTAGCGAAGAAAGGTGCATTTGACTTAAATCGTCACGGTGAAGATCTTGCGAAATATCGAGGTTGGACAAAAGAGACAGTCGATTTTATGTCACAGGTGTTTTTTGAGCTAGAGTTTGTTAAAATAAACAATGGATTTATTTCCTTAGAAACGAATGTTCCGAAGAGGGACTTATCTGAATCTAAAACATACCAGAAAAAACAGGATACATTTACTCTTGAAAATGATTTGCTCTATTCTTCGTTTGAGCAGTTGAAGAATTGGTTCGATAAAATCATTCAAGAGTCGGTGCAATTTGAGGAGGCAATTTCATAATGGATTTAAAGCAATTCGTAGCCATCGTACCCGATTGGCCAAAGCCGGGTATTAAATTTAAGGACATCACACCATTGATGGCTAATGGCGATGCATATAAATATGCAACCGATCAGATTGTCGCTTATGCGCGTGATAAAGAAATCGACCTTATCGTTGGACCTGAAGCCCGCGGATTTATCATTGGATGCCCAGTGGCTTATTCACTTGGGTTGGGTTTTGCTCCTGTTCGTAAAAAAGGGAAGTTGCCGCGCGAAACGGTTGATGTAGATTATGGCCTTGAATACGGCACAGATGTTTTAACAATCCATAGGGATGCAATCAAGCCTGGTCAAAGAGTGTTGATTACTGATGACCTACTTGCAACAGGTGGTACAATTGAAGCAACCATTAAATTAGTTGAGGAACTAGGTGGTGTTGTTGCTGGGATTGCGTTCCTAATTGAACTAACCTATCTAGACGGCCGCAGCAAGATAGGCAACTACGATATCCTTACACTATTGGAATACTAAAAGAGATAGGCACTTCTACCCGGGGTGCCTTTTCCATATAGTATCTAAAGGTTTTTCGACATTTTTTTCGATTTCTCACGCTAAATTAGATTCTTTTCTTTACATATTGGAATTTTTCTTTGATAATAATAACAATCCATTTGATACTTTAGAATTAGGAAGATGGTTAGGAAACCATTTTATTTTATACAATGGCCGCTGGAGACATTGCAAAATCCTCCAGATTTTTTATGATAAAGGTGATTTCATGGCGAATGATGAAGTGTTAACCGCCGAGCAAGTTATCCAAATGACAAGTGAATACTTAAATGATGAGCATGTTGAGATGGTAAGAAAAGCTTACGATTTCGCAAAAGCCGCTCACCATGACCAGTTTCGGAAATCAGGTGAACCTTACATCATTCATCCAATTCAGGTATCTGGGATACTTGCCGATCTTGAAATGGACCCTGCGACCGTGGCCGCTGGTTTTCTTCATGATGTCGTTGAGGATACAGAAGTAACGCTTGAGGATATTGAAAAGGCATTTAACTCCGAAGTGGCTATGCTTGTCGATGGAGTAACAAAGCTCGGTAAAATTAAATACAAGTCTCAAGAAGAGCAGCAGGCGGAAAATCACAGAAAAATGTTTGTTGCCATGGCTCAGGACATTCGGGTCATTTTAATTAAGCTTGCCGACCGTCTTCACAATATGAGGACATTGAAGCATCTCCCACAAGAAAAACAGCGTAGAATTTCAAATGAAACACTTGAAATCTTTGCACCTCTAGCCCATAGACTTGGTATCTCTAAAATTAAATGGGAGCTTGAAGATACAGCCCTAAGGTACCTAAATCCACAACAATATTACCGAATTGTAAACTTGATGAAAAAGAAGCGGGCCGAACGGGAGAATTATTTAGACGAAGTTATGGTTGAAGTCCGTGACCAATTAAAGGATGTCAATATTAAGGCAGAGCTGAATGGCAGGCCAAAGCATATTTATAGTATTTATCGGAAAATGGTTTTGCAAAACAAACAATTCACCGAAATTTATGATTTATTAGCCGTGAGAATTATCGTGAACAGTATCAAGGACTGTTATGCTGTTCTCGGAATCATTCATACCTGCTGGAAGCCAATGCCTGGCCGATTTAAGGACTATATTGCAATGCCAAAGCCGAATATGTACCAATCTTTGCATACGACAGTCATTGGTCCTAAAGGTGATCCTCTCGAGGTTCAAATTCGGACAACCGACATGCACCGTATTGCTGAGTTCGGGGTTGCGGCACACTGGGCCTATAAGGAAGGCAAGCCTGTTGCAGAAGGACTTACACTAGATAAAAAATTGACATGGTTCCGTGAAATCCTCGAATTCCAGAATGAAACGAACGATGCCGAGGAATTTATGGAGTCCTTGAAAATTGACTTGTTTTCGGACATGGTTTTCGTGTTTACGCCAAAAGCTGATGTGATTGAGTTACCTTCAGGTTCTGTACCAATCGACTATGCTTATCGTATTCACTCCGAAATTGGCAATAAAACCATTGGTGCAAAAGTAAACGGCAAGATGGTAACGCTGGACTACAAGCTCAAGACTGGCGACATTATTGAGATCCTGACTTCAAAGCACTCGTACGGACCAAGTCAAG
The DNA here is from genome assembly GCF_900109925.1 of Mesobacillus persicus. GTDB lineage: Bacteria > Bacillota > Bacilli > Bacillales > Cytobacillaceae > Mesobacillus_B > Mesobacillus_B persicus. The sequence continues at coordinate 150,890 of NZ_FOBW01000002.1, read as the reverse complement.
ATTGGCTAAAGTTAGCTCAGACCTCTCAGGCTAAAAATAAAATCCGCCAATTCTTTAAGAAGCAGCGGAAAGATGAAAACGTCGATAAAGGTCGGGAGCTTGTTGAAAAAGAAATCAAACTAATGGATTTTGATTTAAAAGAAATCCTAACTCCCGAAAATATAAAGCAGGTTGCCGATAAGTTTAATTTCTCGAGTGAAGAAGATATGTACGCTGCTGTTGGCTATGGCGGGGTAACTGCCCTTCAGGTTGCGAATCGATTAACCGAGAAATGGCGGAAAAAGCGTGATAAAGAGCAGGAAAAGGATATCTCAAACGCGGTTGCAGAACTTAAATCGCTCCCTCAAGTCAAAAAACGCGAATCAGGCGTAAGGGTAACCGGAATTGACAATTTATTGATCCGCCTTTCGCGCTGTTGTAACCCAGTTCCAGGCGATGATATTGTTGGCTTTATCACAAAGGGGAGAGGGGTTTCGGTTCACCGCTCTGACTGTACGAATATTCATACCGATGATGCCCAAGCACGTCTCATTCCAGTGGAATGGGAAACAGCTCTCAATGACCGCAAAGAATACAATGTCGACATTGAGATTACAGGTTATGACCGTAGAGGACTTCTTAATGAAGTGCTTCAGGCTGTTAATGAAACAAAAACGAACATCTCGGCGGTCTCCGGGAAATCAGACCGGAACAAAGTGGCAACGATTCATATGTCGATTGCGATTACAAACGTCAGCCATCTCCAAAAAGTGGTTGACCGAATCAAGCAAATCCCTGACATTTATTCTGTCAGAAGGGTACTAAACTAAAAAAACGTCCTGACCTCCAGTGCACATTACTGGAGGTCAGACGCATGTTTAAGGAGTTTGTTAGTATGAGAGTTGTTGTACAACGCAGTAAAGAAGCAAAGGTTACGGTGGATGGGGAAATAACCGGTTCGATTACAAAAGGGTTTGTGGTACTTGTAGGGGTCACTCATGAGGACCAAGAAAAGGATGCAGCCTTTCTTGCGGAAAAGGTGGCCAATCTTCGTGTCTTTGAAGATGAGAACGGGAAGATGAATCTTTCACTACTAGATGTGGGCGGAGAGGTATTATCTGTTTCCCAATTTACACTCTATGGTGATTGTCGAAAAGGAAGGCGCCCAAACTTTATGGGAGCCGCTCGTCCAGAGCATGCAAACGAGATTTATGAATCTTTCAATTCCATTCTACGCGAAAAAGGTGTAAAAGTAGAAACCGGCGTATTTGGAGCAATGATGGATGTTCAACTGACAAATGACGGACCGGTAACATTAATTATTGATAGTATCTAAGAGGGGGAATCTCTACTACTTAGGGATTGTTACAAAACCCGCATTCGAAAATGTAGTTCAACTGCATATGTTAAAAAAATGGCTCAGTTCACGATACTGAGCCATTTTTATTTATTCTTTCGGTTTGCCTGTTGAACTCTCCTCAATTTCGGAGTAATAAAAGCGCCGGCCCTGAAAGACCCAGATAAGGGGAAAAATTCCCGTTAATTTGGAATTACCACTGAAAATGGCTCAAATAAAGGGAGAATTTCCCGCTATTGACTCAAAAAAACATGAAAATGGTCATTTTGCTTTGCTTAACGGGAAAATCTCCCCTTATATCCCCTGACCAACCTCTATTCTGTAGTTTAACGGGAAAAACTCCCCTTATATACCTTGAACCTACCTCTATTTTATAGTCTAAGGATCCCTCGTTATTATTTACTGCTTAATTCGTTTTAAAATACCTTGCTAAGCCTTCAAATAGTCCATCGGCTACGGTTTGTTGGTATTGATTTGTACTAACTAGCATTTCCTCGGTAGGGTTGCTTAAATAGCCAAGTTCTAGTAGGGCACTACTTTGTTTGTTTTCCCTTAGGACATAATAGTTTCCGTAGCGGACATCCCTGTTTTTAAGTTGCGTTCGATTAATGACACCTGAATGCAATTCACTTGCAAGGCCTTTCCCGTAGTAATAATACGTAGTCATTCCTCGGACACTTTTGTCGGAAATGCTATCGTAATGAATCGAGATGAATGCATCCGCATTCCGGTAATGGCTAGTTGATACCCGTGATGCTAATGAAACATACTTGTCGGAGGTTCTTGTCATATGTACATTTGCCCCGGCAGCTTTTAGTTTATCGTGAAGGAGCTTTGCCGTTTTAAGGTTAAGGTCTTTTTCATGTGTACCTCTAGCACCAATTGTTCCGCTGTCATTTCCACCATGTCCAGGGTCAATAACAATGGTTTTGTTCTTGGTGTGGACACCAGCATCTGGCTTTTCGATTTGTGTCCCGGATCCGTTCAGAGAAACAATCCAACCTGCTATATACCCAGTTTTACCACCACTAAGATGGATTTGATACCAATCACCATTTAGGTTAGTGACTTCATATGTTTCTCCTTTGGTTGCTCTCTGGATAACAGCACCGTCGACACCAGCATCATTCCGAATATTGGTTCCATCGCTTAGAATGGTAATGGTTTGATTTTTGACAGCTGAAGTGGATATTCCCCCATTGGTTTGGCTCTTATCAAAGAACCAACCTGCTGCCCACCCAGTTTTCCCATTTTCGTACTCGATTTTTAACCAATTATTTGTTTCGGCAAGGATGGTGAACGTTTGCCCCTTAACAACTTGTCCGACCACTTTTCCGTTTAGGCTACCCTGATCTCTAACATATAAGGAAGAAGCGGTCACAACAGTAGTAGCTGATGCTGTTGTAGTGTTTTGGGTTTGAACTGAGAAGTTCAAGTACTGACTGCTAACCCAAGAATTGGTTCCATTATAATTGATTTGCGACCAACCATTTGCTTGAGAGTTTACAATAACACGTGACCCCTTAGCTAGAGTTCCTACTTTATTACTAGAAACTGAGGGGCTTGTCCGAACATTTAAACCCGCTGTCACAACGGCTTCTTTCTTTCCACTTTGAGAGTTTGCTTGTTGGGTGGTACTCATACTCAAATATTCTTTGGAAACCCAGCCTTCGAATGAATTTAGAGAAATTTTAACCCAATTTCCACTAAGCTCTTTTATGGTAACTTTTTGTCCGTGAGTTAATGACCCGGCTAAAGAGTGGCTTGTCCCAGGGCCAGTTCGTACCCTAAGGCTATCTGCTGTTACCGTACCGGTTGTTCCGCCTGTAGCTAAAGAGTTGTCAGCGGAGTCCTTGGTCGTATACCAATTGGCTACCCAGCCTTGCCTACCAGCTGATAGCCCAATCTTTATCCAGTCTCCTTCTTCCTTAACAATCGGAAACCGTTCCCCTTTATTGACTTTGCTCATGATTGAATAACTCAGTCCAGGACCTTCTCTGACATTCAAGTTTGATGCGGTTATTGTTACAAATCCATTTTGAGCTTCTGCTGGTACGGCCTTCTGGATGCTGCCTGTAATAATGAGTAACAGGCAAACAAAGATGGTGGCCATCTTTTTATTCAGCAATGATTCTCATCCCCCTGTAAACTTTTCTTTGTATTTATTTTAACGGATTATATTGCCAAAATCACTAGATTTTGTCCAGTTTCTGTTTAATCAAAGCTTTTTAAAGGATAATGTTGATTTTAGCTATCCGGTTGATTTCCGCTTCAGGCACGAAGACTCCTCGAAAATGAAAAGCGCATTTTCTTGTGCGTGGGCTTAATCGGAGAAGCTATTCATTGTCCTGCGGGAGTGCGAGGCCAAGGGAGACCCCGCAGGAGCGTTAGCGACGAGGAGGCTCCCGGACTGCCCGCGGAAAGCGAAGTGACTGGAGCGGAAATCAACAGTCGCGTTTAACACACCCTTTTAAAAAAAGTCGGGCAGAGATATGAAATATTTTCAACTTCATGGGAACAATAGGTACATAACCATACGGAAGGTGATTATATGCGGTTTAGTGAAAAAGGGAATATGATGAATCTTGGAGAAAACCAAATTTTTAGCGTCGATTTGCATGATTTTATCCAAAAGGAGCAAAGTTCAAATATGATTGAGCTCGCTTCAGAATTCGGGCTTTCACTTCGTGATGTGAAAAATTTAAAAAAACGACTAGAACGTTCTTGACAAGCGGATTTTTCGTCCGTATTATAAACAAATATAATGTCATATCAAAAGCATGCCGTTGATGAGGAATAGTAATGAAGATCCACATGAAAAGAGAGGAAAAGTCTTGGCTGAAAACTTTTCTACATGATGACTTGATGAATGAACACCTCGTAGGCTCCTTTCTGAAAGTTGGTTTTGCAACCATTAGTAGGAGGGACGTTACAGGCGTTAACTGTAAAAGTGGAAGGCACTAAACTGCCTTCAATTAGGGTGGCACCACGGGAAGCAAAAGCTCTCGTCCCTTGTTTTTAGGACAAGGAGACGGGGGCTTTTTTTGTTTTACATAAATAAACAAAGAACTTAGATAATAAAGGAGGTTGTCCGGCATGTCAAAGCAGATTCAAATACCGCGCGGGACACAGGATATATTGCCAGGTGAAACGGAAAAATGGCAATACATTGAAAATAAAGCTAGAGAGATTTGTGAAAAATACCAATATAAAGAAATACGTACTCCGATTTTTGAACATACAGAATTATTTTCACGAGGTGTAGGCGATACGACCGACATCGTTCAAAAGGAAATGTATTCTTTTACGGACAGAGGTGGTCGTGAAGTTACCTTAAGACCAGAAGGGACGGCTTCAACGGTTCGATCCTTCGTCGGAAATAAAATGTTTGGTTTAGCAACCCAGCCGGTCAAGCTCTACTATATGGGACCAATGTTCCGCTATGAGCGCCCACAGGCAGGTCGATTCCGTCAATTTGTCCAGTTCGGAATTGAAGCACTTGGAAGCAATGATCCAGCTATCGATGCAGAAGTCATCTCGTTGGCTATGGCAATTTATCAAGAACTAGGCTTAAAGAAATTGAAGCTTGTGATTAATAGCCTTGGTGATAAAGAGAGTCGTAAAGCACACCGCGATGCGCTCATCGCGCATTTCCAACCACGTATTGGTGAATTTTGTAGTGATTGTCAAAACCGACTAGAGAAAAATCCGATGCGAATTCTCGATTGTAAAGCAGATCGTGATCATGAATTAATGAAATCGGCACCATCGATTATCGATTTTTTAAATGAAGAATCGAGCGAATATTTTACAAAGGTAAAGAAATATTTGACGGATATTGGTATTGAGTTTGAGGAGGATCCAAACCTCGTTCGTGGACTAGATTATTACAATCACACGGCGTTTGAAATTATGAGTGACGCAGAAGGATTTGGGGCAATTACCACTCTTTGTGGTGGAGGTCGCTACAACGGTCTTGTCGAAGAAATCGGTGGACCCGAAACACCTGGAATTGGCTTTGCGCTTAGTATTGAGCGCCTTTTAGCTGCTCTTGATGCAGAAGGGGTCGAGCTACCGGTAGTAAATAAGATTGATTGTTATTTAGTTTCCCTTGGAGAGAATGCCAAAGATTATACAGTAGGACTTCTTCACCAATTAAGAAGTGCTGGTTTTTCCGCAGAAAGAGATTATTTAGACCGTAAAATAAAAACACAATTTAAGGCAGCTGACCGCTATCAAGCAAAATACGTTGCCGTTTTAGGAGACGATGAGCTCGCTGATAATAAAATTGCACTGAAGTCCATGGATGACGGCGGACAAGTTGAATTGCCGCTAGACTCCTTCTTAGAAAAATTCAAAGAGCTAATTAAATAAAGGGGGAAGCTTCATGTTTGGGAGATCATATTTTTGCGGTGACGTAACAGAAATAGCGATTGGAGAGACGGTCACATTAAAGGGATGGGTTCAGAAACGTCGTGATCTCGGCGGACTCATTTTTATTGACTTACGTGACAGAACAGGAATCGTGCAGATTGTTTTTAACCCTGATGCATCAAAAGAAGCACTTGCTGTAGCTGAAAAAGTCCGGAACGAATATGTCCTTGATATAAAGGGGAAAGTCGTGGCGAGGGCTGAGGGCACAATCAATGACAACCTGAAAACAGGTAAAATTGAAGTTGCAGCTGAGGAAATTACCATTATAAATGAGGCGAAAACACCTCCATTTACGATTACGGATAAAACAGATGTTTCTGAGGATCTTCGCTTGAAGTATCGTTACCTTGATATGCGTCGACCGGTTATGGCTGAAACGCTTAAAATGAGACATCAAACAACAAAAGCGATTCGTGATTATTTAGATGGAGAAGGCTTTCTTGATGTTGAAACACCAATTTTGACCAAAAGCACTCCTGAGGGAGCAAGAGATTATCTTGTTCCAAGTCGGGTTCATCCTGGTGAATTTTACGCACTACCTCAATCGCCACAAATTTTTAAACAGCTATTGATGGTTGGTGGAGTTGAACGCTATTACCAAATCGCTCGTTGTTTCCGTGACGAAGACCTTCGTGCCGATCGTCAGCCAGAATTTACGCAAATTGATATTGAAACAAGTTTTATGAGCCAGGAAGATATTCTCGCTTTAACGGAACAAATGATGCAGAAGGTTATGAAGGATGTTAAGGGGATTGATGTGGAAGCTCCATTCAACCGTATGTCCTATGATGATGCAATGGGCCGCTATGGTTCAGATAAGCCAGATACACGCTTTGGTCTGGAACTTGTGGATTTATCTGAAGCTGTTAAAGGTTCAGGGTTCAAGGTGTTTACTGCGGCTGTTGAGAGCGGCGGCCAGGTGAAAGCGATCAATGTGAAGGGAGGAGCAGCTAAGTACTCTCGCAAAGATATTGACGCGTTAACAGAATTCGTTTCTATTTACGGAGCAAAAGGCTTAGCATGGTTAAAGGCCGAGGAAGAAGGCTTGAAAGGACCAATCTCTAAGTTCTTAGATACTGAAGTTCAAGAAGCAATCACTTCCCTTCTACAGGCTGAAACTGGGGATCTACTTCTCTTTGTCGCTGATAAAAAGAAAGTTGTAGCCGATGCACTTGGAGCATTAAGATTAAAGCTTGGTAAGGACCTTGAGTTGATTGATCAATCAAAGTTCAATTTCCTGTGGATTACCGATTGGCCATTGCTTGAGTATGCGGAAGAAGAAGGTCGTTATTATGCAGCCCATCATCCGTTTACGATGCCTGTTCGTGAAGACCTACCCCTTCTTGAATCTGACCCAGGCAGTGTGAGAGCGCAGGCTTACGACCTCGTACTGAATGGTTATGAGCTAGGTGGAGGATCTTTAAGGATTTTCGAACGTGAAATTCAAGAGAAAATGTTTGAGGTCCTTGGTTTTACAAAAGAGCAAGCAAACGAACAATTTGGCTTTCTGATGGAAGCATTTGAATATGGGACGCCGCCGCATGGTGGAATCGCCTTAGGTCTTGACCGCATGGTGATGCTCCTTGCTGGAAGAACGAACCTTCGCGACACCATTGCTTTCCCTAAGACGGCAAGTGCAAGTTGCTTGTTAACAGAAGCACCAGGTGAAGTGAGTGAACAGCAACTTGAAGAACTAAGTTTGTCACTAAAGATTAAGAAACAAGTGGAATAAATTGGTATTGCCTCAACTTGAAATGAGGCTGTCCATGTGATATATTTTTATTAACGATAAGAGTCCTGATGTGTTCGTTGTTTTACCTGAAGTTTTGACCGAACAAGATTGTTACATTGGGAGCCCGGAGTTCTCAAAGTGAGCAAATGCCTCTTGGATTAGAGGACTTGCAAAGTTTGGGACAGGACACCCACCTGCTTAGCTGCGGGATCAAAACGAAGGCATCTAATGACGGCACGATTGGGGCTCTTACCCTACATACGACGAACGACTCCATGTTAATTGCATGGAGTTTTTTATTGGTTTTTTTTCTAATGATTGGCCTTTTGTTTCATTATTCCTATGTAATTACTTGTTTTTAAGATAAAGTATGATATATTGTTTAGCGGGAATAAGAATAACAAGCATAAAAGTAGATTAACCCTAGTTTGGAGTGAGAATAGATGCTTCATCAATTTTCTAGAAATGAATTGGCCATTGGTACAGAAGGGCTCGACATTATGAAAAACAGTACAGTGGCTGTCCTCGGAATCGGAGGGGTAGGTTCGTTTGCAGCCGAGGCCCTCGCACGATCAGGTGTCGGTCGATTGATTTTGGTGGATAAGGATGATGTTGATATTACGAACGTGAACCGTCAACTCATTGCATTATTATCCACGGTAGGGAGACCTAAGGTTGAGTTAATGGAAGAAAGGATTCGTGACATCAATCCTGATTGTGAAGTCATTGCTTTAAAAATGTTCTATACGGAAGATACCTACGAGCAATTTTTTGATTATGGCCTCGATTTTGTTGTCGATGCTTCAGATACAATTTCTTATAAAATTCACCTTGCCAAGGAATGCTTAAAGCGTGATATTCCAATCATTTCAAGTATGGGTGCAGCCAATAAGATGGATCCGACGCGCTTTCAAATCGCCGATATTTCAAAAACGCATACGGACCCGCTAGCAAAGGTGATTCGCACGCGTTTGCGAAAAGAAGGGATTCATAAGGGAGTAACCGTCGTGTTTTCAGATGAAAGCCCGATTGTTACCCTTGAAGAAGTGAATAGAGTTGTCGGGAAACAAGATGCACCAATTCGCAAAGCGAAAATGCCACCTTCGTCTAATGCATTTGTTCCATCGGCCTGCGGATTGATTATGGCTAGTTATGTTGTAAAAGAACTTTTGAAGGATATTAAAATTCATCGTGTGAATGACTAAAAAAATGACGAAGCCCCGCCAAGTTGATTGGTGGGGCTTTTTAACTACGTAGAGGGTTAATCGTTCATAGCCCAGTCTCAAAAAAATCACGCCAGTAGTGTGAAATACAATCGTTGTCACAAAATGGTCACGATTTTTTCAATAAAGTCTAATAATCGATCAATAACTTTCAATAATCGATGCATATTCCCCGAGAATCAATCAATAAACCGTAAGAATTAATGCATATATGCTTACCCGACCTTTTCCTAAGCAAAAAAGTTATGTTCTTAGTGCTCTTTGCGGCAATAAATGAGTGAAAACCAAAAAAAATTGCGCCATGAAGGGTTCATGGCGCAAAAAAAGAATGAAAATCGGTAAGTAGCCTTGATTAAATCTAGTCCCTCGCTATCCTGTTCAAAACAAACCTTTATTTCCTCATCCCCATAATCTTTTCATACACAACAGCGAGAGCTTGTTCGAATTTCCCGGTCTTTTTCGGTTTAAAATAAACTTTCCCTTTTAATTTATCTGGTAGATATTGTTGCTTCACCCAACCACCCTCATAATCATGAGGATATTTATATCCGATACCACGGCCAAGCTCCTTGGCACTTTTATAATGAGCATCGCGCAAATGGTCAGGAACCTCACCGCTTTTGCCGGCCCGGATATCAGCTAATGCTGAATCAATCGCGACAATCGCAGAGTTGGACTTTGGTGACAAACAAAGCTCAATGACGGCATTGGCTAAGGGAATCCTGGCTTCGGGGAATCCGACTCGTTCCGCGGTTTCAATTGCTGCCAACGTTCTTGCCCCAGCCTGTGGATTAGCAAGGCCGATATCCTCATAGGCAATGATCAACAACCTCCTGCCGATGCTAACCAAGTCACCTGCTTCAATTAATCGACCTAAATAATGGAGAGCAGCATTTACATCACTACCGCGAATCGACTTTTGGAAACCAGATAAAACATCATAATGGGCATCGCCATCTTTATCGTGAGCAAGGCTTTTCTTCTGCATGCATTCCTCGGCCGTTTCCAAATCAATAAGAATCTTGCCATCGGCGTTCGGTGCAGTAGACAAAACGGCCAATTCAAGTGCGTTAAGCGAGCTGCGGACATCTCCGTTTGAAGCGGTCGCAAAATGACTCAAGGCATCCTCTGTTAGTTCCACTTGATAACTACCAAGCCCTCTGTCATCGTCTTCAAGCGCTCTTAACAAGGCAGTTTTTATATCCTCAGGCTCGAGCGGCTTCAATTCAAAGATTTGACACCGGCTTCGAATCGCTGGATTAATCGCATGATAGGGGTTGCTCGTTGTAGCCCCTATTAAGGTGATCATCCCATTTTCTAAATAAGGTAAAAGAAAATCCTGTTTCGCCTTATCAAGACGATGGACCTCATCAAGGAGCAAAATTACTTTACCGGACATTTTTGCCTCGGCAGCAACGATTTCCATATCCTTTTTATTATTTGTAACAGCATTCAAAGTGCGGAACGCATATTGCGTGCTTCCGGCGATCGCTGATGCAATCGACGTTTTCCCAATTCCGGGCGGCCCATATAAAATCATCGAACTCAGTTGTCGAGCCTGTACCATGCGGGAAATCATTTTCCCCTCACCGACAAGATGTTGTTGACCAATGACTTCATCAATTGTTCGCGGCCTCATTCTGAACGCAAGCGGCTTTACGCTCATGAACCTCACTCCAGTACCATTCAAAATTATGCTCTAACTCTACCATACCTTCAAGTGTAGGCAAATGTATATGGCTTGAAAGATATGATATAATGGCTAATGCCTATTAAAATACTTAGAAATGCTGGTGACATCATGATAAAGAAAAGAGGCCAAGTGTTTCCAAGGGTTTTCATCTACTTAGTTGGGCTTCTTGTCATGGCACTTGGGATTGTATTTTTACTTAAAAGTGATTTAGGAGTCCCCCCTTGGGATGTTCTTCACGTTGGATTATTTTATAATTTTGGCCTCACGATTGGCTCGTGGTCCATTATTGCTGGTTTAGTTATATTAACCATCTCGGCTATCATTGCAAAAGAGATTCCGCAGATTGGTGCATTTGCAAACATGCTTTTAGTTGGAACATTCATTGACTTATATTTAATCCTTCCGTTCATTAATACACCGGACCATTTAATTGGCAGAGTTATCATGTTTGCTTTTGGTTTATTGTTTCTAGGCTACGGAATGGGCATTTATATATCCGCCCAGTTTGGAGCAGGACCGCGTGATAGTTTAATGATTGCTATATCGGAAAAGACTGGTTGGAGTATCCGTACGGTACGGAGTGTCATTGAAATTGTCGCCCTTGTGATTGGTTGGAGACTAGGAGGGCCTGTTTTTTGGGGAACGATTATCTTTAGTTTAAGTATCGGACCCATTTCTGGATTCGCTTTGCCACATTCTCGAATAGTAACCGATCGATGGCTAGCGAAATTAAAAGCTAAACAAGATAAAAAACATTTGGGAGAAAAAACAAATAGGGGTGCTGTTTTATGAAAATATCTACAAAGGGTCGTTACGGAATGACAATTATGATTGAGCTTGCTAAAAACCATGGAGAAGGTCCGGTTTCCTTGAAATCGATTGCTCAAACTCATAACTTATCTGAACATTATTTAGAGCAGCTTGTTGCACCACTTCGGAATGCCGGCTTTGTAAGAAGTATTAGGGGTGCTTACGGAGGCTATGTTTTAACAAATGAACCTTCTAAAGTAACGGCAGGAGATATTATCCGTGTACTAGAAGGACCGATTGTACTTGTCGAAGGGATCGAGGATGAGGCACCTGCCCAAAGAGAGTTATGGGTCAGAATTAGGGACTCGATTAAAGCGGTTCTTGATAATACAACGATTGAAGATTTGGCCAACCATCGAGAAGATACCGGGATATCGGATGCCAATATGTTTTATATATAATAGGGAATTAGTTCATAAAAGAAGGTGTCAATCATTTTGGAAAGAATCTATTTAGATCATGCAGCAACCTCTCCAATCCATCCCCAAGTCATTAGCAGGATGATGAAGGTAATGGAAACTCAGTATGGGAATCCATCAAGTATTCATTCCTTTGGAAGGGAAACTAGACAAATTCTTGACGATACGCGCCAGGCACTAGCAGATAGCATTCAGGCGAAGCCGAACAACATCATCCTTACTAGTGGTGGGACAGAGGCAGATAATTTAGCTGTAATTGGTTATGCTGAAAAGAATAAGCATCTAGGCAAGCATATTATTACAACTAGCATTGAACATCATGCCATTCTTCATAGTTGTCAGGAATTAGAGAAACGTGGTTTTGAAGTCACTTATCTATCTGTTGATGAAACAGGCTTGATCTCGATTGAAGATCTACGAGAGGAATTACGAGAAGATACGACTCTAGTAACCATCATGTTTGGGAATAATGAGGTAGGAACGATTCAGCCGATTCGAGAAATCGGAGAGATCCTCACGGGGCATCAGGCTGCCTTCCATACAGATGCCGTTCAGGCTTATGGGGTAGAAAACCTTAATGTTCAGGAATTAAAGGTCGATATGCTGTCTGTCTCCGCTCATAAAATTAATGGTCCGAAAGGGATTGGCTTTCTTTATGTCCGGGATGGGATTCAATTATCACAGCTAGCCTTCGGCGGTGAACAAGAAAGAAAGCGTCGCGCTGGAACGGAAAATGTGCCGGCGATTGCAGGCTTCTGTGAGGCTGTTAAAATTTCACTTGAGAATCCTAACGACAAACGTAAACTCTATCAAGGATTTAAAGACGTATTTATTGAAAAGTTAAAAAACAACGATATTTCGTTTGAACTAAACGGTTCGCTTGATAAAAGTTTGCCTCATGTTTTAAACTTAAGCTTTCCGGGAACTAACGTCGAAGCGATGCTTGTGAATCTTGACTTAGCAGGAATAGCTGTTTCTAGTGGGTCAGCCTGTACAGCCGGGTCGATTGACCCGTCCCATGTACTTGTTGCCATGTTCGGAAAGAACTCCGAGCGGTTAACGAACTCGATTCGGTTTAGCTTCGGGTTGAATAATACTAGGGAACAGGTAGAAAAGGCTGCTGAAGAAACAGCGAAAGTCGTTGCAAGGTTAAGAAGATAAAAAAATCCGGAAACAAGAATTAGATAAGAACAAGCGAGGTGAGTCATAATCATGGAAAAATCACCTAAAGATACGCGAGTGGTTGTTGGAATGTCAGGTGGCGTTGATTCGTCTGTTGCAGCTCTGCTTTTAAAAGAGCAAGGCTATGACGTCATCGGTATATTTATGAAAAACTGGGACGATACCGATGAAAACGGAGTTTGTACCGCAACAGAAGATTATAATGATGTCATCCGCGTCTGCAACCAAATTGGGATTCCATATTATGCAGTTAATTTTGAAAAACAATACTGGGACAAGGTCTTTACCTATTTTCTAGATGAATATAAGGCAGGGCGTACACCAAACCCTGATGTTATGTGCAATAAAGAAATTAAGTTCAAGGCTTTCCTTGAACATGCGTTAAACCTTGGTGCGGATTATCTAGCTACAGGGCATTATGCACAAGTTGAATACCGCGACGGGGAATATAAAATGCTTCGTGGTCGCGATGAAAATAAGGATCAGACGTATTTCCTAAACCAGCTAACACAGGACCAATTAAAGCGTGTGATGTTCCCAATTGGCAATATTGAGAAATCTAAGGTCCGGGAAATTGCGAAAGAAGCGAACCTAGCAACGGCAACGAAGAAAGACAGTACCGGCATCTGTTTCATTGGTGAACGAGATTTCAAAGAGTTCCTAGGTAATTATTTACCAGCACAACCTGGTCGTATGGAAACGCTAGACGGGGAAGTGAAGGGCAAGCATGATGGCTTGATGTACTATACAATCGGTCAACGACATGGACTAGGGATTGGTGGATCAGGTGACCCTTGGTTTGTGGTTGGTAAAGATTTAAAACGGAATGTCCTTTATGTAGGTCAGGGGTTTGAAAATGAAAAATTGTACTCTGACTCAATTGACGGTGTACAGGTGAGTTGGGTATCAGATAAGCCAACGCAGCAAGAATTTGAGTGTACGGCTAAATTCCGCTATCGCCAAGCCGATAATCCTGTCACCGTACAAGTGCTTGAAGATGGCAATGTAAAAGTTATTTTCAAAGAACCTATTCGGGCTGTAACACCTGGACAAGCTGTTGTTTTCTATAATGGCGATGAATGTCTTGGTGGAGGTACGATTGACAAAGTGTATAAGGACGGAAGCAAACTAACGTATGTCGGATAACCATTGTCCCCGGTCCCATTTGGGATGCCGGGGTTTTTTTTAGCAAAGATTTTGGTGTGAATTATGATATAATTTTTTCGAATGGAGTGTGTACGGATGGATAAAAATCAAGCAGGAATTGAATATATGAAAGAAGGGAAATGGGAGGAAGCAGCCAGATCCTTTATGGAAGCAATTGAGGAAGAACCGAAAAATGCGGTTGCTCATATCAACTTTGGAAATGTCCTAACTGCTGTAGGTGAAACAGAAAAAGCATTAAAATTTTATGATCGTGCGCTCGACTTGGATAGTGACGCGATTGCTGCCTACTATAGCAAAGGAAATCTATACTATGAGATGGAGCGATTTGAAGAAGCGAAGCAAAACTTTGAGCTGGCAATGAAAAAGGGTCTTGAGTCAGGCGATAATTATTTTATGCTAGGAATGACACTTGTACAACTGGACCAAGGTCGACTGGCACTGCCTTTTTTACAGAGAAGCACGGAACTTCTTGAGGACGATGCCGAAGCCTTTTTTCAATACGGCCTATGCCTGGCACAGGCAGAATACATCGACGAAGCGATTGAACAATTAGAAGAGAGTGTAAAATTAGATCCAGATCATGCGGATGCTTTTTATAACCTTGGAGTTGCTTATGGCTTTAAAGAAAACGCAGAGAAGGCAATTGAAATGTTTGAACAGGCTCTTGCGATTCAACCTGACCACCTGCTTGCAGGTCACGGGAAGAAGTTGATTGAAGGAATTTAGAATATAGTTAAAACGGGGTCAGGGGGGTAACTGATGGATAAGCAAGACTCGCTCGACTTGTTCCAAGAACAGGGAAACTACATAAAAGGCCGGCATTTAGTGACCATTTTTCATAATAACCAAAATTTATATACGGTCATGCGGATTCGAGTGGAGGAGACAAACGAGGAGTATGATGACAAAGAGGCCGTCATCACAGGTTATTTCCCCAAAATCCATGAGCAAGAAACGTATGTGTTTTATGGTTCTTTTACCGATCACCCGAAATTTGGGCTTCAATTTCAAGCCACTCATTTTCGGAAAGATTTGCCGCAATCCAAACAAGGGATCATCACCTATTTATCAAGTGATTTATTTAAAGGAATTGGGAAAAAGACGGCGGAAAGTATTGTCGAGGTCTTGGGTGAAAATGCAATCACTAGAATTATGGAAAACCCGTCCTTGCTAGATACCGTTCCCAAGCTCAATCCGGACAAAGCGAAACAGCTTTATGACACCTTGATGGAGCATCAAGGTCTTGAACAGGTGATTGTTGGTTTGAATCAATATGGATTTGGACCACAGCTATCCATGAAAATTTACCAAGCCTACCGGGAGCAGGCGCTGGAATTGATTAAAAAAAATCCATTCCAACTTGTTGAGGATATTGAAGGGATTGGTTTTGGTCGGGCTGATGAACTAGGTCGCCAGCTTGGCATTACAGGGAGTCATCCGGATCGAATTAAAGCAGCTTGTCTTTATACTCTTGAATCTTCCAGTGTCCAATCTGGACATGTCTATATGGAGGCGGAAGCTATTCTCCAAGAGGTCAAAAGTTTGCTTGAACAAAACGAGCCTGTGGAAATTGATTTTAGTGACATTTCAAACGAAATGGTGAAGCTTGGGGAGGAAGGGAAAATCATTGTGGAAGATAGGAGAATCTATCTTCCAACACTGTACTTCTCGGAAAAAGGTTTGGTTACCAATATTGGACGAGTTTTGGATCAAACAGAATATAAAGACCAATTTCCAGAGTCTGAATTTCTTCTAGCCCTTGGTGACCTTGAGGAACGACTTGGGGTCCAGTATGGACCAACCCAAAAGGAAGCAATTCAAACCGCATTAATGTCCCCGATGATGATATTAACAGGTGGTCCAGGGACCGGGAAAACAACTGTTATTAAAGGAATTGTTGAGTTATATGCAGAGCTTCATGGCTGTTCACTAGATATAAATGATTACAAAAAAGAAGAACCGTTTCCGTTTTTACTCTGCGCCCCGACAGGAAGAGCCGCGAAACGAATGACCGAGTCAACTGGACTTCCGGCTGTTACAATACATCGCTTGCTCCGTTGGAATGGTGCAGATGGCTTTGATCATGATGAAGACCGCCAGCTTGAGGGGAAATTACTGATTGTTGATGAATCGTCAATGGTAGATATTTGGTTGGCACATCAGCTGTTTAAGGCGCTACCAGATAATATCCAAGTAATTTTAGTTGGGGATGAAGATCAGCTCCCATCCGTTGGTCCAGGACAAGTTTTAAAGGACTTACTTGACTCCGAGCGGATTCCAACGGTGTGCCTTACTGATATTTATCGACAGGCAGAGGGCTCGTCGATTATTGACCTAGCTCATCAGATAAAAAAAGGAACCTTGCCAGAGGATTTATCGGCACAACAGCCTGATCGATCTTTTTTTCAATGTTCAACGGGACAAATTTCTGAAGTGGTTAAAAAGGTCGTCGTAAATGCGAAAAAGAAAGGATACACGGCAAAGGATATCCAAGTTTTAGCGCCGATGTATCGAGGTCCTGCTGGAATTGATCGTTTAAATTTACTTGTTCAAGAAATTTTCAACCCTAACCCTGACGGCAGCCGAAAGGAGATGGCATTCGGTGATGTAAAGTACCGGGTCGGCGATAAAGTGCTCCAATTAGTCAATCAGCCCGAGGCCAATGTCTTTAACGGGGATATGGGTGAAATAGTCGCGATTTTTTATGCAAAGGAAAATACTGAAAAACAAGATCAAATCATTGTTTCTTATGAAGGAAATGAAGTCACCTATGCTCGCCAAGACCTTTCGCAAATTACTCATGCCTATTGTTGCTCTGTTCATAAATCGCAGGGAAGTGAATTTCCAATTGTCATTTTACCAGTGGTCAAAAGCTATTTTAGGATGCTTCGAAGGAATTTACTTTATACCGCGATTACCCGAAGTCAGCAGTTCTTAATCCTTTGTGGAGAAGAAGAGGCATTTCGAAGAGGAATTGAACGAGGCGATGATTTAAAACGAAATACCACCCTTTGTGTGAAGCTTTCGGAAACACTTCCGGAAACGACCAGCGTTGAAACATCCCCATCAGAAATGGATGAAAGTAAAAACTTAGAGAATCAAAATGGTAACGAACAGCCGAAAAAAGCCGAGGATTTTGTAAAAGTTCTTATGAACGTGGACCCAATGATCGGAATGGAAAACCTTACCCCTTATGATTTTATGGAGGGAAGCGGAAACTAGAAATGTTCGGAAAGGTGGGCTCGCTTTGCGGACATTTTCATTAATCAAAGGCCTTCCTGTCATTGAGGTACAAAGTGCAACAAAGCTAGGTGAAGTCTCCGACCTGATTGTTTCTGGGAAGGGAAAAGTGGAAGGATTGCTGATTAAAAAAGGGAATCTCTTCAAGAAAACGTATTCGATAAAGGTTGAACATGTTCATTCATTTGGAGCAAACGGTGTTGTCATCAACAATCGGAATGCTCTAGAAAGAATGAAAACCCCTCCCGGATTCACGTTTGAGCACCAGGAACAGCTAAGTGGGAGGATGATGTTCTCTTCAGATGGCAAGGAATTGGGGCTTCTACAAGATGTATATTTTCTCGAGGAATTGGGCACGATTGTAGGGTACGAATTAACGGATGGCTTTTTTTCAGATATTACAGTTGGAAAACGCGTAGTTAAAACCGTAGATCCCCCTGCAATTGGAAAAGATGCCATCATTGTTAACGTAGAGAACATTGTTAACGAGGTGAGCATTGATGATGACATGCCCCAATTGTCAGAGTAAAGATATCGGGAAAATTGGTATAAATCAATACTATTGTTGGAATTGCTTCATTGAATTGTCCCTGTCGAAAGGCATCATTCATACCCATCAAGTGGAAGAAGACGGTTCACTGAGCTCACTTGATGACCTGTTTGATGAGGAAGAGCGTCTATTTGGTATGTAAAACCCAACCTGTCATGTGAAATAAAAAGAAGAGGTGAAGCGGAATATGAATAGAATGTTAACCTCAGCATTAGTCGTAGGTGCCGGTGTGGCTGCTGTCAATTATATGCAAAAAAACAACATGATGGATAAACGCCAAATGAAACGATTGCAAAAAAGAATCACAAAAGCGATTCTTTAATATCCAAAATCCCCTGTGTACCTACAGGGGATTTTTTAACGCTCTTTTCTCAAACTTTGTTGTTTTTGTATATAAGCTTTGTTTCAACTACAAAATAGTCACTTGAAACGTTAAAAATAGCTTATCTGACTTTAAACACCGCTTTTAACAACAATCTTTTTTACGAAAACAGCCTTTTTTTGCATAATCTGCCCTCACTGTTTAAAAATAGACGTAAGGGTGGTGATAAATTGGATATTCGAATGAAATGGTTTTACCGTCTAGCATTCCTTTTGCTTTTTTTTATTGTCATATATGTCTTCTTTAAATTAAAGCATGTATGGGCTCCATTCCTCGAAGTGTTCACCGCGTTGCTCATTCCATTTGCGGTTGGAGGGTTTATCACTTATCTTCTACATCCAATTATTGAAAATCTCCATAATCGTGGGGTACATAGGGGGATCGCTGTATTTATCATCTACACTTTATTTTTTGGTGGTGTTGGGTTTGGGCTTTACAGGGGGATTCCTGCTTTCATTCATCAGCTTCACGACCTTGCAGAAAATGCTCCGATGTTCACTGCACATTACCAGGAGTTAGTGGATGGTATCCAGGATGAAACGTCCCGGTTGCCGCCAGCCATTAAGGAACGGATTGATGAGAGCATTATTGCCGTGGAAGCCTATCTGGAAGGAATTTTATCAACACTGCTAAGTATCCTCAAAGGGTTTCTTAATTCAATAGTAACCATTGCCATCATACCGTTTATCGCCTTTTATATGCTAAAGGATTTTAATTTGATGAAAAGAGCAGCCTGGTACCTCACACCATCAAGATGGCGTGAGAATGGCAAAATGTTTTTGCGTGATGTGGACAAATCGTTAGGTAGTTATATTCGTGGGCAATTATTAGTTTGTCTGGTAGTTGGAGTATTGTCCACTTTATTCTTTTTCCTAGCAGGCATGCCGTATTCACTCTTGTTAGGTTTTATTGTTGGAATCACAAATGTCATCCCCTATTTTGGTCCTATCATTGGTGCGGTGCCAGCTGTAATTATAGCCGCGACGATTTCAATGAAAATGGTGATCATTTGTTTAATCATTGTGTTTTCCCTACAGTTTCTTGAAGGCAATATTCTTTCACCGATTATTGTTGGTAAAAGCCTTCATATGCATCCGTTACTGATTATGTTTGCTCTAATCGGTGGAGGGGAAGTTGGTGGGCTTTTCGGACTAGTCCTAGCTGTTCCAATCGTTGTAGTCATCAGAACAGCGATTTTACATGCAAGGGAGTATATGATACGTGTAAAAAGTAGGCCTGCACATGAGTAGGGATTTGACAAAAGGATTCTAGCTTTTATATAATTCGGCTATAAGAAATGAAAATGAAGAAAATGTTGAAAGATCGAGTATGTTACAGTCCGCTAATAAGAGAGGAATTTCCTAGGCTGAAAGAGATTCCAAGTGAAGGGTAACAGAAGGCTAATCTGGAGTGCAGTCAAACACTGCCGTATGCCGCGTTAAGGCGCTTTTGAGAGATGAGTACCCTTTTTGGGGTATTCATAATCAGGGTGGTACCGCGAGTTAGCTCTCGTCCCTGTCCAGGGATGGGGGCTTTTTTGTTTGCCTTCAAACCTGTAAACAACATTTCTTTTAAAATATAATGAGGAGGTTTTTTGTTTGAAACAGTTAACTGGTTCAGAAGTGAGAAAATTGTTTTTAGACTTTTTCCAGGAAAAAGGGCATTCTGTGGAGCCGAGTGCACCACTAGTGCCACATGATGACCCATCTTTGTTGTGGATCAACAGCGGTGTCGCAACGTTAAAAAAATACTTTGATGGTCGGGTTATTCCTGCGAATCCACGTATAACAAACGCCCAGAAATCGATTCGTACAAATGATATCGAAAATGTGGGGAAGACAGCGAGACACCATACGTTTTTTGAAATGCTTGGGAACTTTTCAATCGGTGATTATTTTAAAGTTGAAGCAATCGACTGGGCATGGGAATTTTTAACCGATGAAAAATGGATTGGCTTTGATAAAGAGAAACTCTCGGTAACCATCCACCCTGAAGATGAAGAAGCGTTTGAAATCTGGAAGAACAAGATTGGCATACCCGAAGAAAGAATTATCCGCTTAGAAGGCAACTTCTGGGATATTGGTGAAGGTCCGAGTGGACCAAATACCGAGATTTTCTATGATCGTGGACCTGAATACGGGGATGACCCACAAGACCCAGAGCTTTATCCGGGGGGAGAAAACGATCGTTATCTAGAGGTCTGGAACCTAGTGTTTTCTGAATTTAATCATAATCCTGACGGTACATATACACCGCTTCCTAAGAAAAATATTGATACAGGTATGGGCCTTGAAAGAATGGCATCCGTTGTTCAAAACGTACCAACTAACTTTGATACGGACCTTTTCATGCCGATTATCAATGCAACAGAAGAGATTTCTGGAGAGAAATATCGGGTTACAAACGAAAAAGATACAGCTTTTAAAGTAATTGCAGACCATATACGTACTGTAGCATTCGCTGTTGGGGATGGTGCTTTGCCTTCGAATGAGGGTCGCGGTTATGTTCTGCGCCGTTTGCTTCGCCGTGCTGTCCGCTACGCAAAAAAACTCAATATTAATCGCCCGTTTATGTTTGATCTTGTACCAGTGGTTGGGGAAATCATGCATGACTTTTACCCACAAGTAAAAGAAAAGGCCGAGTTTATTGCAAAAGTCATTAAAAATGAAGAAGATCGTTTCCATGAAACTCTAAACGAAGGGCTTGCCATCCTATCAGAATTGATAAAAGAAGAGAAGTCAAAGGGAAGCGACACGATTCAAGGGAAAGATATTTTCCGTCTGTATGACACCTATGGCTTCCCGGTTGAGTTAACAGAAGAATATGCAGAGGATGAAGGCATGCAGGTTGACCATCAGGGCTTTGAGTCTGAGATGGAACTTCAGCGGGAACGTGCTCGCTCTGCAAGGCAGGATACAGGCTCGATGCAGGTGCAAGGTGGAATTCTTGGTGATATCACGGTAGAAAGCCAATTTGTCGGCTACGAAGAGCTAGAAGTTGAAGGGAATGTAGTAGCTCTTTTAAAGGATGGTCAGTTAGTTGACTCGGTTACAACAGGGGATGAGTTCCATTTTATTCTGGATACGACGCCATTCTATGCTGAAAGTGGTGGACAGATTGCTGACAAAGGTATCCTTCAAGCCAATGGGGTAAAGGCCTCAATCAAAGATGTTCAAAAGGCACCGAATGGACAGAACCTGCAACATGCAGTGATGGAAGATGGAACACTGAAACAAGGAACAAAGGTTACGGCTAAAGTAGATTATGCTAACCGTTCCCAAGTTGTAAAGAACCATACTGCGACCCATTTGCTTCATCAAGCATTAAAAGACGTTCTTGGTGCACATGTTAACCAAGCTGGATCCCTTGTCGAACCAGATCGTCTTCGTTTTGATTTCTCTCACTTTGGTCAGATTACATCTGAAGAATTAGAGAAAATCGAATCGATTGTGAACGAGAAAATTTGGCAGAGCATTCAAGTACAGACAGACTTTAAACCAATTGCTGAGGCGAAAGCAATGGGAGCGATGGCTCTTTTTGGTGAAAAGTATGGAGATATCGTTCGCGTTGTTCAAATAGGAGATTACAGCCTTGAGCTTTGCGGTGGCTGCCATGTTCCAAATACATCCGTTATTGGTTTATTTAAAATTGCTACCGAAAGTGGAATCGGTGCTGGAACCAGAAGAATTGAAGCTGTCACAGGTGAAGCTGCTTATAAAGCGCTAAATGACCAAATTTCAATTTTAAAAAGTGCAGCTGGTAAGTTAAAAACAGCTCCAAAGGAAGTAGCAACACGCATTGATACTCTCCTTGCAGAGAATAAGCAACTTCAAAGAGAAAATGAATCACTTGCTGCCAAGTTGGGGAATATTGAAGCAGGAAGCCTTGCATCGAAGGTGAAGGAAATCAATGGAGTACCTGTGATTGCGGCAAGAGTTCAGGCAGCTGACATGAACAGCCTCAGAAATATGGCAGATGACTTGAAGCAAAAATTAGGTTCTGCTGTCATTTTACTAGGTAGTGCAGAGGGTGAAAAAGTAAATCTAATTGCCGGTGTAACAAAAGATTTGATTGATAAAGGATACCATGCTGGTAAATTGGTCAAAGAAGCAGCTACCATCTGTGGCGGCGGCGGCGGTGGCCGACCGGATATGGCACAAGCAGGTGGAAAAGATCCATCAAAGCTCGACAATGCCCTACAAATTGTTGAAGATTGGGTAAAATCAATTTGATATAAAGAGGAAGTAGTGTAAAATGTAGGTAACATAGCTTAAATTTACCTTCAACGAAAAAAGCGAGGTGCATTCGATGAGCTCTTTTGATAAAACGATGAAGTTTAATTTCCCTGAGGAGCCGTTTGAGCATGATGTAAATGACGTGCTTTTCGAGGTGTACGAAGCACTTCAGGAAAAAGGGTACAACCCAATTAATCAAATTGTTGGTTATCTACTTTCAGGTGATCCGGCTTATATTCCTCGCCACCGAGATGCCCGGAACATCATCCGAAAGTTAGAACGTGATGAAATTATTGAAGAGCTAGTAAAGTCTTATTTAAAACGTTCACGAGAGGGACAATAAATGCGCATTATGGGGTTGGATGTCGGCACGAAGACAGTCGGCATTGCATTAAGCGATGAACTTGGGTGGACAGCTCAAGGGCTTGAAACACTGAAAATCAATGAAGATGAAAATGAGTTTGGTTTCGAGCGATTAGGTAAACTTATAAAAGAGCATAATGTAGACAAAGTAGTTGTTGGACTCCCAAAGAATATGAATGGGACGATCGGACCGCGTGGAGAAGCTTGTCAACGATATGCTAAAGAGATTGAAAGCTTATTCGGTATTCCTACCATCCTATGGGACGAGCGTCTAACCACGATGGCAGCTGAAAGGGTACTGCTCGAAGCCGATGTCAGCCGTAAGAAACGCAAGAAGGTTATTGATAAGATGGCCGCTGTGATGATTCTACAGGGGTATCTTAACAGTCAAAATTAATGAGGTGAAAGAAAATGGACCACGGTGAAAACAATATTACAGTAGTAGACGAAAACGGAAATGAACAGCTTTGTGAGGTGCTGTTTACCTTTGATTCAGACGAGTTTAACAAATCATATGTTTTATACTATCCAATCGGAGCAGAAGAAGATGAAGAAGAGGAAATTGAAATCCATGCTTCCTCCTTCACACCTACTGAAGATGGCCAAGACGGAGAGTTAATGCCAATCGAGTCTGATGAAGAATGGGACATGATTGAAGAAATGCTTGAGACCTTCCTTGCTGAGCAAGACGAAGAAGAGTAGAACATTTCCCTTAGTTTAATGATATAAGAATTCTCATAAAAGAACCGGGATTAATGTCTCGGTTCTTTTTTATTGGCTCTAACTCAAGCTTAATTACTTTTTTAAGCAGATACTAAGTGCCTAGGTTATCCATTTGCATAAAAACATCCACCCACCAATAGGGAGAAATGAGTTCTGGGACCAGTTTGCTCTTATCGGTTAGGGGGATCAGGTTAGGCACTTTAATTTGATAATATAGAGGGAAGAATTCCCCTTAATTTGTAAATGGCTCTAAAATTAGCATAAATAGCGGTAGAGATTCCCCTTATTTGACTCGAAAAACGTGAAAATAGGTAATTTTGCTTTGTATAGGGGGAAAAACTCCCCCTATTTACCTCAAAACGACCTCTAGTCTGTATTTAACGGGAAAAACTCCCCTTATTTTCTATAGTTGGTTACCCAATTTAAGGGTATGGCTCTTTTATAGTAATTAGACAAGTTAACTTCAAAAAAATCCAAGAGAACTACATTTAAATTCGCTACACCAACAGTACGATAGTACATCGTTTTGTTTGAATACTGCTATTGAACGAGAATCAATACCCAGTTTTAACACAGCTTTTTATCATGAATTTTGGCGAAAAAACAGTTTTATTGTAATTTCTTGCGACTTGATTAAGGAAATATAGTATAATAATTCGAGAAATTACATTTAGGACATCCTATGATAAAAAGTCAGCCCAGGGGGGAAATGATGACTAAGGAGAATAAAGACAGCAGAAAATTGCCAAAGGGCGAAAGAAAAAAATTAGTATACGAAAAGGTTGCCGAACAGCATAGTGAGGCAAAGGTCGTACGAAAAATTGTCTTTACGTTAACGATTCTTTTCGTTGTATTGTTTGCAGGTCTTGGTGGCGGAGGTTATTTTTATATTAAAAATGCTTTGCAGCCGGTTGATGAAACCAACCAGCAGGAAGTGCCGGTCGAAATTCCAATTGGTTCAACTTCAACGGGAATCGGCCAAATTCTCGAGGATAACGGAATTATTCGTGATGCGCGGATCTTTAAATATTATGTAAAATTTAAAAACGAATCGGGCTTTATGGCTGGTGAATATAAATTGAAACCGTCAATGGATATATCAGAAGTTATTGACGCGCTCAAAACAGGCACGGTGATGAAAGATGTCGTCATGCAATTAACGATTCCAGAAGGTAAACAGCTTACGCAAATTGCAGAAATTATTGCGGAGAAGACAAACCGTGAATATGACGATGTATTGAAGAAGTTGAACGACCCGGATTTTTTAGAGGACTTAATGGCTAAATATCCAGATCTATTAACGGATAAAATACTTGATGACCAAGTGAAGTATCCGCTTGAAGGCTATTTATTCCCTGCTACCTATCCGTTTTACGAGGAGAATCCTACACTAGAAGAAATCGTATCTACAATGCTCGATAAAACGCGGTCAGTGGTTCTGGAGTATCTCCCCTTAGCTGAAGAAAAGGGACTTAGCTTACATGAACTTCTAACGATGTCTTCATTAATTGAAGAAGAAGCAACACAAAAAGTAGACCGTGACAAAATCTCAAGTGTATTTTACAACCGAATCGAAACTGGGATGAAGCTACAAACAGATCCAACGGTCTTGTATGCTCATGGCGAACATAAAGATAGGGTTTATTATAAAGACCTAGAGATTGATTCACCATATAATACGTATCAGTACTACGGTTTACCACCAGGTCCGATTGCGAATGCAGGGGTTATGTCGATTGAAGCAGCACTAACACCAGCAGAAACAGATTCCTTGTACTTTCTAGCAACTCCAACTGGAGATGTGCTTTTCTCGAAAACTTTAGAAGAGCATAATCGTAAAAAGAATGAACATATTACAAACCAATAATTAACAGCAGTCGGAGGAATGCAATGGATTAGCATTCCTCCGTTCTTTATGATAAAATAGTTCAAGTGTTTTTCATACGTGTAATGATAGCGTCATTTACAGTGTTGAGGATCTATTTCGTTGGCAAACTATGCCTGTTACTCTTCATCTAGCTGTTAACGCTATTTTTTCATGTCTATACGAATGATAACTGATAATTAAGCATGCTCTATGAATAGAGGTGAGATGCAGCGTGATAGATGAACAGCTGGAAGAATATATTGATTTGCTTATACCTTCCCGTAAAGGGATACTAGCGGAGATGGAAGCCTATGCCAAAGAGCATCAAGTTCCAATTATGGAGCCCGCTGGAATTGAGATGATGCTGCAAATGTTAAGATTAAAAAAAGCAGAAACTATCTTAGAGGTGGGAACCGCAATTGGTTATTCTGCTCTAAGAATGGCTTATGCTTTACCTAATGCTAAAATCGTTACCATTGAGCGCGATGAAGAACGATTATCTAAAGCAAGAGCTTATATTAAAGAGGCAAACAAAGAATCGCAAATCCTGACTATTTATGGCGATGCTCTTGAGACCGCAACGCAGGTCAGTCAGTTGGGGACGTTTGACGCTGTGTTTATTGATGCGGCTAAAGGTCAATATAAACGATTCTTTGAAATATATACGGCCTTCCTAAAACCTGGGGGAATGGTGATAACTGATAATGTCCTGTTCAAAGGACTTGTTGCCACTCAGGATACAACGAATAAACGAATCAAAAGTCTAGTCAAAAAAATAGATGACTTCAATCGCTGGTTGATGAGCCACCCGGATTATGACACGGTCATCCTTCCTGTTGGCGACGGCGTAGCGATTAGTATGAAGAGGTGAATAAGGTGAAAAAACCAGAATTATTAGTGACTCCGACTAGTGTAGAAGATATTTTGCCATTGGTTGAAGCTGGTGCCGACGCATTTATGATCGGTGAACAAAAATTCGGCCTGCGTTTAGCGGGTGAGTTTACTCGTGACGATGTTAAACGAGCGATTGAATTAGCTCATTCAAAAGGTAAAAAGGTCTATGTTGCCATGAATGCTATCTTCCATAATGAAAAAATTGAACTTTTAAATGACTATATTAGCTTTCTTAAGGAAGTACAGGCTGATGCGATTGTATTTGGCGATCCTGCTGTGTTAATGGCGGCCCGCGAAACAGCACCAGAAATGAAGTTGCACTGGAATACCGAAACTACGGCAACGAACTGGTATACATGTAACTACTGGGGAAGAAAGGGTGCGAAACGTGCCGTTCTAGCTAGGGAAATTAGCATGGATGCGATTGTTGAAATGAAGGAGAACGCTGAAGTGGAAATTGAAGTACAGGTTCACGGAATGACCTGTATGTTCCAATCCAAACGCAATCTGCTTGGGAATTATTTTGAATACCAAGGACAAGCGTTGGAAATCGAGAACCGTAAACAGCAAAAGAATATGTTTCTTCATGACAAGGAACGCAGCAACAAGTACCCAATCTTCGAAGATGAGAATGGAACACATATCATGAGTCCAAATGATATTTGCATCATCGATGAACTACAAGAAATGGTGGAAGCCGGTGTTGATTCTTTTAAAATTGATGGAATCTTAAAGCAACCCGAATACTTGGTAGCTGTCACAGAACTATACCGAAAAGCCATCGATCTAGCAGTAGAAGATCCTGATCAGTATGAAGATGTAAAAGATGAGTTACTTTCACAAGCAGAAGAACACCAACCAGAAAACCGCCCACTTGACACAGGATTCTTCTTTAAAGAGACGGTTTATTAATAAATAGGGCTGTTTTTCTAGAAGTTCGTTGTTTTAGGGAAATCAACCTTTCCTGGTTCTATAGCAACAAAATTTGCGGAAAACAGACACAAAAAAATGCCATATATGCGTTTTTAAGCAATTGGAAAAGGAGGAAAAATGATGACAGCAACAGTAAAAGATACAATCTCACAGATTGTAGACGGTAAGCGTGTGATTGTTAAAAAGCCAGAACTTCTAGCTCCGGCTGGCAATCTCGAGAAATTAAAAATCGCTGTCCGTTATGGTGCGGATGCCGTATTTATCGGTGGTCAAGAATACGGACTACGCTCAAATGCTGACAACTTTACGTTTGAAGAAATGAAGGAAGGCGTAGAGTTTGCTAAACAATACGGTGCAAAGGTTTATGTTACAACAAATATCTTTGCACATAATGAAAATATCGATGGCCTTGACGACTATTTAATCGGCTTACAAGAAGCAGGAGTCCATGGAATTATCGTTGCGGACCCACTAATCATTGAAACATGCCGGAGAGTAGCACCTAACGTCGAGGTACATTTAAGTACGCAACAATCTCTCTCAAACTGGAAGGCAGTCCAATTCTGGAAAGAAGAGGGCTTAGAGCGGGTCGTTCTTGCTCGTGAAACTAGCGCTGAAGAAATCCAAGAAATGAAAGAAAAAGTCGATATTGAAATTGAAACTTTTATTCATGGGGCAATGTGTATTGCTTATTCTGGACGTTGTACTTTAAGTAACCATATGACGGCTCGTGATTCGAACCGTGGTGGATGCTGCCAGTCTTGCCGTTGGGATTATGATTTATACCAACTAGAGGATGGTGCTGAATCAGCATTAACAAACCAAGGGGACGCTCCTTTTGCAATGAGCCCTAAGGACTTGAAATTAATAGAGTCCATTCCAAGAATGATTGAGCTTGGGATCGATAGCTTAAAAATTGAAGGCCGTATGAAATCGATTCACTACATTGCAACGGTTGTTAGTGTATACCGTAAAGTGATCGATGCTTATTGTGCGGACCCTACTAATTTTAAAATTAAGCAGGAATGGTTAGAAGAGCTTGATAAGTGTGCAAACCGTGAAACAGCAACGGCATTCTTCGAGGGAATTCCTGGGTATAAAGAGCAAATGTTTGGAAATCATAGCAAAAAGACGACGTTTGATTTCGTTGGTATGGTGCTTGATTATGATACCGAAACGAATATAGTTACATTGCAACAGCGAAACTATTTTAAACCAGGCGATGAAGTCGAGTTTTTCGGACCAGATATTGAGAATTTCAATTATGTAATCGAGAAAATTTGGGATGAGGATGGAAACGAGCTAGATGCCGCACGACATCCACTACAAATCGTTAAATTTAAAATGAATAAACCTGTATACCCATACAACATGATGCGAAAGGAGAAATAGACATGAAACGCAAGCCTGTTGTAATTGGGGTTGCTGGTGGCTCTGGCTCTGGTAAGACAAGTGTTACAAAGTCGATTTATGAGAGCTTCAAAGGGCACTCTATTCTTATGATTGAGCAAGATTACTACTATAAGGACCAGAGTCATTTGCCTTTTGAGGAACGGTTAAAGACGAACTATGACCACCCTCTTGCCTTTGATAATGATTTGCTGATTGAGCACCTTAACAAGCTCCTTCGCTATGAGCCAGTGGAAAAGCCAGTTTATGATTATACCGTTCATACACGGTCTAGTGAGACAATTGATGTCGAACCGAAAGATGTCATTATTCTTGAAGGAATTCTTATTCTCGAAGATGAACGTCTTCGTGATTTGATGGATATCAAGCTTTTTGTAGATACTGACGCTGATTTGCGTATTATACGGAGGCTGCTTCGTGATATTAAAGAGCGGGGACGTTCGATGGATTCTGTTATCGAACAATATGTCAACGTTGTGAGACCAATGCATAACCAATTTATTGAACCAACAAAGCGGTATGCGGACATCATTATCCCTGAGGGCGGGCATAACTATGTGGCAATCGATTTAATGGTAACGAAAATCCAAACAATTCTTGAACAAAAGTCTTTTTTGTGACACAATAGCATAAATACTAGAAATGCTAGATAATATTTTATATCGAATAGTAGTGCGCGCCCTTAACAAAGGACGCGCTACTCTATCTTTTAAAAACCCTACATACAAAACCTTTTTATTGGGGAATCTGCGAAGATTAGAAGGAGTGAAGGATTATGGCAGCAGAGAAAGTATTTCCGATGACACTAGCCGGAAAGCAGAAGCTGGAACAAGAATTAGAACAATTGAAAACGGTTAAACGTAAAGAAGTCGTTGAAAGAATCAAAATCGCTAGAAGTTTTGGAGACCTCTCAGAAAACTCAGAGTATGACTCTGCAAAGGAAGAACAGGCCTTTGTTGAAGGTCGGATTACGACAATTGAGAACATGATTCGCAATGCAAAGATCATTAAAGAAGATGAGGCAAGCGTGGACGAAGTTAGCCTTGGTTGTACAGTCACATTCGTCGAACTCCCCGATGGAGAAGAGGAGTCTTATTCCATTGTAGGTAGTGCAGAAGCCGATCCTTTTGAAGGAAAAATTTCAAATGATTCTCCAATTGCCAAAAGTTTACTTGGGAAAAAGGTCGGAGATCAAGTAACGGTTCAGACTCCTGGTGGAGAGATGGCTGTGAAGATTACATCGATTAAGTAATAATTAAATAGACCTGTTTGAAAAAAAGCATCCTCGTCAACACTTTTGACGAGGTGTTTTTTTATGAGGGAGCGGCGGTTAAAGGTATGTTTAGCGTTCATTATGGTTGGAATTGCTGTCCTGTTTGCCAGGCTAGCACAAATTCAGCTTATTTCTACAGAATCATTTTCTAAGTATGAGATTAATCTCCTTGAAGGAAGCGTTAATCAGCGGACTCAGGAGATGGTCATTGATAATGGAAGAGGAAACTTCCTAGATCGTTTTGGAGAACCATTAATTTATGAAAATATTCCCGTTTTGATTTTATTCCCCTTCCTTAATCACCTAGACTGGCCGGTGGAAGAAGTAGCGTCTGTTATCGGGATACCAAAGCATGAAATACTCAATACGTTAGAAAATGCCGATGGTCCAGTTGCGTTGGGGACTCCTGACCCCTATCTTCTATCAAAAGATGAAATGGATGCCATTAACGAAATGAAAATTCCAGGTGTGTTTGCGGTAGAAAGAAAATACCCTCTTTCCAATACTCAAGCAGAGCAGTTAATTGGCATTACCGGTGAAAATTCTTCCCTTCTTAAAGAAAGGTACGAGGATAAGGAATTCACCTCTAGAACTCTTGTAGGACTCTCTGGGTTAGAAAAAAGCTTTGATGAATTTCTGGTCGGGGAAGGGAAGTCTAAGCTAGTCTATCACGTAGATGGGATAGGGTCTCCCTTGTTTGGGATAAATGTTAAGTATTCAGAACCCGCTAATCCGTTTTATCCTATAAACATAAGAACGACTATTGATAAAAAACTTCAGGAGGTGGCCGAAAACCTCGTAGACAAACATCAGATAGAGGATGGAGGTCTCGTGTTACTTGATATTGAAACGAATAACATTCTAGCCATGGTTTCAAGGCCTCATCTTAATCGGAAAAATCCGTTTGGGGACCGAGGGGTTGAAAACCGGATGCTTAAACAACAAATTCCTGGATCAGTCTTTAAGACGGTTACCGCAGCAGCAGCAATTGATTACGGCTTACAGCCTCCTTCGCGAAGTTTTGATTGTGATGAAAATATATATGGGAAGCCGGATCCGAACTATCAGCATGGAGAATTGAATTTCACACAAAGTTTTGCTAGAAGCTGTAATCGGACTTTTGCCGATTTGGCAAAAGAATTAAAGAATAAAGATCCTCACATTATTGAGGAGTATGCAAGGAAACTTTCCTTAACTGGCAGTGTAGGATGGACAGGAACTGTTTTTCATACGGAGCAATTTCGTCAGTTAGCTGACGAAGAGATGGGGCGAGTTTTTAAAAGCGAAAATGCAAGCAAGGATGATAATTTTGTTGCTCTTTCCGCTATTGGTCAACATGAGGTCAGGGTAACACCACTTGCCGTGGCGAATATGATGGCGACGATTGCTCGGGGTGGAGACAAACAAATGGTTAAGGCAGTGGAATCAGTTGAATATCGTAATGGTACGAAGGTGTTTGGTTTTGATGAGAAAAAATTAGGTGGTGATAACATCTCCCCTTTTACGGCTCAAAAACTGCAAAAACTTCTTCGAGAGGTTGTCCTAGATGAGGATGGAACTGGACGCTGGTTTAGGGACTTACCTTATTCTGTTGCTGGAAAGTCGGGAACAGCAGAAACAGGAATTATGAAGGATGGTAAACAAACACATAACAAGTGGTTCGCAGGTTATTTTCCCTATGAGAATCCTAAATATGCCCTTGTGGTCGTAAACCTAGGAGTACATACAAATGAAGGTGGAATAAATCCATTGTTTGCGGGGATGGTTGAAGAGGTTTATCGCTTCGACGAGGAAAATTAGTGAAAGTGTCCTGTCCTCTATCGTCAACTATGATAAAAACCCTTCATGTTTGTAAAAAGACATGGTAGAATGTTGTCAGCCTTATATGAAAGACTTTTTTTAGCAGTTGGCTATTTTTGTCTGTGAATGAGGGAGTGAGGATATTGAATAATGATTTTGAAAACGAGGCTTCTAGGGCGCAAAAACTGGCGAAAAGAAGGAAAACGAATCTTATCTTAAACAGTTTAATCACAGTTGTATTGCTGTTGATTGTATTTGTAACAGTAAAGATTTTTTTTGGGGATAGCCAGAGTGAGGCGGAAAAAGCAAATACTTCTGTTGTAGTAAACAAGGAAGTGGCAGATAAAGATGTGAACGTAGACTCTGGCAATAGTGAAGAGCAGACCAAAGAAGTAGTCGATGAAACTCCAGAGGGTGAAACAGAAGCAGAAACAGAGGATCAGGCACATTCAGACCCCATTGTTACGGAGGGGGGAGATAGCCCTGATGTAAAACAGACGATTATTGATCCGAATTGGCAACCGGTTGGCACATCTCAAACCGGAGAGCATGTTGCCGTCTATGACGATACATCTATTGATTGGCAAGAGATGCTGCAGGCGCTCTCCCAAGCCTCAGGAATTGCTGTAGATGATATGACTGTCTGGCATCTTAGAAACAATGGCAGTCCACAAAAGGCAGTAGGCACGGTGTCTGGTAAAGGCGGTCCCGTAAAATATCGAGTTGCCATTGATTGGGTGGACGGCCAGGGCTGGAAGCCTGTTAAACTTGAAGAACTTAAGTTAGAAGAATAAATATAGTATCGATTTAATGCGTAGAGACTGCGCTATAGTGAAGCAAACAGCGGAAAGGGTTGTAGTATGAAAATAGCAATTATTGGAGCAATGGATGAAGAAGTAACATTACTTAGAGGGAAGATTCAAGACCAAGCAAAGGAGATCATTGCAGGATTTGAATTTACAGTGGGGACGTTAGAAGGAACAGAGGTGGTTCTTCTGCGTTCTGGCATAGGTAAAGTAAATGCTGCAATGTCAACTGCCATTTTGCTCGAACGATTTAAACCAGATTATGTAATTAACACAGGTTCAGCTGGCGGCCTGAACCCAGATTTGAACGTTGGAGATGTGGTCATCTCTACAGATGTGCGCCATCATGATGTAGATGTTACCGCTTTTGGTTATGAATATGGGCAAGTACCTCAATTACCAGCAGCTTTTGAAGCGGATGCTAGCCTTGTCAGTGTAGCAGAATCGTGTGCAAAGGAAATTGAGGATATCCAAGTAGTCAAAGGATTGATTACTACTGGAGATTCCTTTATCAGTAAGCCTGAACAGGCTGATTTTATTAAATCAAAGTTTACAAACTTGCAAGCTGTTGAAATGGAAGCAGCAGCCATCGCCCAAGTAGCGTACCAGTTTGGCACACCATTTGTGATTATCCGGTCGTTATCAGATATTGCAGGGAAGGAATCGGATATATCTTTCGATCAGTTCCTTGAAACAGCAGCCGTACATTCGGCTACACTTGTTTTAAAAATAACTAAAGAACTAAATAAATAAGCTTTCAAAAATGTGGAACCCAGAAGTCTCTTTTACAAGAGGCTTCTTTTTTTACACTATTTACATGCATCTTTAAATAAATATTTATGTTAAATTATTATAGTGAAGAAATTTTTATTACTAGATTACTAGCTATATAACAGGGGTGATTGATGTGGATTTAAAACAGATGTATGAAAAAATGGTGGATTACCGTTACTTTGGAATCGTATTGCTAACAGTAGGAGCATTTTTCTATCTTGGCATCATTATCCCTTCTGCTGTTCAGTCAGCAAGTGATATCTATATATCAACAGCGGCATCAACGGGTTCTTTGCTGCTTTCAATCGTGTTTTTTCGTTTATCTAAGAGCCTTCGTAAGCAGTTAATTGAAACAGAAGAAGGCATGGAATATATCTCAAAACAAAAACGTCCTTAATGGGCGTTTTTTTTATTTCAAAGGCCCTGATTAACAAGTAGGTTGATATGCGCTCCAGGCACTTGCTTTCCGCGGGGCGTGCGGTGAGCCTCCTCGTCGCTGCGCTCCTGTGGGGTCTCACCTGTCCCGCTGCTCCCGCAGGAGTCAAGCGCCTTACGCTCCAATCAACAGTTTTGAAAATCAGCAATGTCCTTTACCAAATTATTTCAGAAAAACATCAAAAAACAATTTTGAAAATTAGGCGAAAAAGCGGTTTACAAACGGGTTTCCAGTGGATATAATTACCATTGAAGAAAATAATTACTTAAGGAGGTCGAATGAAATGATGATTACAAAGGTATGGGTAGAAGTGAAAACAGTTCAGCCAATCCAGCCAGTTCAAAATGTTATAACTACGCATTCGACCAGATCGGAATGGATCGCTTAAGTATTTTTTCGTGACTAAGCATATCCGTGCCGCAGGGAGAAGCGTGCCCTGCGGTATATTTGTGCCCATTTTTAGCCGCAGGGGGTTTCTTCTGCGGCTTTTTCGTGCGCGGATAGAGATAAGGAGGTGAGATTACAAGATGACTTTGAATATTTTATTTTTTACGATCACACTGAGAAAACGTGAAATTTCTCTAGAAGAAGAAATTCACAATCAAACAGTTGAGAAGCTCTATGAAGAAAACAGGAGACGAGTTTCCTCAATAATGAACCAACTCTAATGTAGATTTTTACCATACTTAGGAAAGGCGGGATGAAGGATGATTTTTCCAACTATAGGAAAACAGGCAATTTTAAGAGGTGAAGATATTTAACGCGTTTAGCAGTTAGGAGGTGAAATTGGTATGACTTTAAATATCCTATTTTTCACCATTACGATTAAGAAAAGACAAAGCACATTAGAAGAAGCACTCCATGATCAAATGGTTGAGAAAATGTATCAAGAAAATCAAGAGCGTGTTGCGAAATATATAAGGCATTACTAATCTGTTTAGGTTACTCTTTTTTAAAATAAAAGAAAGGTGGGAATGTAAATGATTTATTTAATTCAAAGACGTCAAGAAGTGTTATGGGTGGAGAAGGATTCCACCTAACCAGATTAATTAGGAGGGATTTTGAGTGATCCAAGTACTGTTATTAACCTTGATTTTTAGAAAAAAACACAAATTGAAATAAATTGTTAGAAAGTGTTCACAAGCCACCCCTTTTAACACAGTGAAAATGTGATAAATTTGAAGCAAAATATTAGCTTCTTACAAAGGGGTGGAACGATGTTTTCCATAGTAATGGGCCTTATTATCTGTGGTGCAATCGGAAGCATTATTGCGGCTGAAGTTAGTGTGGAGTAGACGGAAACACAAGCAAGCCAATTAATGAATAAAAACTCTAGGAGAAAGCATTAACCATAGTGGTTGGTGCTTTTTCTTGTTTCGATGATTGGGAATAATTTCATCCAAAAGATTTTTAGTTGGACATACACGAACCTGACACTTCTCTCATAGGAATCTATTATAGGCAAAAGCCTAAATACACGGGGGGTGGAAAAGTGTCGGGAATATTGGCAGCACTTGGATATTTAGTAAAGGAATTTGTATTCCTTGTTTCATATGTCAAAAATAATGCATTTCCCCAACCGTTATCTTCAGCAGAAGAGCGAAAGTACTTAAGATTAATGGCCGAAGGAGATGCACATGCACGTAACATGCTAATTGAGCACAACTTAAGGCTCGTTGCTCATATTGTAAAAAAGTTCGAAAATACTGGTGAAGATTCCGAGGATTTGATTTCTATCGGAACAATCGGCCTCATTAAAGCGATTGAAAGCTATTCTGAAGGGAAGGGAACAAAGTTAGCCACCTATGCGGCTCGGTGTATTGAAAACGAAATACTAATGCATTTGAGGGCCCTTAAAAAGACGAAAAAAGACGTATCACTTCATGACCCTATCGGACAGGATAAAGAGGGAAATGAAATTTCTCTTATTGACGTACTGAAATCTGAATCCGAGGATGTTTTTGATACTATTCAGCTTAGCATGGAGCTTGAAAAAGTAAAAAAATATATCGACATCCTCGATGAACGTGAAAAAGAAGTGGTTATCGGACGCTTTGGGTTGGATCTAAAAAAAGAAAAAACACAGCGTGAGATTGCAAAGGAATTAGGTATCTCTAGAAGTTATGTCTCGCGGATAGAAAAGCGAGCTTTAATGAAAATGTTCCATGAGTTCTACCGAGCAGAAAAGGAAAAAAAGAATAATATGAAATAAGAATATAAATAATTGGTGTTATTTTGCTGATCATCATATGGTCAGCCTTTTTTTGTGAGCTGTGGAAAGTAGCAAATGGCACACAGGGCTTTTATTTTCCCGTAACGTGGCAAGGAAGGGAGAACGGTATGATAGAGGGCTTCTATTTGCCCGAAACGGGCCAAGCGAGAAGAGAACGGTAAAATAGAGGGCTTCTATTTGCCTGAAAGGACTCATAGCAGGTTAACATAGCCGAAAGAATAAAATACATCTATAATGGTAGGAAATGAAAGGGGGAAAAATAGTGGTTCATACATATTCAGATACTTGGAGTTTGAATGAGTTCTTTGAAGGTGGTAGTGATTCCGAGGAATTTGCAACCCATCTCAATTCGACAGCTAAGAACATAGATGCTTTTAGAACGAAGGTGGAGCTATGGAATCCTAAGGATGTACATAATGGCGTAGCAGAACTAGTAAAGGTTATTCAGGAGTTTGAGAATGTAGCTAAACAAATCCGCCAAGCAGGTGCATTTGTCAGTTGCCTTCAAGCGCAGAATACTAAGGATAAGAAGGCCACTGAGTTAAAAGCTAAGGTCACCGAACTTAGCGCTAATTTTCAAAATGTCTTGTTAGAGTTTGATGTGAAGTTAACAACTATAAACGAAGACGATTGGTCCACTATAATGGAAGATACCTTCCTAAAGACGCTCCGATTTGTTCTTGATGAGAGAAGAGAGCGGGCTGCTGAGAAGCTGTCAGCAAAAGAAGAAGCGTTGATTACCTCTCTTAGTACAGATGGTTACCATGGATGGAGTCAAATGTACGATTTACTAGTCAGTTCAATTAAAATTCCTTTTAAAGTGAACGGGGAAGTAAAGCATTTATCCGTAGGTCAGGCGGCGAATCAGTTTTCAAATGGAGATAGAGAAGTTAGAAAAAGAATGTTCGTTGAGTGGGAAAAAGCTTGGGAATCGAAAAGCGACTTTTTTGCTAAAACATTAAATCATTTATCTGGTTTTCGCCTCAATACCTATAACCTGAGGGGCTGGGATGATGTATTAAAAGAACCACTAGACATAAATCGTATGAACAAAGAAACGCTTGATGCAATGTGGTCTGCTATTTCTGCCAATAAACAACCATTTGTTCAGTTTTTAAACAGAAAAGCGGAACTGTTAGGATTAGATAAATTAAGCTGGTATGATCTTGATGCACCTCTTGGGAAGACCTCTTCGAAGATGACCTACCAGGAAGGTGCCGAGTTTATTATTGATCATTTCTCAAAGTTTGGGAGCGAAATGGCTGATTTTGCACAAATGGCCTTTGAAAACAATTGGATTGAAGCGGAAGACCGTGAAGGGAAAGCACCAGGAGGGTTCCATACTTTTTTTCCTGAAAGCAGTCAATCCAGAATTTTCATGACCTATTCGGGGACTCCTTCAAATGTCTCGACACTTGCCCATGAGCTTGGTCACGGGTTTCACACATATGCAATGAGGGATTTGCACTTATTAAACCGTAACTATGCTATGAATGTCGCTGAGACGGCGTCGACTTTTGCTGAGATGATTGTTGCGGATGCTGCCTTGAAGAGGGCGAGTACAAAGGAAGAAAGAATTGCCCTTCTTGAGGATAAAATTCAACGATCGGTTGCGCTGCTGATGAATATTCATGCGAGGTTTTTATTCGAAACGAGATTTTATGAAGAACGGAAGCATGGAGTTGTCAATGTTGAGAAGTTGAATCGATTGATGGAGGAAGCACAGGTTGAGGCTTATGGTGGGGCACTGGAAGAATATCACCCTCAATTTTGGTCCTCTAAGCTTCATTTTTATATCACGGGTGTTCCATTTTATAATTTTCCTTACACATTTGGATTTCTCTTTTCATTGGGCATATATGCTCAAGCATTGGAAGCTGGTGAGAGCTACGAAGAAAAATATATTGATCTCCTTAAAGACTCTGCATCCATGTCTGTTGAGGACTTAGCACAGAAACATTTAAACATTGATTTATCAAAGATGGACTTCTGGGAAAAGGCTGTTGGTCTGTGTGTGAGTGATGTAGAAGAATTTCTTGATTTAACAAAGTATTAAAATTCTAGAGGAATCTTGGCTGCTGTTCCTTATAAATGATATAATGTCACTCATGGATGAAGCTGCTACCACTTTTGGAGGTCATTGCTTTGATACAAAGCTTATATCGTTTATTCATTGAATTAACCAATCGGAACTGGTCTTCTAAAATATTAAAGCGTTTTGCGCAATCCCGGAAAAGCAAATGGATTGTCCCTTCCTTCGCTAGTGTTTATAAGATAAATCAAGAAGAAATGGAAAAGAACCTACACGAATATGAAAGTTTGCATGACTTCTTTATTCGAAAACTAAAGCCGGGAATGAGGCCGATTGCCTTGGACTCCGATGTTGTCAGTCCTGTCGATGCGGTGATTGAGGACATTGGCGTTATTGAACCTAACCATCAAATCGTTGTAAAAGGGAAAATTTATTCTATTGCTGAAATGTTAGGTAGTAAGGAAGCGGCCGAGTATTACAAACAAGGGAAATACATGGTTCTTTATTTGAGTCCAAGTCATTATCACCGGATTCATAGTCCAATTTCTGGTGAAGTCTTAAAGCGGTGGACCCTTGGAACTTCGTCTTATCCAGTTAATCGGCTAGGTCTTAAATATGGAAGAGATACACTAGCTAAAAACTATCGGAATATTACCGAGATTGGCTATGAGAATGGAAGAATGGCAGTCGTAAAGGTAGGGGCGATGTTTGTCAATTCTATCGAACTCATACATAAAGGAGAAACCCTTCAAAAAGGTGAAGAAATCGCTTATTTTTCTTTTGGCTCAACTGTTGTTCTTCTGTTCGAGCAGGATGCTCTAAACATATCTGAAGAGCTCAATCTTCCTAAGCCAATTAAGGTAGGAGAAAAACTTGGAAGTTTGAATAATTGAATTTGAGGATTTGGCACAGAGAAAGTCTGTGCCATTTTGCCCTCAATTATAAGCTGTGTACGACGCAAACGATAGATAGAACATGGCTGTTTTCGTGGAAGTTTGCAAGCTCTTTTCTCTAAAAAAGTTTTTGGAAGTAACTTGAAGCTTAGACCATCTGAATTGAATCCAAAAGGAACAAACTTTGAGAGAAGAGCCTAAAACAAAAACGCCCAATGGGACGTTTTTTAAGAAGAAACTCGAATTTTATGAGTTAATGACCGGCGCTTAATCTCTGTTTCGATTAACAGGATAAACTCTTTGTTTAGTTTTAGTTCTCTTGCTTTGTAATAGGACTCGATCAACAATTCATCCGAAAGTTTTCGCATGAAAATCATTCACCCCCGAAAATGAACGTATATTTACGGAACAACGTACATATAGTGGTAAGTTACTAATTTGTACCCTTACTCTATCAGATTTAAACTTGCAGAACAACCGTTCTAATTATCCACAATTCACGGTGGATAACCTGTGATTAAGTTGTTCATAAAAGGTGAAATATTATGAATTTCAAGAGGTATAATGTGGGTAAAGTTATCCACAGCTTTGGAAAAAGTTGAAATATGTCGAAAAATTTCTATTAATATTTGATATTTTTTGTAACAAGGGAAAAAATTAGTTATGATGTTAACGATATAATCGCAATTATATTTAATGAGGTGTAACTTAGTGCTAAAGTATTTTTTGCCAGACCAGCATGTAAAAAGTATATTTGATATCACGCCGGAAAGCTTAATAGAAAAAGGTGTGAAAGGGATTATTACGGACTTGGACAATACTCTCGTAGAGTGGGATCGACCGTCAGCAACCCCTAAACTTATTGAGTGGTTTGAAAATATGAAGAAAAACAACATCCTTGTTACAATTGTGTCTAATAATAATGAAGAACGAGTTAAAGCATTTTCAGACCCACTCGTAACACCTTATATTTATCGAGCCAAAAAGCCAATGACTATAGCCTTTAACCGGGCTGTCAAGGAAATGGGATTAAAGAAAGACGAGACGGTTGTCATTGGTGACCAACTCTTGACCGATGTGTTTGGAGGAAATAGAGGTGGTTTCCATACAATCCTTGTGATACCAGTGGCACAAACAGACGGATTAGCAACGAGGTTTAACCGGGCAATTGAGAGAAGGCTTTTAAATATATTTAGAAAACAAGGTAAATTGAATTGGGAGGATTAAGTATTGAGTGACGAGCAAATAGTGTGTACAGGTTGTGGCGTTAAGATTCAAACAGAAGAACCCGAGCATTTAGGATACGCTCCGCTATCTTCATTGGAAAAAGAAGTTGTGGTTTGCCAAAGGTGTTTTCGATTAAAACACTATAATGAAGTACAGGACGTTAGCTTAACGGATGACGACTTTTTAAAAATATTAAATGGCATCGGTCAAAAAGATGCGTTGATTGTGAAAATTGTCGATATTTTTGATTTTAATGGGAGCTGGCTTCCTGGAATACAAAGATTCGCTGGGAAAAATCCGGTGATACTTATTGGAAATAAAGCCGATCTTGTCCCAAAGTCAGTTAAACAAAACAAACTGATTGATTGGATGAAGAAGGAGTCAAAAGATCTTGGCTTAATTCCAAAAGATGTATTTCTTGTTAGTGCATCAAAAGGGAAAAACATTCGGGATGCAGCAGCAGCAATTGATGAATATCGCAACGGGAAGGACGTTTATGTCGTTGGCTGTACAAATGTCGGGAAGTCAACCTTCATTAATCGAATTATTAAAGAAGTGACCGGGGAGAACGATATCATTACCACTTCCCATTTCCCGGGAACGACGCTTGATATTATAGAAGTTCCACTTGATGACGGAAAGTTCTTGATTGATACCCCAGGGATCATTAATCATCATCAAATGGCTCATTATGTTGATAAGCGAGATTTGAAGATCATCACACCTAAAAAGGAAATCAAACCGAAAATCTACCAGTTAAACGAAGGACAAACTTTGTTCTTTGGTGGGTTAGCCCGGTTTGATTACGTATCTGGAGGGAGAAGATCTTTCACTTGTTACCTCTCAAATGAACTAAATATCCATCGAACGAAGCTTGAAAATGCCGAAGAGCTCTATCAAAAGCATGTCGGTGAAATGTTAACTCCTCCTAGGCAGGAACAACTAGAGGAATTCCCAGAACTAGTAAGACATGAATTTACGATAAAAGAACCAAAAACAGATGTCGTCTTTTCAGGCCTTGGTTGGATGACGGTTAACGATGCAGGAGTTAAAGTCGCAGCCTATGTTCCTAAAGGTGTACAAGTTATGTTGCGAAAGTCTTTGATATAAGGATTATAAAAGACATAATTGATTTTGCTTGTCATTGATTGTAGCGGAAAGCAACAGACTAAGTTAAGAGAGCCTAAATCTATAGAGATAAGTAAAAGGTTTTGTTTATTCGGAGTGATTGTTCGGAGGGAGAAGGATGAAAAAGCTTTTTGGGGTAATCGGGGATCCAATTGCTCATTCAATGTCGCCGGTTATGCATAATGACCTATTCAATCATTATGGAATTGATGCGGCGTACGTTCCTTTGCATGTAAGAAAGAGCAATCTAGAGGATGCAATTAAAGGATTCAAAGCAATTGGTATAGATGGCTTTAATGTCACAATTCCGCATAAGACGGAAATTATGAATTTTCTTGATGAAATAGACCCTCTTGCCGAAGCGATCGGAGCAGTTAATACCGTCGTAAACAAAGAAGGGACTTTAATCGGGTATAATACAGATGGACGGGGATTTGTTCGTGGGCTTACAGAAGAGCTTTCGTCTTTACCAGATAAAAAAGTGATGTTAATAGGAGCCGGCGGTGCAGCTAGGGCGATTTACTTTTCGATGGCTGAAGCAGGTGTTCAAAAGATGGATATTTGTAACCGAACCACTGAGAAGGCTGACCTGCTTAAAAAGGCTTGCCCTTTTCCTGTTAATACGAGCATTTTTGACATTGAGGGCGCAAGTAAATGCATAGAGGACTACGATTTACTCATTCAAACGACTTCGATAGGAATGTCGCCAAATGTAGATGAGCGTCCGTTAGAGTTTAACCAGCTGAAAATAGGTTGTTTTGCTAGTGACATCATCTATAATCCCCTTGAAACTCAGTTTTTAAAGGAAGCTAAATCCTTGGGTGCAAATATTCAAAATGGTATTGAAATGTTTGTTTATCAAGGCGCACTTGCTTTTGAATTATGGACGGGGATTTTTCCAGACACTAAGCGGATGAAGAAAAACGTTTTGAACCAACTAGGAGGATCTACATGCTAAAAGGAAAACAAAAAAGATTTTTACGGGCAAAAGCCCATCATCTCAATCCAATATTTCAAGTTGGCAAAGGTGGCGTAAATGAGAATATGGTACAACAGATTGCTGATGTACTTGAAGCACGTGAACTGATTAAAGTAAGTGTGTTGCAAAACTGTGAGGAAGATCGTGACACAGTAGCTGAGCAGCTCTCATCAGGGGCAAGAGCAGAACTTGTTCAGGTAATTGGAAATACGATTGTCCTTTACAAAGAATCTAAAGAAAACAAGCAAATTGAACTCCCCCGTTAACAGGGAAGGAGAGATGATATGCGAAAGATTGGCATTTTAGGTGGAACATTCGATCCGCCGCACACCGGGCATCTCATGATGGCGAACGAAGTCCTTCACGCCCTTGGTTTGGAAGAGGTTTGGTTTATGCCAAATCAAGAGCCTCCTCATAAGAAGAAGGTTGGAAACATAACAAACCAGCAACGGCTTACCATGCTAGAATTGGCCATTGATGGCCATTCTGGTTTCAGGGTCGAAGGAATTGAAATGGAGCGGAAGGGACCATCCTACACATTTGAGACTATGAAAATCCTGACAGAAAGACATAAGGATGTTCAATTTTATTTTATCATCGGTGCAGATATGATTGAATACTTGCCAAAATGGCATCGTATTGATGAATTGCAAACAATTGTGAAATTTGTTGGTGTTAATCGGCCAGGTTATAATAGTGAAACGACTTATCCTATCCAACTCATCGATTCTCCATCGATTGCGTTATCTTCGAGTATAATTAGAGAGAGAAGGAGACAGGGTGGAACGATACGCTATTTGGTTCCAAATCCTGTACGGACTTATATTGAGGAGAATGGCTTATATGGACCGTGAACTTGCCTTACAATTAGTTAAAGAACAATTAACTGATCATCGTTATCAACATACAATTGGTGTTATGGAAACCGCCATTGTTCTTGCTAAGAATTATGGGGTGAATGAAAAGAAAGCAGAACTAGCTGCTATTTTTCATGATTATGCAAAGTTTCGCCCGAAAGATGAAATGAAACAGATTATTCTCGATCAAGGGTTAGAACAAAATTTGCTTCATTTTAATAGTGAACTTTGGCATGCTCCTGTTGGAGCTTATCTGGTTGAAACAGAAGTTGGTATTACTGACTCTGAAATTCTCGATGCAATTAGATACCATACTTCTGGCAGAAAAGGAATGACTCTGCTTGACCGGGTCATTTATTTAGCGGATTATATTGAACCAGGTAGGCATTTTCCGGGGGTTGAGGAAGTTAGGGAAATGGCTAAGGAAAATCTTGATCAGGCCTTGACGCAGGCAGTGAAAAATTCAATTCAGTTTTTGATGAGAAAGAATCAACCTGTATATCCAGACACGATTTACACGTATAATGATTTAGTAAACCTTAGGAGGAGTGATTGAATGAGTGAACAGCAGTTGCTACAAACGGCTGTGAAAGCAGCAGATGATAAAAGAGCAGAGAATATTATGGTTTTAAACATGAAGGGAATCTCATTAGTCGCCGATTATTTTATGATTTGCCATGGTAATTCTGACAAACAAGTTCAGGCTATTGCACGAGAAATAAAGGATATGGCAGAAGAAAAGGGATTTAATATCAATCGGATGGAAGGCTTTGAAGAAGCAAGATGGATTCTAATTGACTTGGGAGATATCGTAGCTCATGTATTTCACCGTGATGAAAGAAGTTATTATAATCTTGAGCGGCTATGGGGAGACGCCCCGCTTGAGAATATTGAGAGTGAACTAACTCCATGACTTATCAAAGGTTTGCCTATCTTTACGACACCTTGATGGAAGATGTCCCATATGATAGGTGGGTTGAGTGGATAATCCACTCGACTGATAAGCATGGCTTCGGTAAGAAAAAAATAATGGACCTGGCTTGTGGGACTGGAGAACTCTCAGTTCGGCTCGCAAAAGCAGGTTTTGATGTAACCGGAATCGACTTATCCGAAGATATGCTAGCTGTTGCTCATACAAAGGCGGA
Source organism: Mesobacillus persicus (assembly GCF_900109925.1). GTDB lineage: Bacteria > Bacillota > Bacilli > Bacillales > Cytobacillaceae > Mesobacillus_B > Mesobacillus_B persicus. The sequence goes on along the minus strand of NZ_FOBW01000002.1, from coordinate 106,714 downwards.
TGGGAATGGTTTATCCATTCCTTTTTACCATCAAGATATGACCGAGCTTACTAGTCTGGGTCAATTCGAGATGATTGGAATTTTTTGTGATTCTCTCAATTACTTACCTGAGACAACGGATGTTGAGAAAACATTCGCAGGGGTTTTTCAGCATTTAGAGCCTGGAGGATTATTCTTATTTGACGTTCACTCCTTATATAAAATGGAAGTTATCTTCCAAGAAGGTCCGTTCACACTTACCGATGAGAACATTTCATATATATGGGAGTGTTTTCAGGGAGAGTATCCACTAAGTGTCGAACATGAATTGACTTTTTTTGTTTTAGATGAGGAAACAGGTCAGTATGATCGAGTGGAGGAATACCACTTTCAACGTACATATGAAATTGAGAAGTATATCCAAATGCTAAACGCTGCCGGTTTTGAACTAGTTGATATTATGGCTGATTTCAAACCAGGTGAACCAGGACCGGAAGCAGAACGAATTTTATTTACGGCGAGGAAAGGGTTATCCTAACCTACAAATTCAACAAAAAAATCCCTAGTGCTAACTAAGTGCACTAGGGATTTTTTTATTTTTTAAACAAGCAGGATTTTAAAGGTTATTGTCGAAATTAGTCTGTACCGAACTGTTCCCTTGTTTTATTCAAATCATCTTCGAACTTACCGTGTGTTGCCTCGAATAAATGTTCAAATATCTCACCTAGCTCACTCTCAAGTACTTTAATTCCTTCTCCAGTTATACCACCTTTTACACACACCTTTTCTATTAGTGTAGGTAAGGTGTAAAATTCCTTGCTCAAAAGCTCACCGAGACCTATTAGCATCTCACTAGTCAATTTTGTGGCTGTATCATAGTCAATCTCTGTTTTCTCAACAGCAGCGAGAATAAACTGTTGACTTAAATAGCTAAAAAAAGCGGGACCACAGCTGACGATATCTGAAGCTACTCTTGTAATATTTGAATCAATCTCAACAGGAGTAGAAATCTTTCTGAATAGTTGGTCGAGTCCCTGTTTCCAAGTATTGCTGCACCTTGTGCCGTAGGAAACAAGTGAAACACCAGCTAGTGCACGGTTTGTGATACTGGGTATGGCCCTGGCAACTGAACAAGTTAATGCACTTTCTAGTTGTTGGATACTAATCGGACTTGTAATTGATATGACGCATTTGTCCTCAGTAAGGACCGGTTTTAATTCTTGTAGCAACGGATAAACATCATGAGGCTTCACGCAAACAAATATGGCATCTGTTTGCTCTGCGACCTCGGTCGCACTTGATTCTACTGTTATCCCCGGAAAAGCCTTTTTTAAATCGGCCGCTTTCATCAATGTTCTATTAGTAACGATCATCGAAGAAGGGGAAACGGCATTCCCATCAATCAGGGCTTCAGCCAAAATTCTCCCCATATTTCCGGTGCCAATAATCCCTATTTTCAAATCCCTTCCCTCCTTCTTACAAATCCATCATGTTCTCCTAAACATTATGTGTCCCAATGTTGAATTATGACATTAAGAAAGAAAGGTGTTTAAAATGGTTGAATGGATAAAAGAACACAAGCTTTATTTATTCATCGGTGTGGTGTTACTCCTAATCTTTTCCTATGCTTATTTTACGTATTCTATGCCCGCGGAAGAAGAACTTCAAGAAGACTGGCTATCATTGGATCAGGTTGAAAACGATAAGGAAATGGTGGGTGACTTGGAATCCTCCTCACCAGTACCTGTAGAACCAACGATTTTGATGGTTGATATTAAGGGAGAAATCTTAAATCCAGGGGTATACGAGGTGCATGATGGAGATCGAATCATCAATCTTATTGAAAAGGCGGGTGGGTTGACGAAAGATGCTGACTCAATAGGCGTTAATTTTGCATTGAAGCTTAGTGACGAAATGGCTGTCTATATTCCGAAGAAGGGAGAGTCTACCGAGGCGGTAGGTGGTATGACAATCAATGCTGGATCTAACTCAGAAGCAGGAGGCTCCAAGGTGAATTTAAATTCGGCTACAGCGAGTGATCTTGAGACCTTGCCTGGGATAGGTCCTGCCAAATCCGCAGCCATTCTCGAATATCGTGAAACGAATGGTTCTTTTAAAAGCATTGAGGACCTCAAATCCATCTCTGGGATTGGTGAAAAAACATATGAAAAATTATCAAGTCTCATTACGGTAAAATAGAAATTGCGGTTCATTAGGGAAACCAGTAAACTGTATAGAAAACGAAGTAATTTAGGAGGTTATCATGGAGCGTATTTCGTGGGATGAATATTTTATGGTGCAAAGCCAGCTACTTGCTCTAAGAAGTACATGTACAAGATTGACTGTGGGTGCCACAATTGTTCGAGATAAACGAATTATTGCTGGTGGATATAATGGTTCTATCACAGGTGGAGAGCATTGCATTGATGAAGGGTGCTATGTAATCGATAATCATTGTGTCCGGACCATCCATGCCGAGATGAATGCATTATTACAATGTGCTAAATTTGGTGTACCCACAGCAGGTGCGGAAATTTACGTTACACATTTCCCATGTTTGCAATGCTGTAAAGCAATTATCCAGGCAGGTATTAAGACGGTTTACTATGCTGAGGACTATAAGAACCATCCCTATGCCATTGATCTATTTAAAAAAGCAGGGGTGAACATGGAGCAAGTTCATTGTCGGCAAGTAACACTAACCGAACGTTAATATGAAAGGGAGATTAGTGTTTTTCGCGCTGATCGTATTATTTGCACTATTAGGTGTGTTTGAAAACCCGATAGCTTTCGGTTTTGTTATTCTATCATTATGTATCTATTTGTACTATACGAAAAAGTTTGTCCGTCACCAGTGGTTGCTACTAATCATGATGCTTATTCTTGCTATCGGTGTTGGAGCTTTAGCTAAGGGGACTCAAAAAACACAATTAACTGGTGAGGAGACAAGCTTGATTCTCTCTGTTAGGGACCATGTGAAAATAAATGGAAATCGGTTATCTGCAATTACAGAGATTTCTCGAAACGGGGAACGGGTTGTTCTAAACTATCGTATCCGTTCCCCCGAAGAGAAAGATCAGCTTAGGAATGCGATTTATCCTGGTATAGTGTGTAAAGTTAGTGGAGAACTCCTCGAGCCTACTCAATCAAGAAATCCAAATGCATTTGATTATCGGGCCTATCTTCAACGGAAGGATATATTTTGGAATTATGAAGCCACTCGGATAGACCTAGACCTGTGCACAGAGGTAAAGGGGAATCTGGTCTCGCAGTTAAAACGAGTCAGACAGATGGAAATCAATAAATTAGAAGATAAACTAAACGAAGGGACTGCAGCTATTTCTGCTGCTTTACTGTTCGGTGATAGGAATTTGATGGCACCTGAAATATTAAATGCCTACGAAAAAACTGGAACCGTCCATTTACTTGCCATTTCTGGTCTACATGTAGCATTGCTTGCTGGTATGTGTTATTCACTTCTTCTCCGAATTGGGTTAACCAGGGAAAAGGTAGACTTAATTCTAATCATTTCACTCCCTCTATACGCCGTACTAACAGGCTTAACGCCATCCGTCAACAGAGCTGTTTCAATGCTGATGTTTTTTATTATAGCTCGCAAACTTAGGTTGAAAGTATCCCCACTTGATGTTTTTTCTCTAGCCTTTTTATTTCTAGTCCTCACGTCACCTTTTATCATTTATGAGCCAGGTTTTCAACTCTCGTTTTGCGTAAGCTTAGCCCTTATACTCTCTGCGAGTGGCATTATTGGTCGGTATGATTCTTATTTGTCAAAACTAGCGGTCGTGTCAATGATAGCTCAACTAGCGAGTGTCCCAGTCATATTGTCTTTCTTCTATGAAATTTCACTGATTTCGGTAATGGCTAATTTATTGTTTGTTCCCCTATTCTCACTAGTCATTCTCCCGATTGTGTTAATATCTTACCTCACTAGCATTTTCTTTCCTCCTTCTTCTGAACTGTTTTTACCACTAGTTGAATTCTTTGTAACGTTTGCAAATCAAATGTCAGCAGCTCTTGCGGGGCTCCCGATTTCTTCAGTAATTATCGGTAAACCAGGAATCAGTCTTGTACTGTTCCAGCTAGTATTCTTATTGGTGACATTTGTTATTTGGGAGAAGAGTGGGAAGGTGGATCGGCCTAGTAGGGTCCCACTTTTCTGCCTGCTTCCAATGATTCCAATCCTATTTCAGTTGGTCCTGCCTTATCTTTCTCCAGTTGGAAAGGTAGTGTTTATTGATGTGGGGCAAGGGGATAGTATCTTCATACAACTACCGTTTAATCGCGCCAATTATTTGATAGATACCGGGGGGACAATTGCTTTTCCAAAAGAAGAATGGGAAGAGAGAAGAGATAAATTTGAAGTAGGAGAAGACATTCTACTACCATATCTAAAAAGCGAAGGTGTAAGAAAGATAGACAAACTGGTATTAACTCATGGAGATATGGATCATATCGGTGGAGCATCTAGCTTATTGTCAGGTGTGAAGGTGAAAGAAATCCTTCTACCTGTTGCTAAAGATCGCAGTGATCTGGAACGAAACATTATTAAAAAAGCACAATCCAAACAAATAAAGATTATCGAAGTGGGTGCCGGGTCAGGCTGGAAGGAAGGGGATAACGTTTTTCATGTTATTAGCCCTTTTGAAAAACTTGATGATAAAAATGAAGGCTCCATCGTCTTATGGGCACGCTTTGGAGGAAAAACTTGGCTGTTTACAGGGGATATTGGCGAGAGTAGTGAGGAAGAGTTAGTAAAAAGGTTCCCAGAAATGCAAGCGGATGTACTAAAAGTCGGTCATCATGGAAGCAAAACATCAAGTTCAGAGATTTTTCTTGAAAGCATTTCAATCGATACTGCGGTAATATCAGCTGGGGTAAAAAATCGTTATGGGCATCCACATCAGGAAGTGCTTGATCGTTTAAAAAATCATCAAGTAAATCTATACCGAACGGACCAGCAAGGGGCTATTATTTACATATTCACTGCTGAATCAGGAACCTTTTCAAGCTGGATTCCATAGGATGTAGAAAATGGCGAGAACTTACTTAACAAAACGAAAAAGAGACTGCAGTATATGCAGTCTCAATTTTAACCATCAAGCTATGTAGATTATCTTCCCATAACTTCTACGACTGTAGCAATGATGAACATCGTTGCAAAGAAACCAAAAGAAACGACAAATCCAATTCCTGAATCAATAATATCATGACGTTTATTATTGACATTTTTTTCGAATTGATTCACGGTCCATCCCCCCTTATATCATAATATAGTATAGACGATTTTAATTTAAAAAGCCAGCCTAGTCATGTGTTTTCCTCTATTGTAATATGATGCACCGTTGTTATGTAAGTATCCCGGGGCTTATGTAACAGCGTTTACCATATATAGGAATCGCTAAGCTTTGCTTGGTGATTCCATATTTTAACTTGCGAAAATGTCCAAGCTTCTTTAGGATAAAGCTATGTTAGAGGAATTTGTTGTTTTTTGCTTACCGCTGATTGAAGCGGCCTGGTGCGGAAATCAACATCCTTGTTAAATGTAGCCTAGGATAAAAAGGTAAGAAACTGGATCGAACGGGAGCGAAAGGCATTGGTACTAGAGATTTGGAAACAATTGAAAAAAAATAATGTCGAGCCTATTTATTTACTATTTGGGACTGAGTCGTTCCTAATAAATGAGACTAAGCAGTTGTTAATTCAGAAGGTTTTAAGTGATGAAGAAATTGACTTTAATCTTTCTACGTATGATCTTGAGGAAACTCCAATTGAGGCGGCGATTGAAGATGCAGAGACTTTACCCTTTATGGGAGAGAAAAGGTTAATTATTCTGCAAAACCCTGTCTTCTTAACTTCCGAAAAACAGAAAGGGAAAGTTGAGCATAATATAGGAAAACTTGAGACCTATCTTGCTGAGCCGGCCCCTTATTCCGTTGTTGTGTTTGCTGCTCCATACGAAAAGTTAGACGAGCGAAAAAAGATTACAAAGGAGTTAAAGCGAAAAGCAGTAGTAGGCGAAGCCAAACGATTAGGCGAAACAGACCTGAAGGCGTGGATTAAAGATAGGACAACTAGTAATGGGGTGCAAATTCAAGAAGATGCAATTAATTTAATGCTTACACTTACCGGTACAAATCTATTTATGCTTGCTAGTGAAGTAGACAAGTTATCACTTTATGCAGGAGACTCGAATAGAATTGACGCTGAAATGGTAGACAAGTTAGTTGCTAGATCGCTTGAACAAAATATCTTTACCTTAATTGAAAAGGTAGTACAACGGAAAGTCGACGAAGCATTGCGTATCTATTATGACTTGTTGAAACAGAACGAAGAGCCAATTAAGATACTGGCATTATTAGCTGGACAATTTCGGCTATTGTATCAGGTTAAGGAATTAGCTCGAAAAGGATATGGTCAGCAACAAATAGCAGGTGCTTTGAAGGCCCATCCTTTCCGCGTCAAGCTTGCAGCTGGACAGGCGAGGCATTTTTCTGATGAAGAATTGGCAAAAATTATGAAGATGATCGCCCATGCGGATTACCAGATGAAGACTGGCGGGATGAAAAAGGAACTATTGATAGAAATGTTCCTCTTCAATCTGACGCGAAACTAATTAAGAACAACAAAAAAACGACCTATTTTGGTCGTTTTTTGTTTATTTGCAGAGACAAAATTAACCGTTAGCGTTTAATTTTTTCATCATGCGAGATTTTTTACGAGCAGCTGCATTTTTGTGGATAAGACCTTTTGCAGCAGACTTGTCAAGCTTGCTAGCAGCAGCTGCGAAAGCTGCAGTTGCTTCGCTGTCGTTATTTACGATAGCTGCTTCAGCCTTTTTAACAGCTGTACGCATAGAAGACTTAACAGTTATGTTTTGTGCTCTATTTTTTTCGCTTACTTTTACACGCTTAATTGCAGATTTAATGTTTGGCATTCCGTTCACCTCCTAAAAAGCGCCGAGATTTTAATGGAACTCGGCATTTCCAGACGTTTTCTTATTTATTAAGAACAAATGATATTTTATCAAATGGTGGTCAATATTGCAATACTCTCGATGAATTTTAGACGGGTATGAATTGAATGTTTTTTTTATTATAGGAAAAGATAGGAAGTAGTGATGCTTAAGGAGGGATTCTTGTATATGAAAGATTCAATCGATTTAAGTCAATTTTCTGTACGAACGGATCTAGCAGTAGAGGCACGTGAAATGGCAATTGCCGATCGAGTAAAAACGGTACACGATGAAACGGATGTATCACAACTCGAGGGAGTTATTATAAAGGAAAAGGAAGAAAATGACATTAAAATCTCTCTTGTTGAAGTAACGGGAGAAGGGGAAAAAGCAATTGGGAAGAAAAAAGGGCAGTATCTAACCATTGAGGTCCAAGGGATCCGCCAGCAAGACAGTGCTCTTCAACAGAAGGTAGAAGCTGTCTTTGCTAATGAATTTTCTAAGTTCATCAAACAAAAGGGGTTAAACGAAGATTCGTCTTGTCTTATTGTAGGGCTTGGAAACTGGAACGTTACCCCAGATGCTCTAGGTCCACTAGTATGTGAGAATTTATTAGTTACTAGGCATTTGTTTGAGCTTCAACCAGAGCATGTTCAGGACGGATATCGTCCTGTAAGTGCGCTATCCCCAGGAGTTATGGGCCTAACTGGAATTGAAACAAGTGATATTATTTTTGGAGTTGTTGAAAAAACAAAGCCTGATTTTGTCATTGCGATAGATGCTTTGGCTTCAAGGTCAATTGAGAGAGTCAATAGTACCATTCAGATTTCAGATACTGGAATCCATCCTGGATCAGGAGTCGGCAATAAACGCAAAGAATTAAGTCAGGATACTCTAGGAGTCCCAGTCATTGCCATTGGTGTTCCGACAGTCGTGGACGCTGTTTCGATTACAAGTGATACGATTGATTATATATTGAAACACTTCGGTAAAGAGCTTCGTGAAGGAGATCGACCATCGCGCTCATTGGTGCCGGCCGGGATGACATTCGGTAAAAAGAAGAAGTTAACAGATGAGGATTTACCGCCAGAAGAACAAAGACAAACATTCTTAGGGATGATTGGAAATCTTGAAGAAGAAGAAAAACGAAAACTGATATACGAGGTTCTAGCTCCACTCGGTCATAATTTGATGGTTACCCCGAAAGAGGTTGATGTTTTCATTGAGGATATGGCCAACTTGATTGCTGGCGGTTTAAACGCCTCCTTACACTCAAAGGTGAACCAGGATAACGCAGGATTCTATACGCATTAATCACTCCAACTAAATAGTTTTCAATGTAAAAAATAAGGTTCTATCTTTTCTAGCAAAGTCATAAGAATTACTAGACTTGCTAAAAGAGGTGGAACCGTGAAACGTTTAAAAGGATCAGGAATGATTGTAGCCGTACAAGGGACAAGCCTGTTAAAAGTGGTGCTGGCTTTTATATTTTTTCTTATATCTGTATTTACATTTAGCGGCTTGATGACATCATTGAAGCCTGAGTATCGGATTGCTTCGTCGTCCATCAATCAAGCGGCCAATAACATCAATGGGGAGTTATTATATAGGTTAATGAGCTGGGAAAATCATCAACTTCTGCAAGTACTTCCTAAGAAAGAGGACTCGTTTAATCTTTCAAGTCTTGTCTTTGAACTTTCTACTAATATAAGTCTTGATGATCCGAGAAGCTTTCTTGGTCGAGAGCTCCCGGGGTTTGACTTGTTTGACGGAAAAATCCTTGTTGCAGGTGAGGGGACTAACTATACGAATATGCCGATGGAATCTCCTCCTCCGATTGAAGTATTAAAAGCAGAGCAGGAAGCGGCTCTTCAGAATACAGAAGATATTGAGGGTACAGAAAATGATGGCAATACCGTTACACCACCGAATACCACTGGAGGGAAAGAAGTCGTTTATGTGTATTTTTCGCATAATCGTGAATCCTATCTTCCTTATTTAGAAGGTGTGACCGACCCTGATCGTGCCTATCATTCAAAGGTAAATGTAACTAGAATTGGCGATCGACTAAAAGAAGGGCTCGAGAGTCAGGGTGTGGGAACTACAGTTGATAAATCAGATGTAATGGGAACATTGAATAAAAAAGGACTTGGTTTTGGTTATGCTTACCAAGAGTCGAGGTCTGTGGTGGAGACGGCGATGGCAGGGAATCGAGATCTCCGATATATAATTGATATCCACCGCGATTCTAGAAGAAAGAAGGATACGACCGTTACGATTGATGGGAAAGCTTATGCTAAGTTAGCATTCGTTATTGGCGGTAACAACCAAAACTATGAAAAGAACTTAAAACTCGCAACAGAACTTCATGAGCTACTTGAAAAGAATTATAAAGGTATGAGCCGTGGGATTATTGAAAATAAAGGACCAGGGATGAATGGTGTTTATAATCAGGATTTGTCTGGTAATGCATTGTTAGTAGAATTTGGTGGTGTGGACAACACTTTTGAAGAACTATATAGATCAGCTGATGCATTAGCCGATGTATTTAGCGAATTTTACTGGCAGGCCGATCAAGTGGATGCACAGGCAAATAATTAAGGCAAACCAAGGTGGTTGTTTTTATGAAAATGTTTATGCTGAAAGCCTTTTTGCTCGTATGTCTTATGTTTATATGTGTATTGACAGGGATGCAACTTGCAAACAAAGGGATCCACGATATGAAAGGCTTTGAAGACCCGAACTTTGAGTCAGCCGTTTCAGTTAAGGAGAATAACGATGGGGATATTGAAACGGCTATTCTCGGAAACAATGTCTCAAGTCATGACCTAAAGCAAAAAAAAGAGCAGCTAGAAAAAATGGAGACTTTTAATTTCTTTTCTTCAATTGGAAAAACAATTGCTGATGGCCTTGAATCTGCTGTTGACAAATCATTAGAGTTGATTACGAAAAGAGAATCTTAACACGAGAGCAGGAACTCATCCTGCTTTTTGGTGTTGGTGTCTGCTAAAGCGGTGGTCACAAATGTGGCTCTTGATGCCCACAGGAGGGGGAAGAGGAGAAAATCGGTCACCAATTCGAATCGTGAGTACCCAAAACAGTGGGAGGTAGAGTAAGGCCAGGCAACAATTGCCCTTAACCCTATATAGCCTTCATACTTATCCCAAATCCCCCCTTTTCAATAATAATTGAATCTTCCCCTCCCTACTGATATAATCAAAAATAGTGTGTTAGTGCGAGTAAAGTAGGAGTGAAGCACCAGTGAATAGAGAAGAAAAACTTAAAAGACAATCAAAGATTCGAAACTTTTCAATCATCGCTCATATAGACCATGGGAAATCAACGTTAGCTGACCGTATTCTTGAGAAGACAAATGCGTTGACATCAAGGGAAATGAAGGATCAGTTACTTGATTCTATGGATTTAGAGCGTGAACGAGGCATTACGATTAAACTTAACTCGGTCCAGCTGAAGTACAAAGCGAAGGATGGAGAAATCTATACTTTTCATTTAATAGATACTCCTGGACATGTCGATTTCACCTATGAGGTTTCACGGAGCCTAGCAGCGTGTGAAGGGGCGATTCTTGTTGTCGATGCTGCTCAAGGAATTGAAGCGCAGACGTTAGCGAACGTTTACTTGGCACTTGATAACGATCTAGAAATCATGCCGGTTATTAATAAAATTGACCTCCCTAGTGCTGAACCAGAACGAGTAAGGGCTGAAATTGAAGATGTTATCGGACTTGATGCATCAGATGCTGTGTTAGCGTCAGCCAAAGCGGGGATTGGGATTGAAGAAATCCTCGAACAGGTTGTTGCGAAAATTCCAGCACCAACAGGCGATCCAGAGGCGCCATTAAAAGCGCTGATTTTTGACTCTTTATATGATGCTTACCGCGGGGTTGTTGCTTATATCCGTGTAGTAGAAGGAACCGTTAAAGCTGGCGATAAAATCAAAATGATGGCAACTGGCAAGGAATTCGAAGTATCAGAGGTTGGTGTGTTTAACCCCAAACCTATTATGGTCGATGAACTATCTGTCGGTGATGTTGGATTCTTGACGGCTGCGATTAAAAACGTTGGTGATACACGTGTAGGGGATACGATTACCAATGCTAAAAAAGGCGCTACTGAAGCGCTCCCAGGCTACCGTAAATTAAACCCGATGGTCTATTGCGGTCTGTATCCAATTGATACAGCAAAGTTCAATGACTTGAGGGAAGCATTAGAGAAGTTAGAATTGAACGACTCTGCTCTGCAATATGAACCAGAGACATCTCAGGCGTTAGGATTTGGCTTCCGCTGTGGTTTCCTTGGTTTACTTCATATGGAAATCATTCAAGAACGGATTGAACGAGAATTTAAAATTGACTTGATCACTACGGCACCGAGTGTTATCTACCATGTTCATATGACGGATGGATCTGAAGTTAAAGTGGACAACCCGTCTAATATGCCGGATCCGCAGAAAATTGACCGGATTGAAGAGCCTTATGTAAAAGCAACAATGATGGCTCCAAATGATTATGTTGGTCCAATCATGGAAATTTGTCAGCAAAAACGCGGGAATTTTATTGATATGCAATATTTAGATGAAAATCGTGTGAGTATTGTTTATGAGATTCCATTGTCTGAAATTGTCTACGATTTCTTTGATCAGCTTAAATCTAGTACAAAAGGCTATGCCTCTTTTGACTATGAACTAATCGGTTATAAACCATCTAAGCTTGTTAAAATGGATATTCTTCTAAATGCAGAACAAGTTGATGCCCTTAGTTTCATTGTTCATAGAGACTTTGCTTATGAGCGTGGAAAAGTAATTGTTGAAAAACTGAAAGAACTTATCCCGAGACAGCAGTTTGAAGTGCCAATCCAGGCAGCAATTGGAACGAAGATTGTTGCGCGTTCGTCAATCAAAGCGATGCGTAAAAATGTTCTTGCTAAGTGTTATGGTGGCGATATTTCCCGTAAACGGAAATTGCTTGAAAAGCAAAAAGAAGGTAAAAAGCGCATGAAACAAGTTGGATCTGTAGAAGTGCCGCAAGAAGCCTTCATGGCTGTGTTGAAAATGGATGACAATGGCTCTAAAAAATAAGAAGTTTTTGGAGGAGGTTAGACCGGCATCTAGTTAAGCAGCCGGTTCTAACCTCTTTTTTTGAAAAATGGTGCGAGTAGTATTACCTTTGGATTTTTTGTTGGCTCAAGCGTCTGGAACTAGTGTAACTAACTAAACGGACACTTGTGCTTTTTTTAAATGGATGCATTTGTGGAAAAGGTATTATAAATCCTAAAGCCAATTTTAACGGAAGGAAAGCTATCCTGTACTAAAGTAGATCTATAGGCACATCTCTTGTAATTGTTGGTTGTTTACAGTATAAAGATAGTTTTAACATATAGTTTCATCTTGAGAAGAAACGAAGTTTGAGAAAAGAGTCTTTTAAATAGACAGGAAGTGATGACATGATAAAAGCTGCATATATTCATATCCCGTTTTGTCATCATATATGCCATTATTGTGACTTCAATAAGGTATTTATGGAGCGGCAACCGGTGGGGGAATACCTTGCAAGTCTCGGCAAAGAAATGATGATGACTATTGAAAAAAATCCGGTTAATGAGCTTCGTTCGATATTTGTTGGAGGTGGGACCCCAACAGCCCTCGATGAACGGCAGTTAGAAACTCTCGTTCAGTCTATTAAAGAGAATCTTCCTTACAACAAGCATACAGAGTATACGTTTGAAGCCAATCCTGGAGATTTATCTACCGAAAAACTTCGTATCTTAAAAGAGGCGGGAGTGAATCGTCTGAGTTTTGGAGTACAATCCTTTAACGACGAATTACTCCAATCCATTGGGAGGTCTCACCGTGCGAAAGACGTATTTAAATCAATCCATGCAGCACAAGATATCGGTTTTGAAAATATCAGTGTGGATCTAATCTATAGCCTTCCTAAGCAGACTTTGGAAGACTTTAAATTAACATTAAAGACGGCACTCGATTTAGACTTGGTTCACTACTCTGGCTATTCACTCATCATTGAGCCGAAAACAGTGTTTTATAATTTGATGCAAAGAGGGAAACTTCGCCTACCTGGTGAGGAAACAGAAGCCCAAATGTACGAGTTGCTCATGGATGCGATGGAGAAGAAGGGGTTAAAGCAATACGAAATTAGTAATTTTGCTCTCCCTGGTTTTGAAAGTTATCATAATCTCACCTATTGGCGCAATGAAGAGTATTTTGGATTTGGCGCAGGTGCCCATGGGTATGTAGATGGGTACAGAAGGTCGAATTATGGACCATTAAAAAAATATATGGAACCTCTGAGTAAAGACCTTCTTCCAGTAATGGAAAAACATCTGGTAACCAAAGCGGAGCAAATGGAAGAGGAGATGTTCCTTGGGTTAAGAAAAATAGAAGGGGTGTCAATTCGACACTTTATCGAAAAGTTTCAAGTGAACCCTTTAGAATTATTTCAACAAGAAATTGACCAATTGACAACGAATAAGTTGATTGCGGTGAATGAAAACGAAATCTCTCTTACTCGTAAGGGTCGACTTCTTGGAAATGAGGTTTTCCAATCATTTCTTGGAGTATCTAATGATTGACATCAAGGCTATTTATTGATAATTTATTATTAGATTTAGCACTCGTTATATAAGAGTGCTAACAGAGGTGATGAGTGTTGTTAACAGACCGGCAAGTATTGATTTTACAGGTAATTGTTGATGACTTTATCCGCACCGCACAGCCGGTGGGATCGAGAAGCTTGTCGAAAAAAGATGAGATTTCATTCAGCTCGGCTACCGTTAGAAACGAAATGGCTGATTTGGAGGAACTCGGTTTTATTGAAAAGACACACACCTCATCAGGAAGGATTCCTTCCGAAAAGGGGTATCGATACTATGTCGACCATTTACTTCTTCCGCAGAAACTAAATCGGTCGGAGATTCAGTCTGTCAGATCGATTTTTGCTGAACAAATATACGAGCTAGAAAAAATAGTTCAAAAATCGGCAAAGATTCTATCCGAGCTTACGAGTTACACATCCATTGTCCTTGGTCCTGCAGTAAATAACAATAAGCTGAAAAGGATACAAATTGTCCCCTTGAATCAGGATACAGCCATCGCGATTATCGTTACGGACACAGGTCATGTTGAAAACCGAGTCTTTCATTTCCCAGCATCTGTTGATCCTGGGGATGTTGAAAAGATGGTTAATATCTTAAATGAACGCTTGGCTGGGGTACCTTTAATAAATTTAAATGGCAGAATTTATAAAGAAGTGGCATCGATTTTACGACAACATATCAAAAGTTATGATGTGTTAATGGGGTCGATTTCAGAAACCCTTTCGATACCAGCTAGTGATAAAGTGTTCTTTGGTGGGAAAACAAATATGTTAAACCTACCTGATTTTAATGATATTGAAAAGATTCGTAACTTGATGGCCATGATTGAGCAGGAGGACGGGATCTCTCAGCTTATTCGCAGAAACCCTAAAGGACTCAATGTCAAGATTGGTAGGGAGAACGACAACTCGGCGATGGAAGATTGCAGTTTAATTACGGCTACCTATTCTATTGGAAGTGAAAAGCTAGGAACCATTGCTGTTCTAGGTCCTACGAGGATGGAATATTCTCGGGTGATTAGTTTGCTTGAATTTATTAGTGCTGATTTATCCAAGGTTCTGACAGATTTGTATCAAAATAATTGAGCATGGAGATATTGTTAAGGGTGGAACCGATTGTTCCATCCCTTGCCATGTAAATTTTAATTACCTTTTAGATAATCTCACCCTGTATTATTTTCTACTTTAAGGGAGGTGAATCAAGATCATGGAAGAAAAAAACAACATGACATCAGAAATGGAACAGACTGAAGAGAAACAGCAGGAGCAAGAAGTGGAAGAGGTTTTTGCTGAGCAGGCTGATCAAGTTGAAGAGCCGCAAGCTGAAGAGGTTAACCCGAAAGTTGCTGAATTAGAAGCAAAGCTGGAAGATGCGGAGAACCGCTACCTACGCCTTCAAGCTGATTTCGATAATTTCCGTCGCAGGTCTAGACTTGACCTTGAGGCTAGTGCGAAGTATCGTGCGCAAAGTCTTGTTTCCGATATACTACCAGCACTTGACAATTTTGAACGAGCATTGCAGACTGAGTCAGATAATGAACAGACTAAATCTCTTCAAAAGGGAATGGAAATGGTCTATCAAAGCCTTGTAGTGGCACTTCAGAAAGAAGGTGTCGAGGCTATAGAAGCGGTTGGACAGGAGTTTGATCCACATCGCCACCAAGCAGTCATGCAAGAAAGTGATGAAAATTATGGGCCCAACATAGTTGTGGCTGAATTTCAAAAGGGATACATGTTAAAGGACAGGGTAATCCGTCCTTCAATGGTAAAAGTAAATCAATAATAGAATGTTTACATATTAGTGGGGAGGTATTTCCATGAGCAAAGTAATTGGAATCGACTTAGGAACAACAAATTCATGTGTTGCCGTACTTGAAGGTGGAGAAGCAAAAGTTATCCCGAATCCAGAAGGTAACCGTACAACTCCGTCCGTAGTTGCTTTTAAAAATGGAGAACGACAAGTTGGGGAAGTGGCTAAGCGCCAAAGTATCACAAACCCTAACACAATCATGTCAATTAAACGTCATATGGGTACAGCACACACAGAAGAAATTGATGGTAAGAAATATACACCACAGGAAGTTTCTGCGATTATTCTTCAATATTTAAAGTCATATGCTGAAGATTACCTTGGTGAACCTGTAACAAAGGCCGTTGTTACTGTTCCTGCATATTTCAACGATGCAGAGCGTCAGGCGACAAAAGATGCAGGGAAGATTGCAGGCCTTGAAGTTGAGCGTATCATCAACGAACCAACAGCTGCAGCGCTTGCATATGGAATGGATAAAACAGATGAAGATCAAACAATACTAGTTTATGACCTTGGGGGCGGAACTTTTGATGTCTCCATTCTTGAACTAGGAGATGGTGTTTTTGAAGTAAAGGCAACTGCAGGTGATAACCGTCTTGGTGGTGACGATTTTGACCAAGTCATCATTGATTACTTGGTATCAGAATTCAAGAAGGATAACGGCATTGACCTTTCCAAAGATAAAATGGCTACACAGCGTTTAAAAGATGCTGCTGAAAAAGCGAAAAAAGACCTTTCAGGTGTTACTTCTACCCAAATTTCTTTACCATTTATCACTGCGGGGGAAGCTGGACCGCTACACTTAGAAGTTTCAATGACACGTGCAAAATTCGATGAGCTTTCATCTGATCTTGTTGAGCGTACAATGGGTCCAACTCGTCAAGCAATGCGCGATGCTGGTTTAAGCGCATCAGAGATTGATAAAGTAATTCTAGTTGGTGGATCTACTCGTATTCCTGCCGTGCAGGAAGCAATTAAAAAAGAAGTTGGCAAAGATCCTCATAAAGGTGTTAACCCTGATGAAGTTGTCGCAATGGGTGCTGCAATCCAGGGTGGCGTTATTACCGGTGATGTAAAAGATGTAGTCTTGCTTGATGTTACACCACTATCATTAGGTATTGAGACTATGGGTGGCGTATTTACTAAATTGATTGAACGTAATACAACCATCCCTACTTCTAAATCGCAGGTTTTCTCAACTGCGGCTGATAACCAAACTGCGGTAGATATTCACGTTCTTCAAGGGGAGCGCCCAATGGCTGGGGATAATAAAACATTAGGCCGTTTCCAGTTGGCTGAGATCCCACCAGCTCCACGTGGTGTCCCACAAATTGAAGTTAGCTTTGATATTGATAAAAATGGTATTGTTAATGTTCGTGCAAAAGATTTGGGAACAAACAAAGAACAAGCAATTACTATTAAATCTTCAACAGGGTTATCTGATGATGAGATTGAAAAAATGGTAAGAGAAGCAGAAGAAAACGCAGAATCGGATAAGCAACGTAAAGAAGAGGTTGAAATCCGTAACGAAGCAGATCAGCTAGTGTTTACAACTGAAAAGACCCTTAAGGATCTTGAAGGAAAAGTAGACGAAGCGGAAGTAGCAAAAGCGAATGAAGCAAAAGATGAACTAAAAGCTGCTATTGAGAAAAATGAACTTGAAGAAATCCGTACGAAGAAGGATGCATTACAAGAAATCGTTCAAGCCTTGACAATGAAGCTTTATGAAGAAGCTGCACAAGCGCAACAAGCTGCTCAAGGTGAAGAAGGCGCAGCCAATAAAGATAATGTTGTCGATGCTGAATTCGAAGAAGTAGACGATAAAAAATAAGCATTGTTACCCTAAAGTCAAAGTCAGGTCTTTCTTGGCTTTGACTTTTTATTTACCAATTGAAGGCAAATAGTAATGGTATTGGTGAAGTTTTAACTAGTGTACAAATGAGTCCTAGTGTTTTTCATCTATTGCTTGCTCATTTGGCTTAAAAAAGTAGGTGGAACGAAAACATAACACGAAGCAGCTGCAGTATTAATATATTGCACTCTTTAAGTCGTGGATGGTAAAATTACCTTTATGTGAAAAGAATCGGGAGTGTTTAAATATGAGTAAACGGGATTACTATGACGTTCTTGGAGTTAGCAAAGGGGCTTCAAAAGACGAAATAAAAAAAGCCTATCGTAAGTTATCGAAAAAATATCATCCGGACATCAATAAAGAACCCGATGCTGATGAAAAGTTTAAGGAAGTAAAGGAAGCCTATGAAGTTTTAAGTGATGATCAGAAAAAAGCGCATTATGACCAATTCGGTCATACCGATCCGAACCAAGGGTTTGGTGGCGGTGACTTTGGCGGCGGTTTTGGCGGGTTTGAGGATATCTTTAATAGCTTCTTTGGCGGCGGTGGCGGCGGGAGAAGAAGAGATCCAAACGCACCACGACAAGGTGCCGATTTACAATTTTCTATGACGCTAGCTTTTAATGAGGCCGTATTTGGCAAAGAGACAGACATTGAGATCCCTCGGGAAGAAACATGTGATACCTGTGATGGTTCAGGTGCAAAGCCTGGGACAAAGGTAGACACTTGTAGCCACTGTAATGGAACCGGAGAATTGAATATTCAACAGAACACTCCGTTCGGTAGGATTGTAAATCGTCGAGTTTGTTCATACTGTAGTGGAACAGGTAAAGAAATAAAAGAAAAATGCCGTACATGTTCCGGTAGTGGCAAAGTGAAAACACGTCATAAAATCCATGTTAAAATTCCTGCAGGAGTTGACGATGGCCAGCAACTAAGGGTTCCAGGAAAAGGTGAGCCTGGAATCAATGGTGGACCTCCTGGAGATCTATATATTGTCTTCCATGTTCGTTCACACGAATTCTTTGAACGTGATGGCGATGATATCTATTGTGAAATGCCGATTACCTTTGTTCAGTCAGCTTTAGGTGATGAGATTGAGGTACCTACTGTCCATGGAAAAGTAAAATTAAAGGTACCAGCTGGTACTCAAACTGGGACTAGATTCCGCTTAAAAGGCAAAGGTGTCCCGAATGTAAGAGGCTATGGTACTGGTGATCAGCATATTATCGTGAAAGTCGTTACACCGACAAAGCTATCTGAGAAACAAAAGCAGTTATTAAGAGAATATGCAGAAATAAGTGGTCAGTCCCCTCAAGGAGAACATGAACAAGGGTTCTTCTCTAAAGTAAAAAGAGCCTTTAAGGGTGAGTAAAGAAGGAGCGAGTTTTTATGAAATGGTCTGAAATCGGCATATTAACTACAAATGAAGCGGTTGAGCCGATCTCTAATATATTGCATGAGGCAGGAGCTAGCGGGGTCGTTATTGAAGACCCGTTAGATCTAGTAAAAGAGAGGGAGGACCAATTCGGAGAAATCTATCAACTCAATCCAGAAGATTACCCTGAGGAAGGTGTAATTGTAAAAGCCTATCTTCCCGTTAATAGTTTTTTAGGGGAAACTGTCGATGAAATAAAATTAGCAATTAATCAGCTCTCCGCCTATAATATTGATCTTGGTGAAAATAAAGTATCACTCAATGAGGTTCATGAAGAAGAGTGGGCGACGGCTTGGAAAAAATATTATAATCCTGTGAAAATCTCGGAAAAGTTTACGATTGTTCCAACATGGGAGGAGTATACCCCCGTCTCTAGTGATGAGTTAATCATTGAACTAGACCCAGGCATGGCATTTGGGACAGGAACACATCCGACTACTGTCTTATGTATTCAAGCACTCGAACGAACAGTTAAGTCAGGTGATCGAATTGTAGATGTTGGAACAGGTTCAGGTGTGCTTAGCATTGCTGCGGCCAAACTTGGTGCTGAGAAGGTTGAGGCACTCGACCTTGACGAAGTGGCTGTCCATGTTGCAAGAGAAAATGCAGAACTCAACAAAGTGCAGGACGTCGTTGATATTCGCCAAAACAACCTACTTGAGGGTGTTGAAGGCGAAAAGGATATTGTCGTCGCGAATATCCTTGCAGAGGTTATTCTTCGATTCGTAGATGACGCAAAAAAAATTGTTAAAAAAGATGGATACTTTATTTCTTCAGGAATCATTGAGCAGAAGAAAGATGTAGTCAAGGATGCGATTCTGAAAGCGGGCTTCACGATTGAAGAAACAATCGTGATGGAAGATTGGGTTGCCATTATCGCTAAAAATTAATTTATGGGGAAAGGGGTATTTCTCAATCCCCTTTTTTCTTTTTGTAAAGACTGTCTTCGTACGTTTGTTGCATTGTAAAGTGGGTCGTTGATTTCCTCTCCAGGATGCTCGCTTTCCGCGGGGCGGGCGATGAGCCTCCTCGGCGCCTCGGC
Organism: Mesobacillus persicus; assembly: GCF_900109925.1. GTDB lineage: Bacteria > Bacillota > Bacilli > Bacillales > Cytobacillaceae > Mesobacillus_B > Mesobacillus_B persicus. The sequence goes on along the minus strand of NZ_FOBW01000002.1, from coordinate 86,989 downwards.
GCCGAGGCGCCTGTGGGGTCTCATCTGTCCCGCTGCTCCCGCAGGAGTCTCGCACCTTCCGCTCCAATCAACTTATTTTTTTACACTCTGTAAAAGCAACATGATTTTGGATAACAGTCTGGAAAAATGAAAATGAACTCTTATCTAATAACTAAGGGATGGTGCAAGAATGCAGCGCTATTTTGTGAATGGGCCTTCTTCTGACGATGGACGTTTTCATATCTTTGATGATGATTACCATCATATTGTCAGGGTTATGAGGATGAAGGAAGGCGATCAAGTTATTTGTGTTTCTCCGAATGGAGAAAGTGCACTTTGCGAAATTGCAGAAATTACCGCTGAACAAGCAGTCGCTAACATTGTAGAATGGTATAAGGAATCTTCCGAGCTTCCTGTTCAAATTACAATTGCGAGCGGACTGCCCAAAGGGGATAAACTCGAGTGGATCATCCAAAAAGGGACTGAGCTCGGGGCCTTTGGATTTGTCCCTTTTGTTGCAGCTCGCTCTGTAGTTAAATGGGATGAGAAGAAAAGCAACAAAAAAGTTGACCGCTGGCAAAAGATTGCTAAAGAAGCAGCGGAACAATCACACCGTAACCATGTACCCGAAATTACTGCGCCCAAAACGTTTAGGGATTTAATTGACCTTGGGGCTAGCTTTGATTATAAAGTAATTGCATACGAGGAAGAGGCAAGGCAAGGGGAGGCGTCCGTCCTTTCTGAAGTGTTAAGAAAGATTCAGCCAAAGCAATCATTGTTAGTTGTATTTGGCCCTGAAGGCGGTTTGACTGGTAAGGAAACGGAAACTCTTCGAGCTCAAGGATTCCTTTCCTGCGGTCTAGGCCCCCGTATTTTAAGGACAGAAACTGCACCGCTTTATTTGCTCTCTGCAGCGTCCTACCATTTTGAATTAATGAGGTGAAAATGATGGCTACAGTTGCATTCCATACACTTGGCTGTAAAGTAAATCATTATGAAACAGAGGCAATCTGGCAATTATTTAAGGAACAGAACTATGACCGTGTTGAATTTGAATCTAGCGCGGATGTTTATGTTATCAATACATGTACAGTAACGAACACTGGAGATAAGAAGAGCCGACAAGTGATTCGTCGTGCCGTTCGGAAAAACCCAGATGCGGTAATTTGCGTAACTGGTTGTTATGCTCAAACTTCTCCAGCTGAAATTATGGCGATTCCTGGAGTGGATATCGTTGTTGGAACCCAAGATCGGGTGAAAATGCTAGAATACATTGAACAATATAAAATAGAGCGTCAACCTATTAATGGCGTGCGAAACATTATGAAAAACCGTGTCTATGAAGAATTAGATGTTCCTGCGTTTACAGACAGAACGAGAGCATCCCTTAAGATTCAGGAAGGGTGCAATAACTTTTGCACATTCTGTATTATCCCTTGGGCTCGTGGCCTAATGAGATCTCGTGACCCGCAGGAAGTCATCCACCAAGCTCAGCAGCTTGTTGATGCAGGATATAAGGAGATTGTACTGACTGGTATTCATACAGGTGGCTATGGAGAAGACATGAAGGATTATAATCTTGCTTCTTTGCTTACAGATCTTGAAGCGAAAGTAGTAGGACTAAAGCGCCTACGAATTTCATCCATCGAGGCAAGTCAAATTACCGATGAAGTCATTGAGGTTATTGATAAATCCAATATCATTGTGCGCCATTTGCACATCCCAATCCAATCAGGGTCTAACACTGTCTTAAAAAGAATGCGTCGGAAATACACGATGGAGTTTTTTGCAGAGCGTCTAACACGCTTAAAGGAAGTCCTTCCAGGGCTCGCTGTTACCTCTGATGTCATCGTTGGCTTCCCAGGTGAAACTGAAGAAGAGTTTATGGACACTTATAACTTTATTAAGGAACATAAATTTTCTGAGCTTCATGTTTTCCCTTACTCAAAACGGACAGGTACTCCAGCAGCCAGAATGGAAGACCAAGTGGATGAAGACGTCAAGAACGATCGTGTTCACCGCCTAATTGCACTCTCTGATCAACTGGCGAAGGAGTATGCTTCACAGTTTGAAAACGAAGTCCTTGAAGTGATTCCCGAAGAGGAATTCAATGATAAACCTGGTCATTATGTTGGATACACGGATAATTACCTAAAAGTTATTTTAGAAGCAACAGAAGATATGGTTGGCAAAATCGTTAAAGTTAAACTAACGAAGGTCGGATATCCATATAACGAAGGGCAGTTTGTCCGAGTGATCGAAGAGGACATCGTTACAGAGAAAGCAGCAATCTAGTAAAATGCTGTGTTGTAAGGCGAGGGGCTAGGCATTGGAGCTTGACAGGCTCCCGGACTGCCCTAAGATCCGCAAAGTGTCTCGAGCGGAAATCAACCTACTTGTAATTGAGCCAAATAAAAAGGAATTGCTGAATATGGCAATTCCTTTTTAATTTGGGCTGTTTGCGTAAAGATTGTCGTTAAAATTCTAAGCTAACTTGCCACAGCTCTTTTAAAAAAAGTTCATGTCGTTAATTATGTAACCAGCTATAGAAAAATAAGGGGAGATTTTTCCCTTAAATGCAGATTAGGGCCCTACTTTAGTGAAATAAGGGGAGATTTTCCTCTTATACAAGGCAAAATCACCTATTTTGACGTTTTCGTGTTAAATAAGGGGAATCTCTCCCTCTATTTAAGGGGTTTTCAGTGCTATTTATTATTTTAGGGGAATTTTTCCCTCTATTTATCATCGAAATGCCTAGCCTATCCCTTTACCGATACGATTGACCTCTCTAGTCCCAGATCTTTTTTCTCACAACAATTGGAGGCTGTTTTTCTGGTTATATAGATAACCTAGACACATAGTACCAGCTTAACAAGCAACAATGGTTGAGAAAAGAGCCTTTATTTTACCTGTTCCTTCCCATGAAAATAGATAATCAACTTCCCAAATCGATCAGCAAATGGTAGTACCAGAATGGAAGAGACAATATTAAATATAACGCTAGCATGGGCAAGTTGGACTTCAACTCTTTCAGCTGTTAAAGGAGCGATTGAAGAATAATCATTTATAAACGGTAAAAAAGCTAAAGTTCCAGCTAGATTCAGCCATAGATGAGCATAAGCTGTCAGTCTAGCTTCTTTTCCTGCACCTGCGGATGCCAACAACGCAGTTGCGCATGTACCAATATTGGCTCCAAGCATAGCAGTAAGAGCCGAGGCAAACTCAATGGTACCTTCTGATAAAAACCCCATAAGGATTCCGGACATCGCTGTGCTAGATTGAATAATAGCCGTTAAAACTGTTCCTGCTGCCAGACTTAGGAATAGACTATGGTTTAACTGTTCAAGGGTGTGTTCCACAATTGGGAGAGAAGTTAACGGCACAGCAAGATATGAAAATCCCCGCATCGCTGCAAATACTGCTGCCATCCCAAAAGAGATTCTTCCTATATTTTGTGATCGTTCGTTACTCAGTACCATCAGTGCTGCTCCGATGACCGCAAGGGGAACTATGAAGATATCAATATTAATGGTTATTATCTCAAGTGTAAAAGTTGTTCCAATGTTAGACCCGAGTATAATTCCAATTGATTGACGAAAGGTAAGCATACCGGCACTTATCAATCCAATTGTGAGGACCATGACAGCTGAACTGCTGTGGAGAAGTGCTGTAACAATCGCGCCCGCTAAGAGGCCTTTTAATGGGGTCCCCGTCATTCTTGCGAGCCAATCCTTCATTGAATCTGCTGACAGGCTGAATAGCCCTTTTCTAAGCATCATCATTCCTAAAAGAAAAATGCTGACAAAAAGTATAAACATCGTTAAATAAATCATTGACTCCACCCTTTCATTCTATATCTATGAAAACAGAGGGTGGACATGCCAGAATTTTGAGAATAAAAATCTTGAGATAAATATTAAATCTAAACACGAAATTCAGTTGACCTAACTTAACTGTTATATTATAATTGCAAAGTACATGGTATCCATGTGTTTTAATGTAAGTGTGTTGTGTTCGGAGGGAGGGAAAGAGAATGTCTAAAACTGTTGTTCGCAAAAACGAATCGCTTGAAGATGCTCTTCGACGCTTCAAAAAAACTGTATCAAAATCTGGTACAATTCAAGAAGCTAGAAAGCGCGAATTCTATGAAAAGCCTAGTGTAAAGCGTAAGAAAAAGTCTGAAGCTGCTAGAAAACGCAAGTTCTAAGAGAGGGTGGAATCATTTGAGTCTTCTCGAGCGTTTAAATAAAAATATGGTCCAAGCGATGAAGAACAAGGAAAAAGACAAACTCATGACAATTCGGATGTTGAAGTCTTCCTTGCAAAACGAAGCTTTTAAGCTCGGGAAGCAGGAGTTGTCCGAAGAGGAAGAGTTGACCGTACTTTCTCGCGAAATGAAACAACGCAAAGATTCCCTCCAGGAATTTGAAAATGCAGGTCGTGATGACCTTGTAGAAAAATTGCGAATGGAAATCACCTATGTTGAAGCCTATTTGCCCAAGCAGCTTAGCGAAGAGGAATTAACAACTATTGTTAAGGAAACAATCGCTGAAACCGGGGCATCTACAAAAGCTGAGATGGGAAGAGTAATGGCCGCAATCATGCCTAAAGTAAAAGGAAAGGCTGACGGCTCACTCGTTAACAAACTTGTACAACAACACCTTTCATAAAAAAAGTGAGCACAGGCCGTAAGCATTTTGCTTACGGCTTTTTAATATGTTCATAACATGGATACTTATGATACGATTTAACTATACATATTAATTTGGTGTCCCATTGTATAAACTAATAAAAGTTTATGAAACTATCGGGGCATGATAAACGTAATACAGGAAGCCGCTTAATAAGTTAATGAGAGGGGGGTGGATTTTGAAATTAAGTCGGATCTCGATTATATTTTTCATGGTTATTGGGTTTGCTGTCATGAGTACTCCTGTACATACAGCGGCACAAGGTGAAACGGTTTATGTTGTTCCGGTGAGTGCTACAGTTGAAAAAGGTCTTTTTGCTTTTTTAGAAAGAGCTGTTTCTGAAGCCGAGGCCGATAATGCTTCTGCCATTATTTTTGATGTGAATACTCCTGGCGGTGCCGTAGATGCGGCGGGTGATATTGGGAAACTGTTTACTTCAACGGACATCCATACAGTTGCTTTTGTGAACAAGCAAGCATTATCTGCAGGGGCCTTTATATCGTTAAATGCCGATGAGATTTATATGGTGCCTGGTGCTGTTATGGGTTCCGCGGCTGTCATCGACCAAGCAGGGAACGCGGCAGATAAAAAGGCGCAATCATTCTGGCTTGCAGCGATGCGTAGTGCAGCACAGGAATCAGGACGTGACCCGATTTATGCTTTAGCAATGGCTGATGAGAATGTGGATTTACCTGATTACGGTGCAGGCAAAGGTGAACTGTTAACACTGACGACTGAGCAGGCATTAGAGGTTGGCTACTCTGAAGGGACAGTTACAAACCTAGAGAATTTAATTGATGTCCTAGGGTACGAAGACCCTGTGATCAAAACTGTTGAGGAAAGCTTTGCAGAGAAATTGGCCAGATTTATTACTCATCCCGTAGTCGTGCCGATTCTGATGTCAATTGGCAGCCTGGGATTAGTACTAGAGCTATATTCTCCTGGCTTTGGGTTACCTGGCTTTATGGGGATATCCTCTCTTCTTCTCTTCTTTTACGGTCATTTGGTGGCGGGACTTGCCGGGTATGAGGCAATCATTCTTTTTGCTATAGGTATTGGTTTGATGATTCTTGAATTCTTTGTGCCAGGTGGTATTTCGGGAATTATCGGGTTTATTGCTATTATCGCAAGCTTTTTCCTTGCTTCTGGAAATATTGTCCATATGGGAATTTCCCTGTTAATTGCGCTTGTCTTGTCTGTGCTTGTTTCAATCCTGATGGTAAAGGTGTTGGGAAAAAAGATGAAATTTTTCAGGAAAATTATTTTAACTGATTCTACAAATACTGAAAGCGGGTATGTTTCCAACAATCACCGGACAGATTTGATTGGCCTTGAGGGAACTACGCTTACCGCACTTAGACCGTCAGGAACAGTCCAGGTTGGCGATGAACGAGTAGACGTGGTAAGTGAGGGTAGCTTCATTCAAAAGGATAAAAAAGTAAAAATTGTAAAAACGGAAGGATCTCGAATTGTCGTTCGAGAAATTTCTGAGCAATAATTATTAGATCGGAGGAAAATGTATGGTTTTAACTACTAGCACAATCTTTGTATTAGTTGCAGTTGTAATAGGTTTAATACTGCTTAGTGTTTTATTTACGTTTGTACCCGTTATGCTGTGGATTTCAGCATTAGCTGCTGGCGTACGAGTGAGTATTTTTACATTAATTGGGATGAGGCTTCGTCGGGTTATCCCGAGTCGAGTTATTAACCCGTTAATTAAGGCTCATAAAGCTGGGCTAGGTGTTACTACGAATCAACTTGAGAGTCACTATCTAGCCGGAGGGAATGTAGACCGCGTTGTTAATGCGTTAATTGCTGCCCACCGCGCCAATATTGAACTTACATTTGAAAGGGCAGCAGCCATTGACCTTGCAGGTCGTGATGTTCTTGAAGCTGTCCAGATGAGTGTAAATCCAAAAGTGATTGAGACTCCTTTTATTGCCGGTGTGGCAATGGATGGAATTGAAGTAAAGGCGAAAGCACGTATTACTGTAAGAGCAAATATCGATCGACTTGTCGGGGGAGCAGGAGAAGACACAATTGTTGCCCGTGTTGGTGAAGGGATTGTCTCGACGATTGGTTCTTCTGTTAATCACAAAAAAGTGTTGGAAAACCCTGATATGATCTCGCAAACTGTTTTATCAAAAGGACTGGATGCAGGAACAGCGTTTGAAATCCTCTCGATTGATATCGCCGATGTTGATATCGGTAAAAATATTGGGGCAGAATTACAAACTGAACAAGCTGAAGCTGACAAGAAAATTGCTCAAGCTAAGGCGGAAGAGCGTCGTGCAATGGCCGTAGCTCAAGAGCAAGAAATGAAGGCTCGTGTTGAGGAAATGAGAGCGAAGGTAGTCGAGGCAGAAGCAACTGTACCGTTGGCGATGGCGGAAGCGTTAAGAGAAGGAAATATGGGTGTAATGGATTACATGAATATACAAAATATCTCTGCCGATACCGATATGAGAGATTCGTTTGGTAAACTTTCTGGCGGTAAAAAAGACGGGAAAAAGGATGAATAAAAGCGATTCTAGATGTGAAAGGGGGTAGCTTAGATGGAATTTATATTTGAAAATCCCATTTTACTGTTCCTCCTTATTGGTTTGATCTCCAGCCTTTTCAAAAAGGTGAAGGGAGAGCAGGAGCAACAGCCGAAAAGGCCCATACGCCCTGAACAGCAAGGACCTGCATCACATTCGGAGGACCCCATGTCTGCAGAACCTTTTCAACCGATGAGGACCGAAAGGCCAGAGTCGGAAAAACCTATAAATGAATGGGAACCTAGTAGTGTTCCGGAAAATCCTTTTATTGATATTCAAAAAAAATATCAAGAGCGACGGGAGGCGGCTGCCCATCCTCCGGCTACGAAACAGAGAGATGAGTCTCCCCAACCTGCAGTACAGGTTCAGAAGGACAAGGACGAAATAACTGATGGAATATCCATAGATTTAAGCCCTGAGGCAGACCGTTTACTCGAAGGAATCGCTTGGGCGCAAGTGTTAGAGCCACCTAGGTCACGTAACCCGTACCGTACGGCAAGGCGGAGGTAGGAGAGTGTGCTCTGTCTAATTAGCCCCTAGCCGTGTACAAGTGCTTTTCTAATGAAAAAGAAGTGCTAGAACCCCTTTTCAACTCATACATATGAGATGAAAGGGGGTTCTTTTTTTATGGCAAAAAAATGGAGCCAGCTTATACGTAATTGGATGACTCAGAGAATGGATCTTCCACCAGATGTCATGATGGACCTCCCCCGAATTACTATGGTTGGTCAAATCCATATCTATATTGAAAACCACCGTGGATTATTGGCTTTCTCTGATAGGGAGGTTAGGCTGCTTCTTGAACAAGGGCAGCTGCTTGTTAAGGGGAAGGCGTTTGTCATAAAGACGATTTTGCCAGAAGAGATCCTACTTGAAGGAAAAATCGACCAAGTGATATATATCAATGAATGATTCAGGAGGAAGGGCATGAAAAATCAGTGGATAAATCATTTCGTTGGAATCGTTAGAGTTAAAGTGACTGGCAAAGGGATTGAACGATTTTTAAACCAGTTAACAAGAAAAGAAATTCTTATTTGGAATGTAAAAAGACATGGGACAGAAGCAATCACATTTCAAATTAAAGTGACGGATGTAAAAAAGCTTAGGGGACCTGCTAGAGAAGGGGAATGTAAAATTCGGTTTATCGAGAGGGCAGGTGGCCCTTTCTTTTTAAGGAGGGTATGGACAAACAGTGGGTTTTTATTCGGGGCTGTTGCCTTTCTTATTCTTTTCTTAATCCTATCAAACATGGTTTGGGGAATTGAAATTAAGGGAGCAAGTCCAGCTACCGAGTATCAAGTTCGCAAAGAATTAGACGAAATGGGAGTGAAAATCGGAAAGCCCCATTTTACCATTGAAAATGTAGATGTTATTCAAAAGGAACTTACTGATAAGGTAAAAGCATTAACTTGGGTAGGTGTCGAGTTGCAAGGGACTACATACCATTTCCAGGTGGTCGAGAAGGAAGAACCTGAAAAGCCTGAGCTATATGATGCTCAGAACCTTATTGCCAAAAAGAAGGCAACAATCGTTAAGATGTTTGTTGAAGAAGGTGAGCAAGTTGTAGCTATTAATGATACGGTTAAAAAGGGACAATTACTGGTTTCAGGCTTAATCGGCAATGAAGAGGAAAAAAAGGCGGTAGCGGCCAGAGGTGAGATTCTGGGAGAGACGTGGTATAGATCCCAGGTAGAACTCCCCTTAGAATCAACGTTTCAAGTATTTAGTGGGGAAGAAAGGCGTAAGTACTATTTAAATATTGCTAATACTGAAATACCATTTTGGGGATTTGGGGAGCATAAGTTTAAAGAATTTGAAATTGAGGCAAATGATCACCGATTAAAACTGTTTAAATGGGAACTTCCGATCACGATTGGGACAAGGACGATCCGTGAAAGGGAAGAGGTCAATCGAACTTATACAGAAAAGGAAGCAATAAAAAAAGCAACCGATTTAGCAAGAAAGGATATAAAAAGTCAGATTCCTGAAGATGCTACTATTAAAGGGGAAGAGATTTTACATCAGTCAATAAACAATGGTAAAGTAAAATTATCAATTCTTTTTCAAATAGTTGAAGATATAGCAGAAGGCCAACCAATAATCCAAGGAGACGAAGAATGACTCAAGATTTAAAAACAATGGAAGTCCAACTAGTAAATCATGATGAAGCAATCGCGTTGTTTGGGAACTCTGACGCAAACCTTAAAGCGGTTGAAAAAGAACTAGGTATCTCGGTGGTAACCAGAGGTGAATCCGTGAACCTTTCAGGTCCTCCTGAAAAGGTTGAATTAGCAAAGAATGTTCTTGAAAAGCTCATGGGTGTTGTGAAAAAAGGAATTAATATAAGTGAAAGAGATGTCATTTATGCTGTTCAAATGGCAGAAAAAGGTACACTTGACTATTTCAATGATCTTTATGACGAAGAGATTGCCAAGAATTCAAAACAAAAGCCAATACGGGTTAAAACACTTGGACAAAGATACTATATAAACGCAATTAAAAGTCATGACTTAGTTTTTGGGGTTGGTCCAGCTGGGACCGGGAAGACCTACCTTGCAGTTGTGATGGCTGTTAATGCACTTAGAAATGGGAATGTAAACAAAATCATCTTGACACGTCCAGCTGTAGAGGCAGGAGAAAGCCTCGGCTTTCTCCCTGGCGATTTAAAGGAAAAAGTTGATCCCTACTTACGACCGTTGTATGATGCCTTGCATGATATCTTGGGAATGGAACACACTCAAAGGTTAATTGAGCGAGGGACTATTGAAATTGCCCCCCTTGCCTATATGCGGGGAAGAACATTGGATGACGCCTTTGTAATTTTAGATGAGGCGCAAAACACGACCCAAGCTCAAATGAAGATGTTCCTTACAAGGCTTGGATTCGGTTCGAAGATGGTGATTACCGGAGACCAGACTCAGGTCGATCTACCTAGAGGAGTTAAGTCGGGTTTAATCATGGCTGAGAATATTCTTAACGGGGTTAACGGAATATCCTTTATCCATCTAGGGCAATCAGACGTTGTCCGCCACCCTCTAGTCGCTCGAATTATTCGTGCATATGAGAAAAATACGGAAGAGAAATAGTCTGTCCATTCGGGCAGGCTATTTCCTTAGGAGTAAAAAACGCTTTAGACCAAGTTATGTATCCTGGGTATCCTAGAATGGAGATGAAAGTTCGCAAAAAAACTGTTATGATGTAAAATAATGAAGGTTTATAATAAATTTATCTTATGTTCTAGCTGTGTCGGGACGGGAAAGGAGGTATGGAATGGAAAAGTTGCAACGCTCTATGACGTCTATCCTTAACTTATTAAACATTAGGTTATTCCGGATTTTATTATTTCTTATCCTTGGGCTGGTCATGTTTTTATCCATGTATAGCAATGTGAAACCGGAAAAGTTGAACTTAACCTTGTTTTCAATTGCTAATCAGACAATCCGTTCCCCGATTACCGTCGAAGATAAAGCGAATACAGCAAGGAAGAAACAGGAAGCTATAGACCAGGTGCAAGATGTATACACGGTGAAAAAGGAATATACACAAAACCAAGTTGATCTAATTACGTCTATTTTTGATTCAGTAACTGAAGTAAATAGCGAAATGGAGAAAGAATTTAGTGAATCTGAAGATGCGAACTCAGAAGTTGCCGAGAACCAAAATACGTCTGAGATTGTAGATGAGAAGCTCTCTAGGGTAAAAGGAAAGCTTACATCGGGTGTGACAGATGAAGTCTCTAATCAAACATTCACGGCGATGATTCAGGCCCACCCGGATGATCTTGCAATTGCCCAAGATTTAACGGTGACAGCTGTAAATAATGTGATGAGTAATCGCATTCCTGCTGATGGTGTGGAGAATGCCAAGAAACGAGTGGAAGAGGAATTAAAATACACTAGTTTAGATGCTGGTGTAAAAAAGGCTATTATCGAATTAGGACGTTTCGCGGTCATTCAGAATGAGTTCTATGACCCGAAAGCTACTGAAGACCTCAGGCAACAGGCAAGTGATGGGGTGGAAACAGTTAAAATCCTAGAAGGCCAAATTATAGTTGAAGAAGGACAGTTAATTAGCAGGGAGTTGTACCAAAAACTAGAGCTGGCAGGTCTCTTAGACAATGAAAACTCAGTCAGGCCCTTTGTTGGTCTTGCGATGCTGATTTTTATCATTATTTGCTCGTTGTTTTTCATTTTTGATGAGATGGGCAGGACGGAAAACAGGCAAAAACAGCTTTTAATCTTTAGTATTATTTTTATTACTGCTTTATTAATTATGAAGCTCTTGAGCCTATTTACTGAGTTTGAGTACTCGGAGATTGGTTATGTTTTCCCTGCTGCAATGGGACCGATGTTGATTAAGATTCTTATTAATGAACGCTTGGCGATCTTTCAAGCGGTAATTCTTGGGATATCTGGAAGTATTCTCTTCAATCAAGGAATTACCGGAACATTGAATGTGATTGTGGCTATCTACATTATTGCTAGTGGCTTAGCAGGGATTCTTTATCTTAGACAACAGAACCAGAGGGCTAAGATCCTTCAAGCAGGCTTATTTGTTTCCATGGTAAATCTTTTTGTTATCATTGCGCTTGTTTTATTACGGAACAGCCAATACTCAGGGATTGAGTATGGAATAAATTTGTTGATTGCCTTCTTGTCGGGAATAACCTCAGCTGTATTAACAATCGGTCTTCTTCCATTCTTTGAGGCTGGATTTGGGGTGTTATCGACAATGAAGTTAATCGAACTATCAAATCCAAATCATCCATTATTGAGGAAGATTTTGACGGAAGCTCCGGGTACCTATCATCATAGTGTGATGGTTGCAAACCTAGCGGAGTCCGCCTGTGAGGCGATTGGTGCGAATGGACTATTGGCGAGGGTAGGATGTTACTACCATGATATCGGCAAGACGAAACGGCCACAGTTCTTTATTGAAAATCAAATCAATATAGAGAACCCGCATGATAAATTGCCTCCATTGACCAGCAAGAATATCATCATCGCCCATGCAACAGACGGTGCTGAGATGCTTAGAAAAAATAGAATGCCAAAAGAAATTGTAGATATTGCTGAGCAACATCATGGCACAACCCTGTTAAAGTTTTTTTATCATAAAGCAAAACAGGATGGAAATGAACCAAAAGAATCAGATTACCGCTATCCAGGCCCTAGAGCACAGACGAAAGAAATTGCAATTATTGGCATAGCTGATAGCGTTGAAGCGGCGGTCCGCTCCATGTCCAATCCAACTCACGAACAGATTGAGGCACTCGTAAAAAATATTATTTCCGACAGGCTTCAAGACGGACAGTTGAATGATTGTGACATAACGTTAAAGGAGCTTGATACAGTTGGCGAATCCTTTTGTGAGACCTTAAAAGGTATTTTCCATTCTCGCATTGAGTACCCAGAAATGACAAAACAGAAGGTGAAGCAGGCATGAGTTTGGAAATTGACATTTTTGATGAAGTAAAAGAGTTTAGTGAAGAGCACTTAAAGGAATTAGAAAACCTTTTAAATTTTGCTGCAAGTAAAGAGATGGTTGAACCTGGTAGTGAGGTATCGGTTACGTTCGTAACGGATGAAAGAATTCATGAAATCAATCGGGAATATCGTGACAAAGACCGACCTACAGATGTCATCTCCTTCGCGTTGGAAGAAACTGGTGAAGGGGAGATGGAAATAATTGGGGCAGATATTCCTCGTGTGCTTGGCGACATTATCATCTCTACGGCGAAGGCTAGGGAGCAAGCTGATGAATATAACCATTCATTTATGAGGGAAATTGGATTTCTTCTTGTACATGGTTTCTTGCATTTACTAGGATACGACCATGAAACAGAGGAAGATGAGAAGATTATGTTCTCAAGACAAAGGGAAATATTAGATGAGTATGGGCTCACACGATAAAAGTAATCGGAAAAAACATCGATTTATTCACTCATTTTACTATGCCATATCTGGAATCGTAGTGGCAGTCAAGGCAGAGCGAAACATAAAAATTCATCTCACTTTATCAGGCGTGGTGATTATTTTTGGATTCAGCCTTTCAATCACGCTGATGGAATGGTTAGTTGTTCTAATAATGGTTGGGGGAATGCTTGCTGCAGAAATGATGAACAGTGCGATTGAGAGGGTTGTTGATCTTGTAACAGAAGATTACCATCCTTTAGCAAAACAGGCTAAGGATATCGCGGCAGGAGCTGTGTTGTTTTTTGCCATCACATCTGTTTTGATTGGTTTATTAATATTTGGACCAAGACTTATCGATTTATTTTTACATTAGCTGTCCTTCTGGGCAGCTTTTAGTAACTTGTGCTTTATTGAAACTGCCTATTAAAGTAGGTTACAATTAAGAGCATCTAAGAATAGGTGTATATTTTTAGAAAATTTAAAATTTTTAACTTTTTTTCGTTAATAACAGTGAAATTAACATCAAAGTAAGGTAAAATAGTGGAAAGGAAGTTATTAAATGGATGTTAGAATGTTGATTGAAGAAGCAACAAAAGCAAGAGATAAGGCCTATGTTCCATACTCAAAATTTCAAGTCGGTGCTGCTTTGCTTACAGAGGATGGAAAGGTATATCATGGGTGTAACATTGAAAATGCCGCTTACAGCATGTGTAACTGTGCGGAGAGAACGGCTATCTTTAGCGCTTTCGCACAAGGAGACCGTAAATTTAAAGGTCTTGCCGTCATTGCTGATACAGATCGCCCTGTTTCTCCGTGTGGAGCTTGCCGCCAGGTGATTTCAGAACTATGTCCGAAAGACATGAGGGTGACTTTGACCAATTTAAAAGGCGATACATTAGAATTAACGGTTGAGGATTTACTCCCAGGCGCTTTTTCACCGGAGGATTTAAATGAATAAAGACAAAGATTATAAATCAGGTTTTATATCTATAATTGGCAGACCTAACGTCGGGAAGTCGACCTTTTTAAACAGAGTTGTTGGTCAGAAAATTGCCATCATGAGTGATAAGCCACAAACGACTCGTAATAAGGTTCAAGGCGTGCTAACTTTAAATAACGCACAGATGGTATTCATTGATACGCCAGGTATTCATAAGCCCAAACATCGACTTGGGGATTTTATGATGAAAGTTGCGCAAAATACCCTTAAGGAAGTCGACCTCGTCTTGTTTATGGTTAACGCTGAGGAAGGGTTTGGTCGTGGAGAGGAATTTATTGTTGAAAAGCTAGAAAACACTCGGACCCCAGTGTTTCTAATTATTAATAAAATTGACCTTGTTCACCCCGACCAACTTCTGAAAATAATAGACGGGTATAAAGAAAAGTTCGATTTCAAAGAAATTATTCCTATTTCCGCACTTGAGGGGAATAATATTGAAACACTTTTGGGTCAAATCAAAGCTTACTTGCCTGAAGGGCCACAATATTATCCTGCGGATCAAGTAACAGACCATCCTGAACGATTCATCGTATCGGAATTGATTAGGGAGAAAGCGCTTCATTTAACACGTGAAGAGATTCCCCACTCCTTAGCGGTCATGATTGAAAAAATGGAACGAAATCCAGAAAAAAATAATGTCCATGTTATGGCTACAATCATAGTGGAACGAGATTCCCAGAAGGGCATTATCATCGGTAAACAAGGTAGTATGTTAAAAGAGATTGGCAAACGTGCAAGATTGGATATCGAAAATTTACTTGGAAGCAAAGTGTTTCTGGAATTATGGGTTAAGGTCCAAAAAGACTGGAGAAATAGAGCATCACATCTTCGTGATTATGGGTTTAGGGAAGATGAGTATTAAGTAGAGTTGGTGCTTTTTTTAAAGCCCTAATTAATTTATTAGATGTAGACATGAATTATGCATACAACCGTTTTACAATATTTGTGTCACATGAAAAATGGATTGACAGGCTATGATAATGTTAAGGATTTGGGATTGAAATTGCTAGTATCGAATTAATGAAAGGTGGGGTTTCGATGTTGGATTTTACCTGGAAGGTCTTCTCTCAAACAGGTAACATTGACACATATCTGCTCTTTAAGGAATTGGAGCAGGAGACACGAGAAATACCCGAAAATCAGGAGGAAGAACTAGCGCAAATGGATTTTCCCCTCTCATAGATTTGTCTCCCCTCAATGGATGGTGAGGTTGATGCTGGAAAAATGTGAAGGCATCGTTATTAGAACTACAGATTATGCTGAAACAAATAAAATCGTTACGTTATTTACAAGAGAATGGGGGAAGGTTGGAGTAATGGCAAGAGGGGCGAAAAAAACAAACAGTCGCCTAACTGCTGTCACCCAACCTTTTACTTATGGATATTACTTAGTTCAAAGAGGAAGAGGCCTTGGTGGATTGCAACAAGGGGAAATCATTTCGTCGATGCGGAGCATTCGCGAGGATATCTTTTTAACTGCTTACGCTAGTTATGTAATCGATCTAACCGATAAAAGCACCGAAGAAAAAAAGCCCAATCCTTTCTTGTTTGAACTTCTGTTGCAAACGTTGCAATATATGAATGAGGGTTATGATTTGGATATACTCGTTCATATTTATGAGATGAAAATGTTGAATGTCTTAGGTTTATATCCTGTATTAGATCATTGTGTAAATTGCGGTAGTACTGAAGGGAGTTTTGCCTTTTCAATTAGAGAAGGAGGTCTTCTTTGCCATCGCTGCGTTGGAATGGACCCTTATCATTATAAGATTACTCCTGCTACTGTTCGACTACTAAGATTGTTCTATTTATTGGACCTCTCAAGGCTTGGTAATATTTCCGTAAAACCTGAAACAAAGGCAGAATTGAAAAAGGTCATTAATGCTTATTACGAGGAATATTCAGGACTGCATTTAAAAACAAAAAAATTCTTAAATCAGTTGGATAGTTTTAAAGACAAGCTTTAGGTTACTCGTTAAAATGGTTATTGAAATCCTAAAGCATCTTAAATTAGAGAAAAGAGCCTTAAATATTGACAACTGTTTTGGTTTTCGCTATGATTCTTATTAAATTACATATGTTGCATTGAAGGAAAGGAGTAGCTAACCTTATCTGTAAAAGCGAACTCGGGATGGTGTAAGCCGAGGTACGGAGGATTAGTGAATGGCGTTCCGGAGTAACTTTATTTTAAAGAGGCTGTAAATGATTACAGCAATTAGGGTGGAACCGCGGGTAACTCTCGTCCCTATGCTATTTAGGCATAGAGGCGGGAGTTTTTTATATGTCTGCTGGTTTTTGCCTGAAAACGAATATATTTGGAGGTGTTATTACAAATCATGAATATCCAAAATATGATTTTAACTTTGCAGAAACACTGGTCTGAACAAGGTTGTATCCTTATGCAAGCCTACGATGTAGAAAAGGGAGCAGGAACGATGAGTCCCTATACTTTCCTAAGGGCGATTGGGCCTGAGCCTTGGAATGTGGCGTATGTTGAACCGTCAAGGCGCCCAGCAGACGGTCGATATGGTGAGAATCCCAATCGATTATACCAACATCATCAATTCCAGGTGATTATGAAGCCATCGCCAGATAATATCCAAGAACTATACCTTGATTCTTTAAAGGCCTTGGGAATAAACCCACTCGAACATGATATTCGTTTTGTGGAAGACAACTGGGAAAACCCATCCCTTGGTTGTGCTGGACTCGGATGGGAAGTTTGGCTTGACGGTATGGAAATCACGCAATTCACTTATTTTCAGCAAGTAGGTGGTCTTGAGTGTAAGCCAGTTTCAGTTGAAATTACATACGGAATCGAGAGGCTTGCCTCCTATATTCAAGATAAGGAAAACGTCTTTGAATTAGAATGGACAGAAGGCTTTACGGTGCGGGATATCTTTGGTCAGCCGGAGTACGAACATTCTAAATACACATTTGAAACATCTGACCCAGAGATGCTCTTTAATCTATTTAGCATTTATGAAAAAGAGGCCCATCGACAAATGGAGGTCGGACTTGTTCACCCAGCATATGATTATGTTCTAAAGTGTTCTCATGTCTTTAACATTCTTGATGCTAGGGGAGCGATTTCTGTTACAGAGAGAACCGGATATATCGGTCGATGCCGCAACCTAGCAAGAAAAGTAGCAAAAACGTTCTATGAAGAAAGGGAGAAATTGGGCTTTCCAATTTTAGGGAGAAAGGAGGCGGCGGAACATGAGTAAGCGTCATTTATTAGTAGAAATTGGGCTTGAAGAAATGCCGGCTAGATTTATTAACGATTCAATAAGCCAACTGGCAGAGAAATTAAAAGCCTGGTTATCTAACAAAAATATTGAATTTAATGAGATAAAACTATATTCCACTCCCCGACGATTAGCAGTGCTTATTACAGACGTAGCAGAGAGCCAAGAAGATAATCATG
This sequence comes from Mesobacillus persicus, assembly GCF_900109925.1. GTDB lineage: Bacteria > Bacillota > Bacilli > Bacillales > Cytobacillaceae > Mesobacillus_B > Mesobacillus_B persicus. Next base: position 69,438 of record NZ_FOBW01000002.1, on the reverse strand, counting down.
AGGAAGCCAAGGGGCCAGCTAAAAGAATAGCTCTTTCTGCTGATGGGACTTGGTCAAAGGCAGCGGAAGGGTTTACCCGTGGGCAAGGAATGACGGTTGAAGATATTTATTTTAAGGAAATTAAAGGCGTTGAATACGCTCATGTTAAGAAGTTTATCGAAGGACAAGAAACGGTAAATTTATTGCCAGATTTAAAAAATATTATTACAGGCTTAACCTTCCCAAAGAATATGCGCTGGGCTAATGAAGAGCTCCGCTATATTCGACCAATCAAATGGATCGTTGCCATGTTTGGAAACGAGACAATTCCTTTTTCTATTACGGGTGTCGCCTCTAATAATATAACGATGGGTCATCGATTCCTTGGTGAAGAGGTGGAAATTACTTCGCCGGAGAACTATGAAGCGGATTTGCTGAACCAATATGTAATTGTCGATGCGGACAAAAGGAAAAAAGCTATTCTTTCACAAATCGAGAATATTGAACAAGAGAATAACTGGACAATTCCAGTCGATGAGGATCTACTAGAAGAAGTCAATAATCTCGTCGAGTATCCAACCGCATTATTTGGTAAGTTTGAACAGGAATTTCTAGAAATCCCAGAGGAAGTTTTGATCACCTCTATGAAGGAGCACCAAAGATATTTCCCAGTAAAATCGAAGAATGAAGAACTGCTTCCGTATTTTGTTACAGTCAGAAATGGTGATCACCTTCATCTTGATAAGGTAGCTCGTGGGAATGAAAAGGTCCTTCGCGCCAGATTAGCTGATGCAGCATTTTTCTATAAAGAAGATCAGAAACAATCGATTGAAGCTTCAATGGCCAAGCTTAAGAACATCGTTTATCACGAAGATATTGGGACGCTTGCTGTTAAAACAGAGCGCGTAAGAAAACTAGCAAGCCTAATCAGTGAACGCATTGGACTGGATACGGATGCTCGTGCAGTTGTTGACCGTGCTGCTGAAATCAGTAAGTTTGATTTAGTCTCTCAAATGGTTTATGAATTTCCAGAACTACAGGGAATCATGGGAGAAAAATATGCATTGCAAAAAGGTGAGAAACCGGCGGTAGCTCGGGCAATCAATGAGCATTATATGCCTAGGAATGCTGAAGATGGAACAGCTGAAAGTGACGCAGGAGCAGTTGTAGCAATTGCTGAGAAACTGGATACCATTACTTCATTCTTTGCTATTGGTGTGATTCCAAGTGGATCCCAGGATCCATATGCCCTAAGAAGACAAGCGTTAGGTGTAGTTCAAACGCTTGTTAACAAGAATTGGAATATTTCACTTGAAATTCTAATAGGTCTATCTTTAGATCTTGTCAATGAAGCGGAAATCTCTAAACGAGATAGTGAGGAAATATTCAAGGAGCTTTATCACTTCTTTAATATGAGGATGAAGCACCTCCTTCAGGAACAAGGTGTCCGTTATGACTTGATAGATGCCGTTCTTGGAAGTGGGTTACGAAACATCCCTGGTTTACTTGAGAAAGCAAATGTTCTTCAAATGAAAAAGGATGAACAAGGATTTAAGGAGAGCATGGAATCGCTTAGCCGGGTAGTGAATATCGCCAGTAAAGCAGAGGTAATGGGAGATATCAATCCTGAACTATTTGAAAATGAGGATGAGAATGTTCTTTATGCAAAGTATTTAGATGCTGCAAAAACGGAAGAAACAGGGATTGATGCATTTGAGTTTTATCAATTGTTAGTCTCGTTAGGTCCTGTCATTAATGGTTATTTTGAGCGAACAATGGTTATGGCAGAAAATCAAGAAGTCCGGGCGAATCGCCTCAACCAGATGAGCGCTCTTGCTACCTTAATTATGAAATTTGCTAAGGTGAACGATATTAACGTTAAATAATTGAGGAAAGTACCTATTTTTGTTTGATAGGTGCTTTTCCACAGTTTTTCAATATTGATCGGACTAAATATGGTCCAGTTAGGCGGTGAGGACAATCGAACTGAATAAACGCCAGGAACAAATATTGGAAATTGTTAAGGGGAATGGCCCGATAACAGGGGAGCAGATTGCTGATCAACTTAACCTGACACGAGCTACTTTGAGACCTGATCTAGCCATATTGACGATGGCTGGCTATCTTGATGCTAGACCGCGTGTAGGCTATTTCTATACCGGTAAAACTGGGACACAACTATTGACTGAAAATCTAAAAAAAATTCATGTAAGGGATTACCAGTCTATTCCTGTTGTGATCTCAGCAAATGTGTCAGTATACGATGCGATTGTATCCATGTTCCTTGAGGATGTGGGGACGTTATTCGTTACAGATCAATCTGGTTGTTTAGCAGGCGTGTTATCTAGGAAAGACCTTTTAAGGGCAAGCATTGGAAAGCAGGAACTTACAGCCGTTCCAGTCAACATCATTATGACAAGGATGCCAAATATTACGGTATGCGAAAAAGATGATTTATTAATTGAGGCAGCAAAAAAATTAATTGATAAGCAGATTGATGCCTTGCCGATTGTGAAGGAAACAGAAAAAGGACTAGAAATCGTCGGAAGATTGACGAAAACAAATGTAACTAAGGCGTTTGTTGCTTTAGCGAATGACGAATAGGATTTAACTAGGAGCTGGTATTTCAATGGATAAGATGCCGATAATCTATGTTGTCTCCGATTCTGTGGGTGAGACGGCAGAACTTGTAACAAAAGCAGCAGTTAGCCAATTTAAAAAAACGGAACTGACAATTAAACGTTTTCCATTTGTAGAGGATACATCAAATGTGGATGAGGTCATTTCTCTCGCAAAGCAAGACGGTGGGATGATTGCTTATACACTTGTAAGACCAGAGATTAGTGGGTATATGAAAACAGCCGCTGAGCGAGCAGGAGTCATTAGTTGCGACATTCTTGGTCCCCTTATGAACCAGATTCAACTTCAATGCGGCGAGACGCCGTTATATGAACCAGGCTTAGTTCATAAACTAGATGAGGATTATTTTAAAAAGATTGAAGCGATTGAATTTGCTGTAAAGTACGATGATGGGCGAGACCCGCGTGGAATACTTAAGGCAGATATCGTCCTCGTTGGGGTTTCTAGAACATCGAAGACTCCTTTGTCGCAGTATTTAGCCCATAAACGTTATAAGGTAGCAAATGTCCCAATTGTTCCTGAGATTGATCCACCGGAAGAATTATTTCTAGTGCCAAAGGAGAAGTGTTTTGGACTTCGGATTACCTCGGAAAAGCTGAATCAGATTAGGCAGGAACGATTAATTTCCCTTGGGCTTAACCAGAAGGCCATCTATGCAAATATCGATCGGATTAAAGAGGAGATTGATTATTTCGATTCCATTGTTGAAAAAATTGGCTGCCCGGTAATCGATGTAACCAATAAAGCGGTAGAGGAAAGTGCGAATGTAATTATGAACATTATCCTTAAAAAAACTTCTCTCAATAATAAATAAGAATCAACTTAAATGAAGAATAGCACATATGAGAATGTGCTATTCTTTTTGAGCAACAAAGTATATTTAAAAATTTTCGTAAAAGATTGTTGTTAAAATCTAAAAGCCGATTTTAACGTAAGCTAAGCTAATTTAGTAAGTTTGTAAGCTCTTTTCTCAATGTGGATCGCCATTTTGCTCTGTAACGATGCTCAAGTCGTCTTACTTTTATATCCAAAGGGAACAAAGTTTAAGAAAAGAGCCTAAAAAAATGATAGCAAATTTGGATTTCTTGTACTATAATAAAAAATTGTGATAAAAATACACAAGATTAGGTTTAGACTTGACTATTTACGAATAAACTATTTATTGTTACATGTCAAGGTTTGAGGTGAGGGAAATTTCGACAAAAACTGATTTGAAAAAATCCTCTTACTAAAGAAGGAATATACGGAGTGATGTAGAATTACTAGTTATGAATTAAATTCTTTGACAGTTTTTGTCGATGCAGATTCCTGTCCAGTTAAGAATGAATGATTCAACTTACTTCGTCGTTTCCTGTAGAGCTTGTTTTTGTCGCTTCCAATGCACATATGCAAAATAACGTTTCTTCTGAAAGATGGGTTTATGTTTTGTCTCCACGGGGAATTTTATTTGAAGAAAAAGAAAGCGCCTCGACATCTTTCAGCAAAATGCTAAAAGACGAGGAGACTACGGAAGAGGACCAAAACCTTTCAGTGAAAAAGTTCGGGAAAATTTTGTGCAGGAATTGACGAGGGCTTTGTCGAAATTTCTAGTGAGAAATGAAAAGCGATAATAAATGGAGTAATGCTCATGGCAGAAAGGATTGCCGAAGAAAAAATTAACGAAATCCGACAGGCGGTTGATATCGCCGATGTCATTGGTGATTATGTCCAGCTGAAGAAGCAAGGGCGGAACTACTTCGGTCTTTGCCCATTTCATGGTGAGAACTCCCCTTCCTTTTCTGTTTCACCCGAAAAGCAAATTTATCATTGCTTTGGTTGTGGTGCCGGAGGGAATGTGTTTTCTTTCCTAATGGAAATCGATGGGCTAAACTTTCAAGAAGCTGCTGTAAAACTTGCTGATCGTGCAAATATTCAGCTAGAGTTTGACGCATCGTTATCTTTGAAGAGGAAGGCAATTCCTGAAAATTTTCGTCAGATGGTAGAAGCACATGAGTTGCTGAGAAAGTTTTATCATCACCTGTTAATGAATACAGATGAAGGTCAGCATGCTCTAGAATATCTGACAAACAGGGGATTTTCAAAGGAATCTATCGAGAAGTTTCAGATTGGATATGCACTCCCATCTTGGGAATTTGCCAGCAATCTTCTCCAAAAAAGAGGGTTTGCCCTAGAACAGATGGAAAAGGCCGGATTGGTCATTAAACGGGAGAGAGACGGAACATATTTTGATCGGTTCCGAAACAGGATTATGTTCCCTATTTCTGACCATCAAGGGAATACCATTGCGTTTTCGGGGAGAGCTCTTGAGGATGAAGAACCCAAATACTTAAATAGCCCTGAAACACCAATCTTTAATAAAAGTAAAATCTTGTATAACTTTCACTTAGCACGTCCTATAATCCGTAAGCATCAGAATGTTGTCTTATTTGAGGGATTTGCAGATGTAATTGCAGCTGATCGTGCAGGGGTTGAAAACGGCGTTGCCACAATGGGAACATCCTTAACCTCTGAGCATATTTCAACATTGAAAAAGAATGCTCAAACCGTTACGGTTTGCTATGATGCAGATAAAGCTGGGATTGAAGCTGCACAGCGAGCGGCTTTAATGCTTGATCAAGCTGGATGTACTGTAAAAGTAGCCCAAATGCCTGAAGGGCTTGATCCAGATGATTATATTCGGAAATATGGTGAAGAAAAATTCAAAGCTGATGTAATTGGATCGAGTTTAACCCTTATGGCGTTTAAACTCCTTTACTATCGGCGAGGGAAAAACCTTCAAAATGAAGGAGATCGCCTTCAATATATCGAAGAAGTATTAATTGAAATCAGTCGACTAGATAAAGTAGTCGAAAAGGACTTTTATATTAGACAGCTAGCGAATGAGTTTTCACTTTCCTTGGATGCGTTAAAGCAGCAAGTGAACCAAAGGGGAAGTTCAACGCCGCAAGCTAGAAAAGTAAGCTCCAATACCTCTCCTCCTGAGGCTAAGCCTTTTTCGGTGGTAAGGCAGGCAGGGCTTAGGCCAGCTTATTATGAAGCGGAACGACGTCTCATTTCACATATGCTAAGAGATAGTGAAATGGCATATAGAGTACATGACCTGCTGCAAGGCAATACTCTAAATATTGATGAACACCAGGCAATCATTACTTATTTAATAGGGTTTTATGAAAAAGGCTATGAGCCAGATCTTAATGGGTTCTTAAATTATCTTGAAGATAATAAGCTAAAAAGGATTGTAGCAGACATCGGAATGATAACACTCAACGAAGAGATTGGTGATCAGGAATTAACTGATTATATCAAGCAGGTGTTGAAATATCAAAAGATGTTAAAAATAAAAGCTAAAGAAGTTGAACAAAAGGAAGCAGAACGACAAAGCGATTTTTTACGTGCAGCCACTATCGCAATGGAAATTATCCAGCTGCGTAAGTCATTATAATTTGTAAAATGTGTTTGTGATTTTGGAAGGAGGGGTACATATGGCTGAAAAGTCCACCCATTCTAAAGAGGTTGAGCCAGAAGTTACCTTAGATCAAGCGAAAGAATTATTAACGGAACTAGGAAAAAAAACCGGTGTCCTCGCTTATGATGACATTGCCGAGAGATTATCAAGTTTTGAATTAGATTCAGACCAAATGGATGAATTTTACGAATTCCTTGGTGATCAAGGGGTTGAACTAGTTGGTGACAATGATGAGGATGTAGATCCTGCTGTTAAGGAACTAGCCAAGGAAAGTGATGAAGAATTTGATCTTAATGATTTAAGTGTTCCCCCTGGCGTAAAGATTAACGACCCAGTAAGAATGTACTTAAAAGAGATAGGAAGAGTTGATCTTCTTTCAGCAGAAGAAGAAATCAAGCTTGCCACAAGAATCGAAAAAGGTGACGAAGAGGCGAAAAGACGTCTTGCTGAAGCAAACCTTCGTCTAGTCGTTAGTATTGCAAAACGCTATGTCGGCCGTGGAATGCTCTTCTTAGACCTGATTCAAGAAGGAAATATGGGTCTTATCAAAGCAGTTGAAAAGTTTGATTACCGTAAAGGTTTCAAATTTAGTACTTATGCAACTTGGTGGATTCGTCAGGCCATTACTAGAGCAATTGCAGACCAAGCAAGAACAATTCGGATACCGGTTCATATGGTTGAAACCATCAATAAACTAATTCGTGTCCAGCGTCAATTATTGCAAGACCTAGGTCGCGAACCGACACCTGAAGAAATTGCAGAAGATATGGACCTTACCCCTGAAAAGGTACGAGAAATTCTTAAGATTGCTCAGGAGCCTGTTTCTTTAGAAACCCCTATTGGAGAAGAAGATGACTCTCACCTAGGAGATTTTATTGAAGACCAAGATGCTACATCTCCATCTGAGCATGCTGCATATGAACTGCTTAAAGAGCAACTTGAAGATGTATTAGATACGTTAACTGATCGTGAAGAGAATGTATTAAGATTGCGCTTTGGTCTTGATGATGGCCGCACTAGAACGCTTGAAGAAGTGGGTAAAGTATTTGGTGTCACCCGAGAGCGTATCCGCCAGATTGAAGCTAAAGCACTTAGGAAGTTAAGACATCCTAGCCGTAGCAAACGCTTGAAAGACTTCTTAGAATAGATTTCATAAGGATAATTTACTTTTAAAAGTGAATTATCCTTTTTATTTCACACTAATGCCCCTTAGGATGGATGTTATTCACTTTATATACTAGTTCTCTTTGTGTTTAACACTATCTACAGTTATTTTACTGAATTGTCTCTCACTTTGCAAATACCCTTTCGATTATTTTTCCATTAAAAGGATGTTATAGGCTGGTAATATCTCCTTGATTCCCAAAAAATTGTCTAAATTGTGTATTAGTGTGATAAAGTTTACTTTTTTACTTTTCCTTAGAACGTTTTTCAAGTAAAATAAAGTTGTTTGCAATAGTTATAAATATTTTATAACTTATACATAAGGAGGGGTATAGATGAATCGAAATCCAATTATTCCATTTGTAGTGATCATGGTCTTTGGTATTGGTCTAATGTTTTTCCTTTCTTTTAAAGGTTTAGGGGATGCTGAACAGATGGCTAAAGAAAGTGAAGAAGGTGGCCACACAGAGGAAGTGGCTGATGCAAGCCCAGAGGAACTATATCAACAAAGCTGTATTGGTTGCCACGGTGACCAATTACAAGGTGTCTCTGGTCCAGCTTTAACAGCAGTTGGTAGTAAGCTCTCACAAGAAGAAATTCAGGATATTCTTGTAAACGGTACACCTGGTGGAATGCCAGGAGGTCTAGTAGCTGGAAATGAAGAAAAAGTGGCTCAATGGCTAGCAGAAATGAAATAATGTATGACCATGTCCTTTGCATCTGCAAAGGACTTTTTTTATACTAGACTAAGTAAGGAATTCGGAGGGCCAAAAAACGGCAGACCGGGTATTAAAGAAATTAGTGGGTGACGTAATGAACACAGATAAACTTTCAGATAGATTGGCGGCAGTTGCTAATTATCTCCCTCACGGCTGTAGGATGGCGGATATAGGTTCGGATCACGCCTATTTACCGTGCCATATGGTCAAAAAAGGGGCTGTACGCTTTGCAATTGCGGGGGAGGTAGCAGAAGGCCCGTTTCAATCTGCTATGAAGCAGGTGCAACTTGAGGGGCTTACAGATCGCATTGTAGTGCGCAAAGGGGATGGACTTGAGGTTATTGAACCTGGAGAAGTTGATTGTATTACAGTAGCCGGGATGGGGGGGACTCTCATAGCCAGTATTCTTGAAAGTGGAAAGGATAAACTTGGCGAAGTGACAAAGCTTATTCTCCAACCGAATGTTGGGGCGATGGCAATTAGAAGATGGTTAAGTGCTAACGACTGGAAGCTTACCTCTGAAACCATTTTAAAAGAGGATGGTAAGATTTATGAAGTGCTCGTTGCCGACAAAGGTGAAAGTAAATATACCGAGGCAGAGGTGTTATTTGGTCCCTATTTATTAAAAGATAGAAATGAGGCCTTTCAGGAAAAATGGGAACTTGAAAAACAGAATTGGCAAAGGATTTTAAGTCAGCTGGAACAAGCAGAACAAAACGAGGCTACAGACGAGAAAAGGCTTGAATTGGAGAAGAAAATAAAAATGGCAGAGGAGGTTCTTTCGTGAAAAAGGTAAATGGCCACGAGGTCATTCAGCTATTTGAACAGTTCTCTCCGAAGGTTTTTGCGGTAGAGGGAGATAAAATTGGATTACAGATTGGCTCGTTGAGTAAACCTGTAAAAAAAGTGATGATTGCCTTAGATGTGCTCGAGGAAGTCGTGGATGAGGCGATTGAAAAAGGCGTTGAACTTATTATCGCCCATCATCCGCCTATCTTCAGGTCGATGAAAAAAATAACCGAAGAGACTGCCTCCGGTCGAATGATAACGAAATTAATTAAACATGACATAGCCGTGTATGCTGCTCATACGAATTTAGATGTTGCTAAAGGGGGAGTAAATGACCTCTTAGCAGGTGCATTAGGTTTAAGAAATACTGAGGTTCTCGTGCCTACTTATGAGGATAAATTGGTGAAACTTGCCGTATACGTTCCTGAAGAGAATGCGGAAGAAGTGAGAGAAGCGATCGGAAATGCTGGAGGTGGAGCGATAGGGGACTATAGCCATTGTTCTTTCTCAGTAAATGGGACTGGGCGCTTTCTCCCAGGGGAGTCAACGAATCCCCATATCGGTGAGAAGGGACGGTTTGAAGCGGTAGGAGAAACAAGGATTGAGACTATTTTTCCTAAGAGTTTAGAAAAGAAAATTCTATCTGCGATGTTTAAGGCTCATCCATACGAGGAACCTGCTTATGATCTTTTCCCACTTGAGAACAAAGGGGAAGAACTAGGGTTGGGAAGGATTGGAACGGTTGAAGAAATGAGTTTAGGCGAGTTTGCAGAGCATGTAAAAAATGCATTAGACGTTTCAGCTGTACGTGTCGTTGGCAATTTAGAGGATCGAGTTAAAAAAGTAGCAGTGCTTGGTGGTGACGGGAACAAGTATTACTCTCATGCGAAGTTCCGCGGTGCAGATGTTTATATCACCGGAGATATTTATTATCATACTGCTCATGATGCAATGATGGCTGGCTTAAACATCATTGATCCAGGTCATAATGTCGAAAAAGTGATGAAGACTGGAGTGGCAAACATCCTAGCTGATCGATGCCAGGAGAAAGGATTTGAGGTTGAGTTTATCTCCTCAGAAGTGAATACAGATCCTTTTATATTTATTTAAAATACAGCGTCTTAAACACAGGGGATTAAGTCATAAAAAATGCCTGACCAAACATTATCTCTCCTCGCCTTAAATTAAAAAGGCTTTTCCTTAATTGAATACTAGCCAAAGTAAAATAAGCGGAGATTTTTCGGTTATATTCAGAATGCAGTTCGTTTCGTGGCATATAAGGGGAGATTTTCCGATTATGCAATTAAAAATCACCTATTTTCACGTTTTTCGAGTCAATAGTCGGAATTTCTCCGTTTATTTAAGCTATTTTCGATGCTATTTACCAAATAAGCGGAATTCTTCCGTCTATTGTCTATAATTGTAAGTGTCAAAGAAGGCGGTAGGAATAACGATATGAGCAGGGCAAATTCCAATAGGGTTGTCCTGCTTTTCCTTTATTCATTTGGATAAAAATAAGAAGTGTCCCATCGGACACTTCTTAAATTTAAACGGTTGTTCTCTTGACTTTAGGAAGAATCTTATTAAGCGGGACCTTTTTCTCTGTGGTCCATGTTGCTTCATCTTCTGGATCATATTGCTCTATGAAAGTAATAACTTCTTTCGTGATCGGTGTCGGGGTCGAGGCTCCTGCTGTGACAGCAACTGTCTCTGCGCCCTTTAGCCATTCAAGTTTAAGTTCGGAAACATCCGCAATCCTGTAGGCGTTCGTTCCAGCAATCTCCTGGGATACTTGTGCTAAGCGGTTGGAGTTGTTACTCTTTGGGTCGCCGACGACAATCAATACATCGGCTTCTTTCGCTTGTTCAGCAACCGCTTCTTGGCGAACTTGAGTAGCCATACAAATTTCGCGATGGACTTCCACAGATGGGAATTTTTCCTGGACCTTTTGCATGATATCCGCAACATCCCATTGGCTCATTGTTGTTTGGTTCGTGACAATAAGTTTATCGTGGCCCAGTTGGAGTGCTTCGACATCAGCAACTGTTTCGACAAGATGGACACGACCTGGAGCAACCCCAACAGCCCCCTCTGGTTCCGGGTGTCCTTTTTTACCAATATAAATCACTTGGAACCCCTCTTGAACCTTCTCTTCAATTAATACATGTGTTCTCGTTACATCTGGGCAGGTTGCGTCAATCGTAACTAGCCCCTTCTGCGTAGCTAGTTCACGAACTTCCGGGGAAATTCCGTGAGCTGTGAAGATAACGGTACCGCCTTCAACCTTTTCCAAGATTTCTCTGCGATTATTACCATCTAAGGTAATGATACCCTCATCAGCAAACGCATCTGTCACATGCTTGTTATGGACAATCATACCTAAGATATAGATTGGTCTTGGTAAACTTTTATCAAGAGCCGCGTTTCGGGCAATGACCATAGCATCAACAACGCCATAGCAGTACCCTCGCGGTGAAATTTTAATTACTTTCATTGAGTCATCCTCCTACCAGAAAGCTCTATTTCTATCTCTCTATTATAGTAAACTTAAAAACAGATTACAAAAATACTTTTTTTCCAGCGGGAGTGAGCAGTTGGAATCTGGACTGTTGCCAAACTATGGAAAGAAAAAGGGTCACGATGAAGTAAGCATCGTGACCTTTCAGTAAAGTAATTTATCTACTAAGGGGAGTTATATAAAAACGGATATGCATAATTTACTGACCAACCAATTTTTTGCAGTTGATCAATAAAACAATTTTGGTGTGGATGGTCTTGATGTTAATTTAGGCGACTGTTTTTTTGTTTCAAGGGAAGATGTGTTTTCTTTAGACATGCTAGCCTTTGTTAATTGTGTTGTTTTCGTTGATTTAGTATCTATAGGTAATGAATTTTCGCTACTAACCTTGCTATCTTTTTCATCTTGATCAGGCATATCTTTAAAGCCCCTGTAAAGCTTCCACATTGCAGGAAGATTCCTCACAAGAGGTCCGTATTGCTGGATCATTGGCCCTACTTGCTGGGCTGTTTTCAGCACTTGCTGAGTATTGTTTAAGAATCCGTTAATGGATCCAGGGTTCGCAAGGGTATTAAGAATACCGCCTCCACCGGAAGCTGCTCTAGTTGCTCCCTGTGCGGCTCCACCAAGATTTCGTGCTCCTGCTCCTTTTCCTAAAATCTTCGCAAGAATGCCTCCCCCTTGCTTCGCTGATTGACCCATGCCCATCATGGGGTTCATTCGAGTTTGTGCTGGCCCCATTTGCCTCATAAAAGACCCACCAAAAGGACCTGACCCCTGATTCATAGGTCCTGCCCCAAACATTCCTGGTCCCATACCACGATACGGGCCACCTGGTCCTGGGCGCATATTTTAGCCTCCTTTCGAAATTGCTTCTCCTTTTAGAATATGCATTCACTTATTTTTGGTTTGGATAAAAATGAAACTTAATCTGTTTGAGCATGAATTAGGTGATAAAAAGGTTAAAATAAGCTTAAATGGAGATTTTTGCGATTGTCGATTATAATAACAGGATGGACTTGCACGAGTTAAAAATGAGGTAACCGTTAACTCCAGAAAAATAAGAACGATAAAAGGAGCTTTTTTATGAAATCAACAAAATTTGAAAAATATAATTTTAAGCCGTTTATTCATAAAGCGATTCAGGAACTTGGTTTTACAGAGCCAACAGAAATACAAGAAAGATTAATCCCAATTATTCAAAAAGGCGAAAGTGCGATTGGTCAATCCCAGACAGGAACGGGAAAAACTCATGCTTATATACTTCCAATCATCGAAAACATTAAACCGAACTTAAATGAGGTACAAGCTGTTATAACAGCACCAACAAGGGAGCTTGCTAATCAGATTTATCATGCAGTCCTGAAAATAGTCGAACATGCAGAGGAAGGGGAAAAGTATACGGCTCGTTTGTTTATTGGTGGGACGGACAAGGTAAGAACAATTGAGAAGCTGAAGACTCAGCCTCAAATCGTCATTGGAACTCCAGGTAGGATCAATGACCTAGTTAAAGAACAAGCCCTTCATGTACATAAGGCTGAATTCCTTGTTGTGGATGAAGCTGATTTGATGCTCGATATGGGGTTCATTCATGATGTAGATCAATTTGCTGGGAAAATGCCTGAAAAATTACAAATGCTGGTCTTCTCTGCAACTATCCCAGAAAAGTTAAAACCCTTCTTAAAGAAGTATATGGATAATCCAAAATATGTCCAAGTGGATCCAAAGAAAGCAACGGCTGAAAATATCAAACATGTCTTGATGCCAACTAGACACCGAAATAAAGTTAGCCTCGTTCATTCAGCCTTGAAAGCCTTCAATCCTTATTTGGCGATAGTGTTTACGAATACTAAGAAAAAGGCGGATGAAGTGGCTGATGGTCTTATTGCCCAAGGAGTTAAGGTTGGGAGAATTCATGGAGACCTAAGTCCACGGGAACGGAAAAGAATGATGAAACAAGTCAACGACCTAGAATACCAATATATTGTTGCAACGGACCTTGCTGCTCGTGGAATCGATATCGAAGGAGTTAGTCACGTCATTAATTATGAACTCCCAACTGATTTGGACTTTTACATTCACAGGGTAGGAAGAACAGCGCGTGCTGGTTATTCTGGGATTGCTTTGACCATCCATGAACCTTCAGATGAGGATGCACTTAATAGACTAGAAAAGCTAGGTATTACTTTCCATAACATCGATTTACAAAATGGAGAGATTGTCGAAATCGCTGAACGTCATAAGCGGCAGAGAAGGCAAAAGAAGGAAAATGAAATTGACGTGAAAGCGAAAACGATGGTTAAGAAGCCACAAAAGGTAAAGCCGGGTTATAAGAAAAAGATGCAGGCAGATATTGATAAAATTAAAAAAAGAGCCAAGCGAGTCGAAAAAAGAAAGAAATAGTGGATTTCAAAGGGGGACAAAGGAATGCTTAAAATTGGTTCACATGTTTCAATGAGTGGGAAAAAAATGCTTCTTGCCGCAGGGGAAGAAGCGGTATCCTATGGTGCAAATACATTTATGATTTATACAGGGGCGCCACAAAACACAAGAAGGAAAAAAATTGAGGATCTAAATATAGAGGTTGGTCAGAAATTCTTAAAAGAACACGGGATTGATGAAATTGTCGTCCATGCGCCCTATATCATTAATATTGGGAATACGACAAACCCAGACACCTTTGATTTAGGCGTACGGTTCCTACGGAGCGAAATCGATCGTACAGAAGCAATTGGAGCAAAACAAATCGTTCTACACCCAGGTGCTCACGTAGGAGCTGGAACAGAAGAAGGAATTAAGAAGATTGTTGAAGGATTGAATGAGGTATTAACCAAGAATGACCAGGTTCAAATCGCGCTAGAAACGATGGCAGGGAAAGGCTCCGAATGTGGGAAATCTTTCGAGGAGTTAGCAATGATTTTTGATGGTGTGGTTCACAACGATAAATTATCTGTGTGTTTCGACACATGCCATACTCATGATGCAGGATATAATATAGTCGAGGATTTTGATGGGGTACTTAATGAATTCGATAAAATTGTTGGGATAGAACGGTTAAAGGTCCTTCATATTAATGATAGTAAAAATCCTCGCGGAGCGAAAAAAGATAGACATGAAAACATTGGGTTTGGTCATATCGGGTTTGAAGCATTAAATTATATTGTCCACCATCCACAACTAGCGGAAATACCGAAAATTTTGGAAACGCCGTTTGTTGGTGAAGATAAGAACAGTAAGAAAGCACCGTATCTTCATGAAATTGAAATGTTAAGAAGCAAGCAATTTAATGAGGGTTTGTTAGATAAAATTCTACAAGGATAAACCTATATAAAAAAGCTGTGATGTAGTACATCACAGCTTTTTTGCCTTGTTATTTTTTTTTATCTTTTGTAAACAAGACAAACAGTTTATTCACTTCTTTTGCAGTTTCTGGTCCAGCAATTTTAGCAATCTCCTTAACAAGGACCACACGTTCTTTATCATCGAAGATATTTACCTTCGTACTTCTTAAGTATTGGGCAATCTTATTGGCTTGTGATTTTGTAATTTCTAATTTAAATGGTTCTGCATATTTTAAGAGTTCTTCCCCGGTAATATTATTGACCTTGTGATTTACGATGTTTTCAAATATTTTCATACTCATCACTCCTCATTGTAAGGTATGAGCGTTTCATCCTAATCGTGACCATGATTTAAAAATACATCAAAAGGCTCTATTATTTACATTTTTGCCCCCATGGGTTATACTACGTGAGTAAATCGGAATGATTCTTATTTTGTAGGTGGTTAATGTGAAGAATAATCTTCCAATTATTGAAATAAAAAATGTTTTTTATCGTTATGATCGTGAAAACGTTCTTGAGAATATCAATTTATCAATACAGAAGGGAGCTTTCCTGGGAATTGTCGGCCCAAACGGTTCAGGGAAATCAACCTTGCTCAAATTAATTCTTGGCTTGGTTAAACCTCAAAAAGGGGAGATAAAAATTTTCGGGGAAGACATCCGACATTTTAGAGAGAAACAAAAGATAGGGTTTGTCTCTCAAAAAGCCAATTCTTTTAATACTGGGTTCCCGGCAACCGTATATGAGGTAGTTGCTAGTGGTTTAACAAAAAAAATGGGCTTATTTCGCTTTTCAACTAAGCAGGAAGCCGAATTAATAAAAAAAGTCATTGCATCCGTTGGAATGGAAAGATTTATAGACCGAAACATTGGGGAGCTTTCTGGTGGACAGCAACAACGAGTTTTCATTGCAAGAGCACTTGTGAGTCAGCCGGAGCTGTTAATTCTTGATGAAC
This sequence comes from Mesobacillus persicus, assembly GCF_900109925.1. Taxonomy (GTDB): domain Bacteria; phylum Bacillota; class Bacilli; order Bacillales; family Cytobacillaceae; genus Mesobacillus_B; species Mesobacillus_B persicus. Next base: position 53,864 of record NZ_FOBW01000002.1, on the reverse strand, counting down.
CAACAGTTGGTGTCGATGCAGAGAATGTTCAAGCTTTCTATGAAATGCTCTCACATTTAAATCAAACAGGGATTACTCTACTAATGGTCACCCATGATATTGGGGCGATCTCGGATAAGGTTACCAATGTTGCGTGTTTGAATAAAGAGTTGTTCTTCCATGGTACATCGCGTGAATTCGAGCAGCAAAAGGTAAAAGGGGTATCTGAGATTTATGGGCATGATGTGCAGCTCTTATCGCATGATCACCACGAGGAGGCACACTCATGATTTCAGGCATTCTTCAATATGAATTTTTGCAAAATGCCTTTCTTGCCGGGATTATAATCGGTGCAATAGCCCCTTTACTAGGGGTCTTTATTGTCGTTCGCCGGCTTTCGTTAATTGCAGATGCTTTAAGTCATGTTACACTTGCTGGAATTGCAGCTAGTTTATTTCTTGGAAAATATTCAACCTTTTTCTTAGGTCTGAATCCACTTTATATGGGAATGGCTTTTTCAGTTGGCGGGGCTGTATTAATTGAGAAACTACGTACGGTATATAAGCATTATCAAGAGCTTGCGATTCCAATTATCCTCTCTGGAGGTATTGGACTAGGTGTTATTTTTATCTCACTTGCAGACGGGTTTAATACAGATTTATTTAGCTATTTATTTGGAAGTGTTAGTGCTGTAAGTAGGGTAGATTTATGGACAATTGTTGTAATAAGTGTTTTTGTTATCCTTACAATTATTTTAATTTATAAAGAGTTGTTCCTACTTTCCTTTGACGAGGAATACGCGAAGGCAACAGGAATCGCTGCAAAGACCATTCATTTTATTTTTATTGTCATGGTTGCATTAGTCATTGCTGCATCAATGAGAATTGTTGGGATTCTACTTGTCTCTTCGTTAATGACATTGCCGGTTGCAGCGAGTATTCGCATTGCTCGAGGCTTTAAGCAAACCATTTTCTATTCCGTTCTCTTTGGTGAAGCTTCCGTTTTAGGTGGCCTGTTTCTTTCGTATTATTTAGATTTAGCACCAGGTGGCACAATTGTTATGATTGCCGTGTTCATTTTAGTGGTTACTGTCTTGATGAAAAAGCTTTCTTCAGGAAGAGCAATATAATGGGGTGAGTGAATTGAATGTAAATGAAGCAATGGATCTCTTGAAGGATGCCGGGTATAAACACACAGGGAAAAGGGAGGAGATGCTTCAGCTTTTCTCTGATCATGAAAAATATCTAACAGCCCGAGATGTGTTAGACAAGTTAAAAATACATTACCCTGGTTTAAGTTTTGACACTATTTACCGGAACCTCTCTGTGTTTGTTGATTTGGGAATCCTAGAAATGACTGAGCTTTCAGGCGAAAAACATTTTCGATTTGCTTGCTCACATCAAGCGCATCATCATCATCATCATTTTATCTGCTTAGACTGTGGAAAAACAAAAGAAATTGAAACTTGTCCGATGAGTGCGCTTAGCGAAAGTTTAAAAGGGTATGATGTGTCTGGACATAAGTTTGAAATTTATGGAAAGTGTCCGGAGTGTTTTAGTTAAAAGGCTTCATTAAACAAGTAAAGTTGGTTTCCACTCCAGGCGCTTGTTTTCGCGGGGCGTGCGGGTGATCCAGTCAGTTGCAGCGCCTAGCCCCTTGAGTCGCTTCGGTCCGTCAGTTGAAGTCAAAGAACGACCACAATATCTAATATCAGGGTTAACTAAATAAAAAAGAAAGGTCCATCCGATGGGGATGGACCTTTTAATTATTTCTGTAGCCAGTTATTAACCCAATTATTGGCTTCATACCAATTATTCACGCGAATCACACCTTCTGGAATGGGATCCTGATTATAGGGAGTATTGAATAGGATGACTGGAATTTGGCATTCTTCATGAATGGTCACGGCATTATCGTGCTTGTCTTCAAAAAAGATGTCTACATTATATTTTTTCGCTGATGCCACCTTATCATGGCTACCTATAAGTTCTATATGATCATAATCAATGTTATGGACATTAAACCATTCAGCCGTAACGTTGAGCAACTGCTGGCCTCTTGCACTAATGAAAAACAACTCATTTGTTTTTGCCCAATCATCTAATATTTCTTTTGCTCCTTTTGCCATCGGAGAGTTCGAATAAATCTTTGGCTCATTTTTTGTAAACCATTCAGCGAATTCTTCTTTGGATACGGAAACAAGGGGCATTAAATCATATTGTTTTATATCTTTAAGTGAAATATTTAAATTAAATGCTTCATTTAAAAAAGGAACCATGGAAGCTGGGCAAGTAACGGTTCCGTCGATGTCGATACCAAAACGCTTTGTCATTTGTTAATCTCCCCTGTTAAAATTCTTTTCCCTGATAATCTTACCAGATGATTGGAACCGTTTGAAGAAATATCTGTCCTTTTTAGACAGATATTGACATCGTAAAAAGTTGCTTTCTCGCAGACAATATAAATGCTCCACTATGAAAGCGAGGGATTATGATGGCAGACGAAAATCGAAACCAGGATAAACCCGAGTATTTGAACGAGCCTGAACAAAATATGCTTGATAACGACATTAATAAAGAAGGTACAGGGGCTTCTGCTACTACTCCGTTAGGATTAGCCTTGCCCCGAGAAAATAACGTTGACTATAACCAAGTATCGGGAATGAACACAGCTTCTCAAGCGGATATGTCTCAAGAGACAGAGACGAGCTACCGTGAGGAAACGGCTGCTGAGATTGCAGCTCCTGTCAGCTTAGGTCGTGACCGTGATGTAGAAACAGGAGACCAAGAAACGATGAAAGCAAGAGCTGGTATTGTAGGCATTTCCGCTCTGGCGATTTCAATCCTTTCATTGTTTGTTTTACCTGTTGTTCTTGGCATAACAGGTGTTGTTCTTGGTTTCATTGCGAGAAATCGTGGTGGAGCCAAAGGGCTAGCTACCTGGGCAATCGGAATAGGTGCTGTTTCGATTATTATTGGGATGTTTGTTTTGCCGTTTTATTGAGTTCACTTCAAAGGGAGCAAAAAAAAAGGCCCGGGTTTCCGGGCCTTTTCTAATATATTATTTTCGTTCTGCCATTTCAATAAGTTTTTCTTCAGCAATTTTATCGATTTCTTTTTTTAATTCCTCAACCAATTGGTCTTCTGGAACTTTCCTTACCGTTTTTCCGTGACGGAAAAGCAGACCTTCCCCGCGAGCCCCCGCAATTCCGATATCAGCTTCGCGAGCTTCACCTGGACCGTTAACTGCGCATCCTAGTACAGCAACCTTAATAGGTGCTTTTATCTTTGAAATGTATTCCTCAACTTCGTTAGCAATTGAAATCAAGTCAATTTCGATTCGACCACATGTCGGACAAGAAATAAGTGTAGCCGCATTAGCAGCGAGGCCAAATGATTTTAAAAGTTCTCTGGCCACTTTAACCTCTTCGACAGGATCCGCACTCAAGGAGATACGTACAGTGTTTCCAATTCCTTTACTTAGGATGGCTCCAAGTCCTGCCGCACTTTTTACTGTACCAGCAAACAGTGTGCCCGATTCGGTTATTCCGAGGTGTAGAGGATAGTCAAAGGCTTGCGCAGCCTTTGTGTAAGCTTCAATGGCTAGATTTACATCTGATGCCTTCATAGAAACAATAATGTCGTGGAAATCTAAATCCTCAAGTATTTTTATATGATGCAGGGCGCTTTCAACCATGCCGTCAGCAGTAGGATACCCATATTTATCTAGTATCCGTTTTTCAAGTGATCCGGCATTGACCCCGATACGAATAGGGATCCCACGTTCTTTTGCTGCTTTAACAACAGCTTCAACTTTCTCTCTTCTTCCGATATTTCCTGGATTAATTCTGATTTTATCAGCGCCGCCTTCAATTGCTTTTAACGCTAATTTATAGTCGAAATGGATGTCGACGACCAAAGGAATATTGATTCGTTTTTTAATTTCAGATATAGCATTGGCTGCCCGTTCGTCGGGACATGCTACTCGTACAACCTGGCATCCAGCTTCTTCTAGACGCAATATTTCAGCAACAGTTGCCTCAACATCATGTGTTTTGGTTGTCGTCATACTCTGAATGACGACTTCATTGTTGCCACCGATTGTTAAATTGCCCACGCGAACAGGGCGTGTTTTGGTACGGTGTATTATTTCACTCAACAGTGATTCGCTCCTTTAAGAAAAGAAATTCAAACATATCCATTTTTATTTTATCAGGCTATAGTCAACCTTGACAAGAAAAGTTCACTTTTGTAGCCTTTGCTATTGTCCTTGGGGATACTCGGGAAACTTATAGGTTTTTCCAATATTAATGGCTGTTGGTTCAATATTGTTGTTTAAATCCTGAAAATCCTCAACAGCTTTTGTAATAGATACAGGAAGCGGTCCATCTAAGTTTTTTTCTAATACAGACAAAACCGTATCCCCTGGAAGAATTTTATATTCAAAGTAGGGGACGCTTTCCTTAACGACTGTTTTGGCTTCAATTTTATTGGTACTAACTGCTGTTGGAAGACTACCGTAACTAAGATCATTGTATATAGAAAACAATATGAGAACAATAAATAGGAATCCTGCTAGTTTTTTCATTGAACAATCCTCCATCGTAAGGTTTGTCCATTTATATGCATAAAACACTAGAGTTAGAACAAAAAACTGCATCCATATTTGAATGCAGTAGGACCATTATTCATTATCAACAAGTTCGGGTTCTTTTGAGTGTGGTACTTCTTGAATCGCAAGAAGTAGCACGGTAAGACTGACGAACCAATTTATTAAAGACCCGAATGGTACATGTACCTGAAGCAAAGACATGATTGTAAAAAAGACAGTAGGGAGTGTTACACTGTAGGCAGCCATTCGCCAAAGATGTCGATATTGAAGGGGTTTCCCAACAAGATTTTTAAGGAGGAGACCAAATAAAGCAATAATGGAAATTTCAATAAACCCAATGCCACTAGTAAAAAGGTAAATAGCGAGAGAAAAAATGGGCAAAAATATTGCTAAAGCTGAATCTGAGCCGTCAATGAAAGTTTCAATTTCTTGCTTAGTAGTGGTTTGTGCTCCTAGCATAGAATAAGGGATGGAATTTGCTTCTCCACCTGCAATTAACACCATTTCTTGCTTAAGAAGAGCAAGGGTATCTCCTGTTGTCACATTCGAAGTATCCATCGTTCCGGACGAGTCGAAGATAATTGAGAAATCTCCTTTAGTAATCAGAATTGGCTCATTTTCTGTGGAAGTAAGCAATCCGTTCTCAATTTGAAAATCCGGGAGATCTTCTTTTATCGTTTCCTCTATCACACTTACAGCTTCTTTAATTGCTGTGTTTGAAAAATAAATCGTAGGAAAGACGGATATTGCTGAAAGTAAAAAGACATATAAGATGGTTTTCCCAATTCCCTGTAAACGGAATGATGCGATGTCTTTTGGTGAGTAAATGCTTTTAAAAAACTGAACAAAAATATTCATGGAACCACACCCTTTATCATAATTAACGGGTTTAATTGTATCTTGATAGGTAAGGTTTCACAAGTTAAATGGATTTCCTTGTAATAATTTTGTAATATTTCTTTCGAAATGTTAAGGTATTGTAAATTTGCTTAAAAAAATGTTTACAATTCCCTAGTAAATCTTTCATAATGTAGAGGTTTGCTGAAACTAGTCGAAAAAATTCTAGGGGTTGAAATGATGGAATTGAATGTACAACAAATGCTGTTTGAATTTTTGGGCGGCCTTGGTATTTTCCTATTCGGGATAAAATACATGGGGGACGGACTACAAAGATCTGCAGGTGATCGCCTAAGAGATATATTGGATAAGTTCACGACAAACCCGATAATGGGAGTATTAGCTGGGATATTTGTAACGGTATTGTTACAGACAAGTAGTGGAACCACGGCCATCACGGTTGGTTTAGTCAGTGCAGGATTTATGACTTTACGTCAAGCAATTGGTGTAATCATGGGAGCCAATATTGGAACAACTGTTACTGCTTTTATCATTGGTATTGATATTGGCGCGTACGCATTACCAATTATTGCAGCCGGTGCTATTCTTTTGTTCTTCTTTAAGAGTAAGAAAATACATAACGTCGGTCAGCTTGTCTTTGGGTTTGGTGCCTTATTCTATGGACTTGAACTAATGGGCGCTGGGATGAAGCCACTGCGTGGTGTGGAAGCTTTCCATGAACTTACGGTTCAAATGAGTACAAACCCTATATTAGGTGTTGTGGTCGGAACTCTCTTTACTGTCATTGTCCAAAGTTCTAGTGCAACAATTGGGATTCTTCAGGAATTATTTGGCGAAGGTCTCGTAACCTTAAATGCCGCTTTGCCAGTTCTGTTTGGTGATAACATTGGTACAACAATTACAGCCATTCTTGCAGCCATTGGCACATCTGTTGCTGCCCGTCGTGCTGCTGCAACCCATGTTCTTTTCAACTTAATTGGGACAGTTATCTTTTTGCTTCTCTTAAAACCATTTACGAGCCTCATTCTCATGATTCAAGAGGCCATGAATTTAAATCCAGAAATGACGATTGCGTTTGCGCATGGGATATTTAATGCTTCAAACACATTGCTTCAATTGCCGTTTATTGCGGTGTTAGCTTATATCGTGACAAAGTTAATTCCAGGGCAAGATTCCATTGTAGAATATAAAGCCCAGCATCTCGATCCAATCTTCATTGAACAATCTCCATCAATTGCACTTGGACAAGCCAAGGAAGAAGTTTTGCGTATGGGGAAATTTGCTGTTCAAGGGCTTGAGGAAACGAATCAGTTCTTAAAAACAAAGAATACAAAGCACTCGGGGGCAGCTTATCAATTAGAGGATGCAATTAATAATCTTGATAGAAAAATCACTGATTACCTTGTTTTGCTCTCGACTAGCTCCCTTTCAAAAGTGGAGTCAGAGGAACATGGGAATCTGATGGATACAGTTCGTGATATAGAGCGGATTGGTGACCATTTTGAAAATATTATCGAGCTTGTTGAGTATCAGCAAGCAAATAAAGTTAAAATGACAGATACCGCTATGGGCGATCTTGACGAAATGTTTGCACTTACGATTTCGACGGTTAATAATGCTTTACAAGCGCTTGATCAAAACGATCGAACAATCGCTGCTAAGGTAGTAAAGAAAGAAGAAGAAATCGATAAAATGGAGAGATCACTAAGAAAACAACATATCCTCCGAATCAATGAAGGAAACTGTTCTGGTCAAGCTGGGATTGTTTTCGTAGATATTGTCAGCAACCTTGAACGAGTCGGTGACCATGCTGTAAATATTGCAGAATACGTGTTAGACGAAAATCATTAATGGTAAAATAAAGCAAGGGCCTTCCCTTGCTTTTATTTTTGTTTAGGAAATTTTATTATTCTGAAGGGATGATATTTTGGATTATTTGTATTGGATCATCATCATTTTATTGTTTGTAGTTGCATTTGTAGGATTGATTTATCCAATTATACCGAGTGTTGTTTTTCTACTCGCTGGATTCGTACTTTACGGGGTATTTTATTCTTTCGAACCATTTAATTTGTTATTTTGGTCGGTCCAAGCCTTATTTGTCATTCTGTTGTTTGGAGCTGACTATATTGCAAATATTATTGGTGTGAAAAAATATGGAGGGTCTAAGGCTGGTGTTTGGGGAAGTACAATCGGTTTGTTAATTGGGCCATTTATTATTCCTGTTATCGGCATAATAATTGGGCCTTTTGCAGGAGCATTCTTAGCAGAACTAATAATAAATAGAAGAAAAATCAAAGAGGCAGCAAAAATCGGGTTTGGTTCCGTTATTGGCTTTATAAGCAGTGTTGTGACGAAAGCGGTTATTCAAATCGTAATGGTGGTTTACTTTTTTGTTACTATCTAAAAAAATCGTGCATAGCACGATTTTTTTAGAGTCAAGTACATTTTTAATTCAGGCCACAAATTTCAAAGGTACAATTTTGGCAGTCGACTTCTCTTTTTAAAAAGTTCAAATCTTTTACGGTAAATTTAAGCTGGTCATAAGATATAATGTTGAGTTCTCTGAGTTCCTTTAACATTCGCTGAATTACTTCTCTCGTTCCAAAAGTTAAATTAGCTAGCTCTTGATGGGTTAGAGGAAGGTCGATAAGAATTCCTTCGTTTGTTTTAACTCCGTAACTAGTACAAAGTCGAATGAGTATAGAGTACAGTCCACCTTTTTTACCATTCATGATTAAGTCTTGGCATTTCATTTGGGCTTTTAAATACCGGGTACTAAGCCAATTTAAAAGCGAATTCATGGCCGTTTTGTCGTTAAAAACAAAATCCTCGAATGCTTCTCTCTTAATCATAATGATTTCACAGTCAGTAATCACTTTTGCTGTAAAATGATACCGAGGATTATGTTTAAACAATTCGTATTCAATAATCATCTCCTCACCATTCAGCAACTTCATGATGAATTCTTTCCCCTTCATGTGGACCCGTCCAACCGAGATAGTGCCGTTTAGGACGAGATAGATGTAATCAACCCGATCATCTTCCTGAAAAAGAATGGTACCGGCTTTGACCTTTTGAATCGCCTCTTTATCTATGAAATTTTGCAATAACAAGCTGTATAAAGATATGTTTTTCTCCATGAGGATCACTCCCTAAAAAAGCCTCTACACTTTTGATTTAAAAGAATTGTAGGTACTATGTCAATAGTGGTTTTACAGTAATTGGAAGGTGTTGTAGTTAGATGCGACATAAATCGTTGACAGAATGGGGATTGTGTAATATTGACGATTTTTTGAATTCTATTCGTTTTGGTGTTTTACGCTCATTTAAGAATAAAAATAAGCATAAAGGGAAAACTTTATTAGGTTCAAATAAAGCGTTTTATTTGAATCAATTACCGTTGTTTGGTAATCTAATGCTAGAGCCCTTTTAGAATGGTTCTAATATCTGAAAACTAAAGATAGTAGAAACATTCTTAAGGATATCAAACGATACATAGGAGGATGTTAAATATGGCTTTTGAATTACCACAATTACCTTATGCATATGATGCACTAGAACCACACATCGATAAGGAAACAATGAACATTCATCACACTAAGCACCATAACACTTATGTAACTAATCTAAACAATGCTTTAGCTGGCAATGAGGAGTTACTAGCTAAATCAGTAGAGGAAGTTATCTCAAACCTTGATGCCGTTCCTGAGGCTGCACGCACAGCAGTACGCAATAACGGTGGTGGACATGCTAACCACTCTTTATTCTGGCAAATCCTTTCTCCAAATGGTGGCGGAGAACCTACAGGTGAACTTGCTGAGGCAATCACTAAGAAGTTTGGAAGCTTTGACGCTTTTAAAGAGGAATTTGCAAAAGCAGCAACAACTCGCTTTGGATCTGGTTGGGCTTGGCTTGCAGTAAACAATGGAGAAATTGAAGTAACAAGCACACCAAACCAAGATTCACCACTTATGGAAGGTAAGACTCCAGTACTTGGTCTTGATGTATGGGAGCATGCTTACTACCTAAACTACCAGAACAGAAGACCAGATTATATTGGTGCATTCTGGAACGTAGTAAACTGGGATGAAGTAAACAAGCGTTACAACGCTGCGAAATAATAATGGACAATGACGAAAAGACAGGCGCAATTTGCCTGTCTTTTTTTTTTATGGAGAAAATTAATTCCCTGCTTCTTTACTGCTTTCTTTAATCATGAATAAGTCATTGTGGATTGATAGAAACTACACAGAAGAAAAGGGGAGTTTCTTAATGAGTAAAGTTAAAAAACTAATAGGTGATGTGGAACTAACAAAAGACTTAACGCTTCTTCTGTTGATCGGAGGCTTATATTCATTAAGTGTTGCTTTGTCTAATACTTTCGTCAATATCTATTTATGGAAGCAATCTGGAGAATATCTTGACCTTGGATTTTATAATCTGTCAATTGTTGTGATGCAATTGGTGACTTTTATTTTAGCTGGTCGATGGGCAAAAAAGATAGACCGAGTCATTGTGTTAAGGATTGGTGTAATTTTTTTAGCCTCTTTTTACCTTGCGGTTCTTTTTGCAGGGGAAAGAGCATCAGAATTTCTCTTGCTTCTTGGTGGGGTGCTTGGGATTGGCTACGGGTTTTACTGGTTAGCTTTTAACGTCCTAACCTTTGAGATTACCGAACCAGAAACTCGCGACTTTTTCAATGGCTTTTTAGGAATCCTATCCTCAGCTGGCGGAATGATTGGTCCGTTTGCAGCTGGTTTTATTATTTCAAGGTTGGAAAAGTTCACGGGCTATACAATTATATTTGGTATTTCCTTAGCATTGTTTTCGGTTGCTGTCTTTTTAAGCTTCTATTTAAAGCGGCGTCCTGCAGAAGGGAAGTACTGGTTCACAAGAATTTGGAAAGAACGGAAAAATAGCGATAATTGGCGGATGGTTACAAATGCTCACATTTTTCAAGGACTTAGGGAAGGAACATTTGCGTTTATTATCTCTGTCTTTGTTTTTATCTCTACTGGAAGCGAAATGGCATTAGGGACATTTGGGCTTATTAATTCTGGTATTGCTTTTTTAACCTATTTTTTTGTTTCTAGGATGTTAAAAAAAGAATGGCGTAAAAAAGCCATTCTCGTTGGAGGAATTCTGCTTTATTTAGTTATCTTCTTAATTGTTTTTGATTTAACTTATTTTAAACTTCTCATATATGCTGCAATTATTGCAATTGCCTATCCACTATTACTCGTTCCGTATGCGTCATTAACCTATGATGTCATCGGTAGAGGCTGGAAGGCTGCCGAAATGAGAATAGAATACATAGTGGTAAAAGAAGTGTTCTTAAATATGGGGAGAATACTTTCAATTCTGTTATTCTTGGGTGCTATCCACTGGTTCAATCAAGAGAAGAGTATCCCTATCTTACTCCTAATCATTGGAAGTGGTCATACGATCATTTACTTCTTTGTGCGTCATATTAAGCTATCCTATACCTAAAGTTCGCGGTAAACGTTTCGGATTAAAATTTCCAATAGATATATCCCTGCTTTTCCTTTAAAATAAAGGGTATGCAATCATGCATCGTATCCCTTTTTTAAAAAGGAAGGTGGGGGGAAGATGGGGAAAAAGAAAAAAACGAAACAGGTTTCCTTTAGGCTAAATTTATTGTTTTTTGCAGTCTTTATGTTGTTTTCGATGTTAATTTTGAGACTTGGGATTGTCCAAATTGTCTATGGAGAAGATTATAAGCGTGAAATCGAACGGACCGAGGATGTAACTGTTAACAGTCCAGTACCTCGTGGCAAAATGTTTGATCGAAATATGACAACGATTGTTGACAATACAGCTAGTGACGCGATTACTTATACAAGAAGTCAAGGAACTTCCACGGAGGAAATGTTAAAGGTAGCAGAACGGTTGGCAAAGCTGATATACAAGGATACAGACGCTGTAAGGGAACGAGATAAAAAGGACTACTGGATCTTGAAAAATCCTGAGCGTGCTAAAGAGAAAATAACCGAAGCTGAGTGGGATTTATATAAAGAAAAAGAGCTTGATGATAAGGCAATCTATGACCTTCAACTCGAAAGAATAACAGAAAAGGATTTAGATCAACTTACTGATGAGGATTTAGAAATTTTAGCTATCTTTAGGGAGTTCAATAGTGGTTATGCACTTACACCACAAATTGTGAAAAAAGAAGTTTCTGCTAAAGAGTATGCGGCTGTTAGTGAAAACTTAGAACAGTTGCCAGGAGTGGATACAACGACAGATTGGGACCGAGAGTATCCTCTTAAGCCAACGTTATCATCGGTTCTTGGTGGGATTACTGACTCCAACGAGGGTTTGCCAAGAGAAAGCTTAGAGTATTATTTGTCAAGAGATTACAGTCGAAATGACCGAGTTGGAAGAAGCTATTTAGAACTTCAATATGAAGATGTTCTACACGGGCAAAAGGCAAAAGTGAAAAATATTACCGATAAGGCAGGGAATGTTCTTGATACTGAGGTAATTACTGAAGGAAATAGAGGAAAAGACCTGGTCCTTACAATAGATATGGATTTACAAATTGCTGTTGAGAAAATTATTGAAGAAGAGTTAGTTAAGGCAAAGCAGCAGCCAAGAACTAGATTTTTAGACCGAGCCTTTGTGGTTCTAATGGATCCTTTTACAGGAGAAGTATTAACGATGGCGGGTAAGCAAATTGTAAAGGATAAAGAAACAGGGGTTAGGGAGATGAAAGACTTTGCCCTAGGGAATATCTCCACATCCTACACTGTAGGTTCAGCAGTTAAAGGAGCAACTGTGCTAACAGGTTTAAATACTGGCGCGATCGTCCCAAGTACGACCTTCCATGATACTCCGATTGTAATTAAAGACACAAAGCCTAAAAGCTCATGGAGAGCAGGTTTAGGTACTCTTGATTACAAAAATGCACTTAAAGTATCATCAAACGTCTTTATGTATAGGACCGCAATTAATGTTGGCGAGGGAGTATATCGGTATAATCAACCTCTTTCAATCAACCCAAAAGCGTTTGATACATTTAGGAATTCATTTGCTCAATTTGGGCTTGGAATAAGGACTGGAATTGATCTTCCGAACGAAATGGCCGGATTTAAAGGGTTTGACCGTGGCCCAGGTCTCTTACTTGATTTTGCTATTGGTCAGTATGATACTTATACCCCTATGCAGCTGGCGCAATACGTTTCAACCATTGCTAATGGTGGTAATCGAATTAAACCGCAGATTGTTAGAGAGATTCGTGAGCCAATCATGGATAATAAAGATATAGGTCCAGTGGTAAAAACTTTTGAGCCTGTTGTTCTTAATAAGGTAGATGCTGAGCCTGAATGGATTGCAGGCGTACAGGAAGGGTTCCGCCGAGTTATGCAGGTTTCTGGCGGAACGGCTTATGGAAGCTTTGGAAGCGCAAGCTATAAACCAGCAGGTAAAACAGGGACTGCCCAAGCATTCTATGATGGACCAGAGCGTGGCAACTTTAATGAGGCTCCAGGTGTTATGAACCTTAGTCTTGTAGGGTATGCACCATACGATAATCCAGAAATAGCTATGGCAGTAATGGTTCCATGGGCATATGAAGGGAACAGTGGCCATACGGCAAATAGTGTCATCGGGCGTAGGGTGCTAGATACGTATTTTGATATAAAAAAGGCTAGGCAGACTGAAGAAACTGAAAATAACAATACTCCTTCAAACGATGGTGAATCCGAAGAAGAATAGTAATAAAACTGTCCAATAGGGCAGTTTTTTTTTGCTTTTAGGTGATACTAACCATTAAATCATATATGGATTATGGTCCTGATTTTCGACAGATATACATAAAATTCATGTGAATTTACAAAACCTTTACATTCTATTTAAACAGAATTAAAAAAAGGTCTGTATTCTGTTACTTGTAGGACAAAACAAACGATATCTCTTAGGGGGAATACGGAATGAAACGTCTGAAAAAATTTAGCTTAATGACATTAATGGCTTCAGTTATGATGATTATGGCTGCTTGTGGAGGCAATGACTCACCGGAGGGTGGGGCGGAATTAGAAGGCAGTGTTGTGATTGACGGCTCTGGTACAGTCTATCCTTTTATGGCTAAAATGGCAGAAAATTATATGACAAATGCCCAGGAGAATGTTTCGGTTGAAGTTAGTCGTGCTGGTACCTCTGCAGGATTTCAGAAATTCTTAGTAGAAGATGGGACAGACTTTAACAATGCTTCACGTTCAATTAAAGAAGAAGAGTTAGCTAAAGCTGAAGAGCTAGGAACTGAAGTACAAGAACTAAAGGTTGCTTTGGATGGTTTAACATTCGTTATTAATAAAGAAAACGATTGGGCTACTGAATTAACACAACAAGAAATCATTGAAATCTTCCTTGCGAGTGGTGGAAAGCAAAAGTGGTCAGATGTGCGCCCAGACTTCCCTGAGGAAGAAATTAAAACATACGGACCAAATGAAAATCATGGAACATACGAGTTCATGTTTGAAAACATCCTTGGAGAGCAAGATATGGTAGAAGGGGCTAACCTTCAGCAAGATTATTCTGTACTTGTTGATCTAGTTTCCAAAGACAAAAACGCCATTGCATTCTTTGGATATGGATATTATGCGAGCAATACCGATAAGCTAACAGCTGTTAATGTTGATTTTGGTAATGGTCCAGTAGAACCTTCTGTGGAAACTATCGCTGAAGATGGAGAATATGCAGAATTTACTCGCCCGGTATTCAGTTACCTAAACGTTAACCATGCAAAAGAAAAACCACAGGTGTTAGATTATGCTATCTATACAATGGAAAATGCAAATGAAGTTGCTCAAGAAACTGGTTTTGCACCACTTCCTGAAGAAGAAATTCAAGCCACTGTTGACACATTAAATGGCTTGAAAGGTGAATAGTAACCTTCAATCAGTCTAATGGATGAGAAGTGTACTCTTCTCATCTTTTAGCTATTCTTATTGATTATTCCCTCTAGGTTCATAATTAAGGTTAAAGGGGTTAATAAAATTGCAAAAGACAGCGGATCAAAACAAAATGAAAATCCGTGATTTGATAGATGAAAAGAAAAAAACAAAGAGTATCGGAAATTCAGTCGAAAAACTGATTCCAGGAATCCTTTTAGGAATTGCTGTTATATCAATTCTTACAACTGTCGGTATTCTGCTAACGCTAATTACCGAAACAGTGCTCTTTTTTCAAGAGGTACCAATTATAAGCTTCTTTACTGGCACTGAGTTAAAACCTTTAGGAGAACACGCGGTTTTTGGTGTGTTGCCACTGCTGACCGGTACTCTTATATCTACTCTAATCGCGATGCTTGTCGCCATTCCTATTGGTCTTATGACGGCGATTTATTTAAGTGAATACGCGTCGGAGAAAGCTCGAAAAATTTTAAAGCCTATTCTGGAGATTCTTGCGGGTATCCCAACAATTGTATATGGTTTCTTTGCCTTTACCTTTGTTACACCGCTATTAAGATCCTTCATCCCAGGATTGGAACCAACGAATATTCTTAGTCCTGGTATTGTAATGGGAATTATGATCATCCCAATGGTGGCGTCCCTCTCTGAGGATGCCATGAGTTCAGTGCCAAATGCAATGAGAGAAGGGGCACTAGCCCTAGGTTCAACGAAGCTAGAAGTGACCTGGAAAGTCGTTTTACCAGCAGCCATTTCTGGAATCATTGCTTCCTTTGTGTTAGGTATTTCTCGTGCCATTGGCGAAACGATGATTGTTACCATTGCGAGCGGCAGTTCAAAAAACTTTACCTTTGATGTTACGCAATCTATGCAAACCATGACAGCTTATATAGTTGAAGTAACTGGTGGTGAGGCGGCTGCTGGAACGACTTTATATCATAGTTTATATGCTGTTGCGTTTACACTATTTGTGTTTACGCTGATTATGAACATGATTGCGCAATATATTTCTCGCAAATATAGGGAGGAATATTAAAAATGAAATACGTTGATAACAATCAAGTTCAGAAAAAAATGGGTTCAAGATTATTTCTTAATATGCTTGCAAAATCATTATTCCTTCTGGCTACGTTATTTGGTCTAATTGTTCTAGTTATTCTTATTTACCGAGTTTTCCGAGATGGAGCAGGGTGGATAAATTTTGATTTTATTACAAACAAGTTATCTACTGAGCCGGAGAGGGCAGGGATTATGGGGGCAATCCTTGGAACCTTTTGGTTAATGCTTGTTGTTGCTCCTGTCACGATGCTATTAGGTGTCGGGACTGCCATTTATCTGGAAGAGTATGCTAAAAAGGGGCGGTTACAGTCCCTGTTTCAAACCAATATTGCCAATTTAGCTGGAGTTCCATCTGTCGTCTTTGGTCTTTTGGGATTGACAGTTTTTGTTAGAGGTTTAGATTTGGGGAATATCGTTTTAGCTGGTGGTTTAACGATGGCCCTTCTTGTACTACCGGTTGTGGTTGTATCGGCGCAAGAAGCAATTCGAGCGGTTCCACAATTTCTAAGAGAAGCTTCCTACGGGATGGGTGCAACTAAATGGCAAACCATTAAAAATGTAGTCCTACCAGCTTCTATACCAGGAATTTTAACGGGAACGATATTAGCCCTTTCCCGGGCAATTGGTGAGACTGCGCCACTTGTAGTTATCGGAATACCGGCATTACTAATTCCTCTACCAGATGGAATCTTTGATAAGTTTACGATTCTTCCCGTCCAGATTTATTATTGGACACTCGATTCTGCGTTGGTATCAGAGTATATGAATTTGGCAGCTGCAACCATCTTAATTTTACTACTTGTCTTGTTCATAATGAATTCAATCGCGATCTTAATCCGAAATAAGTTTCAAAGAAGATTTTAGCTACCAGGAGGTTTTTATTGATGTCGGTATTAACAGAAAACAAGAAACAAGTTTCTACCATGGGGGAATCGCCAGTGCCCGACACGAAGAAAAGTATTGTTTATGATACGAAGGATTTAAACCTTTGGTATGGTGAAGATCAGGCGTTAAAAAATATTAATTTGTCTATTTATGAGAATGAGGTCACCGCAATCATTGGTCCATCTGGGTGTGGGAAATCCACATATATTAAAACCTTAAACAGAATGGTGGAAATGATTCCAGTAGTAAGGATTTCCGGAGAAATATTGTACCGTGGAAAGAATATTCTTGATAAAAACTTTAAAGTAGAAGATTTAAGAACAAAAGTAGGAATGGTTTTTCAAAAACCTAATCCTTTTCCGAAATCAATTTTTGAGAATGTTGCCTATGGACCGAAAATTCATGGGATTCGCGATAAGAAAATTTTAAATGAAATCGTTGAAAAGAGCTTAAGGGGCGCGGCTATTTGGGACGAAGTGAAGGACCGCCTTAATGAAAATGCCTATGGACTTTCTGGGGGGCAACAACAACGTCTATGTATTGCCCGTGCACTAGCAATTGAACCAGATGTTATTCTCATGGACGAACCAACATCAGCGCTTGACCCAATATCTACATTAAAGGTTGAAGAACTGGTCCAAGAGTTGAAAAAGGATTTTAGTATTATTATCGTTACCCATAATATGCAGCAGGCGGCTCGAATTTCAGACAAAACAGCTTTCTTTCTCAGTGGGGAAGTCGTTGAGTTTGCCGATACAAATAAAATCTTCTCCAATCCTTCTGATAAACGGACGGAAGATTATATTACTGGTCGATTTGGCTGATCAATGAAAGACAAATTTTCTTGTTGAGTTAGTTTAGTCTGATGTGATGAAAGGAGCAAAACGATGGTTGTTAGAGAGAAATTTGAAGAGGAACTGCGAGAACTTCAAAATCGATTAATCGAACTTGGGAATTTCAGTGCTGACGCATTAACACGTTCTTTAGAAGCTCTTGAAAACCAAGATATTGAACTAGCTTTAAAAATAATTGAAGATGATTCTAAAGCAAATATCTTGGAAGAAGAGATTAATGATTTTGCTATCCTACTAATAGCAAAACAATCCCCTGTTGCTGTAGATTTACGGAGAATTATTGTAGCGATTAAAATCGCAAACGATATTGAAAGAATCGCTGACTTTGGCGTAAACATTGCTAAATCGGCAATCCGGATTGGCAAGGAACCCCTTGTAAAACCAATTGAACATATTAAGGAAATGCACAAACTAACACTGGAGATGCTGTCGTTGTCCTTAGAATCTTTTGGAGAAGAGGATTTGTCTAAGGCAAAGAAGATTGCTGAAATGGATGATCAGGTCGATGATTTGTATGGTCAGACAATCAGGGAACTGTTGAAACTAAATCAAGAAAATCCTAGCTACACGGCACAGATAACCCAGCTCTCCTTTATATGTCGCTATCTTGAACGGGCTGCAGACCATACAACAAACATTGCAGAGAATGTTTTCTATCTTGTCAAAGGAAAGCGATATGACCTAAATAATTAAAAAAACCTACTAGCATTTCCTGATGAAAAGTGCTATTATAGAAAAGTCGTATGAACGAAACAGGTATGTTTGGAGGGAAAAATATGCGTGTAAATATTACGTTAGCGTGCACAGAGTGCGGAGACCGTAACTATATTTCTAAAAAGAATAAACGTAATAATCCAGATCGTCTTGAGCTTAAAAAATATTGCCCAAGAGAAAAGCGTGCAACTGCACATCGTGAAACAAAATAAGCAGCAGCGGGAATTATCCCGACTGCTTTTTTTGTTGTTTTTTTTATTATATTTTATGATACATTCATATATGGAAAGAATCATCAGCCAATACATACAGATAATTACTTAGAAAGGGAGGCGAGAACTTGAGGAAGAAAACCCTTCGAAATTCAATGAAAAGTGAGCTCGAAAAACTCAGCTTACCTGTTTATGAAGACCTCTCATACCAAATCGCAAGACGCTTATTTGATGACAGTAGTTGGAAGGATGCTGACGTAATCGGTATGACCATTTCTAAAGCGCCCGAAGTCGACACCTTTCAACTAATACGCAAGGCTTGGGAACAAGGGAAAACGGTGGTCATCCCTAAATGTGTTCCCCATACAAAAGAAATGGTTTTTCGTACGTTAACTAGATTTTCAGAATTGGAAAAAGTCTACTTCGGACTGTATGAACCGATACCTTCAGAAACCGCTGAAATTAACGCCGAAAATATCGACCTCCTTGTTGTACCAGGTCTAGCCTACACAACTGCAGGGTATAGGCTGGGTTTTGGAGGAGGATATTACGATCGTTATTTAAAGAAATATCACAATCAGACGTTGAGTCTGGCTTTTAGCCAACAGATTGTTTCTGACTTGCCAAACGAACCCCATGACATGGCTGTTGCAAAGATTGTAACAGAAGAAGGGGTGTTCCTGTGTGGCGGTTGAATCGGCGCTGACTTTAGGTTTTATTCTTTTCACTGCGTTTGTAGCTTGGAAACTATCATTCCTTAGTCTATCTGGTGCTATTTCGGCCTTCTTTGTTGGAAGCAGTATAGCAATTGGATTTGGTAGCAACGGTCTTATATTGATTGGGATATTCTTCATCAGCTCAAGTCTGTTTTCTAAGTATAAGAAGAAAAGAAAAAGTTTCTTATCTGAAATTCACGAAAAGGGCTCAACACGAGACTGGGCACAAGTGATAGCGAATGGGGGAATTGCCGCTCTAACAGGATTAATTTTCTTTTATTGGAGCGAACCGATTTGGCTAATCGCCTTTGCCATTTCATTAGCTAGTGCGAACGCCGATACTTGGGCATCTGAACTAGGTTCCTTGAGCAAAAAGGCCCCGCGTACGATAAAGGGGTTTAAAAAGGTTGAGACTGGAACCTCTGGTGCCATATCCTTGCTTGGAACATTCGCAGGTTTATTAGGTGCTTTACTTATCGCTATGATTGCAACTTACTTGTTTCAATTAAGCTCTCTTGGGTTTTTCTCCATAGTAATATTCGGCTTTGCTGGTATGCTAATCGATACATTTTTAGGAGCATATTTACAAGCGGAATACACTTGTAAGGTCTGTGGTCGGCATATTGAGGGGCCAACCCATTGTCAGGAAAAGGCAATTCTACTTAAGGGGAAAGAATGGTTTAGAAATGATGTGGTTAATTTCATGTCAGGCTTGAGTGCGGTAATCTTGGGGATCCTTTTCTATATCAGTTTTTCACCTTGGATATCATAATGAATCTCTTGATTAATGGGAAAGACTAACCATAAAAGTGATGGGGGGACTAGTGTGAAAAAAAATCGTGTAAATCGAGTGGTATTAATTGGAACAGGCTTTGTAGGCTCAAGTTATGCTTTTGCCATGTTGAATCAAGGTGTTGCTGAAGAACTTGTTCTTATTGATTTAAATAAGGAAAAGTCGGAAGGTGATGCGATGGATTTAAATCATGGGATGCCATTTGCTCCTGCGCCGACGAAAATATGGTATGGAGGGTACGAGGAGTGTAAGTATGCGGATATTGTTGTGATTTGTGCAGGTGCTAACCAAAAGCCTGGTGAAACACGCCTTGATCTGGTCGAGAAAAATGCAAAAATTTTCAAAGGCATTGTCAGTGAGGTCATGGGAAGCGGTTTTGATGGTATTTTCATTGTAGCCACGAATCCTGTTGATATTCTTACATACGCTGTCTGGAAATTCTCAGGATTGCCAAAGGAACGAGTGATTGGTTCTGGGACGATTCTTGACACAGCTCGTTTCCGTTTTCTATTAGGCGATTATTTTAATATTGATACAAGAAATGTGCATGCCTATATTATTGGTGAACATGGCGACACCGAATTACCTGTATGGAGCCATGCAGACATCGGTGGTAAACCGATTAAAACGATTATCAATGAAATCGAAGAATATAACCAAGCAGACCTGGACCAGATTTTCATTAATGTTCGAGATGCTGCTTACCATATCATTGAACGTAAGGGTGCAACCTATTATGGAATTGCGATGGGTCTAGTTCGACTGACAAAAGCAATATTGCAGAATGAGAATTCGATTTTAACGGTGTCCGCTTACCTTGATGGTGAGTATGCTCATAAAGATATTTATATCGGTGTTCCCGCAATCGTGAATAGAGATGGAATTAGAGAAGTCCTTGAGTTCGAATTGTCGGAAGATGAAAAAGAGAAATTCAGTCATTCAGTAAATGTTTTACAAAAAATTAAGGAATCTGTCTTTCCTTCTTAATGTAGGCAGCTAGTTTTTTCGAAGTACCTGTAATCTATGGATAAAAGAATTCTTTCTGCTACAAAATAATGGTGGAGGGATGGATATGTTAAAAAAACTTGCGTCATTTATACTTTTTAGCTTGGCAGGATATTTTGTATACCAAAATCGATATCGAGTGATGAATGGTATTTTAGGAAATGCAATGCTAAGAAGGTTCGCAGTAGGCTCCCTAATGGGTATCCCAGGAATTCGACAAAAACTTTTTCAAACCGTTTTTTCAGGACCTTCAGAATTTAGGTAAAAAGACCTTTCTGAGGTCTTTTTTTGATTTGATCCTGTAAAGTTTTTGAAATCAGCCGTTAGTAAAAAGATAATCCCCTGCATTTGTTGAAAATTCTTATATTCCTTATCTCTTGGCATTTTCGTTTATAATAATCTTAAGGAGTAAAACTGAAGAAAGGAGGGAGATATATTTGATTGCCGAAAGTTTATTTTGGAGCACGGCCCACTATTTAATTGTAAGAAAACAATATAGAGTTTTACAGATTTCAAGGGATAAACAAGAGATATGGTTAGAAAAAGTTGAAAATAAAGATCTGCCGATTGTAAGGCTTATACGATATGACCTTGATTGGAGTCAGTGGCTTCAAAGAGATATTGAACAAGTTGCTGCAAATGGGAGCCGAATTAGGAGAAGGTTGGTTAGAGGGAAATTAACTATAAGTAATCTCTACTTTACACAGTTTCCACCAGTGGATGATTATGAGCATCACCTAGTTAAACCGTATTTGAGCTCCGCTAAAGAGAAGGTGGAAGTGGTCACCACTATAATAGATAGTTCGAATGTTAGTCAATCGAAGGATAAGTTACACGATATAATGGGCACTGATTTCTTGCTAGAAGGTAGAATGGAGTTAACAGAGGAAGAAACGACCAAGCTTCAGGTTGAATCCTTACGAGATGCATCGGAAAGAGAAAAAGCTGAGAAGGCAATATTTCATTCAGGAAAAGGTTTCTTCACTTTTTTTCTAATCGTTATTCAGGTTGCAGTCTTTATCTTAATGGAACTTATGGGGGGAAGTACGGAGACATCCATTCTCATCCAGTATGGTGCTAAGTTTAATCCACTTATTTTGGAAGGAGAATGGTGGCGTTTTATTACACCAATGTTCATACATATTGGTTTTCTTCATCTCTTAATGAATTCTTTAGCCTTATACTACTTAGGTCCAATGGTTGAACGAATATACGGGAATAGTAGGTTCTTATTTATCTATATCCTCGCAGGTTTCTCAGGGGTATTGGCTAGCTTTCTGTTTAGCCCTAATTTGTCTGCTGGAGCAAGCGGAGCGATATTCGGGTGTTTTGGGGCCTTACTTTATTTCGGTGTTGTCTTTCCCCGACTTTTTCTGAGATCATTAGGATTTAACATCCTTATTGTTCTGGCTATTAATCTGATGTTCGGCTTCACGATTCCTGGCATTGATAATGCAGGACACATCGGCGGATTAGTAGGTGGTTTCGCTGCAGCTGGGATTGTCCGTTTCCCGAAAAAGAAAAGGATTGCTTCCCAGGTGTTATACTTAGCGATTACAACCGCTTTGATCCTAGGGCTGCTACAGTATGGTTTTAGTAACCCTGCATCTTTAATGGATAAGCAGTCCGTCTTAATCCATGCCCAGGAACAGATTCGAGCGGAAGAGTTTGACAAGGCGTATCAACTTTTGAACGAATACAAAGATAAGGAACGTGACTCAGCCGATATTCTATTTCTCCTTTCTTTTACAGAGGTTAAAAGGAATGACCTTGAGGGTGCGAAAGTTCACCTTCAACAGGTTGTTGAATTGAATCCCCAGTTTCATGAGGCTCATTATAATCTTTCGTTAATTTATTTAGAACAAGGATCACTTAATGAAGCGAAAACATACGCAGAGAACGCTTTAAATTTACAACCTGACAACAAGGATTATCAAGAGTTAGTAGAAAGGATTACCTCTTTGTAGTTTAAAATTGAATTATAGGAGTTTCGAAACAGGAAAGTAGTTCATGAATTTATAAATTATGAACTACTTTCCTTTCTTTTGGTAAACTTTGTTAAATAACATTGATGATAAATTATTAAAAATTGTTGATATTGGAGCAGAAGGCACTCGGTCCTGTGGGGTGGGGGCTACACATCTTATGAAGCTGATTCGTTCTCGTTATCATCTTCATCGGGTTCATGAAGATGATTTCATGCTGGCTTCATCCCTGTTTTCATCTTCACAAGCGTAGAGGGGTCACCCCAGCACGTCCCTATTCGGCTGATGCCTGGGGTAAGAATAACATTCCTGTTAAGTAAAAAAAACAAAGTATGTTTTGTTATAGGTGTGGCAATGATGGAAGGAGTGAGGAAAATTATGGATTAACTAGATGATATGAGACTTTCGAGGTGGATTATGGAAAAAACAGTAAAACATCCAGTTCATGCGGATATTCAAAAAAATATTGCTTATTTAAAGGAATCTTTGGGGGTTGACAAAAGTTTTGACGTGATTCAGCTCGATGTGGAATATGCAGAAAAAGAGATGGCCCTATTTTTAATTGATGGGTTTGCGAAAGACGATATTCTGCATCTTTTAATGAAATATTTGGCTGGATTAAAACCTGAAGACCTTCGCGACGATATGTTGAAGAAACTCATCCGTACTTATATACCATACGTCGAAGTAGAAGTTTCCGATGACTTGGATGACTTGACGGATAAGGTATTAGCGGGACCAACAGTTTTACTTGTAGATGGTTTAACAAAAGGGATTGTTATCGATGCCCGTACATATCCGGTAAGAGGACCTGAGGAACCGGATACAGAAAGAGTGGTTAGAGGGGCACGGGACGGTTATGTTGAAACCATCGTGTTTAATACCGCACTTACTAGGAGAAGAGTTCGAGACCGTACTTTGCGGATGGAATATATGCAAGTAGGACGCAGGTCCAAAACGGATATCGTTGTATGTTATATTGAGGATATTGCTGACCCTAAGATGGTGAAAGAAGTAAAAGATTCTATTGGGAAAATTGATACCGATGGTCTACCTATGGCAGAGAAGACAATCGAAGAATTTATCTCAGGAAAACACTGGAATCCTTATCCGAATGTTCGGTACACGGAAAGGCCAGACACAGCTGCTGTTCATCTTTATGAAGGTCATGTTTGTATCATCGTTGATGGGTCCCCGAGTGTGATGATTACACCAACAACTTTTTGGCATCACATGCAGCACGCGGAAGAATACCGTAATAAACCATTAGTTGGCGCATATTTAAGAATGATACGATACCTATTGGTTTGGGCATCCATCTTTCTTTTACCACTTTGGTATTTACTTGCTTCACATCCAAGTTTATTACCCGAAAATTTTTCATATATTGGGATAAATGATCCTGGACAAATTCCGTTATTCGTCCAATTCATGATCATTGAAGTCGGTTTAGATGGATTAAGAATGGCCGCTATACATACTCCAACCTCTCTGGCTACTGCACTAGGACTTGTTGCAGCCTTGATGATTGGACAGGTTGCGATTGAGGTAGGGTTATTAACGAATGAAGTCATTCTATATTTTTCAATCGCAGCGATTGGGAC
Organism: Mesobacillus persicus; assembly: GCF_900109925.1. Lineage (GTDB taxonomy): Bacteria > Bacillota > Bacilli > Bacillales > Cytobacillaceae > Mesobacillus_B > Mesobacillus_B persicus. The sequence goes on along the minus strand of NZ_FOBW01000002.1, from coordinate 29,656 downwards.
CTTTGCAACTCCTAGTTATGAGATGAGTCTAGCAAATCGAATGGCAAGAATCTTTTTACTTATTGTTACAGCCGCCTTTGGCGTATATGGGCTTGTCATCGGAACCGTGCTGTTTATTCTATATCTTGTTCGTATGAATTCTTTTGGAATTCCATATTTATGGCCATTTATCCCGTTTGATTTCAAAGCATTTCGTGATGTTATTATTCGTGCACCAATGCCGTTGAAAAATCGCCGTCCAAAGGTCTTACACCCTAAAGATCCGGACCGCTAGGATCTGAATTAACTCCCTTGAGAAGCTAGCTGGTATCGATTATACTTAATCATGTAAATTTGTTCACAATGAGAGGGTAAAAAGTGAAGACAATATTTGATATCCAGCAGTTTTTAAAAGGGTTTGGTTCCTATATTTATGTGGGAGAAAGGTTAGCAGATTTAGAGCTTATGGAGGCTGAAATAAAAGAACTATATAGCTCACAGCTTATTCAGACAGCGGAATTCCAATCTGCTATTATGCTCCTAAGGCATGAAATTAGGTTGGAACGGGAAAAAAGACAAAAGAAACAAGGTGAATGAAATGGTGGAAAAGTGGTTGATTGGTGTTGACTTAGGAGGCACTACAATAAAAATTGCATTCCTAAGCCTTTATGGAGAAATTCTACATAAATGGGAAATCCCTACCGATAAATCCAATGAAGGGAAAAATATAACTACCGATATTGCTAAAGCAATTGACCTAAAATTGGATGAACTCGGTCGGAGCAAGAGTGCGATTCAAGGAATTGGCATAGGGGCTCCTGGTCCGGTTAATTTGGCAACGGGTGAGATTTATGAAGCCGTTAATTTAGGTTGGAAGGATGTATATCCACTAAAGGACCTGTTAGAATTGGAAACCTCATTGCCTGTAGCAGTGGATAATGATGCGAACTGTGCTGCCTTGGGTGAAATGTGGAAAGGGGCCGGAAACGGAGCCAGAGATCTTGTCTGTGTTACTCTCGGAACGGGTGTTGGCGGAGGGGTTATTGCCAATGGTGATATTGTTCATGGGAAAAGTGGTGCAGCAGGGGAGATTGGCCATATAACCTCGATTGCGGAGGGTGGAGCACCATGTAATTGTGGAAAATCCGGCTGTCTAGAAACCATTGCCTCCGCTACGGGGATTGTTCGTTTAGCTATTGAAGAGTTAAGCATGCACACTCATAGTGGGTCTCTTAGTGAACTCTATCGCAGGGACGGTATAGTTTCTGCGAAAGATATCTTTGATGCAGCGAAAGAAGGAGATGCGACCGCACGAATAGTGATTGAAAAGGTTGCATTTCATCTAGGAATTGCACTAGCCAATATTGCAAACACACTAAATCCGGAAAAAGTCGTTCTCGGTGGAGGAGTATCAAGAGCAGGTGCTATATTGCTTGATTCTGTACAAGAATCGTTTATGAAATATTCGTTTCCTAGAGTAGCAAACTCAACGGAAATTGCCCTGGCAACCCTCGGTAATGATGCTGGAGTTATTGGAGCAGCCTGGATTGTGGAAAATAGGGTTACTAAGGGAAATGCAGAATAAGGAGGGGTGTCCAATGGACACTTCTTTTTTTAACCTAAAAAAATGTTATTTCAGGAAGACGGAGAAAGTATGTGGAGGTATTGTCACTAATTTTGTGGCCTGCTCCGGTTTCAGTGCTACTTGGTCAGGAAAGAATTTCACTAAGTGATTCCCTAGAGAATTATAGCCTGGCAAAAAAAGTGCAGGATTTTAAAGAAAATTGAAACGTTTCTTGCTTTTTTACGTATTGTTTATTGAAGGGTGGGGAGAACTTGAAGGGCATATATATAAAGAGAACAAACACAATGAAATCGTTTCTTTTTTTTGCTTTCTTAGCAGCGTCTGTATTATTTTTAGGAGGTTGTACAAATGAGCGCCACGCGCAACCTCATGCAGGCTCAAGTTACCTCCCCATTGTAAAAGACAATCCTTTTTCTTTAGGAAAGGTAGCCCCAATTGAGGATATGGAGGGGAATTTCTATCAAACGGTGGGCTGGCTAAATGACCAGACAATTTTATACATAACAAATATAAAAGAGGGCTCCGAGGTTTACAGTTACGATTTAGATGAGGGTGTGAGCTCATCGTTTTATAAGAGCGAATACCCTATAGTAAGTGCTGAACTCAGTCCCTCAAGGAAACAACTCCTGATTCACGCAGCCCCATCTAACTACGAAGGGGAATTAACGGTCCTCGGGGTGGATGGAAAGACCCGGTATGAAACAAAAATTGATTCGTTTGAGCTTGCATACGAGTGGAATGATGAAAACGAGAATGAGGTTTTAGTATCCTCTTTTAAAGAAGATTGGAGTTTTGCCACTTATGTCGTGAATATCGAGGAGCAGAATATACAGCAAATTAATCTTCCTCAACCATTTACGATTTGGCCAACCAACAAGGAAGTTTTGTATCTCGATTGGAAAGAGGATAGCCCTAATCTCAATGCACCCCTAATAAAAAGAAATCTAGGTAATGGGAAAGAAGAGAGATTATTATCGTCCGTTCATTATATCGATTCTTCCAAAGACCGCGTTCTAGCCATTTATACAAAGGAAAACGATAGTGAACGTTCTACATATTTGATCTTTAATAAGGAGTTCGAACAGATCTATACTTTTGATACGAAGCATTTAACTACTTTTTCAGGATGGTTAGTCCCATATTATGATTTTATCGATAGTAAAGATTCGATGCTATCTTTTCTCCCGCATAGTAGTGGTGCAGCCGATATGTACACGGGAGGATTCGCGCTAACGGAAATCTCTTTAAAAGATGGAGAAGAAAGAGAAATCTTTTCTAAGTTAGCAAATGAACCAATTTCTTGTTCTCCAAGTGGTACTATGTGTTTATATGGTTTTCAACTTGAGAAAGTAATTGATTTGCTAGAGAAGGAGATAATAAACCTAGTTAACCAGTAGGAGGATATTTTTATGGCTATTGTTGATGTTACGGTTATACCAATTGGTACAAATTCCCCAAGTGTTAGTTCCTATGTTGCAGATATTCAAAAGCTGCTTTTGGAATATGAAAAGCAGGGGAAAATTCGCTACCAGCTTACACCAATGAACACAATTATCGAAGGGGAATTACCAATTTTATTCGAGGTCATTCAGGCAATGCATGAGGCTCCTTTTGCTAAAGATATCTTACGGGTTGCAACGAACATCAGAATTGATGATCGCCGAGATATCGATAGAAAAATGGAAGATAAAGTGGCGCGGGTTGAAAGCTTACTTGAATAATAAAAAGGACTGCTGTTTAGCAGTCCTTTTTGATGAATAAATGTGTTCCTATCGCTAAAAAAAATTAATGCGCTACTGGATAACCGTGGTAGATTATTGTCATAATTGTAAACCAGCCAAAGACGAGAAGGCTACCCCCACCAAAAACGATTCCTAGTAAATTTTTGTTTTTTAAAGCAGTGAATGTGCCGTAGGCAGCAAGGATGGTTACTAATGCAAAAATAATGACGAGTCCCATTTTTAATCCCCCTTTAGAAATAGTAAGTAAGCATCAAACTACTTTGTTATTCATGCTCAGGCTTCAGCCCTATGTAGACGCTACCTATATTCGTTACTATTTTATAGTTTTTTCTTCCATTTGTCGAGGTCTAAAAACATTGTCCCACATTTATAGGCTTCTGCAATCCGTTTCATCAATTCGGATAGCTGACGCTCAACAAAGAATAATTCATGATAGTCAATTGTTGCCTGATAAACTACATGTTCTTCGATTTGAAGTTTTGCCATTTCAATCATTTGTTGGTTGTCTCCGTCTCCGATGAGAGAAAAACCAATTAATGATTCCTTCAATAAGTATGTCCGATTTTCACCTTTAAAACCGTAGTCGAAAAAACATTCACCTTCAACACCATTTTCAAACACAATCAGTGGGTGTATATCTTCAAATAAATCCGCCTCTTGTAAAAGGCCTTTAGCGCAGGCTGCATCACTTTCGTTCTTATAGATGAACATCGCCCCGAGTTGCTCTAAAATATTTGTATCGGAATGTAATAAAGCTTCAAACTCTTCAACCTCAGATACGATTTGATTGGCCTCAACACCAAACGCGGAGTCCATAATGAGAGTCCTCCTTTTTTGAGAAACCTTAAATCTTAACTGTTAATAGTGTAAAATAGGAATAGGATGAAAATCAACTTAAATTTGGAGGTGTCAGAATGAACTGGTTCCCGTTGCCACTTGGACCGCTACAGACAAATTGTTATATTCTCTCGAACGAGGATGGAAATGGCTTGATTATTGATCCGGGGGAAGAGCCTGATAAAGTCATTCAATACATAAGTAAAAAAAAGTTAAAGCCTAAGGCGATATTATTAACACATGCTCATTTTGATCATATCGGAGCTGTAGATTCAATCAGGGAAAAGTATTCGATTCCCGTTTATGTTCATAAAAAAGAGAAGGATTGGTTGGTAGATCCAGCTTTAAATGGTTCACAATTTTTTCTTCATGGACAAGTGATTAGAGCGAAGGAAGCTGATTATCTCATTTCCTCAGAAGAGAACATGGTTTTGGATGGTTTCTCGTTTAAGGTATTTGAGACTCCTGGCCATTCGCCTGGTAGTATATCTTTTTATTTTGAACAGGATGGAATTGTTGTTTCCGGAGATGCACTTTTTCAAGCAAGCATTGGAAGGACGGATCTTCCTGGGGGAAGTCATGATCTTCTCTTAAGAAGTATTCATGATAAACTACTGGTCTTGCCTGAAGAGACAATTGTTCTACCAGGTCATGGTCCAGCAACAACAATCGGACAAGAAATGGATTCAAATCCTTTTTTGAATGGTTTTTAAGTAAATGGAGAACAGCGGAAGCGCCTTGTTCAGCCCCGAAAAGCGCTGGAGGGGCGGCAGATGAAGTCGTTCTTTGACTTCGACTATGAAATGCGGAGGCGACTGTCTAGGGGCGACAAGCATAAGACGCGCCCTGTAAGAAGGTGATCTTTACCTTCTGAAAGGCGGTGGCTTAAACTCGAGTCGCTAGGAGCCGTAGCTAGACAAGAAGCGACTCGAGGGGCTAGGCGCTGGAGCTAGACAGGCTCACTGCCCGCCCCGCTGTTCGTTGTGCGCCTGGAGCGGAAAGCAACACCCCCGCTTAGCAGAACCAAGTAAATAAAGAAACCCTTCAGATATGAAGGGTTTCTTAGGGATTTGCTGTTTTTAAATAAGGGAAGGTAATGCTTTTGTTTCTAATTTCAGAATACAACAACCAAAACACTACGTCAATAGTGGTAAATAGTAAGGAGAAAATATGAATTCCTTTATCCAAGATATAATAATGAAAAGCCCGAACAAGATGATTACATACGCGGAATACATAAAGAATGCACTCTATCATCCGAAACACGGCTACTATATGAATGATGAGGTAAAGATTGGGCGAAGTGGCGATTTTATTACCACAAGCAATGTCTCAAATGTATTTGGGAAAATCATGGCGAAATGGTATTCTACCCATCATTTAAAATATGATCTTCCTGCAGCAGTTTGTGAGATTGGCGGTGGCAATGGGCGGTTTGCTAAGGCATTTTTAGAAGGGTGGAATCAATATTCAACGATTCCGCTAACTTATATCCTTATCGAGACCAGCCCTTTCCACAGAAAACTTCAGGTTGAGGAACTTCAAAGCATTGGCAACATTATTCAATATAGTGAGCTTAGTGAACTGAGAGACTTTAGTGGGTTAGTCTTTTCAAATGAACTCTTTGATGCCCTTCCAGTTCACATGATAGAGAAGAAGGGCGCGGAGTTATTTGAAGTAATGGTTACATTTAGGGACGGTGAGCTTAGTGAAGAACTAGTTCCACTAGTGGATGAGAAGATACTAGACTTTATTGAGGATCAAGAGATCAAATTTTATGAGGGGCAGCGGATTGAGATCCCTTTAGCAATGAAGGAAGTGTTGAGAGAAATTAATCATATGTTAACAAGTGGTGTCGTCATTACCGTTGATTATGGATATACCAACGAGGAATGGCGTGAACCAGAGCGGCGAAAGGGAAGTTTGAGAGGTTATTATCGCCAAAGAATGTATGATAATGTTCTGCAATATCCAGGATTGATGGATATTACTAGTCATGTTCATTTTGATGCGCTCGTTAGTGAAGGAGAGCTTCAAGGTTTGAAGTTTTTATCAAAGCAAAGACAAGATGAATATTTACTCAGTATTGGCATACTTGATGAGTTAGCAGAGAATTTTGATCCAAATCCGTTTTCCGAAAAGAGCAAACAAAATAGAGCGATTCGAAGCCTAGTGTTACCAGGGGGGATGAGTAGCGCTTTTCATGTAATTATTCAGCAAAAAGGATTGAGCGGGTTGATAAAATAAAAAAAGCGATGGAGTTCCATCGCTTTTTTTGTTTGACCTTTGGTTTTAGTGCCCCGCTGGTCCATTCCCCATTAAAAATGTGGTGTAGTAAGTAAATCCTGCAAAGAAAACCGTTAAGTATGCTCCGAAGATATAAATATACATGCGTTCGGATAATTTCAAATAACTTAAAAGCAAGAAAAACCCTGTTTGTCCAAAAAATAGTAAGGACGCTGTATACATATCCCCTACAAAAAACATGACTGCGAAAATACCTGTCCAGAATCCTAAAACCCTGTACATCCTATCCATAGCCATCCCTCCTTTTACCTTACAAGTCCATCACATACCAATTATAAAGTAAAGAGGAGGGAAATGTAAATAAGCTTTGTATTAATGCGCAACCAATGCCTGATATGTGCAAGAATCACATCCTGCGATTAAGTTTTCTTTTTCAATTAATTCGATATCCTCAAAAAGAGATTCAAACATACCACGTAAGAATTCAACATGCATTGTACAAACAGTTTCTGGGTGTTCAATCGCGACTTCTTTAAACGGGCAATTGAAGATTTGGAAATAGATCTTAGTTTGTTCATTATTTGCCTCAAATTCAGGGTAGAAGCCAGCCAATGTCGCTGCGCCTTTAACGATATTCAGTTTTTGTTCGAATGAAAGTTCATCAGGATGTTGATGGTGCCTCGATAGTTCCTGTTCTACTAACTCAGTACCTAGGCGTTTGCCAGTGAGGTAGAGAGCTTTCCTTCCCTCGTCACCAAGAGACATCATGGTAATCATAGCTATTTTTGATAATAGTTGATAATCCCGGTATGGAAAATTTAACTGAATGACGTCTTCGGATAAGCGGTAAAGCCTGCTAGGACGTCCCCCTTTTCCAGTTTTCTTAGTTTCTGATACGAGCATGTTCACATCTTCTAATTTGGATAAGTGTAGTCTTGCCACATTTGGGTGTATTTCAAAGTTATCAGCAATTTCTTGTACGGTAACATCTTTATGTCGTTTCGTAATGTACTGGTAAATATAATAGCGCGTGGGATCGGATAAAACACTTGTTATTTTCAATGTTTGTTCCACTCTGCTTCACCTCATACTGCTTTAATTTTCTTTATTATAATACAGCTGAAAATGGTTTGGAATGAGGTTTACACTGTTTACACTATATGTTTAGAAAATGTTCACAACTAAATGGCGAAATCATGAACGATGGAGGCATTTTTAGCGGTTTGAAAACCTGTCACACTTTATTCATATTTTTTTTTAAAAGGAAGCAGGAAAGCTACAAATTCCTGGAGAATCTCTTCTCTATTAACCCGAGAGGTGGTGTTTGAAATTGAAAGATCGATACAAGCATTAGCGGACAGCATTTTAAATGATGCTCTGCAAAAAGGCGCTTCTGATATCCACATCATACCCCATGGCAAAGACACAATGATTAAGTTTCGCCTCGGAAACCAACTCCTGCAAAGGTATACCCTCGAGAAAGTTGTTTGTGAACGGCTCATTTCTCATTTTAAATTCATCTCATCCATGGATATAGGTGATAAAAGACGACCGCAAAGTGGAGCGTTCTCCTACTGTTACAAGGGCATTGAAGTAGGACTTCGAATCTCTACACTTCCGGCAACAAAAAGTGAAAGTATGGTCATCCGCCTTCTTCCTCAGCAAAATCAAATTCCCTTCTATCAGTTAAGTTTATTCCCGAATACGTCAAAAAAACTAATTTCTCTAATGAAGCATGCCCATGGATTGGTCATTCTTACCGGACCAACGGGGAGCGGCAAGACGACAACCCTTTACTCACTTCTTTCCGAAGCCTCGCAAATGATTAACCGACATGTCATTACATTAGAAGATCCAATTGAAAAACAGAATGATACTGTTCTTCAAATTCAAGTAAATGAGAAGGCGGGAATTTCTTATGCTTCGGGGTTAAAGGCAATCCTCCGTCATGACCCAGATATTATTATGGTCGGAGAAATCCGTGATCAGGAAACTGCAGAAATTGCCGTTCGTGCTGCGTTAACAGGTCATTTGGTCTTAACTACGATGCATACGCGCGATGCAAAAGGAGCCATTTACCGCCTGCTCGAATTCGGAATTAACTGGCTTGAAATAGAACAGACCTTGATCGCCGTGACAGCACAACGATTAGTTGAGCTGGCATGTCCGTATTGTGAAAAAGAGTGTTCGCCTTATTGCTATACTTCTGGCCGTGGCAAAAGGGGAAGTGTTTTTGAAGTCTTAACCGGAAACTCATTAACTGCCGTTCTAAGACAGGCAAAGGGAATTGACGAAGGGACTCGCTACGCAACCTTAAGAGATGCCGTATCTAAAGGAATCGCTTTGGGGTTTATAAAGGAAGAAGAATTTAAGAGGTGGATATTAGATGAACAGGAACGCTAAATGGTCTGTGCAGGAGCAGGCAAGTTTCCTGAAAAGGATCGGTGAATTATTGTCAAGAGGTTATCCATTAGCAGAGGCAATTGACTCCCTCTCTTTTTATTTTGATCCTAAGAGGCAGGAAGAGATTAAAGGGTGTCTAGTTAATCTAAGAGAAGGACATCCATTCTATCGAATCCTTTCAGATTTGAATTTTAACAAAGATCTTGTTAATTATGTATATTTTGCGGAACAGCATGGGGGCCTAGCGGATGCCATCATAGAAGGGAGCGTGATGGTACTAAGGAGAAACGCTGATTATCAAAGGCTGAAAGGCCTCCTATCTTATCCATTATTTTTAATTTTTCTAACCATCTTACTATTTTACTTTGTTAATAAAGCACTGCTTCCGAGATTCTCCTCTCTCTATCAGAATATGGATGTTGAGCCAACTCTATTTACAAAAGTCCTTTCAACGGTCGAAATGTATGCCCCTCTGTTTATGTTTCTTTTCTTGCTAGCCTCTGTTTGTTGCATAATCTACTACCTTGTTATTTTTAGAAAGTACCGAAGCCTAGAAAAACGGGAAAGGCTTGTCCGCCTCCCGCTCGCTGGAAACTTCTTGAAGCTTTTGTATTCCCACTTTTTTACGACCCAATTGAGCTATCTTCTCTCTAGTGGTATGTCAGTAATTGAAGCACTACAAATTTTTGAAAGACACAAACAGTCACCGTTTTCAGCAGAGCTTGGGAGTGAGATTAAAGAGAGTCTCTCTAATGGACAAGACCTAGATAAGGTTATTTTTGCTTATCCATTCTTTGAGGAGGAGCTTGGTCGAATCATTAGACATGGGCAGGAAAACGGAAGATTGGATAAGGAATTGCATTTTTATAGTCGCCATTGTCTCACTCTCCTTGAAGAAAAAACAAGGAGAGGCATGAAAATTATTCAGCCAGCGTTGTATTGCATGATTGGTATTCTCATTGTAGCCCTATACCTAGCAATACTTCTTCCAATGTTTAAATTGATTCAGGGAATCTAATATTAGAAAAGGATGATTGGAATGAAAAACGAAAAAGGATTTACATTAATCGAGATGATGATTGTATTGTTAGTTATTTCTGTGCTTTTAATTATTACTGTTCCGAATGTTACCCAACATAATGCTACGATTAACAAAAAGGGTTGTGAGGCTCTTGTTAAAATGGTGGAGGGGCAAGTCCAAGCCTATAATATTGATAATAAAAAACTTCCTAAGGATATCACTGAGTTAGTAACAGCTAAGTATTTGAATGCAAGTGAAACATCTTGCCCTGATGGGCGTGTAATCACCTTAACAGCTGGGGGAGTCGTGGAAGCTGTTGCATCAACTGCTACAAATTAAATGGATAGTCAGAAAAATGGTTTCACCTTAATCGAAACTCTTATTGTTCTTTCCGCGTTTCTTGTTATGTCCCTTGCGTCTTCGATGCTACTAAAGCCTACCTATAATCTTCTTGATAGCCATTTATTCTTCTCGCAACTTAAATCCGACCTTTTCTTAGCCCAACAACATGCTATCTCTCATCAGGAAGAGGTCACCATCCATATTATGCCTGAGTCAAATTATTATTATATAAGGACTAGATTTAATGGTCCGATGCTAGTAGAAAGAAAATATTCTCCTAATGTCAAAGTCAGGGAAGGAACGTTGAATCTTTATTTTCAATTTTTGCCTGATGGGAATACGAACCGATTTGGTTCGTTTTATATTGAAATCGGAAACAAGCTTTATCGAATGACGGTATTAATAGGAAGAGGGCGTTTCTATGTGGTTGAAGAATGAAGGTTTTTTTATTGCGGAGCTCCTCCTTTCACTGTCTGCTTGGCTCATGGCCGCATGTGTTCTGCTCCCTCTTTCTATTTCTCTTATTACTCAGTCTGTTGATCTTCGACGTGAAGCAGATGCTCTTCATCTATTGTATGACCGGTTACAAGAGATGAAAATCAGAACTGAACCACTTGGAAATGAAAGTATTAATCGGAATGGAACGGTATTTACAATCAGGGCTATCAATCACAGTCCCGAATCTTTAGTGGAGGTGTGTGTCGATTTCGATGGGTATTTCACACAAAAAATATCGAAGTGTGCATGGGAGGAATGAACAGGGCTTTACCTTAGTTGAAATGCTTATAGCATTAACGGCGTTTTGTATGTTAATGTCTTTTTTGCCAATCGGAATTAGGACGGTGCTTTCCCATGAAGTCATTGATCAAGGAATACAAAGGATGGAATGGGAGGTATTCTATAGTCAGATGAAAAAAGAAATTCGGTTAGCGACAGAAATTACTGTGCTAGAAGATAAATTACTACTGAAACGAAATAATGACACCATTTTGTATGAGAAGTATGGATCCAATCTTAGGAGAAGAGTAAATTATACTGGTCACGAAATTCTCTTGCAAAATGTAGTTTCTGTTCAGTTTGAGAGATTGCGCGCAGGGTTTACTATTTCAGTGACAGATTTAAATGGTGTAGATTATGAGGGCTATTTAAGATCGATAATAAGTGTGGATATAAAATGAAAAATAATGAGAAAGGTTTTACTTATCCGTTATCTTTATGCATGCTAACCTTTTTCGCTCTTTTTTTCTTGATTGGTATCGAGCAATATGTGGCTGAGAAACGTTTTTATAAAGAAACGGAAACGATATTGGTTGGGGAGTATTATATGCTTGCGGCTGTAAAAGAAACAGAAAAACTTTTGATGAATGGGCAGTTACCACCCTCAGGGAGGTTCATCTACACGAATGGGGAAATTGCTTATCAGCGTAAAGTGCTTAGTACGGCGTTGGATGAGGTGATGTTTACACTCAAGTTATCCTCAATGGAACAATGGATTGCTCTGGCTCATTATGATAAGGTCCAAAAGAAATGGGTAAAATGGATTGAAAAAAATTAGTGGCAGAAGGTTAAAAGGAAAGAATCTAGGAGAGACTTGTAAGGGAAAAAGGTAGGTGTTTCTATGAAGACAAATGACTATGTGAAATATATAACGGAGACTGTAGTGAAGTATGCGGATCAGCCTAGAGAGGAAAGAGTCAGGAATAAGGTTGAAAAGAAATCAGGCAGGTCGCCAATGGTATACAGGTGGTTTGGCATTTTGCCATATGCCTTTATGCTTTTAATTAAACGAAGACAGCGGTAGAAAAAAGAAGACCCGGCTATATGGCTGGGTCTTCTTTCCTGCTGTACATCAGGGTTTACATCGCGTTATCAGTAAGATAAAAGAGTCCGCCGTTTATAATTGAAATATCTATCTTTGGTTCGAATTGCTCTTTAAGAGCTTGTTTTTCATTTTCATAGCTCTCTAATTCGTTTTCGACATCCTTATAAAAATGGTTTAATAAATCAAGGTCTTTCTTCCAGCGCTCTCTTGCTTCTGTTGCCCAGGTATGATCCTCTTCGGAAATCTTTGTCCTTAACATATTCTCAATCCTTGTAACACCACTTTTAGGCATAATGAGCGGCGAGAGGGTGAACGCATAGTCAGGAATCTTTGGTGTTAAAGGTAATTTTAACATCCGATCATGAAAGTCAGTTACCATACGGCCATTGATAAGTTGAAGACCAATCGATTGGTAAATATCTCGCTTTCGATCACATTGATAGGAGATTTTTGCATTAATACAAAGCCAAGGAAGCAAGGGGGTTTGCTTCCCAGGTGCTCCTTGATAATCTTCATATAGCCGTATATATCCAGCTAGTTTTTTTGTTGAAGCAAAAATCTGGTGGAGTCTAGGCGAGCCAAAATGAATATTTTCTCCTTTGATATCTCCATTTATTTGTTGTTGGTTTGTAATTAGAGTAAGTTGCATAGGGTTAGGTACTCCACCCGTTTTTTCTAGATAATGCCAGTAAAATGGCCGGTTCATAAGCTCTTTATCCATCTCTTCCGTCAGTTGAACAGTCATGTAACCGGACTGGGACTGGACTAGCTCACACTTATTTGCTTCAAAATACTTTAGAAGAAAGTTATGTATTTCCTGTTGCTGCATGTGAATCTCCTTCCGTCATTTCTTCTGCAAATTGAATCATTGAAGTAAAGTTTTCCATCTTAATTTTCATCTCTCCCTCAGAAGAAGACTGGTTTAAGATATCCATTAGATGGTCTTCTACCTTTCCGAAATCGAGTTTAGTTAAGATGTCATCCAAATCACCAATCACTTTTTCAAAAAGGTTAATTTTTTCATATAAAAGCTTAAGTACATGATCTTCTACGGTATCCTTAATAGCGAAATTATAAATCATGACATCTTTCTTTTGACCTAGCCGATGAATTCTTCCAATTCTTTGTTCAAGCCGCATTGGGTTCCATGGTAAATCAAAGTTAATGATATGATTACAAAATTGAAGGTTAATTCCTTCGCCACCTGCCTCCGTTGCAATCAACACTTGGGCTTTCTTCTCAAAGAGTTCTTTCATCCAGTCCTTTTTCCCGCGTTTAAAGCCCCCTCTAAATGGTACGGATGTAATTCCATTCTGTTGTAGATACCATTGAAGATAAAGTTGACTTGCGCGGTACTCGGTAAAAATAATGACCTTGTCATCGATTTTCTTGATAAGCTCTAGCGCTTTAACTGCTTTGGAGTTCGTTGTAACAGCTTCGACCTTTTTAATAATAGAGGCTATCTTCTGTTCAAATTCAGCCGATGGTGTTTGTTGTCGCTGGAGCATGTTTTTCAACGTATAATAAACGGCTTCTCGGCTGCTGCACGCCTCCCGTTGTAGGGTCATTAACGAAAATGGACTTGAAGGTCCCCCGCTAGATTGGTCTCTTAGAATGTGGATGCTATTGTATAATTCCTGTTCTTCTTTTGTAAATGTGATAGGAATTGTCTCTACATGACGTTTGGTCCACTCAATTCCAGTATCCTCGCGTCGGTTTCGAATCATAACCTTATTTACGAGCTCTCGTAAATGCTCGTTATCATTAAGAGAACGGGCGTCTTTTTTATATTTTTCAAAGAATGCCGATTCACTTCCGAGATGACCTGGTTTTAATAGGCTGACAAGGTTAAAGATTTCCGACACTTTGTTCTGGATTGGAGTGGCTGTAAGAAGCAAGCAAAATTTCTTCTTTAAACTTTGGACAAATTCATAGTTTTTTGTTTTGCTGTTTTTTAACTTATGAGCCTCGTCGATAATGACCATATCATAATTCTGTTCGTATATGATGTCTCGGTGTGGATTGCGTTTAGCAGTATCTATAGAAGAGACGACAACATCAAACCTTTCCCATACATAGCTCTTTTTCTGGGCAACAGCAGGAATGAAAAACTTACTGTTAAGTTCCATTTCCCATTGAGAAACAAGTGAGGCTGGAACAAGAATCAGAGCTTTTTTGACAAGACCCCTTATCATATATTCCTTTAAAACTAGACCGGCTTCAATTGTTTTCCCAAGACCAACTTCATCTGCTAAAATGGCTTTTCCATTCATATTCTCAACCACCTGTTTTGCTACCTCAAGCTGGTGGGGTAATGGGGTAAGGTCGGAAAGATGCTTTGGGGCTTGCAAGCCTTCAAATTCTGGAATGATTGTATGACTTTCGACCTCGAGAGCTAGCTTATAAAGATCCCAGCTTCCCCATGGACCGTCATTTGAAATCCTGTTTAAAAGTTCATCCTGCCAAGAGGTATCGAAGTTGATTTGAACAGTCAAGGTGACCACTCCTTTAGTGTTAAAATATATTGCCGAAACTACCTTAATAATGATAGGATGAAAGTAGATTTGAATGTTTTGAAATTTACTACAATAGCAAAATCGAAATAGCTGATTATTTGGTGTTATCTTATAGCATGCCCTTAAATTGACAAATTTATAATTGCGGATGATGGCAAGGGGAGAGACTACAATCGTAGCGCCGAAGGAGCAAGCATTTATGTGAATCTCTCAGGCAAAAGAACACTTGTTTGACGCAACTCTGGAGAGTGCTCCACATCGAGGGAGCCACCAAAGGGGAAAGCCTTGAAAAGGGTAAACTTTCAGGTGAAAGGGACAGAGACCTACTTGTAATACAAGGGGGTACTCTGTCCTTTTTTTGTTGCATTTTTAAGCTATAAAACATCTATAATCAGCAAAAACAAACAGGAACAAGGGGGTAGGGAAATCGATGGTAGAATTACAACGTACTCCGCTATTTGATGTTTATAAACAGTACGGAGGAAAGACGATAGATTTTGGTGGCTGGGAGCTCCCAGTACAATTCTCCGGAATAAAGGAAGAACATGAGGCTGTTCGAACTAAAGCAGGTCTTTTCGATGTATCCCATATGGGTGAGTTTGAGTTGAAAGGGACAGACAGCTTAGCTTTCCT
The DNA here is from genome assembly GCF_900109925.1 of Mesobacillus persicus. Taxonomy (GTDB): domain Bacteria; phylum Bacillota; class Bacilli; order Bacillales; family Cytobacillaceae; genus Mesobacillus_B; species Mesobacillus_B persicus. The sequence goes on along the minus strand of NZ_FOBW01000002.1, from coordinate 14,529 downwards.
TCAAAAAATGATGACAAATGACGTTTCTAAACTAAAAATTCAGGGAGCCCAGTACACAGCAATGTGCTATGAAAATGGTGGAACGGTTGATGATTTAATTATCTACATGCTTGAGCAAGACCACTATCTCCTCGTCGTCAATGCAGCCAACATAGAAAAGGACTTTAAGTGGCTTGAAGACCATCTTGAAGGAGACGTTGAACTAAAGAACATCTCAGAAGACTTAGCTCAGTTAGCGATTCAGGGCCCGGCTGCACAAAAAGTTTTGCAGCAGCTTGCAGGTGATTTGGATTTAGGGAGTATTGGCTTTTTTAAGTTTAACCAAGAAGTTAATGTAAATGGAAAGTCGGCGTTAATTTCTAGAACTGGTTATACAGGTGAAGATGGTTTTGAAATATATTGCAAACCTCAGGATGCAGCAAGTATTTGGCATGATATCTTAGAAGCTGGGAAAGAGGAAGGGGTTCTTCCTTGTGGTCTTGGAGCTAGGGATACCCTTCGTTTCGAGGCAAACTTGGCCCTTTATGGTCAGGAACTTTCACCGGATATCACGCCACTAGAAGCCGGAATTGGATTTGCAGTTAAATTAAATAAAGAAGCGGATTTTATTGGTAAAGAGGCATTAACTCAACAGAAAGAAACAGGGCTACCTAGAAAACTTGTTGGTGTGGAAATGATTGATCGTGGGATCCCACGTCATGGTTATGCAATTTATCAAGAAGAAAAGAAAATAGGTGAAGTGACAACAGGAACGCAGTCACCGACACTTAAGAGAAATATCGGCCTTGCTCTACTAGAAAAAGCATTTACCGAGGTTGGTACAGAGGTCGAGGTTGAAATTCGTGGAAAGAGATTGAAAGCAGTAGTAACTAGCATTCCATTTTATAAACGAGAAAAGAAGTAGAGAGGGGAAATAGCATGAAGCATCGTTATCTACCGCTGACTGAAAGTGATAAGCAAACCATGCTTGAAACAATCGGTGTCAATTCTATTGAAGAGTTGTTTAGCGATATTCCGGAAAAAGTTCGCTTTCAAGGTGAATACAAGATTAAGCCAGCTAAATCCGAACCTACCTTAATGAAGGAATTATCCCGATTAGCTGCTAAAAATGCTGATTTAAAAACGTACTCTTCCTTCCTTGGTGCAGGTGTGTACGATCACTACATGCCAGTGATTGTTGATCACGTCATTTCACGGTCAGAATTCTATACGGCCTATACACCATATCAGCCTGAAATTTCACAAGGCGAATTACAAGCGATCTTTGAATTCCAGACAATGATTTGTGAACTTACTGGAATGGAAGTGGCCAACTCGTCTATGTACGATGGTGGAACGGCCCTTGCCGAAGCAGCGATGTTAAGTGCAGGGCAAACGAAACGCAAGAAGATCCTTATCTCCGCGGCTGTCCATCCTGAGTCTAAGGAAGTAGTGAAAACTTATGCTAAAGGGCAGTACATTGAAGTGGTAGAGATTCCATATAAGGATGGGGTTACGGATTTAGAAGAGCTTTCCAAGCAGATGGATGGTGATGTAGCTGCTGTTATGGTTCAGTACCCGAACTTTTTTGGTCGTATTGAGCCAATGGTAGAACTCGAGAAAATCACTCATGCGCAAAAATCATTGTTTGTTGTTTCTAGTAATCCACTAGCTTTAGGTGCCTTGACACCTCCTGGAAAATTTGGTGCAGATATTGTCGTTGGCGATGCCCAACCGTTTGGCATTCCAGCAGCATTTGGTGGTCCACACTGTGGATATTTCGCGGTAACATCTAAGTTAATGCGAAAAACTCCTGGTCGCCTTGTTGGTCAGACGAAGGATGATGAAGGTAGACGCGGCTTTGTTCTAACACTTCAAGCAAGAGAACAACATATTCGCCGTGATAAAGCTACCTCCAATATTTGTTCAAATCAGGCATTGAATGCTCTAGCAGCGTCTGTTGCGATGACCGCTCTTGGTAAAAAAGGCGTAAAGGAAATGGCGATTGCGAATATCCAAAAGGCTCATTATGCTAGAAAAACATTCAAGGATAATGGTTTTGAAGTCGTATTTGAAGGACCAGCCTTTAATGAATTTGTTGTTAAATTGAACAGACCAGTTAAAACAGTGAATGAAGAACTACTCTCCAAAGGAATTATCGGAGGATATGATTTAGGTCGAGACTATCCTGAACTAAGTGAACATATGCTCATTGCTGTTACAGAGCAGAGGACTAAGGAAGAAATTGATACACTTGTCCAAGAAATGGGGGATTGCCATGCATAAGGAAGACCAGCCACTCATTTTTGAATTAAGCAGTCCTGGCCGAATCGGTTATAGTCTGCCTGAGGTGGATATTCCAGAAGTTGATTTAGCAGAATTACTTCCTGAAGAATACGTTCGGGAAGCGGAAGCTGAACTTCCAGAAGTTTCTGAGCTAGATATTATGCGTCACTATACGGCACTTTCTAACCGAAACCATGGTGTGGACTCCGGTTTTTATCCACTAGGTTCATGTACTATGAAATATAATCCTAAGATTAACGAAAATGTAGCTAGATTTAATGGCTTTGCTCATATTCATCCACTTCAGGATGAAAGCTCTGTCCAGGGAGCTATGGAGCTCATGTATGATCTTCAGGAGCACTTAATTGAAATTACTGGGATGGACGAAGTGACCCTTCAGCCAGCCGCGGGGGCTCATGGAGAGTGGACCGGATTAATGATGATTCGAGCGTTCCATGAAGCAAACGGTGATACGGAACGTACGAAGGTTATTGTTCCTGACTCTGCTCACGGTACGAACCCTGCTTCAGCAACGGTCGCAGGTTTTGAAACGGTAACAGTGAAATCGAATGAAATGGGTCTTGTTGATCTCGAGGATCTAAAAAGAGTCGTAGGTCCAGACACAGCGGCCTTAATGTTAACCAATCCAAATACACTGGGGCTTTTTGAAGAGAACATTGTCGAAATGGCTGAAATAGTCCATGGTGCAGGAGGAAAACTCTACTACGACGGTGCAAATTTAAATGCGGTTCTGTCAAAAGCTCGCCCTGGGGATATGGGATTTGACGTTGTCCATTTAAATCTTCATAAAACGTTCACTGGTCCGCATGGTGGCGGTGGTCCAGGTTCTGGTCCTGTTGGTGTAAAATCAGACTTAATTCCATACCTACCAAAACCAATAGTTACTAAGCGTGATGGGGAGTTCATTTTTGATTATGACCGACCACAATCCATTGGTCGAGTGAAGCCTTACTATGGAAACTTTGGGATAAATGTTCGTGCCTATACGTACATTCGCAGCATGGGTCCAGATGGCCTGAAGGCTGTTACTGAAAATGCTGTATTAAATGCTAACTATATGATGAGAAGACTGGCTGAATATTATGATCTTCCATTTGATAAGCATTGCAAGCATGAATTTGTTTTAAGTGGAAAACGCCAGAAGAAGCTGGGCGTGCGGACACTTGATATTGCAAAGAGACTACTCGATTTTGGGTATCATCCACCTACCATTTACTTCCCGCTAAATGTTGAGGAGTGTATTATGGTTGAACCGACAGAAACTGAATCGAAAGACACTCTTGATGCATTTATTGATGCAATGATTCAAATTGCCAAAGAAGCAGAAGACAATCCAGAAGTCGTTCAGGAAGCTCCACATACAACCGTAATTGGAAGACTTGATGAAGCAACAGCAGCTAGAAAGCCAATTTTACGCTTCCAGAAAGCTTAAAGTGAAGATAGGTTGTAATCAAAAAAGTGCCCTTAGGGCACTTTTATTTTTTTCATATATTATTTATTTTGCTTTAATTTTCCCTGACCACTTTTTGAAACCACCTTGTAGATGGGAAAGTTCTTGATACCCCTTCTTGTGGAGCATTTGTGCCGCTCTTGCGCTTCTAGCCCCACTTTGGCAATACAAATAAACAGGTTTGTCAGGACGGATCTCTTTCATCCGCATTTTTAGTTGCGAAGCCGGAATGTTTCTAGCACCTAGAATATGTCCTGCATCAAATTCGTTCGGTTCTCGGACATCAATTAATTGTGCTTTACGATACCCTGCTTTAAATTCCTCTTCAGTTAGGGTTTTCAAGAACCTGCGCTGATAGAAATAATTAAAAGCGGAGTAAGCAACGATAACCCCTATTACTACAAGTAGAAAATATAATGCTTCCAATGTTCCTTCTCCTTTCTAACTAAGCCAATTATATTATATAAGTGATTTGTTCGTAGGGCAAAGGAATTTCATTGGAAAGCTTGTTTTTCGTCGTCTAGGAAATTATAAAAGGTAATGGGTGTGAATAATTGTATTCGTTTTTAGTATCCAGCGCCCTAGCGGCTAGTGTCCTTCGCGTGGGAGATATCTTTTTTTGTTTTTAAAATAACTTTTTGATAGACTATGTAAAGTGAAATAAATGACTGGTTGGAAAGCCGAAGAAAAATGGGGTTGGGCTATGAAAAAAGAAATTTGGAGATATATCGATTCAGGAAATGGTTCGCCAGCTTTTAATATGGCGTTAGATGAAGCCCTGCTTGATTGGCATAGTGAGGGGAAGATCCCTCCCATCATTCGATTTTATGGTTGGGAGCCTGCTAGTTTGTCGATTGGTTACTTTCAAAAAATAGAAAAAGAAATAGACATGGAAGCAGTGAAGAAGCACGAGCTAGGATTTGTTCGTAGACCTACAGGCGGTAGGGGAGTACTTCACGAACATGAGCTTACATACAGTGTAATCGTGTCAGAAGAACATCCTGAAATGCCTAAAACAGTCACAGAGGCATATCGTGTCATCTCTGAAGGGGTATTGAGAGGTTTTCAGAATTTAGGGCTAGAGGCATACTTTGCCGTTCCTCGTACAGATGAGGAGAAAAACGCATTAAAGAGTCCACGGTCTGCGGTTTGTTTTGACGCTCCTAGCTGGTATGAGCTTGTTGTTGAGGGGAGAAAAGTTGCAGGCAGTGCACAGACCCGTCAAAAGGGCGTTATACTACAACATGGTGCGATTTTACTGGATTTAGATGAGGACAAGCTTTTTAGTTTATTTAAATATCCGAATGAACGGGTAAAAGAACGAATGCAAAAAGCTTTTAAAACAAAAGCAGTCGCCATAAAGGAAATTAGTGGCCGTACTGTAGAGATGGACGAAGCGAAGAAGGCGTTTAAGGCAGGTTTTGAAGAAGGACTTAATATTGAATTAGAGCCCTATACGTTAACAGATGAAGAAATGGACTATGTATTAAATCTTGCAAAAACAAAATATGAGTCTGACGAGTGGAATTTTAAAAGGTAGGGAAGGAGTACGTCGCTTTCCTATCTTTTTGTTAGGCTCCTTTATCAAACTTCGTTGCTTTTGAACAAAGCGGTCGATTTCCGCGGGGCGGGCAGTAAGCGTCGCTTGCGCTCTTGCGGGGTTTAAATGGCCCTTACTCGGACCATTTAAACCTAGGTCTCACCTGTCCCGCTGCTCCCGCAAGAGTCAAGCGACTTCGCTCGAACAACCGGTTTAATTAAAGACCAATGAAAAACAACAATCTTTTAGAAAACAGCCTTTTGTTATTCGTGCGTCCTTCGATAAAACGCAAGCGGTGAAATTTGTTGAATTCTATCGTTTTTTGGTGGATATCAATCTTTCTCTCTTTTTCTCTCTTTTTTTTCACTGATTCTAGGTTTGACAAATTTAATTTCATTCGAACTTTAATCAATATATAGTGTTGTCGAAAATTTAATACACACTATATATTGATTTAATGTCTTTTAATATGATAATGTATGAGTAATTCGTAAGTACATCCAGAATCAACGCTAAATCTATCAGCCTTGTAAAAACTGGACGGTATTACTGAATTTTACTAGAGGGAGATGTGATCATGACAGTTGAGCTAGGCCAAAAAATGAATATTAATATTGAGAATCTGAACAAGGACATCCGTTTGTTTCCGCAGGTTCATCCAATTACCCCTGATATGAAGACAACCCATAAAGGGGTATCCAGACTTGTCATGCTGGATCGTTATACATTTAAGGACACAGAGAAAGTAACCTTAGGTGAGGGAGATTTTGTCGTTCTTACGATTAAAGAAGATCCGAAATTTCCTGCAAGAGGCCTCGGGTTTATTCTTGACATTGATTGGGAATCAAAAACGGCAAAGGTTTTGGTGGATGAAGAGTTCCGCGGCGTCCTTGATGACCCCGAAGAAGCGAAAACTGGAATCATCCATAAATCACTCGATGTGATTGAAAAACCATTAGAAGTGTTCTATGAGCAGATTGCGAAACGAAATGCAACGGGCTTAGCTTCAGTTGAGAAAACAGAAGAAAAACGCAAGGAATGGTTTGAAAAGTTTTATCAAGAATTATCAAGCTTAAACTTCATTCCAGCAGGACGCGTTCTTTACGGAGCAGGCGCAGATACCGACGTGACCTACTTTAATTGTTACGTGATGCCTTTTGTTCAAGATTCTCGTGAAGGCATCTCGGAACACCGCAAGCAAGTGATGGAAATCATGAGCCGCGGTGGTGGAGTCGGAACGAATGGTTCGACGCTTAGACCACGAAATACGCTTGCTAAAGGTGTTAACGGAAAATCGTCTGGCTCAGTATCTTGGCTGGATGATATTGCGAAGTTGACTCATCTAGTTGAGCAGGGGGGATCCCGTTAAATACGCCATGGCGGGATTAAAATCTCGTGAATTGCTGGAACACCCTTAGAGCCATATCAACCACAACGTGACCGGTAACGGTGAGCGTGATGGTTCAAAAATGATAAGGATTGGGCAATCAGCAGCGAAGCATCTTTGGAAACGAAGATGAACGTTCAACGACTATTGAAATCACCTAAGAAGTGATCTTTAAGGTGAAAGTAAACCATAGATTCGGTAACGGTCTTTTGGGGCACGAGACAGAGGGGTAAATCCTTTGATGATATAGTCTGACCTCATATGAAAGTATGAGAGCTAGGCAGAAATGCCCTAGCCGGCTAAAACTTAGCTAGTAACAATCAGCGTGGCGCTCAAATGATAATGTTAGCGGATTAAAAGATGCACTAGTCCGCATCGTTCAGAAATGAACGATTAGTAAATCGGGTGAATTGCGGGAAAATCCTTAGAGGCTAGCAAGCCACAACGTGACTGGAAACGGTGGGCGTGACGGCTCTAAAAATTGCTAGTATTGGACAATCTGCAGCCAAGCGTCATCGGGCTTAGGTGATGGCGAAGGTTAAACGACTAGAGAGTGAGTCCCAACAATAAACTCTCATAAGCGCCCGACCCCTAACAGATCAAGCTGAGGGTGATGATATAGTCTAGTCCGGCTGCTTAAATGCGCAGCGAAATATTCCGAAAGGAACGGTAGGTACGTGGCATCCAGACATCATTGAATTCATTATTTCAAAAATGCAAAATCCAAGAATCCTTCGTTTCTTGATCGAAAATACTCAAGACGAAACGATTAAGAAACATGCGAAAGAAAAACTAAAGTTCACTCCGTTGACCTTGCAAGAAGAGGCAATGTATCAAGGGATTATAAATTATAAAAACATTCCAGGCTACGGTGGTTTCAGTGCGGAAATTATCAGGAATGCTGAAGAAAAGCTTGAGACAGGCGGTAATTATACGGTCCACAATTCGGAATTCCTAACAGGAGCTAATATTTCAATTACCTTAACAAAGGAATTTATGGATGCCGTGGAGAACGATGCGGAGTTTGATCTGCGTTTCCCGGATGTTGAATCGTATGATGCTGAAACCATGAAAACGTACAATGAAGAATGGCATAAAGTTGGCGATGTTCGCGAATGGGAAAAGCTTGGCTATAAAGTACGCACATACAAAAAAATCAAAGCAAAAGAACTTTGGAACCTAGTCAATATCTGTGCAACTTACTCAGCAGAACCAGGGATTTTCTATATCGACAACGCCAATGACATGACAAACGCACAAGCATATGGTCAAAAAGTTGTAGCAACCAACCCTTGTGGCGAGCAACCACTAGCACCATATAGTGTTTGTAATCTTGCAGCCGTTAACCTTGCGGAAATGGCCGATAAGGAAACAAAGACTGTTAACCTTGAAAAATTAAAACGTACAGTAGAAATAGGGATTAGGATGCAGGATAATGTCATCGATGCCACTCCTTACTTCCTTGCCGAAAATAAAAAGCAAGCACTTGGGGAGCGTCGAATTGGTCTTGGTGTGATGGGCCTTCACGATCTTCTCATTTACTGTGAAACAGAATATGGTTCTGAAAAAGGAAATGAACTAGTTGATAAAGTTTTTGAAACCATTGCGACAACAGCTTATCGAGCTTCAGTTGAGCTTGCAAAAGAAAAAGGAAGCTTCCCGTTCTTGGATGGGGAAACTGCTGAAGAAACAAATCGTTTAAGAAATGCGTTCATAAACACAGGATTTATGAAAAAAATGCCTGAAGATGTGCGTGAATCCATACTCGAAAATGGAGTTCGTAATTCACATTTGCTAACTGTTGCTCCCACGGGATCCACGGGGACCATGGTTGGGGTCTCTACAGGACTTGAACCATATTTTTCCTTTTCTTACTTCCGAAGCGGCCGTCTTGGTAAATTTATTGAAGTAAAAGCAGATATTGTTCAGGAATACCTAGATGCACATCCAGAAGCAGATGCAGAAAACCTTCCAAACTGGTTCGTTGCAGCTATGGAACTTGCACCTGAAGCCCACGCGGATGTGCAATGCATTATCCAACGTTGGATTGACAGCTCCATCAGTAAGACCGTCAACGCACCTAAAGGGTACAGTGTTGAACAGGTTGAAAAAGTGTACGAGCGTCTTTACAAAGGTGGAGCAAAGGGTGGAACAGTCTATGTTGACGGGTCCCGTGATTCGCAGGTCCTAACTTTAAAAGCTGAGGAAAATAGCTTTGAAGAAGATAAGGAAGCAAAGAAAGAAAAGTCTAAACAGCATGTCGTTTTAGTTGATACCATTAACGAACTTCGCTCGACAAATGTAACCATCGGCTCAGAGGTAGGAGATACATGCCCTGTTTGTCGAAAAGGAGAAGTTAAAGATATTGGTGGCTGTAATACATGTACAAACTGTAATGCACAATTAAAATGTGGCTTATAATACAAAGTAGAGGATGGAAATAATTTTCCATCCTCTTTTCTCATTTCATAGCCATACTATCTTTAGATGAGTCTATAGAAATGAGGGGAATCAATTGGAACCATTTGTACCGCAACTTGTCTATATCGAACCTCGGGCATTAGAGTATCCGTTAGGACAAGAACTCAAACAGAAATTTGAAGACATGGGGCTTGAAATTAGAGAGACGACTTCACATAACCAAGTAAGGGGAATTCCTGGTGATAATGAATTGCAGCAGTATCGTAATGCTAAATCAACGCTTGTGGTTGGAATAAGGAAGACACTGAAATTTGATACCTCCAAACCTTCAGCTGAATATGCCATTCCGCTTGCAACGGGCTGTATGGGGCATTGTCACTATTGCTATTTACAAACAACTCTTGGAAGTAAACCATACATTAGGACCTATGTGAACCTTGATGAGATATTTGAACAAGCCGAAAAATACATGGAAGAAAGAAAACCGGAAATAACCAGGTTTGAAGCTGCCTGTACTTCTGACATCGTCGGAATTGATCACTTAACACACTCACTTAAAAGGGCAATCGAGTATTTTGGAGAATCTGAATATGGCCAATTAAGGTTCGTAACGAAGTTTCATCATGTCGACCATCTACTTGATGCAAAGCACAATGGAAAGACTCGCTTCCGTTTTAGCATAAATTCCCGGTATGTCATCAAAAATTTTGAACCAGGTACTTCTTCATTTGATGAACGCCTCGAAGCAGCAAGGAAGGTTGCAGGGGCAGGATATCCTCTTGGTTTTATTGTTGCACCAATATATAGACATGAGGGCTGGGAAGAAGGCTATCGCGAATTATTTGAGCGCCTCCATCAATCACTAGATGGAGTGAATCTTGATGATATAACGTTTGAACTCATTCAACATCGATTTACCAAACCAGCTAAAAAGGTCATTATGAAACGTTATCCAAAAACAAAGTTAGAGATGGATGAAGAAAAACGGAAATATAAATGGGGCCGCTATGGGATTGGTAAGTATGTTTACCAAACAGAAGAAGCCAGCCAGTTAGAGACAAGCATTCGCGAGTATATCCATGAATTTTTTCCAAAGGCTGAAATACAATATTTCACTTAAAATGAAAAACTTTACCTTGTACGCCGTACTATTTTACAACCTGCCCGCTTAAAGATGTAACAAGCAAGTTACAGATAGGAGTGGGCTTGTATGGATATAGACGGTGTTTTTTCTGGAGGCGGGATAAAGGGCTTTGCTCTTGTTGGAGCCTATAAAGCGGTAGAGGAGAAGGGGTTACATTTTAAACGAGTTGCGGGTACGAGCGCCGGATCCATTATTGCTGCTTTTATCGCGGCTGGTTATTCAAGTAAAGAAATTGCCCAAATCCTTGATGAAATGGATTTGAAGTCATTTTTGGATCCTCATCATACTTTTCTTCCCACAGCATTGGCAAAATGGTTTTTCCTTTATTGGAGACTAGGTTTGTATAAAGGGAAGGAGTTTGAACGTTGGATAGAAAATAAGCTTGCAGCCAAAGGATTGAGGAAATTTGGTGACTTACCACCAGAGAGCTTGCGAGTGATTGCGTCTGATATAACAAATGGAACGATGCTTGTACTTCCAGATGATTTACCTAAGTATGGGATTAATCCTAAAACCTTTTCAATTGCTAAAGCAATTAGAATGAGTTGTAGTCTCCCCTTTTTTTTCGAACCGGTTAAAATAAAAGACTATCAAGGATCAACTGTTGTCGTTGATGGCGGAGTACTCAGCAATTTTCCAATGTGGCTTTTCGATAAAGAAAATGTGAAAATGGTACGTCCGGTGCTAGGGGTTAAGCTAAGCCCAAGTTTACGTGAACATCAGAGACATAAAATTAATAATGCCATAAATCTGTTTGAAGCCCTTTTTGAGACAATGAAAGATGCTCATGACGCTAGATATATCTCACGTAAGCATGAAAAAAACATCATTTTTATCCCAACCGAAGGTATTCTGGCCACAGAGTTTGAATTAACGGATGAAAAGAAACGGTCACTTATTGAGTTAGGATGGAATAGTGCCGTAAAGTTTATGAAAACGTGGGGATACTAAAAAACCAGACCTTTTAAAACGAGGCCCGGTTTTTTTTCTTGCCTTTTTTTCCTTCTATTACAGTAAGGTGTGAGGCATCTTTTCTTTTTTTTCTGGCTGCAGAGAGCGAACCTATTGACGAACGTTTGGGTGGAGAGGAACTCTCCTTTGAATGGTAACGTTTTTTTGACCTTTTGGCCGCTTTTTTAAAAGCGCGTTGCTCATGATTCTGCGAAGGACTAGCTTGTGAAAAACGATTTATTAAGAAAAAGATTACTGCTACTATCAATGCCATCCCTGCAAGCATCTTAATGAGGCCACCTGGATCTTTAACCAGCGAAGAAACCAATCCAATTGCTGCTAGGAAGATTAGTCCTAGGACTATATAAAATGAAGTTTTATTTTTCAAAAAAGCCACCTCCCTAAAAGCATCATGAGCATTTTTTTCCTATTTTAAACTTGGTCACTGAATTATTTTATACATTTTCTTCATTCGCGTAATCAAATCCTGCTACTTTTTCAGTTTATGGATAATCTTCTATACAGATTTGTAGTCTGAGCCTTTTGTCAGAGGGTTTCTTGCTTCTTTCCTAACTATATTTTACCAAAAAAACACGTAAAGCTCTAGTTTATTTAGGTAAGGGATGAAGCAAAATAATTGGGAAAAGTATGTAAGGATTGCAAGGGCGTGGGCATAATAACAAACGGAGGTGCTTGAAATGGAAGAAAATCAAAAGCGGCTAGAACAGAATAAACATGAAAAGCCAATGTCCTTTATTAGCATGGTCGTTATTACTGGTTTAGTTGGTGGGATTGTATGGAGTTCTCTTGCTTTACTTGCCTATTTCTTTAATTTTACGGAAGTTCGTCCGAATTTAATCCTTGAACCTTGGGCTCTAGGTGATTGGAAAAAAGGGTGGATTGGTACAGTGTTCTCTATACTTGCCATCGGGGTTTTATCCATTGGAGCTTCCTTGTTATATTATGCAGTTTTAAGACGGTTCAATAACATGTGGGTAGGAATGGCGTATGGGATAGGATTGTTTTTGCTAGTTTTTTATGTGTTAAACCCTATTTTCCCCGGAATTGAGTCCTTTTGGAAGCTATCAAGAAACACACTCATAACAACGGCCTGTATATATCTTTTATATGGAGTTTTCATAGGTTACTCCATCTCGTTTGAAGAAGCTGAGCGAAACGTTCGGGAAGAAGAAGCAAAAGAGTCTCCAGTGTCATAAGCTCTGAGTAGGTGGAAGAATTCATGTATGGTAGAATGTTCTTATTGAACATTCTTTTTTTCGAGTGGTAGGAGAGGAGTCATATAATGAATAAATTACAAAAACTACAAAAAAGGCTTGAAGAGCTTGGCCTTGATGGGATGCTTATCACAAGTAACTTTAACAGAAGATTTATGACTGGATTTACGGGAACGGCTGGGGCGGTCCTAATCACAGTCGATAAGGCCCTATTTATTACTGATTTCCGCTATACGGAACAAGCGGCCAAACAATGTGAGGGTTATGAAGTTATAAAGCAAAAAGGGACTATTGCTGCAGAAGTAGCCGAACTAGCAAAAAAACTAGAAGTTAAAAAGCTAGGGTTTGAAGAAGACCATGTAGCTTTTTCGACGTTTAAAGTATTTGAAAAGGAAGTTCAGGCGGAATTAGTCCCTGTTTCTGGAGAAATTGAAAAGTTACGCTTGATTAAGAATGGGACAGAGATTAAGATATTAAAGGAAGCAGCGAAGATTGCTGACGCTGCGTTTACACATATTCTCGACTTCATTCGTCCTGGAAAAACAGAATTACAAGTGTCGAATGAATTAGAGTTCTTTATGAGGTCATTGGGGGCAACTTCCTCATCATTCGATATCATCGTGGCATCCGGCTATCGTTCCGCCCTTCCACACGGGGTAGCAAGTGACAAAGTGATTGAAGCAGGGGACTTTGTAACCCTAGATTTCGGGGCTTACTATGAAGGATATGTTTCTGATATCACTAGAACGATTGCGGTTGGCCAGCCAACTGAAAAGCTGAAGGAAATATATAATATTGTTCTTGAGGCTCAACTTCGAGGAGTTAACGGCATCAAACCAGGGTTAACCGGGAAACAGGCAGATGCACTGACAAGAGACTATATTACCGAAAAAGGCTATGGAGAATACTTTGGTCATTCGACTGGCCACGGAATTGGACTGGAAGTACATGAAGGTCCAGGTTTATCTGTAAAGTCCGATATTGTGCTCGAACCTGGGATGGTCGTAACAGTTGAACCTGGAATATACATACCTGGCCTAGGCGGTGTAAGAATTGAGGATGATATTATCATCACAGAGGAACATAATGAGAGGCTTACCCACTCATCTAAAGAGTTAATCATTCTTTAATAAGGCTAGGAGGATTTATTAATGATTTCAGTAAATGATTTTCGCACAGGATTGACTATTGAGGTGGACAACAGCATTTGGCGCGTTGTTGATTTCCAACATGTAAAACCTGGTAAAGGGGCAGCTTTCGTCCGTTCAAAGTTACGTAACCTACGTACTGGAGCTATCCAGGAAAAAACGTTCCGTGCAGGTGAAAAAGTAGGGAAAGCTCAGATTGATAACCGGAGAATGCAATATTTATATGCGAACGGTGATCAACACGTATTTATGGATAATGAATCTTATGATCAAATTGAACTCCCAGCAACAACTATTGAATACGAACTGAAATTTTTAAAAGAGAACATGGAAGTCCAAATCATGATGTATCAAGGAGAAACGCTTGGTGTAGAGCTTCCGAACACGGTTGAGTTAGAGGTTACGGAAACTGAACCAGGAATCAAAGGTGATACAGCATCAGGTGGAACAAAGCCAGCTACAGTAGAAACAGGCCTTACAGTTCAGGTTCCGTTTTTCGTAAATCAGGGTGATCGTTTAATCATCAACACAACAGACAGCTCATACGTATCACGTGCTTAATAAAAAAGGCCTGCTTACTTTAATGAACTGTACCCTTTGTCAAGGACATTTTAAAAAAGCCTAGGCAGTTTTAAGAAGATGATCTCTGTATTGAACAGGGGTCATCTTATTTAAATACCATTGATATCTATGGTGATTATAATAGGTCATATATTGCTTAATTTCTCGTTTCAATTCATCTAGAGTTTTACATGCTTTAATAGAGGCCTCGTCCTTTAGATGCCCAAAGAATGATTCTTGGGGGGCGTTGTCCCAACAGTTACCTCTTCTTGACATAGATTGTTGTAAACCTAATTTCTTTACTGCTTTTTGGAATTCAGGATGGGTGTAGTGTACTCCCTGATCCGAGTGAATTAATGCATCTTTAACTTTCTTGAAATTTTTATTTTTCTTTAACTTTTTAAGC
>NZ_FOBW01000010.1:7709-200907 GCF_900109925.1 Mesobacillus persicus | reverse complement strand
CCTTAATTAAATAGTCTGGTGGCGATAGCGAGATGGTCACACCCGTTCCCATGCCGAACACGGAAGTTAAGCTTCTCAGCGCCGATGGTAGTTGGGGGTTTCCCCCTGTGAGAGTAGGACGTTGCCAGGCACTTTAAAACAACCAAACATTTGGTTGTTTTTTTGTTTTATGTTCGTCAGGACAAATTACTAAAGTAAACGAAGTAAAGTGCAGAAACCCGATGGTTGTCAGGTCCAAGAAGGTTGGAGGCATCAAGTGTTGTAAGCCCGGAAAGGGACTATGCCGAAATAACAGCAACGTTTAGCATAATGGAATAAATAAATTTATGCTTGTAAGGATGAATAAGATCACTATCCTTTTGCCATACTATATATACCCATACATCAAGAAAAACAACATGCTTCTCATCAAGGAGATAGCACACGAAAAGCAGTCCTAATAGGACTGTTACAAATAGGAGAGGAGCTGTAGCTCCTCTCCTATTTGTCATATCTAATATCTTTTAAATGGTATTAATTTATGTTAAATAAAATCATGGTTAAAGCATTACCATAACTAGTCCAAGAGCTCCGCCAGTTTTTAATATAACTCATTAGATAATGCAATACTATAAGGGACATGACTCTATGTAGCAGCACGAAATATAAACAAAAGCGAGGAATTTTATGAGAACTTTTCTTCTAGTCATCGCCTGTAGTCTTTTCTTCTTTTCCCCGACGTCTACACAAGCCCAACAATCTATTCCGATATTAATTTATCATTCGATTGATGAGTATACTGGTCAAGGCTCCAAAGAGTTGTTTGTAACACCTAAAAACTTTGAGCAACAAATGACCTATTTAAAAGACCATGGCTATACTCTGCTAACCTTCGAACGTTGGAATGAAATCGAGAATGTGGATAAACCCATTTTAATTACGTTTGATGATGGCTATAAAAATAATTTAAATGCATACTCAACCTTTCAAAAACTAGAGAATAGCCAATTTAAACCTACGGGGACTATTTTTGTAATATCGGATTTTGTTGGACGGTCAAATAGACTTTCACCGGAGGACTTGAGGGAGTTGGCCAATTCTGGTTATTTTTCTATACAGTCTCATACTGCTACCCATCCGGACTTAACGAAAATAACAAATTACGATTATGAATTAAAGAAATCAAAGGAAAAAATCGAGCAGATAACGAGTAGGCCCGTCATTGCCTTATCCTATCCGTATGGAAATTTCTCTAACCAGGTCATAGAGGAAACAAAAAAGTACTATGAGTTTGGGCTGACAACCACACCGGGACAGTTTATAAAAAAAGGTTTAAAAGATGAACTTTACCTTTTACCTAGAATATATATTAAATATTCGACAAGCTTAGATGAGTTTGCTTCATTGGTTGAGGGGGAGTAAATACTCGTTCAACCACAAAAAGAGAATCAGTTTCTTTCAGCTGATTCTCTTCCAGTTATTTAAGGTTACGAAAGAGGGGATATCAGAAAGCTACTAAAACATTGACTATTTGGCAAGATAAAAGGACCATTAGCTTCGCAGCATTATTAGATTTAGATATCTTCTACATCCGAATCAATTTGTCTCCCGTTTCTTCCACGTGGGTCTGGAGCTTCCTTTAAATGAATTGTTCTTCCTTGCTTTTCCTTCTGAGTTAAAGCTTGTTTTTCAGCAGATTGTTCATCTTTTGCCAAGCTAATCACCTCCATTGATTAAGATTTGAAGAAGTTTAAGAAAATATACACTGGGACATCCGGCATTCTTAGACTGCTGGAATGATGTTTCTTCAATCGGAATAATAACTATAATAAACCTTCCAATAATAAGGGGAATCCAAATGAAAAGAGTAGTAGATAGCTTTCTAGAAGAGAACTTTCCGGGATTATCATTAAATCCCGGCTTATTTTATGCTTGGGAAAACAGTCTTCGCTTTGAAATTGCACTTCCTAGTGTCAGTTACGAAACAAAGGAGTACTTTCAAATAGCTCTCAATCGTGCCCTAACACTATTCAATCAGGTGTTTGAGGAACAGGATGAGATCTTACTAGTTACAGATATTTACACTGAAAAGGATAAGACCTTTCTCCAGAGAAAACCATTAAATATCTATTTGAAATATATAAAACATCGGCAGATTCTGCTCAAACTTCGGCATTATCTCATGTCCAGCACGATGGGGGAAGAAGAAAGCAATTCAATTACGCATCGTTATATCATTCCCTGTCGTAAAACAGACCTACGATATGTCCAGCTTTTAAAGGCCATCATTTATGAGGACTTTCCGCATCCATCCACGATTTTAAAAAACGAACAGGAAGCGGGATATGATGTCTATTTTATCAATAATAGTAAAAAACTAATTTTTCATTTATATGATGATCGGGGTTGTGATATATTAGCGAGCTCACAGGAATCCCTTCACAAACTTTATCATGATTTCAATGACTGGATCCAGGAATATGACCGCAAAGAGATTGACCACTTATTCAAGGGTGAGGTACATGAGTGACCATTTTTTTCCTAATTCAAATGGATTTCCCCAAATCTAACCAAAAATAGTGTATATTAATATATTATAGTTTTACGCGAGAGCGTATTGTTGTTTCAGATTTTAGGGGAAGTGATAGCTACTGTTACAGAATATAAATAAACAATTGGAAAGGTTTATGCCGCTAATCACTCCAACGAGTGTGGTGTTGGGTGTTTTATTTGCTGATAGCTTAATTGATTTTACATTCTTAATTCCATGGGTCTTTGCCTTTATTACTTTTGCAGGGAGCTTGGGTTCAAACTTTTCTTCGTTCAAGGATAGCTTGAAACACCCTTTACCGTTATTTATAATTCTCATCGTTCTTCATATTTTAATGCCTGCATGGGCATGGACGGTAGGGCATGTTACTTTCAACGGGGATGTTGAAACCATTACAGGACTGGTTTTAGGGATGGCAATTCCTACTGGTATATCTAGCTTGATTTGGGTGACAATTTATCGAGGAAATATTCCGCTCACGCTTTCAATCATCTTACTTGATACTTTTCTTTCTCCATTCATCGTCCCGTTCACCTTATCTGTAATGGTAGGTAGTAGTGTTGAGATGGATGTCTTTAGTATCATGAGTGGGTTGTTTTGGATGGTGGTGCTTCCTTCAATTTTAGGAATGTTGTTAAACCAGTACACGAATGGAAAAGTGAAAGAAAAGTGGAGTCCTAGACTCGCTCCATTTTCAAAATTAGGACTAGGGATGGTTGTCATGATCAATGGTGCAGCGGTTGCTCCTTATTTGCGTAATATTGATTTAAAATTAGTGATGATAACGGTGACGGTATTTTTTATCGCATTTACAGGTTATTTATTTTCGTTTGCGATTGCGAAATTGTTTAAAGGGGAAAGAGAGACTGTAATTGCTTTAACCTTTACGGGTGGGATGAGAAACATTAGCGCGGGTGCTGTGTTGGCCGTGGCCTATTTTCCACCAGCCGTTGCCGTTCCAGTTGTCATTGCGATGCTTTTTCAACAAGTGTTGGCGTCGCTTTATGGATACTTAGTTGACCGTCATTTTAACAAACAAATACTGACGAAGAGCCATTCCATGTAAACAGGATTACGCAATTAAGTGGTAACGATTGAGTGTTCCTCGATGAGTCTCTGATAGACACCATTAATTATCTGTTGTATAATATTTTCATACAAAATTAAATATTCTCCTAAAGGGGAGTAGCTTTTACAGCAAGGTCGTCATTACGGAGCATTCGCTCTCGGCTTTGTTGGCAACTAGAGTTGTTAGCAAGACCTTTATCAATTTCGAGAATTGGTAGAAGTCTCTTTACTTTTAGGCAGTAGGGCTTTTACCAATTGGTGAAAGCCTTTTTCTCTAAAATAATGGAAAGTTTCGGAGGTACGAATGCTGCATTTCAAAACCTATGAATTGAGTCCAAGCCATGATTGGGCGGTCTTTATCCATGGAGCGGGCGGAAGTTCATCCATTTGGTATAGGCAAATTAAA
Source organism: Mesobacillus persicus (assembly GCF_900109925.1). Classification (GTDB taxonomy): domain Bacteria; phylum Bacillota; class Bacilli; order Bacillales; family Cytobacillaceae; genus Mesobacillus_B; species Mesobacillus_B persicus. The sequence continues at coordinate 196,903 of NZ_FOBW01000010.1, read as the reverse complement.
GAATTTAAAAAACATTTTAATGTTTTATTGCTGGATCTAAGGGGACATGGAAAGTCAAAAAGTAAAAAGACATCAGCGAAACAAGCTTATTCTTTTGACGAAGTTAGTTTTGATATTCTTGAAGTAATGAATCATTTGAGGATAAAATCCGCTCATTTTATTGGGATATCTTTAGGAACCATATTAATTCGAAATATTGCTAAGTTTGAACCAAACAGAATTAAATCGATGATTTTAGGCGGAGCTGTCATTCGGTTGAATACTCGTGTGAAAACGTTAATGTTTTTAGGGAACCTTACAAAAAAGTTCATTCCTTATATGTGGCTTTATCGATTATTTGCTTGGTGCTTAATGCCTAAAAAACGCCATGGTCAGTCACGATTGCTTTTTGTTGAACAAGCAAAAAAGCTTTGCCAAAAGGAGTTTATTAAGTGGTTCAAATTGACAAAGGATGTTTCTCCGTTATTGATTCATTTCGAGGAAACTCCAGTCAATATACCAACTTTATATATTATGGGAAATGAAGACTATATGTTTTTATTACCTGTTCAGGAAGTAGTCAAGGAAAGTAACAATGCGAAGTTGACCATTCTTGAAAATAGTGGACATGTCTGTAACGTTGACCAGGCACAACGCTTTAACGAAATCTCCATTGAGTATCTTAAAGGCCAAATGAACTATTCCAGGATTGTTGAAGGCTAAAAGTGTATATGGGTTGTTAACAAAATATAAAAAACAGAGTCAGTTACCTTGACTCTGTTTTTTTTTATACGTTCATATAATTGTAGGTGCCACAACAATAAGGATTAAGCATATATATTCGGTTCTTGTGTTTAAAAAGAGCGAGGGCATTGCAATCATTATCAATAAGCCGATTGATAGATTTTCTCGATATCATCTGTAGAAAAGACTCTAGGGTTATTCTTTAAAAGCCTAGTAATCTGCGATGCATCCTCAGCCATTGACCGAATGTCTTCCTTGGGGATGTTAAAACTATGTAGGCCTTTTGGTATATTGACAGCCTCACATAGTTTTCGCATCGCACGAACAGCTACACTTGAAGCATCATTATCTGATAAGCCTTGAGTATTTTCCCCTAACGCCTCTGCAATATCACGGAACCTTTCGGCACAAGCAATTTTATTCCATTCCATGACATATGGGAGCAGAAGTGCATTGCTGACACCATGAGGGATGTGGTAACGTCCGCCAAGCGGATAGGCGAGGGCATGGACAGCAGCAACCCCGGCATTTCCAAAAGCCATTCCAGCCATTAAACTTGCGGTAGCCATATTCTCTCTCGCTTCAAGATGCTGAGGATTAGCGTATGCCTTAGGTAGGTAAGTTGATATCATTTTCATCGCACCGATGGCTAATGCGTCCGTAATTGGAGAGGCATTCACCGAAATATAGGCCTCAATCGCATGAACGAGGGCATCTATGCCACTTGCCGCGGTCACAGATTTTGGCATCGTCATGGTCATCTCCGGTGAGACAATGGCAACGTCAGGAAGAAGATAATCGCTGACTATTCCCTTTTTCAACTGTGCTTTTGTATCCGAAAGAATAGCAATATTTGTTACCTCTGATCCCGTTCCTGCTGTTGTAGGAATGGCGATAATCGGGGCTCCCTTTTGCGGGACTAAATCTGTGCCAAATAACTCTTCAATGGCTCCATCAAAAGCGGCGAAGCCAGAGACAGCTTTTGCAATATCAATGGCACTTCCACCACCTAGCGCAATAAAGCCATCATGACCACCTGAGAGAAAAACTTCTTTGCATTCTTCAACAATCGCTATTTCAGGCTCAGGCTTAACCCCGGTATAGACACCAAACGGAAGTCCCTTGATTAATTGAGATAATCGTTCCACAACCCCAATTTCCTCTAAAACTTTATCCGTCACGATCAAAGGATTTTTTATATTTAGCCGTTGTATCTCCTCAAGTAGTTTTTCTGTTGCGCCCTTACCGGTAATCAGTTTATTTGCAATCTTAAAGGTTGAAACTTGATTCATTTTCAGATGCTCCTTTCTACTAATACTTTGAGTTTTTCAACATATCATTTCGAAACACTATGTATCTATTTTATAATACCTATACTCCAATTGAATGAAAATTTTAAAAAAAATGTAAATTGATTGTAAAAAAACTTCATATAGGCAGGAATACTCATATTGTAGACGGAATAAAATAAGGGAATGTAAATATATTCCTTTGGTTATTTCCGGTAATACCTTAGGAAGAGCTTAATATAAAAAAAGAGATCCGGGGTGGGGGAAAACATGGGGAAACATTCATGGGCAATACTTGTTTTATTGATTTGTAGTTTCATTGGTTTAATTGGCTGTGCAACAGAAAGAGTGGAAGTGGAGCAACAAGAGGAAGAAATAACAGAGGAAACAGAACCGGAAGCAGAAGAAGTTGTTGAAATAACCCCAATCGCAGAACCAGCACCAGTGCCTGTATCCGTAGATGTTGTCGACCCAACGACCAGCCAGATTGTAAGAACAATTGTACCTGAAGTAATGGGGTATGGCACAGATGACGAAAAGTATGAAAAGGAAATAGCCCAATGGGCAAAGGAGATTGCCAGAGGGACGGATTCAAAACCAGGTTACGATCAGAAGAACACACTCGATCAAATTGATGAAAATGGAAAAATTATAAAGGGGCAACCGATGGTTGTTCTTGAAGAAGCTGAGTTGGTGGAGAGTATTGTGCAGGCTTCTGAAGAAGGTGGAGAAATTGAACTACCGCTTTATATTACTGCAAGTGGCTACAAGGAAGAGGATGTTGACCGATTGGGTGAAGTCGTAGTTGCCGCATACACTACGTATTTTAATAGAGGAGTAGCGGGAAGGAATAAGAATATCGAGCTTTCAGCGGATGCGATTGACAATGTAATCCTTGGGGTAGGCGACCATTTCTCCTTTAATGATACAGTTGGACCAAGTGATGCCGCTCATGGCTATCAACCAGCCCAAGAAATAGTCAATAAGAAATTGGTTATGGGCATAGGCGGTGGAATCTGCCAAACCTCTTCCACCTTATTTAATGCAGTGGATAAATTAGGGGTCGACTATGTTGAATGGCATCATCACTCTCTTTCGGTTGGATATGTACCAGAAGGAAGGGATGCGACGGTCTCTTATGGTGGCAAGGACTTCCGCTTTCTAAATACAACTGGTGTTCCATTATTAGTAAAAGCTATCTATGGAGAGGGTACCTTAACCGTAGAAATCAGGACGTCACAAGAAAACTTAGGAGTAATGAAACAAGGAGTATAAAGATGTGCCTGAACCCTTTAAGGGGTCAGGCACTTTTGCTTTTATTAAACAACGTTTAGAAGCTTCCCAAAGGGAACCTTTGGCTTGTATTGGTCAGGTATTAGCCAATAAACAAATGGTTTTACCTCTAGTTCGTCATATAAAAAGCCTGTTACATCTGTTACATACATGAGCGTTTCAATTTCTTCTGCATTTGCCCACTCAAATACTTCCGTGTACGATGATTTTCCATGAGAATAATATTTAATTGCTGGTGTTTTCTTAATCTTATCAATGCTGCGAATTTTAAAATCCGCTTGAATCAGTGTTGCCTCAGGATTCATTTCCCCAACAAATTTAATCACATTTTCAATCACTTGATGATCGGTTTGATTGCTTGATGTGTCAATCACCAGCGCAAGCTTTTTGTCCCGATTATTTTGCATAATTTTCAAAAGTTCCCTTTGCCATCTCATAAGAAATATCCCCCTTTCAACTCAACGAGATTATTATCTCTTGAGCGAACGAAAGCTATTACTACATTTTTGGTTCATAAAAAATATAATTTTTGTTGGATAGGAGATATTAATTTTTATTGTTATTATCAAGAAAATCATTGTTCATCGCATGATTAGTTTTGAAACATAAATGTCCAAGGTTATTTTTCGTTTTCATGATTCCCCCGTCTTCCATTGGAAGATAACGGATCTCCTCTGACCAAATAGAATCAGTTAGATTAGGTGGGGTTTTCCCGGTACTTTGATAAAGGGCGTACTTAGAATCGCAGTACCGATGTACAGTAGGCGCATGATTATCTTTTTCAAATAACCAAACAGCACCCTTTAATAAAACACCTGGAAAACCAGAGAAGGTTGGATTCTTCATTGGGCTGCTCGTAAACTGGGTAATGTCTAAATTTTTGCTATCTTCACCGTGGATGTGTGAGATGGCCGATGATGCCGAATGCGCATCTCCCGATAAAATAATACAAGTACTTGGATTCCAGTTTGAAACGGTCCGTAAAAATTGAGTGAAGCCTTTCCCATTATATTTCCAAGCTTCTAGGTCAAAAAATGTATGAACAGGGATTCCTATGAGTTTTAATGGAGAGACGTAATTGTATAGAAAGGTTTCAATTAAATCAATACCATAAAAGGGGACAGGTGAAACAATGACCAAGGGTTTACCCGCTTCCCAGCCACTTTCGGCTAATTGCTTCGATACATTATCCCACCCGTTTTGATTTACTAGTTCTGGCCCCTCCATGGTTTGTTTGACCCATTCTCTGAGAGAACCATTCTTTGCGAGGGGGTGTTGATACTCTCTTTGAGTTCTAGTATCAAGGAACACCGTTGTTGGCTGTGTTGGAGCAATAAACGACCAGGAGTCAAATTCCCATAAAACCTGGGCCCATTTTTCATATGAACTTCCCTCAACTGAAAGAGTTTGAAAATGTTTTCTCATCGTCTTAAGGAATTTATTGTTAAAAGCTGATGGGGCGTTTCCCCAACCTTGGAAAGCCCAATAAGCAGCTAACCCATTAGCAATCACATGCCTACCTAAGGGAGACTCAGAAACCTTTTGCTTCCATTCTAATGATAGATTCCAATCATCCGTTAAATCATGGTCATCAAAAATCATATAAGTAGGGACGTTTGCCATAAGTCTTCGCACTTGAGGGAGGGTGTTTTGGAAATTATCTAGTTGCTCTTGCTGGTCTCTAAATTTCTTTTCTTTCCGAGCGAGGGTATAAGTATCAATGCTTTCAAGTTCCTCACTGATTTGGTAGTACATAAAGTAAGAATCTTCTTCCACTAGACGGTCAAATGATGTATTTTCATCTAGCTCCCAAAGTTGAGGACTCCACGACAACAAATACATCGCTGCATACTCCCCAATGGTCATCAGATGATTATCACTTTTCCTTGAGGTGAACTGGCATAAATCATCCATGATGGGCTTTCTGCCATGAACTTTAGCTAAATTCCCTTGATATACCGTTTTATCAAGCCGATGATCAAGCTTAGATAGGGATAAGAGTTCATTCGCTCCTATCAATTCTTTCCCAAGTTTGAAAATATAAGGGGCAATCGGATCGGCAACGTCATCTGCATAGATTTGATCACCAACCATAAAAAGAGAACTAGGTCGTTTTTCTAAGTTCAGATAGGACTCCCATACTGCCTCGTCCCCAGCGGCTAGAGCATCTTCTCCATCTCCATGCAGCTTTCGGCAAGAACCGTATAGAATATGGCTTTCTAATTGATCATTAATAAAAAAGGACGGGTATTTCAAGCCACCGTATACTATCGAATCGTTATCCCTAGTAGAGAGTAATCCGAATGAATCTAAATCCATTTTTTTGGAACCATCTAAAAAGAAAAGATTATAGCCTAATAGAGTCTCAGTTGGAAACGAGCCCTGCTGTGGCGTGATGTTGATTAAATGAATAAATAATTTTTCTCCCATTTGAACGGTGTTCGTGTTCGATTGGTTGCTAAGAAGATGGTACTCGAATGTTTCTAGTTCGGAGCCTCGTTCAATCGTATAGAGCTCCGCCATTATTTTCAAAGGAAGACTTGTAGCAATCCAGATATATACTTGATGTTTTTCAACCCGACGGAGAATCGGCCCAGATAAAATAGTAGGTAATTCCATGGTGATCACATCTCCATTTAGCAGTTTGTCACGAAAAAATAGGGGCAACTTTCAATTGTGTGTAAAGCATAGATGAAGTTAATCTCAATCATTTCTAATGAGATAAACTCTTTGTTTAGGCAGTATAAACCTTATTATTCTTAGTGTATGGGAACGTATAGGGGGAGGTGAATTTTTTGTGATGCTAATAAATACAGCGATGTGCTTATAAGTAACTTGGTCGATAAAAGTGTTGCCGTTAGCCCTTAGGGTCGGTAAAATCTTTATTGAGGTCTTTATTGCTATCTTGGAGAGTGACATATTGGAATTTACAAAAAACTTACTTTTAAATTTCTCAATACTATTGGTCTTATTATTTTTCATGCAAATGATAAAAGAAAGACAGCTTAAAAAGGAGATGATCCGCTGGACAACCTTTTTATTCTATAGCTTAAGTATAATTTCATGCATCTTATTGTCTACCCAAGTAGCGGATGGGGTCCAATTTGATTTACGTCAGGTACCATTTATTATCGGAAGTCTTTACTCTGGGCTTGCGTTTCCGTTATTACTTGTTGTGATTTTGGTTAGAGGCATCATCGGAGTGAATTACGGGTTCTGGGTAACTCTGTTCGTCTTTATTATTGTAGCCTGTCTGTTTATATTGGTACGGAATTGGTTCTTGAAGTTAACAGCGAACCAGCGCGTAGGAGTTACCATGCTTTTTTCTACTATGACTTCTCTTTTATTAATGATTTTTAGTTTATTAAAACAAGAACCTATACACATAACAGAGGTGTGGACCAGCTTTTTAATCGTACCAGCACTAGCTACGGGGATCATTTCCTATACGATTGAGTTGATTCGGCAAAACACTTTGATGCGGAAACAACTTGTAAAGGCAGAAAAAATCGAGGCAGTAAGTCATATGAGTGCGGCGATTTCTCATGAAATTCGCAACCCGCTAACAAGTGTCAAAGGCTTTTTACAGCTACTCGGAGAGAAGGACTACCCAGAGGAGAGGAAAAGAGAGTTCATCCAGATTGCCGTTGATGAGTTGAACCGGGCGGAACAGGTTATTAGTGACTATTTGACGTTTGCACGACCTGCCTTAGATCGTTCAGAAGAGATTGATATACAGAAAGAATTAAATCATGTATTAAACGTCCTAATGCCGTTAGCAAATATGAATGCCGTAGAGATCAGTCAGTCCTACGGTAGAGAAATAAGTGTGATTGGTGATCGCCAGAAATTTCATCAAGCTTTTATCAACATAATTAAAAATGGACTAGAAGCGATGCCAAATGGTGGGGGTATGTCAGTTGAAGCGATGGTATCAGCAGGCAATGTCCACATCATTATAAAAGATACAGGCATTGGAATGACTGAGGAACAATTAAACAGACTAGGAGAGCCATATTACTCAACGAAGGGGAAAAAAGGAACAGGGCTTGGCCTTATGGTAACCTACAGCATTATTGAGGCCATGAAAGGAAAAGTAAAGGTCAGTAGTAGACTAGGAAAAGGGTCTCTCTTTCATATTACCTTCACTCCTAGCTCTTCCCTAAAATGAGCGGAATGTTAAACGGTTTTTTGATCTAATTAATGTCTTGTTAAATCAGCGAGTTCTATAATTGAGTGTAATATAAAAAGCCGTCAAAAGTATCCATACTACTTTGACGGCTTTTTTAAACGGAACTTTCCTATTCTTCAATTGCGCCCGCAACCGAATATAGGCTTAAATCAATCTCTAATTCTTCTCCGACTGCAAGCTTAGCTAATTCATTTCCAATATATGGACCCATGGTTAACCCTGAGGCTCCTAATCCATTTGCAACTACAATTCCTTCCCAGTTAGGTAAAGGGCCGATTATAGGGAGAAACCCTGGAGTATAGGGGCGGAAACCTGTCCTCACCTCTAACAAGGTGCTACTAGTAAGCTCAGGAGCCGTCTCGGTCGCTTTATTGATTACCTCCTGTAACCCACCCACGGTTACCCGTTTATCAAATTCCGTTACATCCTCATGGGTTGATCCAGCAACTAAACGACTATTCTCAAATGCTACTAGGTATTGGTTGCCAGGGGGAATAAGGACAGGCCAATCATTTGTGTTTGTATTAGGCAACTCTAAGTGAACAATTTGCGCTCTCTGGAAGGTCACTTTGAAATCTATCCCTAATGGCATAAACAATGAACTAGCCCATGCACCGGCACAGACTACCACCATATCAGATTTGTACACTTCTCCTCCGACATTAATTCCAGTCACCCGATTTTCTGAATATAAAAGGTTTGCATCGCCATTAATTAGTTTCGCACCATTTTTTTGCGCAGCACGTACTAAAGCATCTCGGAGGGCTCTACCGTCTACTCGTGCGGCCCCACTTACATGAACAGATGCATACTCTTTATCAACTGGAGGGAAATATGCTTTTGTTTGATCTTCATTAAGAATGGTGACGTCTCCAATTTCAGGAGCATCTGCCTTTCTTTTTAACGTCCGTTCACTGATTTTGTGTAATTTCTCTAGATCCTTTTGCAGGCTTAATGCTCCAACCTGAGCATAGCCTGTTGCTGTTTCCCCTTGGAGCTCCAATTCCTCAATTAAACCCGGATAAAAACGTGCCCCTGCTTTGGCAAGCTGATACCAAGCTTGATTGCGCCGTTGAGAAACCCAGGGACAGACAATTCCAGCGGCAGCGTCTGTGGCTTGCCCCTTATCTTTTCGATCGACAATCAGCACTTCAACATTCTTTTTTGATAATTGATAGGCCGTAGATGCACCCAGGATTCCAGCGCCTACAACGATAATTTTCTTCATGGTCTACATCCTCACTAATATAAATTCGAAAGTGGTTTGTTTTACCATTATACCTTTTTAATCGTGCGGAAGTCTGCTTTGATTATTAGTGGAATAGGGGAGTGTTTTTTAAAACATTTTAGGTTAGTAAAACGAATAATCCCAACATCTTTTGATGAAGGGATTTTATAGGGTAGGCTCATTAAAAGCCTAAAGCCTAAATGAAAATATGTAAAAGTATCAATCCAAAGAATAGGAATGCCATCGTATAATGAAATTTTCTTCGTTTTCCTGTTGCTTTTTTTCTCCGCAATATTCCACTAAATAAAAGGATAGACAGCACTCCAAAAAGAAAGACGCCAGTTACCGTTTTGTAATTCAGGAGATCAGACTGAGCATAAAACATGATAACTGCGTGGCAAATGATGAGTGTCGTTGCTGTTATCGCAAGGGGTACGTGGAACTTCATCATTTTCTTTGATATTCTTGCTAGCTTAATCTTAACATCTCTTATTTTGCTTTTTCGAATCATTAGAAAGACGAAATACATATTTAAATTGATTAGGAAAAAAACAAATGCAACTTGAGCGATTACTTTTCCTAAAAAAATATTGTTTGATTGATAGCCTTGTATTTGGCTCCAAATGATAATCGCCAAAATGGTAAGGATATTGACGGCCAGCCATTTTATAATCATAGGTTCCCCTCCTTGCCTCACCATCGTACCATTTATCACTAAGAAACAGTGTTATCCTGCACACTTATTGAAGATTTAGGAATCAGCATTTTTTGTTTCCTATATCATTGACCATTATGGTCAAAAGGGAATATAATACAATTGACCAGATTGGTCAAAAGGGAAAGGGAGGTAGTCTGTTGGCTTCCAGGTTTTTTAATCTTGATGAAGAAAAGCAACTTAGAATCCTAAATGCAGCCATATATGAGTTTGCGCAAAAAGGGTACGATCAAGCTTCTACTAACGAGATAGTCAAATCCGCTGGTATTTCAAAAGGTCTGCTGTTTCACTATTTCAAGAGTAAAAAGGATTTGTATTTGTTCTTACATCAACATTTTGTTGAGGTCTTGAAAACTGAATTTTTTTCAGAATTACAGTTTGATGAACCGGATGTTTTTGTTCGAATAAAAAATATCATGATGATGAAGAGTCAGATGATGAAAAAGCATCCCGAAATTTTTAACTTTCTCATGTCAGCTTATATGGAGAGTTCTAGTGAGGTCAAACATGAGTTGGATCATAACCATCATGCACTTATGCACAGTAGTTATGCGAAGATTTTCGAAGATATCGATCAGTCAAAATTTAGGGAAGGGGTCGATATGAACAGAGCAGTCCAAATCGTGTTTTGGGTCCTTGAAGGATTTAGCAAGCAAGTGATGGAGAAAACAGAATTATTAGGTCAAAGCGACAACGACTTTACTGATGAATTTGCCGAAGCGGATGTTTACATTGAAATATTGAAAAAATCTTTTTATAAATAAGGCTTTTATTAAATCAAAAGCAACAAAGTTTGAGAAAAGAGCCATAAATAAAAGAGCCCTATCGGGAGGGATAAGCATGAATGTAATTGAAATCAATCGTCTTACGAAAATGTATGGAAAATCAAGAGGGATTACTGACGTTAGTTTTTCTGTGGAAGAAGGGGAAATCTTTGGCTTTATCGGACCAAATGGTGCAGGGAAATCAACGACCATCCGATTATTATTATCCCTAATCTATCCGACAAGTGGAAGTGCAACGATTTTCGGGAAAGATGTAGTTAAGTTTGCTCCAGAAATAAAAAAAGAGATTGGTTACTTACCATCAGAAGTTTTCTATTACGACAATATGAAGGTAATCGATCTGCTTAAGTATTCGGCTAGTTTTTACAAAAAAGACTGCACGAAAAGAATAACTGAATTGGCAGAAGTGATGGAGCTGGATTTAACCAAAAAAATCGATGACCTATCACTGGGTAATAAGAAGAAGGTTGGAATCGTCCAAGGGTTATTGCATGAGCCAAAATTGATTATTCTCGATGAACCGACGAGTGGCTTAGATCCGCTCATGCAACAGAGATTCTTCGATTTACTAGAAAAGGAGAATCAAAAAGGGGCCACGATCTTATTTTCATCTCATATTTTAAGTGAAGTTCAGCGACTATGTGATCGTGTTGCAATTATTAAGGATGGGGCCATCGTTCAGGTTGAAAAGATTAGTGAGCTAAAACAGAATAATTACAAGAAATTCAAGATAGAAACAGTCCTCCCGTTGTCGGGGGATTACTTTGAAATGCCTGGGGTAAACCAATTGGAAGTGAAAGGAACAACTACTTCATTTATTTTTAGAGGGGATATTAATACGGTTATGCAAAAAGTATCCACCGTTGAAATCGCAAATCTATGGGTAGAGGAGCCTGATTTGGAAGAAATCTTTATGCATTTTTATCAAAGGGAGGAGTGAAGGGATGAATATGTATGTTCATGAGCTCAAAGCTTATCGGAAGTCAACAATGATTTGGACGATTTCGCTGATGGCTATAGTCGTACTATTTTTAACGCTGTTTCCTTCCTTTGCACAGGATGCCGAACAATTTATGAAGGTACTTGAGGGCTTCCCGGAAGAATTGAAAAAAGCTCTCGGACTGACGATTGATACGCTCGCTACTATTCTAGGCTTCTTTTCCTATGCGTTCTTATATATTAAACTTAGCGGAGCGATTCAAGCAATGAATCTCGGTCTTTCGGTTGTTTCGAAGGAAACAAGGGATAAAACGGCTGACTTCTTATTTACAAAACCAGTTACTCGTGTTCAAGTGATGACCTCCAAGCTCCTTGCCGCAATTACTTCCTTGTTAGTAACAAACATAGGATTTCTGGTAGCATTATTTCTAATGGTCTCAATAGTTAAAACGCAAGATTATAGTATGAAAGCATTGTTTATGATTGCTATCACTCTGTTATTTTTACAAATGATTTTTCTTGGGTTAGGGATATTAATAGCGGTCCTATTCCCGAAAAATAAGTCCGTCATTTCCGTTTCCTTAGGGACGGTCTTCGCCTTCTTTATGATTGGAATGATTAGTTCGAGTACCGATGATAAAGGATTGCGTTTTTTAACCCCGTTTAATTATTTTAATGATCAATATATCATTCAAAACTTAAGCTATGAGACTGAGTTCATATGGATTAGCATGGCAATCATCCTTGTTACGGTGTTTGCTAGTTATTCTATTTACCGTAAAAAAGATATCCATTCTGTTTAAGGGGGTGATGGTTTTGAATATCATTACACGCGAAATGAAGGCCAACTTAAAATCTCTTATCATTTGGAGTATAGGGGTTTTGTTCATGGTCGGTGCTGGGATGGGAAAATATGCTGGCATGGGTGGTTCGGGCGAGACGATGAATGAGTTGATGGCGGAAATGCCAGATTCGCTCCAAGCAATCATGGGGACAGCCGGTTTTGACCTTTCCAAAGCATTGGGGTTTTATGGATTGCTCTATTTATATCTGATTGTCATGGCTACTATTCATGCAGTCATGCTTGGTGCAAATATTATTGCCAAGGAGGAGCTGGATAAAACTGTAGAGTTTTTGCTAGTTAAACCGATTTCTCGAGTGAAAGTAATTAGTTTCAAATTAGTAGCTGCACTTTTAAATGTGTTTGTGGTTAATTTGGTCACGCTAGTTTCATCTATTATAATAGTGGGAAGATCTGCTGAAGGAGAGAAGGTAGTAGGAGACATTGTTCTCCTCATGGTCGGGATGTTTTGCTTGCAAATCATTTTCTTGGTCATTGGTACGGCAATAGCAGCGGTTTATAAAAATGCCAAAAAAGCAGGAGCTATTTCGACGGGGATTCTATTAATCACCTTCCTATTGGCTATCATCATCAACTTGGACCAGAGGCTTGAGGCATTAAGGTATATAACCCCGTTTAAATACTTTGAAGCCGAGTCAATTCTAAATACCAGTGGCCTAGATCCAGTTTTTTTGGGATTATCATTGATCATTGTGGTCGTGCTAACATTCACCACCTATCACTATTACAAAAAGAAAGACTTGCATTTGTAGATAAATGTAAGGTGCCAGGCACCATCCATTTACTGGATGATGCCTGGTCTATAGTAGGGGAGGAGAGTTGAATATTTGGACGAGAGTGAAGACTATCTTGTTGATCGTAATATGAGTGTGTTATATAAAACATTTGGAATGGGTGTGCATTATGAGTGAGTATCCAGCGATGATTCGGCTTACAGGGAAGAAAGTGACTGTGATTGGAGGAGGAAAGGTAGCTGAGCGGAAAATTGATTCCTTACTTCAAGCAGGAGGAAGTGTAGTTGTCGTTAGTCCTGATGTTACAGAACCAATTAAACAATGGGCGAAAGACATGCAGTTAACCTGGATAAGTAAAGATTTTGAACCAAGAGATGTAAATGATGCCTTTTTAGTGATTGCTGCGACCAATCAAAGGGATGTAAATGAAAAGGTCTTTCAGGCTGTTAATGAGTACCAATTAATTAATATCGTTGATCATCCTGAAAAAAGTAATTTTATCGTGCCATCAACCTTTCGCCAAGGACACTTGACAATAGCAATCTCGACATCTGGGGCGAGCCCAGGATTGGCCAAAAAAATCAAAAGGGACTTGGCAAATCAGTATGACGCATCGTACGGAAACTATCTTGATTTTCTAAAAAGTTGTAGGGAAGTGGTAAAACAGCAGGTGAAAAACCCTGAAGACAGAAAGCGTATCTTTGAGCAACTTCTAACGGATGATTTTTTAAAGCTTACTCAATTAGGCGAATTTGAAGAGAGGGAAAAGCTGTTTATGAAACTGCTTCAAGTTAAAGAATAAAGTTATTACATAATAAAAGGTAGTTGGTGCTGAGTTTAACCGGAACCTAGTTATCAGCGGCGCTGCAAACATCATTCCTTTCCCTAATTATATAATCATATCTTTATATAATGATTAATTTCACCTTAATCTATTATAATAAAGGCTGTGTCTTTACAGACCAATCCTATAAATGATTCTCCTGCTCGACCATAAAAGACTAAACTAATCATCGGCTTCTCATATTCCTTCCTTGTCCTTCATAAAATGGACAAGGGGACTTGTCAGGGGGGAATAAAGTGAATTATATCTCGAAAAAGGATTATTTTACCAAAGATGTATAGAACGCTTAGTATATATGTTTTCTTACTAACTGGTGCGATTCTTCAAGGGCTTTCGATGTCTCTGTTTCTATTCCCGCACTCCATTCCTTCTGGAGGAGGAGCAGGCCTAGCTCTCCTTATGAATCACTTACTTGGTTTTCCACTCGGATTTGCCTTATGGCTTGCAAACGCTGTATTTTTGCTGTTTGCCTTACAATACTTTGGTTTCAGGTGGGTGCTTCGGACCATAATAGCCGTAGGTGTGACCTCATTGACAGTTAGTATTGTGACAAATTATGCATCCAATGAAAAAATGCATCTCATCCCAGATATGGCCATGGGGAGCATCCTGTTTGGGATTGGAGTCGGAATGTTAATTAAGGCGGGGGCGTCAAGTGGTGGAATGGTAATCCCCGCCCTAATGATTTCTAATTATAAGAATTGGCCACCGGGTAGAGTGATGTTTTGGATTAATATGCTCATTTTTGTATTAACCTCTGCAGTAATCAATTATAAAATTGTGATTTACGCTGTCATATGTCAATTTTTCTCGACAAACATTATTGATTTTATTCATACATTAAAAATTCCTAGGCCTAGATTTTTAACAGCAAACTGGAGAAAAAGATAAGAAGATCCCAATTAAAGGATCTTCTTACTTTTTAAATAGGAAATGATTTTTTCAACAGATTGGTCAATCGAAAATGTGTCCGTTTGGATGATAATTTCCGGATTGGCGGGTGCCTCGTAAGGGGAGGATATTCCTGTGAAATTTGGAATTTCTCCGTTTCTTGCTTTTTTATATAATCCCTTTGGATCTCGGACTTCACATACATCCATCGGACAGTTAACGAAAACCTCGATAAACTCGTTTGGTTCGAACATCCCGCGCACGATATCACGGTCCTCACGAAATGGCGAGATAAACGCAGTCGAGATAATTTGCCCACTATCTACAAAAAGTTTTGCTACTTCGCCAATACGGCGGATGTTTTCTTGCCGGTCTTCTTTATTAAAACTTAAATCTTTATTTAATCCATGTCTAATATTATCACCGTCTAGAACATAGCTCTTGTATTGTTGGTCGTGTAACTCACGATCAACTGCATTTGCAAGCGTTGATTTACCCGAGCCCGATAATCCTGTAAACCAGAGAACACAACTCTTATGGCCATTTAGGCGGTGGCGTTCCTGTTTTGTAATGGTTGCTTTATGCCATGTAATGTTTGTGCTTTTTCCCATTATCGACACCCTTTAGTTTTTGATATAGACTTCCTGCATTCCGTTGATGAGAATTTCGACAACTTCAGGTCGACTGAATTCTTTCGGTGGCTGCTGACCATTTTTTAACATACCTCTTACTTTTGTACCTGATAAGATGACATGATGATCTTTATCGTGTGGACAGGTTTTCTCTGAGGCCATGTTTTCACATTTTTTACAATAGAAGCTGTGTTCGAAAAACATGGGCTTAATTCCTAGTTCTTCTTCATTGAAGTTGGTGAAAATCTTCTGGGCGTCATAGGTACCATAATAATCACCGACACCGGCATGATCCCGACCCACAATAAAATGGGTACACCCATAATTTTTACGGACTATGGCATGGAAAATTGCTTCTCTAGGCCCCGCATAGCGCATGGCTGCAGGAAATACAGAAAGAAATACTCGATCCTTTGGATAGTAATTCTTTAAAAGAACTTCATAGCTTTTCATGCGAATATCACTTGGGATATCATCTGATTTCGTTTCACCGACAAGTGGGTTTAAAAATAATCCATCAACCGTTTCTAAAGCTGTCTTCTGAATGTATTCATGTGCTCGGTGAACAGGATTACGAGTCTGGAAACCTACAACCGTTTCCCAGCCTAATTCATTAAAAACTTCTCTTGTTTGAATAGGATCTAAATAATAGTCTTCAAACTTGGATTTTTTTGGTTTTTTAGTCATTGTAATCGGGCCAGCGATATATACATCTGCACGGTTGTATAACCGTTTTACTCCAGGGTGTTTGTTTTCTGTTGTCTGATAAACCTTTTCAGCCTCTATCTTCTTATCAGGTAGATAAATTTCCTCAATTACAATCGTTCCATAAATCGTTCCGTTCTGTATAAGGTTGATGGTTTCACCTGAGGTTAATTCCGACGCTTTTTCTTTTGATACAGCCAAAGTAATCGGAATCGACCATGGGAGTTGGTTAGAAAGTCTCATATCCTGAACAACAGAGGTATAATCTGATTTTCCCATAAACCCTTCAAGTGGACTATAACCACCGTTGGCAATGAGTTCTAAGTCACTTAACTCTAAGTTGTCTAACTCAATATAGTTCAATGAATAATCGATAGGCTGTTCTGGGTTAAATCGATTGACCAGTTTTCCGCCATGAGGCACACTTTTACTCAAAACAATTTCCTCCTCTTGTTCTAAAATGCTCTTGCATTAATTTAAATGAAGCCCACATTCTGATTTTGATTGTCCAGACCATCTGCCTGAACGTGGATCTGCGCTATTCGTAACAGGTTGAGTACAGGGAGCACAACCGATGCTAGGATAACCTTGGTCATGAAGAGGATTGTAAGGTAGGTTGTTTAATTCGATATAGGTCATGATGTCTTCCCAAGTCCAATGGATAAGTGGGCAAATTTTTATATTTTTAAATTTATCATCTTTGTTAATAAATTGAGTTTTACTCCTTAAAGGAGATTGCTCCCGCCTTAGACCAGAAATCCATGCTTTTTTACCAGATAAAGCGGTTTGGAGAGGGACAACTTTTCTAATATGACAGCACAAATTGGGATTATGTTTCCAAAGTTCATCTCCATGTTCTTTTGCTTGTTCCTCTAATGTCATACTTGGCTTCACCATATTTATGTTTAAGGATGGGTAGCGTGCTTTTACTTTATCAATTAACTCATAAGTTTCTCGAAAGTGAACTCCTGTATCTAGGAAAATAATCGTAGCCTCTTTGTTTACTTTATAAATTAAATCAATTAAGACAATGCCTTCAGCACCAAAGCTACAGGCATATACGATATCCTCTTTATATTCTTTAAAAGCCCATTTTAATATTTCGAGGTAATCTGAATGTTTATCTAAAAAGGAGGATACGCTTTCCTCGTTCCAATTTTCGTAAGTGAAATGTTCAGGCAATTTCAGCTCTCCTCTCTATACAACCGTGATAAACTCTAATGAAAGGCATTCATTGTTTTCCACGGTGAATTGGTTCATATGGTTGATCGTCCCGTATTTCCAATAGGATGAAATAGCTCTAATCCATGAACCGTGACCAAATACAAGGATTCGGTTATAATCCTTGTATTTTTCTAGAAATTGAGTAATGCGATCTTCGAGGTTGGCAACACTTTCTCCTAAAACCAATGACTTTGGGTTGTTTATCCAGGTATCCCCATGAGCATCGAAAAGCGTTTGTTTTGGGCAGCCTTCAAAATTGCCGAAGTCCAATTCATCCAATAAGTTTTCAGTCTCCGCTCGTTGACCATAGAGCATTGCTGTTTGATGGGTTCTAATTAATGAACTGGCCAAAACGATATCAAAAGGTGAGTTTTGGCTGAGATGTTGTTGGTTTTCTGATATCCCCTGTCGAAGAGCACTTGTTAACGGGGAAATATGGATATCTTTTCTCCCTTGTAGCCAAGTTTTTTTATTCCATTCAGTGGGCAGGTGCCTGATTAATGTAATTTGCATTTTGTTCCTCCAAATAAAAGGTTTCACTTCGAAGTCCATTGCGCTGGGCCTCAAGAGTCAATACATCATCTAGTTTTACATTTCCTAAATTAACATTAGGGCCAATCTGGTTAATGAAAAACATCTGGTGTTTTGCAGTAGGTGCTTCAAAGATAATTTTTTTAGGATCAATTCCTTTAATAAGCTCATCAATCAATTCGGATTTAATTTGCCCGCTCTTTTCGTAGATTCCAGACGTTCCAGAATCCCTTCCCTCTGTAATGACATATTCACACCCAGCCTCTAAAAAAATCTGGATTTCCTCTTGCCATTCAGATATGGACATGTCAAGATCACAATCCTTGGATCCTACCTCGGCAATCACATGAAAGTCTTCTTTTGCCCGCTCGATAATCGTAAGTCGTTCTTCGAGGGGAATGTCTAAAGTACCATTTGATACTTCAATCCATTCGATGCCTAGCTTCTTTAAGTAGGCAAGGTATTCGGTTATTTTATTTTGTTGGTAACATTTTTCAAATAAAGTACCACCACAATAAGGTTTGATTTGATATTCCTTATATAAATCAATCTTTTGCTGAATATTAGGGGTTATATAAGCAGAACCAATACCCATCTTTGCTATATCGATGATATGACTATAATCGTCCAAAATACTGATTAAACGGCCAACTGGTGTTCCGAAATCAGCAATGGAAGTCAACCCATAACTCCTATCTCCAGTGGTTCTCTTAGGTAGTTTCAAAAATTCCATAGGGAAAGTGCCCTCCTCCATTTTTCTAGGATAGATTATTCAAATATTGGGCGATTGTGTAAATTATAGGCTATTTTCAAGAAATATAGGCGTTTGCCCTTGTATAATTCGAACGGTTCCTCCAAAAAATAGGAAAGCTTATTCTTTCAGTTAGGAGTGTGCTTTCATTGTCAAAGCAAAAACATAAGGGTCTGACGATAACAGCAATCGGCTCAATTCCTTTAATTCTCGTGCTAGGGAACTCAATGCTTATACCGGTTCTTCCCCAAATGAAATCGGAGCTAGGGATATCTCAGTTCCAAGTTAGTTTAGTCATTACAGCTTTTTCGGTTGCTGCAGCTATTTCCATACCAATCCTTGGATATTTGTCGGATCGATTTTCCCGTAAAGCTGTCATCATTCCAGCTCTCATTCTATACGGAATCGGTGGGGTATTAGCTGGTGCGGCAGCGGCCTGGTTCTCCAATGCCTATCCATGGATTTTAGCAGGGAGGATTACCCAAGGAATTGGAGCTGCTGGAACAGCACCGATTGCGATGGCATTGGCGGGAGATTTATTCAAAGGTGGAGAGCAAAGTCAGGTGCTAGGGATTGTTGAAGCCTCAAATGGATTTGGAAAAGTCATTAGTCCAATTATTGGCTCTCTTCTAGCTCTGCTCTTTTGGTATGCAGCATTTTTTGCCTTTCCCATTTTTTGTGCCCTCTCTGTATTGCTTGCTATCTTTTTTATCAAAGAAAAGAAGAAAGAAAAAGAACCACCGCCAGTTGGTAAATATGTAAAAGGGTTGATTTCTGTTTTTAAAACAGAAGGTCGATGGTTATTTGCTGCCTATTTAACCGGTGCAACTTGTTTATTTACTCTATTTGGGATTTTATTTTATATTTCCGATATTTTAGAAACGAACTATAAGATTGATGGAGTTCTAAAAGGCGCGATTTTAGCGATTCCTTTATTGTTCATGACAACCACCTCTTATATCACCGGTAGTAAAATTGGGAAAAACATGGGGCTTATGAAATCACTCATTGTTTTAGGACTATTATTAATGACTGCTTCTTTCTCGGCACTGGTTTTGTTTAAAAGTCTGGTTCCATTTTTTTCTGTCCTCGTTGTCAGTAGTATTGGAACTGGGTTGGCATTACCATGTATCAATAGTTTTATTACAGGTTCGGTTCCTACGGACCGAAGAGGGTTTGTTACCTCGTTGTATGGGTCTGTAAGATTTTTAGGTGTGGCAATTGGTCCACCGATATACGGTGCGTTAATGGCGTGGAATCGGACCGGAATGTTTCTCATAACAGCGGGTTTAACATTAATCGTCGCGTTATTATGTCTCATGTTAATTCATGTTAAAAAAGCAAAGCCATCGGAAAATAGCGATACATTGTTCGAAAAATTGCAGTTAACGTAAGGAGTGGGATTGATGCAAATTTACTTTTCACCTGAGGTTATTACCCCACAGTTTCAAGTGTTGAATGTAGTGGACACAAAGAATAAGGCAGTTGGAAACGTGGCGTTTTTATTTGATGAAAAGAAACTCTTTGTATACGGCATCTTAGAAGAGGAAGGCGTTGGAGAGGATTTCAAGGATTTGGTTACACCTTATATAAAAGGGTTAGCAAAAGCAAAGCCGGGATTAGATATACTATCCTGCCTATATGTCGGTTGTAAAAAGATCACATTAAAAGATCAAAAGGAAGAATAAACATACGCTGGGAACAAGCCCGTATAAATAGGGCTTGTTTTTTTGTCTTTTTCTGAATCTAACATTTGATATAACTATGATGGTTAAAGCTTTGGTTCACTGTAAAAAGGCATTTATTTTAGAGAGGAGAGCATGGATAACTATTTCTCACGTTAAAATCGGCTTGGGATTTTACAAAAAAACACAGCCCTTTGCTTTTTACAATTTGGGCCCTCCTCAATCCTGTTATTAGGTCACAAGGCATATAACCTATTCATAAATTGGTGGTATGTAAAAAAAAGGAATTTGTAGGAGTGTGCACCTAATGAGTATCGGAATGATTGTAATGGGCCTATTTATTGGATTTATGGTCGGACTAACAGGCGTAGGGGGAGCGGCCCTGTTAACTCCTGTCTTAGTCTTAATGGGGATAAATCCAGCCATTGCAGTGGGAACCGATCTTGCTTATAATTCTATAACCAAATTTTTCGGTTCTGTGCAGCATTGGAAACAAAAGACAATCAACCTAAAGCTAATGAAATACCTTGCAATTGGAAGTATTCCAAGTGCAATAATAGCGGTAGGGATGCTGCAACTATTTGATTCATTTTTTAATAACCAGGAAGCTGTAATTAAACACGCGCTGGGCTATGTTTTAATCTTAGTTGCTTTAGCTACCTTGGTTAAAACCTTCATGAAGGGAAGATTTGAATCAAATCGAATTCAATTAAAGCCATTAGAGGAGAAAAAAACTTTGACTATCGTGGTTGGGGCAGTACTAGGCTTTTTAGTCGGTTTAACGTCAATCGGTTCTGGCTCATTATTTGCATTGGTAATGTTGTATCTATATAGAATGAGTCCGACGGAGTTGGTGGGAACCGATATTGCCCACGCTTTCTTTCTAGTCACGGCAGCGGGTCTTATGCATGCAGGAATAGGCAATGTAGATTACCTGCTAATGGTAAACTTATTATTGGGCTCCATCCCAGGTGTCATTATTGGAAGTACCTTTTCAGCTAAAATACCTGCCAAACCATTAAGAGCGATTATGGCTCTAATGATTCTAATTAGTGGATTAAAGTTGATTTGATAAGGTTGGTTTCGTAAGGGAATTTGTCGTTTTAATATGTTTGCAAACTTTTTACTTATATTTAAATCTCAGTTTTGTATCCAAAAGCAACAAAGTTTTATAAAGAGCCTTTGACTAACAAAAAGAAAGGTGCTGTGACCTCCCATAAAATGGGTGGTGACAGCACCTTTCTTTTGTTTCAATAGGAGCGCATGTGTTTCAATAGTTGTTCCGTAATGGAACGTGAAACAAATTAAACAATGTGACAACGTGATAAATAGTGCCTTTTCAAAGTTGGCATGATAATTGCATTAAGAGAGAGTATAGAATTTTCAAAATTATATTCACTAAGGGGAGAGTCAGAATGTTTTCAGAAAAAATGGACTTAAGATTACCGGGACCAGTGCAAGTACCTAAAGAAATTCAGATTGCTATGCAGCAAAGTTTTGATCATCCAATGATGGATTATCGAAACCCTGCTTTTCAGGAAGTATTACAAGAAACCATTGAAAAATCGAAGATGATTTTCCAGACAAATAATCTAGTTATTCCTTTAACTGCTAGTGGGGCATCAGCGCTAGAAA
The DNA here is from genome assembly GCF_900109925.1 of Mesobacillus persicus. Lineage (GTDB taxonomy): Bacteria > Bacillota > Bacilli > Bacillales > Cytobacillaceae > Mesobacillus_B > Mesobacillus_B persicus. Next base: position 175,245 of record NZ_FOBW01000010.1, on the reverse strand, counting down.
CGGCTATTATTAATACGATTGGACCTAATGATACCATTATTCTTTGTGTTGTCGGGTATTTTGGGGAATACCTACAAGGCATTACCAATCATATTGGTTGTAAAGTTGTTCGCGTCGATGCTGAGTGGGGAGAAATTGTAGATCCTGAAGATGTTCGAAAAGCATTGAAAGAAAACCCGGAAGCAAAGGCAGTCTTTGCAACCCATTGTGAAACTTCTACATCAGCACTTAACAATATAAAAGAAATCGCAGCGATTGTTCAGGAAACAGAAGCAATTTTTATGGTTGATGCTGTAAGTTCTATTGTTGGAGCACCACTTTATATGGATGAGTGGGGAATTGATATCGTTGCAACAGGTGGACAGAAAGCATTAATGCTTCCTCCAGGCATTGCGCTGATCACGATGAGTGAGAAAGCTTGGAATGTGATTGAAAACCATCAATGTCCGTCCTTCTACTTTGATCTTAAAGAATACAAAAAAGGACTTGAATCAGGATTGGGCACGCCTTACACACCGAATATCGCCCTTGTCTGTGGATTAAGAGAAGCTTGTAACATGATTGAACGTGGCGGTGGGATAGAAAACGAATACAAGCGCCATGCAGCCCTTCGTGATATGACACGAGCTGGGGTCAGAGCATTGGGTCTAGAATTATTAGTAGAAGATGCTGCTGCGAGTCCGACTTTGACTGCTGTCAAATTAGACAATGCCGACGCTTTTCGCAAGATGATGAGAGAAGAGTTTCACATTGCACTAGGTGGAGGACTGGGCAAGGTGAAAAATAAAATTTTAAGACTTGGACACATGGGCTATACCGACGCAGCTGATATGTTAAAAATGTTTGCTGCGATGGAGTTAGCATTAAAGAAAAGCGGTCATGAAGTAGAGCTTGGTGCTGGGGTCTCCGGAGCACAAAGACATTGGCTTGAAAATCCAAACTGCTGATATGTGTACCTTTCCTAAAGGGGAGTGGGATAGGTGAATATTATTGAAATAAATCTAGCCCGGTGTAGCCAACTGGACCAGACTGCCCCAGGGGAACGAAACTTACTGACACCCGATATTCTTTTTCTATCAGGAGAAAATAGTTTAAATGTCATAAGGAATTTTTGCGAATTAGGATACAAAGCCATCGAGCATCCTCGCTGTATGATTATGGCCAATGAGACTGCTATCGCATCTGAGCATTGGTCAGATATAAGGCAGTTTTCGAATGCGAAAGGCTTACCAATTATTCATGGAACTAATAGAATTCAAGTCTTGAAAAAACAAGTTGATTTACTTGAAGGAAAAGTCATTGCTGGAGTGGATGACCGAGTTGCTGAATTAGGGGCACTTGGTTCCATTCCCATTAAGATTTCTCCTGCAGGAATGGCTAAATGTTTAGCAACGGGCAAAATGCAGATGACCATTCCAGAAAGTATTTATGTTGAATTAAGCGGGAGGTTTAAGGGTACCGCGGATGTCGATGCAATTTGTGACTATTTAAGAGGCTACTTCAATGATAGCTTGGCAGGCTGGGGAATTATCTTCGGTGGAGAAGTAATAAGCCAACTAGATGAAGGGGAAAGAGTAAGCTTGATTAAACAACTAGACGAACTAGGAGGTACGGTCGCTATCATCTCTCCTTCTGGTCCACTAGGTCAAGTTGAAAGTGTTGTTAAAATTAAAGCTCAACATATCCTCAATCAAAAGGTATGAATCAAAAATAAATAGGAACTTTATACAGATAATTTTCTAATTTTTCTTAACATTATTGTACAATCGTTTAAAATAAAGATAAGGATTGTCTAAATAATAGAGAAGTTAGAGGTGTGTGTATATGTCTAAAATCGCTATTCTAGCTCCCATCGATGAAATCATACCGGTTGCTGAGGAAGCTTGTAGTAGAACCGGGGAAAGTTTCATAATCAAAAAAATAAATTTTGATAATGCAATCTCCATCGCTAAACAACTTGAACAAAGTGGTACAGAGGTCATTATTAGTAGAGGAACTGTAGGGGCAAAAATGACCGAATCAACACTCAATATACCGGTCGTTCAAATTCCGATAACAGGCTATGACTTATTGCGAACCATAACCGAAGCGAGAAAATACGGGCTGAAAATTGGAATTGCAGATACTGTAGATGTCCTTCAAGGAGTCGAAGCAATAGAAGCGGCACTAGGGTTATCAATAGAGAAGTATACAATCGACAAGATTGATCAAGTAGAAAGTGCCGTTAGAACACTGGTGAGTCGTAAGATTGATGTTCTAATTGGTAAAAGTGTCTACGTTAACAAAGTAAATGACCCTAATGTTAAGACGGTTGTGCTTACATCCGGTGTAGAATCAGTAATCCAAGCAATTCAAGAGGCTAAGAGCATACTTGATGTGCGACGTACAGAAGCGAAACGGACGAAACAGCTGCAAGCCATTCTGGATTTTATTGCTGATGGTGTGATCGCTGTTGACGAAAACGGCATCATTACCGTCTGCAATCCTTCCGCTCACCGGATTCTCAGCATCCAGTTTGAAAATGTAATTGGCAAACGGATTGACGATATTTTGCTAAATTCCAGAATGAAAAAGGTAATTTTATCCGGAAAAGAGGAACTAAATCGAATTCAGGATGAAAATGGCGTTAAAATCATTACCAATCGAATCCCGATTCTACATGAGAACAAAGTATTTGGTGCCGTATGTACCTTCCAAGAACTCCAAAAGCTTCAGCAGCAGGAACAGGAAATTCGAAAGAAATTATTACATCGTGGCCATGTGACGAAATACGAGCTAGAGAATATTGTCGGCGAAAGTAAATCGTATCAAAAAGCGATTGATAAGGTAAAAAAGTATTCACAGGTAGATTCGACGGTTTTATTGACAGGCGAAACAGGAGTGGGAAAGGAAGTCTTTGCCCATTTAATTCATAGCCTAAGCAAACGCTCAGATGGACCCTTTGTGGCAGTAAACTGCGCCGCTATTCCGAAAAATTTACTCGAAAGTGAATTGTTTGGGTATGTAGATGGTGCATTTACGGGAGCGCGCAAGGGAGGAAAAACGGGTCTCTTTGAATTAGCCCATCAGGGAACCATTTTTCTCGATGAAATTGGTGAATTAGCAGAGTCCGTTCAGGCGCAACTTTTAAGGGTTCTTCAAGAAGGTGAAGTGATGCGTCTGGGCGACGAAAGGGTTATTCCCATCAATATTCGGGTAATTGCTGCCTCAAACCGTGACTTTGAGGTTATGGTCGAGGAAGGAAAGTTCCGGGCAGATCTTTATTACCGCTTGAATATTTTGGATATTCCTATCCCGCCTTTACGTCAAAGAATACAGGATTTGCCTTTGTTATGCGAACACTTTATTGAAGAGCTAGAGCCAAATATCCAAAAAGAAATCTTCGGATTTGCTCCTGAAGCAATGGAAATCCTTAAGCAATATCATTGGCCAGGTAACATTCGTCAGCTTCGAAATATAGTTGAACGATCAATGATTTTGTCCCCAGATGAAGTTATCAGCAAGGAAACGGTCATGCTTGCTGGTGGAAAGGACTTTCTCCAACTGAAAACTAATCAGGAAGAAAACGGAGAGCAACAAGATACAGGGAAACTTCAAGAATATGAACGCGAGTACATCCTCGAAGTATTGAATCAAGTGAATGGAAATAAAACAGAAGCAGCAAAAATTTTAGGAATTGGCCGGACAACATTATGGCGGAAAATAAATAATTCATAAAGGAGAATATTTATGACAGAAACGATGGCGCGACCTCCTTTAGATAAGAAAGTAATATCCCGATTAACGGAAATCTTCGGTGAGGACCGAGTTTTAACGAATAACACCGATATGATTACCTATTCCTATGATGCATCCTTTGAAACACAATTGAATCCTAGGAAACCAGAAGTTGCGGTTATTGCCTTATCGACGGAAGAAGTTAGTGAATGTGTGAAGCTTGCCAATGAGTATAAAATCCCTGTTTATCCAAGAGGGGCAGCAACTGGTCAAACTGGTGGTGCTGTTTCAACAAAGGGCGGGATTATGATGGACCTTTCAAAAATGAATCGGATTTTAGATATTGATCATCGGAATATGCAGGTAATGATTGAACCAGGTGTCATTCAAAATGATTTGAATGAAGCACTCAAACCATATGGTTTAAGGTTTCCCCCAGATCCAGGGAGTGCCAATATGTGTACCGTTGGTGGCATGGTATCAAATAACTCGAGTGGACTTAGGGCGGTAAAATACGGGGTAACCAGACATTATGTTCTTGGAATGGAAGTCGTGCTTCCGACAGGAGATGTCATTGTGACCGGTGGCGCTCATTCAAAAGCGTTAAAATCGGTTTCTGGTTATGACTTAGCGCATTTGATGATTGGTTCAGAAGGGACACTAGGCATTGTTACTCGACTGCGGTTAAAATTATTGCCTCTTCCAGTGACAAGGGGAATTGTCCTTTGTTCTTTTAAGGAACTAGAGGATGCAGGAGCAGCGGTTAATGCGGTGTTTTCTTCAGGCCTCCAGCCCTCTGCGATTGAAATCATGGATTTTAACTGTACGAAAGCAGTGAATATGATGAAACCCGAATTAAATCTGCCTATTGATAATGAAGCGATTCTTGTGTTTGAAGTGGATGGAGCGAAAGAAGAGGTTTCCTCTCAAGTGACCCGCTTAAAGAAAGTCGTTGAAAAGTATGCGAGTTATATAAAATTCAGTGATGAACCAGAAGAATGTGAAAAACTTTGGCAGGCAAGAAAATTGGTAGGTGCTGCTGTTGGTTTGTTAAAGCCAGGAGGTTTCCGGGTTTATGGTGGCGAGGATATTTGTGTTCCGATTTCAAGACTTCCCGAAACATTAAGGGAGATTCATAATATAGCAGACCGATATGGAATCGTTTGCGGAATCTATGGCCATGTAGGTGACGGAAATTTGCATACAGGACCAGTTGTAAACAGCAATAACGAAGTTGAAATGGAAAATGTTCAAAAAATGATCGATGATATCCATGATCTGGCGATAAAAATGGAAGGCACGACAACAGCTGAACATGGGGTTGGAATTGTGCGTGCGAAGTATATGGATGTAGAGCATGGTCCGGCGATGGACATCATGCGTGCTATAAAAAAGACACTTGATCCAAACAATATCCTAAATCCAGGGAAAATGGCACTGCCTAACTAGAGAGGGAATGAGGTGAAATCGTTTGAAATTACTTACACCTGAACAGTCAATGTATACATGCGTGCGTTGCGGTGCCTGTCGTGGTGTCTGTCCTACCTTAAATATTACAGGACGAGAGGCAGATGGACCTAGAGGACGGGTGTTAATGGCCCGTGCGTTACTTGAAGGAACTATCTCAGTAAATCAAGAAATCAAGGATCAGTTGGATCGCTGCCTTCTCTGCTCAGCTTGTGTTGATGCCTGTCCGATGGATGTCCAGGTTCCGGATATTGTTATGGTAGCAAAAGAGCAAATTGCTGCAGCAGTAGAGATGGATTCTTTTCATGAGAAGAGCGTGAAGTTAGATACGAACCAAGTTGATATAAAAAAACAAGCAAAGTCTGTACGAAATGTAAAAGAATTCCTATTTGATAAGGTCCTTGCTGATCAAAAGAACCTAAATAAAGTTGGAAATTTATTATGGATGTATCAAAAGAGTGGCTTGCAGAAGGTGACCAGAGCAATTGGAATAATGAAGTTCTTCCCGGAACAAATGCAGCAAATGGAAAGAATTATGCCTGATATTTTACCTCCTTCGAAGCGTAAGCACCATCCCGAATTTACCCCGCGGGCGAATGAGAAACGAGATTCGAGAGGAAGGGTAGCGTTCTTTCAAGGATGTCTTATGGATATGATGTTCAGGGAAACAAATGATAACTCTATTAAACTTTTATCAAAGACGGGTTTTGACGTTGTTACGCCGAAATCGCAAGTTTGCTGTGGTGCATTGCACCATCATAGCGGGAAAACAGACAAATCGATTGAGTTGGCTAAAGCAAATATCATAGCGTTTGAAGAGGCGAAGGTTGATTATATTATTACGAATGCAGGCGGCTGTGGAGCGGCTTTAGTAGAGTATGAAGAGTTTTTCCGTGATGATCCGGTATGGCTCGAGCGGGCGAAAGGCTTTTCAAGTAAAATTCGTGATATTAGTGAAATTGTTCATGAAAAAGGTGAGATGCCAGCAACAGTTGGGCGCGGTGAACGTGTCACATACCAGCCTTCCTGTCATTTGCAATATGTAATGAAAGTGAAGGATGCACCTGCTAAACTAGTTAAAACCGTTCCTAATGTAGAATATGTTGAGCTTCCAGATAAGAAATATTGCTGCGGCTCTGCTGGTATTTATAATATGCTTCAACCAGAATTAGCAAATGAAATCTTGGATAAGAAAATGGAAAAAGTGAAAGAAACAGATTCTGCGGTCTTAATAACCGCCAATCCAGGTTGTTATTTGCAAATGAAATTAGGAGTCCATAAAGAAGGTATGGAAAAGGTGATTGAAACAAAGCATGTGGTCGATTATTTAGTAGAATCAATTGACCGTGCAGAGAGTAAGTCCCCTTCCTAATCAGAACAACGCACACCGACTCTCGACCGGATGATATTGTTGTACTAGAAAAGGGCGAGGCAACAGGCATAGGCCATTCGCGAATTGTTCACGAAGCACCGTTTGTATCGGAAACTTGCTAAAATGACCAAATTTTTTCATAGAAAGCAATCAAAAGAGCCCCATTTCATAGGAAATGAGGCTTTTTTTCTCTAACTTGCGGGGTATTTTTAACCTTAATGGACAATTTAGAGGGTGCGCTGGGGTGTTTTCTCCTGGTTACTTCGATATATTCCCGGTAAGAGACGTTATATTCCCGGTAAGAGACGTTATATTCCCGGTAAGAGACGTTATATTCCTGGTACGAGAATATATATTCCCTGTACTAGGAATAAATACCCCTGTTGGTATGTGAATATTACTTACACTGGTTACTAAACACCCTAATCTTAAGGTTCAATATAATAGTTATGTTTAAACCTATTATCCGGGTCGTAATTTGTGAAAGGGGCACAAAGGAGGCGCTAACTGTGGTTTGACAACTGCTACAAAGGGGATTATATTTATTGTATACTGTATACATATATATATAACTTATTCAAGTGCTTTGGTAAAAGACAAATTGGAGTCGGATATCAACATACCTCTTTATCAAAGCCCTTCTTCAAAAGAAAGCGAGGGATGAAGTTGGCTTTAACCTTTCCAGAACCTCTATATCAGCAAGCCTACAAGGAGTTAAAAAGACTGATTGTGACAGGTAAGCTCCAACCAGGTGAGAAAGTAATCATGTCTAAACTAGCTGAACAATATGAGATTAGTAGAACACCACTCAGAGAAGCATTAAGGCAACTCCAATCTGAAGGTTTGATAATTCAGGACCATACAACAATGAAGATTGTAGAAATTAATAAACATGACTTTTTAGATCTTTACCAAACCCGTATAGTCTTAGAAAAAGAAGTAATTAAATCAATTGTAGGTTTAATTCCAGAGGAAGACTTTCCTAAAATTGAATCCATTCTATTAGAATCAGAGAAGGCGATTCAAGAGGAAGATCCTTATAAAATATTAGAGGCTAATACACAATTTCATGAATGTTTAATGAATTATTGTCCTAACGTTAGAATGATTCAACTATTGAATTATGTGCGTTCGTTACTTCTGATTTATCGTGCAAACATTAACAAAAAAGCGAAAAATAATATGGATATCTATCATGAGCATAGAAGCATTTTTGAAGCAGTTAAAACTAGGGATGTTGAGAAATCCATTCAGTGCATTGAAACCCATATGTTAAATGATCAAAAAAGAGGATTAGAAGATTTATAAACAAAAAAGTCATTTCCTCTGAAATGCTTGAGACTGTAGACAAACTCGATAAATAATCGAGCTTAGCTACAGTCTTTTTTTGTTCCGTTATATGTGCTTCGCGTTCCATTTGATTCCACAGTTACCTCCAAAAATGCTGGCCTCTCGCAATTGATTAAATATATAAAATTTTTAGATAATTATATTGACTTTTAAAATCCATCTCGTTAAAATTGATATTGTATTCTGTATACAGTATACATATATATAGGTGAAAAAATAGAAACGGGGAAAAACCCCAGAAAATAGTTACGTGGAAGGTTCATCTTTCAAAATTATAGGAGGTTTTCTTAATGGGTCCTCTAAAGGGAGCAAAAATTCTTGATGCTTCACAGATCATGGCTGGTCCGTATTGTACGATGGTCCTTGCTGATCTAGGTGCTGACGTTACAAAAATTGAAAAGATTCAAGGCGGAGATGATTCCAGGCAAATGGGTCCCTTTGTCAACGGAGAGTCGACTTGCTTTTACCAAATTAATCGTAACAAAAAGAGTATTGCCATCGACTTAAAGTCAGAAGAAGGAAAAGAAATCTTTAATGAATTGATTAAAGGAGCGGATGTGTTTGTTGAAAACTTTCGTCCTGGAGTTACAAAATCATTGGGTATTGATTACGAAACAGTAAAAAAACTAAACGATGGAATCATCTATTGTTCCATTTCAGGCTATGGCCAAACGGGACCTTACTCTCACAAAGGAGGATTCGATTTAGTTGCCCAAGGAATGACGGGATTGATGAGCATGACAGGCGAGCCTGGAGGGCGGCCACTAAAATCCGGTATTGCTGTTTATGATATTGGTGCTGGAATTACAGCGGTTTATTCGATCTTAGCTGCCTATATTCATAAATTAAAGACAGGAAATGGGCAGATGCTTGATGTATCACTAGCAGAGAGTGGGTTGCCATGGTTCACATGGGAAGCGGCAGCTTACTTTGCTAATCAAACAATCCCTGAGGCAACGGGTCATAGACACCGTGTGTCCGCACCCTATCAGGCAATAAAAGCAAAAGATGCCTATATGATGATTGGTTGTGCTAACCAACGAACTTGGGAAAAGTTTTGTACTCAAGTGATTGGAAAACCTGAATGGATTACAGACAATCGATACTCTACGAATTCACTTCGTCATCAGCATGTAGCTGAACTTGAGCAAGAAATAGAAGAAATCACGAAACAACAGGAAGCTTTTTATTGGATTGAAAAGTGTGAGCAGGCTGGTGTGCCAGCTGGGCCGATAAATAACTTTGGCGAAGCAATGAATAATGAACATTACCTAGCTCGAGATATGGTCAAAGAGTTGGAGCACCCTGTGATTGGGAAGATGAAGGTTATTGGTTCTCCGACAAAATTCTCTGATACACCAGCAGAAATTAAAACTCCGGCACCGCTCTTAGGGCAGCACAGTGAAACAGTCCTTCAAGAGCTAGGGTATGAGAGTGAAAGAATTCAAAAATTAATAGACAGAGGGGTCATCAAGCAATATCCCCAAAGTGTCTCAAATCAATAAGGAGGCTAAAACATTGAGTACAACCGATCAGAAAAAAGTGTATTTGCAAGTGGAAAATGGGGTAGGAACAATTTACATTAATCGACCTGAGAAAAGAAATGCCCTCACTTATGACATGTGGCTTGATTTAGCCCACTTGGTGGATGAGTGTAATGCAAATCGTGAAGTTAAGGTGATTGTATTCAGAAGTACGACTGAAAAGGCTTTTTCAGCTGGGGCTGATATTGGAGAATTTAAAACGATGCGCTATACAGCAGAGGGTGCAGAGAAATACAATGATGCGACGATGGTACTAGAAGAAAAGGTTGCTAAAAGTCCAAAGCCAAGTATTGCAATGATTTCTGGGTTTTGCGTCGGAGGTGGCTGTGAAATTGCTGTGGCATGTGATTTCCGTTTTTCCGATGAAACGGGCCGTTTCGGAATTACTCCGGCCAAACTAGGTTTGATTTACAATACACCAGGGACGAAAAACCTAGTTGATTTAGTCGGTCCTGCTAATGCAAAGGATATTTTGTTTACTGGAAGAATTATTGAGGCGGGCGAAGCTCTACAAATGGGATTAATAAACAAAATCATTGATAGTACCGAATTAGAAAAGCAAACATATGATTTCGCGCGGCTGATTTGCCAAAATGCACAAATGTCTGTCAGGGGATCGAAAACAATTATTAATCGTGTTCTTCACGGAGATGTAACGGACTCGAATGAAACTTCTAATCTTGTTATTGAATCGTTTGTTTCAGAGGACTACCGTGAAGGTGTCACTGCATTTTTAGAAAAGCGGAAACCAAATTTCAAATTTTCATAGAAGTCTCACAAATTGTTCCTGATTGAAACAAGCTTATCGTTAAGAGTGATTCGAAATGGAACATTTATAAGTTGGAATCGTTGTAGTTTCACTAGAAACCAAGGTTTCCAAGGTTGGCACGATAATTGCATATATAAAATTTAGAATATTAATAAAATTAGAAAAAGAAGATAGTTCTTGGGGGTGAATGTTGCTAGTCCATTGGTGAAGAATGACAACGCTTTCCAGAGTGACAGATTTTCTGCCAGATTAGTAGGAAAGACGAAAAGATTGAAAAAAACGGGGGGTTAATATGAAAGTTAAAAAGTTTTCATTTCTCATTATTTTACTAACAATCGGGATGATCTTGCAGGCTTGTAATTCAAATGAAGCTGGTACCTCAAATGAAGGTGATGAAGGCGGTAGTACTTACCCAGAAAGACAAATTGAAGTTGTCGTTGGCTTTGGAGCTGGTGGCGGTAGTGACAATTTCGCCCGTGCGGTTACAAAGGAGCTACAAGAAATTCTAGGTGTAAATATTAACGTTATCAATATGCCAGGCGCAGCAGGAATTCCATCAGCTGATTATGTGGCGAGGAAGCCAGCTGACGGTTATACCATTTGGTCAATGACATCGAATCATCCTGTTAATATTGCGTCTGGATCTGAACCAAATGACATGAGTGTGTTTAAGTCAATTGGACGTGTACAGAAAGATACAATGACATTACAAGTAAAAAGTGATGGGAAGTTTAAAGATATTGATGATCTGATTGCCCAAGCAAAAGAAAAACCAGGTGAAATTACTGTCGGTGGTACCGGAGCAAAAGGGTTTGATGAGCTAGTTTTAGCACAATTCGAAAAAGCAACAGGAACAGACTTCAACTATGTTTCCTTTGATGGATCTGGGGAAATGACGGCAGCATTGCTTGGAGGCCATATTGATGTAATTGCTGAAGAGCCAGGGCCATCAGTTGCTCAACTTGAGGATGGTTCCATTAAAATGTTGATAGCCTTTACAGACAAGAAAATGGAAGGGTTTGAAGATGTTCCAATCTCAACTGATTTAGGAATTGATGTAACGGACGGTCAGGGCCGAGGATTTATGGTTCATAAAGATACCCCAGATGAGATTGTTGAAGTTTTAGCGAAAGCATTGGAAGAAGCAAAGGATCGTCCGGATTATAAGGAATATGAAAAAGCAAGTTATTTACACCTTCGTGAAGGCTGGCTTCCTACAGAGGAATATGATGCTGAATTAGAAAAACTAGTTGAAACGTATAAAGAGATTCTAGCAGGAAACTAAGTTATTTCATGGGAAGGCAGGTGAACCTGCCTTTCTATATTAAATTATGGCTGTAACGATTAGGGGGAAAGACATGTTACTTGAACGGACTATTTCCATTTTTATGATTGCTTTTTCAACCTTTTTCCTCGTGATGTCATTTCAAATCGAAAACCGATCAGGAGACTTAATCGCACCAGGTTCATGGCCAGGGGCGTTGATGACAATCATGTTAGTTCTGTCCATCGTGTTATTGATAAAAACCTTTCGTGTTAAGGAAACTCAGGTGAAAACAGCCAATGAACAGGCCGAAGATTTAGCGAATGATGAGGATGAATTAGTCTATCCAAAAAGGTTTTTCTATTTATTTGGGACACTCGTTGTTTACACGCTTTTTCTCGAGTATATAGGGTTTATCATTGCCACCATACTCTTTATCTTTGCGTTGTCCTTAATTTTCGGAATAGGTAAATGGACACGTGGCTTGTTAACTGGATTCTTAGCTACAGCAGGTGCTGTCATTCTATTTCCGATTCTATTAAACACACCCTTTCCTAGGGGAGTTGGAATTTTTAGTACCTTCAGTTTACTATTCTATTAATCTACATCACAACTTACTATAAAAGAGGTGAGCTCAATGATTGAAGGCCTATTAGGGGGATTAGGAAATTTAATCGATCCAATTAATCTTCTAATTTTAATCGCTGGTATTCTCCTAGGGTTTATCGGTGGTGGGATTCCGGGAATTAGTGGCACAATGTTAGTCATTATCCTTCTCCCGGTCAGCTATGCAATGGATCCAACTGCCGCTTTCCTATTATTAACATCGATTTATGCCACATCGGTATTTTCTGGGTCCATTAGTGCGATTTTATTCCGGACTCCGGGTACACCAGAGGCAGTAGCAACTGTTTTTGATGGATATCCAATGGCTCAAAAAGGGGAAGGTGGAAAAGCCCTAGGTGTTTCCATTTTTAGTTCGGCGACGGGAGGAGTCATTGGGACCATTATCCTAATCTTCTTAACTCCACTCTTGGCGACATTTGCCTTAAGTTTTTCTGCTCCAGAGTACTTCGCTCTGGCAGTGATGGGTTTGACAGTAGTGGCCTCCTTGAGCGCTGGAAATCTTGTGAAAGGCTTTATCGGTGTTTCTTTTGGTTTGTTTATTGCTACGATTGGGCTTGATACCATGACTGGTACACCCCGTTTTACTTTTGGTTCGGGCCAATTGATGTCTGGAATTGATTTTATCCCTGTCTTAATCGGGTTGTTCGCTATATCTGAAGTGCTGCGACAAGTGCAGAAAAGACCTCGGAAAACAGGGAAGCAAAAAGTTAGAACCGAACTCCCGAGCTTAAATCTTATGAAGCGAATCTCGGGTGTAATTGGCCGTTCATCGCTTATGGGGGTTTTTATCGGTATATTGCCCGGAATTGGAGCGACGACAGCAGCGATGCTAAGTTATAGTGAAGCCGCTCGATGGTCAAAAAAACCGGAAGAATTCGGAACCGGTGTTCCAGAAGGAGTAGCCGCACCTGAATCCGCTAATAATGCTGCTGCGATGGGCGCAATGGTTCCATTGCTTTCATTGGGTATTCCTGGTAGTGCTACGACGGCCATCTTACTAGGGGCGTTTATCCTTCATGGGATTCAACCAGGGCCATTAATGTTTACAACGCAGGCTCCTTTGGTTTATACGATTTTAATTGGGCTTCTTGTTGCGAATCTATTTATTCTAATTATTGCCAAGCCATTTATATCAGTATTCTCACAGATTCTTAGAGTACCATACTCGATTATTGGTCCGTTGATTGTGCTTTTCTGTATCATCGGTACCTTTGCGGTGAGAAACTCTATTTTTGATGTCGGCGTGATGTTATTGTTCGGTTTAGTTGGTTATTTCCTTGAGAATGCTAAGTTTCCACTTGCTCCAATTGTATTAGGAGTCGTGCTGGGACCCATTGCCGAGGACCAATTCAGAAGAGCGATGCAAATGGCGAATAATGACTTCACTGTTTTCTTTACCCGTCCAATTAGCTTAGTTTTACTGTTACTTGCGCTAGTTAGTATTCTTTACCCGTTAATTAAGGGCTGGATAAATAAAAGAAGAGCAAAATTGAGGGGCGAAAAAAATATCGCATCTTAAATTCTGTTTAAAGTGGGAGTGGGTTATGTTGTTATACGAGTTGGATGGAATGAAACCAAATGTACATGAATCAGTTTATATCGCCCCGGGTACCCATATTATTGGGGATGTCACATTAGAGAATGATGTTTCAATCTGGTTTAATGCCGTCCTACGAGCGGAGAATGATTCAATTAAGATTGAAAGCGGCAGCAATGTCCAAGAGGGGACGACCATTCATGTTGATGAAGGGTATCCTGTTCGAATTGGGAAGAATGTTACAATCGGTCACAACTGCATCATCCATGGGTGTACCATTGAAGATGGGGCTTTGATTGGGATGGGGGCAGTAATCTTGAATGGGGCTCACATAAAAAAGGGAGCCGTTGTAGCTGCAGGTGCTGTTGTAGGTGAAAATAAGATCATCGAAGAAGGCATGTTGGCAGCAGGTGTACCAGCAAAACCATTAAAGCCAATTAATGAGGGGCTAAAGCAAAGAATCTTAGAAGGGGCTAGCCACTATCAAAGAAACGGGAAGCGGTTCAGAGATAATGGGATTGTTTCGAAAGAATAGCTTTGTTTCTATTAAATATAGTGGGACTTGCATAAAGAGTGGTTAATAGGGATGGTGGTTGTTAGTGTGATTAATTCATTTCTAGCGCAACCCACCATCTTTTTTATTTTCTTTCGCGTTCAGTTAGAATATACTGAATATACATACTATTTACTAGACTCGTTGGGGGGATACAAATGGGTAAGCCAGTTAGAGGAGATGTAATATCTCTACAAAACATCAAATGGCATAGAAATGGGAAAGACATATTAAAGAATGTTTCCTGGAATGTGAGTAGTGGGGAGCATTGGGCATTATTAGGACTAAATGGTTCTGGGAAAACATCGATCTTAAAAATGATTACCGGATATCAATGGCCAAATAACGGGGAAGTGACAGTGTTGGGGAATCTGTTTGGAAAAACCAACATACCAGAATTGAGAAAATCGATTGGATGGGTAAGTTCATCATTGGATGACCAGTTTCATACCCGACCTAGTGATACAGCGCTTGAGGTTGTGATCAGTGGAAAGTTTGCTTCCATCGGACTCTATGAAGAAATTACAAAGCAGGACGTGGACAAGGCAATCGAATTATTAGAACGCTTTCGGATTAAACACTTAGCTAATCAACTAATTACTTCTTTATCCCAAGGTGAAAGAAGAAAGGTCATGATTGCTAGGGCCTTGATCTCATCTCCAAAGTTATTAATCTTAGACGAACCGTGTAATGGTCTTGATATTTATTCAAAGGAAGAACTCCTTTCAACAGTTGAAGAGATGATTGCCACCCCTGGTGGTCCAACATTATTGTATGTCACTCATCATATTGAAGAAATTGTGCCTTCTATTTCCCATGCACTATTAATTAGGTCTGGAGAGGTAGTAGCCGAAGGAGATAAATCATCCACTCTTACTGAAACGTTGTTGGAACAAACCTTCCGTGTGCCAATCTCACTAGAATGGGAGAATAGACGGCCATGGATTCGGATAAAAACTTTTGCTGAGAAAAAATAAAACCAACCTGCTAAACTTTAGCTTTACAGTTTTAGGATAACGGGTTGGATTTCGAAAACAAAAACTAAATTAGCAACCAATTAGCAGTCCTATTCACCTGGATTGGCTACTTCTTTTTTGTTGACATATCTTTAATTGTGTAATCTTCGATTGTTTAAATAACGGTACTTTTTCCCGTTATTCTGTAAATTAGGACTCGGTCGGGGGATATAAGGGGAGTTTTTCCCGTTAAGGCAAAGCAATATGGTCCATTTTCATGTTTTTCGAGTAAATAGGGGGAATCTTTCCCTCTATTTACTCTATTTTTCGTGCTATGTCCTTAATAAGAGGAATTTCTCCCCTTATTTTAGTAGCTGTTTTGCTGGCAATACTGTAGATTTGGAGATCGCTAATCAGTGGGAAAAAAAATGCTTGAAGCATATATTTCTCGAAGCATTTTTCTTTTCCGATTTTCTCCTCAAGTTGCTTTTTAGTTATGGTGCGAATTACTATACGTAAAGCAATATTGATTCATATTTTGTACTTCAAAACAGAACCCCTTAATATTAGGAGGTTGTTTTTTAAAAATAAACTAGTTTCGATCTCCGCCAAAAAGGTCAAACAGCCCACCAATTCCGCCTTCTCCTTTAGAAGAGCCACCAGTTTGTGGAGCAGCAGCGAACACTCGGCTCGCAAGTCGACTGAATGGCAACGACTGAACCCATATGCTCCCTGGTCCACGAAGTGTTGCAAAGAATAATCCTTCCCCACCAAATAGGGCCGTTTTCACACCACGAACCATTTCAATATCGTAATCGACATCGCTTGTCATCGCAACGAGACAACCAGTATCGATTCGAAGCACTTCGCCGGGTTCCAGTGTCCTCTTATAAAGTGTTCCCCCTGCGTGAACAAAGGCCATGCCATCGCCTTCGAGCTTTTGCATGATAAAACCTTCGCCGCCGAAGAAACCTGCCCCCAACTTACGTTGAAATTCAATCCCAACTGAGACTCCTTTGGCAGCAGCTAAAAAGGCATCCTTTTGACAGATAATCTTTCCACCGAGCTCACTTAAGTCTAATGGGACAATTTTACCAGGATAAGGGGAGGCAAAAGAAACACGTTTTTTCCCATTCTGATCATTAGTGAAGGTCGTCATAAATAGACTTTCACCCGTTAGCACGCGTTTACCTGCACCTAGCAGTTTGCCCATTATCCCACCACCTTGGTTGGAGCCGTCTCCAAATACAGTTTCCATTGTTATTCCATCATCCATCATCATTAAGCTTCCGGCTTCGGCAATTACCGTTTCACCTGGGTCAAGTTCTACTTGAACAAACTGCATGTCATCGCCAATTACTTCGTAGTCAATCTCATGGTTATTCATCTCATCATCCCCATAATATTTTATCTACTTCCACATATTTGTACGATTATTATTGGAAAAAGTTTCATATTAAGTGTCGACATATATTATATTTTTTATTAAGCTATTTACTAAAAGATTGATCAAAGCAGTCCTATGACACCGAAAGGGGGATACTCGGATGGTGGTGGCATTGTTGCATGGAATTGTTTTGGCATTCGGACTTATTCTCCCTCTGGGTGCCCAAAATGTATTTGTTTTTAATCAAGGGGCTTCACAGCCTCTATTTCGGAGGGTTTTTCCAGTCGTCATCACAGCTTCCCTTTGTGATACACTCTTAATTCTTTTAGCTGTGCTAGGTGTATCTGTCCTTGTTTTGACAGTCCCGTTCTTACAAACAACCTTATTTTCTGTAGGCTTTTTATTTTTGCTTTATATGGGATGGTCGATTTGGAATAGCTCACCTGCACAATCGAATCAACAAAATGGGGCGATGGCACCAAGGAAGCAAATCTTGTTTGCAATGTCTGTATCGCTTCTAAACCCGCATGCCATCCTTGATACGGTTGGCGTCATTGGGACAAGTTCGCTAAGCTACTCGGGAGCTGAAAAGGTGGCGTTCTCTGCAGCCTGCATTGTTGTTTCTTGGATATGGTTCTTGGGGCTAGCGATCGCAGGAAGAATGGTTGGACATTTGGACCCGGATGGGCGACTTTTAAAAATCATTAATAAGGTTTCAGCTGTTATGATTTGGGCTGTTGCTGTATATATTGGGATTCAATTGTTGTATTTGTAAATGGCTTTTTTAAGTATTATGGTTTTTTTGTGATTTACTGGAAATATAGTCAGGGTACTTTGTAACTCCATCGAGTTAAACTCATAACCAAGTTTCGAAAACTCGTTTAGAAGATGTTGCCTATTAGCTTTCAATATTGATTGGAGTGGAGGGCGGGGAAGACTCCTCGAAAATGAACTACACATTTTCTCGTGCATGGGCATATTCGAAGATGCTTTTCAGTGTCCTGCGGGAGTACGGGGCCGGGAATACCCCACAGGATCCTAAGGCACCGAGGAGACTCTCCGGCATGCCCGCGGAAAGCAAAGCCGCCTGAAAGGGAAATCAATAACTTTGTGTTAGTACATTTCTAAATTTCAAGGGACTTTTCAATGCCCTCAAATAAAAGAAGGTGTCCTTTTTTCAAAGAGGACACCTTTAAGTTAAGTTGCATTAATAATCCATTGATAAAGCTTTTTGGGCAAGATTCACATCATTAGTCAATAATTGACCTAAGTCGTACGAAGGATATAGCCCATGTTTATACATGTATCGGAAAACTCTTTCGTGTAATTTTATCCCTCGATTGAGCTGGTCCGTGAGAACTTTTCTAAGTTCAGGAGTTGCCGTTTCAGTAATGGCAATCGCATAGTTTCGGACAGAAGCCTTAGAGAAAGCCAGTAGATCCCCAGCGTAAAAGGCGAAATCATTAGTTAATGTTTCATTTCTTGCTGTTCTAACTGGTGCGGCAGAGTAAAATTGCATCAACTCGTTAATGTTTCTCTCTAGACCCTGAATGCTCTTTTCATATATTCCTCGTAATTCAGAATCCATTATCTTTCTAAATGACATTTTTAATTTCATTAAACCAACGGATTGAAAAGCAACTAATTCATGTAGCTCTAATGTTTCATGCCAAGCTAAAGTATTACGTACCCCTGAATACATAAAAGCACTCCCATTCCTTTTTTAGCGTCAATTTAGCTTATTCTGTAGTACATAAGAAGGAAAATTGTCCGCATGAATATCGGAATTGAGTGGTGGGGTCTTCTTGTCGTTAGTAGGCTGAGAATATATTTATTGTTTTTAGCCTTTTCCATTGGTGGTCCGGTAAATTTGAGTATGCATACTTCCTTGGGTAATATTTTTTAAAAAGAAATCCCCGATTAACTTTAAGTACTTTTCATCATCAAACATTTTTTTATCCTGTAACTCCATCTCGGCTAATCCGTCATACGTTGACAAAAGCGCGTATGTATGGTCTTGACCCGAAACAGGGGAAAGAATTTCTACCTTTTGAGCAAAATGTTCATTTCTGAACTTTTGAATCTCACGTAAGTTGTCGATGGCTTCTTTAAATTTATCCTGTTTTATTTCAAATGTCTGATAAACAAAAACGGTCATCATTAGCACCCCTAGTATTATCCTATTATTTAACAATAGAATGAACATCGGTACAGTAAATTATTCTTACGATCCTTATGATACTTCTATGAAAAGAGTGCCAGAATTCCTTGATAGCCGAAATAAACCCCAAACCCAACTAGTGACAAGCCAGAAAATACGGAAATGACAATAAGGCTTTTGTAATTTAAATAATTCCTTAGACCTGAAGTTAGGGCTGCCACAAGTAAATCCCAAACGGCCAGTCCCAGAAAAATCATACTACTGTACACAAGCAAATCCCCGGTCCCATATGAGGACGCCGTTTTTGCAAGAACGGATCCATAAATTCCTAACCAAAATAGAATGGATAATGGGCTGGTGATGGACATAACAAAACCAGTCAGAAAGCATCTAAATAGAGAATCCTTTCGTCTCGTTGTATCGATTGAAAATTTATTAGCACTAAGAATACTCTCAACCCCAGAATAAATGAGGACAAACCCACCAAACAGCCAGAGGAAAATTTGAATAATGGGGATGTCCAAAAAATTAACAAGCCCCATATAGATCAATACCATAAAAATACCATCGGCAATCATGGAGCCTGTCCCAACAATCCAAGCATGCCAGAACCCATTTTTGATTCCTTTATCCAACCTAGCCGAATTTACTGGACCAATTGGAGCAGCTAAAGTGATTCCCAAGAAGATGTAGCTGGCCAATACTTGTATACTAATATTCATTGCTCCCACTCCCAACGCTCGTTATAACTTTTACATCTTATGAGCGTTCATGGAGATTTAAAACTACTTGTCCTATAAAACTTCCCCCACATACTGTTAAGTGGGGGCGATCGGAGTTCGGGTGTTTAAGGAAATAACATAAGCATAAGTGCCAGAGCAACCATACTTAGAAAGGAAAATGAAAAATAAAGCCAATTCCTGTCTGACTTTTTGAAGTATGATGTGATACCCATTTTAAGAAATACGAAAAATAATAGTAACGCTAAGACTAACAGGATTTCTAGCATAGACTTCCCCCCTAAAAAGTTGGATCCTCCAGGGAGTACAATAGAGTTGAAAAATATCTAACGGAGAAAGGACCGTCGTCAGATAAAAAATTGAGGAGGTTTTATTATTTATATTAGCTAATACGAAAAATATGCCATTTTAACACACAAGGGATTGATTTGCACATGTTAGGATTCAAATTATCGCACCCATTTTCATTTAAAATGAGTTGTTTGCCTTAACAGCATGTACAAAGGATACATAGTATACAGTACAAAGCATGAAAGGAGGGAACTTTAAATGGGATATTACAATGATGATGTAGCTGGTCTTTTTACGGGGGACGATAAAAGACGCAGAGGTGATGTAGCCGGAGCGTTTGACAGACCACGTAAAAGAAGAACAACTGGTGATGTAGCAGGTGCATTTGACAGACCACGTAAAAGAAGAACAACTGGTGATGTAGCAGGTGCATTTGACAGACCACGTAAGAGAAGAACAACTGGCGATGTAGCAGGAACATTTGATAGACCACGTAGAAAAGACGATGATGTACTTGGAGCTTTCGACGAGAACTTCAAAGTCCCTGTGAAAGCATTTATCGACAGTGAAGATATTTGTCGCGCAGTACGTCGTTGTCTAATCAATGATCTAGTTGATGCTGCACAAGATGATGATGACAAGGACAAAAGAAAAAAACGTCGTAGAAGATAATCTAAACTTCTAAACAAGCCCGGAAGACTGATACTAGTCTTTCGGGTTTTAATTTTGTATGACAATTCTCACCACTAATGTAATTTGCCATAAAGACATGAACGTTTTGTGAAATCGTGAACAAGATATTGAATATAAAGGCACTCCAGAATACGCTAAAGATGTATATGAGAAAAGAATAGGGGGCAAGGAAATGGAGCTAAAAAGAAGAACTTTGCTCAAAGCGACCGCTGTCACATTAACCATGGCTGCCGCCGGTTGTAGTCAATCGGAAGGAAAACCTGTCACCGCTGAAAAGGCAACTGATACGGTAGAGCCAGATGAGTGGAAGCGTTCAGTTTGTCGATTCTGTGGGACTGGCTGCGGTATTCTAATCGGAATAAAAGAAGGCAAGATAATCGCAACGAAAGGTGACCCGGATAACCGTTCAAACAAAGGATTGAATTGCATTAAAGGTTATTATGTTGGGAAGATTCTCTTTGGAAAAGATCGGATTACGAAGCCGCTTATTCGCGAAGATAAAACCAAGAAAGGGACGATGGAAGGCTTTAGGGAGGCATCCTGGGAAGAAGCGTTAGACTTAGTCGCAAATAAAATGGCTGAGGCTCACACAGAAAATCCAAAATCAATTGCTTTTTGGGGATCTGGTCAACAGACCATAACTGAAGGCTATGCTTCTGCAAAGCTTTGGAAAGCCGGCATGCTTAACAATAATATTGACCCTAATGCCAGGCTTTGCATGGCAAGTGCAGTCACAGGTTTTATGAGTACATTTCAATCGGATGAACCAATGGGTGTATATGCGGACCTGGATCAAACCGATGTTTTCGTAACTTGGGGAGCGAATGTTGCGGAAATGCATCCTGTGCTATATTCAAGATTGACAGCTAGAAAACTAAGTACCCCAGGTGTTATGCATTATGACTTAACGACAAGAAAGTCCCGTACATCAGAAATTGCTGACGCTACATTGGTTTTTCGCCCACAAACGGATTTAGCCATTGCGAATGCGATCGCCAATTATCTTATCCAAAATGAGAAGTATGATAAAAAGTTTGTCAAAGAACACATACAGTTTAAAGCAGGTACAGAGAACCTTGGCCATTCTTTAGAAGATGACTATGATATGTCCGAAATAGGACAAGCAGCAGATAAAAATTGGACGATTACTTTTGAGGAATATAAAGAAAAGCTAAGGGAATATACCTTTGAAAAGGTTTCCGAACTATCAGGAGTACCTGCAAAAGATATCGAAGCTCTTGCGATGGAATTTGCTGACCCTAACAAAAAAGTTGTTTCTCTTTGGACAATGGGGGTTAACCAACATACACGTGGAACATGGATGAATAACCTTATTTATAATCTTCATTTGTTAACTGGTAAAATCTCGAAACCAGGTAGTGGTCCATTTTCATTAACTGGCCAACCTAGTGCCTGTGGTACGGCTAGAGAAGTAGGCGTCTTTTCACACCGTCTTCCTGCTGATATGGTGGTAAATAACCCCGAGCATCGTCACTATGCGGAGCTGGTTTGGAACTTACCAAAGGGCTACCTAGATCCAATTGAAAAACCTGGATTACATACAGTCAAAATGTTCAGGGAGCTTGGGAACGGAAACATCAAATTCCTTTGGAGCATGTCGAATAACTGGGGCCAGAGTTTACCAAAATTAAATAGGTTCCTTGGCAAGGACGCTGATGGAAAAGGGGTCTTGGATGCCTTTATCGTAGTATCAGACGGGTATCCGACAAAATCGACGGAATTAGCAGATGTTGTGTTGCCTGTTGCGATGTGGGTTGAGCGTGAAGGGCAATTTGGGAATGCAGAAAGAAGAACCAATATATTTGAAAAAGTAGTCGAGCCTCCAGGTGAAGCAAAACATGATTTGTGGGCAATTATCCAAGTGGCCAAAAGGATTCTAAGTGGAAGGGATATTGGTGGCAAGCCTGCTTTCGATGTTTTATTTGGAAATGTATGGGATCATGAACAGGACGATGTCATCAAGGATGAACGTGAACTAAACAAAACACTATTTGAAGAATATCGGCTGTTCACAAATCCTCACGAACACCCAAATAAAGAGGTTCAGGAATTAGGGAAAAAATTAAAACTAACGGCTAAACAACTTGCTCCTTATGAGGAGTATTTAAAGCAAGGCTTAACCTGGCCGGTTCGAAACGTAAATGGTGAATGGATGGAAACTAGCTGGCGATATGCTGATGGCAAACAAGAAGAAGGTTTTGACCAGTATGGCATCTCTGAATTCGGTGAAAAAGGAAAATATCAGAACATCGATTTTTATAAGTCCGCAGAGCATCGTCCATCTGTTATTTTCAGACCTTTTGAGGATGCCCCGGAAATACCAGATGCAGATTATCCGTTCTGGTTATGTACAGGTAGGGTGCTCGAGCATTGGCATACAGGAACGATGACGAGGCGCGTACCTGAACTGCATCGTGCGGTACCAGAAGCCTTCTGTGAGATCAATCCAGAAGACGCAGAGTCACTTGGTGTTAAGCGTGGAGATATGGTAAAGGTCATCTCTCGGAGAGGAGAAGTAACAATTAAAGTTGAAACAAAAGGGACCGGTGTTCCCCCGAAAGGACTTGTTTATGTACCATTTTTTGCTGAAGAAACCCTCATTAATCTGGTCACACTGGATGCTTATTGTCCGATCTCCAAGCAGCCTGATTTTAAAAAATGTGCTGTTAAAATAGTAAAGGCATAAGGAGGAGGGAATGGAATGTTAAACAATAAGAGGCTACTCTATATCGGGTTATTCATCGTTGTTTTTATAGCTGCTGTAAGTGTGACTGTTTTTTTCGACGAAGTTGGCGAGACAACGGAAGCAGAAAAACCTACCCTCATTCAATTAGAAGAAGAAGGACGCCCGGATGCTGCAACAATGGGTTTAGTGGGTGTTCCCCCAACGAAGCCTGCTGATCATATTGATCGTTGGGTGCCAGAATTACGTCACGAGGGGTGTTTAACCTGCCATCAAGTAGGAGCCTCAGGGGCGCCGAAGCCTCCGGAGGATCACTATATTGATGGCAATCAAGATGGTCAGATTTTCCGCGATAACTGCATTCAATGCCATGCAACACAAAATGATCAGAAAACAGCTTTTAACAGCGTAGAATAAGATTTGGAGGAACAAACTATGGTGATTTCTGGCTTATATATTGAAACGGTACCTGGTAGAGCCCATGGCGCCGCTAATTCTGTGGCCCAAATAAATGGAGTGGAAATCCATCATATCGAGGAAAATCATAAAATCGTCTTAACAATTGAGGCCGAAACAGTTGACCAGAGTTATCAAATTTCAGACAAGTTTAAACACATAGACGGAGTCTTAATGGTTTGTCTTGTCTACAATCATTTTGAGGAAGATCTCCAATTTGTGCAGGCTGTGAGTAACCAATGAACGAGCGTTTAAATCGGCGCCAGTTTTTATCCATGAACTGGGATGCTACCGTAGGATTTGTTGGGAATCTTGTTCTTTCTCAACTTGACGACGAACGTGAGTTTTTTCGGCCACCAGGGGCGAGTACCGAGGTTGAATTTTTAACATTGTGTACAAGGTGTGGATTGTGTAAGAATGCGTGTCCTGAAGAAACCATCAGCTTATTTTCGCTAGCAAGTGGAGCAAAGCTTGCTAATACTCCGTTCATTGATCCGAACATCAGACCGTGTACAATGTGTGGAAAATGTATCGATGTATGCCCTTCACATGCATTGACCACTATAGCAAACGGTGGATCTGCTGTGGTTGGTTTTGCTGATATTCTACCAGACAACTGTTTGGCATTTAAAGATGTCATGTGTGACTATTGCATTAGGGCATGTCCGCAGACTCAAGCGATATACTTAGATAATGGTAAACCAGTTGTTATAGCGGAGAATTGTAATGGATGTGGGTTATGTGTCTCGCGATGCATATCCGTTGATAAGGGAATATGGATAAAGCTATAGTAAAAGGCTCTCTGTAGGTAAACAGAGAGCTCTTTTCTGCCTGAAATTGCTTGAATAAGTTGAGGTATGTAAAGCAATAATAATCGTTGTAAATGGGAAAATTTCAACACGGCTATATATGTAGCCAAGCTAGGAGGATCTATTAATGAATGGTAAAGTAAAATGGTTTAACGCTGAAAAAGGTTTTGGATTCATCGAAACTGAAGAAGGAAATGACGTATTTGTTCATTTCTCCGCTATCCAAACCGACGGTTTTAAAAGTTTAGATGAAGGTCAAGAAGTTTCATTCGATGTTGTTGAAGGGGAACGCGGACCTCAAGCATCTAATGTTGTGAAAAGATAATTTTCATTTTCTCATATTAGCTCAGCCACTTGGCTGGGCTACATTAACTTATGGAATATATATAAGCGTCACCCAAAAAGGTAACGAGTATTCCTACATGGAATACTCGTTTTAGGTTACAATTCTTTATTTGTCATTCTTAAAGCTGCCATATTTCCGCCGTCCCAATAAGTCTCATGGTATTTAAATCCATCGGATGGGTCTACTTGATGGCTTCTCCAATGTTTTGGTAATCTAAGATTTTTGCCTGAGGATTGACGGGTAGGCTGAAAAGTATCATCAAGGTCTTCCTCAAAGCCAGTCGAGCGAAGTGTGTATTTGCCTTCTCTAATCCCTTTAACAATTTCACGAACTTCCTCGCATGGATTACAAGTTCGAAGGTCATCCGTACCGAGGATATCTCCTGTTAAGTCCATACTGCTAGTTATTAAGCTACTTGATGATATAAGTTCGTCGTTCTTAGGAGAGCGAGAACCAAACATAAGATCGTCGAAGATACTTCTTCGCGGTGGCTTTGTTTTTTGGTCAGTATGAACCTTACTTTCTCTTGTATCGAAATGATCTGTAGTTTGTTTTCCTCCACGCGGATCCTTCGACATAAATTCATCCAATCCCCTTGCTTCTGCCTGCTCAACTGCTCGCTCAATATCGTAACTCGAATAATTATGTTTCAAAACCAAACCTCCTTTTTCGTCTTTAAAAGAACAATCGCTTAAAACTCCACGATGTTTCTTAGGTCTCTACTATAAGGTACTGTAATGACCTAAAAATGTATTAGGCAACTGCGTATTTTTGCTAAAAATAGACGGATGTTTTAGATGACATTCCCCCTTCAACATACGATTAAGTAAAAACAATAGGAGGGGGAACATGAAGGACATCCCTTTGTACAACCTGTATATTGATCCCCTAGATTTTAAAGAACTTCAACGTGACGTTTGGATTGATGATCCAGTTCCAGCCAATCTTATCATCGATAGAAATCATTTAGACATTGATATTACCTATCGAGGTTCCCATATTAGGGAATTCGAAAAAAAATCTTACAATATCCAATTTTACAACCCACCACGATATCAAAGGGCTAAAGAGATTCATCTAAACGCAGAATTTAATGATCCGTCCCTGATTAGAAATAAATTATCACTAGATTTCTTTTCTGAAATTGGCTGTCTTTCTCCCGAATCAAAGCATGTCTTCTTAGGCTTGAATGGGAAGGCGCATGGGGTATATCTTGAACTTGAATCAGTTGATGAACATTTCCTAGCTAAAAGGAAATTACCTACGGGATCCATCTATTATGCGATAAATGGAAATGCAAATTTTTCCCTTAAAAGTGGTTCAAACAAAGGAACGAAAAAATCCCTTGTCTCAGGCTATCAAAAGAAGGTCGGGAATAGGAAAGATGATCGATACCTCAAAGAGATGATTTTCAAAATTAATACAATTAGCAAGGCGGAGTTTGGCAGAGAGGTGGAGAAGGTGGTCAATGTTGAAAAATACCTTCGTTGGCTGGCCGGTGTTGTGCTAACACAAAACTATGACGGTTTTGTCCATAACTATGCTCTATACAGAAACGGCGATTCAGGACGTTTTGAAATGATTCCATGGGATTATGATGCAACATGGGGGAGAGATGTACATGGTAGGGTCCTTAGGTCCGATTATGTACCGATTGATGGTTTTAACACTTTAACCGCAAGGATATTGGATGTGGATGATTTTCGAAAAAAGTATCAACGTTTATTAATACAGTTGTTGAATACACATTTTACCATAGAACATATGACACCGAAGGTTGAAGGTTTGGTTCAACAACTCCACCCTTATATCGTAATAGATCCATACACCAAACATGCAATCAAACAATTCGAACAGGAACCACATGTTATTTATGATTATATTAAAAACCGCCGCAAGTTCATTAGCGAACAATTGTATAAATTGAGTTAGAGTATTGTTTATTGATAAAATAGTTAGGATGCATTGCGAATCTATCTCGGTGCATCCTTTTTACGTTGGTATTATTCTTTTTGTAGTTTTTAAAATGATGGCTGTATTATACGTGGATGTTGATTTCCGCTCCAGGCACGAGCGGTTCGCGGGCAGTCCCGGAGCCTGGCCAGCACCAGCGCCTAGCCCCTCGAGTCGCTTCAGTCCGTCAGTTGAAGTCAAAGAACGACTTCATCTGCCGGCCTTCCAGCGCTTGTCGGGGCTGACCAAGGCGCTTCCGCTTTTCTATCTCCTCGTCGCTACCGCTCCTGCGGGGTCTCCCTTGGCCTTGCACTCCCGCAGGAGTCTTCGTGCCTGGAGCTCCAATCAACCTGCTCAAAATCAACATTGTCCTTTAACACAGCCAAATGATAGAAAATGAAGTTAACGCCGGTTTCTTCTGCCGAATTCCGTGCTATCGTATCTATAGTTTGAAATGCTAGTTACACTAATGTTTCCTTAATTTGTTGAGATTCACTAGATAGCTAGTCTGATATAATAATATTATTGGAAAATGACCTAAAGGAGAGGTGAAGGATTTTGAAGTTTATCCACACAGGGGACTGGCATTTAGGGAAACTGGTTCATGGAATCTATATGACGGAGGACCAACGCTATCTGCTCAATCAATTTATTGAGGTTGTTGCAGAGGAACAACCTGATGCGGTTGTGATTGCTGGTGACCTTTATGATCGTTCGGTTCCACCAACAGATGCCGTTGAGCTATTAGACGAAATTCTTTTTAAAATTAATGTGGAATTGAATATTCCGGTTGTCGCCATAGCCGGTAATCATGATAGTGCGGAAAGGCTATCCTTTGGCAGCTCATGGTATCGTCATAACCATTTCTATTTAACTGGGAAGCTGATATATGATTTTCGACCGGTCCAAATTAAGGGTGTTAATTTCCACCTAGTTCCATACGCAGAACCCGGACACGTCCGACATTTACTTGATGATTCATCTGTACATTCGCATCAGGATGCCATGAAAGCAGTCATCGGGAAAATGGAGCAAAATCTTAATCCAAATGAGCCCAATATTCTCGTTGGACATGCCTTTGTTCTTGGCGGGGAGACTTGTGAATCGGAACGGACATTGTCGGTCGGTGGTTCTGGATGTGTGAGTTCGGACTTATTTGCACCTTTTTCTTATACAGCGCTGGGGCACCTACATAGCCCGGATGCCATTCGACACGACAAAATTAAATACTCTGGTTCATTAATGAAATACTCTTTTTCTGAGGCAAAGCAGCGAAAAACGATATCTATTATTGAGATGAACGAAAACGGCAGTTTCGAAATCAGGGAGCGTACGCTTACTCCAAGGCAGGACATGCGTGAGTTAGAGGGACATCTAGAAGAATTGCTAGACCCAAAATTCTACGAAAAGCAAAAAACGGATGATTACTTAAAAGTAACATTGCTTGATGACGGTTCTTTAATTGACCCAATCGGAAAGTTAAGGAAAATTTATCCACATGTGCTACACCTTGAACGAAAAATTGAATCTGTAGATCAGAAGCAATTAAGAAACTTTTCATCGATAAAAGAGGAGAAAAAGTCAGAGTTGGATTTATTTGAACAATTTTATCGTGAAATGACAACCGCTGAGTTCACAGACGAAAAGCGCGAGCTAATGGCAGGCATTGTAAATAAGGTCTTGAAAGAGGAGGCACAAAAATGAAGCCATTAAAACTGACGATACAGGCTTTTGGGCCATACGCAGGAACTGAGGTCATTGACTTTACGAGCCTAGAAAATCGGACGATGTTTGTTGTATCGGGTAAAACAGGTTCTGGGAAAACCACCATTTTTGACGGAATTAGCTATGCGATATACGGGAAGGCAAGTGGGGAAGACCGTAATGGTTCTGATCTTCGTAGTCAGTTTGCCAAGGATGATTTATTGACAGAGATTAGCCTTGATTTCTCACTAAGACAAAAAAAATATCGGATTATCCGCTCCCCTCAACAAGAGAAGAAAAAGGAACGCGGAGATGGATATACCACAGTTGGAGCTAAGGCGGAATTGTACCTTATTGAAGGAGATGATACTCCAAAGCTACTTGCTGCCAATGTCCGGGATGTGGATGAAAAAATAAAAGAGATTATGATCATCGATAGCAATCAGTTTCGTCAAATCCTCATGATCCCTCAAGGAGAATTTAGAAAACTTCTCACTTCTGATAGTAAAGACAAAGAGGTGATTCTCCAACGCCTTTTCCACACCGAAATATATAAAAAAGTGGAAGAACGTCTAAAAGAAGAAGCAACTGAGCTAAAAAAACATGTAGAAGCACAAGCCGAAGAAAGAGGATCCACACTCAAACGTGCCCATTGGTTCGAGCATGAGGAATTAAAGGAATACATCGAGGCAGGAAGTACAAACGATGCCTTAATGATCCCTCTGATCAAAGAAGAAATAACAGCAATGACGTCAAAGCTGGAAACCTTAAATAAAGAAAGAACCGACAAACAACAGGAACGAGATATGTTACAGCAAAAAACATTTGAAGCAGAAGCGGTTCTGAAACAGCTCCATGCAATGGAGGAGCTACGTCAGAAAAAAATCAATTTAGAAGGCCAACAAACATCTTTTGAAGCAAAACAACGGGAAGCACAGCTTGCAAAAAAAGCGGCCCTTCTTGAAAGCCAAGAGGAATTATGCCATCGGCTGAAGAAGGATGCGGATCAGCTAGAGTCCTACTTCAATGAGAGCTCAGCAAAAATCTCAAAACTAACGGAAACGTTAAAACTAAGGGAGCAAGAGCTAGAGCTTCAAACTTCTAAAGAGCCAGAGCGCAAGGCTGCGCAAGAGGAGTTGAGCAGACTCGAACATATTAGGGAAGACGTAAAGGCTTATGCTGGATTAAAACAGGAAACTGAGCAAGTCTCTCAGTCACTCTCAACCGTAGTTAAACAGATGGATCAAGCGGAGAAGTCCTTACTAGTAGCTGAAGATAAGTTGAAGAATCTACAAATAGAAAAAGAAGAGATTGAGAGAGCTCAGCTAGAATCCCTTGAAAATGAACGAACAATGGAAAAGCTTGAGCAGGAGTTAGATAAGCTGAAAAAATATGAAAGTCATCTAAACTCCGTAAAACTAGCTCAAAAGGATGCGGGAAATCGCAGTAGTGAATATGAGAAAGCAGAAGCAAGACTTCTTGATGCGAAGACACTGGTTCAAGAGTTAGAGCAAACATGGCTACACTCCCAGGCGTCGATTCTCGCTCGTAATCTCCATCACGGAGAAGAGTGCCCAGTATGTGGATCGGAACATCACCCAAAACTCGCTGTCGCTGATAACGGTTTTATTCCAACTGAGCAAGATTTAAAAGCGGCAAGAGAGCAAGTGACTCAACTAGAAAAAGAAAAAACTAAATTCGAAAAAAGTTATTACGAGACAGACTCTAACTTAAGAACACTTATTAAAAGTGGAGAGGAACTACTTTTAGAGATTAAAAAGATTCATCCAGACTTCGACCCAACTAAATTAATGGATTCAATATTAACGATTGAGTCAAGGCAAGCCCAATTTGTTTTGGTACAAAGGCAGCATTCTATTAAGCTGAAAAAACTTCCTGTTGTGAAGCAGGAGGTTGTAAATCTCGAGAAAATGAAGATTGATTTACAAGAAAAGAACAAATATCTCGCTGAAAACCATCGAAATTTAACGATTCAATATACTGAAAAGAACACGACATTGAATCGGATGACAGAAAGTATCCCTGAGAACTT
This sequence comes from Mesobacillus persicus, assembly GCF_900109925.1. GTDB lineage: Bacteria > Bacillota > Bacilli > Bacillales > Cytobacillaceae > Mesobacillus_B > Mesobacillus_B persicus. The sequence goes on along the minus strand of NZ_FOBW01000010.1, from coordinate 144,792 downwards.
GCGATCGTGGCAAGCATTTGTACAACAATACGATCGTGCAGTGAACAGACAGGAAGAATTGCTTCGTCAGCTAGAATCCACTCAACAGCAGTTTCAGGCAGCAAAGGATTCCTTGGACAAAGAAACAACTCGGGCTGAAGAAGCAGAAAAACGACTCCAAGAAACGAAAGAAAAATTAGCCAAAGAGCGCGATCTTTTTAGAGAGACTATGAACAAGCAGGGCTTCGATACGTATCCAGATTATCATCAGGCGAAACGGACGGATATAAAGATTGAAGCAATTGAATCTGAAGTCCGTAAATATCACGAAGAACTTCGCTCTGTTACGGATCGTCTAGAAGAATACTCTATGCTTTTAAAGGATGTGAAGAAACCTGATATCGAGGGGTTACGTGCGGCCTTAAATCAGGTTGATGAAAGAATTTCAATAATACAAGAAGACTACCAAAATCTCTACATTAAGAAGCGTGAAAATGAACAGATTATCTTAGATGTTGAGAGTATTAACGAGCGAATTAAAACCCTTGAAGAGCGGTACAAGCTAATTGGCCATTTGTATGAAATTTCGAAAGGGCAAAATACCTATCGAATTACCTTTGAGCGTTTCGTTCTTGCAGCCTTCTTGGACGATATTTTGGCAGAGGCAAATGTAAGACTTGCTAAAATGACTAGTGGACGCTATCGTCTTCTTCGGAAAACGGATCGTTCAAAAGGGAATGTTCAGAGTGGTCTTGAGTTGCTTGTATTTGATCAGTATACAAGTCAGGAGCGCCATGTCAAAACACTTTCTGGGGGAGAAAGTTTTAAGGCAGCCCTTTCACTAGCGCTAGGTCTTGCTGATGTCGTCCAAAACTATTCAGGGGGTGTATCACTTGAAACGATGTTCATTGACGAAGGGTTTGGTACACTTGATCCGGAATCACTCGATCAGGCAATTGAAACACTAATTGATATCCAAAGCAGTGGCCGATTGGTGGGTATCATCTCCCATGTTCCGGAATTAAAAGAGCGAATCGATGCTAGACTTGAAGTGATTGCTACACAATCAGGAAGTAAGACGGAGTTTTATTTTCTGAACGGGTAAGGAAAGTCATGAAATAGTAATCCAACAAAAGAATAACTCAAAGACACGAACCCAGGTTTGTGTCTTCTTTTCTATTTTGAAGGTTGTTCTAACGTAGTTGTTGACTTTCGCTTGGGGCACACAGTCCAGCAGTGAAGTCAAAGAAGGAAAGACTGTTCCAGGTGGTTTTTTAAATACAAAGTTATAGATACCTAGCTATAACTATTGTCACATCGGGAAATAAACAATAGAATGGTTGTAAAATAATGTAAAGGGGTATAGCGAATTGAATAGACAGAGACTTGGAATCGATGCCGGCGGTTCTCTCATAAAGATTGCATTCGAACAAAATGGACAGTTTCGTTTAAAAAAATACCCGATTAGCGAGCTAAAGGAGATGGCAAACTGGCTTAAGATGACAGCTGGAAATGCTGAAATCAATCTCACTGGGGGAAGAGCAGATTATCTAAAGGAGAACTATTTCCAACAAGCTAGAGTGGTTCCGGAGTTTAAAGCTTCTTGCGAGGGTGCTATCTATTTACTTAATAAAGATGAAATAAAGCTTGGAGCCAAATACTTGCTCGTCAATATTGGAACGGGTACCTCTTGGTATTTAATTGATGGTCATAAAAATGAACGGATACTAGGTAGTGGAATTGGTGGAGGAACTTTTATGGGCCTCGGAAAGCTTCTGGTGGGGAGTGATGATTATCAGAATCTTGTTGATCTAATAAAGGAAGGGGACCGGGAGAAGGTGGACCTACTAGTAAAGGATATCTATCACTCTGAATCTCCGATTGGAGGAGATTTAACCGCGAGTAATTTTGCTAAGGCTACATTCACCAATGAACACACCCCCGCGGACCAGTTGGCATCAACTGTTAATATGATGGCAGAAACAATTGTCCTCTTAAGCAAGCAGACTTCAGTAGCTCATCAGCTGAGTGAGGTCGTCTATATTGGGAGTAGCCTAATTGGGAACCAATCTCTAAAAGATGGATTGGCATCCTATTCAACCATGGTTGGGTTGTCACCGAATTTCTTGCAGGATGGTGAATATAGTGGGGCCATTGGTGCCCTGATTGTCTAATGAACTTAAAACACTGAACTACTTTTCTTGATGTTCATAAAACGTTCCTTGAACAAAAAGGTCTTTCACGGTAGAGTATTAAAGGTAGATGAGATAAAGAAGGTGTCAGATTTGAGCAAACGATATTTTACAATTGGAATGGCTGGTCATATCGACCATGGAAAAACAACCTTAACGAAAGCGTTAACAAATGTAGATACAGACCGCCTCAAAGAAGAAAAGGAACGGCAAATTTCGATAGAACTTGGCTTCGCTCCTTTATATGAGGATGATGAGCTTCAAATCTCGGTAATCGATGTTCCGGGTCATGAGCGTTTTATTAGACAGATGATTGCTGGTGTAGCAGGGATTGATCTTGTTGTGCTCGTTGTTGCGGCCGATGAAGGAGTTATGCCACAAACAAGGGAGCACCTCGATATTTTGGGTTTTCTCGGCATTAAAGCTGGAATTATTGCCATAACGAAGGTTGATCGGGTGGAGGAAGAATTCATTGACCTTGTCAAAGATGATATTTTAGGTGAGCTTGAGGGGACAGTATTCGAAAATGCTCCTTTTATGATGGTTGATTCGCTTTCTAAAAAAGGAATAGAAGAGTTAAAGGCTCACATTATTGAAACCTTAAAAGAACAAGAGGTACGAGATTCTCGCGGTGCCTTTCGTTTACCAATTGATCAGGTATTTACAGTGAAAGGTCAGGGGACGGTTGTTAGAGGAACCGTCTATGAGGGCACGGTTGAGGAAGGACAGCAGTTAAAAGTGATGCCAAAGGGGCTCGAAGTTCGAGCACGCCAGTTACAAGTGCATCATAAGCCTGCGTCTACTGCTTTTGCAGGTCAGCGTGCTGCAATCAACCTTTCGGGTGTCTCGAGAGAGGATATCGAAAGGGGAGAGGTCCTCGTTTCTTCTGAGCAATTCATCGTGACAAGGACAATTGATGTGGCAATTAAAGTCGTCGAGGACCTCGAATACTTAGTGAAACAACGGACGCCAATTAAGTGTCATATTGGGACAGCCGAGGTAATGGGCCGGATTGTCTTTTTCGATCGAAATGAACTTAAAGAAGAAAGTGATGAAATCCTTTGCCAGTTACGCCTGGAGGAAGAAATCGTCACGAAGCGTGGCGATCGGTTTATCATCCGTCGTCCAAGCCCACAGGAGACCATCGGTGGTGGTTGGGTTATTGATCCGCGTGGAAATAAATACCGCTTTGGTGAACAGACGATTTCCGAGCTCGAAAAGAAAAAGGTCGGAACACCTGTCGAGCGGGTAACCGCAGCCTTGTTTGAAGCCAAAAGTTTGTCTATGGTAGAGTTGAGTAAAAGAACGGCTCTTGATGAGGAAACATTGAGATCCACTCTTATGGGTGAAGAGTTTCTTTTCTATAACTCAAAGGAATATACACTTAAGAAATTGGTTGAGGCTATTGAGGACGATATTACGGACAAGCTTGAGGACTTTCACCGTGAAAATCCAATGCGCCCAGGGTTGAATAAGGCTGAAATTCTTTCAGGAATGCAAGAAATGTTTCCTAAAAGTCTACTGGATTTTGTTATCGAAAATGGATTTCAGAAGGAAGTTTTTAGCCGTAAGGACCAGTATGTTAAGATGTCTACCTTTGTACCACATGTACCGAAAAACTGGGAAAAGCGAACCGAAAACCTGCTGCTAGAAATAAAACAGGATGGTTTAAAAGTACGTTATTTAACGGATTATTTTAAAGACGCCGGAATCCCTGAAAAATTAACTGGGGAATTGAAACGTTATCTAGAGGAGCAGAGAATCATTATGCCTTTAGATGATCAATACTACTGGCATATAGATTTATTTGAGGAAGCTGTGGCCAAACTTCGAAATCACACAGGTTCTGAATTTGAGGTCGGGGAAGCAAAGGAAGCGGTCGACTTATCAAGAAAGTATATGATTCCTTTCTTAGAGCGACTCGATGCGATGGGCTTAACAAAGCGGATTGAAAATAAGCGCGTTTGGCGGAAGTAATTTGAGTAGTGGATAGGCTCCTATCCACTGCTTTTTTGGTTCTAGTATAGTACATTATTGCTTATCAGAGAGTTAATAGGGAAAGTGCAGGACTTTTTTTATAACATCGAATTGCTTGCGGAAAATAAAAAAGAGCCTTTGCTAGTTGCAAAGACTACTTAAATATATGAATTAGTTTAGTTCAGCATAAGTTGCGAATATTTCTTTCTTATTTTCACAGAATTGGATACTTACATTGGTTTTGTCAAAAAACCAAGAATCATTTGATTCAACATAAAAAGTAATCCCATCTATTTCTTGTTCGGTTGCAAGTAATGCAGGTTTTTCAAGTGAAAATGCAAGGCTATAACCTTTGTTCTTTTCACCAAAACCAGCGTATTGGGGATAGAGACGAACGAAAAACGGTTTTGGTACTTCGAACTCAGACTCAAACCAGTTGTAAGCTTTGTTTTCAATTGTAATCATCATGTATGCACCATCCTTTCGTTACTTATATTGTAATCTATCAATGACTTATTTCTGTGTGATTAATATCACCAAGAATGTTGGTGTCATAAAAACGTCAAAACTCGTATATATCTGCACAATAAAGCTGGAGCTTTTATAGGTCCAGCTGATTCTTTGTCCGTAAGTCTCCAACTCTTATTATAAAACAACTGCTTTCTTACGCATCGCTTCTGGAATGTAAACACAGAATGGTTCACTTTCCATATAGTCACCCGTTACAGCATACGTTCTTGAACGGGATCCTCCACAAACATTGCGGTATTCACATACACCACATTTGCCTTTATAATTGTCCGGTTGGCGTAGTTCCTTAAAGACTTTTGCTTCACGGTAAATTTCAGCAAGCGGTTTTTCGCGAACATTGCCACCCACTATCGGGAGTAGGCCGCTCGGCATTACATCCCCGATATGTGAAACAAAGGCAAAACCATTGCCGTCATTCACTCCCTTTGGTGCGCGCTTTAAACCATCTATAGAGGAAGCCATGTCTTTCGTTAACGTGTCTTCGTAGCGGATATCATGTTTGTCAACGATATGCTCACGTGCCTTCTGCTGGAACACGACTCTGCGGTAATGTTGTGCGGCAGTTGTTTTAATATCGAATGGCGCTGTTTTGCTTAACTCGTATAACCAGCGGAAAACTTTTTCATGCTCTGCTGGTGTGAGGCAGTCATCGATTTGACCACGGCCAGTCGGAACAAGCAGGAAAATATACCACATGACAGCTTTCATATCGGTCACAAGCTTGACCATTTCCTCGAGGTGATCATAGTTATAACGAGATATCACCGTGTTAATTTGAAGCGGCATGTTGAGTTCATTTAAGTATTGAATTTTTTCAAGTGTCAGATCAAAAGCTCCGGGAGTTCCTCTGAAATGGTCATGAATTTCAGGTGTTGGACCGTCAATGGAAAAGCCCCAGCGTGACAAACCAACTTCCTTTGCCCGAGCCATTTTTTCTTTAGTTACATTGGGTGTAGCACTTGGTGTCATCGAGACACGCATTCCTTTTTTTACTGCGTAATCAGCTAACTCAAAAAGATCTTCCCTCATCATGCAATCCCCGCCGGTAAAAACAAGCATCGGATTTCCCATATCATAAATTTGATCTATTAAATCTAATCCTTCTTCATGATTGAGTTCACGAGGATCTGGCTCCGTTTGAGCATCTGCCCGGCAGTGAACACACTTTAGTTGGCAAGCTCTAGTTACTTCCCAAATAACAATAAATGGATTCACATTAAAATCAATGACACCGGGGGGCATTCCCGTTCCAACTATCCCATTTTTATGTCCATGTCCATGCATTTTCATCACCATACTTTTCATTTTTATTTAATAGTGGTCAAACTTTATGCCACCTTATTCAAGGTATTCACCAACAAATACCTTTTAATATAGTTTCATTATAATGTTGATAGATTCGTATCTATCATCCGGTTTGTTACAATTCTTCTACATTAAAGGAAGTAATTTCCATTAACTAACGTTACAACGGTTTTAAACTTGTATTTCAAAATTGTTACAAGGAGAGAGGAGGGGTCTGCTAGTTAGAGCAAAATCCTTGACTTTTCTGGGATTCCCTCGAGAGCTTGATGAAAACGCTTTTTTCTTGTGGGGAAGTTATCCATTTGCTCCAAATTTTTCAGCTATGAATCTAGGAAATAAAACTCTAGTATTATCTTGTAAACATACATCGAGGGAGTGGCTAACATGAAAAAACAGCTTGTGACAATTGCTGCAGCAGCAGGTCTACTATTTACATCGTTTAGTGTTTCAGCAAGTGCTAGTGTTCACACAGTACAATCAGGTGACTCTTTATGGAATCTTTCTAAAACTTATAATGTCAGTATGGAAAATATAAAAACATGGAATCAATTATCATCTTCGACCATCTATGTGAATCAAAAACTACTAGTCGCTGCTCCAGAAACAAAGCAGGTCTCGACTACGGCTACATCCTATGTTGTGAAATCTGGCGATACGTTATGGGGAATTTCAAGAAATTTCAATATGTCGATCAATGACCTGAAAACACTGAATGGATTAACTTCAAATCTTATTCAACCTGGTCAGACATTACGTGTGTCAGGAACAACGGTTGAACAATCAACTGTTTCTGCCCCTGCTACTCCGACTGCAAACACTTATCGTGTTCAGAGCGGAGATACACTATCACATATTGCAGTTCGCCATAATGTATCGGTAGCACAATTAAAATCGTGGAATAACTTAACCTCAGATATTATTTATGTTGGACAAGTCCTAAAACTTGCAACAACCACAACCTCTAATCCTGTAAATACCACAACTGAGGCTTCTAAAGTAACAGCTCTTATCAACGAAGCAAAAAAGCATATTGGTGTCCCTTATGTTTGGGCAGGAAGCACGCCTGCAGGATTTGATTGCAGTGGTTATTTACAATATGTTTTCAATAAAGTTGGAGTTTCAATCCCTAGGACAGTAGCAACAATCTGGAGTGCAACGAAGCCAGTTGCTGCACCAAAAGTCGGGGATCTTGTCTTCTTTGAAACCTATAAATCAGGACCTTCACATGCAGGAATTTATCTAGGGGAGAATAAGTTTATTCACGCAGGTTCTTCTAGAGGTGTTGAAATTAGTGATATGAACAACTCTTATTGGAAACCACGTTACCTTGGAGCAAAGACAACATTTTAATTTTAATCTAGCTTTGGATTTCGAGTTTTTCCTTCATGGGAATTGGAACAGAAATCAACTTCCTCGTTTTTCATAGCTAATTATAAAAACAGCAACGGCGATTATATCTGCTATTGCTGTTTTTATTTTTTTTCATCCATAATGTTCAATTCCTGTTAAAATAATAACAATTGGTTCCAACAAATAAATTGATAGTTGGTATGAAAGGGGAGTTTGTGATGATTGATTTACGAAGTGACACGGTTACAAAACCGACAGAGGAAATGCGGAAGGCGATGTATGAGGCTGAGGTTGGGGATGATGTGTATGGCGAGGATCCAAGTGTCCTTAAATTAGAAGAAACAGCAGCAGATATGTTAGGAAAAGAGGCTGCCCTTTTGGTAACGAGTGGCACACAGGGAAACCAAATTGCTGTTCTTACACATTGTCGTCCTAGCCAGGAAATTATTCTCGAAGCTGAATCCCATATTTTTTACTATGAATCCGGAGCAGTATCAGCCTTAGCTGGGGTTCAAACGCGAACGATTTCGGGGCATAGAGGTGCGATGGATCCTCATGCAGTTCGTGATGCGATTCGGGGTGTGGATATTCATTATCCTGAAACGGGAATGATTTCAATTGAAAATACCCATAATCGTGCTGGCGGAGCAGTCGTTCCAATTGAAAATATGAAAAGTGTTTATGAAATTGCGCAAATGCATAAGGTTCCAGTACATATAGATGGTGCCCGCTTGTTTAATGCAGCTGAAGCTGTTGGAGTAGAGGTAAAAGAGTTTGCTCAATACGCTGATACAGTCCAATTTTGCCTGTCAAAAGGTCTAGGTGCACCAGTAGGGTCCATTATCGCCGGAAGTGCCGATTTTATTCGGGTAGCGAGAAAATGGCGCAAGCGTCTTGGAGGTGGAATGAGACAGGCAGGAATTATTGCCGCCCCAGGATTAATCGCTCTTACCAAAATGAAGGACCGACTAGGTGAGGACCATGCGAACGCGCGTAAATTAGCTGGAGACATTCAAAATATCAAGGGTCTTCGGGTTGATAACCAAGTTGAAACAAATATTGTCGTTGTCGATGTAAAGGAGTTAGGCGTGACATCACAGGAGTTTGTTGCAAAACTTTATTCAGAAGGAGTTCTAGCAGGTGGGTTTGGACCAACTTTGGTTCGATTCGTAACAAATTATGATGTTAGTACAGAACAGCTAAACCAAGCAAGTAAAGTGATTTCTCGCGTAGCTGCATCCTGCCAATAAACGTTGTTTGGATTGATGAAACGATTAAAGGTGAGGGGTTACAGCTAATGCTGTGGATATGGACCTAATTCTAATGAAAAATCAAGTGAAAGGTTTGTAGACCTAACCCTTTGGTCAATGAATACAATCTTAAAAAGGTCCTTCTCGCCAATGAGAAGGACCTTTTTAAGCTATCTATACATTGTCCATTTGCCAATGTCCTTAAAGCCCAACCTTTTGTATATCCGCCCGGCAGCTGGATTGTCATAAAATAAACAGAGAATCCGGCCCTCATCTAATACGTCCTGAATAAGTTTCTGCATAACGGAGGTTGCCAATCCCCTTTGTCGATGTTTTGGACTCGTACATACTCCAACGATCATCGCAGAGAAGGTGTTTTCAGCAGTAGTAGAGGCAGAGGCAATTAATTCACCATCCTCTTCGATAGAGTACGTTCTACCTGTGTTCGTCTCCAAAGCTTGGACAAGCATTTCTCGTGATTTCTCATTTACAACAAATTCGTCAATAGAACTTCGAAGTTGAATGATGCGATCAACATCGGAGATAGTAGCCTGTTTAACAGGTAGGTCTGTTTTACCTAATTGATCACCTGATTGACACTCTGCAAAGAAAGTCTTCTGTTTTCTACCAAGAACAATCCCTTCGATTCCTTCAAACTGTTCAACGATGTCAGCTTTTCCTGAGAGTAAGGGTTCGTTTGTATAAGACTTTATAATTTCTGCAAACCCATGGATATCGAATGGACCCTTTGCATAAGGAATAAACGAATTATGAAATTTTAATAGAATCGCTTTTAATCCTTGGTTCTCAGTAAATTCACCCCAGATCTCCTGGAAATCGGCATTGTATCCAAAAGCTTCGATGTCACCAATGATAAATAGGTTAATGGATGGTTCGTCTCTTAGGAAATCCATAACGTTTTGATTGTCTTCTTCTCTCAGTTTTCTAATCATTCCCCAATCCCCTTTTTCTAAAAATAGCTGTGTAAACGAGGCTGTTGATCCCCGCTCCAATCAATTGATTATAAATAGATAATGTTCTTTAACACAGCAAAAAAGTAAAAATTTGATATTCATTTTAGTACATATTGCATGATTGATACAGATTTATTTAAAATTATTTTTTGCAACCCCCATAAACTTGTTAAAACTAGCGGATGTTTTAATAGATACATAATTGGAGGTTCGACATGGCGATAAATTACACCAATATTGATGAATTACTAGATGAGACTGCAGATATGGCCGAAGAAGCATCGTGCATCCAACTGAAACAAATTGAAATTGATCATTTACTTGAGAGAACGAGTGATTGGCAATAACATAGGAAATTAAGCCGCCCATTAATAGGGCGGCTTTTTAAAATAAGTAGGTAGAAATTAATAATATTGTAATAAAACGTTTAACGAAATAAGTCTAAGGGTAAAGAAGAAATGTCCACATTTTTAAGGACCTTGATGGGAGATTGTTAGTGTATGTCAAAGTCATTTAATAGGGTAATGAAAATATAGGATAAATAATGAAGGGGTAATAACAATGGCGGAGGCCGAAGAGGTTACAATTTTCATCGAGGAATTGGGACGATTATTTAACGAATATAAAAAATGTAGAGATGAAAAAATCAAAGTACAAATTATGAAGGATATTCACTTAATAGCTGAGGCGATAGACCCAGAAAATGAAGATATAGAGCATTTTTTATAAAGAGTATTCAAAAACCGTCCATACATGACGGTTTTCTTGTTTAGGACCCCCTTTAACAAGGTGTCATAAATTTTGTCGGCATGAAAATTCGCATGCTAATTGATGTGCTACAAATGGGGAGGTCCCTGTCTGAGAGGCAGAAGAATGAAGCAAATCTTCTTTCTTATCCTTAATTGAGACCTCTGATTGTTTAAATAAGGGGAGTTTTTCCCGTTAACCTTCAGAATAGGGCTAGGTTCGGAGGATATAAGGGGAGTTTTTCCCGTTAAGGCAAAGCAAAATGGTTCATTTTCATGGTTCTGAAGTAAATAGGGGGAATCTTTCCCCCTATTTACTCTATTTTTCGTGCTTTTTTCATAATAAGAGGAATTTCTCCCCTTATTTAGAGGCTTACTTGATGGCAATTCTTGTCGGCTCGTCTAGACTCACGGGGCTGACCAAGGCGCTTACGCTTTTGTTCTTTGCGTACGTCATGAATCTTTTCATGGCGTATTTTTTATTTTCTTACAGGTTATCATTAACATTTTGTCGTATATAGAAACATTATGAAAGAGTTTAAATATCGATAGGTTAACATCATAATAATGGATATGGAGGTGCACACAATATGTCTTTTGTCTTTAAATCCATTGATCACATCCAATTAGCTGCACCAAGTGGGGCGGAAGATGCTGCAAGAAGATTTTTTGTTGATATTTTAGGCTTTGACGAAATTGAGAAACCGGATGCATTGAAAAAAAGAGGTGGGGTTTGGTTCAGCTGCGGAAAGTTGCAAGTACACATAGGGATTGAGGAGCCTTTTTCGCCAGCTAAAAAAGCACATCCTGCATTTGAAGTTGAGAATATTGAGGAGTTAAAAGTTCACTTAATGAATAACGGGATTCCTTTTACTGAAGACAATCAGCTACCAGGCGCCAATCGCTTTTATGTGAATGATCCTTTTGGAAATAGGATTGAACTTTTAGAATGGAAATGTTAGATGTAGAAAGGCTGGTAGGGAGTCTTTTCTAGGCGCAAATTCTTCGGGCACATGAAAAAAAGGAGAAAAAATGAAAAAAGAGTTAGCAGAAGCACATCGGTTTAGTAGCCAAAACAGAAATGAATTGACGAAGGATCATGTTTGTGGTTGTTTTCACTGTTTGAAAATCTTCCATCCTAGAGAAATCGATGAATGGGTGGATAATGGTGAAACGGCCATATGTCCTTATTGCGGCATAGACTCAATCATCGGGGAGAGCTCAGGGGTTCCTATAAACGTAGGATTTTTAAGAGAACTGCAGAAGGTATGGTTTTAGGTCTAATAAAAAAGCAGTGAAAATCTTCTAGATTTATCACTGCTCATTTTTTATACGAAAGCTAGCATTTCTGGAGCTTTATGGTTGTTCTGGTTTACGATTTCTTCGATTTCAGTTCCTTCAAGTGTTTCTTTCTTTAAGAGTGCTTCAACAAGTCCTTGAAACTGGTCTTCATGAGTTCGAATGATCGTTTTTGAACGTTCGAGAGCATTCTCGAAAAGGACCTGCATTTTTGCCTCTTTATCTTCTTTGTTAAACGTGAGCGTAAATTCATCCTGTAATAGACCGGTGTCTACCATTTGTTCAATGATTTGCTTGGCCTGCTGAACATCACCACTTACGCCGATACTATGTTCGCCAAGGTAGATACGCTCAGCAACTCCCCCAGCAAGTATCATGGCAACTCGGTCTAGCAATTCACTAGTTGTAGATAATTGAAGTTCCTTCGCAATGGGTGCTACATATCCAAGTGCTTGTCCTCGTGGGACAATGGTTGCTTTCCTAATAGACCCAGGGTTTGTTACAGCGGAAAGTAGTGCATGTCCAGCTTCATGGATAGCCACTCTGCGTTTTACGTTGGCATCTTGAAGAGCACGAGAACTGCTACCAAGGATTGTTCGGTCGAGCGCCGAATCAAGGTCACTCTTGACCAATGAATCACGACCATTCCTGAGTGCGAGTCGACCAGCATTGGCGAATAATGAGGCAATTTCAGCACCGGAAAAACCGGAAGTGCTTTCGGCTAGTTCATCTAGCGAATTTCGAACATCATCGGAGAGATTTTTCCCTTTTGTATGAATTTCGATGATCTCTCTTCTACCCTTTGTATCTGGAAGTGGAACTTGGAAGGTAAAGTCAATCCTGCCAGGACGGAGGAAAGCGTCATCTAGCATATCTTTCCGATTTGTTGCTGCAATAAACAAAATTCCATCATTCGCATGACCCCCATCTAGTTGGACAAGAAGTTCAGTAAGTGTTTTTTCGCCTTCTTCCCCGCCATGTGGCTTCCTTTTTCCTGCAAGGGCATCAACTTCATCAATAAAAATAACAGCAGGCCCTTGTTTCCGTGCATTTGCAAAAAGGTTACGGACCCGTGAGGCACCAACTCCAATAAACATCTCATTAAAAGCAGACCCACTACTAGAAAAGAAAGTAGCGCCCAACTCATGGGCAATGGCCTGTGCAAGTAAGGTTTTCCCTGTTCCTGGGGGGCCATAGAAAAGAATTCCCTTTGGGGCTTTGATACCCATTTTTAATGATTGTTCAGGTTGCCTTAGGATGGAGAGGGTTTGAAGAATTTCCTCCTTCATTTCATCCTGTAACCCTCCAATATCATCTAATGAAATCGAGGGCAACTGGGTTGGTTTGGTTAAGCTACTTTTCATTTTATTGCCAAGCGAAATACCACCTTGTGCTTTCCGCTGGAGGGCTAACGCGCCGATAACAAGAAGGAACAAGACACCTCCTAATATTAACGGGCCGTATTCACTGCTACTAGAGTAACTATAGATAATATTATTGGATTCGAGTAGATTAGCTATCATCTGGCTGTTTGGTGGAACCTGGGAGATATAAATTGCGTCTTTTGTCTCGAGTTCTAAAACCCCGTTCGCCTTTTCTGTTAGCGTCGCAGAATTGGAACCGAGAGCTTCAACGGTTTGAACCAACGTTGGAAAAGGGACGGTGATCTTGTTGCTTGGTTGTTGTAGAAACCAAGTAAAAGCTACTATGGATCCAATTAGAAAAATCACTAAAAAGGGGAGTAGTTTAGAGATAAGCTTTGATCTGTTCATCATTCAGTCCATCCATCTCCTTCATTCATCTCCTCTAATTATAAATTTTATATAAAGGAAATGAGATGGTAATTTCATGAAAAGAGGAAAACGCTCGCTCAAGCTTAACCGAGTATTATTGTACAGGTACCTAGGATGGTAGATATTGGAGGAAACTAGATTAGGGATTAGGTGGCAAAAAACGGACATAATACTTGCGAGTAAATCGAAAGGATGTGAGGCTCTTGTCATTAGAATGGTTTGACAGGGTAACAGGAGAACTACAGGAACATTTGGAATCAATTTGTGAAAAGTTTGATCAAACTGGTCATATGTCCATTGATCGCAGTGCAAAACACCCACGAATTGAGTTTTTTGTGGAAACAGAGGACGATGAAAGAGAATATTTCTGCACCTTGTTTTTTGACCCTCATAATGAAGAGTTTTATGTTGAGACGTTTGATGTGGACCTTGAACAGCCTTCACGTACCATCCTTGCAGACATTGATGATATTGTGGATGCCGTCCATGAGAGCTTCCATGATTTCTTAAATGAGGACGACACAGAGGTTTATTTTGTAGACGAAGATGAAGATGAAGAAAATGAATTTGAAGTGGAATATTATGTTGAAGATGACGATGATGTAGATGAATACTACGTTGGGGAAGTCATGAATGAAGACGGAGATATCTTCGAAGAAATCGATGTGGAATGGGAAACTCCAGAAGTTACTGCCTTCCAAAAGGAAGATGAGGTTGAAGTCACCTATCAATTTGGGGTTGTCACTGATACTGGGGACGGTGTTTTACGACGTATTAACCGATTATGGACTGAAGATGATGAATTGATTAAGGACGAATCGAACTTTATTTTCACTAAGGAAGAAGCAGGTACGATTATTGCCATGATAGCCAGTCATATGGATTCCTTAACTGGGTATGATGAATTTTAATAAATGTGTAAAAAGAGCGCCATGAAGTTGGTGCTCTTCTTTTATGTAACGTTAGCAATTTATTTAATAAATGAAATCTATCCCGTAAATACTCAATCTTGGAAATCGAGGGAATAGAAACAAGGGGGAAAGTACAACTTAAGCGTAAGATTACGGCAATTATGGGGTGGAAAGATTGGGTTTAACAGAATCTAATACTGAAAAGAAACTATTAATAGGTGCTCTTATCTTTTTGGCGTTATTCCTTTCTCCACCGTTCATACTTGGTGAGGATGCCCATATTAGAGTACATGATAATTTAGATTCAAATTTGGCTTGGTACAAGGTACTAGCCGAGAGTGGCGAGCTAGTAGGGGCAACAGACGCGAGGATTCCCCAAGTAATCAATGGTGAATTACAGCGGAATGCCTTTGGAACGGAGTTTAGTCTAATTGTTTGGTTACACGCTTTGTTTCCTACGATGGTTGCCTACGGGATCAGCCAAGCCGTTACTAGATTTGTGGCCTTTTTGGGAATGTACCTACTCTTGAAGTCCCATTTCGTACCAGATAAGAAATGGGCACTGATCCGAGTGGGAGTTGCCCTCGCTTTTGCGATGACCCCATTCTGGCCATCAGGAATGCTCAGTACCCTTGGAATGCCACTGGCATTATGGGCATTTCTACACATCCGAAATGGCAACCTCTCATGGAAGTATTATTTAGTTCTTACACTACTCCCGTTATATTCCAGCATTGTTCTAGGTTTTTTCTTTTTTCTAAGTGCAATGGGAGTTTTCTGGGTAGTTGATGTTATTAGGGGGAAAGGATGGAATTGGCCGTTTTTATTTTCAATTGTATATATGACATTAATTTTTATGCTAGTCGAATACCGACTTGTCTATTCCTTCCTTTTTGATCACGAGCCAAACAGCAGGGATGAATATTTTCATGCCCGGTTAACCTTTTGGCATTCAGTCAGACTGACCTTTAAGAACTACTTTCTTGGCCATAATCATGTGTTAACCGTCCATACAATCTTCATTCAGCCTGTTATGTTTCTGGCTTTCATTCTGATATGGTTCAAAAACTGGTGGCATAAGGAAAGAGTGTTTGTTTTTTTGTTTTTCCTAAACTTTGCCCTTTCTGCTTGGTATGCCTTCTGGTTCTATAAAGGATGGCTCCCATTGACTGAACGTTTTCATTTTCTTGATACTTTTAATTTTGCTCGCTACCATTTTTTACGGCCACTGATTATCTATGTTTTATTTGCCATTGGGTTGAAAGTTATTTGGCAAAGCGGCCCATCGTGGAGAAAAATTGTTCCGTGGCTGACAGCTGCACAAATTGCATTGCTCATTTTTGCTAATGAAGAGATTATCTTCAAAAATAAGCCTTCAGTTGGCGAGTTTTACGCAGTTGAACAATTCTCTGAAATCAAAAACCATATAGGGCTTCCACAGGAGGAGTATCGGGTTGCTAGTATAGGTATTCATCCTGCGATTGCCCAATATAATGGCTTTTTTACACTTGATACATACAACAATTTTTATCCACTTTCTTATAAATATGAGTTCCGTAAAATTATTGAAAAGGAATTAGAAAAAAATAAGAAGATTCGAACCTATTTTGATGAGTGGGGCGGACGTTGTTATATCTTTACCGATGAGTTAGGTAAGCACTATATGTTTAAGAAGAATTCGAAGAAAAGTTTGAAGAATCTAGAACTCAATATCCTTCAATTTAAGAATATGGGTGGGAGATATATTTTTTCGGCCATACCAATTGATAACGCAGCAGAAAACGGCTTAACTTTAGAGGAAGTGTTCCACTCCGATAAATCTGCTTGGAAAATACATTTATACAGAGCAATTTAAAATAGTAAGTGCAAGTTGCACCAAGGAGGATACAGCGATGGAAGAACCAGTACTAACGATTGTGGTTCCATGTTATAACGAAGAAGATGTTCTGCCAGTCACCTTCAATAAACTAAAGGAATTTCTTAAGGGCATGATACGAAGAAATGATATTTCCGGAGCAAGTCGGATTCTGTTTGTTGATGATGGAAGTAAGGACGATACATGGAATTTGATCTATAAAGAAAGTATTAAAGGCGAACACATTAGGGGGTTGAAGCTTGCGCGGAATGTTGGCCACCAAAATGCTTTGTTAGCTGGCCTTTTTTCAGCCAAGGACAGGTCTGACTGTGTGATTAGTATTGATGCTGATTTGCAGGATGATATTGAAGTCATGCGAGAATTCATTGTTAAGTTTAAGGAAGGCTATGAGGTCGTTTATGGGGTTAGAGCTAAGCGGGATACAGATAGTTTCTTTAAACGAACGTCGGCAGAAGGATTTTATAAGCTTATGAGAAAAATGGGAGTCAACTTGGTTTATAATCATGCTGATTACCGATTGATGAGTAAGCGGGCGGTTCAAGAGCTTGAGCGTTACCAGGAATCGAATCTGTTCTTACGAGGAATTGTGCCCCTTATAGGTTTTCAAACGACTTCTGTTTTTTATGATCGGAAGGAACGTCTTGCAGGGGAAACGAAATATCCACTAAAGAAGATGTTAGCATTTGCCTTAGATGGGATTACGTCCTTTTCTGTTACACCTATCAGGCTAGTCCTACTGATTGGCTTCATTTCGTTTTTCGTTAGTTTTCTTTTCGGAAGCTATTTTCTTTCATTGAAGTTCTTTGGGGAAACGGAAACGGGCTGGACTTCGTTAATAACCTCGATTTGGTTAATCGGCGGGCTACAGCTAATTGGCTTGGGACTCGTTGGGGAATATATTGGAAAAATCTATAAAGAAACGAAGCGGCGTCCAAAATACAATGTTGATATTGATTTACTTAGTTTAGGTAGACCTGATATCGTGGATGCACCCCTCTTTTCAAGTTCTTTAAATGAGCGAACCAATCTTATAAATGCAAACAAGGAGTCTATTATTGATGATCGCGGTGAACAGACTGAAACGAACTAATTCTTTCTTCCGCTTCCTTCTTGTAGGGGTAGCAAATACTTTCATTGGTTTATCGACCATGTTTGTTTTGTTGAACCTGTTTGGGTGGACTTACTGGTTGGCAACTTTTACTGGGAATTCGATAGGTGCAGTGGTCAGTTATTTTTTGAATCGTTCGTTTACCTTTAATAGCAAACTAAATGTGTCAGAAGGAATGCCTAAGTTTGTTGTTGTTATCTTCATTTGTTACCTTATTTCCTATTCCATGAGTGAAGTAGTTGCAGACTACGTTAGCATCCCGAACTGGGCTACAAACTTTGTAACTCAAGATGAGTTAGCCATTTTGGGAGGGGCGATTCTCTACACACTCACGAATTATCTGGGACAAAAGAGTTTTGTTTTTCGAAAACTATCCGAAGAGTAAGAACATAAAAACGTATTAACTTATAAAAGATTTGAAGACGAGCTGGGTTTCCTAGCTCGTTTATTCATTTTTATGCTAAGTTAATTGCCGAAATTTGTCTGAGGTTTTCATACAATAGTAA
Organism: Mesobacillus persicus; assembly: GCF_900109925.1. Taxonomy (GTDB): domain Bacteria; phylum Bacillota; class Bacilli; order Bacillales; family Cytobacillaceae; genus Mesobacillus_B; species Mesobacillus_B persicus. The sequence goes on along the minus strand of NZ_FOBW01000010.1, from coordinate 126,995 downwards.
GAATCTGTTCACAAAGTAATGAGGAAAAAACTTAGCTGAAGTCTATATAGTACTTGTTTCTTCATGATCTAAGCCTAACTGAATACGGTTATCAATCTCTTTTTAGGTGATATCCTCTAGTTACTTTCAACTAAATAGCCACATAATGTTCGTTGTTTCACATAGTGGTTTTTCATATAGTGGACATGTAGGGAGCAGATGTTTCAAAGAAGGTGGTGAAAGCGTATGAATGAAGTACAAGAATTAAGAGGAACTACTGCTGAAATAATTTCTCTCTTCGCAGAAGTGTACCAACCTCCAACAAGAGAATTTTGGCATTATTTAGTATCGGGTGAATTCGTAGATAACATCAATAACAGAGCAACATATAGCAAATGGGGTGTAAGAATACCTCAAAGTCTTGAAGAATTGCAGAACCTCTATATCCAAACGTTATCGAATCAAGTAGAAACAGCAGCCTATCCAGTAGAGTCTCTATACAAACAATGGACAGAAGACCGAACTTGTACACTCCCATTCTCTAAAAGTACAGGCTATTTACTAGGAGATTCGGCTTTACATATTCGCCATATCTTAAAAGAGTTTGAAATTGAGATTCCGGCAGAATATGCAAGTACACCAGATCATTTAACGATTTTACTTGAACTGCTGGCATATTTTATTGATAACTCCTCTGAGGAATTTGTTCAGCAGTTTATCGATGACCACTTCGATTGGCTAGAACAGTTCTATAAAAAGTTAATAGAAGCAACTGGGGATAAGAATGTATTCTATCTTCAAATGACAGGTTTATTGATGGAAATCCTCATGGACCTAAGGAGAGAAAAATAATTAGAACCAGTTACTTCCAGTTGGGAATAAGAAACATTAACAATAGGAAAGAAGCGTTGAAAGAAAAAGGAGGGTCTGTATTATGCTAGATACGAAACTATCAAGGAGAGGTTTTATTAAAGCATCCACGGCTACAGCTGCTTTAGCTTCTGTTGGTACTGTTGGATTTAATCAATGGTCTAATGAGTATGTAAAGGCAAGTGAGAACGTTGAAGTACTAGAAATCCCAAGTACATGTAATGGATGTTCAAGTAAATGCGGAATTATCGGACATGTAAAAAACGGGAGATTATGGAAAATCACAGGGCACCCTGATCATCCTTATGCAAAAGGAAAATTATGTGCAAGGGGACACGGGTATGCGACGTTGGTATACTCTCCAGACCGGTTGACTGAACCTTTGAAAAGAGTTGGCGAAGGAAAGTTTGAACCAATATCATGGGACCAAGCATATAAGGAGATTGCTGAGAAACTAAATCAGATTATTAAAGATCACGGACCAGAAAGTATATCTCTAACAGAGGATCCACGAGCTTCAGGGAAATATTATTCTCCACGCTTCATTAATGCTTTGGGGTCTGCCAACTATTATACACATCATGTTGTTTGCTCAAATGCCCGTGATGCAGGGTTCCTTCATACTGTTGGAGCTACGTCTACGAGTGCTGATATTGGCAGTGCAAAGTACATTATGTTCATTGGTAGAAGCTATGGAGATGCGATTCGCCCTAGTTCTGTTAAAGCCCTTGCTGAAGCAAAGGACAATGGTGCTAAAATTGTCATCGTTGACCCGAGATTAAACAATACAGGAAATTTGGCAACGGAATGGTTAGCGATTCGTCCAGGTATGGACCTTGCGTTAGTATTGGCGATGTCGCATGTTCTAATCAGGGAGAATCTTCATGATAAAGCATTCATCGAAAAGAACACTGTAGGATTCGAGGAGTACGCAAAAGTTCTTAAGAAATATACTCCAGAGTGGGCTGAAGAATTAACGGGCATTCCAGCAGATACGATTTCTCGCATTGCCATTGACATGGGGAAAGCGAAACCGAAAGCTTTAATCGAACAATCCTGGAGAGGTGCATTTGGCTGTAACTATGAAAATAGTACAGAAACAGGGCGTGCTGTAGCGATGTTCAACGCATTGCTAGGAAATCTACAGCAAAAGGGTGGAAGCGTCTTTAGTGGAAAACCGAACCTTGGAAAGTTGGATTCGGCAAAACACCCTTCCCCAAAAGAACCCGAACTACCTAAAGCAGGCGTGAAAGAATTCCCTCTTGCTTATGAATCGAACGGAGTGGCGACGATTGTCGCAAAAGAAGCACTTGAAGGAAAAATGAAGGCAGCTATTTATAACCATTCAAATGCTGCTTTAGGTTACGGAAATCCAAAAGTGATGAAGGAAGCACTTTCAAAATTGGATTTAGTTGTATCGATTGATGTTCAGATGTCTGAAACAGCTCTGCTGTCACATTATATTCTACCAGATGTTAGTTATATTGAAAGAACGGAAGCAATTGAAGGACTAAAAGGGAAAACTCCGGGTATGGCACTAAGGCAGCAAATCGTTGACAAGGTGCACCCGCAAACGAAGCCGATTGATGTAATTTACAAGGAACTTGCTGAGGCATGCGGGGTGGGGCAATACTTTAATTTTACCCTTGATGAATTAAATGAAGCCATGCTTAAGCCTACAGGAATTTCCTATCAGGAGTTAAAAGAAAAAGGGACCATCATGTTCCCAGATCAAGCGATTACACTTGGTGAAATGCCTAAGCTTAAAACACCATCAGGGAAAGTCGAATTCTATAGCGAGACCTATAAGAATGCGGGATTCAACCCGGTTGTTGAATGGGTCGAACCAAAGGTCAACCCAGATAAAAACTCTTTCCGTTTGATCACAGGAAAACAAGCCATCCATAGTCATACTCAAACCGCAAATATATCCATTTTGATGCAAATTACGAAAGATTATGATTTAGAGAGAATTTGGATCAACCCAGCAAGAGCAAAAGCCTTAGGTATTAAAGAAGGGGATATGGTGGAAGTAACTTCTAGTGAGGCAACCAGTAAAATTAGAGTCAAGGTGACCGAAAGGATTCATCCCGAAGCTATCTTTGTTCCAAGCCATTATGGTATTACTTCTAAGGATCAAAAAATCGGATATGGCATTGGATTTGGCTACATGGAACATGTTCCGTTTGACTTTGAAAAGTGGAGTGGTTCAGGAAATATCCATGAAGTAATCGTTAAAGTGAGGAAGGTGGAAGGCTGATGGCACGATATGGAATGTTTATTGATACGAAAAAATGCGTGGGTTGTTATGCTTGCCGTGTAACTTGCCAAATGCAGAATGAGCTGCCGGTTGAGATTTCATATATCCATTTCCACGAACAAGAGACAGGGATTTTCCCAAATGTTCGAAATGAAATCATCCCGGTTCAGTGCCAACACTGTGAAGATGCACCATGCGAAACTGTATGTCCGACAAAGGCAACTTATACGACAGAAGACGGAATTGTCTTGATGGATGAAGACAAATGTATTGGATGTAAGTATTGTGTAGTGGCTTGTCCTTATGGAGCAAGAACACAGGATCATCATACCGGTGTCATTAATAAATGCCGCTTCTGTGCTGATTTAGTTGCTGAAGGAAAACAGCCTTCGTGTGTAAGTACATGTATCAGTGATGCAAGGATTTTCGGTGACCTTGATGATCCAAATAGCGAGGTATCAAAAGCAATTGTAAAACATAATGCCCAGCCGTTAAGGCCGGACTTAGGAAAATCAAAAATCTATTACGCGAGGTGAGTATGATGGTTTGGGGAACAATTATCGCAGCCTATTTATTCCTAGCAGGGTTAAGTGCAGGAGCGTTTTTAACTTCTTCCTATGTTGCCCGTAAATATCCGGAAGCAACTATTATTAGGAAAGTAGGTAGGTTTATCAGCCCGGTATTAATGGGAGTAGGTTTACTGTTATTGATTGTCGACGCAGAGGCTGGTTTGAAAGACCCGTTAAGGTTCATTTACCTCTTTACTAATTTTAGTTCTGTTATGACGATCGGAACCTATTTCATCAGTTTCTTCATGATGGCAGCAGCTTATATTGCCTTAATGGAATTCCTGAAAAAGGATGTAAACAAAATTGTGGAGTACATTGGAATTTTCTTTGCAGGGGCAGTAGCCATTTATACGGGCTTCCTTATTGGTGTCGTACAAACTGTACCTTTATGGAACACTGCTATTCTTCCAATCTTGTTCGTAGTTTCCGGCTTGTCAACGGGGATTGCAGCAACCATGCTCGTGTCCGCCTTTATTGATAAAAAGATGGTTCATCACGTCATTTCAGTCAAAAAGATTCACTTATCTCTATTGGTAGCAGAAGTATTCTTAATCTTTACGATGTTTTTGATTACATCTTCTACGAATGTTGCTGCAGCAGAGTCGATTTCAATGATTGTTTCAGGGCAATATAGCATGCTGTTCTGGGTTGGTTTAATAGGTGTAGGACTGGTGTTGCCAATTGTCATTGAAGCATTAGAGCTTTTATCTAAAAAGAAATTCGAGCATGATCCGGTAGGGCTTCAAGTTGCAGCCTCAGGGTCACATGGAATTGCGGCTACACTTATAACAGAAAGTGCAGTCCTAGCTGGAGGATTCATCCTTCGTATGTTAGTTTTATTGGCAGCTGTGCCAATCTCTTTTTTCTAAACGTTAGAAGTAGCCTGGACGATTCCTTGTCCAGGCTATTATTCAAATAATGTTTAAAATTTCACAATCTATAGTCTCGATATAAAGGTAAAATAAAACTATATTCAATTTAAATTAATCGTAAATAGGTTGTGGAGGAAGTTGGATGGAAATACCCAAAGAATCTTTTTCGAAAATTGTGGAACACCTTCCCGAGGGCATTATCTTAATGGACGAAGCGAGAATCATTCATTATATGAATTACAAAGCGTCGGCTATGACCGGTTGGATGTTAGGTGGGAGTGTTCCCTATTGTTCTTATTGTAGCCAAAGAGAAATAGAAGATGACGAAAACCGATGTATACTGACATCTGAACAGTCCATTCCATTCTTCAACTCACATATGGCGGTATATGAAGGAATGGAAGAGTTTGAGATGTCTTTAAAGAAACTTCTCATTAACGATCAGCTATTCTTCGTCCTTCGTATACGACAGCCAGTGGAAAATGAGCATAGTGAACGTGCCAGATTTCATGAACTCCTTGTCCAAGAGACGATGCTTGCCCAAGAAGCAGAAAGAAAAAGGATTGCTAGGGAGCTCCATGATCATATTGGGCAAGGTGTTTACAGTATCTTTCTTGGCCTTGAGGTCATTAAACAAAATGTTCAAGATCCAATCTATCAAAGTCATATTTCAAATATGGTGAACGTTATGGGGGAAACGCTTGACGATATCAAACAATTAACGAAAAGTCTAAGATCAGAAATGCTATTTCATGTTGGTATTAAAGAATCATTACGTGAAGCAATAAGAAACTGGATGAATTTATATCAAATTGTTATTGAGCTTGACCTAGATTTTGAAGATAACGGTTCTTTTGACAGAGAGAAAGAACTTCATCTCTTTAGAATCATTCAAGAAGCAGTTGTCAATGCCGTTAGACACGGAAAGGCAGACATGATTTCGATTCACTTAAAATTGCATCAACAATATATCTTTTTTACGATATATGACAATGGAACAGGTTTTGAAATGGAGAACAACTATAAAGGCCTAGGTTTAAGGCACATTTTAGAAAGAAGTAGAATACTTGACGGGGATATACGATGGAGTAGCAAATTAGGTGGTCCAACCAAAGTTGAAGGGTTTGTCTCACTTATAAAAGATGGAGGAGTTCAGTAGTGAATTTAATGGTAGTAGATGATCATGAAATCGTGCGGGATGGATTAGCCATGCTTTTACAGCAATCCTTTTGTATTGATTCGAAAAAATTTGCTTCCGATGGTTATGAGGCAATTAAGCTAGCAGAGGATTTTGCTGCAGACTTAATTCTCTTAGATGTATCGATGCCAGGAGGGCTCGATGGACTTTCTACAATTGAAAAACTCAAAAAAATTTTACCCGAATCAAAAATTGTTATCTTTTCAATGTTTGATGATATTGGCTACCAAAAGAAAGCATATGATTGCGGGGCAGATGGATATTTAATAAAGCAACTTAAAAAAGAAGAATTAATTGAATCACTCGATTTAATTTTAGCTAATAAAAAAGTGTTTACTAATCAAGTTCTCGAAGAAGAATCTGCCTCTGATAGCTTCTACCAATTAGACCTTCCTATTTCTAAACGAGAAAAAGAAGTATTCGTCCTAACAGTAATGGGCTATTCGCAAAAGGATATTGCCGATAAACTTAATATAACTGTTAAGACTGTGGAAAATCACCGTCAAAAAATCGGTGAGAAGCTTGAAACCCAAAAACGGTTCGAATGGGTAGGAATTGCAAAAAGGTACAATGTCTTCTAATTTTAAAACAAATTGAATGTTTTTGGACAAATGAAAAAAGGCGCAAATAAATGCGCCTTTTTTCACTTTCACTTATCCCGTTATCAAAACATCCTATGCGCTTTGGAATTACTAAACGCAATTGTATTGCTCTGGCTTCTTTTCGTTTCACCATTAATTTGAGCGCTTAAGTGTTTCGGTCTCGTCGTGTTTTTCACGAAGCGCTGTGATTGTGGGTCTAAGAAATCTCTGTAACTCATCAAATCACCTCTTGGATGGTATAGTTGAAACGGGAGATATTCTTGATGAATATCATTTATAGTGTCTGCGAAAATGCGGGTTTTTATCCAGCCCTTATAACTCCTTTAGTTTTAGGACTAACGCTAAACCATCTTTAGTTTCTAGCCATTTTCTTTGCAGCCACAATCGCATTTTCTTTAGCTTTGGCAACAATTTCTGGTATATCATTTGGAAAATGGTCAAAACCTTCAGCAACTACAGTGTCCATCATAGTAATGCCGAGAAATTTGAGAGCAATCTGTAAATACCTGTCCCCAGATTCTAAATCTTTCATAGGCCCGTGGGTATAAACTCCTCCACGTGTTTGAATGTGGATGCCTTTCTTGTCCGTGAGATATCCTTTAGGTCCTTCAGGGGTGAAGGCGAATGTCTTTCCATGGACAAAAAGGTTGTCTAAAAAGGCCTTTAAGACCGCTGGGGAACCAAGGTTCCAGACAGGGGAGACAAATACATAATAATCATAGCTCTTAAAATCCTCAGCTAATGAATGCATTTTTATTAATTTGGTTCTTTCTCCTTCTTCAAGTTGATCGATTGGAATTCTATATCCACCAACCTTCGCACGTGCGGAAACCAATTCAGCATCCATGGCTGGAATATCAAACTGAAACAAATCAAGCCTGGTAATTTCAACATCAGGTCGCTCGGATTGAAATGCCTCAATAAAGGTTTCTCCAATTTGTAAACCCTTGGATTTATCTAAACCCTTCGGATTGGCAGTCACATAAAGCAATTTTCCCATGAAGTCTCATTCCTATCTTATTAATTTATAGCAATATCACCATTATAATAAAAATTTCTTTATAAAAGGCTGCTTAACAAGTGAAGTTCGTGAAGATTTAGTGTCAGGACTGGAAGCATTTTGAAATTATTTTAAAAGACCAACTAATTAAGGGCTTATTAGCTGCTATTATAAATAAAGGCATTGGGATAAAATTGAAGTATACAAAATACATTGAACGTGCATAGCCAAGCTGCTACACAACAAAAGGAGGGAATCAAGTGGAAACGCGTGAGATTCATTTTGACACTGATGTAACCTTGAAAGGGACAGTCAGAGTTCCAGATAATCAAGGAGGGAAGCTCCCCATTATTGTCTTGATTCATGGCTCAGGACCAGTTGATCGAGATGGCAATGTAAAAGGAATGAAAATGAATGCTTATAAGGATCTTGCGGAGTTCTTTTTTTCCTTAGGGGTCGCTAGTATTACATATGACAAACGCGGCGCAGGAGCAAGTGAGGGAGACTTCTATCATACCGGTATGAAGGACTTAGTGGACGATGGAATTGCAGCTGTAAAAGCCGCATGGCAGCTCCCCGAAATTGACCCTAATAAGGTCTTTCTTCTAGGACATAGCGAAGGATGTACATTATTACCAGCAATAAATAAAGAAGTTGATGCTGCAGGGCTTATATTTATTGCGGGTCAGGCAGACAATGTTCGTAATGCCTCAGAATTGCAGGTAAAACTCTTAGAAGAGGAAGTCTCTAGCATGAAGGGATTTCAAGGATGGTTGCTCAGACGATTGAAGGTACATAAAACCTCAGCTTCCAAGCAACGAAAATTATTTGATGAAATTGCGCAATCGAATGAAACAGTGATTAGAAAGGGTCTAGCTAAAGTAAATGCCAAATGGCTGCGAGAACACTTTCAGTATGAAATTACCGAAGATCTCGCAGCTATTAAGTGTCCGATTCTTGCGATAACAGGGAGTAAGGATGTTCAGGTAAACCCGCAACATGTTTATCTTCTTGCTAAAAATGTTAATGGTGAAGCAGAAGCGCATGTTATTGAGGGGATGAACCATCTCTTACGTGACCAGGATGAACCGGTATCAATGTTGAAGGTGAAGTCAATTTATAAAAAAAGTATTCATAAGCCATTAAGTCAAGAGTTGTACTCTGTTTTAAGAGATTGGACTCAAAAACATATAACAACTGTCTCAAGCTAATGAATGGCAGTCAGCAGGGCACAAATAAGTAAACGCTTGGGAGCTTATTCCCAAGCGTTCTTATAATCGTTTATAAAAGTTAAAGGTGTGAATAAAATTGTGTTCGTTCTCTGAATCCAGCTCCAGCGCCTAGGCCCTCGGGTCATAAGTCTGTCTAGCTGCGGCTCCTAGGGACACGAAGGCATAAGCCACGCCCTTTCAGAAGGTAAAAAGCACCTTCTGAAAGGGCGCGTCTTATGCTTGTTGTCCCTGTGCAGTCGCCTCCGCTTTTCGTACAATCCGTCAAGAAGGTTAAAGGGCAACCTTCTTGACGGCTCGTCTAGACTCACGGGCCTGATCAAGTCGCTTGCGCTTTTGTTCTTACGGAGCCCATTCCCTAAGTTTATCTTTAACCAATCCTCCGAGTGAATCGGCATCCTCTTTGGCTTTCTCCCAAACATCTTTCCACTTTGGTGCTTCTTCTTTGATTTTCTCTTCTACTTTTTCTGCAGCCTTTTTCAATTCGTCTTCAAGCTTCTTAGCCTGTTCTTTTAACTCTTCTTCATCCAATTTGTTTGGTTCCGAACCCTCAAGCCTCGAGTTCACTGACTCGACATTAAATTGGCCTTCTTCGATATGAGGAGAAGCTTGCTCCATTATCTTCCGAAAAATCGGAACAACGGTTTGAGCGCTACTGTTTGGTAAATAGTGCTCACGATCTGTTTTATCATAACCAATCCAGACTGCACCAACAATAGTAGGGGTATAGCCAACAAACCACTGATCCTTCGTCCCCCTGATGTCATTAAAAGGGAGCTGAGTGGAGCCCGTTTTCCCGGCGATACTTAAACCATCGATTTTAGTCGCTTGTCCTGTTCCTGTTTCAACAACATTAAGAAGCATGGATGTCATTTCCTCGGCTGCTTTTTTGGAGGTCACTCGAACGGAATTTCCCTTATATTCTGCAATGGTATTCCCTGTAGGTCCAATAATCTTGGTAATAATATGACTTTCCATCCGTTCGCCTTCATTTGGATAAGCAGAGTAAGCTTCAGCAAGTTGCTGAGGGGAAACCCCTTTATGCATCCCTCCAAGAGCAATCGCAAGGTTTTGATCTTCTTCTTGTACGGGAATTCCAAACTTCTTTATGCTATCTATCCCTTTTTTAAGGCCAATTTCATTTAAAAGCCATACCGCAGGAAGGTTGATTGACTTTTCTACTGCTTCATACATTGGAACTTCTCCCTGGTATGTTTTCGAGAAATTCTCTGGTTTATAATTGGCAAAGGCCATTTGTTCATCCACTAACATGGAGTCATATTTAAAACCATTTTCAAGTGCAGGAGTATAGACAGCTAGAGGCTTCATTGTTGAACCTGGCTGCGCCCTCAAATGAGTTGCTCTGTTAAAGCCACGGAACACATAATCCCCACGCCCTCCAACAAGTGCACGGATTCCGCCTGTACCGGGATCAAGGAGGACAGCACCACTTTGGACCTTCTGCTTACCACTACTTCTCGGGAAATTAGAGTCATTCGCATAGACCTTTTCAAGGCTAGTTTGTAAATTTTGATCAAGCTGAGTATGAATGACATAGCCTCTCGTTAAAATTTCTTCTTGGGTTAGTCCGTATTCATTAATTGCTTCGTCTAAAATAGCATCCATGTAGTAAGGGAATTTACGTTCGTACAGACTACCGCCGCCGTCTTTCAAAGTGATTTGCTCTTTTTTAGCTAGTTCATGTTCGGTATCTGTAATCATTCCAAGTTCATGCATTTTATCAAGGACGATATTTCTTCTATTCACTGCACCGTCGTAATTTTTATAGGGGTCAAGGCTAGAAGGAGCCTTGAGTAACCCAGCAAGAAGGGCTGCTTCACTAATGGTCACATTTTGGATATCCTTGTTAAAATACTTTCTTGAAGCATTACCAATCCCCCAAGCACCGCTTCCAAAGTAACTTTGATTCAAATACATTTCAAGGATTTCTTCTTTTTCGTAGGCTTTTTCAATCTCTACAGCGAGGAACAATTCTTCCACTTTTCGTTTATAGGTTTGTTCTTGAGACAGTAGAGCGTTTTTTGTTAGTTGTTGGGTGAGCGTACTGCCACCACCAGTAATACTCCCCGCAAAGAGATTACCGAAAAAGGCCCTAGCAATTCCTTTAATATCAAAACCGTTATGTTCATAGAATCGTTCATCTTCAATTGCTATCACAGCGTTGGTAATATGGTCTGGAAGTTGGGTGAAAACTACACGATTGGTGCGGTTATTTGCAACACTCCCGGCACTATCCCCATCCTTATCATAAATAATGGTTGACTGATCTAGTCCGTCCTTTAGGCTTTGGACGTTCGCTTGGCTGGCAATAAAGGCGAACCAAAGGATGGATAGGAGGACAATGACCAATATAGTTAATAACAAAATTTGAGTAATATGTTTTCTTTGCCAAAAGAGAATGAGTGCGTCCCATATTCGTTTTAGAACTGCTTTGATTCTTTGTTTGATTTTATCCATTCGATCTCCTATCTTCATGAAGTGCTATATATACTAATACGTAAAACGGCTAATCTTGGTTTCAGATAGTGTTTTCATCATTATATAGATTTTCTTGAAGTTGGAAAAGAGCGAAATGGCTTTTGTCCCAATAAATGTAAATAAAACGACGTTATGTGGATATAATGTTAATATCTGGAATTTAGTGGGTGTGAACTTTGAATGCAATATACGCTTTAGTTTGGTTACTTCCTCTGCTCATATGGGGGGATCTGAAAAATTGGCAAAAATACTATCCGACTCTTCTTTTTTTTATGTTAGGAGATTTTCTGTATCTTTATCTATTATCCGACCTATATCCTATGTGGACATATAACCCGAGAGGAATGGATGAGCAAATCGGGTTAACGAACACACATGTTTCTTTATCGGTAATGTTGATTAAATACCCAGCAACAGTTTTTATATTTTTGTCTAAATTTCCTGAAGGGAAAAAGATTAAACAATTCTTGTATTTGTTGTTATGGGTTGTGATATATGCTGTAAATGAATGGATAGATCTAAAACTTAATCTGATTCAATATAATAATGGTTGGAATTTCTATTGGTCTATTCTGTTTGATTTTGTTCTGTTTACAATCCTGCGAATTCATTACTTAAAAACTTGGGTTGCGTGGATTCTCTCACTGTTATTTGTTGTTTTTTTATGGAATATTTTTGAAGTGCCCAATGATGTATTCAGATAGTAGTTTGTATGTAAAGATCTATATACGCACAATCGCAAGCCATTCTGTCAGGTGGAATGGCTTGTTTTTTTGTTCATTCTTTTATTCTCCATTCACTATTGCATGTTGTGTATAGTAATGATTGATTTGATGTATAGTTGTTCCCTAGAACACTCGTTACTTTAGTGATGAGAGGTTCATTTGAACCACCCTTTTTTTCTAAACCATAGAAACATGCCTAGGCCGATAACAAGCATAACTAATAGAGTAACAAAATAGCCGTATTCCCATGTTAGCTCTGGCATGTTCTCAAAATTCATTCCATAGATTCCAGCTATAAACGTTAAAGGCATAAAAATGGTCGTAATCACTGTGAGGACCTTCATCACTCGATTCGTTTCGTGTGAATTCAGGGAAAGATAACTGTCACGGATATCTGTTGTTAGTTCTCGGTTCGCTTCGACCATCTCAGTCAATTTTAGTAAGTGGTCATGAATATCTGAAAAGTATTCGATATTCGTAAACAGTTCAGCTATCCTTTGCGAATTAAGCATTCGATAGACTAGATCACGCATAGGGCTAACCGTATGCCTTAATGATAGTAGGTCGTGTCGAGTATCAAATAACCGTTCTAGAAGGGATTCCATTGTTTCCTGATTTGAATTTTCATCTAAATCATTTAATATGTCCTCAATCTCGTAGACAAGTGGAAAGTAATTATCAACTATCTTATCAAGGATATGATACAAACAGTTCGATGGACTTAAAATGCTAGGGTCCGTTGAATATTTTAGTCTTTTCCATACCTCATTGATTTCAGATGATGGATGTAGATGGAACGTGACAATATATTTTTCCGAAAGAAATAAATCGACTTCTTCTTTTTCTAAACTTTTCTGGTTAAGTGAATGGAAGACGAAAAATGTATGGTCCTGATAATAATCCAGCTTAGGCCTTTGTAAAGTATGTAGACAGTCTTCGATTGCTAATGGATGGAACCTTAGTGGATTTCTTAAGAGAACAACTTCTTCCTTCGAAGGTTGATAAAAATCAATCCAAAACCAAGCGTAATCCCCGCTGACAAGCTCTTTTACAGGTATATCATAGTGAACATCATTATTTCTAGTAATGGCTAATGTGCGTATCATAAAAATTCCTCTTTTTTTTATAGGCTCACCCATAGTGTAAACCAATTATAATTAAGAACAAAATTCTATAAAATATTAGATGTTAAAGCGTAATCCCTAAAAAGTTTGGTATTCTAAAGGAAGAATATCTTAAGGAGGCGCTATGCCATGGGAGAATGCAAACTAGATCACAGCCACGATGATGTAAGGAAAAAATACGAGGAACAGAAACCGTTTTTACCAGAAGAATTAAAACCATTGTTCCAAGGGTTCTTTGCAGACGAACATACTCAGGATATCCTAAATGAAGTTTTCCACCTTCTCAAAAAATATGATTTAGCTAGCGAAGCAGAAAAGGAAGAGCGGAACCGTCGTCTTTCTATGGTCGTTAAGAATGTATAGGCAATAGAGAAAAAACGCCAAATGGCGTTTTTTTGTTTGTTTTTATAAAAAGTTAAGGATGTGGATAATTGTGTTCGTTCTCTGCATCCAGCTCCATCGCCTAGCCCCTCGGGTCATAAGCTTGTCTATCTGCAGCTCCTAGGGACTCGGAAGACATAAGCCACTCCCTTTCAGAAGGTAAAAAGCACCTTCTTACAGGGCGCGTCTTATGCTTGTCGTCCCTGTGCAGTCGCCTCCGCTTTTCGTACAATCCGTCAAGAAGGTTAAAGGACAACCTTCTGGCCGGCTCGTCTAGACTCACGGGGCTGACCAAGGCGCTTGCGCTTATGTTCTTAAGAAAGTAAAAACAGGAAATGTATGGAATTTGTCGAAATAATATCTTAGGTCCTTTAATAGTGCATGGAAGATGTCAGATGTAGTAAAGGAACTGTAGCAGCAAAGGGAAAAGTTGAACAATTTAGACCGTTTGGAGTAAGGGTCAACTTAAGATGAAGAGTCTCAGGTTTACAACGGTTTAAGGGGGGGAACTTTAAAGTAACTAAATATGTCTCAAAAGGAATGATATGGTGATAGTTTCATATATTTTATAGGAAACAGTTATTTTTGATGAAAGGAGCTGGAACTATGTTGAAATGGGTGTTGATAGCCCTGATACCAATTGTTTTACTCCTTGTGATCGAGGAACTGGTCCAGTTTTTCTGGAAACGATACATAAATGGTCCACGTGAGAAGAAAGAAGGGAAACTAAAGGATAGGCTAGTGAGCTCCTATCAGAATCTCCGTGCTTCAATCAGAGAATCAAAGTGGATGAACATGTTTTTAAAGTCCAAGTTTGTTACATTCCTTAAAAGATACCGAAAGATCCTTCGCATTAGAAGAGGCCATTGAAAAAGTCAATTAAAAGAAAAGGCAGATACGTTTTCCTGCCTTTTTTTCATGCTTATTCACCGTATCATCGTTATAAAAACGGTAGAGCCACGTGTAAATTCTGTTTCCTCACTGAAACCTAACTGTTTATAGAGGCGAATGGCTCTCTTGTTAAATTTAGCCACGGTCAAGCGAAAGGGTACGTCATTATAGCACTTTTGAAGGTAGTTGAGAACAAACGAAAAAAATGCCTTTCCATTGCCTAGCCCCGTTAACTCGGGTTTCATTCCGACCCCGATATCGAGTTTCTGTTCTGAATAGACATCCACCATGGAATCAGCTGGCACTTGTGCTGATATTCCAGTACAAAAAAATCCGATTAATTGATCATGATTATCTATTACCGCATAATAGGGGTTCTCAAGCAACTCTTGCAAAGCACTATCGCTAAAGTTATTATTGTAAAAATCATAAGGTGGCTCATACTGCCAGGTTAGGATTTGGTATGCATAATGTTCATTCATAGGACTAATGTGTAATATCATTTTATCACCTCAATAATAGTTTGAAGTCTTTCATAACTTGATAGATACGAAGGTTGCGTTCAATCTTTAAACTTTAGTATTTATTAATTATACATAAATTTTGGTCCATAGGTTTAATTGGCAGATATGCTTATTGAGCAGCTTTTTTTATATAAGTTAATGCGTAGGAAGGCTCTTACCTCTAAACGTCTTAGAAAAAAATGGATATAAATTTATTTTCTGAAGAAAATAATTCCTATATTAAATAAAAAGAGGTGTACTTAATGGAACAAAGCCTGTACGAGAAAGTTGGCGGAGAAGAAGCGATTGCGAAAGTGGTGGACTATTTTTATCATCAATTGGTGCTAAAGGATGATTCGGTAAACCACTACTTTGAAGGTACTGATATGGAAAAACAAATTCGCCATCAAACGAAGTTTATCAGCTTCGCATTGGGTGGTCCCCATCAGTATTCTGGAAAATCAATGGAAAAGGCCCATGAAGGGATGAATATTCAACCTGAACATTTTAATGCTATTGTTACCCATCTACATGATGCACTGACACACTACGGTGTGAGCGAATCTGATATTGGACAAGCATTAGAAAAAGTCGGTTCACTTAGAGACGATATTCAATTACACTAAGTACAATCAGCAAGAAAAGGACAAGGGGGTTGCTAGTGCAACTCCTCAATTATTTAAATTAATGACATTTTATTGGAGGAGTTAGATCATGATTGAATTGAAACCTTTTGAGCGTTCACATTTCCCTCAATTAATCAATTGGGTTCAATCACCTGCCTTTTTGTTGCAATGGGCTGGTTCTAGCTTTCAATATCCTCTAGATGACGAACAATTAAATAAATATAAACAAGACCCTACGATTCTAGCATATAGTGTTTATCAGAAAGGTACTAGCAAGGTTATTGGTCATATATCGTTAGCTAGGATTGATCAGACAAACAAATCCGCTAGAATCGGGAGAGTCTTGGTTGGAGATCCGATTGTTCGAGGACAAGGGATTGGGGAATTAATGGTAAATGAGATCCTACGAATAGCATTTGAAGAATTAAAGCTGCACCGAGTAAGTCTGGGGGTATTTGACTTCAATCTGACGGCTATTGCTTGTTATGAAAAGGTAGGATTCAAAAAAGAGGGATTGTTAAGAGATACCTGCAAATTTGAGGATGAATATTGGAGTCTCTGGGAAATGAGTATGTTGGAACATGAATGGAGCAAGATCGGAAGCGATGATAAGGGATAAGACTTTCGGTAATTATGAAGGACTTATATATGATCCTATTTTCATTGGTTTTGAGTTTCTTTAAAAAATACATAGCCTACTTGTCATAATCCATTATCTTAGAAAAAGTTGGAGAGAATCAACTCGCTGTAGTTCAGATGGTAGCGAAACAATGCCATAGTCAAAGGTTGGGAAACTGATAATAAGTTGTAAAGAATAAACAGTCCATATCATTCTTGGACTGTTTTTTATTTGGAAAGTTTCGTAGATAAATGCCCTTTTTTGGTAAAACCCATTGAAGTTTCTCAATGTACGTTATATACTACATTACAACAGTAATGCACTATATTAGAGGGAGGCGAGGACGATTCTTAATACGGATAGTACTAAGCCTATTTATGTGCAAATTGCAGAGTGGATTGAATCAGAAATTCTAAATGGACATTTTCACAGCGATCAAAAGGTGTATTCACAATACCAATTAGCTGAAATGTACACGATTAATCCCGCCACGGCCGCAAAGGGACTCAATTTGCTTGTTGAAGAAAACATTTTATATAAAAAGCGGGGGTTGGGCATGTTTGTTACGGGTGAAGCGAGAGAAATCATCCTCAATAAACGGAAAAATCAAACGTTAAAGCACTTAGTACAAGAGTTAGTATTAGAGGCAAGAAGACTACAAATTAGTAATGATGATTTATTCGCGATGTTGAGAGAGAAAATGGCTGAGGAGGGCGGAAAATGAAGGTAATTGAATCTAAGGGGATAACGAAGAATTATTTTCGTAAACAGGTTTTAAAAGAGCTTACTTTTTCGATTGAGGAAAACAAGATAACGGGATTAATTGGTCGAAATGGAGCGGGGAAAACGACGTTACTTAAAATTATCGCGGGATTTATTCGGGAGACATCAGGTAAGATGAATGTTTTTTCAGAAACTCCCTTCAATAGCTTAAACGTATCCGTTAATTCGATTTTTGTTGACGACCAAATGAGCTTCCCCCCAGCATTACAGCTAGGTGAATTATTAAACGAAGCCGCTCGTTTTTATCCAAATTGGGATGACCAACTGGCACGAAAGTTGTTTAACTATTTTTCTTTTGATGCGAAGGGGTATCACAATCGACTTTCGAAAGGAAAAACAAGCACGTTCAATATGATAATCGGATTGGCATCGAGATGTCCGTTGACCATTTTTGATGAACCGACAACTGGAATGGATGAAGCGGTTAGGAAGGATTTCTACCGTGCCTTACTCAAGGATTATATTGACTATCCGCGAACAATCATACTATCAAGTCACCATCTTGACGAAATTGAAGATTTGTTGGAGGATGTTTTGTTAATCCATAATGGCATGATACTTTTGCATATGCCAGTCTCTGATTTAAAAGAGTGGGCAATTGGAGTGAAGGGAGCTTCTGAAGATGTTCTCGACTTCACAAAGGAGAGAGAAGTTCTTTATAAGAATTCCGTGGGGATGAACACTCTATATGTCGTTGTTAAAAATGATTTTTCTGAGGAAGCACTTAATAAAGCACATCAATTGGGGTTAGAATTAACACCTGTTCGTTCAAGTGATCTGTTTGTGTACCTGACAACAGAAACGAAAGGAGGAATTGATGATGTCTTTAACAACAACTAGTTTAGCAGAAACAGTAAAAAAACAGTATTTTTATAAGCTAAAAGCGAATATTGATTCTTTTAGTTCGCTCGTTGGAATTCAAATATTGGCTATTCTGTTTTCGTTAGGTGGCATCAGTTCGTCTGGCATGGGGGGAAGTTTTGTCAATGTGAATGTAAAATATTATTCCCCGGATTTGGTGCTTGTTTTCACCCTTATTTGGTCGTTTATTACGGCGGTTACAATCACAACTAGACCCTATAGGAACCATGACTTTTCTTTTGTGACTAGTCGACTAAGTAGCAGCCTTTCGAATATCCTTTTCCTTGTCACGGCAAGTGTTCTAGGAAGCGTAACAGCTTTGCTTTCAGGGAATTTGCTTCAGATGATTTCTTATTTGATTTTAAATGAACAGTTGTACAACATAGGTAGTGGTGCTGAACATATGGTACTTGGATTTGTCGTGGCTTTTCTTTATTTAATGTTAATTGGCGCATGTGGATATTTGATTGGTTCGTTAATCCAAGTAAGTAAATTGTTTGTCCTTCTCTTTCCAATCCTATTTATTGGACTATTATTTCTGGAAGGTGTAGTTACTAATGGATTTATCGTATCGAATGTTTATAAGTTTTATGCGATGGAATCTGTCCTCTTCTTATTTGTAGGAAAGACTGTATTAACTGCTGTCGCATTGTTCATAGCGGCCATCAGCATCTTAAATCGATTGGAGGTTAGACGATGAGCTTGCTACTGATCGTACTTTTAGGTGGGTTGATCTTTTATATGATTAAAGCTGGGAATAGCTTTGTAACCATAAAAATAACCCACTGGTTATTAGTTGTTTATACCAGTGTACTGGTTCTTTCCACTATTGCTGTTGCTGTTTTGACTGAAGAAACGATAAGTCAGGCAAAAGGGGGGCAGGAAGTCCATGACGAAGGCTTGAGTTCCTTATATACCAACCTAAGCAAAGGGCAAATCGATAAGGCCGATGAATATTTAATAAAAGAGATCAAATTTGATAACTACCAAAATCAAACGTTAACGATTACTGCAAGCCCCGATTACGGGTCACAAGTTTTTGTGGAAAAGAAACAAGGGGAGGATTCCACGGTTGAGTTGTTTTTATATGGAAACGAATTAACTGTGGATGGATACGACTTTTCTAATATTATTAAGTTGCCCGATATCGAGTTGGCTGGTCACACTCTTTCTATCGTCCCCATTAGGCAGAATATAGATTTATCGATTGCGACGAATAGTTATCCAATAAGACAATTCACCGGGGAATTTATTCAGAATCATTACTTTAGTAGCGGGGAGTCATTTATCTATCTAAGGGTACCTAGAGATCTTGAATTAAATGCTGAAAATGTTTATTTAGAAGTAGTTGATAAATAAATTAGTATAAAAAAGGTGTTCCATAAGCGTTGGGGCACCTTTTTCCTATATTACCCATAAGGAAATCGTGTATAATGAATAAAAAAATTGAGGTGTAAAATGGAAATTAGAAGATTGAAGTCGGAAGATGCTAAATCCTATCAGAAAGTTAGATTAGAAGCATTAAAGAATAATCCTGAAGCCTTCGGATCTAGTTATGCAGAGGAGAAGGACAGGTCCATTGAAACCTATGCCGAGAGGTTGGCGTCAGATGAATCCATTACAATTGGTGCTTTTCAAGAAGCTGAATTGGTTGGAACAGTGACGTTGTTTAGAGAGAAATATTTGAAGTTAAGTCATAAAGCGAATATCTTTGCTATGTATGTTCAACCTGACAAACGTGGCTTGGGGGTTGGGAAAAAATTATTGTTAGAAGCAATTAATCAGGCAAATACAATCGATGGAATCGAGCAATTGAATTTAACCGTAGTCGCAACAAACGAACCTGCCAAGAACTTGTATACCTCACTAGGTTTTGAGGTGTTTGGAAGGGAAAGACATGCTTTAAAATTCGAAGATGGAACCTATTTAGACGAAGAACATATGGTGTTATTTCTATAGAGAAGAGTGAATATTAATGAAACTAGTGTTGATTTTTGGTCCTCAAGCAGTCGGCAAAATGACGGTAGGACAAGAACTTGAAAAACTGACAGAATTAAAACTTTTCCATAATCATATGACTCTTGAATTACTACCCCCTCTTTTCGGATTTAGTTCTGAAACATGGAGACTATCGACCCTGTTTCGTTTCGAAATCTTTAAAGCAGCTGCTAATAGTAAATTAGAAGGGTTAATTTTCACCTATGTTTGGGCTTTTAATGAAGAGGATGACTGGAAATTTGTAGAGGACCTATGCCAAATCTTTGAGAGCAAAGGTGGAAGCGTCTACTTTGTCGAGCTTGAAGCAGAAATGAAGGAGAGGCTTGAGCGGAATAAAACTTCAAATCGACTAGAACATAAGCCATCAAAGCGGAACATTGAATGGTCAGAAAATGAACTAAAAGCAAGCATGGATCAATACAGATTAAACTCTTTTCCAGGTGAAATCATCAAGGAAAATTATATAAAAATAAACAATACGACTCTCAGTGCGAAAGAAGTTACCGAAACCATTAAAGAAAGATTTAAATTATAGACGCTAGTCAAATTCTGAATTAGAGGAGGCTTTTTGGGTGGAAGCTATAAAAACCTCTTTCTAATTTCAGGGGGAGGCAGTTCACATGTATCCTTTGTTCCAAACCATTTATGTCTGTTTTTTGCGAAAACATCATAACCAAAGTTTCGGAGGGGTGCTGGAAGGACTTGCAAAAATGCAAGAGCTTTCCATGCACCCTTTAAGTTTCTGCAAATACGAAAAACGGCAGTAGATTTAATATAAGATTGGTTGCCTTCGATGAGAACCAAACTGTCTATATTTGAGTAGATATCGTGTTCTTTACATAATTGTTGCCCGAGGTCACTCTGTAATGAGGCAAATTTAAAATATGCATGAGGATCTCTTTTTATAATAAATTGAACACTCTGGTCACAAAAGTGGCATTCGCCGTCAAATAAGATGATTCCGTTCATGATAAACCTCCATAAATAAGTGATATCTAATTCTAACAATTGATTGAAAAGATTGCACTTAACAGATAACCAAATGAGAACAGAGTAAACTATTAAAATATTTGTTAAACGCTTTCAAAAGTATTATGATAAAACATAAGGTTAATTCTGAAAATTTTGAATATCATCCACACCATAGTTGTAAACCGGTTTGATTCATTGTGTGGACACAGACACCCAATGCAGTTTTATGAACTCATTATACTAACTGGTTGGGATGTTGGTAGAAAATGTTTTAGGAGGGTACTATGGATACGATTAGAAGGCAAGTAGAGGACCTGCAAGAACGAAAAGCATCAGCTCGTCTTGGAGGCGGAGTAGAAAAAATTCAAAATCAACATGAACGCGGTTTCCTGACAGCCCGTGAGCGAATTGAAAAACTAGCTGATTCCGACACATTTATGGAACTCGGAATGCTAAACACCTCAGATGTTAGTGGTACGGAAAACAAAAGCTATGGGGACGGTTTAGTGGCTGGTGTATGTAAGGTAAATGGGCGACCAGCTGTTGTACAGGCTGGGGATAAAACTGTTTTTGCTGCCACAGAGGGAAATGTTCACATTCGAAAATCTCGGATGGTTCATGATTTTGCAATCCGGAATGGACTGCCTATGTTCTTTTTACACGAAGGTGGTGGCTTACGGATGCCGGATGGAATGGGTTCTGATGGAATCAGTGACAAATTGTTTCCGCCGGAAATGTTAACTCATCATCGAAAAGTTCCGACAATGACAGCGATTTTGGGTGATAGCTTTGGTGGCCCAACATGGATGGCGGTTTCCTCCGATTTTGTTACCCAGCTCCATGGAACTTGTATGGCCATTGCAGGACCGAGGATGCTTGAGCTTGCTAATGGTCAAAAAATACCTCCAGAAGAACTGGGTGGGGTAGATGTTCATAATAAGAATACTGGTCAGATTGACCAAGATGGGGTCACAGAAGAAGAATGTATTGATCAGCTTAAAGAGTATTTTGACTATATGCCCCAAAATGCGGATGAACGCCCAAAGATGAGAGGAACAAGTGATGATCCATACCGAAGGGTTGAGGAAGTATTAGATATTCTTCCCCAGCAGAGAAATCGAGTCTACGATATGAAGAAAATCATCGGTGTCCTCGTTGATGATGGGAAGATTTTTGAGGTTCAGCCGAAGTTTGGGAAAGGCTTAATTACAGCTTTTGCTCATTTAAATGGGCATACGGTGGGGATTATTGCGAACCAACCGAACCAATTCGCCGGGGCTCCTGGTCCTCAAGAATGTCAAAAGGCAACCGAATTCATTTGCCTTTGTGACTCTTATCATATTCCTTTAGTTTTTCTCCATGACACGCCTGGATTTAGGATCAGCTCAGATGCAGAGAAGGCAAAAATGCCAACAAAAATTATGGTTTGGAATCAAGCACTAGCCTTATCAACTGTGCCTAAGATCTCAGTGGTTATTCGGAAAAGTATTGGTGCTGCATATGGCAATATGTCAGGACCGGGAATGGGTGGTGACTTAGTTGTCGCTTGGCCAACCGCTGAGATCAATTTTACTGGTCCTGAGGTTGGTGTGAATGTCGTGTTCGGTCGAGAGCTCGCACGTGCTGAAAATCCGAAAGAAATGAGGCAAGAGCTTCTCAAGCATTGGTCATTTGACAGTTCACCTTATAAAGCGGCAGCCAAACATTTAATTGATGATGTCATTGAACCTGCCGATACTCGAAAGTTTTTATGCCAGTCCCTTGAATACCTATTAACCTCTAAACGAGAAAAAGGGGAGCGTCTACTGTCAACTTGGCCAACTGGAATTTAATGTGCGTGTCCATCTAAAACTTTAGAAAAAGAGACAACATCCCACTAGTCCCTCAATATACTAATAGTATCTAAGGATATAAAGGTGTGTTCTGAAACCTTTACTATCCCATATATTGTGGGTGATAACGGGTGGGACCTCTAGAACAAAAACATGTTTTTCAAAATTTACAAGAACGGTACATGACGTTTGAAGTAGTTTTTGAGAGAATCTTAAAGTTTATGAAACGGAAGCCTAACGGAAATTATCGGTTAATGGTTGGGACAGATTCTCAAGTCCATGTGGACAGGACTGTTTTTATTACGGGGATTGTCATTCAAAACGAAGGAAAGGGAGCCTGGGCCTGTATAAAGAAAACGATTATTCCTCGAAAAATGCTTCAATTACATGAACGAATTAGTTATGAAACCTCGCTTACAGAGGAAGTAGTCTACATGTTTACAGAGGAACGCAAGAACAAGATGATTGATGTCGTTCTCCCATTTATTTATAAAGGAGCTACCTTTACAATGGAGGGACATCTAGATATTGGTGCAGGACAAAGAAATAAAACAAGAATTTTTGTTCAAGAAATGGTATCAAGACTTGAGTCCATTGGTGTCGAGCCAAAGATCAAACCAGAAGCGTTTGTTGCCTCCAGTTATGCAAATAAGTTTACGAAGTGATATTGGTTAGGTAAAGGGGATAATCCAAATAAAATACGTACTATTTGGAACGGTGTTTTTACTGCCGTTCTTTTTTTAGGCTTTGTTAAAGGGTCGTCTATATTTTATTAACCGATGATTGAAGTGGAAGGCGCTTGGCTCCTAGAAAATGAACTGTACTTTTCTCGTGCGTGGATGTTAATCAGTGTCCCGCAGGAGCAATGGAAAAGGTGAGACCTCTCCTGGTTATATATCGGCCTTTTTTATAGCTCTGTTATAAAGACGATATTTATCGTGAGATTTAAAATGAGCATTAAAAGCGGTATAATAGAAAGAATGGGTATTTACATATGAGAATCGGAAAAAGAATACGGAAAGAGAGGAGTAAACATGGGAATCTTACACCGAATTCTTTCGAAATTAATTAATATAAGCCTATGGCAGGCTTCAGGAATTGCTGTTTTTTTAATTATTTTAAGCAGTATTTTAATGAGAACAATTGAACCAGAAACATTCCCAAGTTACATTGATGCACTTTGGTGGACGATGACAACGCTTGTTACAGTCGGTTACGGAGACTTATATCCCAAAACAGCTTTCGGACAGATTTTTACGATGACACTGATTTACACATTCGGGATTGGTGCAATGGGGATTCTTGTCGGTAAGATTTTTGAAAGCTTTACATTATACAGAAGGTTGAAGGAGGCAGGGAAATTGAAATATGACGGGAAAAATCATTACATTCTGATAGGCTCTTCAAGAGATAAGTTGGGAAGTATTCTCGAAGAAATCCTCCTTAGCAATCAAAATGGTGATGTTGTTGTCATCGACCATGCAGACCGTTCTCCGATTGAACATAATAAGGTTCATTTTGTCAGTGGGAACCCTGCTGATGAAGAGGTGCTGATGCAGGCAAATATTCTTGAGGCAAAATCTGTTGCGATATTTTCAGGTGAAGGAAATCAACATGCGGAATACGCCGATGGCAAAACACTATTAATTGCATCACAAGTGGAGCATCTTTCAAAAAAACACAACCGGAACATCTACTCGGTAGTGGAAATCAAGAAGGAACGACATATGGTTTTATTCGAGCACGCGAATGTAGATGAATTCATTCTTTCGAGTGATTCCCTTTCTCGGTTAATGGCGCAAGCGGCCATTCATCATGGTTCAAGTAAGTTGTTTGAGCAGTTGTTAAGTAAGACAGAAGGAGAAAATCTTTACGAGATAGAGAAAAAACCTCATTGGATTACTTATAAGGATGCTGCAATGGAACTCTTTGAACAGGGTGCCACACTAATATCCGATGGTAGTCATTTAGATCTAGCCCGACGCTCAAATGAAAAAATCTCAAACAACGCGAAAATGTTTGTTATTTGTGATGAACTAACCTATAAAAAAATTAAATGATAAAATCATTAACTATGGTTCCTTATATCCTAGCTAACTTATAAGGAATTCATCTGTTTCCAAATAAAAAGCACATTTTTCGAATGTGCTTTTTGTTAAAAACCGAATAATGAACTAATAAAGTTTTTCTTTTTTAATCTTTTAAATATCTTATTTTCCTCGGCGGTAGCTGCAACCATTTCTTCAGGGTTATGTTCCTCTTTGGCTGTTTTGCCTTCTAACAGCTCAATTTTCTCCGTTAATACTTCGATTTTATTATGGAGCTCTTCGATTTCTCTCCGATGTTGGAGCAGTTGGTAAGAAACATGCTCATCTGCTTTTCGGTCTAATTTCATTTCCAACTCTTTGATTTTCGTTACTAGACTTCCATAATCAGGTTGCCGAGTTTCTTTTTTTATTGTTGCTTGTCTTGTCTTCTTTGCTGCCGCAGCTATATCTTGTAGGAGGACTCCATTATTGATCTGTTCTTGGATTTTCTTCATCACTTCAATGTCATCTTCATTAAAAACATAATGACCCAGCTCATTACGATTCATCGTTAGATTGGCATGTTTCACCCAGCGCTGGATGGTGCTCGGTGAAACACCAAGTAACTTTGCAACTGCATTTGTATTCATACGAATCCCTCCCCGATACTACTTACATTCGATGCTTAAAAACAGAATCCTTTCTATCTGACAAAACAAGTTTCGGTTCGTCAAAGATAGCGAATTTCCTGGGGATTTTGCGTCATCTGTGTCGAATAACACCAATGGAAAAATGTTGTATTTATGAGAGAGATTCTCAACAATTTGAAACTACAGCTAGAAAGTATTACACTTTTACTATGTTAAATAAGAGGTGGATACGATGAGCATACAAAAGAAGATAGTTGAAGCATTGAACGTGAAACCAGAGATTGATGCAAAACAGGAAGTGAAAGATCGGATTGGTTTTTTGAAGGATTACCTAAAAAAATCAGGAGCGAAGGGCTTTGTTCTAGGAATCAGTGGTGGACAGGACTCAAGTTTGGCGGGAAGGCTTGCCCAATTAGCGGTTGAGGATGCTAGAGGGGATGGGTATAACGCCAAATTTATTGCCGTCCGTTTACCATATGGTGTACAAAAAGATGAAGACGATGCGCAGGCTGCGCTTGATTTTATTAAAGCGGACAAAGAATACGTCTTTAATATCAAAGAAGCCGTTGATGCGACAAAAGCAGAATATGACGAAATGGCGGACACACCGTTAAGTGATTATCAAAAAGGTAATGTTAAAGCTAGAATGAGAATGATCGCCCAATACGCAATTGGCGGTGAAGAAGGCCTACTTGTGATCGGTACGGATCATGCGGCAGAAGCTGTAACTGGATTCTATACCAAGTATGGGGATGGTGGAGCTGACATTCTCCCACTTTCTGGCTTGAGTAAACGCCAAGGAAGAGCATTGTTGCAGGAACTTGGGGCAGAGGAGAGAATATATTTAAAGGTTCCAACGGCTGATTTATTAGATCAAAAGCCTGGCCAAGCAGATGAAACCGAACTTGGCATCTCCTATGATGCACTTGACGATTATCTTGAAGGGAAAAAAGTTGCATCTGAAGTGGCTGAAAAGATTGAGAAGCGGTACCTAGCTACTGAACATAAACGTCAATTGCCTGCTACCATTTTTGATGATTGGTGGAAAGAGTAAAACCGAAAAAGAACCAACTGATTACTGCCTCCTAATCATCTAGGAGGCGTTTGTTTTAAAGGATGATGTTTATATTGAGAAGGTTGATTTCGAGTCGTATCAATATACTTTGTAAATAAGCTTTAATAAATTCCAGCCTATCTAAAAAAATAGGCTGGAATTTTTATTGATGCTGCTGTTCTTCCCATTCTTCCCTCAATATGCCAAGCTTCACACTATCATAATATCTCCCACGGTAAAGGCGGCTTTTACGAATGCGACCTTCGACCATCATTCCTAACTCCTTTCCAATTGAAAGCAGACGTTCATTTCCTGACCAGGTAGTTAATCCAATCCGCGGAATCGGAAAGTTGTCAAATAAGTAATCAACCCAAGTCTTCAAGGTGTCTAATTCATATCCTCTATTTAGGTATTCGTGGCGGTAAATGGTTAAACCAACTTCTAATGAATTTGATGATTCATGCTCCCAATCGTAAAAGATGATGCCGATAATTTCGTCGTTTGCCTTTATTAGGAACTGCTTATCGAGCTTATGCTTTATTAAATTGAGCATTTGATCATGAAACTTTTCGTAATCCATTGGGTGCAAGGTAACATAGGGAGAATCCCATTTCCTCCATTCCGGATGCTCTGTATCATAGATGATTTCCCATAACTCAGGCAGATCCTCTTCTGTAATATTATCTAACACCACCAAGCTCCCCTTTAACGGCTTTTGCATGTGCATATCATGCACCTCCAATTCAGGAAATGAGGGATAAACCATTTACATGTCTACTTCTATATTTTTACATAAAACGGATTCGATTCTGCAATTTTGATAAATATTTCACAAAATCTTCATTTAAAACAACTACTAGTGGACGATATTTAAATAAATGTAATAAGTTAAAAACATGCTGTTGGAAAAGCTAGAGTGTAACAATTACAATGAAACGAAGCCGAAAATTAAAGGGGGTAGTATAGTGGAGTTAAAACCATTAAAAGGACAGCATCATGTATCAGCAATTACTAAAAGTGCAACGAAAAATTATGATTTTTATACGAAGCTTCTTGGGATGAGGCTAGTGAAGAAAACCGTCAATCAAGATGAAACCTCGATGTATCATCTGTTTTATGCTGACGAGAGGGGGAACCCTGGTACGGATTTGACTTTCTTTGAGATTCGAAATGCTGGGCGAACGTATCCAGGTACTAATAGTATTTCGCTAACAACTTTAAGGGTCCCGACGGATGAGTCACTCGATTATTGGAAAGACCGCTTTAAAGAATTTAAGGTGGATCATGATGAAATTACTAAAATGAATGGGCGAAAGGCATTATTTTTCAGGGATTTTGAAGAACAACGACTTGCTTTGATTTCTGATGAAAAGAACACTGGTGTATCAGGTGGAAGGCCCTGGGCAAATAGCCCGGTTCCACAAGAGCATGGAATAATTGGACTTGGTCCGGTCATGTTGACAGTTGCTAATCTTGCACCTACTAAACAGATCTTGACACAGCTGTTAGGTTATCGTGAAAGCGGAAAATATGGTCTCTCTGGTAGTGATGGTGAGGTAATGGTATTTGAAACAGGAGAAGGAGGCAATGGTGCTGAACTTCATGTGTTAGTGCGTGCAGATCTTCCGCGGGAACGTGCAGGTCGAGGGAGTGTCCATCATGTAGCTTTTCGTGTGGAGAGCGAAGAGGAATTACGAAAGTGGGTAACGCTCCTAAAACAAAATCGCATTCCCAATACGGGATTTGTAGAAAGGTATTATTTCCGCTCTCTCTATTTCCGCGAGCCGAATGGCATTCTATTTGAACTCGCGACCGATGGACCTGGCTTTGAGGGAGATGAAGATTTTGAGCATCTCGGCGAACGCCTTGCATTACCACCCTATTTTGAAGACCAGCGGGAAGAAATTGAAGCAAGACTAGAGCCATTAGATACAAAAGACTAACAAAGAAGACCTATTTTGTTTGAAGCCCTTGTTTTAAGTTTTTGCCATAAATTTAAAAGAACATCATCTAAAAACTATCCACTATGCAACAAAAAACATTGAGAATAATTCTTTTTTTACCTCCCATAATAAACATTGAAGGAGGGATACACATGGCAAAGCGAACGAAGAAAAATGATGCAGACCAAAAGAATAAACAAGGTTTCGACGCAGCAAAAACGGATTCGGAATTCTCCAAAGAATTTGGAAGTGCGGCCGCTAACCGAGCACATAAGGAAAAAGAAAAGAGAAAAAAATCATCTAAAAACCAAGGCGAATGGAAAGGTATGCATTAAGTCGTTTATAAGACAAAAAACCTTCACATGTTGTGAAGGTTTTTTATATAAATTAGATGGAGTCGTAAATCCTCGTAATTTTTTCATGAAACTTTTCCATATGTACCATTCGTGCTTCTCTTAACACCTCTTTCCCGTCAAAATATAAGACAAGGACAGGTACTGTAAAAGCCATTAAGTATCCTGCTATTTCGGGAACTGTTTCGCCATTAATAACCCCTATTTTGATTCGTGGGAAATCTTTAAGAACATCCTCAACCTGAGGAAGCAAACCGTGACAAACACTTCAGCTGTCAGTTAACACATAAATAAAACTAAGTTCATTATCCTTAATAAATTGTTCAACCTGTTCAATTGAAGTGAGTTCTGCCATCAACTAGTACCTCCATACTATTAAATTTTATTTGTCCTTTAATCTAGTTCAATTATACAAGTTAGGCTATCCTTTCCATTTTATTCGATACGTTGCATGCGAATTTTCTCTTCTTGAGAGGTTATAATGATATTTAGCCTAGATTTAGATTTATAGTAAAAAAAATATAAGAAGGTGTGTGTATGGGAAACCATTGGGACGAACGATTCGGATCAGATGTTTTTGTTTATGGGGAAAAGCCGAATGCCTTTATTGAATCACAAGTGAGCCTATTAGAAGGAAAGAAAAAGGTAGTAGCGTTTGCAGAAGGAGAGGGCAGAAACGCTGTTTTTCTTGCAAAGCAGGGGCATGATGTGACCGCTTGGGATTATTCAGTAAACGGCTTAAAGAAAACAGAACAACTGGCGAACCAATACAATGTTAGAGTAGAAACAGAGCAAAAAGACTTAATTCACGATCAAGTTATTACTGAGGAGTTTGACGTAGGTATTATGGTGTTTGGACATTTCCCGAAAGAAAACCAAAAAACGGTATTCGATAAATTGCTTTCAACTGTAAAGCCAGGTGGCCTGGTATTATTTGAAGTGTATTCGGAGGAACAGCTTCGCTATCAAACAGGAGGTCCAAAAACGGAAGATATGCTTTATAATCCGCAACATTTGTTAGAATGGAGCAAAGGATTTGAGGTAAAGCATTTTTTCTACGGCGAACAAAATCGGGAAGAAGGAATCCTACACACCGGAATGGCTCACGTAATCCAGGGAATCCTAAGGAAGTAAGTCTGTAAGGGATATCATACATAGAACCAAAAGGAAACAACTCCGTTTGTCCAGACGGAGTTGTTTTTTTAGATGGCATTAAGCACCTACATATATAAATGTTTTTTGGCTAGATAAGATTTGAGTTTAATGGAATACGATAGCCGCCTATTAAAAGTACTAGGATGGTTTTATTTGTATAATTGAAGATCTAAAACTTTAAAGGAATATCAAAATGGATTCCGGCATAAGTTTGAAAAGTGAGAAAAGCTATGCACTTGAAACTAGTAGAGAATTGTTTTTTTACAAAAATGTAAGCGCTTTTATATAGGAGGTAAGGGGGACGAGTTGTGGGAATTCTAGAAGTTAAAAATCTCACTCTTAGGTTTGGGGGAGTGGTTGCTTTAGATGATGTGTCGTATGAGGTGAAGGAAGGGGAGATTTTTTCGTTAATTGGGCCAAACGGTGCGGGGAAGACGAGTATGTTGAATTGTATCAGCGGGTTGTACCGTCCGAATGAAGGCTCAATCCAATTTAAGGATTCTCCTATCACAAATTTGAAGCCGTATAAACGAGCTAGTTTAGGGATTGCGAGGGCATTTCAAAATATTGAACTTTTTCCTCATTTGTCTGTTTTAGACAACCTGATGCTTGGGCGACATGTCCGCATGAAGACGGGGGTTTTAGCCGGTGGAGTCTTTTTTGGGAAAGCGCAGCGAGAAGAGATCGAGCACCGTGAAAAGGTCGAGCAGGTAATTGATTTCCTAGAAATTGAACACATCCGAAATACTCCGGTTGGGACTTTATCTTATGGTCTCCAAAAACGGGTCGAAGTGGGAAGAGCTCTGTCGCTTGAGCCGGATTTACTACTATTAGATGAGCCCATGGCGGGAATGAATACTGAGGAAAAAGAGGATATGGCTCGTTATATCATTGATATCCATGAAGAAATGCAGACCACGATTGTGTTAATTGAACATGATATGGGGGTCGTGATGGACCTGTCCGATCATATTGCAGTCCTTGATTTTGGAAAATTAATTGGCTATGGGACTCCGAATGAAATTCAGAATAATCAAAAAGTTATTGAAGCGTACCTGGGAGAAGAAAACACAGTTTAACCTACATCGATTTCGTATGAATGGAGGGATATGATGATGTCTAAGGAGCAAAATACGTTTCCTCAACTTTTAATAGAATGGGCGAGGCATTCTGGGGAGAAGGTTGCGTTACGAGAAAAGGACTTTGGGATTTGGAATGAAGTTACCTATGAGGAATATCTACACAAGGTAAAATTCTTTAGTCTCGGACTGGCTAAGCTCGGGCTAGTACGCGGAGATAAGCTCGGGATTATTGGCGATAACCGGCCTGAATGGGTCATTAGCGAAATGGCCGCTCAAAGTTTAGGTGGGATTTCGGTTGGAATCTATCAAGAGTCGCTAACAAATGAGCTTAGCTATATCCTAAATGATTGTGAGGCAAGCATCGTTGTCGCAGAGGATCAAGAGCAAGTAGATAAACTATTAGAAATCAAATCTGAAATACCTCATGTAAAATCCATCATCTACTACGACCCTCGCGGAATGAGGGCATACGATGAATCCTTTCTTCTAGCGTTTGAAGAGGTACTAGATTTAGGGAGAGAACAAGAGAAGCTGGACCCTGATTATTTCCAACGCGAGGTAGAAAAAGGACAAAGTGATGACATTGCCATCTTCTCGTATACCTCAGGAACGACAGGAAATCCAAAAGGAACGATGCTCTCTTATAAAAATTTGCTCGACATGGCGAAAAATCTATCAAGTATTGACCCACTTTCGGAGAAGGATGAATACTTATCCTTCCTGCCATTAGCCTGGATTGGCGAACAAATGATGTCGATTGCCATGGGGCTTTATAACGGAATGACCATCAACTTCCCAGAAGAACCGACAACGGTTTTAGAAAATTTGCGTGAAATTGGACCGCAAGTCATGTTCTCGCCGCCAAGAATCTATGAAGATATGGTTTCAAGATTCCAGGTAAAAATTCAGGATGCTGGTTGGTTGAAAAGAAAAGTCTATGAATGGAGCAAACCGATTGGTAAAAAGATAGCGGAAGCTCATTTTACCAACAGACCGATTCCATTGACAACAAAGCTGCAATATAAACTCGCAGACTACCTCCTCTTCAGTGCGATTCGCGATCACCTCGGGTTAGCCCAAATCAAACGTGCCTATACAGGTGGTGCGCCACTTGGTCCTGATGTATTTGAATTTTTTCATAGTATTGGGGTCAATGTTAAAAGCATCTACGGCCAGACGGAAGTTTCGGGGATATCGATTGTTCACCGCGATGGGGATATTAAATTTGATAGCGTCGGGCTTCCATTGCCTGGTACAGAAGTGAAAATCTCTGAAACAGGAGAGATTTTAATTAAAAGTTCTAGCGTGTGTGCTGGTTATTATAAAAATGAAAAATCGACGAAAGACACGATTCAATCAGGATGGCTCCATACGGGAGATGCCGGAAGACTGGATGAAGAAGGCCATCTCTATGTCATCGACCGTGTAAAAGATGTTATCCGCCTACAATCGGGCGAAATGTATTCCCCGCAGTTTATTGAAAATAAGTTAAAGTTCAGCTCTTATATTCAGGAAGCTGTGGCCATTGGGAAAGATCGTCCGTATGTGGTTGGCATTATTAATATTGATATGAAAAATGTCGGGCGCTGGGCCGAAAAAAACCAGGTCAGTTATACCACCTATACAGACTTATCCTCGAAACCTGAGGTGCTTGAGTTGATTCAAAAGCAGGTTAACGAAATCAACCAATCTTTACCTGATAAGGCTAAAATCAAAAAGTTTGTCCTATTGTACAAGGAACTTGATGCAGATGACGAAGAATTGACCAGAACCAAAAAGGTCCGCCGTCAGTTCGTCGCCAAGAAATACGAGGATTTAATTGAAGGTATGTACTCTGAAGATGAACAGATTGAAGTGTTTGGAAAAATAAAATACCGGGATGGAGCAGAGCAAACCATCCAAACGACACTTCAGGTGATTTTTATGGAAGAAGGGGAGGGGGCGGCATAATGGACTTTTTTTTACAAATGCTTGTAACAGGGCTTGTGGTTGGCAGTGTCTACGCCCTTGTCGCGCTTGGCTTTGTTCTAATCTATAAATCTAGTGATGCCATCAACTTTGCTCAAGGGGAGTTCTTGCTGATTGGTACGTATGTCTGTTTGACGCTTATCACCTCGTACAATATTCCCTTTATCGCAGCTCTGTTAATCGCGCTCCTGTTTAGCGCAGTTCTTGGGTTCGCCATTGAAAGGATTGTGCTTAGACCGTTTATTGGGGAACCGGTGATTTCAATGATCATGGCGACAATCGGGTTATCGAGCGTCCTGGCGGGAATCGTCCATATCATTTGGGGCCATGAGACGCGGGTTTTCCCGCAGATTTTTTCGGACCAGCCGGTTCGTTTAGGTGAAATCGTCATCGCCCCTGTTTATTTATGGTCGCTTTTAATTGTCATCATCATGCTTCTTATTTTTACCCTATTTTTCAAGTATTCAAAAATGGGCATTGCGATGCGAGCCACAGCAGATGACCAGCAAGCAGCGATGTCGATGGGGATTAGTGTAAAAGCGATCTTTGCGGTTGCATGGGCGATTGCCGCGATTGTTTCCGCGGTCGGTGGCGTCCTGCTCGGGAATATCAATGGTGTTAATGCCTCCCTTTCTGCGATTGGCCTGAAGGTGTTGCCAGTCGCCATTCTCGGTGGACTTGATAGCATTCCAGGTGCGATTATTGGTGGCCTCATCATTGGCGTAATAGAGAGTATGACTGGCGGCTACTTAGATCCTTTGGTTGGCGGGGGCTTAAAAGAGGTGATGCCGTTCGTGATCCTTGTATTTATTCTAATGTTCAAGCCTTACGGACTGTTTGGTAAAAAAGAAATCGAGAGGGTGTAGCGGCATGAAGAATCCCTTTGTAATGGACTGTGGTGAATTCCATGTGAATTATAAGCAAGACATGAGGATTTGGAAAATTGCCCGTGTCAGGTGGCGAGTGTTTCTATTAATTGCTGTATTTGCTCTCTTGCCGCTCATTTCCTCCGACTATTTGATTGGGCTCGCGACCCTTTGTGGCATTGCCGCGATTGGGGCGATTGGCCTCAATATTTTAACCGGCTTCACAGGGCAGATTTCAATTGGTGTTGGCGCTTTTCTTGGCGTAGGTGGATATACCTCGGCGATTCTGACGGCCAAGCTGGGCTTGAGCTTTTGGCTTGCGATGCCCATGGCTGGGATTATTACAGCCATCGTCGGTGGATTGTTTGGTCTGCCTTCTTTGAGGTTAAAAGGCCTGTACTTAGCGATTGCCACATTAGCTGCTCAGGTAATCATTTTGTTTATCATTTCGAGGTGGGATGCGGTTACAGGCGGGACCGCGGGGCTCGTGTTATCTCGGCCTGAAATCGGCAATTTTGCTTTTTACAGTGAGCGAAGCTATTACTATCTCATGTTCACCATCCTGGTGTTGACGACCATTTTTACGCTAAATCTATTTCGCTCACGTGTTGGTAGGGCATTTATTGCGGTTCGTGACCGTGATATTGCCGCAGAAGTTATGGGGATTGATTTGTTTAAATACAAGGTATTAGCGTTTGTGGTCAGTTCGTTTTTTATCGGCATTGCGGGCGCCTTACTAGGACATTACACAATGATTGTGAGTCCGGAAATGTATAGCATTACTGTTTCAATTGAGTATTTGGCAATCATTCTCGTCGGGGGACTGGGAAGTGTGTTTGGTTCCATCTATGGAGCGGTGTTTATTACCTTGCTCCCAGTCGTGCTGCGGGCAGGGGTTGAGTTATTAAGCGGAGTCTTTCCAGAACTTTCAGCAGTCTTAATCGGTTTAAAAGAAGTCGCCTTTGGTCTAGTGATTATCCTGTTCCTCATTTACGAGCCACAAGGGTTGGCGAAGATCTGGAAAAACATTAAAGACTATTTTAAACTGTGGCCGTTTTCTTATTAGCTAGATTGTTAGTAATTTCAATCTGAAATTGCTTCAATGGATAATTTATTTTAAAAGAAAAACATAACAAGGGGGAAAAGTATGAGAAAGGTATGGTCTGGTTTTCTAGCAATCTTGTTGGTAGTTGGGGTCCTAGCAGCTTGTTCCGGTGGCGATGAGAAGGGATCAGGGGATGAAAAGAGTTCTGGAGGGGCAAAAGGCACCGTTAAATTCGGCGGCATCTTCGACCTGACTGGTGGCACAGGCGATGTTGGGACACCTTATGCTGAAGGGGCAGAGGCTTATTTTGACTCATTAAAAGGGGAATTGATTAACGGGTACAATGTCGAGATTATTGGCGACGATTATGCTTATAAAATTCCAGAAGCGCAGAAAATGTATCAAAAATTAAAATCAAAAGACAAAGTTTCTGCGATCTTAGGCTGGGGAACAGGGGATACCGAAGCCCTCCGTCAGCAAATTGCAGCAGATAAACTTCCTTATATCTCTGGCTCTTATTCTGAAAATCTTAAAAACATTGAAGAGAGTCCATATAACTTCTTAGCGGCGGCAACGTATTCTGACCAAGCGAGATCGGCGATTAAATGGATTAAGGATAATCACAGCGGAGGGTCACCAACTATCGCTTTCCTTTATAATGACACCGCCTTTGGAAAATCCCCAATTGAAGATGCCAAAAAATTCGCGGAGGAAAATGGCATTGAAGTGGTCGATGAACAAGTGGTGGACCTACAGGCTCTTGATGCGACTTCACAGTTATTAAATATGGAAAAGAAAAACCCTGACTACGCGATTATTCAGCAAACATGGGGAGCAACGGCAACGATTTTAAAGGATGCGAAAAAACTTGGAATCGATACACAATTCATTGGCTTAAACTGGGCGACTGGAGAGGGGTTAATCCCAATCGCTGGCGATGCGGCAGAAGGCTTTATCGGCGTAGTGACGCATGCATTTCCATATGAGGATCTGCCAGGAATGGATGAAATCAAGGCGTATTTAGAAACTAAAGGTGAAAAATTAGAAGAAAAAGACCAAAAGTTCATCCAAGGCTGGGTATCCGCGAAAATTATGATCGAAGGAATGAAGCTCGCGGATGATCCAACGACAGGTGAAGGGATTCGGGGTGGTCTAGAAAAGCTGAACAATCTTGATTTAGGTGGATTGGCGGCGCCAGTTTCCTTTAGTTCAGACAATCATGCTGGGACGAATCAAATCCGACTTGCAGAAGTAAAAGACGGGAAGTTTGAAATATTCACAGAGTATATCGGGTACTAAGTGGGCATAGGAGGCGGTCGAAAGTTGGATCGCCTTTCTTTAAGTAAATAAAGGGGGGACTCGATTGCTAACTATTAACAATGTTGAAGTCATGTATGACCGGGTAATTTTAGTTTTAAAAGGAATGTCAATGGAGGTACCACAGGGCAAAATCGTCGCTTTATTGGGAAGCAACGGAGCGGGAAAAACGACAACCTTGAAAGCCATCTCAGGTTTATTAAAGAGTGAGAATGGTGAGGTGACCGACGGGTTTATTGAAATGGACGGAGAACGGATTGAAGTCAGTGACGCGGAAGCGATTGTAAAAAAGGGCATTTTTCAGTGCATGGAAGGGAGAAGAGTGTTTGAGCATTTATCCGTGGAGGAAAATTTAATGGCGGGTGCTCATACAAGGAAAGATCGGAAAAACATCAAACAAGATATCCAAAAGGTTTATCACTATTTTCCAAAGTTAGAAATGCTTAAGTCTCGCCAAGCGGGTTATTTGTCTGGCGGGGAACAGCAAATGCTCGCGATTGGTCGCGGAATCATGGCAAAACCAAAGGTACTACTTTTAGATGAGCCTTCGCTTGGTTTGGCTCCGCTTTTAGTAAAAGAGATCTTTGCTATTATTAAAAAAATTAATGAAGAAGAAGGGACCACTATCCTTGTCGTTGAACAAAATGCCAATATTGCTCTATCAATCGCTGACTACGGATACATCATGGAGAACGGCAGAATTGTCATGGACGGGACCGTAGATAAGCTACTATCCAATCAGGATGTCCGCGAATTTTACCTAGGAATGGGTGAGAAGGGAAGGAAAAGCTATAAAAATATTAAATCCTACAAAAGAAGGAAGCGGTGGTTATAATGGATCGTTTACGTGAAATCATTCAGTACGGATACGATCATGCGAGTGGCTTCAAAAACCACATGGATCAGGCAGAGATTCGGCCATCTGATATCTTGACAGTGGGGGACCTTGTGAAAATTCCGGTGCTGAAAAAAGACCGGTTACCTGAGTTACAGGCGGATAATGGACCATTTGCCAACTTAACTACAATAGATTCAAAGGAAATGGCCCGAATTTTTATGTCCCCTGGTCCCATCTATGACCCACAAACCCATGAGAATGATTTTTGGAGGTTCGCAGAGGCTCTTCGTACTGCAGGAATAACGGAAAAAGACATTGTTCAAAACACTTTTTCTTATCATCTCTCACCTGCAGGCTTTATGTTTGACTCTGCACTAAGGCAAATAGGAGCTACCGTTATTCCGGCCGGAACAGGAAATCGGGAATTACAAATTCAAGTTATGAAGGATTTAGGAGTAACAGGGTATGTGGGTACACCGAGCTTTTTCTCTATTTTACTTGACGCGATTGAAGAAAAAGGATGGTCTGTTGAAAGGGACCTTTCGATTAAAAAAGCGTTTTTCACAGCGGAAATGCTCACCCCTACGATGAGAACTAAATGTGAGGAAAATGGAATTGTAGTTTATGAGGGGTACGGTACCGCGGATTGCGGATGCCTTGCATTCGAAGACAAAGAAGGTCAAGGATTAAAGTTGACGAGTTCCGCCATTGTACAGATTTGTGACCCATTGACTGGCAGGGAAGTTGATTCCGGTGAAGGTGAAATTGTGGTCACCCTTTTTGATAAAAGCTACCCACTAATCCGGTTTGGCACTGGGGATTTATCAGCGTGGGTTGAAGGTCATGAAGGAAAACGGATAAAAGGCATCCTTGGACGTGTAAGCGATGGGGTAAAGGTAAAAGGGATGTTTGTTCGAGAAAAGCAGCTTGCGCAAGTTTTAGAGCAAGAAGGGTATCCCCATTTTCAAGCAATTGTTATCAAGGATCGTGAACAAGACATCCTTGAAATATCGATTGAATCCGACCAGAAGGTAAACCCTAACTTAGTTAAGAAGCTGCAAGAGACTATTCGTGTTACCCCTGTGGTAAAAAAGGTCGCACCGGGGAGCTTAAACAAAGAGGAGAAGCGTTTAATAGATCAACGTTCCTATCACCAAGCAAACTAAAGGCGTTTTTCGCCTTTTTTATCGTCTAGGGAGTTAAAGATGGTAATGTTTTTTTATTGAAAAGTTCTATTGCCATAAAGAGATGCTTTGGCGTATTCTACTAGTATTCAATGGAATATGGAGGCCGAAGATGGCACAGGGAAGAATTATTTTATTAAATGGGGTATCAAGTTCTGGGAAATCTTCTTTATCGAAAGTGTTGGTGAATAAGCTTCCTGATCATTTTCACTATAGCATTGATG
This sequence comes from Mesobacillus persicus, assembly GCF_900109925.1. GTDB lineage: Bacteria > Bacillota > Bacilli > Bacillales > Cytobacillaceae > Mesobacillus_B > Mesobacillus_B persicus. The sequence continues at coordinate 88,896 of NZ_FOBW01000010.1, read as the reverse complement.
ATTTTGATTTAGTGATTGAGCGAATGGAGGACCGTGAAAATCAAAGGTTAATTCCAGTGTCGACAGAGTACTATTTTCATCGAACAATCCGAATGTTTTCTGATTCAGGTATTAACGTAGTTGTCGATCAAATTTTACATAATGACGAAACCCTACAAGATTGTCTCACTGCACTCAAAGGGTATCCGGTTTTCTTCGTAGGAGTTCATTGCTCACAAGATGAGTTAGAACGAAGAGAGAAGGAACGAGGTGATCGGTACTTAGGTCTGGCAACAACACAACTGAAATATGTGCATCAGCAAAAAGAACCCTATGATATTGAAGTAAATACTAGTATGGAAAGTTTGGAAGCTTGTGCAGATCAAATAGTCAAAAAGTATTTAGATTCTAACCATGTAAGGAATAGCTTTTTATAGGATTCATGTGAATGAGTGGATTAACCAAAAACTGGATGGTGCCAGGCGCCATCCAGTTTTTGGATTTTAAGAATTTAACAGATGGCGGACTGCATAGGAAAATCCATCTTCATCATTTGATTTTGTGACGATGTTGGCTGCTTGTTGGATGTGACGAGGAGCATTGCCCATCGCGACGGCAATGTCTGCAACCTCGAATTGGCCAAGGTCATTGCCACCGTCTCCAAAGGCAATAATCTCTTCGAATTTTTGATTCATCATTTGCTGGTAGCGGATTAATGCCTTGCCTTTATGAGCTTCCCCTGAGGTAATTTCGATATTATTGGGAAAGGAGGAAGCCATTGTAAGATCGAATTTGCCGAATAAGGATTTTTTTACTTCATCAATCCGTGCTAGTTGATCAATGTGAACAAGCGCAATGAGTTTATAGATTTTGAGCTCCTCTTTTTCAAGAATTGCATCATAGTTGAACTGCGTGAAAATGGCATCAAGCTCTTCCTTGCTTTTATGATGTAATGGAGGCAAGGTAGAAGGGAACCCACCGTCATTTGTATAGACGAGAATTCCTACGCCCATTTCTTTTAGAAACGAAAATAGGTCCTTATATACGGGGATCGGAATCGTTGCTTCGTATAATAACTCTCCGTTTTCGGAGAATAAAACAGACCCATTCACACAAAAGATGGGGAGTTTCATCTCTTGGATGGCTTTAATTTTCTTAACGTCCGCATAAGCCCTCCCAGTGTTTAAAATAAGGCAATGCCCTTGTGCTTGCAAGTCACTTAAAGTCTTTAAGTTTTCCTCCGAGATTTCATGCTGTGAATTTAATAATGTCCCATCAAGATCAATTGAAAAACATTTCATTGTATGTTTTAATTCCTTTCCTGCTATTTCAACTATTACTATAACAGAAAAGCTTCAGTATCGTTAGTTAGATTCCCGCTCAAATCCAAGATACCTTGTGCCTTGAAAGGCAAGGAATCCTTTATCTCCTTCTGATAATTGACCGTAGTCGGTTCCCGACAGCTTGAGTTCTAAGCGGTCCCCACTCTCAAATTCAAAAGTTACATAATATGATGTATGGGTATGATGGTGCTCGTTGCTAGCTCTTCGGGAAACATGGGTCCGCTTTGAGGTAACTACTGCATAGACGGTGAGACGTGGGGAGTTATTATTTTTCTGCCATTGGCCAACTCCTTTGACAATGGAAAAGATAATTCCACCAATTACAATTATAAAAACAATCCCAATAAAAATTGGTCCAAACTGGAACAAGAAATTCCCTGTATTCATTGGATCCATGATAACACTCCTCTCTAATTATATTATACGATTATAAATATTCGGAAGTTTCAAGATAGAACAAAAAAATGAGGCTGCAGTATAAATGCTACGGCAACCTCATCGATTTCTGCTGTGTTGAAAATAGGCATCCATTACCTTTCGACCAATTTTCAAATTAGCTTTGTGATCTTTTTTACCTTGGTAAGCCCAAGGGACAACAACAGCCATCGCAACCTCAGGATTTTTATAGGGAGCATATGCAACCAGGCTTAGGTTGAGTACCTCTGGTGGGACTTTTCCATAATTGCCTCTTAATGGCCCGTCATAAAAAGCCTCAGCTGTTCCTGTTTTCCCTGCTGGTGAGTAGGGGGCATCACCAAAGAAGTTAACCCCGGTACCACCAGCTTCCGTCAATGCTTTTTTAAAGCCAAGTTGGACACGGTTTAACCATTCTTCCTTTACATCAATCGTATTTAATACATTCGGCTCAAACTCATGGTAAATAGTTCCAATTTGTTCTTGAGAAGTTTCTGGCTCAAAGATTTCCTTGACCACTCTCGGTTGCATCCTATAACCACCGTTTGCAATTGCTGATACATATTGAGCGAGTTGCATGGTCGAATAGGTATCATACTGACCAATAACAAGGTCTAATGCATAGCCTGGAAGTCTGCTAGCTCCTTTATAGCCAGACTGTTCGTTTGGAAGGTCGATCCCTGTTCTCACCCCAAGTCCAAATGAGGCAAATGAATTTCGAATCGTTTCAAATGCAGCAGATTCTAGGTTTAAAGGTTTATTATATTCATACTGACCATTCCCAATCTTTATCGCAGTGTGAAACATATACACATTTGACGACTTCTTTAAGGCATCTACTTCATTTAGGAATCCGAGGTAAGCATAAGAAGCCTTTAATGGGGTAGCTTTGATTTTAAGGCCCTTATCGTCAAAATAAGTATTAGGCTTAATTGCGCCCGTTTTGTAACCAGTTAAAATGGTAGCACCCTTGACCGCAGAACCAACACTATAGGTTGTGGTGATTGTCCCGAGTGCATCATCAATCATTTTTCGTTCGCCTGTTTTTTCGTCCTTGACCAATCTTCTTCCGGACATACTTAATACTTCCCCAGTAAATGGATCCATTAATACTACATAGGCCCGGTCAAGCAGTTTGGTACCGGGACTATTCTTGGCCGCCCAAAGTTCTTTTTCAATAATTTGATCAACCTTCTGTTGCAATTCCATATCTATGGAAAGAATCAAATCCTTTCCACGGTTTCCTTCATCCTTGACTTCTGTGCTAATTAAGTGTCCTTTTTTATCTGTTATATGAACGACTTTTTCTTCTCTTCCGTGGAGGACATCTTCATATTGGCTTTCCAAGTAGCTTTTACCAACACGATCATTCATTGTATATCCACGTGATAGGAAATCATTTAGTTGATCAGCTGGAAGTCCTTCTTCAGAGGAGCTAACAGATCCTAATACAGTCCTAAGCGTATGGTCAAACCGATAAGAACGTTCCCAGTCGATTGTTGTATTAATGCCAGGTAGGTCTTCGAGATGTTCGCTTACCAAGGCAAATTCCTCAGGTGTGACTTCTTCATTTTTTACAATTTGCGGAGAAAATTTAGAACCAAGGTTTAGTAAACGAAAAATGGCTAATACCTCTAAATCCTCCTCACTCAATTGATTTAAATCTGTTTCTGTAATTCTTTCTAATTTAAGTCTATATAGCTCTTGTTGGCTGAGTTTCTTTTGTTTAACTAATATTTTTTCCTGGTTGGTAATCAGCTTGTCTGCCAGTTTTGGATTTTTCATTATCCAAAAATCCTTTTTATCTCTTAAACGCACTCGGTCCGTTTTTTTATCAATTAGTTTCGCAAGATTTTCGGCTATACGAAGCTTTTCTTCTTGATTATGTCCCTCATTTGTATAGGTAATCGCTTTTCTTGCTTCATTATCGACGATAATTGCAAGATTTCGATCCACGATACGACCACGGGGCACGGGATTATTTACTGTTATATCATCTTTCCTATCAATTTCCCGTTGATAATCTTCACCATGAACGATTTGGACAATTCCTAGTCTTAAAATAAGCAGGGAAAAGAGGAGGAAAACAAGAAAGAATAACATATTGATTCTCATGGAGATAGGGGATTTTTCCTTAGTCATAAGTGCACCTCCTGTAGCCCTTTCCCGGACGTATCAGCTTAGTATATGATTTACTAGAATATAATTAGAATGATGCTGGAGGGACCTGTTTTGCGGAAAGTAATTGATGCCCATATACATTTGGATAAATATCCTGAAGCTGAAATAAGTGAAATTATCACAGACGCCGCAGCACTTGTTGCTGTTTCAAATGACTTAAAATCCTGTGAACAAAATGCGGCATTATCACAACGCTACCCAACAGTACGGCCAGCATTTGGTTTCCACCCCGAACAAGAACTTCCCACAGAAGAGGGTATGCAAGAATTATTTTCATGGATTAAGACGAACAAAGAAAAAGCGGTTGCGATCGGTGAAGTAGGTCTTCCATATTATTTGCGTAGGAAAGGGAAGTTACTTCAGTCCTACGATCAATACATCGAATACTTAGAAGCCTTCATTGTATTAGCAAAACAATTAGGTAAGCCTATCGCTCTACACGCCGTCTATGATGATGCCCATATTGTATGTGATTTACTTGAAAAACATACAATTGAGAAAGCCCATTTTCACTGGTTTAAGGGTGATGATAAAATCGTTGAAAGATTAGCGGCAAATGGTTATTTTATTTCGGTTACACCTGATGTTGTTTACGAAAGTGAAATTAAAAAGCTTGTTCAATATTATCCATTGAATAAAATAATGCTAGAAACGGATGGACCATGGCCCTTCGAGGGACCGTTTGCAGGGAAGAGAACTAGACCGGCAATGATACATGGGATAATGACTGAAATTTCAAGCATTAAACGTTATCTTCTTGATAATGTTTATGAGCAAATTTTTTTGAATACAAATGATTTTTATGTTGTCAAATAAGGTCTGAATTTGGTATATTGATATAGAAAATTAAATATTCACCTTATCATTCCGATGGGGTAGAGGTGCAGGATTTAAGAGTAGACTGTGTGAGGATGACAACAATGACCACAGTTAAAAGGAAATACTGCCGAAGTAATTAAACTTGTCTAAAGTTAATTGCTGGGGTTACTTTGAATAAGAGTAACACTGTCATTATGAGGATTCCCTCATAATGAGGAGCTACAGATCGTGATGGAGAAACTAGTTGCTTACAAAGAGCAACGATAGATTTTTCTCTATCGTTGCTCTTTTTTATTTTGCTTGAAAAGAGCGCTATAGATAAATCTAGCATTTCTCATCATGGTAAGTTCCCCCCTTCAAAAAATAGGAGGAGGACAAAGGAATGGAAAACACAATTTTTTCAATACTACCACCGATTTTAGCAATATTGATGGTAGTGATAACAAGACGAGTACTCTTATCATTAGGTGTAGGAATTATTGTTTCCGCATTATTGCTCGCTGACTTTAAGATTGGTGAGACGTTTGCGATTACTTGGGATGCAGTGAAAGGCATCTTCGTTTCAGAAGGGGCTATAAACACATCAAGCGTCTACATTATCTTGTTCCTACTTTTGCTAGGAATCATTACTGCGTTCATTTCGATTTCAGGTGGAAGCAGAGCATTTGGGGACTGGGCAATGAAACGTGTGAAAACACGTGTTGGCGCACAACTCGTCGGTGCTATTTTAGGAATTATTATTTTTATTGATGACTATTTTAATGCTCTTGCCGTTGGACAAGTTACCCGTCCAATTACCGATAGACAAAAGGTTTCTAGAGCAAAACTTGCGTATATTATTGACTCAACTTCTGCCCCGATTTGCGTCGTTTCGCCGGTTTCTAGCTGGGGTGCAACAATCATTGTATTGATCGGAACGATTCTAGCTTCTCACGGTGTAACGGAATATAGCGCATTCTCTGCATTTATGCAAATGGTACCAATGAATTTTTATGTTTGGGCAGCTATTGGAATGGTGTTTATCGTGGCTATCAGAAATATGAATCTAGGTTCTATGAAAGTCCATGAGGACCGAGCGATTAGCACAGGGGAAGTCTTCAATCCAGACAAAACAATTCCTGGTGAGTTGAAAGAAGATTTACCAACTAGTAGAACTGGAACGATTGGTGATTTAATTTGGCCAATTCTTGGTCTTTTTGTCGGTACAGTCGGTGCAATGCTATGGACAGGTGCGCAAGCTATTGAGGGTGAAACGACAATCTTAGGAATCTTTGAAAACACCGATGTTACTTTATCCTTGATCCTAGGCGGTTTGTTAGGCTTTATTGTTTCGATGATCATGTTTGCAAGGCAGGCTTTGGTACTACGTGGTGTTGAAGCAAATGTTTTAGGTAGTGGGGTAATAGCAGGATTAAAATCCATGCTCCCTGCGGTGTACATCCTGATATTCGCTTGGGCTATCGGTGACCTTATTGGTAGACTTGAAACAGGAACGTACTTAGCGGGAGTGGTAGAGAATGCAAACCTAAATGTTGCGTATCTACCATTTATCCTATTTATCCTTGCTGGCTTTATGGCATTTGCAACGGGTACATCTTGGGGTTCCTTTGGGATCTTACTTCCGATTGCTGGTGAAATTGCAGCGGTATCAGATATTAGTTTAATTCTTCCAGCGATGTCAGCAGTTCTTGCTGGAGCTGTGTTTGGAGACCATTGCTCTCCGATATCTGATACAACCATTTTGTCTTCGACAGGTGCAGGATCGAACCATATTGACCATGTAATGACGCAATTGCCATATGCCCTTATCAGCGCAGGCATAGCTTCTATTGGCTTTATTATCGTTGGATTTACTGGTAGCACAATGGCGGCGCTAGCTGTTGTTATCTTATTCCTCATCGGGATTTGGTTCCTATCGGGGAAATCACCAAAGCAAGTTAATCCGATTGAAGAAAAAGTAGTATAGTAGTAGGTAGGAATAAGTAAGGACCAAACTTTCAAATGAGTTTGGTCCTTTTTTGATGTTTTTTGGATAATTTTTGGTAGGTGCCAGGCACCTACCATTTTTTTACCATCATTTGAAGTAGCTCATGCTTGGGATTTTCCGGGGATTGACATTGACTTGATCTGAGGAAAAGATCGTGATTGCCATCATCCCTGATTTTGCCTGTGCGCGAATGAGAATGGGTTGATTGTATTTGTTTTTGAACGTGAAGTCGGGACCGTACCAGCTAACGGTTGCATCCCTTCCGGGAGGGACATAGGGGACACGTTTGCTATGCGAATAGCGCTTGAGAATATGTAAACCTGATCTGTCCGCAGCATTAAAAAGCGTCGAAGAAACTTGACATATCCCACCGCCAATCCCCTCTGACAGCTCGCCTCTTACAATAATAGGAGCTGGTAGGTAACCTTTCTCCTTTGTTCTCATCCCTACAATTTCGTTAAAGGAAAAAGTCTCACCTGGAAATACAACATGGTTGTTAATTGCCGCTGTAGCAAGTCCAATATTATGTGATCGTTCAACATTATGACTATTAAAATAAGTCACATAATGGCCAATTAATTTCGTTTTAATACTTGAAAGCAGCTCGCTGTCTACACGAGGATAAACACTTCTCAACGGCAATTCAACCGTACTTTGATTTTTCTCATGGAAGAACGAATAGAACTGTTTCTCAAAACGGTCCCGGTTTAATTCAATTCCGGCTTTCTCAGGAACGATCTTGCCCTGCTCATCGATGATTGCATCTGTTGCTGGTTGCCTCACATGCTTATCCAACTCTTCTGTTAACTGATTGAATTCCTCCACATCAATGAACGGATAGCCAACAATCGGCAATGAAAAATCAGTTCGATTCACTCTTACAACTGGATCCTGTTCATGAAGAATTAATAATGACTCTTGCTCTGGAGCCGTCTCTCCTTGATGCGCTAGTAAAATAAGTCCAAATATCCAAGCTAAACTCAAAAGATTCACCTCCTTGTTAGTATTAGATTTACGATTTTTTTCATGTGTAGAATTGGCTGTTTTTCTAAATTTCTGTTTAACAATAACTATTCATAGAATAAAGACCTTTACTTTTGGAAAATTCACCCTTATAATCAACTGTATTAATAATAATAGTACACTTGGTACAGTTAATACACTTAGTACAGATTGGGGGTCCGCATGTTTGAACTTGATACGAGGAGCCGTAAACCCATATATGAGCAGCTAGTTGACAAACTAAAAGAATTAATTATTAATGAGGTACTGAAGTCAGATGAACAACTTCCATCAGTCCGAACTCTAGCTCAACAACTTACAATTAATCCAAACACAATCCAAAAAGCTTACAGAGAACTTGAGAGCCAAGGATTTATCTATTCACAAAAAGGGAAAGGGAGCTTCGTGCATCCGGGTAATGAAACAAAGGATTCCGAGAAAATAACAACCGTGAAAGAAGAGCTAGAACGACTGATTCTTGAGGCGTTCTTCCTCGGAGTAACAACGGATGAATTGATTCAGTTGGTTCAAAAATTAAACGCTTCAAAAGGGGGAGGCGAGATTGATGATTAAAATGCAAAATGTCAGCAAGACATTTGATCGGTTCAAAGCAATTGAAAATGTTAATTTATCTATTCAAAAAGGTTCTATATACGGGTTAATAGGTTCAAATGGTGCAGGAAAAACGACCTTAATTAAGCTTCTCGCAGGAATTTACCTTCAAGATCAAGGAAGTGTAACGATTGAAGAGGAACTAGTCTTTGAAAATCTCAGCTTAAAAGAGCGAGTGTTCTATATTCCGGATCAACCCTATTTTCTACCGCAGTACACAACAAAACAAATGGCTCAATTTTATAAAAGTATTTATCCTACTTGGAGTGATGAGCGCTTTCAAACCTTAGTTGCCTGGTTTGAACTGGATATGAAGAAAAGGATACATACGTTTTCGAAGGGGTGGCAAAGACAGGCGGCTTTTATCCTCGCGCTTTCCGCAAAACCAGATGTTTTAATCCTTGATGAACCAATGGACGGGTTAGACCCAGTTGTTAGAAAAAAGGTAAAGAACCTGTTGATTCAGGATGTAGCCGATAGAGAAATGACCATTCTAATCTCGTCCCATAATTTACGTGAAATTGAGGATATATGTGATCATATTGGCATCATTCATAAAGGCAACCTGTTAATAGAGAAGGAACTTGATGAGTTAAAATCAGATGTCCATAAAGTTCAGGTTGCATATAAAGACGGAGTACCAGAGCAGTTATTAAGCAAATTAAATGTGCTTCACACGGAGAAAAGGGGAAGTGTCTTCCTGTGTATTGTCAGGGGCAAAGAAGAGGAAATAATTGGACAGATCCAAAAAACGAAACCAGTTTTACTTGACTTATTGCCGCTTACCCTTGAAGAAATTTTCATTTATGAAATGGGGGATATCGGCTATGCCATCAATAACATCATGGTTGAATAAAGAGTTAATCCTGCAAATTGTCCGAAGTACAGGCTGGATTTCCATCTTATACTTCCTAGGTCTATTTTTTTCGGTACCACTTGTGATGATCATGCGATATTCTGATGAAAGGTATCGTTTGAATGATATGCAAGTCAATAGTTTATTTGATTATACATTTGAGATTCAAATTGGTTTACTCATTGTCATCCCAGTTCTCCTTTCTGTATTTCTATTTCGGTTTTTACAAGTTAAGCAGTCTGCGGACTTAATGCACAGTATTCCAATGAAGAGAGGAAAAATATTTCAACACTATGTGTTGAGTGGAATTGTTTCTTTGCTTTTACCAATAGGACTGATTGCGATTAGCGTATTCATCATTCATAACCTACTTGACCTTGGTGAGTTTTTTCAATTGAAAGATATCTTGTACTGGGTTGGAACCATGAGTGTTCTAAACTTGCTGATATTTATGGCAGGCGTATTCGTTGCCATGATCACTGGAATATCCGCAGTACAGGGGGTACTGACGTATATACTACTTCTATTTCCAGTTGGAATCACCTTGATGACCTTATTTAATTTGAAGTTTTTTCTATATGGATTTCCAAGTGATTATTTCCTAGTCAAAAATCTCGAGACGTTGTCTCCACTTACCTATGCATCCTTACTTAATGGCAGGCTGCTTCGAAGTGAAGATATTATTCTATATATAGTACTGACCATTGTTCTTTATGGATTATCACTCTTTTTATATAAGAAAAGAAAAATTGAAAGTGCATCGGAAGCCATCGCATTTCCGAAACTACGGTCATTTTTTAAATATGGTGTGACCTTTTGCGCGATGCTACTTAGTGGAATGTACTTCGGAGAGGTTCAAACGAACAGCCTTGGTTGGATGATTTTCGGCTATACAATAGGAGCAACTTTTGGTTATTATATCGCTGAAATGGTGCTTCAGAAAAATTGGCGAGTTTTTGGGCGCATTAAAGGTCTAGTAATCTATGCGTTGGTTGTCGGTATCTTCCTTTTAGGAATTGAAACTCTAGGCTTCTATGAAAATAAGGTTCCAGACGAAAGTGAGGTTCAAAGTGTCTTACTTGCGGACACGCCACATGTCTATATGGATCAAGCATCCTTCGACCATAATTTTGTTCCAAACCCTTTAAAGGAGAAAGAAAATATTGCGGCGGTACAAAAGCTTCATCAGCAAATCATAAACGATAAAGACATACCTGTTGAGTTAAAAGAAAATGAATACATGATTCCAGCGTTTTTCCTTTATGAATTAAAAAATGGCAAGAAAGTCATTCGCCAATATCAAGTCTATGAACGAGTGTATGAAGATTTTTACAAGCGAATCTATGAATCAGAGGAATATAAACGTGCTACGAATGAAATCTTTCATTTGAACATAAATCATATTGATCAAATAACGATTAGTGCAAATGGACCAGGAAAAAGAAACGTTACAATAAATGATATTGATGAAATAAAAGAATTGGTTCAGGTTCTACAAGGAGACATTCTCGCGGAGTCTTATCAGGACCAAATCTATTTTAGTGGAAGAGGTCCAAGTATCGAGGTTTTCTTAGACAAAGATCATTTTGCTTATTTTGAGTTTAAACCAACTTACAAGGGCGTAACGAAATGGTTAGAGGATCGCGAGGTCCTAGACCAGGCCAGAGTAATGCCTGAGGATATTTCTAGTGTTCAAATTGCTGAGTGGAACGAGAAAGATTATGAATATGATTTCCCAGAGCAAATCGTTGAGAAAATGGAAAATAACTCTGATGTATTAAAGGTAATCGAGAAAGAGGAAATAGGTGAAATATTAAACAATTCAGGTTGGGGAAGAACGCATAAGTACATCGTTGTTCTGCGTTTTGAGCAAGACAACTATACAGACATTCTCTACCTCGACGAAGAACACACGCCGGAATTTATTAAAAACCATTTTAAATAGAAAAAACAGAAACACGAACTGGCGGAAAACTGGATGGTGCCAGGCACCATCCAGAATTTAGGGGGTAATATGGGATGGTTGATTTTGAGGGGATTGTTACGGTGTTCTCCAAAAGGTTGACGTTGCTTGCTTATTCTGTGACAAGGGATTGGTATACGGCTGAGGATGTTGTCCAGGAAGCATTTATTAAGGCCTATAAGAAAATTGATACAATTGAGGATTCAGGAAAAATTGGTTCTTGGTTAGCTGCAATTACCACAAGGACAGCTATTGACTTCCTCAGGGCGGAGAAACGGCGAAAGTGGATTCCGGCTGACTTATCATACATGGATTATCTTGAATCCTTTACTGAAACAGGGATGAACCCAGAAGAAGAGGTTGAGATTACGTTTCTGAAAGAGGACTTGTATAAGTCTCTGAATCATTTGTCAAAGGAATACCAGGAAGTGCTAGTCTTGAGGGTACAATACGGTTTAAAGGAAGTCGAGATTGCAAAAGTGCTTCATTTGAAATCGACAACTGTCAAGACCCGCCTCCATCGAGCAAGGAAACAATTAAAACTCGCTATCACTGAAAAGTACTCGGCATAAAAATACGTTTTATTATTGTTAGGGCTCTTTGCACTTTTGACACTAATAGGCAAGTAATTACTTTAAAGGTTGGAGAGCCGAAAAGGGTGCGATTTCGCGCTCTTTTTTTTATACTTAAAGGGAAGAATAAACAATAGGGAGAAATCAATGGGTAAACAGAAACCAATATACGTACAATCTGAAATAAAAACGTCAATGGACAAACTCTGGGAATATACCCAGACCCCTGATTTACATACTGCTTGGGATTTGCGTTTTACCGAGATCAATTATCTTGATAAAAAGCCAGATGAACCGCAAAAATTTTTATATCAAACAAAAATAGGCTTTGGCCTTGCCATTACGGGAACAGGGGAAACAGCAGGACAGGTTCACAAAGAAAATGGAGAAAGAATTTCATCCTTGAAATTTTCAACAGAGCACCCATTATCACTTATCCAAGAGGGGCGGGGGTATTGGAAGTACACTCAAACGAAAAAGGGCATAGAATTTGAAACTCAGTATGACTACGAAACGAACTTTGGTAAGATAGGCAGGATCATCGATGCGTATCTTTTTCGCCCCATGCTTGGTTGGGCTACGGCGTGGAGTTTTGATTCATTAAGACTTTGGCTTGAGAGTGGTCTTCACCCGAAACAATCCTTACAAAAGACGTTTACTTATTGGACAGTATGCTTTTTACTAGCCTTTGTATGGTTCTATCAAGGTTTCGTACCAAAGTTAATTGTCAGCCATCCAGAAGAAGTTAACATGCTTGCAGCAACGATTGGTACCAGTATAGACATTATAATGGCAGTTCAATTCGTGGGGATAGCAGAAATGCTTTTTGGATTGATTTGGCTCTTTCCCTTTAATAAAAGGAAGCTTTTTATCGTACATGCAGCAATCATGTTAGTTTTAACAGTAACTGCATGGTTTGCTAATCCAAATAGCTTTATCCAGCCATTTAACCCGATTACATTAAATCTACTCATGATCGGTTTATCGATCATTGGGTATGCCAATAGCGATCAGTTACCTAGTGCTAAAAATTGCCGAAGAAGAAGAACTAGGGGAACAAGAGGATAGTAAAGGACTGCAGAAAGGGAGAATCTATTTGTCATCTATTTATGAAAAAATCTTAGGAAATTCATATAAAAATTTACATCCAAAATTGCAACACCGCTATCGGCTCACCGAGGAAAAAGATTTTATCGGGAAAGGGATAATGGACGAGATTTCCGGAGGCTCATTTCTTGTACGCCCGGTTTTCACCCTAGGAACGAAGTACCGAATTTTCTTTGCCGAGAGGGGGAATCAAATTCCTTTTGAAATTGTTAATAAAGTAACTTTAGATGAAAAGGGAAAACAGATTGTCCATTGGGACCGGACCTTCCGTTTCAAAGAGAAATCTCGGTATTTTGATGCCATCATGTTTCTGAATGAACGTGGGGATGAGCTTTTCGATTATTTTGGCAAGCCTGCTCTCCTAGGTTCCACGTTGTCCATAACTGTTGATCAAAACGGTTCAATGCAGATTTCTTCTAAGAAACAATGGTTAAATCTCTTTGGGAAGAAAATTCCCTTGCCTAAATTCCTCCATGGAGTGGCTAACATATCGGAGTCCTATGATGAAGGGGAACAATGTTATCGCATTATTGTTGAAGTGAAGAATTCATTGGTGGGTAGGCTTTTTTATTACCAGGGGAAATTTACAGAAGTCGAAAGGAGAAGCGAATGAAACGAAATATCCTGCTTGGTGTCTTCTCCTTTTTCGTGTATATTGCACTAGACTGGCAACAGATTCACCTAGTTGAAGCCCTGTTATTACTGTCGATGTTGTGCTTTGTTCCAATTGCAATGTTTCTAGTTGGAAACGATCGAAAAGACGACCGACTAGTAAAATATCTTTCTACTATTTATCCTTTGGCCGCTTTAAGCGCAGTACTGGCAATTGTAACGGATGTGTTTGTCTTTTCCGTTGTTTGGTTTGGGTTTACCGTTTTGATTACGATGCTAGGTCTAAGTCGTTTGTTGGAGAGAGGCTGGAAGCCAATTAGTGAAACGGCCATTGATTTTGGTTTAATTTATTTAGGTCTAGGCGGTTTTTGGTTTTTTGCTTATGTCTCGGAGATAAAAATAATGAGTTTTTCAAGCTTAACGAACCTATTAACTGCCATTCACTTTCATTACTCAGCATTTGTCATACCAATCTTTATGGGTTTTATAGGAAGAAAATTAACGAGCAGTCATCGGTTATACACTTTGGTTTCGCTTGTGATTATTTCTTCACCAATGACGATTGCGGTAGGTATAACAATCTCTCGGAAACTCGAATTTATCGCCGTGACTGTGTATGTTCTTGCCCTCATTTTCTATGCTTTTTTCGTATTCACCGCTCATTTTCAGAGAAAGTTGGCCAAATTCTTGGTTTCATTTTCGGCGGCTGTACTCCTTATGACTATCGCTTTCTCACTCATTTACGCATTTGGTAGGGTAAGTAGCAGCGTTACAATTACGATTCCAACGATGATTTTTATTCATGGAGTAGTTAATGCGTTTGGAGTGGTTCTCCCGGCGTTAGTCGGCTGGCTTTTGGAAGACACAGCACCAGCTTACCCTTATTATAAGAAGCCAATGAGTGCTCTTTTTGGAAAAAAGAGAATTGGTGAAGAATTTATAACGAAACAGAATTTGATTGAAGATAGTGGATATAAAGGACTGGTTGATCAAATGAGCGATTACTCCTCAGACTACTTCGATGATAAAAAACTTTCTGCTTCTATTCGCGATTTTTATGAACATACAAGTGATTTTGACCTGAAAGCAAATATTCATTGGGCACCTTGGTTTAAGCCATTCGCTCACCTTTATGAAAAAATCAGCAAACATGTTCAGCAACTACATTTAGGAATGGGAAATCATTGGGAGACAATGCAGGGAGAGATCATTGGCGTCAATTCTAATAGGGATGGACGTGAAAAAGTCCGTGCATGGGTACGCAAGAATGAACAACAAGAAAGTATTTTTGTCGCGCTCTATTCTCAGCACACTTCAGATGCTGAAACGTATATGAATATTGCGCTACCACTGCCATTTTCAAATATGACGGGCATTCTAAAATTGAGAAATGAAGGCAAGAACCTGATTTTAACGAGTAAATTAAGACCTGATGGAAACGGAGATGAAGGCATTTACCTCCGTAGCCGTTATATGACCATTCGTTTGCCTTTGTCCGAAACATTTGTTATTACAGAAAGGGAACATAATCAGTTAGCGGCAACTCATACTATGTGGATTTTCGGTTTTCCCTTTCTAGCTATTGAGTACCAAATTCAAATTAAATAAAGTCCCTGGATAAAGGTAAAGGGGCAAAGAGAGCTTGTTTAAAAAGGACTTATCTTTTTTCGAAGACAGTAAAGTTGCTGTAGACAGCCAAATATTAAAAAGGGGAAAATAAATGGAACTTGAACGTTTAAATATCTTTGATGAACAATACCGTCACCTAGGCACAGCGACTCGCGAGGAAGTACATAGACTTGGCCATTGGCATGAAACCTTTCATTGCTGGTTTGTTTGTCGTGAAAAGGAAGAAAATCACCTTTATTTCCAACTTCGCAGTCCAGAGAAAAAAGATTACCCGGACCTTTTTGACATTACAGCTGCTGGACACCTATTAGCGACTGAAAACGTTAAGGATGGAATACGTGAAGTAAAAGAAGAGCTTGGTATAGCCGTCGATTATGATGAGTTGATGCCACTAGGCATTGCTAAGTATTCTGTAGTATCAGAACAACTTGTTGATAACGAGCTTGCCAATGTCTTTTTATATAATTGGAAAGGAAATTTGGAAGACTTTCAGTTACGAGTGGAAGAGGTTTCAGGGATTGTTAGAGTGAAATTAGTCGATTTTGCTCTGCTCATTTCCGAACAGAAACAGGAGGTCAAGGTTGAGGGATTTACTGTTAATCATAAAGGAGAAAGAGCCAATACTAGTAAGTCTGTTTCGCGAGAAAGTTTTGTCCCACATGAGAAGGCATACTATGAATCGGTCCTTAGAAGTATTCAGGAAAAACTTCTTTAACAAAGGTAGAAGACAGCTATTTTCTTTTCACCCAAAACAAAACATATTTTCCTCAAACCTTAATTATACTTCAATCAACGTCAAGGTATATAATAGAGGGGAGATCCTAAAAGAAAGGGTAACACATCTATGTCAATTCTAGCAGTGCTTGCAGTTCTATTATTTATTCTTTTATATACAGCTATTTGTTTCTATGTTGGTTATAATGGCTGGGTTTGGTTAAAGTCTACCCGTTTGCAGTTAAATAAATGGATATATATCGGAGTAATTGCTCTAGTCTCTTTATCAATGTTTATTGGGCAATTCAGCATGTTTCTCCCTTTAAAGATGATCGGCTATTTTTGGTTGGTTATCATTGGATATAGCCTGATACTGCTACCCATTGCCAATTTACTTCTGTTTCTCTTGAGAAAAAGGGGGATTTTCTGGGTTGGTTTAGGGATTACTGGGATTTTCGGTTTCATACTCGTTTATGGGTCTTACAATGCATGGAATCCCGTTGTAAGAACGTATGATTTAACTATTGAAAAAGAAACAGCAGGTGGAGAAGATATAAAAATCTTAATGGCATCAGACCTTCATTTAGGCCAGATTGTTGGAAAAAGACACCTTCAGCGCCTCGTTGACATCGTGGAGGAAGTTAAACCTGATATCGTCTTGATTCCTGGAGATCTGGTTGATGACTATATTGAACCTTTCCTTGAAAAGGATATGGGGGAAACGTTGTCTAAACTTAAGGCCCCTCTTGGCGTCTATGCTGTTACAGGAAACCATGACTATTACGGAGATGACGTTGATGAGATTGTTGAAGAGGTGGAAAAGGCTGGAGTTCAAATGTTGATGGATGAATCGATCCTCATCAATGATCAGTTTTATATAATTGGAAGAAACGATCTAACTGATGTTAAGCGAAAAGAAATTAGCCATCTTGTAAAGGAATTAGACCACTCAAAGCCCTTGATTATGTTAGATCATCAGCCAAACTCGCTTGGAATAGCTGAAGAAAACGGGGTTGATTTGATTCTATCAGGTCATACACACCGGGGACAAATGGCCCCTGCACATTTGATAACGAGCAGGATTTTCGAAAATGATTGGGGTTATCTTCAAAAGGGCAATCTCCATTCCCTCGTTTCTTCCGGCTTTGGAACATGGGGGCCGCCACTTCGTATAGGTAGCCAATCAGAAGTAATGGTCATTCATCTTACTTTTGATAAAAAATAAGACTTAAAGGCTTCGGCCTTTAGGTCTTTATTTAGCTGGAAAAAGTTTTCCTAATATTATAGAGTTTTTTTAAAATTTTAACAGGGTTTTAAGCTGCGGTTGTTGAATAAATAAATAATCGAAATTTGACGTTTAATTTCAACTTCTTGGAGAAGGTAGGTATCAAAACATGAGCACTCAATTTTTTGCTGACTACAAAAAATATATTGTCATTCCTGTGGAGAAGCCTGAGTTTAGCAAAAAAAGCTTCGACCCTCGCGAATATGCCTCTCACTATATCCTCACGTTGTCCATTTTTGAACCAGTGATTTGTAATTGGACACAAGCAAGTAAGCATGAAATAGACGTTAAAAAAAGTATAGAAGACGTCTTAACGGTGTTTAACCAAAAACATTATGGTCAATTTCATCTAGAATTACTTGAAATTGTTGAGGACAAGACGTACTTTGTCGTCGCACTCTCTGTGAAAAATACAGTTGAACCTCAACAAGCAGAATTTGAAATCTCTAATATAGTTGATAAAATGATTTCAAACCCGTTCTACATTGGCCAATCATGGTATAAATTGACTAGTGAAAAAGGACGCGTGGAACGTAAGCTCTTTAGCTTTTCTTTTAAAGAATATGCTTTTAACCGACAAGCAGAAAAATAATAAGATGTAGAGGGCTGCCAATAAGGTGGTTTTTTTTTGCAAGAAATATCTTCTCGAGCCACTTCATACACTTTTAAAGACCATTTTTGATTAAAGGGTGTGAAGGAAATGGAATTGGAGCGTCAAAAAGCGATTTTATTAGCGACAAATCTTAAAAGTTTCGTTGAATTTGTAGATCTTATTTATCATGGTCCTAATAAACATTTCTCTCAACCTGATAAGTTATTTCGGTTAAAGCTCATTATTGATGAATACCGATTAGGTACGATTGCGGATGAGTTGATGCGAGTAAACATGCACGCCTGGGATGAAAGGTCTTCCCCCATGTTAATAGATCGATTTGTTACTGCATGGGGTGATGTTACAGAATACATGGAGAATAACCTGAATGATTTATATATTTTTTCTGGGAGGCTTTATACATTAACCAATTATTGTCGATTGTTTAAGGAGATTCACGAAGAAAGCTAGCTCATTGAGGGCTAGCTTTTATTGTCTTTGTTTCAATTGCTTTTTCTAACAACTGCCCTTTTATCGCCTTTTTCCCTTAAAAGTAACCAGACAAACAAACTTAAGGAAAGGAGAATTGCCTCCATGGATAAAATGTACCATGGATGGGGGCCGAGGAAATCGAGAAGACTTGCGGTTTTGGGTTTGTGACTCAAAAACATATAATTCCCATCCACAAGTGTATTGACGAGTATGACGATGGGCAGTAAAACATTTAAGAAGATAAACACTTTACCAACAGACCAAATCGTTGGTCGAAAACCCTTTACCCAAGTAAAATATAGGGCCACCCAAATCATCATCACATGGGTATAGAAAAAATATAAGAAACGGAAATGGGGAAAATCATAGTACAGGACAGGCGTAATCAAGGCTTGGGTTGCCCCTAATAATGCCGAAAATAGTAAAAGTTCATATATCAATTTGCGTCCCGTTAAAAGCAGGACAATTGTTAAAATTAAGCTTATGCTACATAATTCAATCGGAATTGAATCACTCGCATCCCAATAACCAGATGCAAGTAACCATATATGAAAAGCAACTTCAAAAAATAGCAACGAAAGAGCAATCCCGATTTCGATGGGTCTCCATTTTACCTTTTTTAATTTATTTCGAAAAATAAAAATGGTAACAGACCCAATTAGAAAAAGAAGAAGAACAAGAATATGGCTGGTTGAGAACATTTCAAAAATGTACCTTTTATTATATTGGATTAACCACTCCACCAAAATCCCACCTCTCTTTTTCCTTATATTGAAGCTTATCCCGGGTTGTCATCAGTTCCTAGCATATCATTTATCCGGCAATTTATAAAAATAGCTTTCTCACTGTTAATAATATAGCCACATTACATTCAGCTATGAAAGTTGTTCTAGAATTATAATAAAGGTAGACACTAAAGAAAGGTTCGATCAAATATGAGAAAGTATCTATATCCTATTTTTTTAATTCCTTTTATATTACTAGGCTGTTCTGCTGAAACGGATAACAAACCTATTTCAGCTGTAGAAAGAATTAAGGAAGAGAAAGCAATTCAGCCATCAGTCGATGGTATGAAAAGTGCGCTACTCAGTAATGGAATGCTCGTTCCTCTTGGGGATGTGTCTATTCCGGTTGATAATCCTATGGAACAAGAAGTATTGGAATTAGGTCGGATTTTATTCTTTGATTCAAGACTTTCTGGCAACAATGAAATAAGTTGTGCCACTTGTCATGATCCTGAAAAGGGATACGGTGATGACCGGCCAACATTTGAGAAGGTCGATGGTGATGATGGAGCCAGAAACAGTCCAACCATTATCAACTCTGGTTATTATTCCACTTATTTTTGGGATGGTCGGGCAAGTTCACTGGAAGAGCAAGCGCTAGGTCCAATACAAAATCCTGATGAAATGGATCAGTCGTTAGATGAGTTATTGATTGAATTAAGAGCCGTTAAAGGTTATGAAGATCTTTTTGCTTCAGCCTTTGAAGATGGTATAACAGAAAACAATATCGCTAAAGCGCTAGCTGCTTTTCAGAGGTTAATTGTTGTGAAGGATACACCGTATGACCAGTTTTTAAATGGAGATCCTGAAGCCTTAACAGACCAAGAGGTACGTGGTCTAAATTTATTTGCTGGGAAAGCATTTTGTAGCACTTGTCATAATGGGGAAAATTTATCTGATAACCAATATTATAATATCGGCATCAACACAGATGACGTTGGCCGCTTCGCTGTTACCGGAGACGAGAGCGATATTGGAAGAATTCGAACCCCAAGTTTATATGGGATTACGCATACCGAACCGTATATGAGGGATGGTAGCTTAGCAACATTAGAAGAAGTTATTGATTATTATGATCGTGGTGGAGACGGTCATCCCAATACTAGCTTCTTCATGAAACAGTTCATGAATCCTTTGGGATTAACTGAGGAAGAAAAAGATGATTTATTAGCTTTTTTAGAAGTCCTGGGTGGGGAGCCACCAGTCTATACGAAGCCGGAGCTACCTTAGGTAGCTCTTTTGCATTCGAACACATTAGCGAAACTCTAACTATTCGTTATCTAACTGGATTGGGAACAAAGTGTACTTTCCATATAGGTCTTGGAAAGGTTTCGTGTTAAAGAACGCGCTTATGAAGCCGACTTCTATTAAAATATGAGGGAGATTCTGGTCTATTGTTATAATTTGGCAAGTTAGTGTAATTGGGGCAAAGGGGAATATCTTGCCTAGGCAGGGAATATACCATCCTAATAAGGCATTGGCCTCCAGGGAATACAAGGAAAACATCCTTAAAACCCGTATCACTTGAATAAGCTTGTATTCCCTGTTAGGGTTATAAAGTGGCTTTTCCACCAAGCCATACTAATCTACAAGAAATTTAAACAACAAGGGAGAGATTTGGTGCAGGTAGAGATATTTATTTCGTTAGGTGTTTATTTTTTAGTAATGTTACTAGTAGGCTATTATTCTTACAAAAGGACGTCAGACCTCAGTGACTATATGCTAGGAGGACGTAAAGTAGGACCGGCCGTTACGGCATTATCTGCTGGTGCCTCTGATATGAGTGGCTGGATGATGATGGGTCTCCCGGGGGCAATGTTTGTCTCAGGACTTTCAAGTGCATGGTTATCAATTGGGTTATTCGTCGGTGCTTACGTGAACTACTTAGTTCTTGCTCCACGATTACGAACATACACAATTGTAGCGAATGATTCCTTAACAATTCCAGACTTTTTGGAAAATCGATTTGAAGATAAATCGAAAGTACTACGAATTGTATCAGCGATTGTAATTATGATTTTTTACACTTTATATACTTCATCCGGGCTTGTAGCCGGTGGGACACTTTTTGAAAGTTCATTTGGAGCAAACTATCAAACTGGCTTATTAATTACGGCTGGTGTCGTAGTGGCTTATACATTATTTGGTGGGTTTTTAGCCGTAAGTATAACGGACTTTATTCAAGGTGTCATCATGTTTACAGCGCTAATCCTCGTTCCGATTGTAGCCTTTACACAGGTTGGTGGCGTATCTGCAACGATGGATGAAATACGTGGGATCGACCCAGCGATGTTAGACTTATTTAAAGGCACATCTTTCGTTGGTATTATTTCATTATTAGCATGGGGATTGGGTTACTTTGGTCAGCCTCATATCATTGTTCGCTTTATGGCAGTGGGAAGCTTAAAGCAACTTAAATCAGCTCGAAGAATAGGAATGGGCTGGATGGGGATTTCCCTTATCGGTGCAATGCTAACAGGGCTGGTAGGTGCAGCTTATCACTCAATGAACGGAACAACTCTTGATAATTCAGAAACAATCTTTATTTACTTTGCAGATGTTTTATTCCACCCGTATATTACAGGGTTTTTGTTGGCTGCTGTACTAGCCGCAATTATGAGTACAATCTCCTCTCAGCTTCTTGTAACATCAAGCTCATTAACGGAGGATTTTTATAAAACGTTCCTTAAAAGAAATTCAAGTGATAAAGAACAAGTGTTTGTTGGCAGACTAGCTGTCTTGCTAGTGGCGATTGTGGGGGTTTCCCTTTCCATGTTCCCGAATGATACCATTTTAGGGTTAGTTGGATATGCATGGGCCGGTTTTGGTTCAGCATTCGGACCTGTCTTACTACTGAGTCTGTATTGGAAACGAATGACTAAATGGGGCGCGTTAGCCGGCATCATTGTCGGGGCTGTTACGGTTCTTATTTGGGCAAACATTCCTACACTTTCAGATTTCATGTACGAGATGATTCCAGGATTTTTCCTAAGTCTACTTACTGTAATTGTCGTAAGCTTATTTACGAAAGAGCCTGAAGGGGCAGTCCATCAGAGGTTCGCAGAAATGGAAAGCACTCTTAAAGAAGAGAGATAATAGGTAAAAAAAGCCGAGCTCAGTTTAGTGAGCTCGGCTTTTTTTGCTGTTTAATGGTTTGTTTAATGATTCTCTCATTTAAGTATTGATAAATTTACCGTTATTGGGGAAATGTAAGTCTACACGAAAAAAATCCCTTTCTGGGAATAAGAACTGATTTTGATTGACAAGTGGGGCTTGATTCATTATGAAGTTGAGAAGAAATAAGCAATCGGAAAAAAAGAGCAACCTTCATACAGATAAAACTGAAAGTCAGGTCCATAGTAGCCTAGATGAGAATATAGATATTTTAAAAGAGTTATTCGAAGATTGTTCAGATGTTATCTACCGCACATTCAAGGTAGGTTCTCATCAAGCCTGTATAATTTTTATCGATGGGTTAATTGATGCAAATAGTATTCAGTTTCACGTTTTAGATGCATTAGAAGAAGCTAGTCGGGAATCCTTATCCATTGAAATAGTAAAAGATAAAATCGTCTCAATTGGTTCCGTTAAAGAAACCGAAAAATTGGATGCTATTGTAAAAGATATCTTGTCTGGTAATACTGGCTTGTTAATTGACGGATTAAATGAGGCACTTATTGTTGATGCAAAGGGTGGTTCAAGACGAAGTGTTGCCGAGCCGGAAACAGAAACAGTTATTAGAGGTCCACGTGAAGGATTTACTGAAAGTCTGCGTGTAAATACTGCGTTAGTAAGGCATAAAATTCGGTCCAACCGTTTGAAAATGATTGCCAAGACGGTAGGAGAAGAAACGCAAACGAATATTGCCATTCTTTATGTCGATGGACTTGCTCGACCTGAATTAGTTAAAGAGGTAATGGCTAGGATTGAAAAGATTGAAATCGATGCGGTTCTCGAGAGCGGTTATATCGAGGAACTCATTGAAGATAATTCCTGGAGTTTGTTTCCGCAAATTCAAAATACAGAACGTCCTGACACATTGGCAGCCAATCTTCTTGAAGGGAGAGTAGGCGTTATTGTTGATGGTACTCCCTTTGCCTTAATACTCCCGACAACCTTTTGGCAGTTTTTACAAGCTAGCGAGGATTATTATCACCGATTTCATATATCTGTATTTTTAAGGGTCATAAGGGTTATTTTTATTTTTCTAGCTCTTGAACTTCCGGCAATCTATATAGCAGTAACGACTTACCATCAAGAAATGCTCCCAACCAATCTCCTCTTTAGTGTGGCTTCTAGTAGAGAGGCAATTCCCTTTCCTGCTTTTATTGAAGCGTTAATTATGGAAGTCGCTTTTGAGGCGTTAAGGGAAGCGGGGATAAGGCTCCCAAAGGTTATTGGTCAAGCAGTCAGTATATTAGGGGCACTTGTTATTGGACAGGCTGCCGTCGAAGCCGGAATTGTTTCTGCTCCAATGGTCATTATCGTTTCATTAACCGGTATTGCATCCTTTACAATCCCAAGATTTAATATGGCGATTTCCATCCGATTACTCCGGTTTCCGATTATGATCTTAGCTGGGGTCTTTGGCCTGTATGGAATTGTACTAGGCTCAACATTCATTCTCACTCATCTCTGTAAACTTAGATCCTTCGGGGTCCCTTATTTTTCACCACTCGGACCATTAAACTTAAGGGAATTAAGAGATGTTTTTATAAGAGCACCATGGTGGGCGCTTGACAAAAGACCATCACAAACAGTTAAGGATGATGTGAGGAGACAGAAAGAGAATGTAAGGCCTACTAAGAAACAAAGGAGTGGCCTTGAAGGAGGCAATGCATAATGAGGCGAACTTCCTTACTTTTATTGGCCCTCATCCTTTCTTCAACCCTATTAACGGCTTGCTGGGACAGAGTTGAAGTAAATGATTTAGCGTATGTTCTCGCCACAGGGTTTGATAAGGAAGAGGATGGAACTTATCGAGTATCTGTTCAAGTCCCATTGCCTAGTTCTCTAGGTGGTGCAGGTTCAAGCGGAGGAGGTGGAGGGACCGGAGAAGATGGGCCATACTTTGTCGATTCTGGTTCTGGGCGCAACATCCGAGAAAGTAACGACGATCTCCAAGCAAGAATGTCTAGAAAATTGTATTTTGCTCACCGAAGGGTTGTTATTGTTGGTGAGAAAATGGCAAAAGAAGGAATGGGGGAGATATTAAATACGATCCTTATTCAGCCACAATCAAGGCTCTCTAGTTTCATCATTATGTCAAAAGGAGAAGCCCTCGAAGTACTAAATTTAAAAAATCGACTTGAACAACTTCCGGGTGAAGCAATCAGGGAAATGGCTAAAACTAGTCTAGAAATGAGAGCCCATGAAGTTTTACAGGATATTAAGAGGCCAGGAAAAGAGGGAGTTATCCCGGTTATAGAAAAGTCCGATAAGCAAGTTAAGGGAGAGTCTGGCCAGGAAATCAAAATGCAATCATTCGCCATTTTGTTAGGGGATAAAGTGAATTTTATTACAAATGAAAAAGAGTCTCCCGCTGTGTTATGGCTTCATAATAGAATGAGGGGAAAAAGCATCACCTTCCCCTACAGTGAGGAAGGGGAAATTACGCTTAGAATTATTCAAGACAAGGTCACAAAAGACTTCAGAATGGTTAACGGCAAGCCGGCGTTTACCGTTAAGATTAAAGCAACCTCAACTTTGATGGAAAACGAGCCCTATATCAGCCTTGATGACCCAAAAATCTATAAAAAAGTCATTAAGAAAATGGAAGAAGAAATAACAAATCAAGTGGAGGAATTGCTGAACCATGCCCATGCAGAAGGTAGTGATATTGCAGGGTTTGGTTGGTACTTATATCGAAACCATAACCCTACTTGGGACGAGAAATGGAAAGATGATTGGAGTGCACATCTTAAGGACCTAGAGGTGAAGGTAGAAATAGAAGGAGAAATACAGAGAATGACCAACACAGGTATGAAGGTAAAGGAGTAGTATTATGGGCACGGGATTGGTCCTATCAAGTATAGTCCTTTTTATCTATACGTTCAGTATTGTAAAATCAAAGCCTTTTACAGGCAAAAAGCAAAAAATGTTATATGCCTTTGTCTTCGTCACCTTAGGGTTGTCTGTGATGGTTTCTTTATACGAGGACTTTGGGATGGTCGTTTATTGGCTGAACCAGTCAATTGGCAGTCTGGTAAAAATGGTGGTGAAATCTTGACTGAAAAGATCTCTTCCTTTCAACTTTCAATTCTAGTAGCGAATTTTCTGTTTACTGGTGTAATTATCAGTCTCCCACAAGTTCTTGCTGAATCTTCAAACCAGGTTTCATGGTTGAGTCCGTTGGTTGTATTAGGAGTTATAAGTGGGTTTCTTTGGCTCGTTGTTGGTAAGACCAAACAACTACAGCGACTCTCGAAAACCTTTTTACTTGGGAAACCTACAAAGTTAGAGAGAGTGTTTTTAGTTTGTTTTGGAATCTTATTTATTACAGCCGCCATACGCGATTTAAGAGCACTAATTGATTTTGTCGCCACTGTCCTTTTGCCAACTACACCAATCGATGTGATGTCTATCTTGGCTGGGTTTATCGTCATTTATATGGCCGCAGCTGGTTTAGAGGTCATTGCAAGGGTGACAGTGATCCAATTTATAACTTTAGCCGCCGTCATTATCGCCCTTCCCTTCATGCTTATGAATGGAATGGAACTTGGGAATTTCCAACCCATTATGGATGTGGATTTGCTTCCAGGGCTTGCAAAATCCTCCTTTTTATTACTATCGTGGGCAGGGGAAGCAATCTTTATCTTAATTCTTATTCAGAATCTTGATGATGTTGCTGGAGCAAAAAAGGCTACAGTAAGAGGAATAGTGGTGGCTATGTGTTTATTTGCACTAGTAGTCGCTGTAGAAGTAGCCGTTTTGGGTGTTGATATTGTTTCGGTATCTTCTTATCCTTCCCTCCAGATGATTCAACAAATTAATCTTACCGACTTTTTGGACCGTCTTGACTTAGTAATAGTCACGATATGGATCCCGTGTTTCATAGCGAAAATAGCATTGGATGTATATTTAGTCAATCGTTGTCTTACTAGCGGAAAGAAACAACCGAATAACATAATTATTATTCCATTAGGTATTGCACTTGCACATTTGTCCGTGTTACTTTTTAGAAACAATACGGAGCATATTGAATTCTCCTTTTATACTTGGGCTGTTTGGGGCCTTGCCTTAGAATTACTCATAGGGATCATCTTTATCATAAGAAGAAAAATATCCTAGCGAAACATCCTTTACGGTATTATTCGCTAGGATATTTATATATAAATTTGCCCATACAATTACATGCTATAGTACTGTAGGAATAGGCTAGTACAGCGACGTAATTAGTCCAAATTTACACTTTAAAACAAATTTTTAATTTTTCTGACAAATAGGTTGATTGCCCTGTTACTCTATGATACGATATTTTCCAAAGGATGATGAAGATGAAAAAACCGACACTTAAGGAAAGAATCATTGAAACGGCTCTCGTTCTATTCGAAAAAAATGGGTATCACGGAGTCACCGTTGACCAGATTGTTACAGAGTCTGGGAGTTCAAAGGGGGGATTTTACCACAATTTTAAATCAAAAGATGAATTGCTCTATTACATCCACGATGTTTTTATCTCCTATGTTCTCGAAAAGGCAAGGGAAGCATATGATAATTTTGATACACCTGTTTCCCGTTTGTGTGCCATGATTCAATCCTTCACCAAGGTATTTGACTTATACAAACCACATATCACTGTTTTTTATCAGGAAAGCATGTATCTAACAGGCGAGTTTAATCAACAAATTAATGAAAAACGCGATGATTATCGGAAACTTATTATCCAGGTGATTCATGAAGGCCAGGAAAATGGGGAATTTCGGACTGAAGTTCCAGCTGAAATATCAGCTATGGCCATCATTGGAATGGTGAACTGGACGTACAAGTGGTTTAACAAAGACGGACCACTAACCATTGAATCAATTGCACTTATTTTTAACGATTTACTTCTACATTCACTTCTTACTGAGAAGGCAAAAAATCAAGAAGCTGTGCAAGCATTTTTGATCAAGGGTCAGCCTATACAAAAGTAGCTGGCTATTTTAAAACAGGAAACAGACCGACTAGTCGGTACATAACGGATACACTTATTGCTAGTTTAGGTGTCGTCCTTCCACAAAACAGACCGACTAGTCCGTCCAATGAGGAGGAGTATTAAATGAACTTTGAACTGACAAATGAGCAACAAATGCTAAAAGAGATGGTCCAGGATTTTGCCGATAAGGAAATTGTGCCATATGCAAGGGAAGTTGATGAAACCTCAAAAATGCGATACGAAACGTTTGAAAAATTAGGCGAACTAGGGTTATTAGGGATTCCCTTCCCTGAAAAGTACGGCGGTGCCGGAGGAGACACCATCTCATATTGTATAGCTGTTGAGGAAATAGGAAAAGCATGTGGTGGAACGGGCTTGAGCTATGCCGCGAACACAAGCCTTGGCGCAAGCCCTATATATTATTTTGGAACTGAAGAACAAAAGCAGGAATGGTTGGTCCCAATGGCGAAAGGAAAAACCATGGGTGCGTTTGGTTTGACCGAACCCAACGCTGGCTCAGATGCGGGTGGAACTAGAACGAGAGCTATTTTGGATGGTGACGAGTGGGTAATCAATGGGGAGAAATGTTGGATTACCAATGCAGGCTATTCAAGGCAAATTATTGTAACCGCTGTCACTGGGAAAAGGGAGGATGGGCGAAACATTGTTTCAGCTATTATTGTCCCTAGTGATACACCAGGGGTAACGATCTCTTGCAACTACGACAAAATGGGAGTCCGCGGGTCAAACACCTGCGAAATTATCCTGGAGAATGTTAGGGTCCCAAGAGCAAATCTATTAGGTGATGAGAAAAAAGGTTTTAGCCAGTTCTTATTTACACTGGATGGCGGTCGAATTTCGATTGCGGCGTTATCGGTTGGAATTGCCCAGGCCGCTTTAGACAAAGCCTTGCAATTCGCTAAAGAACGCCAACAGTTTGGGCAATCAATCTCAAAGTTTCAGGCAATCCAATTTAAACTTGCTGACATGGCAATGGAACTAGAATTGGCACGGAACCAGGTGTATAAGGCCGCCTGGCTGAAGGACCAAGGCAAACCATTTGGCAAGGAAGCGGCTTTTGCCAAACTATTCGCATCTGAAGCTGGGTTCCGGATATGTAACCAGGCGATTCAAATTCATGGTGGTTCCGGTTATATGAAGGAATACGACGTAGAGAGGTATTTGCGCGATATCAAGTTAATGGAAATTGGCGAAGGAACATCGGAGATTCAACGCCTAGTCATTGCCCGCCACTTAGGATGCTAAAGGTAGGAGGAAGAAAATGACCGAATTGATCCGTAAAACCGTAGGGGATTTGTTAGCTGAAAAAGCCTTAGAAATGCCAGACCATGATGCTCTTGTCTACCCAGACCGCGGGCTTCGATACTCTTATCGCGAATTCAATTCTTATTGCGAAAAACTCGCGAAAGGCCTTATGGCTCTGGGAATTGAAAAGGGGGAGAATGTTGCCGTTTGGGCCTCTAATATTCCAGAGTGGGTGAGTCTACAATATGGAACAGGAAAAATGGGTGCTGTTTTAGTTACTGTTAATACGAACTATCGCTCGGCAGAGTTAGAATATTTGTTAAGACAATCCGATGCGACAACGCTATTTTTAATTGAAGATTACAAAGGAAACTCCTATATCGACACGATTTATGAGCTTTGTCCAGAGCTAGAAACATCGAAACCGGGTCAGCTAGAATCTAAAAGACTACCACTCTTGAAGAATGTGATTGTTTTTAGTGAAAAGAAATATAACGGCGCCTATAATTGGTCAGATGTTATGAACATGAGTGGGGAAATATCAGATGAGGCATTGAGGCAACGAACATCAACACTAGAACCGGATGATGTCATCAATATGCAGTACACCTCAGGGACAACTGGATTTCCAAAAGGGGTCATGCTGACCCATAGCAACCTCACCAACAATGCTTATAATATCGCCCATTGTATGAAGTTGACCGACCAAGATCGTCTTTGTATCCCAGTTCCTTTTTTTCACTGTTTTGGCTGTGTAATCGGGACCTTGGCCGCAGTTAGTGTTGGAGCAACGATGGTACCAGTACAAGAATTTGACCCAGAGGTTGTGCTCCGAACAGTGGAACAAGAGAAATGTACCGCCCTTCATGGTGTACCCACGATGTTTATAGCCGAATTGAACCATCCGAATTTTGAAAATTATGATTTGTCTACTCTAAGGACTGGTGTGATGGCGGGCTCTAATTGCCCGGTCGAAGTAATGAAGAATGTAATGAACAAGATGAACATGTCTGAAATCACCATTTGTTACGGCCAGACAGAAGCTTCTCCAGTAATCACCCAAACACGCACCGATGACCAAGTGACTTTGCGTGTTGAAACCGTAGGTAGAGCCCTTCCGAATGTTGAAGTAAAGATCGTTCATCCTGGTACAACGCAAGAAGTTCCATATGATCAACAAGGAGAGTTATGCACACGGGGTTACCATGTGATGAAGGGTTACTATAAGAATCCTGATGCGACAAGGGATGCGATTGATGAGGACGGTTGGCTCCATACCGGTGACTTAGCTGTGATGGATTCTAACGGATATTGCCGAATTACAGGAAGACTGAAGGATATGATCATTCGCGGCGGGGAAAATATTTATCCGCGTGAAATCGAGGAATTCCTTTATACTCATCCGAAAGTGCTTGATGCCCAAATTGTTGGCGTTCCAGATGAAAAATATGGTGAAGAAGTAATGGCTTGGATTATTTTGAAAGATGGAGTGACGGCCACTGCTGAGGAAATTAAAGAGTACTTTAAAGGAAAGATCTCTCATCATAAAATACCAAGACATATCTTTTTTACCGAAGCTTATCCTATGACTGCATCTGGGAAAATCCAAAAATTTAAGCTTCGTGAAGAGTCCATCAATCTATTAACCCATTAACTAAGAAGGAGCGATTCTATTGTTCTCGAAAATTTTAATTGCTAACCGTGGTGAAATTGCTTTGAGGGTCATTCGTACATGCCAAAAACTAGGGATTCAAACGGTGGCCATATACTCCGAGGCGGATGCAGAAAGCATTTTCGTGCGTGAGGCGAATGAAGCATATTGTGTTGGAAAACCACCTGTTAACCAGAGCTATTTAAACGCAGATGAAATTATTCGTGTTGCCAAAGAGAGTCAGGCTGAGGCTGTTCATCCAGGCTATGGTCTTTTATCTGAAAATGCCGGTTTCGCGAGAAAATGCATGGAAAATGGCCTTGTGTTTATCGGACCTTCTCCAGATATTATTGCTTCAATGGGAAGTAAAATTGAGGCGCGCAAAACGATGAAGGAAGCAGGAGTTCCGATTATAGAGGGGATCAATACTTCCCTTGAAAGTGAAGAAGAAGCGAAACTAGCAGCCGAGAAAATTGGCTATCCACTCATGCTAAAAGCGTCGGCAGGTGGGGGCGGTATTGGCATGCAGCTAGTCAACTCAGAAGAAGAGCTCCTCAAGGCCTTTGCAGGAAATAAAAAGAGAGCAGAATCTTTCTTCGGAGACGGTGCGATGTTCCTAGAAAAATATATAAGTGAACCACATCATATTGAAGTGCAGATACTAGCGGATACTCATGGAAATGTTGTTCCTCTTTGGGAGAGGGAGTGTTCCATCCAAAGACGGAATCAAAAAGTAGTCGAGGAAGCGCCATCTCCCTTTATTAATGAAGAAACTCGTTCAAAAATGTTGGATGCTGCGGTTAAGGCTGCCCATCATATCGGATATTCTAATGCTGGAACCATAGAGTTTTTAGTAGATAAGGAGCAAAATTTCTATTTCCTTGAAATGAATACTAGATTACAGGTTGAACATCCGGTTACTGAAGAAATTACGGGACTTGACCTTGTGGAAGAACAATTAAAAGTTGCTATAGGGGAGAAGCTCTCTTTTACTAGGGAGGATGTTAACCGAAATGGTCATGCAATTGAAGTCCGGATCTATGCGGAGGATCCTAAGACCTTCTTCCCTTCACCTGGAAAGATCACGGAATTCCAGTTACCAGTAGGAGAAGGGATTCGAAATGAATGTGCCATCGAATCGGGTTCACAGGTAACTCCTTTCTATGACCCTATGATTGGTAAACTTGTTGCCTGGGGACCAACGCGTGGA
Organism: Mesobacillus persicus; assembly: GCF_900109925.1. Classification (GTDB taxonomy): domain Bacteria; phylum Bacillota; class Bacilli; order Bacillales; family Cytobacillaceae; genus Mesobacillus_B; species Mesobacillus_B persicus. Next base: position 57,688 of record NZ_FOBW01000010.1, on the reverse strand, counting down.
GAGGCTTGTGAAAGAATAAAGAATGCACTAGAAAACTATAAAATTGAAGGCATTAAAACGAACATCCCGATGTTAATTAAGACGGTGAGTCATGAGCAGTTTTTATCGGGATATACAACTACACAATTTGTGAATGAATTTTATTTACCACTACTAACATCAACTAAGTAAAGGAGAATGAAAAATGGCAAAGATAGAAGCTGGAATGGCAGGTAATGTGTGGAAAGTATTAGTAAAGGAAGGAGACCAAGTAACAGCGGGGCAAGAGGTTGTTATTCTTGAGTCAATGAAAATGGAAATTCCGGTCAGTGTGGAAGCAGATGGGACAGTAACTAAGGTTCATGTTCAAGAGGGAGATTTTGTCAACGACAGCGACATCATTGTTGATGTTGAATAGGAGGCTTGACTTTTGAAACTACCAAAAAAGGTCACAATCAAAGAGGTCGGACCTAGGGACGGGTTGCAAAATGAAAAACAACTTATCCTGACGGAAGACAAAGTCAATTGGATCAATTCACTCTCTGAGACAGGGCTTTCTTATATCGAAGTTAGCTCGTTTGTTCATCCAAAATGGATTCCACAGCTAGCAGATGCTGCGGATGTCTTGCGAAAAATTAAGAGAAACCAGGGCATCACTTATGCTGCCCTGGTTCCCAATATCAAGGGACTTGATCGTGCACTCGAAATGAATGCTGATGAAGTAAGTGTGTTTATGTCTGCAAGTGAGGGACATAATCTCAGCAATATCAATAAGACAATTGATGAAACATACCCTGTTCTTGCTGAGGTGGTGCGGGAAGCCAAAATGGCGGGGAAAACGGTTCGTGGCTATGTATCGACCGTGATTGCCTGCCCGTATGATGGTTTGGTGGAACCTCATCAAGTGAAAAAGGTAGCCGATCGCCTGTTTGCAATGGGGGTCGATGAGCTTTCGTTAGGAGAAACAATTGGGGTAGGCGTGCCTACTCAGGTTGAGCGGTTGCTCGAAGAACTGTTACGTGAGTTTCCTTCAAGTCAACTAGCTATGCATTTTCATGATACGAGAGGTACAGCGTTGGCGAATATTGTAAAGTCATTAGAAATGGGAATTACCACTTTTGACAGTGCACTAGGTGGATTAGGTGGTTGCCCTTATGCCAAAGGGGCTTCGGGAAATGTTGCAACAGAAGATCTTATCTATATGCTTCATGAAATGGGAATAGAAACGGGAATCGACCTCGATGCCGCATTAAAGTCTGCCCAGCTGATTGAACGGACCCTTGGAAAGGAACTAAAGAGTCGCCAGATGGAGATATTTCGTGCAGAGGGAAAGGAGCGTATTTCGTGAATGAGACAGTCGTCAAAACAGTGCTAGTGGAAAAGCGAAGTGATGGCATTGCTATCGTCACTTTAAATCGTCCTGAAGCCGCAAATGCACTGTCGAAACAAATGTTGCATGACTTTCGGGAAAGATTAGAGGATTTAAAAAATGATCTACAAGTTCGGGTTGTCCTCCTAACAGGTGCAGGCGAAAAAGCTTTTTGCGCTGGAGCTGATTTAAAGGAACGAAGAAACATGTCAGATGCGGAATCGAAACAAACCGTACGCCTGATTGGGGCAACAATTAACGAGGTGGAAGCCTTACCGCAGCCAGTCATTGCCGTGCTGAATGGCGTGGCCTTTGGTGGTGGACTTGAATTAGCACTGGCATGTGACCTTCGGGTTGGGGCACTTGAGGCAAAGGTTGGCTTAACGGAAACCTCACTTGCCATCATTCCTGGGGCTGGTGGGACTCAACGTCTCCCTCGGTTAATTGGTCCTGGAAAAGCAAAAGAGCTCATCTTCACTGCTCAGCGGTTAACGGCAGGAGAAGCAGCCGAAATTGGGATTTTAGAATACGCAGTTTCTCGTACAGAATTACTTGATAAGGCACTCGGACTCGCAAAGACCATGGCGAAAAACGGACCGATTGCTCTGGTGCAGGCCAAAAAGGCCGTCAATAAAGGCATCGAAGTAGACTTAGCCACCGGGCTAAAAATCGAAGAACTTGCCTATGATGCCTTAATTCCTACAGAAGATCGAATCGAAGGCTTAAAAGCCTTCGCCGAAAAACGCCCACCAGAATACAAAGGACGATAAAATGTTAATTTATGGATGGTGCCTGGCACCTTCCATTTATTTAGGAGGATTATGATGACGGAGACGCATACGAAATCAGATTATGAAAAGAAAAAAGATTCCATCCTGCAGGGGGGAAGCGAGAAATACCACCAAAAGAATCAGGAACAAGGGAAGATGTTTGTTCGAGATCGATTGAATTTATTGTTTGATGATGGCCTTCAAGCGGAAGATGGTATGTTTGCCAACATTCTAGCTGGTGATCTTCCGGCTGATGGAGTCGTGACTGGGATTGGGAAAATCCATGGCCGTACGGTTTGTGTAATGGCAAATGATTCTACGATTAAAGCAGGTTCTTGGGGCAAAAGAACGGTAGAGAAAATCATTCGAATTCAGGAGACAGCTGAAAAACTGCGTTGTCCAATGCTTTACCTAGTAGACTCGGCCGGGGCTCGTATTACTGACCAATTAGAAATGTTCCCAGGTCGAAGAGGGGCTGGACGAATCTTCTATAACCAGGTGAAGATGTCAGGTAAAGTACCGCAAATTTGTCTATTGTTTGGGCCTTCTGCTGCCGGTGGCGCTTATATTCCAGCATTCTGTGACATTGTCGTTATGGTCGAAGGAAATGCTTCCATGTACTTAGGTTCCCCGCGTATGGCAGAAATGGTCATCGGAGAAAAAGTTACCCTTGAACAAATGGGTGGTGCAAAGATGCATTGCTCGGTTTCCGGGTGTGGTGATGTCCTGGTAAAAACTGAGGAAGAAGCCATTGTTTATGCGCAAAAATACTTAACTTATTTTCCAAATAACTTCTCTGAAAAACCAGTGAAAACAGAAGCTAAGGCTCCTGCTGCATTTGAAAAAACCATCGAAGAATTGATTCCAAAAAACCAAAATGCTCCATTTGATATGTACCAGCTGATTGATCGCTTGGTCGATGAAGGCTCAGCGTGTGAAATTAAAAAATTGTTTGCTCCTGAACTTATCACTACGCTTGCACGAATAAATGGCCAACCGATTGGGATTATTGCCAATCAGCCGCGTGTTAAAGGAGGGGTCCTTTTCCACGACAGTGCCGACAAAGCAGCAAAGTTTATCAACCTCTGTGACGCTTACCATATTCCATTGTTATTCCTTGCGGATGTGCCAGGATTTATGATTGGAACAAATGTCGAAAAAGCGGGGATTATCCGTCACGGTGCGAAAATGATCTCGGCGATGAGCGAAGCAACAGTTCCCAAAATGACTGTTATTGTTCGCAAAGCGTATGGAGCTGGACTATATGCGATGGCGGGCCCAGCTTTCGAACCAGATTGTTGTATAGCTCTACCATCTGCAGCGATTGCAGTTATGGGTCCAGAAGCAGCAGTAAATGCTGTGTATGCGAATAAAATCGCCGCACTACCAGAGGAAGAGAGAGCAGCTTTTATTGCTGAGAAACGCGAAGAATACCGAGAGGATATTGATATTTACCGTTTAGCATCGGAGTTAATTATCGATGATGTCGTTGAGCCGAATCGTCTACGTGATGAGCTCGCGGCACGTCTAGAGGTCTATATGTCTAAATATCTAGTATTCTCTGAACGCAAGCATGGCGTGTATCCTGTGTAATGAAGGCTAGTAGGTATTCATATAGATAAGTAGACTTGTACATTGTTACGAAGGAGGTTGTACGGTGAAGAATGTTTATTCAGATTTTTCCGAGGCAGTCGAGGATATAAAGGACGGCATGACCTTGATGGTGGGCGGATTTGGCTTATGTGGAATCCCTGAGAACCTGATCAAGGCCTTGGCTGAAAAAGGGACTAAGGATTTAACAATTATCTCAAATAACTGCGGTGTCGATGATTTTGGTTTAGGACTACTCCTTAAAAACAAGCAGATAAAGAAAATCATCGCATCCTATGTGGGGGAGAATAAAGAATTTGAACGGCAGTTACTTGCAGGAGAGATTGAGGTAGAGTTAACGCCTCAGGGAACTCTAGCAGAAAAAATTCGTGCGGGTGGTGCGGGAATTCCAGCCTTTTTTACACCGGCAGGAGTTGGTACTCCCATTGCGGAAGGGAAAGAAGTACGGGTATATAATGGCAAGGAATACCTCCTTGAAGAGTCGTTGACCGCCGACTTTAGTCTTGTACGTGCTTTTCAAGCAGATAAAATGGGCAATCTTGTCTACCGGAAAACAGCACGAAATTTCAATTCGATGATGGCGGCAGCGGGCAAAGTGACTATTGCTGAAGTCGAGCAATTGGTGGAAATCGGTGACCTAGATCCTAATTTTATTCACTCACCGGGAATTTATGTTCAGTCCTTAATCAAGGGAGAGCAAGAAAAGCGTATTGAGCGGAGAACGATAAGGGCGTAAGGAGGGATTGCTATGAATACAAGGGAGAAAATTGCGAGGCGTGCAGAAAAAGAAATAGAAAATGGGAACTATGTGAATTTGGGAATTGGAATGCCGACAATGGTCGCCAATTTCATTAGTGACAATAAACAAGTCGTGCTTCAATCGGAAAACGGGCTCCTTGGAATCGGCCCATATCCTTCAGAGGAGGAGGTTGACGCGGACCTAATCAATGCCGGCAAGGAGACAGTAACGGTTATTCCAGGATCCGTCTACTTTGACAGCTCAGAGTCATTTGCAATGATTCGGGGAGGCCATGTGGATGTAGCCATTCTAGGTGGAATGGAAGTATCTGAAACAGGTGATCTAGCAAACTGGATGATTCCTGGGAAAATGGTAAAAGGAATGGGAGGGGCGATGGACTTGGTCCATGGTGCTCGTAAAACCATTGTTGTCATGGAGCATGTGAATAAACATGGGGAATCAAAAATCCTGAAGGAATGTACCCTCCCACTTACTGGGAAAGGTGTGGTTAATTGCATCATCACTGACCGCGCCGTAATGGAAGTCACTAATAACGGGTTGAAGCTAGTTGAGGTTGCAAAAGGGTTTACCGTTGAACAAATACAAGAATGTACAAAAGCGGAATTGATTGTAGCTGACGATGTAAGGCTAGAGGCGTTTTAAAAGCAGCAAGGAGAAATTGTTCTCCTTGCTTTTTTCTAGTTTTGGCTACGAAAGTATTCCCCCTCCTGCGGAAGGGGAGACTTCGGAGGTTTATCTTATGAAGATGGTATCAGTCTAGCTTCCTCTAAGAAAACATCTTCATCGGTCTTATGAAGATGGAAACAGTCAAATTTTCTTCAAGAAAACATCTTCATCGGTCTTATGAAGATGAAAACAGCCAAGTTTTCTCTAAGAAAACATCTTCATCGGTCTTATGAAGATGAAAACAGTCAAATTTTCTCTAAGAATACATCTTTATCGAGCACAAGAAGGATTCTCCGAAACGCCTTGTTTTCTGAGTGCCTGGAGTAAAAGTTACCATAGTATTTAACAGTACCAATAAATTGGTATATTGGCCGGGACTATTTATTAAAACAGATTCAGTGCTCCAACCCTCTTAACAGCCTCAGTCAGCCTATCTTCGTCCACCAATAATCCAACACGCACATACCCTTCGCCAAATTCACCAAAACCACTTCCCGCCGCCACTGCTACATCTGCTTTTTCTAATAAAAGATCAGCAAATTCCTCACTAGTATACTCTCTAGGAACAGGCAACCAAGCGAAGAATGACCCTGAAGGAGCTTCAACCTGCCATCCAATTTTATGACAAGCTTGAATAAGGGAATTTCGGCGTCCCTCATACCGTTGAACAAGTTCATCCACACAGCTTTGGTCATCAGTTAAAGCTACCGCTGCTGCTCTTTGTATTCCTGGAAAAAGGCTACAATATAAATGATCCTGTATCAGATTGAGCGCTTCAATAATGACTGGATTTCCGACCGCAAAGCCAACACGCCAGCCAGCCATATTATAAGTTTTCGAGAGGGTATACATTTCGACTCCAATATCTTTAGCGCCATCTACCTCTAGGAAACTAGTGGGCTTTTGACCATCGAACCCAATGGCTCCATAGGCGAAATCATGTAGTACCGTGATATTATGCTTTTTCGCAAATTCTACGGTTTCTTCAAAGAAAGCGTGGTTTGCTGTCGCACCAGTTGGGTTGTTTGGATAATTCAAGTACAGTAATTTTGCTGCTTCCTTTTGCTCTACTGAGATAGCCTCGTAATCTGGTAGAAATTTGTTCTCAGCCTTTAGTGGAAAAGTCCCGTACACAACGTTTGCTAACACTGCACCAGACAAATAATCTGGGTAACCAGGATCAGGTAAGAGCATTAAATCGCCTTCGTTTAACAAGCACATTGGAAGTTCGACAAGCCCAGTTTTTGTGCCAAATAGAATCGCGACTTCAGTCTTAGAATTCACGGTGACTCCATATTGCTTACGATAATACTCAGCTGCTGCTTCCTTTAGCTCGGATATTCCTCTGAATGGAGAGTATTTATGTGTCAGCGGGTCTTCAGCTGCAGCTTGTAAGGCTTTAACAATATGGTCAGGAGTAGGCTGATCAGGGTTTCCCTGCCCTAGATTTATGATATCACGGCCTTCATTCACGGCTTTATTCACTTTATTGACAAGGCTTGCAAAAAATTGAACAGGTAGTTTTTTTAATTTATCTGAGTAATCCATAGAATCCACCTTTTTAAAAAAATCATTGCGATAATATTTCAAATTTTATAACCTTTAAATATAATTGTCTAGAGGTGGGATTATATGAAGTTGGCAATCGTCCAAATGGACATTGGTTTTGGTGAGACTGAGAAAAACTATCAAGCCGTTGAAAACTATATAGAGCAAGCAGTAAAATCTGATGTGGATGTCATTGTTTTTCCAGAAATGTGGAATACTGGTTATGCTCTAAATAGGCTAAGTGAACTGGCAGATGATAACGGGTTTAAAACAAAAGAAATATTGTCGAGACTGGCAAAAAAACATAACGTAAATATTGTCGGTGGTTCAGTCGCGACTAAAAAAGAAGATCGTTTTTATAACACGATGTATGTTGCGAACCGAACCGGAAACATTATCGCAGAGTACGACAAAGCCCATTTATTTAAATTAATGGATGAGCATCTTTATATGGAACAAGGGAAAAGAGACAATGTTTTTGAATTGGATGGGACGACATGTGGCGGGGTAATCTGCTATGACTTGCGTTTTCCGGAATGGATTCGAGCCCATACATTAGCCGGTGCAAAAGTTATCTTTGTCCCTGCAGAATGGCCGAAGAAAAGGATTGATCATTGGCAACTTCTTTTACAAGCAAGAGCAATTGAAAATCAATGCTTTGTTGTCGCTGTAAATCGTGTTGGAGCCGACCCTAATAACGAATTTAATGGTCACTCCATGGTTGTTGCTCCATGGGGAGAAGTTTTAATTAATAATCAAACTGATGAAGGAATTTACTACCTTGAAGTTGATCTGCAAGAGGTAGAGCATGTACGAAAAAGGATTCCTGTCTATCAAGATCGGCGGACAGATTTATATAACTAAACAGTTTATGGTTAATAAACTAGCACTGGCACCGGAGGAATTCCGGTGTCTTTCTTTTTATTGATATCAAAGAATCCAGCCCAAAACTAAACAGAGTGTTTAGGTTTTATAACAATAGTAAGTAAAACACATCATTAATCTATAAAAACAAGAGAATTACCACCATTCTAATTGGCATGTTTATTGCATGATAGTTTTACAAGTATCATCTAAGGTTGTAAATATTTTTAGGGGGTGGATATTTTGCAAGACTGGACTGTGCATAATGCATTGACGGAAGCTGTTGTAAGGCATCCTAATAAGCGATTTTTAATCTGCAATGAACAAAGCATTTCTTTTAAGGAGCTCGACGAAATTTCCGATGTTTTGGCCTCTGCACTATTAGAAGAAGGATTTAAAAAAGGAGATCATCTCGCCGTGTTGGCATTAAATCAGTTTGAGTGGCTTTATACTTACTTTGCTGCGGCGAAAATAGGAGTTGCCGTAGTCGCTCTGAATGTCCGATATCGTGATTCAGAGTTGGTTTATATGTTAAATAATGCGAAAGTAAAGGGAATCGTCTCGATTTCGGAATTTCAAGGTTTTAATTATCCAAGTTTCTTTGATGGGATAAGAGATAGGATTCCAACTGTTGAAAAATTTATATATATTGAAACAGGAACGGTATGTAGTCCCAGCTTCAAGGAGTTAATCAGTCGTCCACTTGATAAACAAAGGTTAGAAGCAGCAAAACAAACCGTACAAGAAGATGACCCGGTGATTATTATCTATACATCTGGGACAACTGGCAAGCCTAAAGGGACTTTAATTACAAATCGAAGCATACTGGAATCAGCCAAAGCACAAGTGGACCATCTTTCCATTGGAGAAGAGGACCGCACAATTGGATGCCTTCCTCTAAATCATGTAGGTGGGATTACGTGTACGATCCACTGCTCTTTATTAAGCTTCGGAAGCGTTGTGTTAATTCCAGAGTTTATTCCAGAGACAATTTTAAAAGTGATTGATCAATGGAAACCTACAGTTTTTGGCGGTGTACCGACCATGTATATTATGCTTTTAAGTCATCCAGAGATTAAGAGTTTTGATTTAAGTTCGCTAAATATATGCATTATTGGTGGATCCAATGTTGACCCGGAATTATGCCGGGCAATTGAATTACAGCTGCCTGAGGCAAAGATTATTAATTTGTACGGATTAAGTGAATCGTCGGGTGCTTGTATTCTTTCGCGCTTAACAGATTCTATTGAAATGGTACAAGAAAGTATTGGGGTACCGATTGGGCAGTTTAAGGTGAAAATTGTGGATAACGAACGGAAAGCTCTTCCGACTGGCGAAGACGGGGAGTTAGCGATAAAAGGGAGATGTGTAGCTAAAGGCTATTTGGGGCTAGAGGAAGAGACCGAAAAAGTGTTTAGCGGTGATGGCTGGCTCTATACAGGGGATATTGCTTATCTAGATCATGAAGGATACGTTGTCTACAAAGGTAGGAAAAAAGAAATGTACATTCAAGGAGGATATAATGTATATCCAGTTGAGGTTGAAAACATTTTATTATCACATCCAAAGGTAGCATATGCAGCAGGTATTGGTGTTCCCGATGAATTTCTCGGTGAGGTCGGCCTTTTTTATATCGTGCCTAAACAAGGTCAAACTATTTCTAGTGATGAACTCATAGCTTACTGCAATCAGCATTTAGCTGATTATAAAGTTCCAAGACAGATAGTTTTTGTCAATCACCTTCCACAAACCCCTGCAGGGAAGATACAGAAAACAATTTTAAAACAACAATATTTAGCTCAATTACAATAGAACTTAATAAAAGAAGCAACCATTAGGATTGTATCTTTCCCGGTTGCTTCTTACAGATTAAGAGGAGGTAAACCTTAATTCCATCTCTTCTTTTATATGATACTTTTTCATTTTCTGATAAAGCGTCGTGCGGCTCACTCCTAATAGTTCGGCCGCTTTCGTGCGATTACCCTTGCTTTTCTTCAAGGCTTGAAGGATGACATCTTTTTCCGTTTGATTAATGGACTTCTTACGGTCTAGTTCTAGATTGGTTTCTGGTCTGGTCGAGAAATGGATTGGATTTTTAGTTTTAAGCAGATCTAATTCTTTTGGTAGATGTTCCAGCTCAATCCATTTTGAATGACTATAATGGAACGCCCTTTCTAATGCATTTTCTAATTGCCTAATATTCCCAGGCCAATGGTAGTGCTGAAAACTATTAATTACCTCTGGGGAGACCCCGACAATGTTTTTATTTGTTTTTTTATTAATTTTATTGATGAAGTGGTTACACAATAACGGAATATCATCTAGTCGTTCTCTTAACGGTGGAATATGAAGGTTAATCACATGGATTCGATAGTATAAATCTTCCCTGAATACTCCTTGCCTGACAAGTTCAGCTAAGTCTTTGTTCGTGGCGGAAATTATGCGAACATTGACCTTTGTGGTCTTTGTCGCACCAATTCTCTCAAACTCCTGTTCCTGAAGAACTCTTAATAATTTTACTTGTAAGGAAGGGGGCATATCGCCTATTTCATCGAGAAAAAGTGTACCATTGTCAGCTAACTCAAATTTACCAGGCTTCCCACCCTTTTTTGCTCCGGTAAAAGCACCATCAGCATACCCGAAAAATTCAGATTCCAATAATTCCTCAGGAATGGCTCCACAGTTTACTTTAATAAATGTTCCTTTTCGGTCGGATAGGTTATGAATGCCTTCTGCAAACAGCTCTTTCCCAGTGCCACTTTCACCTGTAATCAAAACATTTGACAATGACTTTGCAGCAATGGATGCTTCTTGTTTAAAAGTTTCCATTCCCGCGTTAATGGAGACGACAGTGGCAAAAGGATTTGTATCTTTAGAGATTCGGTATAATTCCCCGCGATAATAACTGATTTCACTTTCTAGCTTCTCCATATGTTGGAGGATATCTTTCCAGGCTTCTAACTGCTGAAAAATAATCTTAAAGATGGCACCGAATTTCTTTCCATCCTGATAAATTGGCATTTGGGCAACAATGCATTGATGATTATGAATAGGGATAAGTTCTCCTTCCATTTTTTCATTGTGTTTTAAGCTTTTCTCGGAAGGGATTTGGGGTGCGATTTTAGAGATGGGACGGCCGATTACTTCTATCTGTTCTTTTATTTGATAAAGCTCCATAAAACCTTTATTCACCATTGTTATTTGGCCATGATTATCTGTGATAGCAACCCCATCATAGGCAAGTTCGAGTGCACTATCTAATATCTTCTTTAGTCGTTTCGTTGTTTCAAGTTCATGGGCAATACTTTCATAGGATGTAACATCGCGGAGGACAACCATTGCCCCAGTGACTATGTTCATTTCTCTTATGGGGATAAACGATGCAATCACCGTGAGGTCTTGGAAGCTTATTCTTTTGGCATCTTGGATTTTACCTGTTTTCAAAGTTTCAATTAACCATCGTCTAAACGGGGGAAGGAACCGATCAATAGGTGCATCTAATAAATGTTTTCCATTTAGGTTTAGCAAATTAAGTGCTGTCTGATTAAAAGTTGTAATCCTTAAATTGGAGTTGACTGAAATGACCGCATCTTGAAGGTTTTCAATTAGCGATTTCATCCGCCCCATTGTATCTTGAAAGGCGGTCATATGAGAGTTTACTAAGTCTGACTTTGACATGATGCCATAAACCTCATCATTCTCATCGAGAACAACAGCCTGACTTACATTCCCCTTAATCATGATGTCTCTAGCATCGTATAGCGTTTGGTCTTTTTGAATAGTGATAACGCTCTCATTGATGAGAGGCTTAATAGGAGTATCTAATGAAGTATCATGAATTAAAGCTCGATAAATGGAGTTCTTATGTACAATCCCTATCAACTTATTATTCATTGTAATGCAGCCGATATCGACTCGATACCTAAGAAAGGCTGAGATTGCCTCCCGTATTGTTGCAGTAGGGGACAAGTTCACATAGTTTACAGTAGTAAAACTGTTAACCTTCAAATAGATTCACCTCAATTATTCAGAATATTAAAAATTATTCCTGTACCTTTGATTATAACGTTAGTTTTCCTTAATTACAATGAAATCTCTGTAAACTTTAGTGAACACCTGTTAAGTGATGTTCGCTTTCACGTACAGTATTTTTATCAGGAATTGTATTTTGTGTAGGAGCGTAAAGGAATTAAAAATAAAAATTAATACTACAAGCTTAGTTGTTACTCCTTTAATTGTTCGAAGGGATGTTAGTTGTATTTATAGGTGGCACGCATCTTGCATTAGAACTAAGTAAAGAAAACAGATTCATAAGGAATGAGGTTGAAAGATGGGCTATGAAACAATTACCTATGAGGTTGTCGAAAACATAGCAAAGGTCACTTTGAATCTACCCGAGATGAGAAATCCATTGACGGAAGCATCCACTACAGAACTTATTTCTGCCATCAGGACAGCGGATGCTGATTCTAATATCAGAGCGATAATTTTGACAGGTGCTGGTAAGGCATTTTCAGCTGGCGGAAATTTAAATGAGTTTAAAAAAAATTTAGAAAAAACAGCTCCAGAACTATATTTTGAGGGAAAGGCGAGTACTGAACTATTCAAATTAGGAGCTGAAGTCACTACACCACTGATCGCAAGTGTAAATGGACCAGCTCTAGGGGGAGGGACTGGTTTAGTGGCGATGTGTCACTTGGCTGTTGCTTCAACCGAGGCAAAATTAGGATTGACCGAATTGAGGTTAGGGCTTGTACCATTCGTAATTATGCCTTGGGTACGCCGAGCCGTAGGCGACCGGATAATGATGGAAATGATGCTGACAGCTGAAATCATGTCAGCAGATAAGGCAAAAGATTTAAATTTAGTCCATCGGGTCGTTGCTCCGAATGAATTGGAAGATGAAACGATGAAGTTGGCTAAGCAAGTCGCTAGCTTTAGCCCCTTAGCGGTTAAGTTGAGTTTAGAGTCCTATTTTAATACAGAACAAATGGATCTAATGAAGTCATTCGATTATTTAACAAATTTAAGACTGGTGTCGTTTATGAGTGAGGATTTAAAAGAAGGGGCATCTGCCTTTCTTGAAAAGCGGCCGCCGAATTGGCTTGGAAAATAATTTAAACGTAAATAGGAGTGGTGGAATGGAGAATGTATTAGCGTCCATGTCAGGGAATGTTTGGAAAATTGAAGTGAAAGAAAACGATGTTGTAAAAGAAGGGGATGTCCTAATCATCTTGGAATCAATGAAAATGGAAATTCCCATTGAAGCGACTCATGCTGGGGTGGTTATGGCCATTGAAACCGCTGAGGGAGAGTTTGTTCAAGAAGGCGATATCCTTGTGAAAGTGAACAACGATTAGAAACGGGGGACTTTACGTATGAAAACCGTCAGGATAGGTGCTGCCCAAGGTTTTTATGGAGACACAATCGAGCCAGCGGTCGCAACTGCAGAAAAAGGGAATGTCCAATATATTTGTTTTGATGCTTTAGCGGAACTTACGATGGCGATTTTGGTTAAGGATAAGCGGAAAAATGAGAATGCAGGCTTTACGAAGGACATCTCAGTTCAAATGAAAGCACTGCTTCCATATGTAAAAGATAAAGGAATCAAGCTTTTAACAAATGGTGGCGGAATCAACCCCATTGGGGCTCAGCAGGAAATCCTTCGAGTGGCAAGGGAAATGGGAATTAAAGATTTAAAAGTGGCAGTCGTAACAGGTGACAATGTATTAGATAGAATTCCAGAGTTTGAGGAGAAAGGCTATTCTCTTAATCATTTAGATACTGACGAGTCGATTGATCACATTAAAGAAAAATTAGAATTTGCAAACGCATACATTGGCGCACAACCGATTGTTCGAGCTTTGGAGGCAGGTGCTGACATTGTTGTGACAGGAAGAACAACGGATACAGCCCAGTTTTTAGCCCCATTAATCTATGAATTTGATTGGGGTCAAGAGGAGTGGGATAAATTAGCGAGTGGTGTGTTTATGGGACATTTACTTGAATGTTCGGCCCAGTCAACAGGGGGGAATTTTAGCGGAAACTGGCAGGATATTGAGGGCTTTGACCAGATTGGCTATCCGATTGCCGAGGTTTCTCGGAACGGGGAATTTATCGTTAGTAAAGTTGAGGAGCGGGGAGGATTAGTTACGGTCGATACAGTGAAAGAACAGATGCTGTATGAAATCCACGACCCATCAGCGTATCTTACACCGGATGTCATCGTTGACCTGACAAATGTGAGGTTGGAAAATGTCGGACCTAATCAAGTGAAAGTGACTGGGACGAGAGGAAAACCCAGACCAGATACATTAAAAGTGGTGATGGGCTATGAGAACGGTTATGCCGGCCAAGTTATTGTCGGGTTCTCTTGGCCAGATGCGATGCTGAAGGCCAAAAAGGTTGATGAAATTATCCGGATTCAATTGGAGCGGAAGGGCTTAAATTATGAAGAGATTAGGACTGATTTTATGGGATATAACTCATTAAGTGGTCCACTCGCTCATGAAAATGAAAGTGAATTAAACGAAGTGTATTTGCGAATGGCTGTCAAAGCAAAAACAAAGCAAGAAGCAGGTTTGTTTAGTCGACTCTTTCCACCCCTAGCACTAAATGGACCACCATCGATGAGTGGATTTTCCGGGAACACGGCTCCAAGAGCGTTATTAGGGATGTGGGCAACACTGCTTCCACGCGAAGAAGTCGAAAAGCAAATTAAAGTCGAAATCGCGGAGGTGTAGAGAGGATGGCGGTTGTAAAACTGAAGGACATTGCCCAGGCGCGTTCTGGTGATAAAGGCAACATTGTCAATATTGGTGTGTTCGCTCCTAATCAAGCAATCTATGAAGAGTTTCTAGCACAATTGACACCAGAGCGGATAAAAGCTCATTTCGCAGGCCTGGTCAAAGGGGAGGTTCTTCGTTATGAGCTACCTAATATATTTGGATTGAATTTTGTTTGCAAAGAGGCATTGGCAGGGGGAGGCTCCTCCTCTCTCCGACTTGATAACCTTGGAAAATGCTTTGGTTCGAATATGCTTCGATTGGAAATAGAAGTCGCTGATCATTTATTAGTAGATATAAAAAAATGAGGTGAAAGAGATGACGTATGCACCATATTTTACGGAAGAACATGTTCAATTAAGGAATATGATTCGTAAGTTTGTTGAAAAGGAAATTGCTCCTTTTGTTGACGAGTGGGAAGAAGAAGGGATATTTCCTCGATCTGTGTTTACGAGAATGGGAGAACTTGGCCTTTTGGGCTTGCACTATCCGGAAGAAGTTGGCGGTCAAGGTGGTGATTATTTCTCAGGTATGGTTCTTGCAGAGGAAATTAATAAATGTGGATGCGGTGGCTTGCCAATGGCGATTGCAGTTCAAACAGATATGGCAACGCCGCCAATTTTTAAATTTGGAACGAAAGACCAACATGAGCGGTTTTTAAAGCCAGCCATTCAAGGGAAAAAGATTGCAGCAATCGGAATATCAGAACCGAATAATGGCTCCGATGTGATGGGCATTCAAACAAGAGCCAAACGAGATGGCGATGAATGGGTCATCAATGGGACGAAAACGTTTATTACGAACGGGACGCGTGCTGATTTTGTCACTCTCGTTACTCGAACTTCTGAAGACCCAGGACCTAAGGGAATTAGTCTGTTTATCGTTGAAACAGATCGGCTAGGTTTCTCTGTAGGGAAAAAGCTAGACAAAGTGGGAATGCGTTCTTCTGACACAGCAGAGCTCATCTTTGATAACGTCCGTGTCCCCCATGAAAACCTATTGGGAAAAGAAGGCCATGGCTTTTACCAAATCATGTGGCAGCTTCAGGGAGAGCGAATGATCGGAGCAGCTGGGGCAATCGGTGGAGCTGAATATGCCTATGAGCAGGCATTAACTTATGCGAAATCAAGAGAAGCCTTCAATCAGCCGATTGGAAATTTTCAAGTGATTGCCCATTTACTTGCCGAAATGAAAACAGAAATAGAAGTTTGTCGTGAACTAACTTATGCAACCGCTTACAGATTCTCGAATGGAGAAGTTCCTTCAAAGGAGATTTCAATCACGAAACTCGCTGCTGCACAAATGGGGCATTGGGTCGCAGACCGAGCGCTGCAAATTTTCGGTGGGAATGGTTATATGGCTGAATACCCAATTGAACGAGCATGGAGGGATAGTCGCTTACCACGGATTGGTGGAGGGACGGATGAAATTATGAAAGAAATCATTTCCAAACAAATTGGGTTGTAAAAAGAGAGGAGGGGTATGATGTCGCACTGGATTTTTACTGAAGAACATGAAATGTTTCGCAAAGCGGTCAGGGCTTTTTTAGAAAAGGAAGTAACTCCATACATTGAACAATGGGAAAACGAGGGTGAAACGCCTAGAAGCTTGTACCGAAGAATGGGTGAATTAGGATATTTGGGGATTAAGTTTCCAGAAGAGTATGGAGGTAGTGGACTCGATTTAATTATGGAGGCCGTCTTTACGGAAGAACTTTCACGATGTGGTGCTGGTGGCGTTGGGGCAGCGATTGGCGCTCATACAACGATTGCGATGACGAATATTTGGCGATATGGGACCCATGAGCAAAAACAGAAATATTTGGTACCTGGTATTAAGGGGGAAGCAATCTCTGCATTAGGGGTAACAGAACCTAGCGGTGGCTCAGATGTTTCAGGGATTAAAACAACCGCTAAAAAGGATGGAGATTATTACATTTTAAATGGTTCAAAAACATTTATTACAAACGGTGTCAACGCAGACTATGTAATCGTAGCTGCAAAGACGAGAGAAGAACCGACCCATCGCAATATTAGTTTGTTTATCGTCGAAACCAATTCAAAGGGTTATTCCGTTGGGAAAAAGCTAAAGAAATTAGGTTGGCGCTCATCTGATACGGGAGAAATTTTCTTCGACCATGTAAAAGTTCCGAAGGAGAACCTGATTGGGAAGGAAAATGAAGGTTTCCTTTATATCATGAACAACTTCCAATATGAAAGAATGACACTTGCACTTGGGTGTATTGGTGCGGCAGAAAAAGCGTTGCAGTTAGCGATTAAATACAGTAAAGAAAGAATTCAGTTTAACCAGCCACTCTCTGAGTTCCAAGTGCTTCGTCATAAAATGGTTGATATGGCGGTTGACATTGAAAAAGCTAGAAATATTTCCTATCGAGCACTTTATCTATACAACAGAGGAGAAGATTGTGTCACGGAAGCAACGATGGCGAAGGCTTTTGCTTCAGAAATGCTGAACCGTGTTACCGATCAGGCCTTACAAATACATGGTGGGAATGGCTATATGATGGAGTATCCAATTCAACGAATTTGGAGAGATGCGAGGATCCAAACAATTGGTGGTGGAACGACCCAAATCATGAATGAAATTTTAACAAAACAATTAGGAATTATTACTCAGTCTAGCAAATTGCAAACCCAATAAACTATTTTATTCAACGAAAAGGATGTGCTTGCTTTGGAACGTGAACGGAGAATACTCGCAGAACGAGAACGAATCCAAAAGGGTGGACCAGATCATGAGAAAATCAAAAAGCTTGGAAAATTATTTGTTCGTGACCGGTTGAAACTCTATTTCGATGATGAACAGCCTTTCTATGAAACCGGCTTGTTTGCGAACGCGAATAAGGAAAAGTTGCCTGCTGATGGTGTAGTTGTCGGGACAGGAAAAATTGATAATCGCATTGCTTTTTTTATGGCCAGTGATTACACCGTTAAAGCTGGAAGTATGGGGAAATACCATAGCGAAAAAATCTTGAGAATTCAACAAGCAGCAATCCGTGGAAAACGACCGATTATCTACATGATCGATTCTTCCGGCGGAAGGATTGATGAAGCCGGTGGCTATCATGTCGAAAAGTATTCTGGAGGGAGAATTTGGTATAATCATAGCTTACTTTCAGGAAGGGTACCGCAAATAGCGGTTCTTTATGGCCCATGTTTTGCGGGCACAGCTTATATGCCGGTGTTTTCGGATTTTTGTATTATGGTTGATAAAACTTCAGGAATGGCGATTGCTTCCCCACGTATGGTGCAAATGGCCACAGGGCAAAAAGTCGATATTGAAGAACTCGGCGGGGCAACCATGCATGCGACCAAGAGTGGTTCAGCTGACTTTGTAGCAAAAACGGAGGAGGATGCCGCTGAAATTGTCAAAAAACTATTATCTTATCTGCCAGATTCCTTTGATGCAAAAACACCTGTCTTCCCAGTGGTTGAACCAACGAGGGATTCTAGCGAAATTGACAAGATTATTCCGAAGGAACCGAACCGTGCTTATGATGTCCGTAAGCTAATTGAAGCAGTTGTCGACGGAGACAGCTTTTTAGAAGTAAAAGCCAATTACGCAAAAGAGTTAGTGACAGGGTTTGCAAGGCTAAATGGAAAAACGGTTGGGATTGTTGCAAATCAACCGATGCAAAAGGGCGGAGCGATTTTCCCTGAATCAGCGGATAAAGGTGCAAAGTTTGTTTGGACGTGTGACGCCTACAATATCCCGTTGCTCTATTTATGTGATACACCTGGATTTATGGTTGGAACAAAGGTCGAGCAGGAAGGAATTTTACGGAAAGGTCGAAACTTCATTTTCGCCAGCTCTAGTGCCAATGTTCCGAAGATGTGTGTAATAGTCCGGAAAGCGTATGGAGCAGGAATTTATGCCATGGCTGGCCCAGCCTATGAGCCAGATACAACGATCGCACTCCCGTCAGCTGAAATCGCCATCATGGGGCCAGAAGCGGCCATCAATGCGGTTTATTATAATAAAATTCAAGCCGTAGAAGATCCAGAAGAACGGGCTGAGTTGGTGAACAAACTTCGCGAGGAATACAAAGCAGGGTATGACATTGTCAAGCTATCTAGTGAACTAGTGGTCGATGATTTAGTTGTGCCAAGTGAATTAAGAAAAGAATTAATTAGTCGCTATGAAACCTTTGAAAACAAAGATTACCCACTTCCAGAGAAAAAGCATTCTACGATTCTTAGTTAAGTTTACAAGTTTTCGATATTTTTATTTTGGGGGATTGTTAAATGATAAAGGGAATTGGAAGCTGGCTTGTAAAACATAGTAAAGTGAGCCCTGAGCGACTTGCACTTGTCTACAACGAAAGGCGATTTACGTACGCTGAATTTAATGAAAGAGTGAATCGTCTGTCTCATGCGCTCCTAAACTTGGGAGTGCGAAAGGGTGATCGTGTCGATGCACTTTTATTAAATACAAATGAAATGATGGAAGCTGTATTTGCTTGTGCAAAGATTGGAGCCATCTTTGTACCTATTAATTTCCGCTTAAGTGTTGATGAAGTTCTGTATATCGTGAATGATTCAAGAGCCTATCACTTTATTTATGATGTGCGAATGAGACCGGTAGTGGACCAGCTACGCTTGAAGGATTCTAGTTTACAAGAGTACATTCATGTGGGGAACAATCCTCATGAAGAAGATTCACTATATGAGGAGTTAATTGCAGGCGCATCAAACGCCGAACCGGAATTTGATGTGGTTTTGGATGATATTCATTTGATGATGTATACATCGGGGACAACAGGGAAGCCAAAGGGAGCTATGCTAAGTCATGGAAATACCCAGTGGAATGCCATTAACTGCATCCACAGTATACCTTCTGATAATAGCGATATCACCTTATGTGTGGCACCTTTATTTCATATCGGTGGCATGAGCGTGTTTACTTTGCCATTGTTATATAAAGGTGGAACAGTAATTTTGGATGATGGTTTTGATCCAAGTAGGGTGTTACAAAAAATCCATGAAGAGAAAATCACTAGTATTTTCCTTGTTCCAGCCATGTGGCAAGCTCTTACAGTTGTTCCGAACTTTGAATCTTATGATATCTCGTCCCTTCGATTTGCTGTTTCCGGTGGGGCACCTTGCCCAATTACAGTCATTGAATTTTACCAAAAGCGGAATATCCCGTTCTATGAGGGCTTTGGGCTTACTGAGACAGCACCATTTGTAAGCATCCTTGATAAAGAGAATACGGTCAGAAAAAATGGATCGGTAGGGAAGGAACCTGTTCATACTACCGTCCGAATTGTTGATCCAAATGACCGTGATGTCCCTCCAGGTGAGGTTGGTGAGTTAATTGTCCAGGGACCTAATATAATGTTCGGATATTGGAATAAACCTGAGGCAACGAAAGAGGCCATTAAAAATGGTTGGTTCTATACAGGTGATTTAGCTAAATTCGATGATGAAGGTTTTATTTATATTGTTGATCGGAAGAAGGATATGATCATAACCGGTGGGGAGAATGTCTATCCAATCGAGATTGAACAAGTCTTATACCGCCATGAAAATATCGCTGAAGTTGCCATAATCGGCTACCCTGATGAAAAGTGGGGCGAATCAGTAAAAGCGATTGTCTCATTGAAGGATAAGAGTCAAACACTTACGGTCCAGGACGTAGCGAGCTTCTTAGATGGAAAGATAGCTAGGTTTAAAATTCCAAAGCAAGTCGAAGTTGTTGAAGCGTTGCCACGGAATGCGACTGGTAAAATTCTTAAAACCGTTTTAAGACAGCAAGTACAAGTGTAAGGGGGAAATGACGTGTACGATAAATATTTTGAACATTTTGAGATTGGTGAAAAATGGGAGTCAAGAGGTCGGACGATTACGGAGACGGACTTAGTCATGTTCTCCGCACTGACCGGCGATTATTATCCCCTTCATACGGATATTGAATATGCCAAGAACACTGTTTTTAAGCAAAGGATTGCTCATGGGATGCTAGTCCTTTCCTTTGCCACAGGTTTGACGAAAATGGATCCCGATATCATTGTCGCCAATTATGGTATTGATAAATTAAGGTTTATTCAACCCGTCTTTATCCATGACACAATCCATGTTGAACTAGAAGTTCTAGACCTTCAAGATAAAGGCAATGGAACAGGAGTTGTCACGGTAAAACAGTCAACTGTTAAGCAAACCGGCGAAGTTTGTATTGTTGGAATTGCTAAGGGACTTGTTAAGAAAGAAAAAATATAATGAGTGGGGGAAAGCGAGAATGCAAAACGTAATCAATCGAGTTGCCATTGGTGATATCATTAGGCGAAATGCTGCGAGATTTCCGGAGAAGGTGGCGCTGCTAGATGGGCAAAAGGAAATAACTTATCAAGAACTAGATGAAATGGCTAATCAGTTTGCCAACTTTCTATTAAGTTCTGGATTAAAAAAGGGCGATACAATTGCGACCATCTGTGGAAACTCATGGGAATACGTGGTTATCTTCAATGGGATTGCCAAAGCGGGTCTCGTCTGGGTACCAATGAACCCTGCCATTTCTGTAAATGAAAAACTTTATATTTTAAATCAAGTTGAAGCGAAGCTGATTCTAGCGGATGCGCCATTGGTTCAAAACGACCTTGGAGAGCTAAGGAAGGTTTGTTCCAATATTATATCAGTAAGAGGGAATCTTGGTGACACCAATACCTTTTTACTGGCTTTAGATGGGCAGACAAAGAAAGAACCCGAAGTTGAAATACAAGACAGGGATGTTGCTCAGATCATGTTCACGAGTGGAACGACTGGCAAGCCAAAAGGCGTGATGACAAGTCATGTTGCTGTTTATATTGCTAGTCTTGGAAATATCATTGAGTCTAACTTCGGGGAAGACGAAATCATACTAACAATGATGCCGTTATTCCATTGTGCCCAGCATACATTCACCATGTCCGCATTACATCGCGGGGCGAAAAGTGTGATTATCAGTGGTTTTGAACCAGAAACTTTAATGAAAACCATCGAAGAACAGAAAATTTCCAATATGTTTGCCTTGCCAATGATGTATAAAATGATTCTTGACCATCCAAATAGGTCTAAATATAATCTCAGTTCATTAAAAAGATGCACGTATGCAATGGCTCCAATGGATAAAAGGTCATTAGAAAGATGTATCAATGAAATCTGTCCTGAATTTGCTTTAGGAACCGGTCAAACAGAGATGTACCCTTCAACAATGGTATTTAGACCAGAAGAACAGCTCCGTCGTTTTGGATCGTATTGGGGAACATCTTCCCTCATTAATGATACTGCGATTATGGACGATAACGGTCTTATTCTGCCAAAGGGAGAAGTAGGGGAAATTGTCCATCGTGGTCCAAATGTTATGAACGGCTATTTTAAGAATGAAGAGGAAACACAGAGAAGTAGAGAGTTTGGTTGGCATCATACCGGAGATCTCGGTTATTGGGATCAAGATGGTCAACTCGTCTTTGTAGACAGAAAAAAGGATATTATTAAAACGGGCGGCGAAAATGTTGCTTCGATTATGGTCGAAGGGGCATTGCTGATGCATGAAAAAGTTGCAAACGCTGTGGCTGTTGGATTACCCCACGAGCATTGGGCAGAAGCGGTAACTGCTTTCATCGTACTAAAGCCGGGAACCTCCTGTACAGAAGAGGAAATCATTCGTCATTGTAAGGAGCAATTGGGTGGCTTTCAAGTTCCGAAATCAGTCGTATTCCTTGATCAGTTGCCAATGACGGCTACGGGAAAAATTCAGAAGCATAATTTAAGGAAGCAATTTCAAAGTCATTATAATCAATTAAATATTTAATTTTGAAAGCGCTTTATCTTGTTGAGGAACTACCAGTCTCTAACAATGAGAGGTGAGTACGCCCCCTCATTGTTAGAGGATAAAGAACCTCGAAAGATATGGGGTTCTTTCAAGATGTTAAAATAAGAGGATCCTGAAAAATAAAATCATCCAACTGAGGGGGAATAGCATGTCCCAACCTGTGTTATATAGGAAAGAAGGATATAAGGCGTATATCACCCTGAATCGACCTGAAGCAATGAACTCAATGACACCAGAGGGTTTTGAAATGATAGGGCAATACTTCCTTAAAGCGCAAGAAGATCAAGATGTTCGCGTTATCATTTTGACAGGAACTGGCGATAAGGCTTTTTGTTCAGGTGCTGATTTAAAAGAAACCATTCCATTAATCATGGAAGGTAAGATTGATCCTGAAAAAACGGATGCTGCGATGTTGAAGAATACCCCGGTATGGAAGCCAATCATTTCTGCTGTTAACGGTTTCTGCCTTGCAGGGGGAACGGAAATCTTACAAGCAACCGATATTCGGATTGCTTGTGAGGAGGCAAGGTTCGGCCTGCCAGAACCAAAATGGTCAATCATGGCTGCTGCCGGCTCGCTTGTCAGGCTAGTTCGACAAATCCCTTATTGCCGTGCAATGGAAATTCTTCTTACAGGAGAACAACTTTCTGCTCAAGAAGCAAAAGAAATTGGTCTCATTAATAAGGTGGTGCCTAGGGATCAACTAATGGATGAAGTTGAAAGATACGCAGATATCATTTGCAAAAATGGGCCAATTGCTGTCCAAAGCACGAAAAAAGCGGTTTTAAGATTAATGAATCTGCCGATGGATTTAGGTTTTCGTGAAGAGTGGAGCTATTCACAGGCTGCCTTTAAAAGCAATGATTCAAAGGAAGGGATACGCGCTTTTATTGAAAAAAGAGCGCCTGAATTTAAAGGAAATTAGTTTCTAAGCGAACAGTACTCTTGCTGTTCGTTTTTTTATAGAAGTATAAACTCCTCCTTTACCTAAGAGTAAAGGAGGAGGAGTTATAGGTAGGTTTTTAGCGAAAACTGTTGCTTTTCTTATATTTAGTAAATTTATCCTTGAAAAATCTTTGAAGACATCGTATAATAAATGAGTCGCTTTTAATATGTCCCAGTAGCTCAGTAGGATAGAGCAACAGTTTCCTAAACTGTAGGTCGGGAGTTCGAATCTCTTCTGGGACGCTAAAAAAACCCTTGTTATTCAAGGGTTTTTTTGTATTTTTTATGGTTACTTCGCACTTTATAACGATTTGCCATTAGCCCCTTTAGGTGTATTTTAGGCACAATTAAAAATTAAAGATACTTTTTTAGGCGAAGCCTTATATTGTTCGTTAGTACATAATAATAACTAAACAGTCGCTGTTTCAATTACCTAGAGCGCTAGTTAGCCTTTGATATTCAAAAATAAAATAATCAAGTTCCTGGCTTGCTTTTATGGTTCGGTGATTATTAAATCCATGGGTAAGACCGATATCTATTAAATCGCTTCTTAAAAATTCGATATAACCTAAGAGTTCACGCTCGGTTAAAACGGAAGAAATCATAGTTTCCATAGTGTAATTTCTCCTTGAATAAGAATATAAATTTAATACTCATTCTACCAATTTAGTATAAAAAGTGGAAGCCCCAATTTGAATAGAATTGGAAATACCGCAAATTATGGAATGAGCAATAGTAGCTTTTAAACGAGCTTTGGATTAGTTGATGCAAAAGCTCTTGGATATGGTTAAAAGCTCATAAGTATGTGAATAATGTTCACATCTACATAAATGGAGGATTTTTCTATGAAACACACATTTGAGTACGATCAAATTTTCTATAATGAAGTGATTTATCATTTAGAACAAAAGTGGAGCCGTAAATTATCGCATCATGAAAAACATATTCTAGTCGAGGGATATAAGTTCGGAAGATTGACTGAAGCTGAAAATCTATTATCAAATGAGAGGATAAAATGATCCATAAACTGGTTTTACAAGGCTTATTCCACTTAAAAAGACACAGCCCTATCTATGATGGGCTGTGTCTTTTTAAACCGCCTGTTTCCGATATTCCTTCGCAAATTGTACCAGCATTTGCTCAGTAATTGCAGCATAGCCAGCTGGGTTTGGATGAACACCATCAGATGATAGATTTTGTGGATTATTGCCATTAATGACTTTTGTAGTTTGAATGACAATCGAGGATGGGATATGTTGAGCTACCTCATATATTTTCACATTCCACTTAGGAAGCAAGCTGTCAGCTAAATCTGATAGTTGGTGGTCAGCAGGTAACGGATTATATAGCTCTAAAAAAACAATCGTTGCCTTGGGATTAATTTCTTTAATTTTATCAGAGATATTTGTTAGATTTTTAGTAAACGTAGACTGTAGTGTATCGAAAGAATTAATTGCCGCGTAGTAATCTTGGTTGCGTGCTGTCTTTAATACATCATTCCCACCGATATTAATCGTAATAATATCTGCTTTTCGAATGTCTTCGTCAAGGTTTCCCTCTTGGACCAACTCGTTCAGTCCGGAACTCGTCATTCCGTTAATCCCTTTATTGTTATAATGAACGGTTTTGTTGATTTTTTGACCAAGGAGATTAGAGAAGCTATAGACTAAATTTTCTGTTTCATCCACGCCAAATCCGTGTATAATCGAATCTCCGATTGCGAGATGATGAATATCCTGTTTTTTCGACTGTCGATAATATTCTAAGTACGTTTCTCGACTCAAATCCTTTCCCACTTCCATTGATTCATTCTTCATTTTTTGAATTTGATATTGAGGGTAAAAGACCCAAGTAGTAATGGCTACCCCAATAGAGAGGAAGAAAATTAGCAAATACTTAAACACCTTCATTGAAATCTCCCCTTTATATCTCAATATTATATCAAGAGAAATTTAGCAATACCTAGGTAGTATTTTCCTCATATAGTAAAAGCATGCAGGGAAAATGTTCAACTGAAGAGATAAAATGTTCCGAGCCAATCAACAATATGTAAAATCATCAGTGTGCTTTAACACACCCAAAAAAAGGAAGAATTGAATTCTTCCTAGGATATTACGATAACAATGTAAGTAAAGAGCCACCTAATGCCCCAGTAACGACAATGACCCAAGGGGGGAGTTTCCAATATACAAGCATACTAAACAGCACCGCAGCAAAGGCAAAATCAATTGGTGAGAGGATAGAGCTAGTCCAAATTGGATGATAAAAGGCTGAAATCAGAATTCCAACTACAGCAGCATTTACTCCCATTAACGCCCCTTTAATTTTTGGGTTTTGTCGTAAGTCATCCCAAAACGGCAGTGTACCAAGGATTAACAAAAAAGCTGGTAAAAAGATTGCCACAGTTGCCAATAGACCACCTTGCCATCCATTGATTACTGTCCCCAAATACGCAGCAAAGGTAAACAACGGACCTGGGACAGCCTGCGTAGCACCATATCCAGCTAGAAATGCTTCATCGGTCATCCATCCTGTCGGTACCACTTCACGCTCTAATAAGGGGAGGACAACGTGACCGCCACCGAAAACTAGTGATCCAGATCTGTAAAAGCTATCGAATAAGGCGACCCAATGCAATGATGTGGTTTCTCTTAGAATAGGTAAAAGAAAGAGCAAACCAAAAAATAACACAAGACAGCCAATCGCAAAGCCACGTGAAATCGGGAAATTTTTACGCTCGGATTCGTTAGGGGTAGCATGCTGTTTATAAAGGAGGAAACCAATAAAAGCAGCCAATAAGATAACCCCTACTTGGGTGTAGGCTGTTTGCCATAACAGGGTTACGACGAGTGCCAAAAGGGCAATGGCTTTACGGCTCAGGTCTGGCGTGAGTTTTTGCGCCATCCCTACAATAGCATGAGCAACAACGGCAACGGCGACTAGTTTTAAACCTTGTATCCAGCCGGCATTTCCGACATCAAATCCCTGTAGAAGCAGAGCAAATAGAATCAAAGCTAAAACAGAAGGGAGTGTAAATCCAATAAATGCAATAATCCCACCGAGTAAACCAGCTTTCATCACGCCAATTCCAATCCCAACCTGACTGCTGGCTGGCCCAGGTAAGAACTGACATAATGCTACCAAATCGGCGTAGCTTTTTTCATCCATCCACTTTCTTCTTCTTACGTACTCCTCATGGAAGTATCCTAAGTGTGCAACCGGACCACCGAATGAGGTAAAGCCAAGGCGAGTGGATACAGTCAATAATTCCAATAATGTTTTAAAATCTCTAGATTGATGTTTTTTTTTCATCTTCATCTCCTTAAGTGGGTAAATATTCTTTTGCCTTTTTTCCAACTGATTATAACAATAACTATTTCCAAACTGTATTCATAATAATAATTTTTACAATAACTTTACAATAATGAGCAGATTTAAATATATTAGCAGGTTTTTTATTATAAATAGTCGAAATATAAGAATATACGACAATAAAATTTTTTTGGGGGAAGCACAGTGGCTTATACAGAAATGAGAATCGCAGCAGAAACAAAAACGGCACATGTGAATAATGTCTCGTTATTTGAATACTTGGATGAGGCACGAAAAAAGTGGTACCACTATAGTATTTTAAATGGCGTAGAATCAGTTGTTGTCCATATTGGAATTAATTATAAAAGAGAAGTTTTCAATCAAAATAAACTAGTTGTTCGGACGACCCTGGCCCGTGTGGGAAATACTAGTTATACGCTAAACCAGACGATTGTGAATCATTTAGAGGAACTTGTAGTTTCGGCAGAGGTTGTATTAACCACAATCAATCGACAGACACGTACAAAGGTTAAGGTTCCCCAAGGAATACGCTCCTTATTAGATCGAGATAGTTTGATAGACTTTGATAAAATGGTAGCTAAGGGTAATTCTGCTGAAATCGAATCAGGGAAAAACTAGAAATAGCAAATATCCCTAATAAATGAGGAAATTCACCGTGCTGAATGGACTATGGTTCATCTATTTTTTTAATTAAAATTAAAAATATGAGAAAAAACGTCCAAGGAAATTCGACACGAACAATAAAAACCATACAGTAAACGCATCGCTAGCGTATAATTTTTGTCTCCTTACTACATTCATTACCGATTTGTGTAAAAAAAAGTCGATAAGTTTAAATTTCTTTTATGACCATACTACGTTACTATTAAAATATATGTCGGGTGTTCTAACTTTTTGGAATGGGTCGGAATATTAAAACAAATAATATTGTCGGAGGTAACAGTGTGAGTATGGTCATCAAAGAAAATCTGATGCAAGATTATTATGCGGAAATGAATGATGAATTTTTAGTCCAGCTGTTCCAAGACGGAGATTGGGAAGCGTCAGAATTTTTGATGCGGAAATACCGGAGTTTTGTTCGTGCAAAGGCTAGTCGATATTTTTTAATTGGTGGGGAGAAAGAAGATATCGTCCAAGAAGGGATGATTGGTCTTTATAAAGCAATTCGGGATTTTAGAGTGGACAAGCTCTCGTCTTTTAAGGCTTTCGCTGAGCTGTGTATTACTAGACAAATCATTACGGCTGTAAAATCAGCTACTCGCCAAAAGCATGGCCCACTAAATTCTTATATTTCTCTAAATAAACCAATTTATGAAGAAGAATCCAATCATACTTTAATGGATATCATCACTGGTCCAGTGAACATGGACCCTGTGCAGATGATCATTGATCAAGAAAAGGCTAGTGATTTGGAAAAGAAAATGTCAGAAAAGTTAAGTGATTTAGAAAAGAGAGTTTTAGAGCTCCATATCGCCGGTCACTCCTATGTGGAAATCTCCAAAAATGTAAACACACATGTTAAATCGATTGACAATGCTTTGCAACGAATAAAAAGAAAAATGGAACGGTACTTGGAAAGGAAAGAAGTCATTCTCTAGTTGTCGAACAGTAAAGGGAAAAAGAGTTGCGTATATGCAGCTCTTTTTATTTTTAACATAAAAAAATACCGCTGTATCACATAATTGGCGGTATACCTTCACCTAAGGTTTTGATGATGGCAGTAATGGATTGAACTTGGCTATCGTCAAGGTCAAAGGCTTCCTTTACTTTTTTTTCAAGGTCTTCAGTGACTCTTCTTTTTCCAACCTCTACTAGGCCAATCAGGGCGAAACTACAATTGACCATTCTTGCAAACTCTCGCTGGTTTAAATTATGGCTTTTTCTTAGAAATTTAATAATGTCCTTATTCAATCACATCACCCCTTCCAACGAGCTATATTTAAATTAACGTATACAATGAAGGTTGTCAAAGTGTTTTTAGTAGAAATTAAAAATAGATTATAAGAATAAAATAATTGACCTTGATTAGTGAATATCACGTTTTTTGAATCGCCCTCCGCGGACCTCAGCAATATTTCCAACAGCTAGAAAAGCAGACGGGTCTAGCTCCTCGACAATCGTTTTTAACTTTGCCTCTTCTAGTCGTGTGATGACACAGAAAATCACCATTTTATCATCACCAGTATAAGCACCTTCCCCGTTTAAATAGGTGACTCCCCGTCCTAAACGCGCGAGAATGGCTTCACCAATTTCTTGATATTGGTCACTGATGATCCAGGCTGACTTCGATTCGTCAAGTCCAGCGATAACAATGTCAATCGTCTTAAAAGCAATAAAGTAAGCTAGTAGGGAGTACATTGCCCGGTCCCAGCCAAAAATGAATCCCGCAATTCCAAAAATAAAAATATTGAAAAACATAATCATTTCCCCAACAGAGAAGGGAAGTCTTTTATTCATTAATATCGCCATGATTTCGGTACCATCAAGGGATCCTCCAAAACGAATAACAATTCCTACCCCAGTTCCAAGGACAATACCGCCAAAAACGGTCGCTAGCAGTAAATCTTCTGTAAATACGGGGAAGCTATGTAATAGCGTAGTTGTAATCGATAAAACTGTAATTCCTAGAAGAGTTGATAACGCAAAGGTTTTTCCAATCTGCTTATAGCCGATAAAGAAGAAAGGAATATTCAGAACGAAGATGAAGAAACCTAATCTCCAACCAGTGAGGTGGGATAAGATAATTGAGATACCAACGATGCCCCCATCAAGAATTTGGTTGGGGACGAGGAACTCCTCGATTCCAACACCCATTAAAATTGCTCCAATAACAATAAAGAATATCCTTTTTACTACTTTTGACTTTGGTGTACCCTTATGTTTATTTTTTGGGTTCTCTTTAGTCTGTTCTCGATTCATGAGTCATGTTTTCCTCCCCAATAACTCTTAATATATAAATCAAATGTTTTCATAGCTATTTATAGAAAATTTTAGCATATTTTATATTCTATTAGAGAGAAACGAAATAAATAAACTGAATAATCTCAAAACAAAACATCTCTATTAAAAAACCTTTTTGAATCAGACTGTGGATTTCGGTAAAAACTCTTCAACCGTGAGCAACAACAAGGTTCCTTAACGAATCTATTAAAAGGTATTGTCCCGTTCCCGAAAGACGACAAAATCTTAAGATGGAATTAGAATCTTTTTTGCTACAATTATTGTATAGATACATAAAATATAGAAATGAAATTTGATATGGGTATTCCATCTTAGTGCATGGGTTATAAGACGTGACAGTATGAATAGAGGTCGAGATAGAATGGAGGTGTAACCTGATGCAAACCGTGAAAATCATGCTAGGTGTCATTGTCATTTGTCTATCCGTATACTCTGTTATTACAGGGGACCATTCAGTCATTCCATGGGCACAGCTTTTCATATCGATTTTAATGTTGGTTCTCGGCTGGACTGAATTTAAAGAAGAAAAAAGAAAATCAGGCTTTCTTTCAATGGGTGTAGGAATATTTCTCTTCATCGTCTTCATTTATACGTTTTAGTTAGTGGTTGTTTTCGTAGGGATTGTTGATAAAATCCTAAAGCCGATTTTAATGCAAGGTAAGGTAATTGTTATGTGATAGTAAGTTTGTAAGCTCATTTCCCATAAAAAATTGCTAACTTGCCGTGAAACAAAGCGTAATCCAACTTAAAGCAAAAACAACATTTTTTAAGAAATGAGCCCAGTTAATAAGCACACAAACAGCTAAGGGTTATATTTTGAAAAAGAAGGTACATGGTACCTTCTCTTATGTTTTCACGCCCTTTTTCGATTGACGGTAGCTATTGGGGTTGGAGAACACGTTCCACTTGGGGTCAAAGATTTTAAAAATATTTAATTTCTTCTCCTTTAATCATAGCTGGTGCGGTGTATCCTTTAACCGTAATATCTATAAAGTCATCTGGAACTTTATCCGCTTTTATAGCATACCTTCCGGTGGTTGAAATGGCCTTGAGGCTTTGTAGGGAAACATGTTTAACGTTCTTTCCGATATCTATAGCTATAGGTGCGGAGTTTTCTATTCCTATGTTCTTTAAACACACATTATCAGCATGTTGTTCGCCACCGAAAATTCGAATATCGCTACTAGCTGTATGAAAACCTCTAATGGAAATATGGTTCATTGAAATATTTCTAGCTTTGTATTGCACTGCAATGACTGGGTTATGACGATAATCATAATCTGGGTCCCCAATTAAAGTAAAATGGTTCACTGCAACATAAACATAAGCGGAAACAACCATACCTCGTGGTGTAGATCCTTCATATAAATCGGAGAATACAGGAGCAATCGAAATTATATTTGTTGCTCGAATATGGTAAGCCGTTCTTGAATTTGGATCTGTTTTTTTATGGTGGCCAATATGACGGAAATTGTAGCTTCTATTATCGTTAACAGAAAGATGGCCTATGATTTGTACGTTATTTGCAGCCGAAGAATTATGATGTGCTTTAATTTCAATCCCGCCGAAGCATCGGGTTGTTGAGTTATTCACAAGCCAAACATTTCTCGAGCCATCGTCGATTTCAATTCCGTTCGAGTTAGCGTACCCTTTATCATGTGCCTTTCCGCTCGGGTCGGACAAGTGACAGTTAGAGATAAACAAGTTCTCACTATGATGGGTGGTAATTCCATCGTCCCCAAAACCGTAAGCGTTCAACTGGTCAAACCAAATATATTGACTAGCGCCACGGGCACGGTTGCCGTCACCAGAATAATCATAAAAGGAAGCGGAAGCGTCAAAGCCATGTAAACCGGCATTTATTGCTTCAACGTTTTTCACCCATCCGTAAGACACATTGGCATAAGTCAGGCAGCTAGAGTAGTTTCCCCATGTAGCTGTCTTTCTGGCCTCGCCAAGCCTTTCCACATTCCAATCTAGACTCATTCCTTCGACCAAGATGTGGTGATTCCCACGTAAGAAATTAGAATTGCTTACGAGCCTTCGACCTTTGGGGGCGTCATCACTCAATTTAATGATTGTTTTTCCTTTACCACCACCAACAAGACAAGTCCAGGAGGGGAGTTGAATCCCTTTTACAATAAAGACGCCCTCAGGGATATGGATCTTGACCCGTCCATTGCTGATAGCTTTCTTGAAAGCCACTGTATTATCTGTTTTTCCATCACCAATTGCACCGAAATCAAGTACGTTGACTTCTCGAGTAGTCTGTTTTAAGAGCTCTAAATATTCTTCATCCAATTTGGGTTTCCATTCTGGAAAGACAGCCCCCTGATGGTCAACCATTGTCCCGTATGCCGACAGTTCAGCGTTGGTAGAAGTAGCAATGCTGAACCTTGCCAGCGCTGATACAATCTTTTCGAAAAAGGAACTAAGAGATGATTGTGGTTCAGGCCGCTGTGATTTAATGGGATGCTGAGTTAACTTCTTTAACATAACACCCGTATCATCAATCGCTGATTTTATTTCAGGTTTATGGCGCGAATATCTTTCAATTAAAGCTGCATTTTTTAGAGGGTCGTGCTTTTTACTCAAGTAGAGCATGTTCACCACACCTTTAAATGGATTGCTACTTAAGATTACTCGTTTATAGCTATGATAAAGTAAAAATAATAAGAACACTACTAGGGGTGCCTAAGTCAGAGTTGAGAGGGAAAAATTCTAACCCTTTAGACCTGATGAAACCTGTGTACGAATCAAAAATAATAAGATAGCTTACTTGTATAGGCAGTGTGCCAGAAAAAAGTAAATGCCGTTTTTTAAACTTTGGGACTATGTGATGAATGACGTGGATGGCTGTATAAAACAAACAAAGGCAGAACCAGAGAAAGGGGTGTGTTGTATAACAATAAAAGAAGCCCTTCTCAGATACTAAGAAGGGCTTCCTTTTAAACTTTATTCTTCATGTTTTCTCATGCAGTGTTCACATTCATATAGAAACGATTCCTGCTTTTCTTGGAACTTTGATCCACATTCACGGCACTCTTTTACAGTTGGATTTTTCATTTATTATTCCCCCAGTCGGTTGATTGTAAATTCATTGTACTATAACAGATTTGAATAATCAATACTGTTATATAATTATTTTTAAATTTTTTTGAATTTTCAATACCGAGCATTTTAGAGGCTGGATTTAAACTTACATACAGATAATATTATCATCCACTTCAAGAAGGTAACGTTAAGGATTAGGGTCTAAATTGGGTTGTCTTCCTCAGAGTTATCATATTTCCGAAACCTTGTATTATTGTTTTTCAACCACCTATAGAACACAAAGAGACAATGGCTTAAAAAGGTTAGCCATTGTCTAATCCGTTTTGATGAGGATCCAGAGAGGATCTAGTGAATATCTTTCTTTTTGAACTGACCTCCTCGCACCTCTGCAATGTCTCCAATAGCTAAGAAGGCGTTGGGATCCCAATACTCAACGATTCTTGTTAATTTCGATTCTTCAATTCTGTTGATGACAACGAATATTACCCGTTTGTCATCACCTGTATAGGCGCCTTCTCCGTTTAAAAAGGTAACACCACGCCCAAGCCGGGCATTGATACTATCAGAAATTTCCTTAGAGAAATCACTAATAATCCAAACAGACTTTGACTGTTCGAAGCCTTCGACGACAGCATCAATAGCTTTTGAAGCAATATAATAAGCCAATAGGGAATACATAGCGCGGTCCCAAGTGAACACAGAACCCGCCGCAGCTAAAATAAAGAAATTAAAAAACATCACGATGTTCCCTACAGTAAGAGGAACCTTTTTACTTATTAGGATGGCGAGAATTTCCGTTCCATCCAAGGCCCCACTACTCCGGATAACCGTTCCAACACCAATTCCAATTAACATGCCACCGAAAACAGTAGCGAGCAATACATCATCAGTAAAGGCTTCTACATGATGAAGCATAAACGTGAAAAGCGATAAAATGGTGATTCCAAATGTCGTTGATAAGGCAAATGTTTTGCCGATTTGCTTATACCCGATATAAACGAATGGGAGATTCAATAGAAAGAGGAAGATTCCGAGTTTCCACCCCGTTATATGGGAAAGCATGATGGATATTCCGGTTATACCGCCATCAACAACTTTGTTAGGAACGAGGAAAATTTCCAAACCAATGGCCATGAGTAGGGCACCAAAGGCTATCATAATTATTCGCCCGATTACTTTAATTAACGGTAATTTGTGGTGAACAACAGTTTCTTCAATCTTGTTTGTCATAACATTCCTCCACAAATGTTAATATAGACAAATTTCTTTAGTTTCAAACTGTAACCACGGGGAATCATTGTAATGGCTAACAATAGAACTGGTTAAAGTTCGTAGATAAAACACCTCCCAAGAGGGAGGCGGGTTCAGAACTATGAATAATTATTGTAATCTTTTTCACTGCCATCAGAAAAATCTACATCTAACTCAAACTTCTGATAATTTGTATCCAGATCAAACGCTTCGAGGACTTCAGCGATAACCTCATCCTTTGGAGTAGACGAGTCAAACGTAAATGTTTGGAAGATTGGCTCAATCTGATCAAATGCCTCGTCTCCGCTTTGACTTTTATTTGTTCGGTCATCCTCTAGTTCAACTTCCATTCCATCTATTTCATTATCATACTTTATTTCAAATGAACGATGATTTTCATACTCTACTTCTAAGTCAAAACTTGTAAATGCGAATAAATTCCTATCCGCAGTCTTTAACTTGTTGGTTTCTTCTTCGACGGGTGCATCCGGTGGCGGGTTTGATACCCTGTCATTGTCTGTGTTGCACCCGGTAAGAAGGAAAAGCAAAAAAATTATAGACAAGAGTATATGATTGTTTTTCAAAACCAAAGACCTCCTTTTTATTACTTATTCTAGCCACAAATAGCTAGCTAAAACGAACTAAACTAAATAGATTTTTTTTCTATTTTCTCAAGGGAGTGGGTAAGAAGAATGTCATAAGGTGTCCTTTTAAGGTCGAAAAAAAGCCTTTGACATCATAAAGAAACAGGTGTAGATTCATATAATAGTATATTCAAATAATCGAATATACAAATATTAATAAATGATGGAGGGCGTATTATAGTGATGCAAAAGAGTTTTTTTAAGGGGAGATACGAAAACTACTCACTTAAAGCGTTCCAAAAAGACTTGAGTTCCGGGATTGTCGTTGGTGTGATTGCAATTCCATTAGGGATGGCGTTTGCTATTGCTTCTGGTGTTAAACCCGAGTATGGAATATACACTACGATTATTGCGGGTATTCTCGTTTCTTTATTAGGAGGATCTAGGTATCAAATCGGGGGACCAACAGGGGCTTTTATCCCCATCTTGTTTGGGGTTGTGATGACTTACGGTTTCGAAAATCTTCTTATAGCAGGATTTTTAGCAGGCATCATCCTGGTTTTAATGGGGATTTTTAAATTAGGATCATTAATTAAGTTTATCCCAAGGCCTGTGACAATTGGCTTTACAGCAGGAATCGCTGTCATTATTTTTACGGGACAAATTCCGAATTTCCTCGGCCTCTCAGGTGTAGAGAAACATGAAAGATTTCTCGATAATATGAAGGAAATCGCCCTCCATCTTGAGACAATTAACTTTTATAGTGTTTTAACAGCGTTAATTTGTTTAACCACCGTAATTCTAACACCTAAACTGTTTCCTAAGGTTCCTGGGCCGTTAATTGGGTTAATAATTTCAACGCTAATTGCGACGATTCTATACCCAACTCACCTAGCAACAATTGGTTCAACTTATGGAGAAATCGCCAATACTTTACCGACTTTCTCGTTCCCAGAACTCACTTTTGAAAAAATTCAGCAATTACTTCGGCCGGCGTTAGTAATTGCAATTTTAGGGGCAATTGAGTCCTTGTTATCCGCAGTTGTAGCGGATGGAATGACAAATAGTAAACATGATAGCAATCGCGAATTAATAGGCCAGGGAGTCGCGAATATGATTACACCATTATTTGGGGGAATTCCGGCAACAGGCGCCATTGCCAGGACAGCGACAAATATAAAAAATGGTGCTGTTTCCCCAATGTCCGGAATCATTCATGGAATGGTTGTTTTATTCGTGTTACTATTGTTTGCTCCTTACGCATCGAAAATTCCGTTAGCAAGCATGGCTCCAATTCTGATGATGGTCGCCTGGAATATGAGTGAAAGACATGTTTTCTATCATTTGTTACAAACAAGAACAGCAGATTCTCTAATCCTAGTTGTTACTTTTCTATTAACTGTTTTTGTGAATTTAACCGTTGCAGTAGAAGTTGGGCTTGTTTTGGCCGTGATTATTTTCACGAAAAGAATGAGTGATATAATGGTGATAACAAAGGTCTTGCCAAACCGAAAACATAAGCATGAAAAGGTAGAGAGTCATGTTGTATCCCATACACATGATTGCCCTCAAGTGACAATCTATAATGTGGAGGGACCGCTCTTTTTTGGGGCTGCCCAAACGTTTGAACATTCAATCATGAATACGCTACATTATAAGCCTAAGGTGTTGCTATTAAGAATGGGGAAAGTACCTTTTATGGATACGACTGGAGTAGCCAATTTTTCGAGTATCGTTAAGCATTTTTCCAATCAGGGGGTCGTGTTAGTATCAGGAATTCAACAGCAACCAAAGGTACTTCTTGAAAAAACGGGTCTATATCATCTCATTGGAGAAGAGCATTTCTTTGACCATACCGGGCAAGCAATTAGCTACGCACTTAGTCAAATTAATCAAAATAAATGCCTCGGCTGTAAGCATTACGCATTTAAAGAATGCGGGTTCCTTTCAGTAACAAAGCAAGAGATAAACGAAAATAAGCAGCTTTTTCAAGTTAATAGTTGAAAGAGAGGAAATTAGATTGAACTTAGAGATGCAACAGTTTAAAGCAGAATTTTTTAAAGCACTAGCTCACCCCCTCAGAATACGGATTCTAGAGTTGTTGTCAGAAGGGGATAAAAACGTAAATGAAATGAAGAGTCTTATCGGAAGTGAGGGCTCTGCAGTTTCCCAACAGTTAACTGTCTTACGAAATAAGAATATTGTTACTGGTAGAAAAGAGGGGAATCAAGTTATCTACTCGTTGCGAGACCCTATGATTGTCGAACTTCTTGCCGTCGCACGACAGATTTTTAATAATCATTTAGTAGATGCAATATCAATGCTAGATAAAATGAATGATTCATAAGGATAAATAGAAGTGCTACATAGAGTTGGAGTAACCCTGTTTATTATATTAGTACTCTACAAAAACCAAGGAAATCCATATGCAGTCATGGGGTATTATTCAAGGATTTAGTCGGGTTATTTTTAAAAAATACCCTTTAAATTTTACTTTTCACTACACCTTCGTCCAAAGTTATGGTATATTATTTAAAAAATTCAAAGAACTGTACTAATAGGGAAGGTGAAGTTATGACAACAGGATTAATGGTAAATGATAGCAGTCTTCCATTGCGTCGTGATGTAAAAATGTTAGGAGCAATGCTTGGGGAAATCCTTGTGTATCATGGGGGGAATGAGCTTTTAGACAAGGTTGAAAAGATTCGGATTATGTGTAAAGACCTGCGAAGTGAATATAAAACAGAAGTCTATGAAAAACTGAAACAGGAAATCGCCAAACTCGATGGCCCAATGAGGAAACATGTAATACGTGCCTTTGCGGTTTATTTTCATCTTATTAATATAGCAGAACAAAATCACCGGATTAGAAGACGTCGGGAATACCAGCTTCAGACCGATACGAATGCGCAGCCTGGGTCAATTGAACATGCTGTCCAATCCTTAAAAGATAATCAAATTTCCTCAGATCTTATCCAAAATGTTCTCAATAAAATTTCTCTAGAGCTAGTCATAACAGCTCATCCAACAGAGGCTACCAAAAGATCCATTCTAGAGCTTCAAAAGCGAATTGCTGATATTTTAAAAACTCTTGATAACCCACTACTTTCTAAAAAAGAAAGAAAGAAATTAAAGGAAAGCCTTTTCAATGAAATGATGGCCCTTTGGCAGACCGATGAAATACGGCACCGAAAGCCAACCGTTATTGATGAGGTTCGTAACGGGTTATATTATTTTGATCAAACACTGTTTGATGTTCTACCTGAGATTCATCAGGAAGTAGAAGAAAGCCTAGAAGAGCATTATCCAGATCAAGAGTGGAATGTTCCAAACTTCCTCCGTTTCGGATCGTGGATTGGAGGAGATCGTGATGGAAATCCTCATGTTACACCTGATGTTACTTGGGAAACTCTCAACAAGCAGAAACGACTAGTTTTAAAGAAATATAAAAATGTACTTGTTGAATTGATGAAACGTTTTAGTCATTCGACTGCTAGGGTACAAGTGAGCACTGAACTTTTAGAATCTCTACCCTCTGATGAAGCCGCTTACCTGAAAGAGGATAGAAGATGGCCAATTGTAAATGAGGTCTACCGTCGGAAATTTGCCGTTATTATTCAACGCTTAAAAGAAGTAGGAGAGTCTGAGGTTGGGTATAAATCCTCGGAAGAACTACTGGATGATTTACGGATGATCAAGAGAAGTGTCTATCAACATCATCCTACAAATCATGAGTTGAAGAAGCTCCAAAAACTGATACGCCAAGTACAGCTGTTTGGATTCCATTTGGCTACACTTGATATCCGTAATCATAGTGGGGAGCATGAGTCAGCAATAACGGAAATCTTGCGAAAGGCGAGAGTCGCTGACAACTACCAAAACTTATCAGAAGAGGAAAAGGTTAAAGTCTTACAATCAATTCTTGAAGACCCGCGTTCGCTCTTGCTATTACACGAGGATTACTCGAAAGAAACTCAACAAATGCTTGATGTATTTACCTTGATTAAAAAAGCACATAAGGAATTTGGAAAAAGATCCATATCTGTTTATCTAATATCAATGACTCAATCTCCAAGTGATATCCTAGAGGTTCTTGTTCTAGCAAAAGAAGCGGGGATTTACCGCTTGCATGCAGATGGTTCAGTGGAAAGTGACCTGAATGTAGCTCCATTGTTGGAGACCATTGATGACTTGACAGCCGGTCGGAATATCATGGAGACGTTGTTCCAAATGCCATTATACCGTGAACATTTACTAGCACTGAATAATCAGCAGGAAATTATGCTTGGATATTCTGATGGTAGCAAGGATGGGGGAACATTAACCGCTAACTGGAAACTCTACAAAGCTCAGGTTGAAATTCAAGAAATGGCTAAGAATTATCAGATTGGTCTTAAGTTTTTCCATGGCCGTGGCGGGTCTCTCGGTCGTGGCGGTGGTCCGTTGCACCGTAGTTTAATGTCTCAACCGCTAGAAACACTCGGCGAAGGAATTAAAATAACCGAACAGGGTGAAGTTCTTTCCTCAAGGTATTTAATTGAGGATATTGCTTACCGAAGCCTTGAACAAGCGACTTCCACCTTGCTGAGAGCCGCAGCCCATGTTCTAAATGAGTCCGAACAGGCACATCATCGGGATGCTCGCTGGGTTGAAGCGATTGAAAAAATGACAGAAGTTTCCCTAAGAAAGTACCAAGATTTAGTATTTGCCGATCCAGATTTTATTACTTACTTTAATGAAGCGACTCCACTTCATGAAATAGGGGAACTAAATATAGGTTCACGTCCGATGAGCCGAAAAAATAGTGCTCAGTTTGAAAACTTAAGAGCGATTCCTTGGGTATTTGCTTGGACTCAGAGCAGACAGCTTCTTCCGGGGTGGTATGCAGCGGGATCTGGACTTGAAAGCTTTGCTGGACAAAGCGAGGATAATTTAAAGCTTCTCCAGGAAATGTACCAAGAGTGGCCATTTTTCCGTTCGACGGTTGATAATCTGCAGATGGCTTTAATGAAAGCTGACCTTACCACGGCAAAAGAGTATAGTGAATTGGTTACCGATAAAAACGTGGCTGAGCGTATTTTCTCTAATATCGTAGAAGAGTATAACCGAACTAAAGAAATCCTCTTAAAGATTGTTGAGGACGAGGAATTACTTGATCATACACCAAATATTAAAGAATCAGTTCATCGTCGCAATCCTTATGTTGATCCATTAAACTTCATTCAAGTAGAGCTCATCAAAGAAATTCGAGATGCCCAAGAGCCGGATGAAGAGCTTGTGACCCAAGTATTATTAACAATAAGTGGCGTCGCGGCTGGTTTAAGAAATACAGGATGATTTTAATAAAAAAGCAACATCCTCTCGTCTACGGATGGGAGGCTGTTGCTTTTTATTTTGCTGTGTTAAACATTCAAAGCCTTGCTTGCAGGTTCTTTTTTAATTCTTGAAACATAGCTATGGGCAATCATCCCAAAAGTGACGATAAACATACCAATCCAAGACAGTGGAGAGGGGATCGGAAGTGATAAAAGGACGATTTCTCCAGCGAGTGCAAATAGGACCTCAATGGATTGAGTCGCTTCTACGGCAGCTAGTTGTTGCATATTTCCTCTTACAAGATCGGTCGCCATAAAAAAGAGCACAGTAGCGATTACACCGGAAGAAATGGCAACGATTAAAGCCTGAACACTTTGTTGTAACGAAGGGGGTCCAACAGTAAATAATCCAAATATGGATAGAAGGAACCAAAATGGCATACTAGCGATGGTCATTCCGAGTACCCGTTGGTATGCGTCCAAACGTCCGTTGCATATTTCCATCATTTTACGGTTTCCCAGCGGGTAGGCAAAAGATGCGATAATGACAGGAAGAATTCCTAATAAAACGATCGACATTGGTATACTTTGGGCATGTTCGATTTGCATTAATATAATCCCCAACAGGATGATGGATGACATTAAGAGTCCCTTTAAAGGTATTTTTCCTCTAATCCGCTTATTTCCGATTGTTTCCCAAAAAAGAGGTGCTAGTAGGGAACCTGAAATTATCGTAATTTGCCAGGTTCCTGCAATGAGCCAACCAGGAGAGTACGCGGCAGCAAAGCAAAGCGGTGCATAAAACAAACCAAAGCCTATAAAACTCCAAAGAAGCCAGCTTTTTGGCTGTTCTTTCATTACGTTTATTAATGGTCGAAGATTTTTACGTGCTAATACGATGATGATTAGAAATGGTACCATAAAGAGGTAACGGAGGGATGCACTCCAAATCCAACTACCACCTGAAAGGTCCATTGCCCGATTAACTACAAACGTAACAGCAAAAAAAAGCGCCGCTAATAACCCTAAAATGATTGGCCTCATGTAGCCACCTCGCCTTTCTCTATTTATAAAAGGTGTTTTCGTAAAGAGTGTTGTTAAAATCTTAAGACCGATTTTACCGTGCGAAAAGCTATTTTGTACGTCAAATGTAAATTTGCAAACTCTTTTCTCATGATTGTTAACTCTAGTTCCTATATATGTCCCGACACTTAGTGTTCAGCTTAAAAAGCAACAAATTTGAGAAAAGAGCCGTATAAAACCATATATGGTCAGTTAACTTCCAGTAGTTAGGGGAGATGACTATTCGTCGTTCATTTTCGATAAAAAAACTATAACCGATTACAGAAGAATATTCAATAAATTCAGTAATCTAGTCGATAAAAAATAATCCACCAGTTAAGGTGGATTATCTTAAATATAACCGATTATCAATACTTACTTTATTCAAACAGTTTCAGCATAAAATGAATTTTTAGCGGTTTTCTCTTTCGGTTTTGCCAGCTTCTTCAGCGAGCTGTTCAAAGGATTTAACCTTGCCATGAGGATTCTGTTCTTGTTTACGTTCTCTCCATTGTCTTTCTCTCTGGCTTTGTGATTGAGTCATATTGTCGTCCCCTTTCGAGATGTAATCAATAGTAGAATATCCATGGGAGAGGATTTAATCCAATTAATTAATTTGTTAACGCTACTCGTTTATTAAAATTCCTTCAACTTCGTTTATAATCTTATCCACCCATTTATCTAAAATATCCTTTTCTGTTGCTGCTATAGGGTGAGGGATCGTCACAAAAGGATACTCAGGAATCCCTTGAGCAATGCCCATTGCTTTGCTAGAAGCTATAAAAGGGGTGGTTACAATAACTGCTGTCGGAATTCCTTGTTCTTCCATAATCACTCCATCGAGCAAACTGCCCGAGCTACAGGAACCTCAATCGCCTACCCCTGAAATAATGAAATCACATTTATCAGCAAGCATCTTCGCGTCATCTTTGCTGAGCCCGTGTGAGAAAGAGTGTTTTTTATAAATGATGACCTCTTTTATTTGGTGCTTTTTCTTTAGTCCCTCAGCAACACCCTGTACAACAATATCCGAATTCTTCTTGCCATTATCGATAAGGCCGATGACGCTACCATTTAAACTCTTGTTTCTTGGCGCCATATTTTTTGTTTTAATACTCGGACTATTGGTTGGGTTATACACAATAAAACTCAAAATGGAATCACCTCTTCATTGGAATTTGAAAGACCAATCGCCGATTGGTCATCTAGCATTCGCTTCAAGTAAATCCTGTAGCAGAGTTGATTGACTTTGTAACTGCTCTAGATTGTTTGTAGCTAAACCAACCAGGCATGCAGGCAGAAAACCTACCAGCTTCCCCTCCTGCAACCATTAATAGAATTTGTTCTGGGGAAGGTACTGCGTGCTTAATTATTTTGTCATCACCAGGAGAAATCAGCTCTTCGATAATTCCACCTTTTTTCATATCGGATAGGGTCTTAACAGCATGTTCAAAAAGAAACTGTTGGACAGATTCTTTCGTCCAGCCCTCCTTTTCTAAGTGGTGGTAATGCTCGGGACAGAGGACGACGGCCATTTCTGTTTCACTCGCAATATTAAAGCTTCCTAGTGGGGACATTCGGTCGGCCATTGTTTTAAGAATACTTTCACCTTTAAGGGCAGCGTGGTTTTGAATTTGGTTCGGTCCTTCGCAGGCAAAAACAGTAACTGTACTTTCTTCTTTTTTATATCCTCGCTGGACATGGAGAGGGATCCATTCTGTAGCCTTTTCGGCGAAACAAAAGCTATATTTGGCCGGAGTTCCTAGTGTTGAGCGATCAAATTCTGGAGAACCTCCAGCGTTAATCATAAGTAATCGAATGGCTCGTCCGATGGTTGAGTTGGCACGGTTTCCAGGACCAAAAGCATTTGGACCATCATTCATGCCAATTTGTTGAGCAATAGGGCCATTCACAGCAATCATAATGGCGGCGCCATGTGTACTAGCACTAGGCCCATGCAGTCCGAACTCAGGATCCGAGATTGCTTGAGCCGCCGCCATTACTACGGGAAAATAACCAGGCAGACAACCTGCCATAACCGCATTTATTGCCA
This sequence comes from Mesobacillus persicus, assembly GCF_900109925.1. GTDB lineage: Bacteria > Bacillota > Bacilli > Bacillales > Cytobacillaceae > Mesobacillus_B > Mesobacillus_B persicus. Next base: position 14,948 of record NZ_FOBW01000010.1, on the reverse strand, counting down.
CAAGTTCAGCAGTAAAAACCCTTCCTCTTTCAGAGATAGAACCTATCACAGTGTTTGGTTCCATTTTTACGCTTGAGAGCATTTCGTAAATTCTTTCCTCCGTTGGGGGAACGATGGGCAATCCATCAGTCCAACCTTTTTGGTAATAGTATTCAATAGCCTCTAGAGCATTTTTAATTTCAATTTTTTCAGCTTGAAGCATAATACACTTTCCACCTCCATTTTCTTAATAGATGTTTTTATAATGAAATATATTCGGGCTGATGATGCTCTTTCCCTTTATTATCTGAATATTATTAATTGACTTAAACCATCCGTGCTTGAATATTTTCGACATATAGACAATCTGTGCATGTATATAATGCATTGATAAGCAATGAGAAAGGGGTGGCGTGTTCATGTCCGAACAACCAAAAGCTCAATTTACCCATATAAAAGCTTTTCAACCGTTCCACAGTCCGTATGACCCGTGTAGACCGATTGGAGTTAAATATTACTGGACACCTCCACATCTATATATTGGGTTTCAACCACCCAATTTACAGCAATTTTCTCCGAAAGAGGCTCTTTATCGGGGAACATTGTGGCCTGCATTTTATGATTATTACCAGAATCCGTATGAAACGAAAAGAGGGGATACTCCATGAAACAAAAGCAGCTACCGCAGGATTATTACCAGCGGCTAGAGGAAATTCAGGCAATTGATTTTGCGATTGTTGAGTTGAATCTTTACTTAGATACACATCCCCAAGATCAGGCTGCGATCCAACAGTACAATCAATATGCACAATACTCGAAGAAGCTAAAAAAAGAATTTGAAGCAAGGTACGGCAGTCTTCAGAATTATGGAAACAGCTATTCAGATGGTAATTGGAGTTGGGGATCCGCTCCATGGCCATGGCAGGTGTAATTTCCTGTTTTAAACGCTAAGAATTCTTTTGGTTTACTGCATCCGTCAAAGTGAGATATAGAAATGAAAAAACAGCCATGTTTAACACAGTTAAAGAAATAGGGGGATAAGAGACTTCTGAACGCCCTTAAACGGTAAGGAGGCTGCACAACATGTGGATTTATGAGAAGAAACTTCAATACCCTGTAAAGGTTAGTACGTGTAACCCGACGCTTGCCAAATATTTAATTGAACAATACGGGGGTGCTGACGGGGAATTAGCTGCTGCTCTAAGGTACCTTAACCAGCGCTATACCATTCCCGATAAGGTTATAGGTCTGCTAAACGATATTGGGACTGAAGAGTTTGCGCACCTTGAGATGATTGCAACGATGATTTATAAACTAACAAAAGACGCTACACCAGAGCAAATGAAAGCTGCTGGCTTAGCTCCCCATTATGTTAATCATGATAGTGCTTTGTTTTACCATAATGCGGCAGGTAACCCCTTTACAGCTGAATATATTCAGGCTAAAGGTGATCCTATCGCTGATTTATATGAGGATATTGCAGCAGAAGAGAAAGCAAGAGCGACGTATCAATGGATTATTGATATGTCAGATGATCCAGATTTAAATGATAGCTTAAGGTTTTTACGTGAACGTGAAATTGTACACTCACAAAGGTTTAGAGAGGCAGTTGAAATTCTAAAAGATGAGCGAGGAAAGAAAACGATATTCTAGATAACATAAACAAAACCCCATTCTTTAAAAAGGATGGGGTTAGCCATTGCTTGATGTCAGCGTTTTTCTTTTAAGTGGTGATAAAAATGAATGAATTCAACTGGGTTCGTTTTTGTATGGAAGGAGAATACACCTCTATTTGTATGTAAATATAAAAAACCAGAATCTCCTGATATTGACTTAAATGACATATCTAGAACGTCCTGTAAGTGAAAATAGTCTGAGGCGCTTATGACTTTATCTTTATATAGGACAAGGTTTTCCTCTATTTCGATAAGGTGCTGTTCATTGTTCATAATTTTCCGATTAACTTTTATGTATGGATGTGAAATCAGCATGAACTGGGCCACCTTTCAAGAAAAATCTGTTCAGTTAACCTTACAGGAATCCTCTATATAGCGCAATGGATTTGCGTCTTCTTTCATTATTTCCCACCTATATTTTTTTCGAAATAACTGAAAAATAACAGAGATAAAATAAAAAGGAGGTATGGCCAATTTGATAAATAAGAAATTTGGATTGTTTGCAGCGGGGATTTTGACGCTTGGCCTTGCAGCGTGTAATGCTAATGATCATGCAGGCAATGATGTAAATAGTCGATTAGGTACATCAGGGACTGGTAACCAGATGGGGACCTATGGAAATAACTATTATGGCGCAGATGGGAACAGGAATCGACTCGACACCAATAATATTGGACAAGTCAATGATGGTGGCATTGATAATAATGGTCCGCTGACAGAGGACTACGAAAAAGAACCAGGTGATTTAAATTTTACCGGAACAAAACGAAACGGCAACAACCTTAATACAAACAACGCGGGTAATGGCGTAGATAATTATCGTGCAGATAACGATCGTGATGTTAACCTATATGGCAAAAATTCAAGTAGAGATAATGACGAGATGAATATCTCTAGTTACAAGACCAATAAATCAAGTAAGGATTACCCTCATACAAGAGCGATCTTGATTAGAGAGGCAAAGTATCAATATGTCCCGATTGGCCGTGGAGATCGCCAATGGGCAGCTGGAGAGTTACAAAAGCGATTCAACCAAAGAAATAACAACGAACAAAATACTGAACAGGAAGCTACACCGAACCAGGCACAACAAAACGAACAAAATCAACCAGAGGCAACACCGAACGAACAACAAGGCCAAGCTGGGCAGGCGCCAACAAATCAACAAGAACAAGCTCAGCCGAATCAAGGAACCACAAATCAACAAGAACAAGCAGCCCAACCTAAACAGGGAACACAAGAACAACAAGCACCTGCAGGGATAAGTCAGGTTGCTCAGCAAGTCATTGATTTAACAAATGAACAGCGTAAACAAAATGGGTTGCCTGCTTTACAAGCGGATCCACAACTTAGTGGTGTTGCCCAGAAAAAATCAGTTGATATGAGACAGAATGGTTATTTTTCACACACAAGTCCTACTTATGGGTCGCCATTTGATATGATGCGTGACTCTGGTGTTAGTTATAAGACCGCAGGCGAGAATATTGCCCAAGGACAACAGACACCTGAAGCGGTTGTTAAGGCATGGATGGACAGTCCAGGGCACCGCAAAAACATTCTCAGTCCCGATTTCACCCATATTGGTGTGGGATATGATGCGAGCGGTCATCACTGGACCCAAATGTTTATTGGAAAATAATATTAAGAACTAAAACAATGGCTAACCCATATGGAAGTTAGCCATTGTTCTTTTGTTAAGACTGTAGTATATATAAATCACTTTTAAATTATATATTTTAATCGGATACGAAAAACTTAATAAGCCGTAATCTATATTGGATTACGGCCTTTAGCATGCTAAAATTTAAAGGATAACCAGCTTAATAATGGATGCTTTTGTTTATCAATTATCTTTAATTCTTTCATTGATAATTTCTCTTCATGAGTGGCTATCCATTTTTTTACCTCGGCTTTGTCCTTACAATGGGTATAGTAGGTTTCTCCACCTTTTCCTTGAGCGTTGATTACATACCTACAAGAAGACTTTCCCATAATGCCCACCTTTTACAATGAAATATTAATAAATCTTCAATCATTATAACAAGGATTTATAAGAATACTAGTGGTTTTTTTGTCGAAAAAAATTTTTAAATATTTTGTGGATGGTCAGTTGAAACCAAATCAGCGGCTTTTGCGTTCGCAACAACTTGGTCTGGGTTTTTGCAACCTGGAATAACTGTTGTCACTGCAGGATGTTGTAAGCACCAGGCTAGAGCCCAAGCAGCCATTGGTACGCTTTCTGGCACTTCAGTTTTGGCAATCTCTTCGACGAGTCTTAAAGTTTGTTGAATCTCGGCATCCTCATTTCTAGATCGTACATCATTTTTTCCAAAGGAAGCTCCAGGTTTATACTTGCCACTTAAAAAGCCGCTTGCTAACGGTACCCGGGCAAGAATTCCTAAATCCTGCTTCTCTGCAGACGGAAAAATAGTTGCCTCTGGTGCCTTATCTAAACGGTTATAAACGACTTGAAGTGCTTTTACATTGTATTCAGTCGCTCTTTCGGTTTGATAGCTTTCATTATTCGTTTTAAGCGATACCCCAAGATGTCGAATTTTACCGGCTTGAACTTGTTTATCAAGCATGGTCCAAAGTTCATCATTGTTAAACTCCTCATCTGAACAGGAATGTGCCTGATACAAATCTATGTATTCCGTATTTAATGATTTAAGAGAATCATCCAATTGTTGCAAGACCTCATCAGGACTCCAATGCCTTGAACGCTCTAAATAACCGTGGAAATGGTGGCCGAACTTAGTCGCCACAATCCAATCCTCTCTCTTTCTTCGACTGAGATAGTCTCCGATAAAGCGTTCTGAAAGATGGTCTCCATAACACTCAGCGGTATCAATAAAGTTAATTCCCGTTTCTTGGGCTTTGTCTAAAATTTGATCGACTTCTTCTTGGGTAAAATCCTTTCCCCATTCTCCACCATATTGCCAAGTACCAATTCCAACAACTGAAACGTGTAGATTCGTTTTACCTAGTCTACGATACTTCATATCCTCACCTCAATTTCCTTTAGTATAAGTATTTTATCATGTTGGGATACAGAGGTAAAAAAGGGGCGCTATTGTCGTAAAAAAAACAAAACCAGCAAGCTTTTTAAGCTGCTGGTTTTGTTCACCCTACTTGTTCTTCATTTTTAGTATCTTTCTTTTTTTCAAGCAGTTCTTTAATTTGTTTTTTGTGTTTTCTTGGTGCAAGGATATAGAGGAAGTCTCCGGCTTCTAATACCGTATTGCCTGTCGGTGGGATAAGTTTATCTTCTCTTATAATCGCATTCACAAGTGAACCTGTGGGGAAAGGGATGTCTAACAAACTCATTCCCACGATTTCAGCACCCTCTTCCATTCGATATTCCAGCATTTCTGCATCGGCTTTACCTAGTGAAATCAATTCTAGTGAATGAGTCGGTTCCGAAACCTTAGGACCCACCAAATTAAGTTTCTCAGCTAATGGAGTAATCGTTGACCCCTGAACCAAACAACTAATCAGGACAACAAAGAAAACAACATTAAAGATTTCGTTGCTCCCTTGGATATTTGCTAGTAGCGGAAAAGTCGCTAGAACAATTGGTACAGCACCTTTTAATCCTGCCCATGACAGAAAGATGAGCTCTTTATGACTAAAATTCATTTTTATCGTTGATAAATAAACAGCAATTGGTCTAGCTACTAGAATCAGAATGAAAGATATTAAGACTCCGTTCATCAAATTCCCTGCAGTAAACAGTTCGTTAGGGAAAACGAGAAGACCAAGGATGACAAACATGGTTATTTGCATCATCCAAGCAAGTCCTTCTGAGAACCGGAAGATGGAGTGTCGATAAGCGATATCCGTATTTCCGATAATGATTGCAGATATATATACAGCGAGTAATCCGCTACCTTGGAAGAACGCTGTGACTCCATAGGTAAGGAGGGCAAAAGCTATGGCAAAAACAGGATAAAGACCTCCGGAGTCAAGATTAATTCGGTTTAAACCCCATACAGCTAATTTTCCAAATAGTAACCCTGCGACCACTCCAACGAACATTTGAACAAAAAATGCACCGATTAAGGAGAAAATACTTAGGTCCGGGATGGTAATCAGTTCAATCATGGAAATAGTTAAAAATACAGCCATTGGATCGTTTGAACCTGACTCAGCTTCAAGGGTTGCACCGAGTCTAGGTTTGATATTTTGTCCTTTTAAAACCGCAAACACGGCAGCTGCATCTGTAGAGCCGATTATGGCTCCGAAAAGGATAGCCTCGAGCCAATCGAATCCAAGTATAAACTTTACAGCCACGGCAACAATCCCAGAAGTAATTAAAACACCAATAGTTGCAAGCGAGAGCGAAGGGACAATCACTGGTCGAAGTGAGGACCAGTTTGTCTGAATTCCGCCTTCAAATAGGATAATAACAAGTGCTAGTACCCCAATCATTTGGGCAATCTTGGCATTATCAAAATAAACAAAACTTCCCATGACCATACCGACCATCATGAAGAGTACAAGAGAGGGCACGCCAAGGCGAGAGGAAAACTTCGTGGTCAATACACCGACAATTAATAAGATGCCAGCTAGCAGGACGATGGCATCAGTACTACCACCACTTTCAATCAATATAAATCACCCTCCATTTATTATGAAACTTATCCGAATATTGATGTAACTAAAATAATTGTATCATTATTTTATGTAACATAGATAATGATAAGCTCTATTATTATAAATTTTGAGTGGAATTATGATGGTGCCTAATTGAGTTCATAAAATTCTACTTGTAATAGATTTATCTAAAGCACCTAAGATGGAAGTGGGGATAATTACTCTTTTTCATATCAGGTGGAGGTGATATTCAGTTTAGCTATTCCATTATCACCACATTCATAAACTTAGTTTAAATTATTTTAGGAAAGTGTTGACCTAACGAATGGAAATGTTGTATATTGTTATTCCGTCGTAACAAACGGAAATAATCCAGTTTCAAATTCTTATAACTTGTAAAAAAGAGTGTTGACATGAGTATTTGGTTCTGTTAATATAACACATGTCGCTTCTGAGCGATGGTGAAACAATTGCTCTTTGAAAACTAAACAAACAAGCGTCAACAAACACTATTTATCATGTTTCTTCTATTTAAATAGAGAACATGAGCCAACGTTTTATTTTATGAGCTAATCACTCTACTTTTATCACGCTTCAACGAACAGTAATATTCCCACCTAACGGCGAGAATAAAACTGTTCGTAATCGCCTGATTGATTCGACTAACCATCACGGGGAAGAACGCCCCGTGACGGAAGTCTCATCTTATTGGAGAGTTTGATCCTGGCTCAGGACGAACGCTGGCGGCGTGCCTAATACATGCAAGTCGAGCGGATCTTTGGGAGCTTGCTTTTAAAGATTAGCGGCGGACGGGTGAGTAACACGTGGGCAACCTGCCTGTAAGACTGGGATAACTCCGGGAAACCGGGGCTAATACCGGATAATTCTTGTCCCCGCGTGGGGACAAGCTGAAAGACGGTTTCGGCTGTCACTTACAGATGGGCCCGCGGCGCATTAGCTAGTTGGTGAGGTAACGGCTCACCAAGGC
>NZ_FOBW01000010.1:0-7699 GCF_900109925.1 Mesobacillus persicus | reverse complement strand
CCGGAGCAACCCTGGTCTGTTTTTTCTGTGGCTGTTTGTTGAAATCCTCCTTATCTGCATACTTCTTTATAGTTCTTGGATCTCTTCCCATTTTCTTTGCTACTTCTGAATACCCGTAGCCTTTATTGTTAACTTCATGTCTGATATAATTAATCTCGGCCACTGCCAACATCTCCTTAAATACCTCCTGCACGTCTTTGTACCCAACAGGAAGTGTATGTGTATTTGGGAATGTTGACAAGTGGTTTTTTTAATTTGTGCAGGCCCCTCGGGGCCTGCACAAATTAAATGCCATAACCTACATTTTTATGATGCCATAAACAGAAGAAGAACTTATTGATAATATGGAAATTTTATTCGGGGTGTCTTCTATTAGACAGAAAGAGGCAGAAGAACTAGCTGAAAGGCTCCGTCCTACAAAAATATCAGGTATTTTGATTGGGTATCCACCGTATATTCTACCAACACAAGAAGAGGCGTTGGTTTATACCAAGCGTATTATTAATCTATGTAATAAGCCCACAATCTTATATAATAACCCGAAAAGAACCGGGTTTGATTTATCGGTGTCCAGTATACTTCAGCTAAGTAAAATAGAATTCGTGATTGGAATAAAAGAAGCTGGTAATAAAGAAAAGGTTGGACTACTCAAAAAAAATATCACCAAAAGCAACTTTCATATTTATGCGGGAGGAGAAATTGAATTAGAGGAAAAAGTATCACTGGGGTTTGATCGCCTTTCCTCCATCGCAGGAAATATTTCAGCAACGGAAATTAGTCAATGGTTCAATAAACTGCTTGCGAGAAAAGAGATCAGTGAAAAAGAAAGAATAAAGATAGAATCCATTATACAACAAGTTTATCAAGGTTCACCAATCGTAAACTTAAAGAAAACGATAAATGAAAAGGGAATTCCCATCGGAATTTGCAGAAGTCCAATTGGAAATGGTTAATCTTGTGCTAACGTGGTTGGGGAGTACTGTGCAGGGTATATATTCCTAGTACTAGGAATATATATTCCCCGTACTAGGAATAAAACGGCTCTAAGGAGGAATATATCATCGCCAACCGGGAATATAATGACCTTTACCAGGAAAAAGCACCCCCAGCTCTCCTTAAATCCGTCCATTAAGATAAAAATACCCCTCTAGTAAGAGCAAGAAAGCCTCATTTATTCAAAAATGGGGCTTTTTGGCCTGCTTTTTAGTCCATTTGGCCACTATACATTGGTTTTCAGTAATTTTGCAATAAGAATTTGGTGCGAAACGGGTCTGGGCACCGCTCACGGTCTAATTTTGCAATTCATGACTTTATTAATCGTCTATAACAGCTTTTCCTTGTTCACGTAAATTTTTTAAAGCTGTAAGCATTTGATTTATTTCTTCATCGGAATGCCTTTCCCATGAACTTAATTCAGCTACTATTTTCAAAGGCGATTTAGACCTAAAAGAACGTGTTGGATTTCCAGGGAATTTTTTGTCCGTTAAGTTCGGATCATTTTCAAAATCACCTAATGGTTCGACAACGTAAATTCTCTCTTTTGATTTAGATGTGGCTAACTCAGCGCCCCATTTAGCTGCATTTAATGTTGCGGTGAAATAGATATAGTTGGATTTTTTGTCTTGGTAATTTGATAAGTGGAGGGGTTCTAAAAGATCCCCAATTTTCAGTTCTGCTTTTGTACCATGAAAGAAAGGACCGTGATCTAAGACATCTTTTTTATCATTCATACTGAAACACCTCTAACTTTTTTCGATTTGTATCTAACAGTATAGGGCAGAAAATTCAGGAAGTGTAGTCTATAAATAATAAATAATTAGGAGTATAATGTAAGTAGAGAGAACGACAAAAGTTTACGGATTGTTTTTGTATTCATTATTCAATTGGGCCCAATGATTTTTCTAGAAGCAAAAGAGCCACCTTTCAAATAGGTGGCTTTTGGTGTATATATTAATCAAGAATTCAGTGCCTGCCCCCGGCGCGGGAAAGGCTGTAGTTCCACGCACCTGAGGGCTTGAATCATACAATATGTGATATAATTCGTTATATAAGCACATTAATGGAGGCGATATACATGAGTCTTCCTGAAGATAAAAGAGTAAGTTTAGAAACCTTTTATAATATGAGAAAAGAGATGGATTACTTATTGGAATATTCTGATGGGGTGGTTTTTATGTCACCATCCCCCTCAACAAGGCATCAGCAGGTTTCCGGGAGGTTGCAGGCTAGATTATTCAACTTTCTAGACGGTGGGAAATGTCAGGTATTCAGTGCACCTTATGATATTCATTTATATAGGGATGACCTGCAAGAGACGAAAATATTTATCCCCGACTTATCGGTTATTTGCGATGTTGAGGGGCTAGAGGAAAATAGGTTTGTCGGAGTGCCTGAATTGATTGTAGAAATTCTTAGCCCCTCCAACCAGAGTCTTGACCTTGTTACAAAAATGCAAGCTTATATGAAATATGGTGTGAAAGAATACTGGGTAGTAAATCCAATGCTAGATGCGATACTAATATACGCATTAACGGACGAACAGGTATATAACCAAGTAGACGTAATGAAGGGTCAACTACCCCCACTGAGGTGAATCTTTTCAGTGGGGGCTTGAGTTTGAAATCTAGGTCTTCTCGTCTATTGCTAGACTGTTTGACGCTCTAGAATTCATGTCACATTGCGGTGACACCTCAAGAATGTTTTAGGTTGGTACTAATGACGAACGATCGGTTTCCCACTTGCACCCTCCCTGCGAGAGTTAAGGTTCACTGTATGAATACAGTGAAGTCATAGCCTTACGAACTATGTACTACAAGCCCCGACACAACGTGTCGAATACACTTGGATGGTTGACGCACCCGATATATGCCATGCGCTAGACAACGGCTTTACGTTTTAGAACTTCTAACCTTATTGGTTCTTTTATTTTTAATAGATTCGTTAGTTCTATCACATTAGACTTAATTAAAATATTCAAAGAGCCATTTAGATCAGCGTGTAGGCAAGCTCCTGTCTTACTAAGATACAGACCTCGAGTAATACGTCTTCCGCTGAACATGTAAGTCTTTTTATCCTCTTTTGACCAGACAGGAATTTCATCTCTATCTAGGAAGCTAGCTTTTGATGTATAACTTTCTTCTTGTTTAACAAAGCGAATACCTTCTTTTAGGCATTTGTTTTCAATAGCAGAAATTAGTCTATTAAATGGAATTTGAACGAATTGCTGATTGTTCTTTTTGCCCATATCGGAATGTTGTTTCCAACCAGCATTATAACCGACAACGAAGGTGTCGATGTGTAGTTCTTTCGCTTTTTTGAAAAGTAAACCTACGGCTTTTCCGATATATCCGTTTATTTGCCTTTCGCGTTTCATCCAAAGTTTCGCTTGCTTGTTTGTGACGATCCGCTTAGAAATTCCATTCTCTAAATTTTTCTTTTGAAGTTTATTTAGTTCTTTATTGAAGTAACGATTTAATGATTTTAGAGCTGATCCGTCAATTAAAAAAGTATCCCCATTGTTGGTAGCGCAGCTCATTAAGTTATCTACACCGAGATCAATACTCAAAGCGTTTTTAGTTGTCGTAGGTTGCTTTTTCATTTGGGAAACTTGCACTTCATAAGTGTAGTGAACCTCAAAGAACCGACCTTTTTGCTTTGGTTTAATTTCGATATAGGTAATCTTTTTATGTAATAGATTTTTAGGCATACGTATCTTAATGGAGCCGAATTTACTTCTAAACTGGTTGTTCATTGGAAGAGTCCAATATCCATTTTTATCTACCTTCGGTATTTGGTAGATTTCGATAATGCGTTTCTCTTCTTTTTTAAGGTATTTTGGAAATTTAGGACGACCGGTAAACTTCTCAGGATTTTCTTTCCAAGATTGAAGGGCTTTAAAAAAACCATTTACTTCTTCCATAAGAGAACGACGAATAGCCTGGACAGAGTTAGATTGAGCGCCCCAATAGTTAACATCCGCTTTCATCGCATCGTCAATTTTTTTGGTGGTGGCCATTTTATTGTTCTCTCTATACGACTTTTTAATGACGTATAACCCGACATTTCGAAGCGCTTTTGTACCATGTGTCATACGTATAAGGATTTTAAATTCTTTAGCCGTAAGGCTATTCCCTCCAAGATTTTGAATTTGCGTAAAGCGTTGAATATTATCTGTTTTCTTTTTCTTCCGCAACACTTTAATAGCTTTCTTTCTAGTCATTATTCTCACCTCCTATCTATTTCTAATCATATCAAAATTCGACGCGATAGGCGAACATTAGTTCTTTAAAACCAAAAAAAGAAAGGAGCTTCAGTCATCGACTGACGGCAATTCATCTCCACCTGAATTGTCGGGCTCCGCCCTTGACACAAATCAGATGGAGTCTTCTTGCCGGAAAGGATAAAGGAAAGATAAGCTCGACGATATTAAAAGGTTTTAATATTGATTTGGCAGATGTCTTTCGTTAAAAAATCCGGTATTGGCTCTAGTCCGCAGGAGACCAGACACTACAACCATCTATATCCTAAAAGTAGATAAATACCGCAAAAACTCTTGTTGGTTGGTATGCTCGTATTTCATAATAGCGTAGGTAGCGGCATCAGGTAATGGGATGTGCTGACAAGGGATTTCGACGAGCCTTCCTTCTAGCAATTCTCTCCGGACCGTGGAGATGGGGAGAAACGAGACACCTAAGCCTTCAGCGATAAACCGTTTCGTGATATGCACTTGTGACACCTTCATCATTCGAACGCTCGGATACAACCTTTTGATGACACGACTCAAAGAATCCCAATAGCCAGGATGGTTATGTGTGAGTAAGTAAGACGAAGTTAAAATTTCTTCTTCATCATACGGCGGAGCGGTTTCTTCGTCGCGCCCATCGTGAGGGGCGACAAAGATGACGCGATCATTATATAAAAGTTCTGAAACCAGCTGTTCATGATTACTCGGTAAACATGACAATCCAATATCCACTTCTTCCTTCCACACAGCTTCCTCGATTTTAACTGACTCTAAAATCTTCACCTCAATTTCCACTTCTGGATGTTGATCTAAGTAGGTTTTTAATACATAGGGCAAAATCGTATCTGCAATCAGAGGGGAGATGGCAATCGAAAACTTGGTTGAGTACCCTTGCGTATAAGCATTTAAATCTTCCAGTCCCTCTTCATATGCCTTCATCACGCGCTTCGCATGAAGTAAAAACTTTCTTCCTTCTTCCGTCAACTTAACCCGTTTTCCTTCCCTAAGAAACAGCTCCACCCCTAATTCTTTTTCTAAAAGTTTCATATGAACCGTAACAGAAGGCTGTGAGATGTACAATTGCTCTGCCGTTTTACGAAAGTTCCCCAGCTCAGCGGCCGTAATAAAGGTCGTTAACCAACTAAATTCCATGTTTATCTCCTTAATTAAAATCATTAATGATTTTGTTTAAAATAATTTAATTTTCTTAATCATTTTCATTGTATAAGATAATAACAAAAGATGGAAGGAGAGGAGTTTTATGATTCAACCAGGTTTAAAAGGGGTTATTGCAACAGAAACAAAGATCAGCCATATTGATGGAGAGCAAGGGAGATTAATTTATCGCGGGTATGAAGTGGAGGAACTAACCGAACAGTATTCATTCGAGGAAGTTGCGTATTTGTTATGGTTTGGGCTATTGCCTAAAAAGGACCTCGCTAATTTTAATGAGGAACTAAAAAGTCAGCGCACCTTACCATCCTATCTAAAAAAGATCCTAGATACTCTTCCGGGGGAGATGGACATGATGAGTGTGCTACGTACGGTCGTCTCTGCAGAAGGAAGTTTAGACTATACTTGGAAGCCTACTATTCAACAATCGATGAAGCTCACATCCATGCTTCCAACAATCATTGCTTATCGGAATCACTCTCTTCAAGGAACATCCTTTGTGGAACCGCGTGATGATTTGGGGCATGTTGAGAATTACCTGTACATGCTGAATGGTGTCCTCCCAACAAAAGCCCAAACCAATGCTCTAGAAACCTACATGATTTTAACGATGGAGCATGGCATGAATGCATCTACCTTTTCTGCGAGAGTCACGGCTTCAACGGAGTCCGATCTTATCTCAGCTGTTACCTCTGCGATTGGTACCATGAAAGGGCCACTCCATGGGGGAGCACCGTCAGAGGTGATTCACTTATTGGAGGAAATTTCCTGTACGGCAAATACAGAAAAAGTTCTTAGACAAAAGTTAGAAAATCGCGAGAAATTAATGGGCTTTGGTCATCGTGTCTATAAAACTCATGATCCCCGGGCCGTCGCATTGAAGAATACCTTGCTAAAACAAATAGGTGAAGACGAATGGTTGGACCTAGCACTACATGTGGAAAAAACGGCGATCAAACTGCTTGAAAAGTATAAGCCTGGTAGAGGTCTTTATACAAATGTTGAATTCTATGCTGCAGCAATTATGAAAGCAATAAAAATGGACCCTAGTCTATTTACCCCAACTTTCACTGCTAGTAGAATCGTGGGGTGGACCGCACATATTCTAGAACAATCACAAAACAATACAATCTATCGACCTCAATCTAAATATATTGGGAATTTTATTTCCATAAAATAAGCTATTTCTCTCGATTTATGGTGGGGAATGTGATTATCGTCTGAGAGAGCTCAAGTCATGTAACCAAAGGAATCTGACCTCGGCCATGCAAAGGGTATTTCGGGATTGTCGATCAGTTTAAAAAAGTCTTCTCGTATTGGGGAGACTATTTTTCATCCATTAATTGCTTAACAGCAGGGAGGTCGGCCGGTGCCCATTTTAATGATTCTAGGTTTTCTCTTTGCAGCCAGACGAGCTTTGAATGTTCTCTTGCTATTGGTTTGCCATTGGTAATCTTAGCTTTGATAGAAAGGAGATTAATGACAAAGGAATCATATTCATGAGTGTGATCATTAAATATTTCATAGGAAGGTTCGATGGTACAACCAAGTTCCTCCGAAATTTCTCTCACTAAGGCTGAGTAAGGGTCCTCATTCGCCTCTACCTTTCCACCAGGAAATTCCCACTGATTGCCCATCGACATTTCTGGTGACCGCAAGGCACAGAGGATTTCATTTTGGTCATTTTCGATAATCGCTGCGACGACTTTTACTTGTTTTTTCATGTGGCCCTCCTGATAATTTTTTTCTATCATACCATGACGTTTAGGAAGGATTATAATAAGTAGAGAGGTTCTTTATGTAATATTTAGTACACATGTATCATTTTAAGACGCTGGATCTTATACTCTTTGTTTAAAAGTAAAACTTATATATGAAGAGTATAAGGTGAACACAGTTTTGTTAAGAAGTGGTGACTATCTTCATAATTATGCCTAATTAATAGCGAGATTTTCTGTATGATAAAAATGTAAAATATTTCTATTGATTCTCTATTGGGAATGGTGGTATTCTTATTTAGCTGCTTCAGACAGCAACCGACAAATATCGCTAATAAATACTTTTCTAATAAAAGTATTGACGAGCTAAACATTATGTTATATATTAAGTATCCGCTGTTGATGACAGCAACGTTTCGTTAAAATCAATTATATTAAAATAATAATTTACTTGATTTTATGAAATGGATATGATATATTAATAAATGTCGCTTCTGAGCGATGGTTGAAATAATTGTTCTTTGAAAACTAAACAAACAAGCGTCAACAAACAATATTTATCATG
>NZ_FOBW01000024.1 GCF_900109925.1 Mesobacillus persicus | reverse complement strand
CGCTCGACTTGCATGTATTAGGCACGCCGCCAGCGTTCGTCCTGAGCCAGGATCAAACTCTCCAATAAAGAGTGATTAGCTCATAAAATAAAACGTTGGCTCATGTTCTCTATACAATAGAAGAAACATGATAATATTGTTTGTTGACGCTTGTTTGTTTAGTTTTCAAGGAGCACTTTAAGCGCCGCTCAGAAGCGACTTTATTAATATAACACGAGGCGTATTTGTAAGTCAACACCTTTTTCAAAAAAGTTAAACCGTCAGCTACACAAGTTTTTTTCACTTAACTTGCAGCGACGGTTATTAATATACCAAGTATTTTTAAAAAGGTCAATAGGTATTTTGTTTTTTTACAATAGTTATTCTTGAGTTACTTTATAATACCTATGAAAGATACCGTGACCTTTCATTTTAGGAACCACCTCAATTAACTTTTTTTCTATTAAGTACTCCAATAATATACCCAAATCAACAGAATAAGCCTTAAGTTCCTCATGAGCGATTATCTCATTAAAAGACCACAACTCTTTTTCCTCCATTACCGAAAGGAAATGCGTTGTTCCCACTCGAGTTCTTGAATGAATTAAAAATTCACTTGCTAAAAATAGCAACTCAAGTCTCTTTTCCATCGTCTCCTCACTACACACAAGTTCCTCGTACAGTTTATATATTTCAGGATCAATATGTTTAACTTGATGCCAAACTGTTATTTCTGGGTGAAATCCATTTTCAATAATGGCCAGTCTCGCTAAATGGTGCAGAGAATGGATAATATGATTGTATGCATCTAAATAATGAAGATTTTCAAACAAAGACCTTCCATCACGATATCTCCGAATCAACCGAGCAAATTCGATCCCCATCTTTATCTTCCTACCATAGAACGGGAAATCCCTCAGCTCTTTTTTTAAGTCTACGATGTATTCATTTCTATCAAATATTATCTTTCCCTCATAAAGCCATTCGAAAATTTTACGATTACTCCCTAAAAGCATCCATTCCTTTAATTGGCTCTCTGTCACAACATGCATCGCTGCCTTTTTATCATTATAGGTATAGTGTTTAACTGAGACTGGTTGTTCCCCATCTTTCACAATAATCAGTAAGACTACATCAAATGTATCGGTTGCCGGAGAAGCTTTCTGCCTCTTTTCAATAATCATCACACCTATGGTGTTCGGTTGACTAGCCTTTTCCTGATATAGCGGACGAAGAAGATCCTCCATGGCAATTCCTCCATTTCCATATTAGCAATACATTTTCGACACCCCTTATAAAAATCCTGCAACTGGTAATCTACGTTTTCCTGTGAAAAACTTTTTTAAAGTGATATTATAAAGTGAACTTTTAAAAATAAAATTAATTCCGTTCATATCTAACACTAACGGTAATTACCTAAGGTAAGGGTTCGGGGATACAATCAAAACCGCATTCTCTAAGGAGGGAAAAAGCATGGGGAAATATTCAAGCAAGATCAATAAAATTCGCACGTTTGCTCTAAGCCTTATTTTCATCGGCTTCTTTGTTATGTATGGTGGGATCTTCTTTCGAAATAGTCCGATTGTCATGACCGTCTTCATGCTACTTGGATTACTTTTCATCATAGCAAGTACCATTGTTTACTTTTGGATTGGCATGTTATCCACGAAGACCGTTCAGGTCGTTTGCCCTGGGTGTGGGAAAACAACAAAAGTACTCGGACGAGTTGACATTTGTATGTATTGCAACGAACCCTTAACACTTGACGCTTCACTAGAAGGCAAAGAGTTCAGCGAAAGTTATAATAGAAAATAAATAAGACCTAATCATTAAACCATCCATAAACAAAATAAAACTCGACAAGTTTGTCGAGTTTTTTTATTTATTAGAACACAAAAATCTAATTACTTAATGCGTCTCTTTACTCGAGCAATCTGGGCATACGCCATAAATCTCAAGTCTATGATTCCCTACAGTAAAGCCCGTCACGTGTGATGCAAGTTGTTCGACCTCATCTAAACCTGGATAGTGAAAGTCAACAATCTTACCACAACTTTTACAAATAACATGATAATGATGCGTTGTCACAAAATCAAATCGACTCGAAGCATCACCATAGGTTAACTCTTTAACGAGACCTACCTCACGGAATACTCTTAGGTTGTTATATACAGTAGCCACACTCATATTCGGGAATTTCCCTTCAAGCGCTTTATAAATATCATCCGCAGTAGGGTGGGACATCGACTCAATTAGATATTCGAGTATCGCATGACGCTGAGGCGTAATACGAACCCCCGTATCCTTCAAGGCATCTAACGCTTCTTTTAATTGATTCTCAACCACAGCCATGCACCTCTCTTCTCTTTACAAATTATTACTTTATAATATTTATAATTAGTGTACTAGGTCTCAGGCCCTCTTGTCAATATAAGTCACTTCGATATATTCCAATCCTTGGTGTAAAGCTAACAATTTCAATCATCAATTATGAAAGCTATCAAAGAAAAGATAAATTGAGTATGTCTACCTCCTTTTTTGGTTTATTAACCTTACCAGGGGACCTATTTTTTTACATATGTATGCAGCTTTATAAAATTTATCATGGCTTTTGATCGATCCTCTTCACCTAGTTTATAGGGAGAGAAAAATAAAAATTTTCTAGAAACCTCTTCTATATAAATAGTTCCCTACAAAAAGAGCAAGATTCACTCTTTTCTATTAATAATTTCAAGGGGAAAATAAAAAAGTACCGAGCCAATTGGCTCGGTAAAGATTATTGAGGAGGTATGCCCTAATATAAACTATTCAAATCCCTCTGAAATGAATGGACAAATGCCTTTAATCTGTAAAATAGGCTATTACTAAAGGTTTTCCTTTATATACCCTAGCGCTTCTTCTACATGTCCTTTCACTTTTACCTTTCGGAATTCCTTGACCAATTTCCCTTCTTTATCAATGATAAAGGTTGAACGCTCAATTCCCATGTATTCCTTGCCGAAGTTTTTCTTTAACTTCCATACCCCAAATTCATTGGCCGCTTTATTATCTTCATCAGATAACAATAGAAACGGAAGTCCGTGTTTTTCGATAAATTTTCCATGTCGGGTAATTGGATCAGGACTCACACCAAGAATAACTGTATCCAACCCTTCGAAGCTTTCATGATGGTCACGAAAATCACAAGCCTCTGTTGTGCAACCAGGTGTCATGTCTTTGGGATAAAAATACAAAACAACATTCTTTCCCCGATAATCTGACAGTTTGACCTTTTCTCCGTTGCTAGCTTCTAATTCCATGTCAGGTGCAATTTCATTTAATTTTAACACCATTACTATTCCTCCTTGTAAGCTCTTTACGACAAGCCTACCTAAACAAGGAAGCAAATACAACGGATAGTATAGTGATTATTCCATTTTCCGGTCAAAAACAGTCCTAGCTACAAATGCTGTAGGAATGGTATATCCAACTAACGCCTCCAGAACCACAATAAACCTTCCTACCCCTACAGGCGCTAAATCCCCATACCCAACCGAAAAAAGGGTAACAGCACTAAAATAAATGCAGGTTTCAAGTTTCGCAATGGTACTAATAGCCGCATTCGTACTAGTACTTTTTGTATATTCCCCTTCTATTAAAACCGGATGCCCCTCCGATCCCAGTAAAAAGTAGATGAGTCCAAATCCAATCATTACCGTCGCATATATGATTGCCAGAATAAAAAAGTTTTCAACCGACATCTTTTTCCCTTTTATTTTATCAGGTATAAATAATTCCCTGAGACTAAGCACAATACACAGGATAATGATGATGATTGAAAAATAAAAACCCATATCCCTGCCCCATTTCCCCTGCTTCTCTCTTCATCTATACGCGCCCTCTCACCGTTCTATGCAGGCAAGTCCCAGCTTTCTACAAAAAGACTTTCACCTTGAAGATTAGCAATAAATTCTTGATTGGAGAAAGTATGCTAAAATGAAATCGGCATTTTAAGTTTAGGAGGTTTACAAATGGAGAGACCTAATTCAGAAAGACTGCATAAAGAAGCTCTAGAGCATATCGTAGGCGGCGTAAACAGCCCGTCCCGTTCTTATAAAGCTGTTGGTGGCGGATCACCTGTTGCCATGGAGCGAGCTCAAGGAGCTTATTTCTGGGATGTTGACGGAGCTCAGTACATAGATTACTTAGCCGCCTACGGACCAATTATTACTGGTCACGCTCATCCACATATCACAGCGGCAATAAAAAAAGCCGCGGAATCAGGAGTATTATTCGGAACCCCTACTGCTCATGAGGTTAAATTCGCAAAGATGCTAAAAGAAGCAATGCCAGCACTCGACAAAGTGAGATTCGTTAACTCGGGGACAGAAGCTGTCATGACTACGATTCGGGTAGCGCGCGCCTATACTGGAAGGGATAAAATCATCAAATTTGCCGGGTGTTATCACGGCCACTCTGACTTAGTCCTTGTCGCTGCCGGTAGTGGCCCATCTACACTCGGAACGCCTGACTCTGCTGGCGTACCTAAGAGTATCGCCCAAGAAGTAATCACAGTCCCCTTTAATGATATCGAGCCATTTAAGGAAGCTTTAGCTAAGTGGGGGGATGAGATTGCAGCCGTACTTGTTGAACCGATTGTCGGCAATTTCGGCATCGT
The DNA here is from genome assembly GCF_900109925.1 of Mesobacillus persicus. Lineage (GTDB taxonomy): Bacteria > Bacillota > Bacilli > Bacillales > Cytobacillaceae > Mesobacillus_B > Mesobacillus_B persicus. Next base: position 45,143 of record NZ_FOBW01000024.1, on the reverse strand, counting down.
TGAGCCGAAATCTGGTTTCCTCGAACAGATTAACGATTTAGCCCACCAAGCCGGGGCACTTGTTATCTACGATGAGGTGATCACAGCTTTCCGTTTTATGTATGGGGGGGCACAGGATTTACTAGATGTTAAGCCTGACCTCACGGCACTAGGAAAAATCATAGGTGGTGGCCTCCCAATAGGAGCATACGGAGGAAAAGCGGAAATTATGGAAAAAGTAGCTCCACTCGGTCCTGCCTATCAAGCAGGTACTATGGCAGGAAACCCAGCTTCAATTCTAGCTGGTATCGCTTGTCTCGAGGTGTTACAACAAGAGGGCGTCTATGAATATTTAGATCATTTGGGTGCAATGCTCGAGAAAGGTATTTCCGATGCCGCTCAAAAACATGGGGTATCCATTACCATCAACCGGTTAAAAGGCGCTTTAACTGTTTACTTCTCAAATGAGCAAGTTGAGAATTATGAACAAGCAGAGAATACGGATGGAGAGATGTTCGCTCGCTTCTTCAAACTTATGCTCAATCAGGGAATTAACCTTGCTCCTTCTAAATATGAGGCCTGGTTTTTAACCATTGCTCATACAGAAGAGGATATCGAGGCAACTCTGCACGCCGTTGACCATGCATTTTATTCACTAGCCAACGAATAAATATACAGTTTTTTATGCAAAACAGGAGCTCAAAAGGGCTCCTGTTTTTAATACCAATACGTTGGAAACGCTTACATATACAGGCTGTAAATATATTCCTCATTCTCAATCCCCCACATTTATTATCCAAATAATTGTATAATTAATTGATTTCTGAAAATTCGTATGATAAAATAAGATAAATTTTTCCGTAGGTTTAATTTGGGTTATTTCCGCTAGTACAAAGATAGGAACTCGTCATTTACTCATCTTATTTTAAACCTTATTCCCCGTTCACGTTCTTCATTTGGCAGGTAATCTTACAAGTAATTTTTCAGGAGGTGAAACGGCTACAGAATTATTTCTAAAGCCGACTTATATGACAGAAAATTGGAGTCCATCCTTATTCAAAGAGTTTAATCGACAGGAACACGATGCTTGCGGAGTTATCGCTAGTGTTGAAAAGAAAAAAAACCCTACACGGGAAAATATCTTTCACTGTATTGACGGGCTAGTTATGATGAACCATCGCGCTGGATTTATCAATGGTGAAGGGGACGGAGTAGGTATTCACATTGACATCCCTCGTGCCCTTTGGAAGGAAAAGTTAGCTGCTGTTAATGTTGATTCTTCTATAGTGGATAGAGAAAATTTCATCGTAGGACATGTATTTTTTAATCGCAGCAGTGATGCTGAGGCAATTAAAGCTGAACTTAAAGCAAAATTAGTTCAATACGATTTAGAGCTTATCTTTGATACAGACAATGTAACAGATCCCTCAGCCCTTGGTCCAATCGCGATACAGGAAAACCCTGTTTTCTGGCAGTTTGCCTCTCTTTCAAAGGAAACTGGCAACGAACTTTCAAAAAAATTATTTAATATAATTGTAGATTTCGAGAAAAATGACCAGGTTCACGTGGCTTCATTAAGCCAACACCATGCGGTTTATAAAGTAATGGGCGCTGGTGATATCCTACCGAAATACTACCATGATTTAGCGAACCCACTTGTCGCTTCGACGATGACTCTGGGACATAATCGTTATTCTACTAATACTCTTTCAAGCTTTTTCCGTGTGCAACCATTCAGCGTACTTGGACATAATGGAGAAATTAATACGATTGCTAAACTACGCGACGAAGCGAACATGGTTGATGTCCCCCTTGTTAAGGGTGGAAGTGATTCTCAAGATTTAAGCAGAACATTAGAAACGTTTATCTGCCGGGATGGCTATTCGCTTTTTGAGGCAATGGATTTACTGTTTCCACCAATCATCAATGAAATCAAAGCCTATCCAGAGAATCTTCAAGACCTATACACATATCTACGTGAAGGCTGGGGGCACTACGCGCAAGGACCAGCTGCGATTATTTCAAGATTTGGCGACGAAGCTGTTTTCAGTGTAGACGCACTGGGATTACGTCCATTATGGATGGTGGAAATTGAGGAATCGTATCTGTTTTCTTCAGAACCTGGAATTGTACCATCAAGCGATTATGTAGGGGAACCTAAACCACTCTCACCTGGAGAAAAAGTGGGTCTTAAGTGGAACGGTGATACTATTGAAGTTTATGAGCATCGCAGTTTCCAAGAAGAGGTCTTTTCACGCTTTTCAAAGCGTATTGATTTTACAAATGCACGTTCACGTCTTGAAGTACCTAGCATGGAAAAGAAAGTGACCATTAGCTATCCTGAAAAGATTCACAACGGGCAATACAAAGCGTTTGGCTGGGAACGCGATCATGTTCAGCTAGTTGAACAAATGGCCGAAAAGGGTGTTGAACCGATTCGTTCCTTAGGTCACGATTCTCCACTTGCAGCTCTAAATCCTGACAGAAGAAACATACCAGATTTTATAAAGGAAAGCGTTGCAGTCGTAACAAACCCAGCAATTGACCGCGATCGTGAAACAGAGCATTTCTCAACTAGAACGGTTGTTGGTAAAAGACCTGCATTATTTGCCAAAGAAGAGACGGGAAGTATCATCGAGCTATCAACTCCCCTCGTAATTGAAGGGAAGGCCGGGTTTGACTGCTCAGAATTAACAGGGCAACCTAGCGCAGACCAGGTTATTCATTACTTTCAGGAACAACAATTGGTTAGTTATATCGAAACAATTTTCCCGGAAACAGAGACGATTCCAGAAGCACTTGAAAGAATCAATGCTGAAGCGATTGCTGCAGTAAAGAACGGGAAAGCACTTATTATTTTAGATGATGCGAAAGCACACCAAGATGGTCTATGGCTTGATCCACACCTAGTCGTATCCGCAGTTGATCAAGCACTAGTAGAGGCTGGACTTAGAAGAGATTGCTCCCTATTCCTTCGCTCTGCAGCTATACGTTCCTTACACGATATCATTACAGCGCTTGGATTAGGCGCAGACGTTATTAGTCCTTATTATATGTTTATGACTGTTATGGGGGATTCTACTAAACCTCTTGTCAATTTATATAGCGCCTTAACAAAAGGGCTTGAAAAAGTCATTTCAACCATCGGTATTCACGAACTCCGAGGCTATGGGCGCCTATTCTCTGCAATCGGCTTAAATGAGGAACTTGCAAACTACCTTAACATTGTAAACTTCTTCGGTAGCAAAGAACTCAAATACGATTTCACGCTCATGAAAGAGGATTCTCTGGCTAGAGTAGTGGATTACCAGAACGAGAAGGAAAGGATCGGTAAAACTTTTAGTCTCTTCCCTCGTATTTGGAAAGCAATTGGTGAGGTTGCTGCTACGGGTGATTATAGTGCTTATCGAGAAAAGATTTCCGAGCAGGAAGAGAAAAATCCAACGACCATTCGTCACTTAACAGGTTTAAAACAAACAAACTCAGACCTTTCTGCAAATGATGTAAATATCAGTGTTGGTGAACATAGCTTGCCATTCGTCATTTCATCGATGTCGTTTGGATCCCAAAATGAGATTGCTTTCCGTGCCTATGCTGAAGGTGCAGACCGCCTGAATATGGTGTCACTGAACGGTGAGGGTGGCGAGATCAAAGATATGCTTGGTAAATATCCTCGGACACGTGGCCAACAGGTTGCCTCAGGACGTTTCGGTGTTAATGCAGAACTCTTGAACTCTTCTAATCTATTGGAGATTAAAATTGGGCAAGGAGCCAAGCCTGGAGAAGGTGGCCACTTACCAGGTTCAAAGGTTACAGCTAAAATTGCTGAAGCACGTAACGCAACAATTGGATCTGATTTGATTTCACCATCAAATAACCATGATATTTATTCAATTGAAGATTTAGCTCAAATGATTCATGAATTGAAAACTGGAAATGATAAAGCAAAGGTTGCGGTTAAAGTCCCTGTCGTTCCAAATATCGGGACAATTGCTGTAGGTATTGCAAAAGCTGGTGCCGACATTATTACTCTTAGTGGTTTTGATGGAGGAACAGGTGCAGCTAGGATCCATGCACTTCAGCATGTAGGTCTCCCTGTTGAAGTTGGGGTAAAAGCTGCTCATAACGCACTACTTGAAGCAGGACTACGTGATTCGGTAGAAATTTGGGCAGATGGTGGTATTAAGAGTGCTCTGGATGCACTAAAGGTTATGTTACTTGGAGCAAACCGTATTGGTTTCGGTACCCTTTCTATGTTAGCAATTGGCTGTACAACTTGCCGTGGCTGTCACCTAGATACATGTCATGTCGGTATTGCCACGCAAATTGAATCCGAAGCCCAAGCAAAAGAACATGGCTTACGTCGTTTTGTACCAAGACAACTTGATTTAGCGGTTCAAGGAATTATGAATTTATTCGGTGCTTTTGGAAGTGAATTGCAAGCTCTTGCTGCCTCTATTGGAATTAAAAATTTACAAGATGCAGTCGGTCGCTCCGATCTTCTTGAACAAGTAAAAGGTAATGACTTACTTGACTTAACGTATCTATTAAAACAACTTGAGATTAGTCAACTTTACTACCAGGAAGCAGCTGCTACCCTTGAAGAAAAACAACTACAGGTTGCTGCTGGTGCTGAATATCTGGATGCAATTGACGAAGAGCTTCATCGTTCACGTGAATTCGAAAGTGTCAATTCTAGCCAGAGAGTTCTTGCTAGTCGCGTAAGCTGTCATCGTGTTCGTGGCCGCCTAGATGGTTCTTACAAACAACTATCACCTGTTTCATTACGTTACAAGGGTTCTATCCTTGGTAATGGACTCGGAGCGTACAACACTGAGGGCATCAATATTGAAGTAAATGGCGGTGGCCAGGATGGCGTCGGTAAAACATCCTTTGGCGGTAATATTCTCATCTTAAAATCTAAGGGTAAAGACGGCCGGTTCTATAATGGCTCTGTCGGTAAAGGCTTCGGCTATGGCGCCCAAAAAGGCCTATTAGTAGCTCAAGGAAATGCCGATGCACGTGCGGGGATCCGACTTTCCGGAGCAGACATGATTATTGGGGGATTAGTTAGAAAACCAATTACTGAAAAAGAATACGGAAATATCGGTTCAAGTGCTAATATTAAAGGCTTTGCCTTTGAATATATGACGAATGGCCGAGGGTTGGTCCTCGGCGATCCAGGACCATGGATTTGTGCAGGTATGACGGGCGGAGTTGTTTACCTACGCCACCAACCAGAAATGGGATTAACCAAGGACGCAATTCAAAGAAGAATTGCCAAGGGCGCTAAGGTAAATGTTGAATCACTAAACGCTACAGGCCAAAAGGATATTAAGGAATTGCTAGGTAAGTATATTGACGCACTCGAAAGCAATGGCCAAGTAGAAGAGGCGAAAGAATTATCACTTCTTTTAGAAAATCCTGAAAAGAACTTTGTCCAAGTCGTTCCAGTTAAAGAACAAGCAGATCCATCTGTATCAACTGAATGATTATTTAAAAAAGAAAAGCAGTCTCTGACTGCTTTTCTTTTTTTCCTCCTTGAGTTATTTAATCTTTCCCTCCCATAAATTTCATAATATTTTTACTTGAACTTCCCAATAAACACATGTATAGTACAATGTTGTTTAGCTTTGCACAAATCCGTATAAAGAGTACATAAAGGGGATAGTATTCATAGGTGTCCTTGTCTTTTATCCGGAACTCAGAAAGGAATTATCTATTCATGAAACTCGGAGCCCGCATTTTAAAAACGGGAATAGCCATTATTTTATCATTATTTCTCGCCCATCTCTTGGAACTCCCCTCTCCTGTATTCGCAGGAATTGCTGCTATTTTTGCAGTACAGCCGACGATTTATCGATCCTACATCTCAGTCATGGAACAAGTTCAAGGAAATGTCATTGGAGCTGCAATAGCCGTAGTATTTGTATTGATGCTTGGTAACAATTTTATTATTATTGGTCTGGCTGCAATACTACTAATTACCCTAAACCTGAAGCTCAACCTTGAGAGTACCATTTCACTATCTCTAGTTACTTTGATATCTATTATGGTGACACCTGGGGATGACTTCATTGAGTTTGCACTCCTGCGGTTTTCTGCCATTATCATTGGTGTAATATCTGCATTTATAGTTAACCTTGTTTTCTTACCACCAAAGTATGAAAATAAGCTTTACCAAAAAAACGCAGGGCTTACAGAGGAAATCTCTAAGTGGATAAGAATTAGCACACGACACGCCTCTGAGCATCAGCTGCTAAAGGCGGATATTGAAAAGCTACGAGAAGGAATTATGAAGCTAGAACATCTTTATATGATGTATAAGGAAGAACGTGATTATTTTAAAAAAAATAGTTTAGCAAAATCAAGAAAACTCGTTGTTTATCGGCAAATGATTACCACGACAAAAAAAGCACTTGATACATTGAAACGACTTCACCGCTATGAGAATGAAATTCATCATATGCCAGAAACTTTCCAGGAAGCAATTCAGCACCAGTTAGACTGTGCAATTAACCATCATGAACAAGTGATGCTTAAGTACATTGGCAAAATTAAGACAGAAACGACTATTTACGAGGTTCATGAATGCCTAAATAAAAAAGAACTTTTCGAGCTATTCCTTTCACAACAAAAAGAGTTCACCGAATCCGATAACCAAGTGCTCTACCATATGATGCAACTTGTCTCAGTAATTATGGAATATGGCGAGCAAATCGAACACCTAGATACACTAATCACAAGCTTTCATTCGTACCACAAAAGTGATGAACTAGTAATCGTAGAACCCAACCAAGACTAAAAAACAGCAGCTAGTGGTAGTAACGGGTTCCATTAATATCGCAAACATTAAAAATGTAATACAAAAAGACCTTCAAATTGTATGGTAATTTGGAGGTCTATTTTTGTTGATATATAAGGGGTTTGTTCATAATCTTTTTGGGGATTTGTAGTGCGATTTGTAGCGAAATAGCAAGGGAATAACCCCTTGCTATTTATCATGTTTTTTAATTTTGGCTGTTTTCGTAAAGATTGTTGCTTTTGAATATTTATAGTGAATGGAGCGGAAGACACTTGACTCCTGCGGGATGTAGAGGAAAGGCTGAGACCCCACAGGCGAATCCGAGGAGGCTCAGCTTCCTCCCCGCGGAAAGCAAGTGTTTGGAGCGCAATGGAACGAACTAATTTTCACCTATTAATCAATTCAAGAACAACAAAAAATGTTAAAAAAGCCTTAATTTTAAACTAATACTGTGGTGATGATTCTCGCTCTAACTAACAGTAGACGCCGTAGTCAAAACTAGTTTTCAAGTTGCTGGACCTGGAACAACTTATGGTAGCCCCCTTCTAGCTTCATCAATTCCTCATGGGAACCGACCTCAACAATTCGACCGTGCTCAATTAAAACAATTCGGTCGGCATGGGTTATCGTTGAGAGACGATGAGCAACAAGAAAGGTTGTCCGATCCTTAGCTAGTTTTTCTAAGGCCTCTTGTATCAAATGCTCACTTTCTAAATCAAGAGCAGATGTGGCTTCATCAAGAATTAAGATTGGAGGATTCTTTAAAAAGACCCGGGCAATGGCTACACGCTGTCTCTGACCACCTGAAAGCTTGACGCCTCTCTCTCCCACCTTCGTATCATACCCTTCAGGTAGAGCCGTAATAAATTCATGGGCGTTCGCAGCCTTCGCAGCAGCTAAAACTTCCTCATCGCTAGCCTCTGGATTTCCAAGAAGAATATTTGTCTTAACCGATTCGCTAAATAAAATATTATCTTGAAGAACCATTCCGATTTTATCCCGTAAGGAATGAGTTTTAAATCTGCGTATATCCTGCCCATCCAACAGTATTCTTCCTTCTGTAGTATCGTAAAATCGTGGAATCAAACTGACAAACGAAGATTTCCCACCCCCACTCATTCCAACAAGAGCAATGGTTTCCCCTCTCTTTACCTCGAGGTTGATTTTTTTAAGGACCGTATCTCCGTTATCTTCATACGCAAAGCTAACGTTATCAAACTTAATATCTCCATTAACCTTTTTCAGCTCGACAGCATCTGGTGCGTCTTCAATATCATATTTTTCATCCATAAATTCAAATACCCGATCCATAGAGGCAATAGATTGCGTTAACGTTGTAGATGAGTTAACTAATCTTCGAAGTGGATTGTATAATTTATCGATATAAGCAATAAAGGCCATCATCGTACCAATCGTAATCGCACCGTTTACTGCCTGATAGCCCGCAAAGCCAATAACAATTAGTGGTGCCACATCCGTAATTGTATTTACGACGGCAAATGCCTTCGCATTCCAACTAGTATGGTTTAATGCTTTTTCTAAAAAGTTACTATTCTGCTTATCAAATTGTTTTTGCTCAAAGTCCTCTAAAGCAAAGCTCTTAACAAGCGAAATACCTGCAACACGCTCATGGAGATAACTCTGCACTTCCGCAAGTGCCTGTGAACGAACCTTTGTTAACTTTCGAAGATTACCGAAAAAGTAACGAATGGAAAAGGCATAGAGCGGAAATAAAACCAAGGAAACAAAGGTCAAAGCAACATCCATTGTAAACATAATACTTACCGCAATAATAATCGTTGCAACATCAAGCCACAGGTTCATCAGCCCCGTAATAACAAAGGTCTTAGTCTGTTCGACATCATTAATGACCCTTGAAATGACTTCCCCAGCCCTAGTATTCGAATAATACTTAAAGCTTAGCTTTTGAAGGTGGGTAAATAATTTATCGCGAATATCGTATAGAATTTTACTAGCTGTCCATTGAGCAAAGTACTGTCTGTAATATTCAATCGGTGGCCGTAAAATAACAAAAACGATGATCATGATGCCCATTACAGTTAAAAGTCGCTCTGATTTATCGGCATTTGTTAGCGCATCATTTTGGACAACATCATCTACTACGTATTTAATTAAGAGCGGAATTAGGAGGGGAATAGTAAACTTAAAAATTCCTATGATGACGGTTCCAACGATTTGCCAGCGGTAAGGTTTTACAAATTGCAAATATCTGTTCACACTGCCCAAGAAGATATTCCCCCTAAAAGTACGATAAAGTTCGTGTTTGTAACGATAACATTTAAAAACCTGTTGAAAGCTAATCAACAGGTTTTATCCATCAACGTCTGTAAGTCAAATACCGTTCATACCATATATCAATAAAATCAGGTGCAAACGGCCCTTTTCTCTGCCTAATCCAACGAATGAGCTTTTCAACATTAAACTTTAATATCTTGTCAATCACTTCGGGATACTGCATTTCTTGACGGTGACGTTCGTATTCATCTTCATCCAGTAAGTTAAACGTCATATCAGGGAACACCTTAATGTCAAGGTCATAATCAATGTATTTTAGTGCTTCCTCATCGTAAATAAAAGGTGAACTCAGATTGCAGTAATAGTACACACCATCCTCTCGAATCATCCCGATCACGTTAAACCAATGCTGAGAATGGAAATAACAAATAGCAGGTTCTCTCGTAATCCACGTTCTTCCATCGGATTCTGTTACAATGGTGCGATCATTGCCGCCAATAACAAGATTTTGTGTTCCCTTTAAGACAGTTGTTTCATCCCAGACTCTATGGATGTGCCCGCTGTGTTTATAGCTGTGTATTTGGACAGATTCACCTTCGGTGGGTACGCCCATATTTTCTCCCCTACTTTCCTTTCCTGGAGCTTTTGCAACCTAATCATTATATGTATTGATAAATAACCGACAAAAGGCAACAAAACAATTCCTTTTTGTTACTATTATAACGGTTCAGCGAAAAATTTAAAACAAAAGAGCCACCGTTTTTCAATTAGGAGGCCCATTAATTACATATAATCTACCTATTTATCACGGTATCATGATATTCATTTCTTGATAGGAACGAATAACCTCTTCTGTTTGCTCCTCAAAGATACGATGAATATCCCTCAATTCATCTTTCATCCGATCTATTTCTTCCCGAATTTCTACAAGCTCAGTATTCTGCCTTAAGGTGAAGAGCTGTTGTTCGATTTGCTGGCAGCGTTCAAGTTCGGACTGTAAGTATAAAAGCTTATCCATTGTTTTCATTTGCATAGACACCAATTCATTAAACTGCTCCACATCTGCCACCGCCTGTAATTATTTTTCTATCATATGATATTCGATATATGATTGAAACTTCCTTTGACAAGTTCTGTTGACCAGTAGGATTCTTTGTCGAAAACAGAAAAGCGCAAGCGCCTGGAGCTAGGCGCTTAAGCTCGATGCAGAGAACGCACAATTATCCACACCCCTAACTTTTATCATTTCTTCAACCAAAAAGGACACGCTCCCAAAAGAGAGCGTGTCCTAGTGTAAATGGGTGATTATTGATTTTGTCCGAATTGTCCAGCATTCTGTGATTTGTTAGCTTCAGCTTGCTGGTTTTGGCGTCTTACTTCTTGTGCATTTGTTTGGCTTTCAAGTCCAAATTCTGTAGAAAATTGTCCTTGACCAGCAGAAGTAGTAGCTTGTCTTCCACGTGAAGCCTGAGCGTTTTGCTCACGAACTTGTTGCGCATTCGTTTCGCTAGCGAACTCAGTGCCAAATTGACCTGCACCAGCTCCTTGAGAAGCTTGAGCATTTTGTTGTCTCACTTGCTGAATGTTTGTACCAGATTGAGTTTGATTTGGTCTGTTGTTTGCCATCATTATCACCTCCACGAATAATAATTTAACCAGGGAGGTGAGTTACTATCCTAAAAAAATAAAAAAAATAAATTGGATTATATTCCTTTGAAAGGGAACCTATACCAGCAACGAAATTCCACCATCCACAATAATTGTCTGGCCACGAATCATGTCGGAACCATCACCTAAAAGGAACATAACCGCATTAACGATATCGTCTATTTCTACCATTTTCCCTGCAGGGGTCTTCTCTCTTGCCTCCGCAAGCATCTCTTCCCTATTTGGAAAATGTGCTAGCGCTTCAGTATCAACAGCACCGCCGGAAACGGCATTAACCACAATATTTTTAGCAGAGAACTCCACCGCTAGATATCGGGTAAGGGCTTCTAAGGCTGCTTTAGAGACACCAACTGCTGTGTAATTTTCTAAATAACGAATAGAACCTAATGAACTGATACTAACAATTTTGCCTTTACCGGACTTCTCCATTAACTTCGCTGCTTGTTGGGCACAGAATAGCAATGCTTTACTATTGATGTTCATGGTCCAATCCCAATGCTTTTCTTCTAATTCCATTGCCGGCCGCTGTACCCCTGATGCCGCATTATTGACAAAAATGTCAAGTCTTCCGAACTCCTGCTCGATTTGTTCAAACATATGATTAATTTTATCTACATCCCCAACATTTGCCTTAACAACTAAAGCCCTTCTTCCTAAAGCTTCAATTTCTGCTGCAGTTTCAAGGGCGGCATTCTTGCTTCGAGCATAATTAATTACTAAATCGTACCCTTCTTTTGCAAGCCTCAAAGCAATCTCTTTTCCAATACCACGACTACTTCCAGTTACAAGCGCAACTTTATTGGTCATATTAATAAAATCCCCTTTTACTTTATATTGGTTTTTAACCTGGTGAAGTTTTACCTTATTTTATCGGTTACAGGTATATAAGACAATATTAGAACTCAAACTACCTTTAGTTCAGTAAAAAGAAAGGAAGAGGTATATGTACGTTGGCAGGGATATGACAGAATTGACCATGATGTCTAAAACGGACTGGAAAGATAGTGAGCTCGCCTTCTTCCATCATTCAATGCAACAAGTCGTACCGTATTTAAACGCCGAAGGACAATCCCTTCATCGACAGATCATTCAAGAAATCGAAAGGCGAGGTGGTCTGCATCGAAATGAGGCAGATTACACCCATGGAACAAGAGTAAGCTACGATTAAAACCTTAATTGAGTATCAGCTAAAGAAAAATAAGGGGAAATTTTGCCGTTAAATGAAAATTAGAGCTCGTTTCGAGGTAAATAGGGGGAGTTTTTCCCCCTATACAATGCAAAATTACCTATTTTCACGTTTTTCGACTTAAATAAGGGGAATCTCTCCCTCTATTTAGGTTATTTTCAGTGCCATCTGCTAATTAAGGGGAATTTTTCCCTTTATGTTATCAGACTAAAGTGGCAAACCTTATAACCTAACGATAAGCACGGTCCGAGATATCCTCTCTCATGACTGTTTTCTGAATACTAACACTTGAGAAAAAAATCCTAAAAAAAGAGGGGAATCTCCCCTCTTTAAATGGCTTCTATATTTTTCCTACTACTTCTTTAAGTATCTTTTGATGAGAAACTGGAAATGCGTATTGCTCTATTTCTTCAAGGGTGACCAATTTTAGTTTTGAACTTTCTTGAATGGGCCCTTTCAACTGTCCGGTAAATACATGGATATTCCAGATTAGATGAGAAAAGACATGCTCTATCCGACCGACCATGTCATCAAGGGTTGCTTCTACTTGATATTTCTCCTTGAAATAATCCTCAAATTGTTCCTTCTCACTCCTAAATTCAAGACCCACTTCAGTATTAGGAAACTCCCACAGATTAGCAAGTAACCCTGTTTCAGGACGCTTCCGAATAAGTAATTGATTTTTATCATTACGTAAAACAACCGCTACCATTTCAACTGACCGTTGCTTTTTCTTTTTAGACTTAACTGGTAACTCATTCTGCATTCCTGTATTAAATGCCTGACAATGTTCCCTGACAGGACACAACAAACAAGAAGGCGACGTTGGAGTACAAATCAAGGCACCTAACTCCATTAAGGCTTGATTAAAATAAGAAGGATTTTCATGAGAAATCAAGCTTCTTACTGCGGATTCAAAGGTTTTACGAGAGGATGTCTTAGCTATGTCCTCCCAAATTAGCAGAATTCTTGAAAGAACTCGCATAACATTCCCGTCAACGGCTGGCTCCGGCTTCCCATAGGCAATGCTTAAGATTGCTCCAGCTGTATATGGACCTACTCCCTTAAGGGAAGAGATGGCTTCTGGTTGGTCAGGAACTTTCCCATTATATTTTTCATGTACTTCCTTGACAGCAGATTGCAGATTACGGACACGAGAATAATAGCCAAGACCTTCCCATGCCTTTAGTACCTTGTCCTCATCAGCAGTCGCAAGCGCTTCAATTGTTGGAAATTTATCCAGAAATCTAGTAAAATAAGGTATAACCGTATCCACTCGTGTTTGTTGCAACATGATTTCAGAAACCCACACTTTATATGGATCTTGGTCTTTACGCCAAGGTAAATCTCGCATTTCATTTTCAAACCAGCCAATTAAATCTTCTCTAAAGGTTTGTCTATCCATTTCCTCTATTGTTTTTAAAATTTCATTCGTCAATTTGGGCCTCCACATGTTAAACATTCAATCTTTAAGGGAATATATTATAAATGGACGTGCTAGATAAATTTTTTTAACCTTATTAACGTAAACTATAAGTTGCAGCGTTACAAGCGATATATAAGAATAAATACTTTCCTTTGAAGGGGGTTTTTTCCTTGGACACAGGAACACATATTGTAATGGGGGTGGCACTAGGTGGAATTGCAACTCTTGATCCTGTCGTAACTGAAAGCTCTGTTACAGCAACCAGTGTTTTGATCGCCACCATTGTTGGTTCGCAAATTCCAGATATCGACACTGTATTAAAGCTTAAGAATAATGCCGTTTATATTCGAAATCACAGAGGAATTACCCATTCCATACCAGCAGTTATTCTCTGGCCAATGCTTATTGTCGGGACAATTTATCTATTTCAACCCGAAGTAAATTTAACTCACCTATGGATGTGGACTCAACTGGCTGTTTTCCTACATGTTTTCGTGGACATATTTAACGCCTATGGTACACAAGCCTTAAGGCCCTTTTCAAACAAGTGGATTGCTTTAGGGATTATTAATACATTTGACCCATTTATCTTTATCTTACATGTAATTGGAATCATCGTTTGGGTATTCGGTGCCGCACCTGGTTATACTTTTCTCGGAATGTACGCAGTGATAGTCGCCTACTATATCCATCGATTTATTTATAAACGCAAGCTTTTAAGCATCGTAAAAAATATGATTCCTGATGCTACAGATATTATCATTGCTCCAACAATGAGAAACAGCGAATGGCGAATCGCTGTCATGAATGAACACCAATTTTTCGTTGGAAGGTCAAAGAGGCTAGAGGTTAATATCCTTGATCAGTTTAATCGTATTCCTGTCCCTCAAACAGCAGTTTTAACTGCCGCTAAGAAGGATAGTAATCTTTCCGCATTTTTATCATTCTCCCCGGTTTATCGCTGGGAGATGGATGACTACGATGACCATTATGAAGTCCGGTTCATCGACCTTCGTTATCGAAGCAACGGCCATTATCCATTCGTAGCCGTTGTCAAATTGGATAATAAATTAAACATTCTTAGTTCATACACAGGTTGGATTTATAGCGAGGAAAAACTACGTAAAAAGCTCGAGATTATAACAAGCTAGGTCTAAATAAACTCTTGGACAGGCATAAAAAGCGATGCAAGGCTTGCATCGCTTTTTAGTGTAGCCTTTTATCTTCATCATTTAAAAAATCTTTATATTTAGGGTTCTTCGCAACAAAGGCGTGAAGCCTGTCGCCATAATTCTCTATCCATTGTCGAACGACCTTTTCGGTCACTTCGTTGCCTAAGTATTTTCTTCCTGCTTTTGCAGAGGTAGTTTCAAAATCTTCCCATAACAACTCAACCCATGTCAGGGCCTTCTGATGAGAGAGATGATGGTTTTTTTCTAATAATATTCGTGCAAGTCTGTCATGATAATCATTCATATGAAATCCCTCCTTATGTAAAATTAACCGCGGGTAAAGCCAGTTAAACAGTTGAATACTATAAGAGCGTGTTTAACACAACACGTAATTCCCTTCAAGGAGGCCATTATGCGAAACAAAGCGAAAAACTTCCCTAACATGAACCACAATCGTTTTGAAGGCGAACCACGTGCAAAAGCAGAATATGCTTCTAGAAGGGCTGACGGCACGATCAACACACATCCACAAGAAAGAATGCGTGCTTCAACCAATCGGGAAAGTGATTCCCCAGATTTTGATTTTTAATTTGGTTATCAGGCAATCAGGGTTTACCCCTGATTTTGCCTGATTTTCCCTAACATGCTAATCGGAAGAGCTTCTTCTTTATCTTCATGATTAATTCTGTGTCCCCATGCAAAGACACCATTCATGTAATTTATTTTAAAATAAGTCCCAGGATCCCCTTCAATTTCATATATATCTCCTGATTTATAATCACCCGGATTTAGTAAATAGGCTTTGGCCATCGTAACTTTACGCTCTAGTACCGCATATTCATTGACCATTCCTAATTGCTCCGCTTTTCTAGCTTTCTCCGAAAGAGTTGCGATTTCCTGATGAAGTTCATGTTCTGTTAGTTGGCTATATCTTTTTTCTTGCATCCATTTCACTCTCCTAATTGAGAATTACGCTGTTTCATCATAGCGAATTAAAGATAATAAATAAAGAAGAAGGATTGTTTATGACTCCTTTACCTATTGTCGGAATCCTCCTCTTTAAGTTCACTTAAGTACTGATCAATCAAATCAATGGAAAAGCCCTTAGTATATAAACCCTTTTTTATTTTCTGTTTCTGTTCATAGCCTTCCAGCTTAGAGAATTTACGCTGAAGTTTTGCTCCTTGATACTGTAGTGCTTCCATTTCTTCGTCGGTTTCCTTTTTAACACTGACTTCCTTCATAACAAGTTGGATGACACTAAACGGATAGCCTTTACGTAACAGAAATTGTTCTAGTTTTTGTTTTAAAATTACAGAAGAATCTTTGCTATTTTTCATTATAAATTTACTACCAAGCTGAACCGCTTTCTCCACTTGTCGTTCGTAAGGATACTCACCCATTACTTCATCAATGACAACCGCTTTAATGCCTTTTTCTCTTAAATCAATCTTAACAGCCCCTGGACCTTTATCCGTAGTATTCATTTGGGTCCGTACAAATGCTTTTCCAAATTCAACGTCATCTAAAAATTTATGGTGATAAAGACGATGGACTACTTCTTGTATGATTGACTCGGATACTTCCTTTTTACTTAGATGCTCCCTTACTTCCCCTTCAGAACGCATACGGTGCGATAAATATTGGAGTGCTGTATTATAGGCTTTCCGAATATCGTCCTGAAACAACACTTCTGATATCGATGTATCATCCAATTCCATTCCTTTTTTTAACTCGTACTTTATGAGCACATCTTCATCTACACTGAAGGCATATTCTTCCCCTTTGCCATCATCTGTGAAGATGCTATATCGATGTTTATTCTTTTTTTGAACCTTTATCTTTGTTATAACCGGCATTTTATCACCTCCATATTAATTTACCACATGATGATAGGATTTGCTGATGAATGCGAGTAAACTAAGAGGAAGAACTATTTTAAAGAGAGGTGACGAAATTGAAGATTGCGATTGCAGGTGGAACCGGTCTAGTCGGAAAAGCTCTTTCCAATTCCCTTTCTAAAAAAGGGCATACCGTGTTGGTCCTTACTAGATCAGATTCCAGAGGTTCAATTAGTGATAACACACGGTACGTTCCATGGCTGAATAAGGGAAATCAGCCTGAAAAAGAATTAGAAGACCTTGATGCCCTTGTAAATCTTGCTGGTTCAACCATTAATAGCCGCTGGACAGACAAAGGGAAAGAATTGATTGTTAATAGTCGCCTTAACACCGTTGATGAATTAGCGAAAATCATTCAAAACCTAAATATAAAACCAAAAGTATTCATCAACGCAAGTGCTATAGGTTTTTATGGTACATCTGAGAACCAGATCTACACGGAAGAATCAACAAAGCCCGGAACAGACTTTTTAGCTGATACAGTTGTGAAATGGGAGTCAGCTGTTAAACAAATAGAGGATCTGGGTTTAAGAACCGTCCTTTGCCGTTTTGGGGTGATACTTGATGCAAAAGAAGGTGCCTTGCCTCGAGTGGCCTTGCCTTATCGCTTTTTTATCGGTGGAACGATTGGAAATGGGCAGCAGTGGCTTTCATGGATCCATATCAATGACGTTGTTAGAGGGATTTTATTCGCAATAGAAAATAGCGAACTGACAGGTCCAGTCAACTTCACAGCACCGGAACCAATAAAAATGAAGGATTTCGGCAAGACTCTTTCTCACGTGATCCACCGTCCCCATTGGCTCCCTGTTCCTAGCTTTGCTCTCCGTCTCCTACTTGGGGAAATGAGTTTACTTGTCTTAGAAGGTCAAAAAGTCTTACCAAGCAAACTGCTTAATCATGGGTTTTCTTTTCAATATCCGCACCTAGATGCTGCACTTGAAGAAATATTTAATAAATGAAAATTGTTTAATCCTTCCTGTAATGGAAATACTGTTAAACGAAAACGACAGGAAGGGTGATAAGGATGGCTGACAAGAAGAGGAAAGAAAAACGCAGACATACACTGTCTAGTATGCAAGAGGTTACTTATAGTCATGAATTCAGAGCTGCTGACAGAGCAGGAGGATTTGCAAACAAGAAAAGAGACCAATAACATTTTTCTTGTCTGTGATCAGGGTTTTACACACCCAGAGAATCCAGCAAGCAAAACTTTAATTTCCACTTATAGCTCGAAGATAAAAGCAAATCATAAAAGTACGGTAAACTTCTGTTTTCCGTACTTTTTGTTTTTACAAATGCTTTTAAATCGAAAGGGGTTATGATAATGGGACGTTCACGTGGGCAAAGAAGTAGAGATAAGAATACAGCTAAGCTACCACAGGTACCAAAAAACATGAAATCAGATGGACTTGATGTTGAGTTTAACCGCGAATTAGCTGATCATGAAGACCTAGAAGCGATGGCTCGCTCTAAAGCCGCAGACGCACGTGCAAAAGGAAAAAAACAAAAGCATTAGTTTGGAAGGTACTAGATACAGGATAAATTTTATGCCTGCTAATATGGCTTAAGCATTTAAGGCATATTCCCCCCCCATAAAGGTTAGGTCTAATGGGGACCTTCCATCTAATGAGTAGATCTATACAACCAATACAAACCTAAAAGCAGGATCATCATTTGATCCTGCTTTTGGTAAGGGGTAGGGTTTGTTTATTTTTTTAAGGAGAGAAGAAAATTTGTGAAATACTTCACTAACTTTCTTAACCTAAATATACGTTAAAACCACTATAATGGCAATGTTTTTCACAAAGTGTTCATAAAAAGTTTTTTAGAAACCATTATCCACAACGGTTATCCACATTTTTATGGATATTGTGCATAAGTCAGACCGAGTCCTTATATAGTAACTCAAGGTGTTGTGGATATATTCTGTGGATAAAATATTGTCTACTTTGTGGATAATGTGGATAAACCTGTGGAACACTTATTTATTAACTACTTTCGGATGTGGATAATTATATTATCCACAGAAGAAAAAAACTCAATTAAAAAAGCGAACCAGGTAGCTAGTTCGCTTTCTTCGTATAGTAACTTGCAACTTCACAAGATGTATATGTTTCGTTTATAAACTGCCGCGGTACATTTTATTCCACTTGATGATTTTTAACCTAAACGACGTAAGCCCTACCTCTCTTACATCCTTACGGCTCCGAAGCCGATCCAGTGTGAATAAGTTTTCAAAATATATTTAAAAGCAGAACGCCATAAGTTTATTGACATATCTTGAATGTCCCTTTCGTGAAGCTGAAATTTCATTATAGTAAAGATAAGTTTAAATGTCAAGATATTGTTCTTTATGATTTTTATCTTTTTTTAAATAACGGCCCTGTAATAAATGATAGATCACCAATCCAATAAGAATATACACAGAGCTAAATAAATATAAAGTGCCTATACTAAGGTTTGCTGCCGCAAGACCAACAAGAAAAGAGCCTAGACCGATTCCAATATCGTAGATAGACAAGAAAGTTGCCGTCGCCACAGGCCGCCTCTTCGGATGAGCTACTGTAATCGCAATGGTTTGGAAGCTAGGAAAAAGTGTACCCCAACCAAGACCTGCAAACGCTGCAGCAACCAAGAATAACGTAGGAGAGTCAGCTATTCCCAATATAACCATACCAATCGCGAATAGAATGATTGCTGGATAAGCAATTGAATTCGCACCATATAAGTCAAACCACTTCCCTGTGAATGGTCTTGAAATTAACAAAACCACAGCGTAGACGACAAAGAAATAACTAGCAACATTGCCCGCACCTATTTCAACCGCATATACTGACACGAATGAAAGTATGGAGGAATAAACGATTGCAAAGAAGGCACCCGTAACGGCAATTGGGATGGCACTTATTTCAAAAAGCTCCTTGAAACGGAAGGACCCCTTGATACGATTATTTTTAACAGTAGCCATATCTCTTTTCGGAAGAGTAATAAATAAGCCCGCTACTAAACCAATCGTTGCAGAAATGACCCCTATGAACAACATCGTAGAGACTCCCAATTGTTGCATGATGGTCAATCCTAAAAATGGCCCGACTACCATCGCAAGATTTGAAGAAAGAACAAAATAGCCCATCCCTTCTCCCCTGCGTGAATCAGGGATAATCGCTGCAACAATTGAACCAGTTGCTGTAGTAGCCATTCCAAATCCAATACCGTGGATAAAACGAATCACCATTAATACTAGAATCGAATCAGCGTATAAGTACAATAAGGTTACTAATGAAAATAAAACCAGTGCGCTAAGAAGGATGCTCCGTGCCCCGAATTTCTCAATCCATCGACCAGCGATTGGCCGAATAATAATCGCAGATAATAAAAAGACAGTCGTAGCCAGACCAGCTTCCGATTCTTTTCCTTTAAGCTCATTAAGTACATACACAGGCATGGTCACTAATAAAAAGTAAAACGTCATAAACAGAAAGAAATTACTAACAGAAACACTTATAAAATTTTTAGTCCATAACCTAGGTTGATTCTCAATCATTAAAGATCGCTTCTTCCTCTACTGTTTTTACCTGTTGTTTGATTCCTATGAGCCACTCAGACAATATTGAATAAATTGCATCTTGAGAGCCCTTTGGTAGTGAAGTGATTAGAACCTGATTCGCCTCCAAAACAGCTTTTTCCCATTTTGGAAATTCAGACTCTGCTTTGCTTGTTAGATGGATAAACTTTTTCCGTTTGTCGAGACCCGTGCGCTGATCGATATAACCTTGTTTCATAAGCCGTTGAATCGTTCGTGTCATTGGTGGAGCCTCGACAGCTAGGTATTCACAAAGCTCCTTTTGAGTTAAGGCCCCATTTGCTTTCAGCACATACAGAACTGCCCACTGCGCATTATATAAGCCAAATGGTTCTAGAGCCTCATTCAATTGCTTTGTTAATTGTCTAGAAAGCTGGTGTACAGCATGAAATAAAGAATGACTGTTATTTAACATAGAACCGCCTTTATACTGTGTATTAGTAGGTAATGCAATAAAGTTAACTATACCATAAATTAGTTACCTAGGTAATTAGTTGTTACTTCTGTCTATCAAAAGCTTTGTTGAATAAGCATGATGATTTTATTTTAAGCGAACAGCGGAGATTCCAGGGTTCCTCCTCAGTGCTTGATGAAGATGAATCCGTGGAGGAAACCAGCCTTTAATCATCTTCATTAAATCTCTGTGGAAAGCACCCTGTAACCATCTTCATTAGCTGCTCCTGAAGGTCTACCCTACCGCAGTCCATAAAAAAAGCTGCTAAGGGGTTTATGTCCCCTTAGCAGCTTTATGAAGTAAGCCGTACTGAATCTTTATAATTCAACTCACCTAGCACCTCAAAGAAACTAGCCCAATGGTTTTCTTTACGTAGAGTCGAAATTGTTAGTTCATCTGCCTCCAGAAGAACATGATGATCTCTCTCACTGCCCATAAAAGTGCTTACACCCTTCAACTCAGCTTCCCCAGGTTGAATCATGAGCCAGCATTGTTTTATCTTTTTATCCTCTTCAGTACCCACAAATGATTTTTGATAAAGGTCATTTGTTTTCTTTCCCCCAACAAGCACGTGGATTAAATCTTCCACCATGGCACTTGCCGTTGGTAACATCCCAGCTCCCGGTCCCTGCAATGTAATTCGACCAACAATATCCCCTTCAATTGAGACAGAGTTCTCCACTCCTTCAATATTATATAGAGGGTGTTGCTCTGAAACGAGAGTTGGCCGAACCGAGCCAATGATTTCTCCCTCTACTAATTGAATAGAGGCGATCAGTTTAAACCTTAAACCAATCTTTTCGACCTCTTGAATTTGTTCAGCTGTAATAGCTGTAATTCCTTCTCGGGGTACATTCTCCCATTTAGGTTTCCCTCCAAAGGCGATCTCACTTAAGATCATCAATTTATAAAAAGCATCATAGCCTTCGATATCATTGGTCGGATTTGCTTCCGCGTATCCCTTTTCCTGGGCCGATTTCAATGCCTCATTAAAAGAAAGGTTTCTAGCTCTCATCTCGCTTAAAATATAATTGGAGGTACCATTTAGGATGCCCTCGATTTTTACAATGTGATTAATGTTAAGCAATTGTTGTAGGGTTTGAATGATTGGTACTCCACCTGCGACAGTAGCTTCAAAGCCAATCGAAACATTGTTTTCAGCAGCAAGCTTCTGAAGAAAGCGTCCGTGAATCGCGTACATTTCTTTGTTAGCCGTGATAATATGACAGCCTTTTTGGATGGCTCTTTGTATGTATGTAAAAGCTGGCTCTTGACCAACGATTGCCTCGACAACTACATCAATCTTCTTTAATTTGAGGATTTCATTGAAGTCATCTGTTACAAGCGTCTCTTTATCTATACCGCGATTTTTATACTTGTTTTTGATTAAAATGGCTGCGACTTCTACTTTTCTTCCTAACACAGCTTCTAGTTTTGCCTTATGGGTGTTGATCGTTTTATATACTCCTTCACCAACGGTTCCGAATCCTAATATAGCAACTTTTATTGAAGACATTCCTTCCACATCCTTCGTTATTTGTGAGGAAGAGGGCGACCAAATGAAACGGGGCCCTCTTCATAAGAAGAGGACCCCGCTCCTCCCCTCATCTTTCAGGCAGAAATCTGCCTGCAGGAATTAGCACCTTTTCAAGGATTTATTCCTTGAAGGTTGCCGGGCTTCATCGGGCCATGTCCCTCCGCCGCTCTCGATAAGAGTGTTTTATATAAATATTTTCGTATTTTTTGATAATTCAATTAGCACTGATTTTATAATATATCCATATTTGTGTCAATTATTTTTTACTATCTTATTAGCTGTAATAAACGCGGGTGTTGATTTCCGCTCCAGGCACTCGCGCACCTTAGGGCGTGCCGGGGAGCCTCCTCGGCGCCTCCAGCGCCTGTGGGGTTAAATGGCCCCTTACTTGGACCATTTCAACCTAGGTCTCCCCTGCCCCGTACTCCCGCAGGACACTGAAAAACTTCCTTGAATAGGCCCACGCACGAGAAAATGTGTAGTTCATTTTCGAGGAGTCGAGTGCCTTCCGCTCCAATCAACCTGTAGCAAAATCAACAATTCCTTTAACAGAGCCATTTTTATTATAAATCAAGGGATGGCTTTTGCCCGTACTTTCTTGATTTGGTTTTGAAAAAGATCATGATAGAAGCCGCGCTTTTTTAGCAAATTATCGTGTGAGCCGTTCTCAATAATTTGACCACTTTCAATCACAAGGATTTGGTCCGCCTGCTGAATCGTGTTCAGTCGGTGCGCAATGATAAATGAGGTCCTCCCCTTCATCAACCGCTTGAGCGCTTCTTGAATTTTTATTTCCGTAATCGTATCAATACTACTTGTCGCTTCGTCTAGGATCAAAATGGAAGGATCGGCAAGAATGGCGCGTGCAATTGATAACAGTTGCTTTTGTCCCTGTGAAATTCCTGCTCCGTCCTGACTCAACTCTGTATCGAAGCCATTGGGCATTCTTTTTATAAAAGAATAGGCATTTGCATCAATTGCAGCTTGCTCAACCTCTTCGTCGCTAGCATTTAGACGACCATATCGGATATTCTCCCTAATCGTTCCTTGAAACAAGAACGAGTCTTGGAGTACGAAAGCCATGTGGTTTCTTAAGCTATCTCTAGTGATCAGCTTACTATTCTGATCATCAAACATAATCGATCCATTAACTGGTTCGTAAAATCTGGTAATCAGATTAATTATCGTGGACTTGCCGGCTCCTGTTGGTCCAACAAGGGCAATACTTTCACCCGGAGAGGCACGAAAGTTTAGATGACTTACCGTATCTCCACCCTGTTCATAAGCAAAAGATACATCTTTGAACTCCACCTTTCCCCTTAGCTGAGTGATGGCCGTTGCCTGTTTTTCATTAGCGGCTTCCTCGTGTTCATCCAGAATATCAAATACACGTTCAGCCCCTGCAACAGCAGATAGCAAAGTATTGAATTGGTTTGATAAATCATTAAGAGGTCTCGTGAACTGACGTGCATATTCCGTGAAAATGACAATCGTTCCAATTGAAACCATGCCGTTTAAGGCGAAAATCCCACCAGTAGCGGCGACAAGCGTAAAGCTGAGATTATTCAAGACGTTCATTAACTTCGGTATAAATCCCGCATACACCTGAGCCCAATAACCTGCCTGTTTCAAATTCTGACTCTTTACTAGAAACTCCGAAATAACTTTCTGCTCTTGGGAAAAGGATTTAATGATTTTTTGACCAGAGATACTTTCTTCAATAAAACCATTCAAATCGCCAAGATGTTTTTGCTGCTCTTTATATAATTTTCCAGTTCGGTTTGTAATCCACTTCATGCCAAGAAACATAATCGGTACAATCGTCATTGTCACAAGCGTTAAAAGTGGACTAAGCCACAGCATGACGGAAAGTGTCCCAATCAGAGTAAGGATACTAGAGAAGATCTGAATTACTGAACTGTTTAAGGTTGAACTAACATTTTCAATATCATTCGTAACCCTGCTCATCAACTCACCGGATTGACGCTTATCAAAAAAACGAATAGGAAGTTTATGTAGCTTCGAGAAAAGCTGGGTCCTCATTCTAAACACACTTTCTTGAGCAATTCCAACCATCCAATAGCTTTGCAGCCATAGTGAGAGCGAATGAAACAGATATACAAGTGCCAAGCCGGCTAAAACGACCCCTAACCCGCTTGCATTTTGGACTGAAAGATGAGTATCAATTGTCCTCCCAATGATAAAAGGACCAAGTAGACCTAAGAAAGAGCTAGCCACAACCATTAGCAGAACACCGGACAAAAGTCCCTTATGCGCAGAGATGTACATCCATATTCTTTTTACCGTCTTCATAAAGCCGCCGCGAGTATTCTTAGTTGAATCCTCTGGATTTTTTTTCACCCGTTTCACCTCTCAACTTCTCCTGTTCATAGCCCAGCTAGCTTGATTCTGCCAATCCTAACTGTGATTGGTGAATCTTTTGATAAAGCCTTGACTGTTCCATCAATTGGTCGTGACTTCCTGTAGCAATGATTTCCCCGTCCTCAAGGAGAAGGATCTTATCTGCTTCTTTAGCAGTACTAATCTTTTGGGTAATAATTAAAGTCGTACATTTATACTGTTTTAGAGCCGCCAATAACGTTGCTTCTGTTTTTAAATCAAGGGCACTGGTACTATCATCGAGTAATAAAATTCTTGGCTTCTTAATCAGTGCTCTCGCAATGGATAACCGTTGCTTCTGACCTCCTGATAAATTCACTCCCTTTTGGCCAAGCATCGCCTCATAATTATTAGGGAGAGCTTCGATTGTTTCGTGAATTTGTGCATCGGTAGTCGCGTTGATCATTTCTTGAATAGTAGCATCTTCTTTTCCCCATGCAAGATTCTCTTTGACAGTCCCTGTAAAAAGCACTGCTTCTTGAGGGACATACCCGATTTGTTTTCGTAAATGGTCGAACTCTAGTGTACGAATGTCCACTCCATCTAACTCAACTTTACCCCGCGTAGGGTCATAGAGCCGAGGAATTAACTGAAAAAGTGATGATTTCCCAGAGCCTGTCGCCCCAAGTAAAGCGACCGTCTCGCCAGGATTCGCATGAAAACTAAGATCTCTTAACACATCCGTTTGGGTATCAGGATAGCGAAAGGAAACATCTTTAAACTCAATTCTTCCACCAGCGCTATCCTCACCTTTGAGTTTCGTATTCCCATCTTTTAAGTCGGCCTCGGTAATAAGGATTTCCTCGACTCTGCTCGTTGAAGCCATTGCTCTGGAATAAACCATAATGATCCACGAAAACATGGAAAAAGCGGTCGTAATCCTTGCTGAATAATTAACAACTGCCACCACTTGCCCTACAGTGACAGTTCCATTTTGAATCTCGATGTTTCCAAACCAAAGAACAGCAAGTACAGTCATATTCATGAAGAGGAGCAAAACTGGGATAACAACCTCCGTCACCCTAAGGGCATAGGCAGTACGGTTCATTAGTTCTTGATTTGAACCAAAAAAACGCTTTGCTTCATGAGCTCCTCTTGAAAAAGCGCGAATAAGTCTTATCCCCACAAGATTCTCTCGCATGACTCCATTGACTTGGTCTAGTCGCTCCTGAACGATTTTAAATAGTCTTGTTGATTTCTTCATAATCCAAACAAGAAAAACAAACAAGGGTGGAATAATTAAGATAAAGGCGAGCGCAAGTTTTACATTTACAGTCATCGCCAAAATGATACCACCAATGACGAGGAGTGGAGCCCTTAAAGCAATCCTTAAACTCATAAACAAAGTCATTTGCAATTGATTTACATCGTTCGTCATTCTTGTAATCAATGATGAGGTTGGATACTTATTAAAATTAGCAAATGAGAAGGACTGGACTTTTTCATATAGATTTTTCCGAATATCGAAACCAAAGTTCTGACTAGCATAAGCAGCAAAAAAGGAGTTAACAACGCCCGCTATTAGGGCAACGAGCGAAATACCTAACATAATCACACCATATTTTTTTACGGTATGTAGATCGTTCTTTACGATTCCTTCATCGATAATTTGTGCCATTAACAAAGGTTGCCAGAGCTCAACGGCAAGCTCAACCAGCATTAATGAAATCGCAATCGCCATTGGGATGCGATAGGGTTTTAATAAAGATAACACCTTCATTTTGGGAGCCTCCAGCATTGAACATGTATTTAGCCTAATTATTTCGTTAAGCGAAAGAAAGCTTTGGATTTTATTATACTATCATTCTTTAGAAAATTTTATCATTTTATGAACGATAAATAATAAAACTAAAAACAATCCACCTAGTTAACAGGCGGATTGTTTTTAATTTTATATACATCCACAACATTGCTTCTTCTTCATTTACCCGACAACTAACGTTTGTTTTATCTCTTGAATTTGTTTAACATGGCGTATTTCATGTGAAGCGATGAATTCGAGTGTTTGCTGCACACTTAGCTTACCAAACACTGGGTGGGAAAGTGCTTTCTCAGGAAGAAGGTCAAGGTTCGTTTTATTTAAAAGTGCAATTAGCTTTTCACGTGAGTGGTTAAGCCTCGAAAGCAACTCCTCTCCTGTTTTAAACTCAGAAGATGGCTCCACTGGAGCTTTTACTTTTTTTGATCGGTCTGTTATATACGATAAATTCTTTTCCTTTACTTGTTCGCTTGGACCCTGAAGGGCTGCGTCCATAAGGGATAGAAAATAAGATTCAATTTGCTGTAAATGAAGTAATACTTGAGCTATACTCCAGCTATCAGGAGCAGAAACTTTATTTAACTCCTCATCCGAAAGACCGTTAATACTGTTTAACACTGTAGACCTAGCTTCTTGTAATTGTTCTAAAATCATTATTTTCACCCCAGATTAATTTTAAATTAGAAAGCAAAACTAGTCTTCTACCTATATGTTTTTAACAAGATGGTCCTTCAACTGGTCGCGAAGAGCCCGTTTTAAAAACTTTCCGACGGATGTTTTTGGAATTTCATCCATAAATATAATGTCATCCGGCAACCACCACTTGGCGAATTGCGGTGCAATAAAGTCGAGTATCTCTTGTTTTTCCACCTTATCCTTATAAGGCGCTTTCAATACGACACAAGCAAGTGGTCTCTCCTGCCATTGTGGGTGAGGTACAGAAATGACACTCGCCTCAAAAACGGCTTCATGGGCCATCAGTGCGTTTTCAAGATCGACAGATGAGATCCATTCGCCACCACTCTTAATTAAATCTTTTGTTCTGTCTACAAGTTTGATGACTCCTTCCTCATCAACGGTTGCGACATCACCTGTATAGAGCCAGCCGTCTCGGAAAGCATCCTTTGTTCGCTCATCCCGGTAGTACTCATCAGCTATCCATGGCCCTCGAATTAGGAGTTCCCCCATGTCTTGACCATTCCATTCAACCTCACCAGTAGCACTAACAATCTTCATTTCCAAACCAGGGACAAGTAACCCTTGTTTGGAGCGAATATCAAGTTTCTCCTCAATATCAAGATTTTCCTGATAGCTCTTTAATCTTGAAACCGTTACAAGCGGTGCAGTCTCTGTCATTCCATAAGCATGAAGGAATGGAATCCCATATTTCGTTTCAAAGGTTTTAATCATCCCACGTGGCGCTGCTGACCCACCACAAACGACTGCTCTTAGTGAAGATGTATCGTAATTTCCAGTTTCAAGTTCATTTAATACTCCAAGCCAAATCGTCGGTACACCCGCCGTAAGGGTAACTTTTTCCTGATCAATCAGTTCCGCTAGTAATTTTGGAGTAAATTGCGGTCCTGGTAAAACCTGAGTAGATCCAAACCAAGCTGCCGCAAACGGCAGTCCCCATGCATTTACATGGAACATCGGTACGACAGCCATACAAATATCACTCTCAGAAAGAGCGGTTGTGTCTGCTAATCCCATTGCATAGCAGTGAAGAACAATTCCCCGATGAGAATAGACAACACCTTTTGGGTTCCCAGTTGTTGCAGAGGTATAGCACAATCCCGCTGGTGCATTTTCATCAATGTCCTTAACAAACTCAAACTTAGGATCTCCTTCTCTTACTAACTCCTCATAAGAGTACACTGGCGAAAGAGTCGTCTCCGGAAGTTCATCCTTATCCGTCATAATAATATAAGCTTTAACCGATTTGAATTTTTCATTTACCCTTTCCACTAACGGGAGTAAGTCCTCATCAATGAACAGCACTTTATCCTCAGCATTATTGATAATATAGGAGATATGTTCTGGCGATAAGCGAATGTTGATTGTGTGCAATACAGCTCCCATCCCTGGAGCGGCAAAATAGGCTTCAAGATGACGGTGATGGTTCCAAGCAAATGTACCAACTTTATCCCCTTGCTCCACACCTAATTTCTCTAATGCACTCGCTAATCTACGTGTCCGTTCACCTATTTCCTTATAAGTGAAGCGATGAACACCAGAAAGTGTCCTTGAAACGACCATTTTTTTGGGGAAAAATTTCTCAGCTCTCTCTAACAATGATCCTACCGTTAATGGAACATTCATCATTGGTATCAATACCCCTCTCAATTCTAAATTAGCTCTCTTAAACTAGTATGTTGATTTACATACGATCAACTTTTATTAAAATAAACAATTGCCTTTAACAGAGCTTTTTGTTAAAAACTATCCATTTTGTTTAAAACGCATTGGTTATGCTCTCCTTTTACTGGCGGTACGGCAGTTTGATTTCCTGCCAAATCACTATGCATTTTCACCTGTCGATCGCCTACGGGAGAATCGTAAACAACTCCTCGGTCTCGGAAATATGGGTGATTAGCCATTTCTCCTGTTTCTAATACAGGTGCCAGACAACAATCTACCTCCTGACCAAACTTGGTCCATTCGGCTAATGTTTTACTTTTGAAAAACTCTTGAATCTCTCGGTACACTGGATTTTCCGCTTGTGCTCTTGAGAAATGGGCTGGAATCCAATCCTCACGACCAGCTGCCTGACAAAAGTGATTCCAAAACTTTGGTTCAAGGGCCCCTATGCTTACGTACCGCTCATCCTTTGTTTCATAAAGCCCATAAGAAACAATTGTGCCATTAAGGACCTCCACTCCTTGAGAGTACCCTGTCTTGTTTTCAATCAAAACATGATTGGTCATCAGCGAAGCCATCGTATCTGTAAGCGAGAGACAATGGTAACTACCCTTTCCCGTTTTCATTCGAGAAACGAGACCGGCTAGGATCCGTTCAGCCGCTGCCATTCCACCTATAAAATCAGCAAATGTTGTCGACGGATGCACAGGTCTTCCTTCCTCGTCCTTAAGCTGAGCAAGGACGCCACTAAGAGCCATGTAATTGAGGTCATGACTACCTAACTCCGCCATCGTTCCGTCCTTGCCAAACCCTGTTATCGACACATAGACAATTCCTGGATTCACTTCACTCACCTCATCAAACCCAAGACCAAACCTCTCCATTACATGGGGACGAAAGCTTTCAATGACGGCATCAGCTTCTTCAATCAGCTTTAAAGCAGCATCTCGGCCCCCTTTTGATTTTAAATTAAGGATGACGCTCTTTTTCCCCCGGTTATGGGCGCGGAACACAGGACCCTCTTCTTCCTTAGAGGTCCCTGTACTTCGCGCAGGATCACCCTCGGGTGGTTCAATCTTAATGATTTCCGCTCCCAAATCCCCGAGTCTTAAGGTCGCATACGGACCTGGTAGATAGTTTGTAAAATCGATGATTCTGATTCCTTCTAACATCGCTTTCCCTCACAATCATATGCTAGACAATTGAAAAACTATCTCTTTATTTTTTCATGTTTTACTATCATCTTAGATTTATTTAACGAGGTTGCCCTTCAGAGAACACATCCTCTAGCTGTTTACGCAGAACGAATTTTTGAATTTTACCACTAGCGTTTCTTGGAAGTGAATCTACAAATATATATTTTCGTGGTCGTTTATAGTTTGCTAATTTATCGCTGTTTTTACAGATTGCTTCGAGTTCAGCTTCGGTAACTGCAGGATCCTTTTTGACGACAAACGCAGTGACCATTTCTCCCCAGCGTTCATCAGGCTGACCAATAATTGCGACATCGAGAACCCCTTTATGTTCATAAAGAACATCTTCTACCTCACGAGGATAGATATTCTCTCCACCAGAGATAATCATATCGTCGACGCGGTCCTTTACCCAAAGGTAGCCATCTTCGTCAAGATAACCAATATCACCTGAGTGATACCAACCTTTATACAAGGCAGTCTCCGTTGCTTCTTCACGGTTATAATATCCTGTCATCATACAAGGACCTTGGACAATAATTTCACCATTTTCTCCTGCTGGCATGATTTCGTCAGGATCTGAAGGGCCATCTTCACGCGGCCTCACCACGCGAATTTCATGATTTAAGCAAGCCTGACCAGCTGCCCCTGCTTTAACCAACTGATCCTCTTCTGATAAAAATGCAATCGCCGGACCCATTTCAGTCATTCCGTATGCTTGGACGAGCCCGATACCTAGTTTTTCCTGGCAGGCACGAACAAGAGCTGGTGCCATAGGAGCTGCCCCGTATAGACCAAGCTGGAGACTATCAATCTTATAGTTTTCTAACTCTTCTTGAAGAAGCATATTCCACATCGTTGGAGCAGCAAATAATTTCGTAATTTTCTCTGATTCAACTAACTCTAGTACTCTCTGCGGTTGAAATTGGTGAAGGATGACATTTTTTGCCCCTACATGTACACGAGGTAAGTAGGCGCAGTGTAGTTCAGCACAATGAAACATCGGGGCGGTTACAAGACCAACATCGTGAGGATTTAACTTAGTAGCGTTGATCACAATCAAACTTTGTTCTGCCATATCGCGATGGAGATGCATCACGCCTTTCGGTCTACCAGTCGTTCCACTCGTATACATAATGGCGTAAACATCTGTTTCCTTTACATCTGCACGAATGGATGTGTTTGGGGCTGCTTGAGTTTTTTCATGATAGTTCGCAGCATAATCAGGTGTACCTTCATCTATGAACCAAAAAGCGGTTTCCGGAAAGCGCGCTTCTATTGTGGTGATGGCCGACTCAAGTGCTTTTTCAAAAATAACGACCTTAGGCTTAGCATCCGTAAGTATATAGGCCACTTCTTCTGCCATTAGACGGAAATTAATTGGGTTAAAAACAGCGCCAATTTTTGCACAGGCAAAGAAAGTAGTTGCTAATTCTTCCGTATTAAAAAGGTAAGTAGAAACAAGATCACCTTTTTTCACTCCTTCATTTAGGAGCGCGTTGGCTAGCTTGTTCACTTCCTCGTTCCATTCACTGTAGGTCATACGAAGGTTTTTTCGTGCATCATAGATAGCTTCTTTTTGCGGATACTTTTGTACAGTTAAATCAAAAATTTTACCAATTGTTGTCGTCATCTATCTTCCTCCTGATTTAATAGATTGGGTGTTTTATCGGGATGAGAGGTGGAGACGGTCATCAAGGTTATGGTTAAAATCCCCTCTCATCCAATTAACAGCGTCCATATATATTCTTTAAAGAAGAATTATAGACTGGTGTCCTTACCTAATCCGTTCAATAATCGTAGCGTTCGCCATTCCATGACCTTCACACATGGTCTGTAAACCGTAGCGTCCGCCCGCTCTTTCAAGCTCGTGCACCAATGACACCATTAACCGAGCTCCACTTGCCCCAAGAGGATGGCCGAGCGCAATTGCGCCACCGTTTGGATTCAGCTTTTCTGGGTCAGCGCCTAATTCCTTTAACCAAGCCATTGGCACAGAAGCAAACGCTTCATTTACTTCAAATACATCAATGTCATCGATTGTGAGACCCGCTTTTTGGAGGACCTTTTTCGTAGCTGGAATTGGACCTGTAAGCATCATCGTTGGGTCAGAGCCTACGACGATTCTAGTAAGCACACGGAATCGAGGCTTTAAGCCAAGCTCCTCTGCTTTTTCCCTTGACATTAAAAGAAGGGCAGCGGCTCCATCACTAATTTGACTAGAATTTCCCGCATGGATGACCCCATCTTCTTTGAATACGGTCTTTAGCCCAGCAAGCACTTCTACGGATGTTCCTTCCCTTGGACCTGAATCATCCCTCACAACTACTTTTTCACCAGTCTCTAGTGTTACTTCTAAAGGCATGATTTCTCTTTGAAAATAGCCTTCAGCCTGAGCATTTAGTGCCCGGCGATGACTTTCCGTTGAAAATTCATCCAATTCCTCCCGGGTAAATCCATATGCTTCAGCAATTCGTTCCGCTGATAACCCTTGGTGAATCATTTCATATTTCTCGCGAAGCTCCGGGCTAAATGGTTTAGCATCTCCGTAGTTGGATCCCATCGGCACTCTTGACATACTTTCCACCCCACCAGCAATGACAATATCCATGTCCCCTGCTAGGATTGCTTGTGCCGCAAAGTGAACTGCCTGCTGACTCGAGCCGCATTGACGGTCAACGGTTGTTCCCGGAACTTCAATGGGAAAGCCCGCGGTTAAAGCGGCCACTCTAGCGATATCTCCCGCTTGCTCCCCTGCTTGAGAAACGCAGCCTAAAATTACATCCTCTACAAGTGCAGCCTCAATCCCAGTACGCTGGACAAGTTCCCTTAGCACTTCTGCTGCGAGTACATCGGGGCGGATATCCTTTAGCACTCCATTTCTTCTTCCAACGGGTGTTCTAACGGCTTCGACAATCACAACTTCTCTCATCTTTCATCCCCCTCATTTTAAGGCAGAACTCCGTCTGCATACTATTTGTCTATAACCCTATATTCTTAGCGATGATTGTTTTCATAATTTCATTCGTGCCTGCATAAATGCTAGCGACTTGAATGTCCCTGAACCTTCTTGCAATCTCGTATTCTTCCATATAGCCGTAGCCACCATGAAGCTGCATACAATCGGTAGCCATGTTTCTCGCGTTTTCAGTTAGTTTCCATTTCGCCATCGATACCTTCGTGACAACATCCTTGCCTTCAATATGTTCAGCAATCAGTTGATCAAGAAACGCACGGCCCATTTCTATATCTGTTGCCATTTCCGCTAGCTTGAACTGGGTATTTTGGAACTTTCCAATTGGTTTGCCAAAGGCTTCACGACTTTTTACATAATCCAAGGTTTGGTTATACATCACTTCTGCAGCGACCTGGGCAGCAATGGCGACAACTAACCGTTCCTGCTGAAGCTTTTCCATTAAATATAAAAATCCCTTTCCTTCTTCACCAAGGAGATTTTCCTTTGGTACGCGGCAATCTTCAAAGATTAATTCAGCTGTATCCTGACAGTGAAGACCCACCTTGTTTAACTTTCTCCCACGCGAAAATCCTGGTGAGTCTCTTTCAATTACAAGCAAGCTGACCCCTTTATGTTTCGGCTCTGCATTCGGGTTCGTTTTACAAGCAACAATAACAAGGTCTGATTGAATTCCATTTGTAATAAAGGTCTTTTGTCCATTTACAATATAATGATCACCATCAAGAATCGCAGTTGTTTTGATGTTAGCAAGGTCTGAACCCGTACCTGGTTCTGTCATCGCAATGGCCGTAATGAGTTCACCAGTCGTAAAACGAGGCAACCACCGTTGCTTTTGCTCTTTTGTCCCGTAGGAATTAATATAAGGAACAACGATGTCATTATGTAAACCTAATCCAACGAGCCCAGAACCGACACGTTCTAGTTCTTCATTGATGACAACAGCATAGCCCCAGTCGACATTGCTTCCTCCGTACTCCTCGTCAAGATCTGGACATAGAAAGCCCTGTTCGCCCATCTTCGTCCAGAATGACCTTGGAATCATCCTTTCCTCTTCCCACTTCTCATAGTATGGATAGGCTTCTTTCTCAAGAAATTTCCTCAAGGACTTACGAAAAATCTCATGGTCATCCGCTAAATAAAGATGTTTCATTTTCTCTCCCCCTACTGAAATCGCTTACAAGATAAGCTTATTTAAAAATAATCAATCTTAATACTAGTTTTAGAACTACTTACAATACTACTCTATTTTAACGGAAATTCTGAATTGTTTTTAGTAATTTCTGAATATTTTACTGCTAACTGTTTCTTTTAGGCAGTCCTGTCCTCTTTAAGTGAAACTCGGTAACATTTAGTACCCTCTGTAAAACGACAGTATGCTCTCCACAACAAGGCAGTTTTACCTCTAAACTCATAATCCCATCTAGTCTACTTAGGCTGCATTCGAATCCCGCCATCTAAGCGGATCGTTTCTCCATTTAGCATAGGGTTTTCAACAATGCCTGTTACAAGCTGAGCATACTCTTCAGGGAATCCTAAGCGCGGAGGAAATGGAATCATTTTACCTAATGCGTCTCTTGCTTCTTCTGGTAAGGTATCAAACATAGGTGTGTGAAATAGCCCCGGGGCAATCGTCATTACACGAATCCCATGAACAGCTAATTCCCGAGCTATCGGTAGAGTCATACTAACAATTCCACCTTTTGAGGCACTATATGCCGCTTGACCAATTTGTCCTTCATAGGCTGCAACAGAAGCGGTATTAATAATTACTCCTCTTTCACCATGGGCATTCGCCTCATTTTTGACCATTTGTTCAGCTGCTAATCGGATTACATTAAAGGTGCCGATGAGATTAATGGATATCACTTTAGAGAAGAGACCAAGATCATGGGCACCTTTCTTTCCGATCACTTTGCTTGCTGCGCCAACTCCTGCACAATTGACTACAGTATTTACTTCACCAAATGTTTCTACTGTCCTCTCAACTGCCTTCACTACATCCGTTTCATTGGTTACATCCGTTTTAAGATATAAAATCCCCTCAGCTAGTTCATCAGATAAAGCGCGTCCACGTTCATCTGATAAGTCAAAAATAGCGGCTTTTCCTCCATTTTTAACGATACTCCTTACCGTTGCCTCACCTAGACCAGAAGCACCACCTGTTACAATAGCCTTCACATCACTCATTTTCATTAGTATCCCCCCTATTGCACAATTTCGGTCACTATCTTAATCCTAACGAAAAAGCTGAAATCTATCAATCATATTGTTAGAAAATTCAAGCGACTTTTCTAGTTGCTTTTCTTTTCAATAACAATTCCTCTATTGCTCCTGATCCGAATAAAACTCCAATCACGATGAACACTAACCCTAATAGATGGAAACTGGTAATCTCTTCACCTAGAAAAATAGAAGCTCCTATTAAAGAAAAGAAGGTGTTAAGATTAAGGAAAATAGATGTTTCAGCAGGTCCAACTACACCGACGGCATGATTATAAAGCATATGCCCAAATGCGGTTGCAATGACTGCTGACCCTAAAAATACAAGCCACAATGAGAGAGAATCATTCGCTAAGCTACCAAGTCCTTCCGGTTCAATTATTAGTCCAATAAAAAATAAGACAACCGAACCAAAGATAAGCATATAGCCCGTTAGCAACCGTGGGTCCATCGTCTTTGCTGCTTTTGAAATGATAATAAAGCTGGCTGCTTGGGCCGTAATGGAAAGAAAAATAGCAAGGTCACCAAGGGAAATTCCACTCAGGCCATTCCCTCCACCCAATACAGTTAAAGTAATCCCGATTCCTCCAGAAATAAAACCAATGGTCCTAGCCAAAGTCAGCCTCGTTCCTAGAAACAAAATCGCCATGAGGGCTGTTAGTAATGGACCCATACCAAGAATAAGCCCTCCGTTGACACCTGAAGTTTTTGAAAGTCCAACTCCAAGAAATAGATGATGAGTTGTTACATTCAATAGTCCGCCAAGGATGATATACACATACTCCTTTTTTGTCGGTTTTCTAATTTTCTTCATCATTGCTAAGATCGCAAAAACCACAAGTCCAGCCGTAAACACCCGTGCAGATTGTATCGTAATCGTTGGAAAATACTGCACAAGCGTTTTAATCGCCGTCACATTCATGCCCCATATAAACATAATCCCAATAAGAATTGCATAGATTGATAGATTCTTCACTATAGTCCCTTCTTTCACCAAATAACTGGATGGTGCCAGGCACCACCCAGTTATTTTCCATTCGAACAGTGTATAGCATATTCTCAGAAATAGCAAAAGAGAAGCAAGGCTTTGCTTCTCTTTCGACATGCTTATTTACCAGTCCTTTAATCTCAACAGAATGGATCATTTCTTTAAGCATTTGAGTACCGATTCAATCGTTGGGCTATCTGGTAAGAGGTCCGCTTGATAGCCATATTTTCGTAAGGCAGCTTCTGTTTTCTCGCCAAGACAAACCACTTCAGCCTTTTCTAGCAGCTCATTTGAGATGAGCTCATCGTTGATTCCTTCAGTCATCAATACGTGAACGGCGCTTGATGATGGTAGCAAAATGGTATTAATGTCCGACTCCTCAAGCATTCTCGCTAGAATCGGGAGAAAGCTCTTGTCAATTTCCTTGGAACTGGTCCGGTAAAAATCAGTCTTCCCAAACGTACTTTCCTGATGTTCGTCTCCAACAACAAGGAATTTAACCACTTCTTCCTTTACATCCATTTCATCCATAAGCTCGGCAAGCAATCCTTTTGCTTGTATAGCACGTATCGATTTGCTCGATAATCCATAAAGGTTTGCCTTCATGCTCCGAACATCGATTCCTTGATTGAGAAGAACTTCAAAAAAGTCATTCACACTTTCTGGTGAAGTGAACAAAATTTTCTCATAAGAGGAGATTTTATCTAATAGTTCATGATTTATAGGTGCGACTGTTCTTATCCATCTTGGAAATTCAATCACATCAGCCCCATGGTCGGATAACTCTTTAGCCATGCGGCTTTCATCCGTTCCTGTTCTCGGGAGAAGAATTTGTCGCCCAAATAAGGGCTTCTTTTCAAACCAATTTAATTTTTCCCGGACCGAGACAATATCGCCAACTAAAGTGATTGCAGGATTAGCAAACTTCTCCGCTTTCGCTTTTTCAGCAATTGTCGAGAGCGTGCCTTCAAGTGTTTGTTGACGCCCAAAGGTCCCCCAGCGAATAAGGATGACAGGGGTGTTTGACGGTTTTCCATGCTTAATCAGATTTTCAGCAATATAAGGTAGGTTAGAAATCCCCATATAAAAAGCAATTGTGTCAATACTCGTTGCTAAGCCCGCCCAGTTTAAATTAGGTTGGCCTTCCCTGGACTTGTCAT
This sequence comes from Mesobacillus persicus, assembly GCF_900109925.1. GTDB lineage: Bacteria > Bacillota > Bacilli > Bacillales > Cytobacillaceae > Mesobacillus_B > Mesobacillus_B persicus. Next base: position 8,115 of record NZ_FOBW01000024.1, on the reverse strand, counting down.
GAGCCGTAACAATCGCAAAGCTCTCACCAAATTCTCGATGAGTAACAGGAATACCTGCATAAAGTGGTGCGGCAATTCCAGAAGTAATGCCTGGTACCATTTCATAAGGAATGTTATGTTCTGCAAGAGCAGCAGCTTCTTCCCCTACCCTTCCAAAAACACCAGGGTCACCACCTTTTAGGCGAACAACTATTTTCCCTTGCAGTCCTTTTTCAACTAACAAAGAATTTATTGCCTCCTGGCGTAAAACATGGCGATCGGGAAGCTTACCACAATAAATTAGTTCACAGTTGGCCGGAGCAAACTTAAGAAGCTTTGGATTCGCAAGCCGATCGTATAAAATGACATCTGCTTGCTGAATGGCTTCCATCCCTTTTACTGTAATAAGTCCAACATCACCTGGCCCTGCTCCAACTAAAAATACTTTTCCCGTCTTCATGGTGCCGACATCCTTCCAATTTGCTTTTATTAAAACTGAAGTCGTTCCCTCAGCTAAGTTTTAATGCTGTTTTAGAGAAGTTTATTGTTAAAATCTTTAAGCCGACTTTAACGTAAGATAAGCTAATATTGTACGTTAATATGTTTACAAACTCTTTTCTCCTAGTTATATCGCCATTTTGCACGATAGCATTGCTGAAACGAAAAGAGCCGTTCTAAAAAAGAGAGAACAGTTTGTTCTCTCTGACTAACTATTATCCATTACTTTACGATAAAAACATGGTCCTTGTCTCGTTCTATCTGATAAATTTTCACTTTTCCTTCATCTGGAGCTTGAACCTTGCCATCTTGCAAGGAAATTTTCCAGTCATAAACTGGACAAAACAGATACTCACCACTGACTAACCCCTCACTAAGTGTTCCACCCTTTGGATGAGGGCTTCGATTTTCAATCGCTCGAACTTCTCCACTGGACAGCCGGAAAAGGACAATCTCCTCACCATCCATCTTAAACACTTGTCCTGTTCTTTCTGGTAGCGATTGATAATCTGCAATAAACATTTTCATCACTCTCATTCCCTCCTCTACCTTAGACCAATACTGGTACTTCGCGTTTCTGATAATACTTCTCCTGAATTTCTTTATTTTCAATCGCTTCGCTCCATGGCTCATTGTACTTTAGAAGCGTTTTATCAAGACGTGCATTCAGTGCCTGTCTAGTATTTTCATTTGCTAAAATTTCTTTCACATGGTCAAGGCCCACGCGCTCAACCCACTTCGAAGTACGTTCAAGGTAATCAGCTGTTTCACGGTAATATTGCATAAAGGCACCAATTAACTCAATCACTTCTTCTTTTGTTTTAACAGTTTCTAAAAGATCTCCAGCCCGTAGGTCCGTTCCGCCGTTACCAGCTACATAAACTTCCCAGCCTCCATCAATCCCCACGACTCCAAAGTCCTTTATTCCTGCTTCAGCACAGTTTCTCGGGCAAGCTGACACACCCACTTTCACCTTATGAGGAGTATCTAGTCTTTCAAATTTTTTCTCAAGCTCAATCCCAAGTCCCATAGAATCTTGAGTGCCGAACCGACAGAACTTCGCTCCAACGCAAGTTTTTACTGTGCGTAGTGTTTTTCCATAGGCATAGCCCGATGGCATTCCAAGTTCTTCCCACATCACAGGTAGATCTTCTTTTTTCACGCCATATAAACCAATTCGTTGTCCACCAGTCAGCTTAACAAGTGGAACGTTGTATTTTTCAGCAACTTCAGCGATTTTTTTCAAGTCCGCAGCAGATGTTACTCCACCATACATTCTTGGAATCACAGAATAAGTTCCATCTTTCTGGATGTTCGCATGCATTTTTTCATTCACAAGACGGGAATCACGATCGTCGACATATTGATCTTGTAAAATCATCCCCAAGTAATAGTTCAATGCAGGACGACATTTAGAACAGCCTTCCTCCTGCTTCCACTCAAGGACATTCATCACTTCTCGGATACTTGTTAATCCTTTTTCCTTCATCTCTGCGACCACTTCATCACGGCTTAGCGTTGTACATCCACATAAGGCTGTTTTCTCCGCAGCTACATCAAACTTATCCCCAAGGGTATACGCAAGAATATCCGCAATTTGTGACTTACAACGACCACAAGAACGCCCCGCATTGGTGCAGCCTCCAACTTCATCAACAGTTGTTAGCTCCTTCGACTGAATCGCTTCAACAATCGTCCCTTTTGTGACTCCATTGCAACCACACACAATATCATCGTCAGCCATTGCCGCTACATCATTGGAATCGACTCCCCCGCCGCAGCAACCTGACTCTAAGATAGAAACACTTGTCATCCCGCTCACATCTTCTTTTTTGATGAGCATTTTAAATAACCTAGAGCTATCCTTCGTATCACCGTAAAGGACAATACCTGAAACTCTGTTGTCACGAATAATGATTTTTTTATATACTCCGTCAAATTCATTATGAACTTTGATTGATTTGGTATTTTCATCGTCTTCAATTTCTCCAGCAGAAAAGAGATCCACACCTGATACCTTCAATCCAGTTCCGACAATGGATCCTTCATATGGTTTTGTTTCAGCTCCACAAAGGATGGAAGCTAGAACTTTTCCTTGCTCATAAAGTGGAGCGACAAGCCCGTAAACCATTTCCCTATGTTCAGCACATTCCCCAACTGCATACACATTTGTCGCACTTGTATGCATAAAATCATCAACTACGATTCCACGGTTTACGTAAATTCCACTGTCCTTGGCGATATCGACATTCGGCTTAATTCCAACTGCCATCACTACTAGGTCTACCGCTATTTCCGAACCATCTGTAAACCGCAGGCCAGTCACTCTTTCCTCCCCTAAAATTTCAGCCGTCTGCTTTTCCATTATGAAGTTCATGCCTTGTTTTTCTAGCTCATCTTTTAACATTTTCGATGATGTTGGATCAAGCTGCCGTTCCATTAAATGCGGCATTAAGTGAATGACTTCTACTTCCATACCGAGATTTAACAAACCACGTGCCGCCTCTAGACCGAGAAGGCCCCCGCCAATAACAGCTGCTCTTTTAAATTGCTTCGAAGTATTGATCATCGTTTCACAATCTTGAATATCACGAAATCCCGTTACTCCTTGTTTATCCGCACCAGGGACTGGAAGGATGAAAGAACTAGAGCCTGTAGCAATAATAAGCTCGTCATACTCAACTTCTCGGCCTTTATCGGAAAGGACTATTTTCTTGTCTGTATCTATTTTGACAATCGTTTCACCTGTAAATAGCTCGATGTGGTTTTCTTGATACCACTCCCAGCTGTTCATAATGATATCTTCAACTGTTGTATCACCTTGAAGGACTGTTGAAAGCTTAATCCTGTTATAGTTTGGATGTGGTTCTAGACCAAAAATCGTAATATCAAAAGCTTCAGGGGCAAGCTTAATAATTTCTTCAATCGTTCTTACACCCGCCATACCATTCCCAATCATCACAAGTTTTTTCTTACCCATTTTCGATTCCCCCTACTAATCTATTTTTTACCTTGTTAAGGGTATATATTGTCTTCTTTATGATTAGATTGTAAATCTTTTCATAAAATAACTTTGTGAAGTTTATCACATAATCCCATCCTTGTTCATCATTTCACAAATACGTCAAAGTTAGAAAAAGTTTTTTTAACCAATGTTTGCGACTCCTTAAATTATCTAAATACATCACCACTGCAGTGGAAGCTAAATAAAAATAGGTCTTAAGTTCGATGGTTGCATATTAATTCAGTTAAAAAGCTAAAACAATAGTAATATATCACTATTGTTTTGATAAACTGACTAAATTAAAATAACACTAGTGAATATTTATACATGTATTTATATTAAAATACCGAATGGAGGATATGACTTTGAAAAAGAAAAAAGTGATTACTGGACTACTGGCAGCTAGTTTACTAGTCTCCGTACCAATGACACCTGCATTAGCTGGACCAGTTAAATGGATAAACGCAAATGTAAATGAAGAGCAAGAAGGAAGTTTATTTAATAGTGAAAACTATGATTTTATGAAATTCTCAGAGATTGGTGCAAAGCTAGAGGAAATTAATAAGCAATCGAATCGTGTGAAAATAGAAGTTACTGGAACTTCTTCGCAAGGTTATCCTCTTTATGTCGTAACCATTGCCGATCCGGAGTCACAAGGTAAATTCGGAAAGATTCAGGCATTAAGAAAGCAAATGTTCAAAAATCCGGAAAAGGCACAGGATTGGATTGCGAATAACCCCGATTTTAAAGTGCCGATTATGATTAATGGTTCCATTCATGGAACAGAGTTCGTTGGTACCGATGCAGTAATACAGCTAATTGAGCGCTTCGCCACACAGAGTGATGCAGAAACAAAGGAAATCTTAGAAAATAATATTCTTATTTTTAATGTCGTTCAGAATCCAGATGGACGTGTGGATGCGACCCGCTTTAATGGTGAGGGGATTGACTTGAATCGGGACTTTATCACCCAGTCACAGCCAGAAACCCAACAAATGGTAGAACTACTAACAGAGTGGAATCCGATGGTGTTTCTTGATACACACGGTTATGTTAAAAATTACGGTACTAATCTACAAGGGTTGATCGAGCCTTGTACCCCGCCACACAACCCGAATTATGAGTATGACTTGTACAAGGATTGGGCGCTGGGTCAAGCCAAAGCAATGGAAGCTGAAATTATGGCGGATAAAGCTTCATTTGATGGCAGCATTTATCAATCAATGGAAGGTACCTATATCCCTCAGCGTGACGATGCAGCTGGCTGGGATGATTATCCACCAATCTTTACCCCAATGTACGCAATGTATCATGGAGCCTATGGACATACATTAGAGGCCCCAACAAACGATGAGGATGGCGTACGTTGGATGTACAATGCCATCATGGGTTCTTTAAAATATGCAACCGAAAACAAACAAGAAATGATTGCTGACCAAATTGAAATTTTTAAGCGCGGCATTAATTTTGACCATCCAAATCATGAAGAAGGATTTTTCCCAAATGCTTATATTTTGCCTGTTGATGAGCAAGATCCAACCGTAACAGAAAAAGCTGTTAATCACCTTCTTAAGAATGACGTTGAGGTAGTACAAGCTTCTAAGGCGTTTACAGCTGGTGGAAAATCCTATGCCAAAGGTACCTATATTGTTCAGATGGACCAGGCGAAAGCTGGACTAGCTAATACCATGCTTTGGGACGGAGAAGATATCTCAAACGATACACCATCTATGTACGATATATCTGCTTGGAGTCTACCTGAGCTTTGGGGGTTTGAGGCGAACCCTGTGCACGAAGATGTGAACGTTGTCGCCACTAAGGTCAATAAAGTTGATGGACAAGGAGCTGTTTCTGGTAAAGGGCCTTTCTTAATTCCGAATAGTTCTGTAAAAGCGGTAGAACTTGTTAATACGTTGTTGAGCCAAGGTGTGACAGTTAAACGTGATACAGAAGGAAACTTCTATGCTGAAGCAGCGGCTAATCAGGTGTCTGCAGCTGTGAAAGCTTCTGGATTAGAGATTAGCACTGCCAACATTCCTACAGATGCTGAACCTGTTGAAAGCTTGAAAATAGCTATTCTAAAAGATGGTGGAATTAGCAAGGTACAATCCCATGCGGGTACGAAGCTTGCACTGAAACGTCTTGGGTTTGATGTCACAGAAGTAACTCCTGTTGATGTTGCAACCACTGGACTTGGGGGGATTGATGTATTTGTATACAGTGGTTCAGAGTACCTAACCTATACTCTAAGTGGAGCAAATAAAGACTTTGGTTTACAAGATAATTCCCAAGTAGCAGCTTTCAAAACCAATGTGCAAAGTTATGTTGAACAAGGTGGTAAATATATTGCTATTGGAGCAGGAGCCTCACTTGCTTCAAAAGAATTAGGACTAACTGATAACACAATCTCAGTTGGAGGTCGAAACAGCAATGGAATCGTTAAAGTTGATTATGTTGGTAACGGACTAACAGCAGGATATAGCGAGAAAGACCTTGGCTTTGTCTATAAACCAACTTGGTATACCGTTGTCGGTAATGATGAGATCGCAGCAACAATCGCAGATTCAGAAGATTTCTTCGTTGCTGGTCACTGGAAAAATAACTCCGATGCTCAAGGTCAACCCGTCATCGTAAAAGAACAAGACAAAGACGTAACCCTTATCGGGCTAGAAGCAGGCTTCCGTGACCATACGGACTACCTGTTCCGTCTATTATCGAACGCTATTTTTACAAAATAACAAAGGTGAAGCCCGGCATGATGCATATGCCGGGCTTTTATTGTGATTTTAATTTAAGTGAACTTACATATATAAACCTGCTAAAAAGATCCCAAGCGACTCTTGATAAATCTCATCAAATTGAGACAATGGCAGTGGGTTTACCCCAAAGCCTAGTTCCACTGTAAAACCTGGTCGTCTCCAGTCTTGAATAAACCAGTCTTTATAGCCTGCATAACTCTCAATGGTTTTAACAGGCTGGTACCCACTCACGCGACCAAACTCCTGTACCATCGGTTCGGCTTCAGGTGGCTCGAGATTTTCAAACCCCCAATAAATAACTTCTCCTTGTGTATGAAAGGCGAGCACTCGGGAAAAATCACGCCGTCTTGTTAACTCAGCCATAGCAATTGCTTCTGGTTCGCTTAGAGGCCTCTCCCCAACATAATCCCTTGGACCTGGACCAACCTGATTACGTTCCTTCTCTAGCTCCCACCTTGCTGGAAACTGATCATTCAAATCCACTCCCCTTATATTCGCCTTCCAGCCGGTAAAGTCAGTGCTGCCATTATTTAATTCGACCACACTACTTTCATAAGGTTCTGTTGGCGGGGGACCGTTCAAAACAAGGTTCACACCATCTGGATTAACCATCGGGACAATTGAAAGCTGAGTTCCCCCATAAAACCTCCCCATGGATAAACCGCGGATTGGATTTTGATTGGTGAGAGATAACAAATAATCATTTAAGAACGTCATAATCACAGGGGTGGTAATCCATTCATTCGCATGGAAGGATCCATTATAATGAACTCGCTTCGAACCATTCCCAATTAAAACCTCAGGTATATCTTTTCCTAAAACAGAGTTGCCCGCCGACGGAAGACGAATAAAAGGGTAAACTCGCTCAAGTCTGGCTAAATCCGTCATCATCGTACTATAATCATATTCCTGTTTACCCTGAACAAGCCTCCATGTAATTCTCTGAGGAATTTTAATAGTCTGGCCCACCTGCAGACGATTCGGGTTAATATTTGGATTAACTAAGAATAAAGCATCCTGGGACAAATTACGGCTTGCTGCGATGCCCCATAAAGTATCTCCAGATCTAATTCGATAATCTACTGCAACAAAACCTGGGACACGGACACGTTGGCCTACTGAAAGGCTAGCAGCGGGATTCTCCCGATTAGAATCTAAGATAAGTTGAAGATTCATGTTAAATATCTGGCTGTAATACCAGAGCGTATCTCCTCGTCTTACAAATACATCCATTTCTGCTCCTCCTGTTGTTCAGAATCGCATCTATATAAACATATGATGGAAGTACAAAATTTATATCTCAGCTATTCCTAAGCTTGGAGTTTTTTAATCTCCTACTATCGTGGAGCTGTGTAAGTAACATCTTAACCAGAGAAAAAGCGTTTGTCAGGATTATGTCCACTGCCTCCTTTATTCCTAGAAAGGACAAAAGCGCAAGCGCCTTGAACAGCCCCGTGAGTCTAGCCGCGGGCTAAGCGCTGGAGCTGGATGCAAAGAACGAACACAATTATCCACATCTTTAACTGTTCTAATTTCCTGGTGTATGAAATAATAATTTCAAACGCAAAAAAGTCCCATGACTATGCTACGATTGAAGTACTTAACCAAGTTTACTCAATCACCCACCCTGACAAGGAGGTCATAGTCAATGAGACTACTTAATGGTAAACAAGGCTTAAGAAGAAGTCAATTCGCAAAAGAACTCAAAGGTGCTGATTTAGAAAAAGTATTGATTATTCCCATCGATGCTTCAAAGGTTGTACAGAAAGCAATGATCCTGAATTATTTTGGCGATGTAGTCCATACCCCTTTTGCCTTTATGGTCAATCAGACTGGAATGAAGTCCCTAATCCAAAAGATGGAGGAGTCGAAACA
>NZ_FOBW01000040.1 GCF_900109925.1 Mesobacillus persicus | reverse complement strand
TAAGTTCCTCACTCCTCACAGAACCGTGCGTGCGGTACTATCGCACACGGCTCTTCCTATCATCATTCACAGAATATAGTTAATATTTTTCTTCAAATCATATATGTTTACTTTAATTCTGGGTCTAGGCAACGGATATTTACTAAGGAATAAATTAAATTTATCCCAACTGAACGATTTCCTTTGGCTTCTTCTATTCATCCATTTGAACAATATCCGCTTAATGCTGTCTAAGAAGTTCGCCACTTCCTGTAAATTGTCCGTGATACAGTAGTAGTTATAGTAACCTTTGAGGGACCGATTCAACCTAACCATAATATCTCTAATGTCCATCGTTCTGTGAGCTTTGAGCCACTCCTTATGATTCTTTAACTTGGCCGTTGCCTTCTTTCGGCTACTCTTGCGTTTAACCCTGAATTGTCCTTTCTTACTTTTGCTACAGTAGTGAGTAAAACCCAAGAAATCAAACGTAGGCGGTTTACCTCGGCCGTTACGTTTATTGTCTCTTTCTGCGAATTTCCCAAAGGGAATGATTTTCGTTTTATCCTCAGCTACCTCTAGGTTAAACATTTGAAGCCGTTTAGTAAGTGCAGTATAGAAAGCCTCGGCATCACTTCGAAGTTGAAAACAGCACACAAAGTCATCCGCATATCGAACCATATAGGCTTGACCTTTACACTGTTTTCTAACCACCTTCTCGAACCATAAATCAAGGACGTAATGAAGGTAAACATTAGCTAGTATCGGTGAGATGACACCCCCTTGGGGTGTACCCTTGTCCGTATCAAAGTATTTGCCTTCTTCCATGTACCCACCTCTTAGAAATCTTAAGATTAATCTAAGGAGGCTCGGGTCCCCAATACGACGTTTTAGGAATTTCATCAACCATTCATGGTCTACATTGTCAAAGAATCCTTTGATATCGGCATCCACAATGTAGTTGGTAAAACGGTCCTCGATGTACACATTGAGTATCTTTAACGCATCATGACAACTCCTGTTAGGTCGAAATCCAAAAGAACTGTCAAGGAAGTCATTTTCGTAGATTGCGTTAAGAATCTTTGCCAAGGCACGTTGGACGATTTTATCCTCATGATCTGGGATACCTAATGGTCTCTTCTTCTTAGAACCAGACTTATTGATGTAAGTCCGTTTAACTGGGACAGGTCGATAAGCCTTCTTCTTTAGGCGTGCTACAAGTGTTTGAATGTTTTCATCCAGTTC
>NZ_FOBW01000025.1 GCF_900109925.1 Mesobacillus persicus | reverse complement strand
ATTGCCTTTACTGGCCCTAGTACCGGAGCAACCCTGGTCTGTTTTTTCTGTGGCTGTTTGTTGAAATCCTCCCTATCTGCATACTTCTTTATAGTTCTTGGATCTCTTCCCATTTTCTTTGCTACTTCTGAATACCCGTAGCCTTTATTGTTAACTTCATGTCTGATATAATTAATCTCGGCCACTGCCAACATCTCCTTAAATACCTCCTGCACGTCTTTGTACCCAACAGGAAGTGTATGTGTATTTGGGAATGTTGACAAGTGGTTTTTTTAATTTGTGCAGGCCCCTCGGGGCCTGCACAAATTAAATGCCATAACCTACATTTTTATGATGCCATAAACAATGACGACTCAAGTAAAGCAACAAGGTGTTAATAAAGATATGCAGGAAGAGATGGTGGGTGTTCTTACGGCTATTAGTATTGTTTCTAAAAGACTAGCTAATCGGCTTAGCCAACTTGATGAACAAAATGAAAGGAAAGGAGAAAAGGTAAATGAGCAAAACAAAACTCGCTCTTGATGTAGTGACTGACTTACGAAATCTAGCAGGTAGTATTGAAACTTTGGTGTTTGCATTGGGATTCGGTGCCTGTCACCACCCGAGTTTTGTCGAGATTTATAGAATGATATAAGTATAACCCTGAGTCTTATAACAAGCTCAGGGTTATAATGATTAATGGAGGAGAGGCTTTTTGTTATCAAACAACAAGAAGTGCTCTTATTTGTCTTTGTATTTTATTTCTTATTTTTAATCCCAGTTCTTTTATTAGGGTGAAGCACAAAGGTATAGGGTTTATTGGCTAACTCCACGGTCATATCTCGTAACTGTTCGGCCTTTTTCAGTTTGGGATGGGACAGAGGGGCTGGTTCCTTGTCCCAGAACCTTTTTGGGCAAGTGGATTGTGTGCCCCAGCGTTGCATCTATAAACGATTCAATCAGTGCTTGAATGCTTGTTTGCTACATCACTCCGCTGCATAGTGTGGGTAAAGCACTTGCTTGCTGATGTTAGGTTTGTTTAAAAAGATCAATTTGAAGAAGAGGGCGGATTGTGTAAATTAACAATGTTTCTTTGATTATTATTTATTTGGTTCTTGTTTGTTTTTCTTTCTTTATTTAATATGTTGTTTTTCTACAGTAGAGGTTGTACTGTTGGATTCAATTGTTTAGGATAGACAAATGATGTGTGGGACGCGGGGACTGACCCTAATAGTTGAAAGAGTACAGCATAAATTAATTAAAGTGTTGAGGGATCATAGAAATTCTCCTATTAACATGGAGATAACTTAGAATATAGTGACTCATTATTAAATGGTTAATCTGGTTCACAAATTGACAAATACACCTTTTAACAGGTAAACAAAACACCTGATAGTTAAGCATCCCAGAAGGGATGCTGGCATAATGTTGAATTTCAATTGGATCCTTAATTTCCTAGAAATCAAGGGGTTATAAAATAATAAGATTATTAACTTTTGTCCAATCAAGATAGTATAATGGTGCTAGAAATATGTGCTGGTGAACCAGTCACATAAGCCGTTAAAGATGTCACTTATTAATACAAAAGGATCATAGTGATCATAGCGAGGGGTAACTCTTCCTGTTTAAGGGGGAATTATAGCAGCATCATTTGAAGCCGAAGGGCTACTTAATAAATAAACCCATGTTGTGGATTGTGGAAAGGGGGATTATGATTGGAGAGAATGAAGGAAATCATATTACAATCATCCATTGTATTCATTCTTCTTATTATTATTGAAAAGTTATTAATTAGTTCTATGAATCGGATCTCATCTTATATAGAGTCCTATTGGTATTTTCTACCCTTTCTCATTGTTATTTTATTCATATTATTAGATGAGATAAGAAAACGGAAAGTTATTAAAAATACATTTCGAATCCCGGCTTTTCAGTTAAGAGCGGATACAATTGTTATCTCTACTTTATTAGCATTCTTGCTATACAAGGTTGCTTCAAATTTTGAATATGCTGAAGGTACTCTGAACCGTTCGCTCGTATATATTGGATTTGCAGGAGGAGGATACATCCTTTGGATGGTTATTCGTTCAATTGCATCCTATGTACATAAAAAAAATAAAGTGAAAGGGTTGAATGAAAAGCTCTTTCTCGATTATCCAATTGAGTCGGACAAAGATGATCAGTTGGATCGTTCAACCTTTGCAAAAAGAATTTCAACGGTTATCGGCATGAGGGGTTATTCAGAAGGCTTAGTAATTGGTCTTTATGGTGAGTGGGGAAGTGGAAAGACATCTGTGCTAAACTTGATTGAAAACTCATTAAAAGATGAAGTTGTTTTCCGTTTTAATCCATGGTTTTTTGAAAATGAGAAAGAGTTAATAAGGCAATTCTTTATCCAATTTGGAATGGCAGTAAGGAACAAGGGTGGGGCAGAACAATCAATCTTACTTGAAAAAATGCTGAGAATTTATGGAGAAAAGGTTGCCTCGTTAAAGGTGAATATGGGATTTGCCTCTTTGTCCATTAACAATATCACCTCTTTTTTTTCAGAGAAATCCGTTTCAGCAGATACAGATATTATGGAACTACGGGAATTGATCATAGAGCTACTGGAAAAAAACGGACAGGGGATTACGGTGTTTATTGATGACATTGACCGTCTAAATCGCAATGAAACACAAACCGTCTTTAAACTAGTAAAATTAATTGCCGATTTTCCTTATACTGCGTATATTTTGGCGTTTGATGATCGTCTTGTTGCTAAAAGTTTAGCAAATCAATATGAGGATAACTCTTCTCAAAATAAGGGGGATTCCTTCTTAGAAAAGATTATTCAGGTGCCATTACATATGCCTCCAGCTGACCCTGCTGTTTTACGAAGTATGGTTCTTTCAGGAATAGACAGGATTCTTGAACTAAACCAAATTGAATTAAGGAAAGATGAAGTTCATCGATTTGTTAGTACTTGGGATCGGTCTATTGGACATGTTATTTCCACACCTAGAATGGTAAAACGGTATTTAAATTCCCTGCTCTTTTCAATCCCATTATTAAATAATGAAGTGAATACTGTCGATCAGATTCTCATTGAGTCTTTAAGAGTGTTTTATCCAGATTTATATGGATTCTTAAGATTGAATTCAGACCTTTTTTTAACCCCTGGTCGAAGTGGCTCCGATGATAGAGAGAAGGTCAAACAATACAGGGAGAAGTTACAGAAGGTTATGCAACCATACAATAAAGAGGAGCGATTAGCACTTGAGATATTATTACAAGATCTATTTCCGAGGACGAAACTAGTTTTTACAGATAATACTTATTATGGGCATTCATGGGATAGAGGGTGGACAAAGGAACAAAGGATCTGCTCCAGTGAGTATTTTGATCGTTTTTTTAAGTATACGGTTCCAGCAGGCGATGTTCCGGATAACTGGGTTAAAAACCTTTTAACGATAGTGGAAGAAGGGCAGGAATCAGAAGTACAAAACGAAATTAATAAAATCATTCATCAGCAAGGAATTTCAAGATTCATCCAAAAACTAAGGTATATTGAAACAAGTGTACCAATTTACACAGCAAGGAAACTCGCGGAAACTCTGGTCATGTTAGGATCCCATTATTCACGGAAAGATGGAGCATTTGGGCTTGTCACGACTTGGAATCAGGCAGCTATTCTGATTACAAATTTTATGAAACGAATTTCAAAAACGGAAAGAGTAGATTTTTCAAAGCATTTATTGGGAATCGCTCAGCCCCTATCGTTTTCAAAGGAAATTCTATGGTGGATACACCCTTCTGAGAAAAAGAATATTGATGAGGTTATTCATACGGAGGAAGAGATTGTTGAGATCGTCCCTACATTAATAAAAAGAATAGAGATTGCAACAGTGGAAATCGACTTCCTTGATCAATATTCCACTGAACAAGATGTGTACGGTCTTTTATGGATTTGGAAGAAATGGGGGACAAAGGGGGAAGTTGAAGGAAGGATTAGGTCATGGTTTAAAGAAGAAAAAGGGGTTGAAAGATTTCTCTGTTCTTTCCTTTCGCCTTCTTATAATCTGGAGACTGGAATTCCTCATACTAGGCCTTTTAGTAAACAGGAATACGATGCTGTTCAGGCTTTAATTCCTCCGGATGAACTCTATCACCAATTAGAAGCAAAATATGAATGTCCTGCAGACTATATTGAGGATACAGATATTGAAAATAACTCTTCATACAAGAGGGTTGCTCAACAGTTTATGTGGATACACAGGAATCAGGTTGGTGGTTAAGTTAATTGACCCTGTCTGTCCCGGATCTATTTAAGAATTGTAATAGGTTTGGGGAAATAAGTAGAAGGGACATAAAAGCTTTCGGTGCCAGGCACCACCCGAAATTTGTCGAAGATTGATAGGTTTTTAGAGAGAAAGCGAATGATAAAATGGAGTTGCAGCTGAATATTGTGAGGGTGGTTGGTTGTCGGTCTTCTTCCATTAAGGGAAGGAGGTGATAATCATGGAAACATTTCTTGATCTTATTCGTGAAATTCTAAAGGGGATTGTACGGGAGTTAAGTGCACATTTCTTTAGGAAAGCCGTTATAGAAAACAAGAAAACCACCCCGCGCCGTAGGAAGCAAAAGGGTGGTTCTCAAAAAAATAATTAACATAGACAACCGCCACCCTTACGGTATAGCAGTTGCAGGGAGAAGTGTTAGCGCACTTCTCTCTTTTTTATTATATATCCATTATACAGCAATTTATTCCTAACGAGAAGGGGAGGCCAAGGGAATAACGTGACTACGCAATCATAAGAACGATTGATGGGGATCAGTCCACTGTCGAACCTCGATTCTTCTTTCTTCTGCTCTACTCAAAAAAAAATTATAAAGGCTTGAAGGAATTTGTGTATATATGTCGAATCGATAAATCAAGTAGGTTAACCAGTTCCATTTTCTAATTGCTGGTCTTCTTACACTCCATCCATTCGTGTTTCCTCTTTTTTATCCTGTCGTATTACATTAAATTGTTCTTTCCCTTTGTAATGAAAACTAAATAAGCTTGGAGGTTTTTTTGTGACGGTTAAAGTATCCAGTGTTGGTCTTAAGGGGCTTGAGGGTTACCGTGTGCAAGTGGAGGTTCGGATTTCCCCCGGGACGGAGTCGATGATTATTGTGGGTTTGCCGGATGCGTCTGTGAAAGAGTCACGAGAGCGGGTGATTGCGGCATTGAGTCATTTTGGTGCGGATGTCACCGACATGAAGGTGGTGGTGAATTTGTCGCCTTCGGAGCAGAAGAAAAACGGTCCGTTGTTTGACTTGGCCATTGGGATTGCTGCTTTAAAAGAACTGGGAGTGATTGAAGGTGAAATTCCGAGAGAAACGGCATTTATTGGAGCTTTGTCACTTGATGGAACGGTAGAAAAGGCTGAAGGGATGCTGCCAGCGATTGTGTCTGCTAAAGAACTTGGTATCAAGCAAATCTACTTTCCTCATGATCCGCTCATTCCGATTCATATGATGGAGGACTTGGAATGTATTGTCGTTCATCATATTGAAGAGGTTGTTCACCACTTAGATGGTCAAGATTCCCTTTCGTTCCTCCCGCCTTACGAACCCTCTAATTCTATTCCTTCTATTCCAGAACCATATCAAAAGGACTTCTGTCATGTCATTGGCCATGAGTATCCAAAAAGAGCACTGGAAATCGCGGCAGCAGGAGAACATAATGTGCTCATGAGTGGCCCGCCAGGCTGTGGCAAAAGCTTACTTGCAGAAACTTTTCCATCGATTCTTCCTTCATTAACCAATAAGGCACAGTTGCAGGTGATTAGTCTATACCAGCTCGCGGGTGAAAAGCGATTATTTCATCAAAGTGTTCCTTTTCGACATCCACATCATTCAGCCTCCTCCGTTGCGATTATTGGGGGTGGGTCTTCTCCAAGACCAGGAGAGATTTCGCTTGCACATAAAGGTGTTTTGTTTCTTGATGAGATTGCGGAGTTCACGAAAAAGACGCTTGATATGCTTAGACAGCCGCTTGAAACCGGGAAAGTAACAATTAGTCGCGCTCACTCTACTGTGACCTATCCGAGTTCATTTCTTTTGGTTGGAGCGATGAACCCTTGCCCTTGTGGCTATTTAGGATCCAATAACCATTACTGCACTTGTTCGCCTAAGCAAATTCAAGCGTACCGGAATCGATTATCAGGGCCAGTGTATGACCGAATTGATATTTTACTATCATTACAGTCCATCAATTTAGAGCAACCTTCGAAACAACAAGAATCCTCTGCGGTGATACGGAAGAGGATTGCAGAGGCCCGTGAATTCCAGTATCAGCGCTATCAAAGTGAAATCTCCAATGCAAAGGTTCCGTTTGAAATCCTAAGTGAAAAGAGCCCGTTAACTAATGAACAGCAAAAAATGCTTTCAAAGGTGTCCGCTAAGCAAAACTGGAGCAATCGCGTTCAGATCAAAATCATCAGACTCGCACGAACGATCTCAGATTTGGCAGGAGAGGAGTTTATAACGGACAGCTCTATTTGGGAGGCCTTTAGCTTAAGAAGGTTGAGTGTCCAAAAGCAGCAAAGCATAGCGAGGGAAACATAATGGGTCGAGTAAAGCGAACGTTTATCCCCAACCAATTTTATCATGTAGTTTGCCGGGGCAACCGGAGAGATCCGCTCTTTCGAAATACAACTGATTTTCAAGCGTTTCTCCACATTCTCCAACAGCTTCATGAAAAATACCCTTTTGAGATTGCCTCCTATTGTCTCATGACAAACCACTTCCATCTCCAAATTCGTTCAGAAGAGGTTCCACTTTCTAAGATCATGTCCTTGATGAATAAGCGTTATGCAAACTACTATAATACGAAATATCGTATAACAGGACATGTGTTTGAGAAACGGTTTTATGACAAGTTGATTGACGACAAAGAAGGCATGCTCGAGGTCAGTCGCTATATCCATTTGAATCCCGTTGCGGCAAGAATGGTCAAGCAACCAGAGTATTATCCTTGGAGTAGTTATTATTTATACAGGTACCCTCAATCTATTCCACCTAGTTTTCTGAACGTTAACCGTCTTTTAGATTATTATGAGGGGTCGATGGGGGAGAAGCGGGAGAAGTATTGTGGGAGTTTGTCGTCACAGTGACGGCAAGATATATATCATAAAACGGCATGGGAACGTATCGTCCATTTTGTCTTTAGCCATTATGAATATTTCATTTTTTCTTGCTCTACGTTCCTTGCTAGAATTAATTCTTCCTGTTTTTAGAATGATTTATATAGGCTCGGAATCTCCGGATTCAGGCGCAATCCACTGTCACCACCCGAGTTATTGGGGAAGCAAAGGGCTGCTTCCTCTTCATGTTGGACAGTGAATCCGTCAGTTTCTGGGACAATTAATAACGTCAATTTCAGGACATTATAGAACGATATTAACAATTAGAAAGAGAAGGGTTTCTGTAAACGATAAATTAGAATCAACAGTTTTCCATAAATTAAAGAATTATAGGAGGGGAGGCTCTTTGTTAATAACAAAAAGCACTCCTTCTTATATTCCTCTATCTCTTATCTTTTACCCCGCGTCTTTTGATAGGTTGAAGTACAAATGTAAAAGGTTTATTTGCTGACTCGACGGTCATATCTCTTAACTGTTCGGCGGTTATTAGTTTTGTATTGAAGGATGATAGTCTAACTGGGACGATGAGTGTGGTGTTGTTATTGTATGTAATGAGAGTCTTTCGGTTGATGCTGGTTGTTCTTTTTATCGGATTGGGATTTAACCAAATGGTGTCTTCGTGTTTGGGAGAACGGGTAGGGAACAAGACGATTTGGTGGATTGGATTGACCATGATTGGACACATATGGACATCACCAAGCAGCCATTTGGATGTCTCGAGTGCTCCTCTTAGATTGAAGCCAATGGCTCTAATACTATCATTAAGGACTTCCATTGGGGATTTATCGACAATGAATGTCCGATTGGTTTCTGTGACTTGGGTGCATAGCTTCCCAAAGCGGTCATAATGGCCCCTCATGTAGTGGAATTGCGGAGTGATGATATAGTCTTTTTCAATGAACAAGTGGTTCGACTCCTTTTAGTTGAATTATGTTTAGTATTGAACAAACAAATGTAAGCGCTTTTAAAAATAGTGAAAATAGGAGTGTAGATTGAGCTTGAGATGAGGTGTATTCTGTGGTGACTTGATCAGTTGCTTTCTTAGAAAAAACTTGTGTTCCTTGATAAAGCTCTTATATGGGAAGAGGTAGGTTGTCGAAGCAAGGACCATTGAGTGAAGTGGTGTTGTTTAGGATTACTTGTCCTTTGTATCGATAATCCTCATAATTTCATTCATATCAGAGATGTTAAGGGTTTCGGCTAGCTTCTTGATATGGGTGAAATTAATATTTTGTCTCTTTTGATTGGCCAATTCAATGAGAGCTGCATGCCGAATATCTGTTAATCTGCCTAACTCTCTAATGGAAGAAATCCCACGTGATTCCATCAACTCATAAATGAAAACCTGCACATCTTTTCCCATCGCTCTCTACATCCAATCAAATAGACTATATAGAAAAACTATCATATAGAAAATCTGAAGGTGGTACGTATTTGCGTATCATTTTAGGTGGAGGGATGACGAACTGATGAATCATGTGTTCATGGGTTGCTATGGTAACAGGTGACTGTCCGATTGCTTATGAATATAACCAGTTGCCGAACAGCTCATGGATATGTCTCGCCAGCTTTTTATTGAGAATGCCATAGTAATACGCAAACTGGTTTTTTACTGAGGTAGACGACTTCATTTTACCAATCAGCTGTTTAAAAGATTGAATGGCGATTTCAAGAATTGTACTGGAATCAAGGGTGAATTTTGTTTTATTGACCGCGATCATGGTCATGTTCCAAAACTCTTCAATGGTTTTGGCCATAGGAAAAAAGTACTTCAATAGATCGATAAAAGGTTTTGGAACTCGATTACTTGTGTAGGTATAATCTAGACAGGTTTCTTTACGTTCTTTTATATCTTTATTGTTTGTTTTAGAAGGAATACTAGCTTTATATTGGTGGTTCATTTGTTTGGCTTTAGGTGGTTCACTTTGAGGAAAACGATTGAACACATAGAGATTACTAGACTGTGAGCCGTTCTTTCGTTCTGTTTCATGAACCGTTAAAATCCCCAGTGCAGTGGCTTTCAGTATCATTCTTTTAAAGGTAGACCGAGAGATTCCGTTGCCGTTGTATTCTTCATGAATCGCTTTTAGCATCGTGCCAATCTTCGCATTGCTGACGCCAGGGAGCTTTGCAGAAAAACGAACTAATCGCTTCAATGCCACAAGCTCCCCCTTAGACAACTCATCCTTCGATTTGGACATCCACATCTCAAAATGTGTGTTGAACTCCTTTAAACTACTAAACTTCGAATACTCCTTAAACTGATCTATACTTCCTGTTTTTAAATTCATGCAAATGCACCACCCTTTCACTCTTTAGATAGAAAGGAAAGAGTGAAAAGGACAGGGAGGGATGGAGGAGGATGTTAAAGTTTTGTGAATGGAGGGAAGATGGGCAAGTAACTTATTCCCATTTATTTTATTGCCTTGTGAACGCTAAAGATCTGTAGATATTAAGTAGTGAGAGCATTTGAATGGGGATGCAACTGGATAGTGGGAGGGTGGTTGAAGTATTCTGGTTCTATCGTTGTTAAATGCAAGGGTTTCAGTCACAGTGACATTTCGAAAAATCTTGTTTCACGAATTGTTTCACATTTATGTTGTTATACTCTGTGGGAGCTAGCTTACAGAGTTTTATTTTTTTAAAATTTGTTGAGAATCGTTGGGCAGGATTTTCGTTTTGTTTGTTGAATATAATGTTGTAGCTCCGGATTATTCTTCTGTTTATCTTCTTTTCACCACTCTTTTGTTTTATCATTTTTTTCTAGTTTAAAAATAAGGGATATATTCCAATTAATGCTGTGTTTGACGTTTTTTTATTTTACAAGGAGCTTTGTTTATGACTGTTAAAGTTTTGAGCATTGGCCTGAAGGGGTTGGAG
The DNA here is from genome assembly GCF_900109925.1 of Mesobacillus persicus. GTDB lineage: Bacteria > Bacillota > Bacilli > Bacillales > Cytobacillaceae > Mesobacillus_B > Mesobacillus_B persicus. The sequence goes on along the minus strand of NZ_FOBW01000025.1, from coordinate 38,269 downwards.
GGCTATCGTGTTCAGGTGGAGGTGGATGTTTCGCCGGGAACGGAGTCGATGGTGATTGTCGGGCTGCCAGATGCATGTGTGAAGGAGTCGAAGGAGCGGGTTTTGTCGGCGATACGGGCACAGAAATGTGATGTGACCGACCAAAAGATTGTGGTTAACTTGTCGCCTTCGGAGCAAAAGAAAAATGGTCCTTTTTTTGACTTGGCGATGGCCTCTGCAGTTGCTATCATTGGCGGTGGTTCTATTCCAAAGCCTGGGGAAATCTCATTGGCCCATCGTGGTGTTTTGTTCCTTGATGAAATGGCAGAGTTCTCGAAAAATATTAGATATGCTAAGACAACCTCTTGAAACAGGGAAGATTACGATTAGTCATGTGCACTCAACCGATACCTATCCCGCTTCTTTTATCCTCATTGCAGCAATGAACCCTTGTCCATACGGATATCTTGGGTCTAACACTTATTATTGCAACTGTACTACAAACCAGGTTAAATCCTACCGGAATCATATTGCCGGTCCGCTCTATGATCGGATTGATATTTTACTACCGTTACAGTCAGTAAACTTGGATTGACCCTTAAAGTCACAACCATCTTCTAATTTTCGTAAAGAGGTAGAAAAGGCTCGGGAACGGCAGTATGAGCGTTTTCAAGAACAAATTTGCAATGTAAACGTACCATTTGAAAAGTTACTGGCCACCACCCTGGAATTCGAGATGATTACACGGTAACCAATATCAGGTACTAGGTCGCCTCACTTACCGACCATAAGTAAGTTCATGCTTCTAATACTTGTAAAAATACAATAATAGGCAAAAGGCCGTGACATAAATAATATTAAGTTGATATAATTAGTAAAAAATGTATAGGGTGGAAACTATGGAAAAGTTTTATTTAAAACCAAAAGAGGTTACTGGAACTACAAGATTCTCATTTGATTTTGATTTAAGTGCTAAAATGTTTTTTTCACTTATAAACGAATTTAAGGATGAATATAATCAAGACATTAAAAATATTAATCAGGTAATGAGAGACAAATCCATTAAATTGGTTAACGAAGAAAAACTTAAGTCCTTAGAAATTACAAAAAGGTATATATCATTTTATCCTCCTATTAACGAAGATGGCGAATTGGAGCTTATAAAGAAAAGAGTATATAAAATTGTATCTAGAAGAGCCTCAGTATATGATAATACTTCAAAAGAGAATTTGGAATTGTCAATTTGTTCACTAATCTCTGGGGAATTAAGAACATCAGCAAGTTTGCTGTATTATTCCCTTCATAAATTCTTCAATGGAAAGATGTACCATTACTTTAATGATGTACTCAAAATAGACGACAATGATGTAAGTGTTAAAGAACTAGGGCACTTTACAAGTGCTATTTATTATAAATTTATATCTGAGAATTCATTGAATACTGCTATCAATAGAGAAAATTATAGAGATAATCTTTGTATTAATAAGAGTGGAACAGTGGATCCCTTTAAAATACTTAATTATATATGTGATTTTGATAATGATTTGATGGATGAGATATTGCCATATGTTTTATTTTTAAGTAAGAATTTGTTTGATTTACATGCATTAAATGAACAGACGCTAGAGTACTGCTTGAAGAAGGTAGAGAGCTTTAGGGAATTAAAGAAGGAAGAGCAAACTCAGGAATTACAAGTTGAGGCTGCAATTGCAGATGCACTAGCAAAGTATATTGAGGAAGATACTCCAAAGAAAAAAGTTAAATATTTAATTATTGTTTTAACCCTACGATTATATTGGTTAAGACAAACTGCGGATTATGATTTTGATTTTGAGGTTAAAACTTCAACAAGAGAAATGAGCTTCCTTCTAGCATCAACACGTGCAGTTTTTCTTAGATTAAATAATGAAAAAAAACAAAAAGGTGAACGACTTTCAGAAAAAGAGGATCAAGAAGAACTAATTGAGGATAGTGTATCCGGTGAATTAGATGTTAATTTAGATTTCTATCAGACTAGGGCCACCTTTCCTAAGGAAATAAAAAGCAAAACCAATTATCACACTTTTTTATCAGCAGTACATTTAGATTATAATTTTGACAAGGATCTGATAATTAATATCCTTAATTTAACTGATAGAGTTACTAATGAAGGGAATTTGTTTGTTTATAAAAATGAAAATCCAGCTTCAAAACCCCTAAATATATTTATTAATGATGATGGTAGATGGACTGTTTGGTTGACAAACGAAAGTAAAGATAACCTCTTAATATCTACTGATATAGTAAGTAACTTTAAGGAATTTATCCATATGTTGAAAAAGAACTTTAAAATTTTTACTGATAATGTGTATGAACCAATTTTGATATCCTCTCTTCCTATATATTCTGAATCATATAAACAAATTAATTCTTCAACATTGTTTAATATGGGTCAATCATTACTAAATAGAGTTAATAAAATCAAGATGGAAACGGTAGAAAAGATTGCAGACTATTTTCGTATTCCATTTGGTCCTAATTTTATAGTGATAGGTGATTTTACATTAATAGTTAATGTACTTTATTTTCCTCAACATTCATCTATCTTCTATCCATGGACTAGATCAGGTATGGAGAAGGTCAAGAAAGGTGATTTAAACGAAGGATTCTTAACAATTGTAGTAAGTGATGAGGAGGAAAATGAATTAGCTGATAGAAGAGAATATTACAAATACATGGCATATAAGGCATTCATAACTGAAGATACTGAGGAATTAAACGCAGATATTCTTTTTGTACATCCAGTTGAGTTTGATAATTTTTTAGAAGGGAATAATACAGATTCAAAAGTTTATTCTTCACTTGTAAATCAACTAAATTCAATTTGTTACAATAAAATAACGGAGGGTATAACTACAGCAGAGATAAAGGAAATACTTGAGAAATGTATTGAAAAATATAATACGGAATCATTCCCGTATGCAACATTAGGCGCGTGGTATCTGAGGAACGAAAAACATGATTTAAGTGTATCTTTGGAAAAAGGGAAAGAGTATTATGAACTAGCCTTAAACGTTGAAAAAGAATATAAAGACAGTAAGTATTTACTTGATATGCAGCTAAAGTATTATTATGAAGTTGCTTTGTATCATTTTAAAAGAACTAAAGACATGAAACTGGCAAAAGAGTACATAGAGTATGCTGAAAGTGTGGTTAATGGTAGCCCTAACCAAGATTTAATGTATTCTTATGAAATTGAAGATTTAAAGAAAAAAATTATTTCATTAAATGAAGTAGCGGTAGCTAAAGAAGGTGAAATAATAAATTGATTTTTAAAAGTTGAACAGCTCCCGAAAGAAGGGTTGCGGAAAAATTACTTTCGGTGCCGTCACCACCCGAGTTTTGTCGAGATTTGTAGAATTACAAGTTAGTATATTCCTGGGCACGAATAAAAAGGCCACTGGTTAAATGATTCTTTGATTACAGCCAAGAGATTTTACCACCCTTGCCATCTTTTTTACCACTGTTCGCCAAGGGTTTCCAGGCTACGCCAACACATTTTCCAATGAATAGAAAAGCCCTACAGATTACCGATTTAGGCATCTTGTAGGGCTTTGATTATTGAATAATTTCTTAGAGTGGTTACTGATGTATTTGAGATTATCTTTCTAGATCCTATAAATATCTTTATCGGTCCAGCTATAAGGAAGAGACCCTCCCCGTATCCCTCTATAAGCCTTTCTTTTAGTTCCTTTGGGAAAGGGACCGAGCTTTTGAAACTCACCCAATAATAGTATTCTTCAATTTTATGAATCCCCTTTTTATTCAATGTGGTCATATTGTGATCACACCTAAAGCATTCATAGCAGCCTGAATTATTTATTAACCCACATGATTTTGACTTTTTAATTGTTTTTGTTGTAAATCTTTCTCACTGTTTTTAATATCTAACCTCATCATGATTGATACGATAAACGCAAGAATAATTAATGCGAGGAAAACGTAAAACACTGGAGTGTAACTATCGGTTTTTTCTCTAATTTGTGAGACGATCATTGGACCAAATACTCCACCAAGAGACCAAGTTGTTAACAAGTATCCGTGAATCGCACCTAGTTGTTTTGTTCCAAATAGATCTCCAATGAATGCAGGCAGGTTAGAGAATCCGCCACCATAACAACTAACAACGAGCAGAATAAGTAGTTGGAACAAGAAGATACTTGTTGTAAAGGGCAGGATTAAAAAGGCCACAATTTGGATCGTGAAGAATATGATAAAAACATTAGGACGACCTAAATAGTCGGAGGCGGCTGCCCAGCCTAGTCTACCACCACCGTTGAAGATTCCCATGATTCCAACCATTGTAGCGGCTGCAGCGGCTGACAATCCTACTACTTCTTGAGCCATTGGGGAAGCAACTGAAATCATCATAATTCCGGCGGTTGTATTAATAAGCATCATTGTCCAAAGCATCCAAAAACGTTTCGTTTTAACAGCTTCTCTTGAAGTTAATTGTTGCAAATCTTTTTTAATCACTTTTTTACCAGATGCAATATCTTTTTTCATTGAAGCTGGCATCCAGCCTTCTGTTGGAGGTGCGATGTAAGAGGCACCAAGTATCATCAGCACAAAATATGCGGCACCCAATAAGTAAAACGTATTTGAAATCCCGATTCCTACCATTAAGGTTGCTGCAATTGGTGCTGTCACAAGGGCCCCGGTCCCAAAACCTAGGACGGCCATGCCTGTGGCTAAACCTCTTCTATCAGGGAACCATTTCACGAGTGTTGATACGGGTGAGATATACCCTATACCAAGCCCAAGACCACTTAATAATCCGTATGTAAGTAAGAAAACTGGCAGTGACCCAATCGCGATTGCGACACCGGAACCTGCTTGCCCTAATCCAAATAAAACAGCAGCAAGCATCGCAGATTTTCTTGGTCCATTAAGTTCAACAAATTTCCCGAACAGAGCAGCAGATGAACCTGCAAGGGCCATCATAATTGTAAATGCAATCGTAACCTCTGAAGCGGACCAGCCCATATGTTCACTTATGGGATTGGTGTATACACTATATGCATAGGCACCACCAATAGAAAGATGGATAGCTATCGCTGACAAAGCAATCAACCATCTGTTTTTAGTTGTCTTCATGTTGTTCTTCCTCCAATTCCTATACTATTTTGAAAACCTTTACATCACATAATACAACCCTACGGGAGAAAAATCAAATTAGTATAAATATTTAGAAAATAGGGTGGTGCCTGGCACTACCCGAGTTTTGTAGAATGATAGAGAGATTTTATAACCCTTTCATCGAGGGTTGTTGTACAAAGAAAAAAGGAACCGCCTAGCCTTCGACCGGAGAGTAGTTTGGTTCCTTTTTTAAAATACTGTACTATACGTTTAGTCAGCTGCTATTCATGCGCCATATAGTTGCAATAATCGAGTGGTACTCGCACTCGGTTATTTTACGTACTATCTCCCAGAAATCAAAGGTTCTGTTTTTTTCTTATTGTCGCACTAAATGAATATTAATTAATATAATTGAATTAATATTCATATGGTGCTATTATATTTTTATAGATTACTAGAAAATATTAGGAGGATACATAAATGGGCTTAAAAAAATTAAAAACAGCTATGATTGCTGGGGTCTTTACTGCTTCGGCTTTCTTAACGGTTGGATCCGTTAGTGCGGCTCCGAAAAAGTTTGCAGGGGAATTGGCGTATGAACATGTTGAGTATTTATCAAAGGAGATCGGATCAAGGGTTGCAGCTTCCGAAGAAGAGACAAATGCACGTCAATACATTTTGAATGAATTGGAGAAGTTGGATTTAGAGGTGGAGGAACAGCGCTTTAGTTATACAAGAGGGGAAAGTACTGTTTTTGATTCTGCCAATGCCATCGGGGTAAAGGATAATCCGAAAACGGATAAGCAAGTCATTGTCGGAGCTCACTACGACTCTGTAAATGTTGGACAAGGTGCTGATGATAATGCTTCAAGTGTGGGAGTTATCCTTGAAACGGCTAAAGCTTTAGACAAACGCAACCTTCCATATGATATCAAGTACGTATTCTTTGGTGCTGAAGAGGTTGGCTTACAAGGGTCAAAGTATTACGCGGACCAAATGTCAGAATTGGAAATCGAGAACACAATTGGGATGATCAATCTCGATAGTCTACTTGCAGGTGATAATATCTATGTATATGGCGGTGAGGGAGAAGATGGCTGGATCCGTGATTTGGCCTTAGATATTGCCGACAAGAGAAAAATTCCTCTTCTGACGAACCCGGGTATAAATCCACTTTACCCTGAGGGAACAACTGGAGACTGGAGTGACCATGCTCCATTTAAAGCTAAGGGAATCACGATTGCTTATCTTGAAGCAACAAATTGGGAGATTGGCGCACATGATGGCTATGATCAAACCGTAAAACACGGCGGTATCTGGCATACTTCAAACGACACACTTGACTTTTTGGAAGAGGAATTCCCAGGACGCGTACAAGAGCATCTAAATCAATTCACGCAAATCTTGACACAGATGTTAACCGATATAAAAAAGGAATTATAAACTTAACCTAAAAACCTTGTCCTTTGATTGGTGACAAGGTTTTTTTATACATTCTACGAGAATGAAACTTGCTTTTAGTCCACTGCATCACCCGAAATTTGTCGAAGATTGCAAGGTTATTAGTTAGGTAACTACTATAATACGAAATATCGTATAACAGGACATGTGTTTGAGAAACGGTTTTATGACAAGTTGATTGAGGACAAAGAAGGCATGCTCGAGGTCAGCCGCTATATTCACTTAAATCCAGTTGCGGCAAAGACGGTCAGGCAGCCTGAATATTATCCTTGGAGTAGTTATTATTTATACAGGTACCCTCAATCGATTCCACCCAGTTTTCTGAACGTTAACCGTCTTTTAGATTATTATGAGGGGTTGGAGGAGAAGCGTGGGAAGTATTGTGGGAGTTTGGAGATTTTGTAGTTGTAGGAAAACAGCGTTATCTACGAGAATATGTATTTTATCGTATTCTAGATAATTTTAAAAAGGAGGAAACATAAAATTCCCTCCTTTGCTTTCCTACTCAGATATTTCCAACCTCTTCCCATTCACCCCTTCACTCACCCAATCATAAAAAGGCACTGGTCGTTCAGGAATTATCATGTGAATAGATTTCCTTCCACTTTTTCGATCAAATGCATGGACCATATTGAGGATGGCTGCTCTCGCATAGGAAGGAATCTTATCGCTTGGTACACTTCGGTATTTCCCATCATTCAAAGTCTCCTCCACAAATGTCTCTATTAATGTTTGCCATGCTTGTTTGCTCCACCTGCCTGGTGCGTATTGAGGATAATAATCTTGACAGGTAGATGTTAGGGCTTGTCTAAATACCTCATCTTCAAGAAATGGTGGTTCTTGTTGTAAATTAACAATATTTCTTTTATCCTTGTTTATTTGTTTTCTCTTTCTTTGTCTTTCTTTATTTAATAGCTGTTGGTTTTCTACAGTAGAATTTGTACTGTAGGAATTGGACTGTTGAAAATCAACAGTAGAAGCCTGTGTTTCTGACTCTTCCTTTTTACTTGCAGTCGTGCTTGGTACTAAGTGAATAAAAGGAGCACTGATCGAGCGAATAGGAAAATTAGCTTCTCTGATTATGTTCACCATGTCGCTTACTTCCTCATCTGTGAAGGCAACATCGGATAGATGGTAATCGTGAACAAATTGGCTTCCAACTCGGTAGACGATTTCGACCCAGTATTTCTTCTCCTCGAGCTCGGTGATTCCTGAGCTAATGGGGCCACGTCCAAATTTACTGTAAAGATGCGTCTTCCGGATTTCCCAATTGGCTGGCATGGACATTAAGTGGGCGATCAAGCCAATTGAGCGAATATCCGTGAGATCTTGTAATACCTGGTTCTGAATCTGTGCGAACTCCGATGTTTTTCTCCGTTTTATAATTCCGTTCTTGTTGGGCTTTTTTTCGATATCTCTTGTCTGGTGTTTGGTTGGGAGGTTGATTTTGTCCATTTATTTATCCTCTTTTGTCCGTTTTTTCTTTGGATCCAGAATAAAGGTGAATGATGGAATGCTCGTGCCAGCCGTTATTTTCTCTAATTGCTCGGCATTTTTTAGCTTCGTGTTAAAAGAAGCCAAACGGATTGGAACGACTAAGATCGTTCCGTTGTTAAAAAGAATCATCGTTTTCCGGTTATAGCTAAGTGTTCGTTTAATTTGGAGAGGATTGAACCAGATGGTGTCTTCATGGTGATGTGCCTTTGTTGGGAATACAACAATTCGATAAATAGGGTTAATCATTACCGGACACATGTGGACTTCGCCAAGCAGCAATTTCGATGTCTCCAGGGCGCCACGATAATTAAAACCAATGCGTTGAATGCTCTCATTCAGAACTTGAACAGGTGACTGGTCGACAATGAAGGTTCCTTTGGTGGTTGTGACTTGCGCGCATTGGTTCCCGTAGCGGTCATAATGGCTCATCATATACATGAACTGCGTGTCGACGAAGTAGTGATTTTCAATAAACAAATGGTTCGACTCCTTTAGTAGCAATCTGCTAGTCAATTTTATAAATGGTTTGATTCTGGTGATTCCATTTAGAACAGAGTCTCTAAAACGGGTTAGTCATTCATACATGTTTTGATTCCACCTTTGATTGGAAGATTTACTTTTTAATTATCTATAGTTAATGAAAAAGTAGTGCATAGTTGGTTTTTGCTATTTATATGGAAATAAAAAGGTGAGGGCAACAGGTGTTGTTCTATAGGTGAGAGTAAGGCAGGAGAAGAGAGAGGGGGAATCCCTACTCTTCTGAGTGTTGTTTCAAGTATCTGTATGTAATGACATTCAATGTTCGATTACTTAACCATTTTTATAGTATTCATGGATGGCTTGCATCAAATCCATAAAGTCTATGTCTAGGCCAATCGCTAGGGCAAAGAGCGTACCCAATCCTGGTTCGTGTTTATCCAGCTCAAGATCACTTATGTATCCACGATCAAGAGAGCTTCGGTTCGATAAATCCTCCTGCGACATTTGCTTGGACATTCTTAGTCTCTTTATTACTTTTCCAATCGGAACAGGCTCGTTATTTCTTATGGGAAAAACCCCTTTTTAAGACCATTACCCATGAAGGAGAAATGGTTAACCTCGGGGTATATCCGACAAAATTTGAGTTAGAGAAGAAGTTTTTCTTTCTGGAAAAGTTTATCGCTTTGTGAGTTGTTGTTGTGTTTGTAAAAGGGCGTTTTTATAGGTCTTTTATAGGAATGAGTCATAAGGGGATGCGTGTTGAAATGTGTCGAAGTTAGGAGAGTTTTTCAGGGTGAGGATCTATGTCCTTTACCCTGGGTGTATAGTCCAGGTTTGGGGTAGTGAACGAGTGGACCTGCGTCCGGTTGAACTTGAACAGAGGCTGGTTAACGATGGAGGTCCCTATTGGGAAGGACAGAGGTCATTACTGCTATTGACCCCTATGATTTACTCACTGTTAGTGTTCATATAATTGTAGGAAAAATGGTGCGATTTTTTAGCAAAATATGGAGGGGATATGGGATATTTGTCGAAATGTAAGAGGATAAATTTATAAGGACAGGTTGAACTTTATGAAATGTCATAATTGTAATCGCTTTGATAGTATGTTCCGGTTTATGTATGTGGATAAAAATAAGAATCTTGTAACTGAAGGGGAATTAGCTGCCTTTGGAATTCTTCATCCAGAAGAAAAGGGGGATTTCTATCGTAAAATTTTATTCTGCGGAATGTGCTATGAGCAATTGAGCAGGCAAACAAACAGAGTGCTTAAAGGAGATGCACCCTCCACATCTAAATCATTCCCAAGAAAGACTTCCACTCATAGGAAAACGGATCATTATTATCAATGCCCCTTCTGTAAAACACATAATGAACCATTGAGAAATACTTGCAAAAAATGTGAGCGTGTTTTATTTAGTACCGAATATGATACCAAGATGGTCTCTTCTAGTAGTTTTAACGGTAGTAAGAGTAAGCATAAGAGCTTTGACATGAAGAAGCTATTGATTCCACTTGTTGTTTGTTCTATTGGCTATTGTTTTTATTGCTAGTAGAGGGGCGGAAATGGGGCAACTAGGAGCATTTTCTAAACCCGTCATTCAGAACAATTTGGTAAATGGGCAGAGCACCTATGAATGGCCTGATGGAACGAAATATACCGGCGAATTTAAAGATGGCCAGCCCCATGGAAAAGGAACGATTGTCTGGACCAATGGTCAAACCTATACAGGTGATATTCTTCACGGACAGATCACCGGCAATGGAACAATGAACTATCATGGGGGACATACTTATGTTGGGAGCTTTTTTAATGGCAATCCTCATGGGCAAGGCACGATGCAATATGCCAATGGATCGGTTTTTACGGGGAATTGGGTGAATGGGGAGAGGGAGTAGGAGCTTTCGGTACGCTGTCACCCCCGAGTTATTCGCGCTAATTATTGTGTTGTAATACAACTTAGATGCGGATAGAACAGCAACAAGAGAATTGAAAAATGCAGTTGAACTAGCTGTTCATGATGTTTCACTTGCGCTTGATGAGGCACAACTAAGGAACGGTGAGATTGTGTTTGATCAAGCGCATGCGGAGCAGAATTTAAGGGTAGGGCTTATGTAATATTTGGATTTAGATAATATGTTGTCTCCTAATTCAACTTCATTTTACCAAGAAGATATCTTAATAGAGTATATAGAATTTGTAGATGATTCCAATGCTAGTTTCCCGATGACTTATACTAATCTTAGTTATGATATCGTGGATACTTTAAAAGGGCCTAGTATTGTTGTGGTTGTACTACTATGAGTAAGGAATTTTGCAGGTGATGGGATAGTTGTAAGAAAAGCTTCTGTCACTTTGTTTAAAGGGGGGCGCAATTGAAAAAACAGGGAAAATTTAATATAGTTAAATCAATAATTATTTAATTTTCTGTTTTTTTTCGATAGGATAAACTCCGTTCGATATTAATGCTGTTGTAAGCAAACCGCCCGTATGGTGAATGATGTTTACTCAAACACATTACCCGTGCGGCTTTTTTGTTCTAGTTTAAATTACCAATTAGATTTTTGATAAAATCAATAGATTGGTAGAGAATTAAAACGAGGAAATGTGAAAGGGACTATATTTTATAATCGATGTGCATAAGGAGGAAAAGTAGATGAAGAAAAAATTTTCAATGTTCATGGTAATGATGGTTTTATTTTTGGGTGCATGTGGTTCAGAGGAAACTGTGGAGGAGAAAGAAAAAGAACCGACAGAGGCTCATGTGAAAAAAAGCGAAAAGGAAGTAAATGATGTCGAAGTATCTTCGGAGTCAGAAAAGGAAGAAGGGGACGAAGAGGTTAATGAGAAATTATCTGATGCCGAGAAGTCGAAGGAAGTAAATAGTGTCAGTGAAGAGAAGGAGGAGAAAAGTAAATCTGAGGTAATTGAAAAAGAAGAGCCGAAACAAGAAAGAGAGGAAAATAAAGAAGCTCCAATTACTACTAACAAGGATTCGAACTCTAAGGAAAGTTCAGTTCGGGAAGAGGATAGAGATTCACAAACGAGCCAAACTCCAGTCGTAAAAGAACCGGTCATAACGACGAAAACAGTTACTTCTACAGAGTCGATTAAATATGAAACCAAACAGCAAAATGATTCCAGTTTAGAAAAGGGTAAGACGGCGGTTGTAAAGAAGGGTCAGAACGGCGTTCGTATCATCACTTATAAAGAGACGTACAAAGATGGTGGATTGGTCTCTAAAGAAAAGGTTTCGTCGGCAGTAACTAAACAGCCAGTTGATAAAGTGATTAAAGTGGGAACCATGGAGCCGAAGCCTGCTGTAAGTACTACAGTTCAAACTGTTCAGAATGCATTGCCTAGTGGTTATCAAGCGGAAAATCTTCCGGAGGCACTAGTGATCAAGCGTAATGGAGTAATAATTGGGAGTGTTACGCATTCTAGCCTTTATCTTAGGTCTTTCATAGATGCTGATATCCAAGCTGCTGTGAAAGGGGCAAGTGCTTTAGGAGGAAATGCGGCTGATATTAATTCATTTATTAAGCAAGTGTTAGAAACTGGAGACCAAAGTGATTTAGGGAGTGTGCAGGGATTTAAAAAAAGGTCAGAAATGTATGTTGGTTGGTCATTATAGCTTTAGGTGCCGGTGTTGAGGTGCCTGGCACGCCCGATATTTGTTGAGATTTGTATAAATGGAGATTGGATTTTAAAAGATTTTCGCATATACAGGCGCCACAATCATAGTAGCAACTACATAAAGCAGAAGGTGGGTTAATGGATTTACAAATAGAAAAAGGTAACCGGCCGCCGCCCGACTAAAGGTTAGTTATGATTCATCTAACATTCTATATTTTATTTTGTTGGGCTTAATCTACGTATTCCATCATCGGTTTAATTTTAGAGAAAAAGAATAAGGAACTTCATTGGGCCATTTCCGCTTATCTTTTAATCTGATGTATATTCCTCTATCAATCATTGGGATAGTAAAGAGAAGTGATAAGTAATGTCCTCATACCAAACATACGAAACGAAATATATCGATTGATGAGATAAATAAAGAGTGATTGGTAATAGGTTCCCTTAACAAAATGGTACAGAAATTAATGCAGGACTTTGCAGAAAATGAAAATGCAGAGGTTCTGCATTATTTTTTTAGAAAAAAATAACTTTTGGGTGGACTTAAGCGATTTAACTAATTAAAAAATTCAAACTTTATAATATACTAGAATTATAATGTTAGCCTTTTTATTGAAATTCAGCTGCTAGTAAAAAGCTTAAAAGGGTGGTGTCACTAATGCAAAAAATTGAGGTTCAATCTTTAGGGGAAAGTCCAACAGTATTTATTGAACAGTTACAAAAAGAATTGAATGTAGTGATTGGAAAATCTAGAAGAGTTACGAGATCAAAGAGATTTAATGAAATACTAGAAAAGATGGATGAGATCTTTGTGAAGTTAAATATGGCAAAGCTTATCCAGGACCGTCGGATTGTATCAATTACAGGCTTGCAGGGTGTCGGGAAAACGAAGCTAGTCCGTGATTTGTATGATTTACCTGATGACCTCCTGCCATCAACACCAGGTGTGGGGGAAATTATCCCTGTATTGTTTACTGAAAAAAAAGGAATTATCCATCCAACATATTTTGTACGTAAAGCTGTACCTAATAAAGTATCGGGCTTATATGAGTTAGAGGATATAGAGATTACTTTAGAAGAGTTAAATGCAAAGTCGCGTGATTATGAGGAAAATGAACAATGGCTTGAGGTACTAGTACCTCAAAAGCATTTCAATACGGATATATCACTAGCGTTGTTACCAGGTTTTGAACGGAATAAGCAGGAGAAATCTCAGAAATATTTAGAGTTGTTTTTAACACTATCTACATCTGCTGTTTTAGTGGTGAATCATAAAAAGCTGGCACAGAAACCACAGCAGTTACTTTTAGATAAAATTAGTCGTGCGTATAAGGAAAACGCTCCTATTTTTGTTTTGTCCTTTGCGGAAGAACTTGAGGAGGAGCAGCGTAAAACAATTCGAGATAGCATTAGTGCAAAATTTGATGTTGCTGCAGAAGAACAGGACAGGATTACATTCACAGGGATTGCGGAGGAGATTAATAGTGCTTCACAGCTGATCGTGGATGCAATAATAAAATATGGGTTAACAACTACCGCTGGCTATCAAAAGCAACTAGATACACTGATGGATTTAGCCTCGTCTTTAGATGGATTAATCGTAGATCTTGAGGAAGAGCTAAAACATGAGGCATTGAGTCAACAGCTTCAATTCATTGAGTCTAACAGTAATAAAGGCAATAACATTAACGAAATCACTGAGGCTTTTAATTCTTATAGAAAAAGAGTTGTCGCTAAGGCAAATAATGAAATCGAGAAAGTCCTAACGAATCATGCAGGTAAGTGCAGTGACAAAATGGACCAGAAATTAAAAGGTGAACAGCTTGGGGTTTGGCTAAAGTTTAAAGCTAATTTCATGAAAGAAATGACTTTTGAACAAAGAATACAGCTAAGAGAGGACCTTCGAGAGATCTGGCACGGAGAAAGTAGTTATGAAGCTGAAAAAAAGGTTATTTATAGTTTAGAAAACTATATCAAGGAGGCAACTATAAAACTAGAAGATACAAACAAGCATCTATATTTGGATCAGCCGAAGAGTGGTTCGAATGAATTATCACTAAGTAATGATATCATAACTAAATCCTTATCTAACATTGAACGCTATTTAAATCCGGAAAATGAGGATATAACCATTACTCCGCAAGATTTAGAAGTTCTTCCTATAATAGCTGTAGGGATTGCACAAGAGATGCTTGTAGCAAGTCTAGTTTATGAAAATGAAGCCTTACAAAAGTCAAGAGAGCAGTTAGATGAGAAGCTTATAAGAAATATTTTAGAAGAAGCACATAAAATTACAGACGATATTAATAATTTATCACTTTCAACGTCAAATGTTATTAAAGGAGCAGCTGTCTTTTTTGGAATTGATGCGATTGACGGTACCTTCAATTCGTTTGGCGCACTAACTAGTATTCTAACGGCTTTGGGTGCTTCCTCAGCTGCAGCAACACCTATAGGTTTAGCAATCGTTGGTGCTGTAGGCACAGGTTTAGCGGTAAATCAGGGGGCTCAGCGAATTGAAAAGTATAAATTTGAAAGAAGTATATATGCGAAGGAAACATTCAATACAGTTGCTTCAATACAGAGAGAGTCCACGGTTGCAATGATTGAAAACATCCTAGAAGAGATGGAGGAAAAGCTAGTGCAAGCGTACCATAAGAGGCGTGGTACAAATGAAACATTTGGATTATTTGAGGAGTTAGAGGGCCGTTTGCATCGTTTACAATTAACGTGCGGAAAATTGCAGGAGTTAGCGTTTAGAAATGCTCCATACATTCATTGATTTTCAAGAGAAGCGGTATCAATGGGCGTTTAACGCCAAAAGGGACTTTTTGAATCGTTTTCAAATGCTTGATGTTAAATCGTTAGATACCGACAAGAAAGAATTAACGATTTCTGTTTACGGGCCAACCCAAGTAGGTAAAACAACGTTAATACTAGCCCTTTTAGGAATTAGAGAAGAAGAGTTATTAGTGGTTTCAGAATTTCTACGTGGGACAAGAGCAATTGGTGAATCGTCTACGGTAACAGTAACAAAATACATTCAATCACCGGACGACAATTACCATGTGAAATTTCCGAATAATGAAATCTTATCTGATATTAACGAGCAGGACCTTGAGCTTGCCATGTATAAATTAAGACAACGGATAGAAAATGGTCAAGACTACTCGGTCGAACCAGTTATCATTGCAATCCCGAAGCATTTATTTGGAGAACGGGAGATTTCAATTGAAATTGTAGATTTACCTGGAGTGGAGTCAGCTGAGGAAAATGAGGTAGAGCATGTCCAACAGTGCATAAAGCATTGGATGCCGCTTACAGAGCTGTGTCTGTTAGTAAATGATGCGGCTGATATTAAGGCATTTGCGCAATTTACTCTAAAAGATTTAAGAAGGTGGCATGATCATCCGCAAAACTACCGAGTTATTTTAACACGTGCGACAACACTAGACT
Source organism: Mesobacillus persicus (assembly GCF_900109925.1). Taxonomy (GTDB): domain Bacteria; phylum Bacillota; class Bacilli; order Bacillales; family Cytobacillaceae; genus Mesobacillus_B; species Mesobacillus_B persicus. The sequence continues at coordinate 22,641 of NZ_FOBW01000025.1, read as the reverse complement.
CGGTCATGAAGGATATACAACAGAATAAAATCTGTCAGGGAAGTGATTTAATAGATTACTATGCAAAGCTTTTAGCTGCTGAAATGAATGTTGATACAGATTTTAATGAGATTATTTATCCAGTAGAAATCGGGGTCTCCATGAAAAGAATCCGTGGTCTTAAGGGTATAGTTTACCAAAGAGTTAAAGTAATTGTACAAGAGATAATGGATAAGTTAATAAATGATTTTGCAAGTACTGATTTCAATAAGTTGTCTTTTTCATTCTTAACTAAACTTTACAGAGAGGCGGAATTGGATAGCAAAGTAGAATTAGAGGAGAGTGAATTACGGATACAGATGATAAAGGCTCGGCTTGATAATTTGAGAGCAATGAGAAATACCTATACCAAAATAGCTGATAAAATAAGACCTCAAGAAGAAAGAATCCGGTCCTTGAATAAAGTAAGGTTGACAATTTCACAGGAGCAGATTCGTTTAAAAGAGTTTTCGATAGACAAGGAGATAGAAAATAAAATCCCCGCTGATTTTACGAATCGATATGCAAGTGTAATCAATCAAGCTGCTGTTCACTTTCAATATCAAACAGAAGTTTTATTGAACAAGAAGATAAGGGAAATTAATTGGAGCATGAAGGGCCTAAGAGTTGATGGTATGGATGAATTGACCTTGGTTGATGTGGCTCCAGTATATGGAATTAACTCCATAATTAATAAGTTTTGGACTGACCGTAAGTATTTCAAGGAGCTATTCAGTGTTCGAGAATCTTGTGTAAGGTGGCTGGAACATGTCCATGAAATTTACTCAAATAATCTTTCTGAAAAACTTGGAACCATTAATGAACAGGTAGATGAACTAAACAAGGAAATATCTCAGATTAAAGATCTATATGAACAAGATCTAAATAATATGACTTTAGAGATTAAAAAGGTAAAGGTGCAATTAGCAGAGCTTAATGAAGAACATATAAAGTTGCGCCAAAGATGGGAAGAAGATTGCCTACATGCCCGTCAGCTTCAGCAATACTTTATAAAGCATTGGCTTCTATATAAGGAACGATTACAACAGAAGTGCCTCTATGGTCTTCCTGAGGAGAAATGGCTGGCATTAAGGTATCTTCAACACCTTGTAAAGGATGGTCAATTAATCATTAATTCACTGGATACTGTGGAGGATAATACCTTATGACTTTACCAACTAAAGATAAATATTTTGAGGCTGTATCAGATTTAAAGAGGCTTAATAATGAGGTGTTTTTAGATGATTTAAAGGCAGAGATTGAAGGTTTTTTAGATGAACTAAATTCAACTTCTGATTATTTAGAGGAGTCTTTTAAAGAGCAGTCGAAAAAAACAATTAATTCTGCTCAAGCTTTACTACGAGCAAGTGATAACAATAAAGAAAAATTAAATAAAGACATTACCGAAAATTTAGAAGAAATTAAAGCTGCAAATTTTTCCTTTATTGAAGCAGAGAGAAGTCTTCTTGAGGGTAGTTATGAACGAATAAAGCAAATGATTACTACATTGCAGTGTATGCAGCAAAAGGTTGAACAAGATTTACATGCTAAATATACAGAAATAGACCTTTCGCTTAAAACCAATGTTGAACAGCTTGGCAATTCTACAAAAAGATTTATTCAGGAATTAACTGTTGTCAACCAATCCAATAAAGATCACCTTGAACAAAATAACCGGTATGTAAAATTTGTAGAGGAAGAGGTACAAGGGCTACAACAACATATGGTCCTTTACATAAATCAACAACTTGAATTTGTTGGTAAGTTGCAAGGTTTATTAGAATCTTACTCTAAAGAATTTAAGACTCAAGAGAGGAAACTAGACACCACGCTAGTCATACGTGAGCAGGAACTAACCCAGAACGTGACAACTATACTAAGTCGCTTCAAAGAATCACAGGAAGAAAATATTGCAGCTTTAGAAAAAAGAAATCGCTTACAATTGAAATTATTAATCGGTGTCATTGTTTTACAGGGGATAGGCATTGGTGTTGGGGTTATTTTGTGAAGCAGCAAATGAGCGCAATCTTTTTTTCCTGATTACGTAAATTCTTTTTATTAATAAGGATGTCAGTATTCTTGTAACAATATGGATCGTTATGCTGACGCGAAAGACGACCTAATTACCTTAAAAAAAGCCGTTGAACAATTAGAAGAAGATATAGAGGAGAAATTAAAGACTATCAAAAAATGTGACAACCCGGCAGAGCCATTTCCTCAAGAGTTTAATGAAATTAGCCTGCTAATTACTCCTAATGTTGATTTTGTTCAAGACAGGGTCGCAAACCTGGAAAAGCTATTAATCGATAGTGCTTTAAAATTCGAACTTCCATCAAGTCTTTTTCCAAGTATAGTTCAAAGGAATATTTATGAGTACACTAAAAAATTCTTCGCATTAGAAATAAAGGAAAACTCTAGGGTTCGGGATATTTTCATTTCTAATCTAAAGGGATACATCGAAAAAATGAACAAGGGTATTACGAGGTTACTTAGAATTCAACATGTGAACAGTGCCTGTGATTGAAAAAAGCGTACCTTCCTGGTATGCATCAGGAATAGCCGTATATCGATATTTTTATCGATTATACGGCTTATTCTTTTATCTAATACATTATTCTAGGATATGTTTTGACCAGGGTGTGTCCCCTGTGTACAGTTCGAAAATTATTGTGAAATATTGTATGAGTTTATTTACATTCCTTTTTATTGGATTAAATTACCTTGTGAGCGCTAAAGATATGAAGATATAAAATGATATGAGAATTTGTATTGATTTTTATGCTCAGTATTTTACAATAGTAATTGTTCATTAGAAGGAGGTAAAAAATGGCTAGTGTATTAGCAACGGGTCTGTTGTGTGGATTATGGACCTTCATTTCTACGCCCCTGGGCTTGTTGGGCTGGGCAGGGTTTGCTGGGTGTACCACGTATTTTACCCTCGGCGCTGGCGGCAGCAAAGATATGACAAAAGCGATGCTTTGTAATATCGCGGGAGTAGGTTGTGGTATGTTAATTATAGTTTTAACGAATATAACGGGAATACCGAATGGGGCTGCTGTTTTCAGCGGGCTTGTTACTTGTCTCATGTGCATTTTGGGTGCAAAAGTAGTGCCGATTAATTACACGCCGGGAATCTTTATGGGGTGTTTTGCGACGTTTGCTGCGAATGGGGAATGGTTCATTCTGGTGCTCTCTCTATTATGTGGGGCTGTACTCGGATTCTCATGTACTAAACTTGGAGAAGTTTTTTCAATATGGAGCCAGAGAATCTTTCCAAAACATGAGCAAATGGTCACGAATAAGGTGAAGCATTGAACAAAGAGAAAGAAGGACGAGCAAGTGGGGTCTGATCCCCACTCGCATTGGTTATCTCCCTGTTACCCCCGAGTTTTGGCGAGACATATGAAAAAATTTATTTAAGGGGTAGAAGAACAACCCTTTTCTAATGTAATCAAGCAATTCCTTCTCTTTTGATAAGTTCGTTATAATGTTTCAATTGTTCTTCTAGAATGGTTATATAATTCATCATGGCAACTCTAACTATCGCAGGGTAATAACGACTATTAAGCTCCAGCTGGCACTCCTCTAAATCCATCTCTTTTATCGCCATCATCTTATTCAATTCCTCTTTGCTCACAGTTAACCCTCTCCTTTATATCAAAAAACATTTCTCCCATATTCCAAAACTATTAACTATAGTTTAATTATGGTCAGCATTTTCATAGTTTATACAGAAGAGTTTTCGCTTGGTGCCTAATGCTTAGGCGAATGGGCGGTTGACCATCTCCCGAAAGAAGGGAGGTGGGGAAATCATGCATATGAAGCAATATCTGTAGCGTTTCTATCTTATTAATTAGAGTGTTTACAATGATCATAATGATTGTCACAAAAGAAAAAAGTAACCGCCCCGCACCCGACCAAAGGGTAAAGGGGTGTTACTTTTTCCTTTCAGCTATTTAATCCTTCTTTCTTGGGACAAGGGTCACTGAAAACCGGTACCTGTCCCGAGATGGGACAGGTACCTTCCTTCAGTTTCGAATTAGGACAGTAACCTGTACCTACTTTCGATAGTCTTCGTCAATTATTAATATTGGCTTAATCGTTTGACCATTATTTGAGTCAGCAGCTGCTTGGTTAATTTCGCTAAATTTATAGTACTTTACCAATTTATCAAAAGGGAATTTACCTTCCTTATGAAATTGAATCAGCTTAGGAATCTCAATTTGTGGTACTGCATCACCCATTAAGACCCCGATTAGCTTGCGATTAGCTAGGACTAAGTCCATGAAAGTATTGATCTCAATAGAGTTTGGTGTTACAGCTACAGGTGCGGCAATCCCACCGATCGCTAGTACTTCGACTGATGCTTTCATAACAGCTGAAACACCTGTCGTATCGATTGAATAGTCCACCCCTAAGCCATCTGTAATTTCTGCTATACGTTCTGCTAAATTCTCTGTTCTACTATTAATCGTATGTGTTGCACCAAGTTCCTTGGCTGTTTCTAAACGAGAGTCATGAATATCGATCGCAATAATTGTGGAACACCCTTCAATCTTTCCTGTCATGAGTGCCCCGAGCCCGACAGCTCCTGTGCCAAAAACTGCAATGGATGAACCAACTCTTGGTTTTAGACCGTTAACTACTGTGCCACAACCTGTTAAAAATCCACAACCAAGCGGCCCAATTAGACGTAAATCTGCTTCGGGATCCACTTTGATTAAGTTATTTGTATGTACAATGGTGTGTGTAGAGAATGAACTTTGCGTGAAAAAATTTGAGACAGGTGTCCCATCTTCCTTAAAGAAAGTATGGCTACCATCTGTACGTGCCCCACTCATATTTAAGCCTGTCCATTGATTACAAGATGAAGGATGTCCAGTACGGCAGCTCGGACAAGTACCACAGTAATTGTATGACATCACAACTTGATCTCCTACTGCAAAATCTTTAACAGCACTCCCGATTCTTTCAACAATCCCTGCACCCTCATGCCCCAATACGGCAGGCAGCGGGTATTCCGCGTCACCCACGCGTAGTGCCTCATCTGAATGACAAATGCCAGAAGCAACCATCTTAACGACGACTTCATCAGGATAAAGTTCTCCAAGTGTTAATTGTTCAAGTTGGTAATCTTCATTTACTCCATTCACAACTGCAGCTGTTACTTTCATCAAAATCCCCCCTCATATTAATGCAATCAAAATGATCACTACACAAGTATAAATGGAAAATTATTCATATTCAATGATTTAACTGAAAATTCGTTTAAGTATTTGAGCAGAGGGGCCATGCTTTATGTGCACTGTCACAACCCGAAATTTGTAGAAGATTGATAAGCTTTAAGAGAAAGGGAAAATTAAAAATGGAACTGTAACTGTCATGAACGCAAATCTCAATATGCAGCACAACTACTAACAAATTCCCGCCAAATTAAACTTTGAGAATAAAGATGATAGGGGCGAAAAGAAAAGAGAAAAGGTTCTAGAGATGCTGCTGTCGCATCCTATTAAATACGAATTCTATTATTGATGGGGATAAGAAAGCAGGCGGATGGTTCTATTGAAGTGGATAAAAGGAATATCAATCAGGTGATTCGCTCTTTTTTTCGTTCCAGAAAATTTCTTTTAATTAAAGTACTCCCTAAAGTGTTCGAATTTGAGTCAAACATCCAATTGCTAATGTAAGAACCGTCCCTGTGACAAACCTTATGACAAATAGTCGATTAATGTCGAAACTTATCAGATGAATTTGTAAATTATTGTACCTGAATTTGGTAAAATAAATTCGTAGTACTATATTACCAGGAGTAAATAACTATCATTTCTAAATTTTGATAGAAGGTGATGTTTTGCAAATAAGGGTACTTGTCCCAATGTGAAGGTTTGTGTGATGTGTGTGCACTGGAATAGGTAGGTTTGAGGCAAAGGCATAAAGCTTATGTGGGATTATTGCTCCAGATGAGAGAAAGACATGCTATAAGAAGTATATCAATAAGAATACAAGCAGTGATTTTCAAAATAGATAATAGGTTTTAGAAATAAAGGTTTTTTATTTTATTGTTAATGGGGCGGAAGCACTTGGAAAAATTTTTATTGCATAATCAGCTTGAGAAAATAATAAAAAACATCACTACATATAAAGCAACTACAGTTGGACAACAGGCAAACATTAGTGCTGCTGACTTTGAAGCCCTACTGAAACAAGTGAAGAATAAGGAATTTGTCATTACGGTGGTAGGAGCGATGAAATCTGGGAAATCCTCTTTCACCAATGCCTTACTCGGCAATGACCTCATGCCTAATGAAAATCAGGCATGTACCTTAACTTCAACGGATATTGTGCATCAGGAGCATGATCATCGAATTACAAAAAGTTATGAGTCTGGGAAAAGTGAAATTCTAGAAAGTGACAACCTTTCTTCTGTCTTTCATCAAGACGTACGGAAGAGCAGGATGGAGGTTCAGAAAGAATTCTATACCTATAAGGTAAACCATCCAATCTACGGGTTAAAAAAGTATCCATATTTAAATAATATTGGTTTCACCTTGGTGGATACGCCTGGCTTAAATGAAATGGAAGGTTTAGGGGTAAAAAAAGAAACGATTGAACAGGTATTCTCACATGCAATGAGAAGGACCGATGTACTCCTTTTTGTTATAGATGTCCAATACTATAAGGCTGAAGAAAATTTGCAGATTATTAGGAAAATCAAACAACTACGACCGGATTTAGTAGAAAATATCATCTTTATTTTAAATAAGGTGGACAAGTTAAGAAATCGTGATGGCGGGATCGAGTTTTTAGTCGATAAGGTAAAAGATTTCCTGAACGCATGGGATGTAAAGACTCACCGATTATATCCAGTTAGTTCAAGGAAAGCGTTAATCGGACGTTTGGTAGAGCAAGGGTTACCAGTATCTAATTTAGGGGATGAAATCAATACCATTCTCCCAACCAAGAACATTGAGGTGGGAGGTCAACTGGTGACCGTTCAAGTACCACTCGCTTCAGCATATCCACAAATGATTGAGGAAAGTGGCATTCTGGATTTGGAGGGTCAAATTTTAGAAGAAGCGTACCTTCAGGTTGAGAATCAATTATTCCAGTCGAGCCAGGTTCGGCTTTCACAGCTCACAAATAAGCTAGATACAGTCTTAGAAAAAGAAATTAATAGAAATAATGCGGAAATTCAAGATGTGAAAGGTAATCAGAGTAAATTGAAGAAAAAATTATCGAGCTTGGAGCAATTACTTGCTGGGGAAATAAGATATCGTAATGAAGTAGAAGTTATTATTCGGAATATCCATTCACAGGCCGAAGCCATGCGAATAGAAAAACCTTTCTCTAGTAAACTAACATATGCCCAACAAAAGAAATCTACGTATCAATATTCCTCCTCACAAGAGGCACTTCAAGAGGGGATTAGTACATTTGATGAGTGGTTTTATAAAAACACAGAGCCCAAGTTCCAGAGTATTCTGTCTCATTATCAAGCGATGCTTGAATATCAGCCTAAAGAGAGTAACTACTTTCATGCTATCAGTCAGTCGGTTACAGGTATTTTAAAAGGGATGAATACTCTCATTACTACAGCTTCGAAACAATTGCCAGATATAAAGTTTCATAAACTAATTGGACAACTTGATATACGTCCACAGGGGCTTTCCAACATACCAACTGTAGATTGGAAGTACAAGGAGTTTTCAGGGAAAATCCGCACAGACTCTAAAACAACAGAGTGGGAAGAAAGCTTTCTTCTTTTCTTTACTCAGAAAAGAAGTAAGACAGAGTACTCTTATGATTGTTCGTGGGCATTTAATCAGGCAGAGAAGATTATTCATTCTACACTAGATAAATATAGTAAAGAATGGCATTTGGATACGATACAAAGGCGTTTTATCGATATCGCTAAGTATGTGCAGGAAATGGTTCTTAAGCCGTTAATACAGCTACACAACAAGGTTGAGCCGTTAATCAAAGATACAGAGTCAGAGATTTTAAAATTAGAAGCACAGCTCGCAAAGCGGCAGGCCGAGAGTGTAAAAATGATAGATTTGAAGCATGATGTAGGATTCCGTACAGACTTGGCAACAAGAAGAAAGTCCATCACCCTCACGCCGGGAAAATCAAACTTAGATATAATGCTAACCAAAATAGAAAGCGGTACGACCATCTATTTAGAAGAAGGTGTTTATCATTTAAAACAGAAACTAGAGTTAGCTAAGAGTCTCTCTGTTATTGGGTTGGGTAAGGGCCTGACGACGATAAAAGTAGGTAAGGGAGCTGGGGTTAATCTAAAGGGAAATCATGGTCTGGTCCTTGAGCGAATTTCCTTTGAAGCCTCTAATACAAAATATATTATTGAAATGGATTGTCTAGAAACAGTGGTTGGAGATTGCCAATTCGTTGGTACTAACAGTCATCAAGCACTATATCTGAAAGGGGAGACGGAAGGGCACATCCAACAATCAAGTTTTTCTAGGTTTTACAAGGGAATTACCTTACAGGATGGTAGTATGTTGACTAGTAACGTTAACCTGTTTATTCATAATAGTGGATATGGGCTAGAGCTGTCTGGTCGTGGGGAAGCTCTACTAGATGAGAACACGTTTATAGGGAATGATGTAGGAGTTACGTATGGGGATTATTCAAAAGGTGTCGTCCAGAAGAGCACCTTCACCAATAATGTAAAAGGAATCATGGTAAGTGGCAACTCCCATCCTTCCTTGGTTAATAATGATTTTAATCAACATAATATGTTTGGAATTTCAGTGAATCTTAACGCAAAAGCTACAATCGCCAAAAATCGTTTTTTTGAAAACCAAATAGGTGTTACCTGTTCAGATCATTCACATGTAAACATCTCACAAAATCAGCTTTTGAATCAAAAAGGCGATGGATTATGTATTAGTGGAAAAGCGTTCGTAAGGGTAACAGATAATCAATTTCGGCAGAATGATTGTGGAATTGTTCTTTCCGCAAAAGCAAATGCTAAATTGTATCGCAATCGAATCGTAGAGAATCGGTGGTCCGGAATCGAATGCAGGCAAAATAGTATGGTAACACTTTACAGGAATCAGATTGAACTTAATCAATCAATCGGATTGGTAAGTGTGGGGAATAGTCAGGTCAATCTTAGAGAGAATGAATTTACATCCAACGGAGATGGCATTCAGCTGGCTGGACAGACCACCTTTACCCTTATCGGAAATAAGTGTGATAAAAATAAAGGCAATGGCATTACAGTACAAGGAGAAGCAAAGGGCCGCATCAGTCAAAATACCTGTAACCGTAATCAACAGGGTTTTGCGTTATCTGGAAAGTGCCGGGTTCTGATGCTGGAGAACCAGAGTAATGAAAATGTGGAAAACGGCATTATCTGTCTAGAAAAAGCATCAGGGAAAATTTTAAAAAACACCTGTAATGGGAATGGAGGTTTCTCCCTATTTATGAAAAAGCCGCTTCTTATTCATCATCAAAAAAACATTGGAAAAGGTGCACTTGAACGGCCATCATCTCTACCCTACTGGGTGAACAAATGTATAAAAATATTGTCCAATTTCGCAGCCTTTATAAAGAAAAAGGAGATTATGCATAATGAGTATTAAAAAGATTCAGTCCTTACTAGCGGAAACAGAAAGCATGATCAAGTATATCTCGCAGGATCCGTTTTTAAAAAAAGATGAACGCTCACAGGGCATTTTATCGAACACAAGGAAGAATTTAACCGATAAAAGATATGTTGTTTCCGTCATTGCGGCGATGAAGGCAGGTAAATCTACGACGTTTAACGCTTTACTTGGCAGAGACGTGTTACCGAATGAAACGGAAGCTTGTACGGCAGCTATTACGGAAATTAAACATTCAGAGCAAGCAGGTTCCTATGTTCAAAAAATATACCGGAATGGGGAAATTGTTAAAATTGTTAGCAATGGGGAACGGACATTGGAAGAGAATTTCTTGCAGGATGTTCGAGAAAGCCGCAAGAGGAATGAGGTTGCTAGCATCGAGAAGTACTTTTTAGAAAGTCCGATTTTAGCCATTGAAAAATCTCCTTACCGTGATATTGTGCAGAACTTCATTCTTGTAGATACTCCGGGACCAAATGAGGCAGGGGATGGGAAGTTTGATGTGACCGAGTTACAGCGGATTGGACTTGAAAAATTAAGAGATTCAGATGCGTTAATTATGCTATTTGACTATCAAACTTTTAAGTCTGATACCAACGCTATGATTTTAAAAAATATATTCGAAAATCGTGAGGACTTAGCAAAGGATCAAGAGAAGATTTACTTCCTCATTAACAAGATTGATGCGATGCGGGAGCGGGATGGATCCGTTGAAGGGGTTATTTCCAGTGTTAAACAGTTAATTAGTCAATATGCGCCGATTATTAAAGATCCCCAAGTGTTTGCTTTTTCGGCAAAGCAGGCGAATCTTGCCCGGGCTGTATTAACTGGAACTGCTTCAAATGAGTTAAAGAAGGAAATGGAGACTAGCTATGGTTCGAAATATGCGAAGGAAATTGAGGTTGAAGGAACTACCTTTACAGTGATTCCTAAGCCGGAGTCTTTTGCCCAGCAATTACTGGAGGAAAGCAATATTCTTTCCATTGAAGAAAAGATCATTGAGCGGATGTTCTACCAGTCTAGTGAGAAAATGATTCACAACTCGATTGAACGGCTCCATCAAGTAACGGGTAACATTCTGAATGCCGTCCAAGCTCAAATTGACCTTTCTACTCAGAATGCGGAAGGACTCCAAGCCTCTGTTGAAGAGAGTAAAAAGAAAATTGAATTACTTAGAAATGAAGGAGAGTTTTTAAAGTCGATTCCAAAAAAAGAATTTTCTGAGTTGGTTGAAAAAATTAACGCTATCCTTCGCGGTATTCAAGGGAATGTCGATCAGGCGATTGAAAATAATATGCCATCCCGCCGTGTGGTGGAGGGAACAGATGAGAACACGTTGCGTCAACAAGTACAATCCATTCAACAAACCATGGTACAGGGCGTTCAGTTGACGCTCAATCGTGATGTTGATAAAATTCAACGTTTGGCAATGGATTGTCAAACCCAAATTAATCAGGAACTTAATAAGGCATTCCAGGAGCTTTCTCAAAAAGCGAACGAACTAATCGGGCAGTCGATGTCATTAAAGTTTCAGGTGTTTAATATGGGGGATATCTCAAGGGAAATTTCATTAAGCAGTGACATTCAAGTACAAGAGGGTACAACAGAAGTTGCTGGAGATGACAGTTCCACGATGATGGCAAGAATTATTAAGGGTGCAGGTATTGGACTTGGAGCAGGAATTGTTATTCCAGGTGCCGGTAACCTATTGGGGGCAGTCATTGGTGGATTAGGTGGACTATTGACACACTTCATGTCAGGGGATGCCGATGTCCGTCAATCCTTAAAGGTATATAAAATAGAATTAGACCCGATGAAAGAAGAAATGGTGAAGCATTCAAAGGATTCAGTAAGGAATGTCATTAAGGAATTGGAAAAGGAAATCAATGAGTCACGTTCCAATTATGTGAAATTTATCGAATCACAGCTGAATGTCTTTATCCATAATTTGAAGGAGCAGCTGGATACAATTTTATCCGACTACAATAAGAATAAAGAAAATATTGATCAACATTTATCTAATATGGAGTCAATCAAAGAAACAATCCTCTATTATGTAAAAGAGGTTAAGAGCATTGAAGCATTAGAGGATGAAAAGGTATCAAGTTAAGATCATTGTAAGTAGGCTAATCTATAGGATTGGCCTTTTTTTGGACAAGTTGGAAGTCGGATGAATTCTTGACAATGAGGTTCCCAATCCATTTTTAAAAAGTACAGGAAAAGTACTAGGTGATGTAGCCGGTATTGTAACAGGTGAGTCTTTTAAACTTGTAGGTAAAAAAGTTAAGTGAGTATATCCATGGAATCGGAGAGAAAATAGAAAAGGCATCCCTAATGCCAGAGGGGTGGTCAAATTCCTTAATTACAAGGAGAAATATCGTCCAAGTGCTTAAAACGGCAAGTACCCTCTAATGACAGGTATATGTTCAAAGTAGGCTGGTTCCGAACCAAAAGTTACTTATACGTAGGAATATCCCTACTATTCGTTGGACTACTAAGTTTTGTGAAATTTAGGATATTGGTATGTCCAAAGGCGTCACATACTTTTTCATATATATGAACCAGTTTCTTATTCTTTTTAGAAAAAGTACAATTCCTATATAAAAGTTTTTATCCTAGGGATAAAAGTTTTCTGTTAGGCCGACGATTGCAATGGAGGAGATTGAATGTCTTTTTTTCGAGAGGTTGGAAAGGGTGTAGGTTGGGTTGCTGGTGGGGTGCTTGGTGGAGGGATCAAACTGGCGGGTAAAGCAGTGAAATCCGAATGGGTTGAAGATGTTGGGGATGGCGTGAAACAAGCCTCCACCATCGCTCTTGATAATGCGGGTCAATTTTTAGATGGAGCTGTTAAAGGCACCTATGGAGTTGTGAAAAAAGATTCATTACGGAAACAAGAGGGTGTTCTTGATCTCAAAGATTCAAGTGTGCGGACCTTAAAGGGGCTTGGAAGCACAATTTCCTATACAGCCACAAATACTGGAACGGCGATTGGAGGCCTGATCGGCGGAGATAAGGAAAAGTCTCTGCAAGGTGTAAAAAATGTTGGAAAGGTTGCGGCTGTTATTGCACTGGCGGTCGGGGTTGTGGATATAGTAGATGGAGTGGACAGTGTTGGGGCGGAGGAACTTGATACGAGAAATAACCTATTGGTAGGCGACGTTCATCCTGAGACAGGGGTCCCGTTTGTCGAGAAGACAGTGTCTTTACCGAATGGGGAGGTTATAGGAACTTTTCCTGTTTTTGAAGCGGCCTATGAGGTTCAATTACCAGACAATATGTATCTTCAATCAGATTCCATTCATTTTTCCTATGCCAATGCTGAATTGAATGAAGCAATAGAATCCAAACCAAGCCTGAACCAGGACCTACATTTCACAAATGCTGATATACAGCAGCTAGGACAGGGAAATACACCAGAAGGATATACGTGGCATCACCATGAAGAATCGGGCGTTCTGCAACTTGTCAAAGAGGATGTCCATCATCACACAGGTCATACCGGAGGACGGGAACTCTGGGGAGGCGGATCGGAGTATAGGTAGGTGAAACGGGGACGGTTCCGGTTTTGAAAAGAGAAAGTCACGAGGGACAGCTACCTTGTCCCAGGGCTTTTCTTGTACCGAAACGGAATCTAGCGACGGTACAGTACGCCTGTGTCCCATAAAACCGGTGGGCAAAGCCCCCCGGTTTTATTCATGCTGTTTATTACTTGCTAACGATAAAGCTCTTATAAATATAAACCTCTATTAATGTGAATATTGTTTTCTTCACAATATGTCTCGTAATGGTTAATCAACCAAAAGTGTAGTATTCTCTTGATTATCTAAGAATTCTAGTGTTCCGTGTACGTGGAAGAGAATTTTTGCTCCAGTGTCTGTCATTAGGGTATGGCTTCTACCAGGGCTTTCTCGCACAAAATCACCTACATGTGAACCCCAATCATATTCTGTATAACGCCAGCTGCCCTCTAAAGTTATTGCTTGTACAGGACCACGATGCCTATGTACGCCTAATCCACCAGGTCCATCAATTCTAAGGAGTACCACCGTTGAATTATTGCGGATGGGGACGAAGGGACATAGAACCTGTCCCTGGAAGGAGTTAATATTATGTTAATTCAATGTACGAAAAAACTATTAGAGCAACTTGATATAAAACCAGTGTCCGGAGTAGAGGAGGAGCCCCTTTTTTCTTGGCATACTAATTTGATTATCGTCAATCGGCGGAAAACGCTAGTGTTGGTGAATGATTTAACACGGTATGTGGTTGTTTTGTATGGGGTAAAGGGAAAAGATTTTAAGAAAATAGATGAACTCATTTTAGAGGGCATTCGTGAAACTCTTCGTGAAGAGGGGATTAAGGAGGAGGTCATTGAGAAATATCTTCTTTCTTCCCAAAATGTAACCTTTGCAAAAACGAAGGACCGTACTTCTGTAGCACGAATGAATAGGGCATGTGAAAGTCTTTATTTTTATCCGAGTGATTTGGATGCTACTAATATTTTTAAACCAAGGGTCAGCCGAAGGGTTAGTAGGCTAATGGTTGGGGATGGGAAGAATCGTTATATCCATCCAAATGAAGAGATGTATAAGAACCTGGAGGGCTTAGCCGGGCATCCAATCTTTGGTTCGAGGGCAGTGCAACTTAAAGTCACCTTGAATCTTGAGGGAAATTCAGCATGGCGCCGTATCGTTGTGCCGTTAAATCGGACCTTTCCGCATCTGCATGATATTCTTCAGTTTGCATTTGACTGGGAGGATTCTCATCTTCATGAATTTACTTTTTATGAAGGTGGAAAACCAGGAGGGCATTCCTCGTCTCCTCATCAATCTTTGGGACACAAACCAGTGTTGACGCTTGTATGTACGGATGAAGCGTTTAATTATCCAGTTCATCATGAAAGGATCCTTGAAATGGGGGTTAAGTTATCTGAGTATTTGCCAGCTTATCAGAGACTGACCTACACGTATGACCTTGGGGACGATTGGAAACATGAAATTGAGGTAGAGAAAACGATTGAAGAGTATGATGCGCCACATCCTATTTGCCTAGAAGGCGAAGGAAATACACCGCCAGAAGATGTCGGTGGAAGCGGCGGATATGAGGAATTTCTTAAAATTTTAGCAGATCCCAATCACCCTGATTATCAACATATGCGTCATTGGGGGAGAATGCAGGGTTACAAGGAGTTTGATATCGAGCAAGTGAATCGGTTTTTGAAGAGGGTTTAGGGGGGACAGGTACCTTGTCCCAGGGGTTTTTGTGGTTCTGATATCGAGGGGCAAGGAACCTGTCCCTATGTCCCACCATTTTAATCGTTTTTTAGTGAAACTTGATTAGAATAATCCTGGTGTTCATTCCATTGTTCATCTGTGTATTGGATTCCGCTGTAATATAACACTCCATCCTCTATACGTTCGAGATCTGTTATTTCAACTTTATCATCAGTTGACACGATTTCCTCTTTCTCATTTGTTTCGATATTGATTCGATAGATGTCTCCACCTACATTCACTGTTCCATGAGGATAGCCGATGATTACCAAGACATGATCATCATCTTGCCATATGAACTCTTTTGGTTTACTCTCAGAATCATTCGTGACTAATATACTTTGGCTTCCATCTTGAAGGTCAACAAGATAGAGGTCACTAAGTTCTTCCCAACCATAAGGTGAAATATAGGCGGCCATCTCGCCATTTGGAGACTTCAATGGTTCAGAAGGGTTGCTCTCTGCTAAGATCACTGGTTCCCCATTAGGAGGTAGCAATTCAATCGTATTTGTTTCAGTATTCAGTTGAATATCATAGAAATCAGGTACTTCGTTAGTTTCCTCTTTGTCTTTCTGTGACACTCTTTCTTCGGATTCCTTCTCAGTAGTAAGGGTATTCTGTTTTTCAGTTGATTCTGTGTCAGTTGGAGTCTCAGAAGTTGATTCTTCCGTATTGGAGCAGGCTCCTACGATCAGGGTCATTAATAGTAGTAAAAACATTAAATATTTCTTCATAGAACTCTCCTCTATCTAACGTGTGTGGTCTATTAATTTTATCATAAGTTTTGGGACAAGGGGACAGGTTCCTTGTCCCGGAGTCTTTAAGGCTACGGGGTAGGGACAGTGAAACTGTCCCTGTGTCCCACGTTGGTTCGTGTAACTCTTAAGTGAAATTGTCGTCTACTTTGATTGAGGGAGGGAATAGAATTGACAATCTTTAAACCATTATTTGCCCTGACCATTTGTATGTCGTTACTTTTAGTTGGTTGTAGCGGTTCCACAGATGATTATGTGGTCGTAAGTGAAAAGACGTTACCTTCTAACTTTCATGAGATCGCATTTGAAAGGGAAACAACACCTTTCTTTCAATTTTTAGTGAGAAAATCTGTTGATCAGCCTGAATTTGAACAAACATGGAGCGTATTTGGCTTTAAAAATGAATTACCAAACATTGATTTTAAAGAGAAAGATGCATTTTTCCTTGGAGTTCATGAATCTGGAAGTTGTCCCTATAAGGTAGAGAATGTTGCAATAAGCTCTGACAATCATACTATGACAGTTCCGTTGTCAGAACCAAAAGGGGCTTGTACTTCTGACGCAACACCAAGAACCTTTGTCGTCCAGATTGATAAAGAAGTATCTAAAGACATAGAGAATGTAGTAATTGTTCAGAGTGGAGTAGAAACGGTTGTACCGTTTGAAAACTGAGTATGGAACAAGGGGATAGATCCCTTGTCCCGGAGTCTTTAAGTCTCTGGGCACTGACAGGCACAGTGTCCTAAAATTTATCTATAGGGAAATTACAGACTTGAATTTTTTTGAACTGGGACAGTGAACCTGTCCCTATATCCCGTCCTAGGATAAAGCGCCTACTTGTTTACTAAATTATAGAAACATAGTAATATATATACTGCATTGTAAAAATTTATTACAACTAAGGAGTAGGACTATGAGACTATTGAATGTAGTTTTGACTTTGGCTTTGGTATTTCAACTGTTTATTCCTGCAAACAGTGAAGTAATAGCCGCACCTAATGCTGAGAGTACATTTTCAGTTGTGGATTATACAATTGTAGAGCAGGATAACACTATTGAAGCAAAATGGTTAATAGAAGGTGAAGAAGAATATCCTTTGAATTTTTCCATTATAGTAAACGGTGTTACGAGTGATATGGTACATGAACGTACTTTTATTGAAATATATGATGATTCTAAATGGTTATATACATATCGTTTTCCTAAGGAAGAGAGTGTTCAAGACTATGAGGTAGTAATAAACAATGAGAGAGTGGGTATGGAGGAAATCCGCCTTCAACACCAAATTGGTGAAGAAACTAGAGATATTCTTTTACCTGGAGAAGAAATAGTAGAAATTCCTGAAACCCAAAATTATGTAGAGTATATTTCGTCATATGCAATTGGATTTGGAATGGTTATATTCTTAAACTCTGTACATGAAGATGTAAAAGAGGTTCAATTTTTTCATAACGGTACACCATTTGAAGCTAAATTTATAGATAATGGTGATTCACCCGTTAGGCAGTATGAACTGGAGGAGTTGGAGCCTGGAACGGAGTATGAACTATCCATTCACCTTTTAAACGAAAATGGAGAATTACTTCAAGAAGTTCCTCATGTTTTTGAAACAGAAAGTCTTCCTCCAGAAGAAGAACTTGTCGATATCCAAGACAACAATCTCTTAGAGGCTATCCAAAACAGATTGGGTATCTATCACCGTGGAATCACCTACGAAGAACTTGAAAGTGTTAGTGGACTTCATATTACTAAGAATGTTTCTGATCTTTCACCATTAAAATATGCAACAAATTTAAGGTTCATTACTTTTACAGATTTGAATATCGATAGTAAATCTTTTGATGTATTACAAGAAATAGAGAGTCTAAATACATTAACGTTTACCCATGTGGAACTTAATGATTGGTCATTCCTAAAATCTTTAACCCAGTTATTCAGCCTAAATCTTCAGAATACAAACCTAAATGATTTAGGGGTTTTACCATCGGGCTTAAGCGAACTGTTTCTTTTTTATAATCCAGCAACAAACTATGAAGAACTATTATCAATGCCTATATACTTTGCTTTTATTATTCAACCTAATTTAGATGAATTTTTAACCACTGAATTAAAAACACAGTTGGAGAATAAAGGGATTGCTTTAGAAACTTCGGATCCTCTTACTGCCACAAATCCATTTGGAGTTTCAGTCGAAGTAACGAACCAATCACCTGATTCATTATCCATTAGCTGGGATAATTCAGCTGAGAATGTTACCTATATTAATATAAATAATCAAAAATATATAAATACAACTGGTAACTCTTATACATTCAACCAGTTGGATCCAGATAAAGAGTATTTTATTGAGCTATTTGTAACTGATGAATACGATAGACTTGGCCAATATGGATATGCTCAGACGAACACTTTACCTGGAAATGGTCAGGAATCAACAGACGGTGAAGCTAAAAAGTCTGTTGTTTCAAAACCAAAAGTAGAAAACGGGATAGCTGTAGTTCCTACCAGTGATATTGAAGCAGTTGAAAATGGTGACACACTTGTTTTAGAATTTACGGAAGAAGAGGCAGTTGTTACCTTTACAAAGGAACAAGTTGCAACCTTAAAGGAAAAGGATGCATCCTTGAAAGTGAAAAACAGTAAGGTAGAGCTAAATATTCCATTATCTAATTTGCCGGATGGGAAAGAAATTTCAGCGGACGTCAAAAAACTAGATCCTATTCAAGATGCAGTGAGTGATGTTTATGACTTTACCATCTATGCTGATGGGGAGCCTGTTCATCAATTTGGAGAACCTATCACACTAGTATTCAATATCGATGAAAGTAAGGTCAATAATACAGATAATCTAAAAGTCTTCTATTACAATGAAACAAAGAAGGTATGGGAATTAGTACCAGGAGCGGTTTATCACGACGGAAATGTAATCGTTCAAACAGACCATTTCAGTATTTTTACAGTATTTGAAAAAATAGATAACGAAGTTACTGCGGAAGAGCCTAAGAAGGATTCTACTCAATCCCCTTCTGATAACAATACCGATCCATCTGGATCATTTGGTGAGACAGAAACTGGTGTAGAAGTAGAAGTAGAGTTAGAGGTAGAAACAGTTTCAAGTGATGATCAGTCTCAATCGGATAATGTAACAACTAAGAAGGAAAAAATCGACTCTCCTGAAAAGGAAACGAGCGATAAAGAAGGCAATGAATTACCGAACACGGCTACCTCTCTATATAATATGCTATTACTCGGTGTATTCTTGCTACTTGCCGGTGGAATATACGTGACTCTTCAACGAAGAAAGAACGCTTAAAGAGACAAGAAAAGTGCCTGACCCACGGTGCGTTAAAGCGCGCTGCTAAGGGTCAGGCGTTTTTTTGTTATAAGCAAATTTAGTTTTGGCAGGTAGTGGGACAAGGGCACAGGCACTATGTCCCGAAATTTTAACGGCGCTCTGGTACCTTGGGACAGAGAACCTGTCCCTGGGGGTACGGTGCCCAGGGAATAGTGAATTGTCCCGATAGCCCTTTAAGGCAGGAACGTAATCTAGTCTTGGTAGTGTCCACATTCTTGGCAATACCCACAGCTGTCGCAGACCGTTTTATACTCGCTGCAAAAATTACAAGAGTCAAAAAGTTCTTCATGTCCACCGTTGCAACGGGAACAATCGTCGTAAACCCCCACCGTAAATCCCTCCCCAATTTAATTTATAAACTATATAGATGTTGGAGCCTATTTATTCACTTTTAAAAGGAATAAGGGAAAAGGTTGATTGCTCTAAGGTTTTTGGATTTGGGAAAGTGAGTTGTGTCCCGAATATGTCACCGGGTAAGGTATGATCTTTTTTCAAATTGGTAAGTGGCCAGAGTGATTCTTCTTTGTCAAACTTGTATATTATTTTACTTGATTTGCGTCTCATTAACGCCATGGCTAATTTTTTAGGGCGTTTCAAAATTACTCGCTCAGGCACTGTGACCTATGAGTAGATAAATTGTTAGAACAGGGGAAGGCACCTTGTTCAAATGAGTTGGGAACATCGCTAAACGCGATTCAACATTGTGTCCTTCTATATGGGACATAAAATATTGGTCGAACGTAATTCCTTTTTTTCCAAATAATTACAATATAATATAATAATATAGATATATTTACCTATAAAACTAGATCAATTACATACTTTATAACTATAAAAGTTTTATATGTTAAACTAACATAATTTTCGAAAAGGAGGAGGAACACGAAGTTGTGTAAGGGTAGCGATGAAGTATAGCTGGTAAAATGGACACTTAGGCTATATGGAGCTAGTAGTGTAACCGGCCCTCTTAGTATTAGGAAATCTAAGAGGAGGGAAGTATGGCATGAAAAAGTTCTCAAAATCCTTTTTAATGCTTATGGTTTTATTTCTGTCTGGCATCATTCCCATTACCTTAGCAGTTGCAACCCCAGGAACACCTCTTGTAGTTACACTAAAGAAGGAATCTATTAATAGAGATTCAGGGGAAATTCAATTTACCATTCATTTTTCATATGATAAAGGGAATCATAGCCAACAAAGCCCAGGTGCAATCGAAGTGTATACAAAGTATTTCTTTGACGGAGAACACTTTACAAATAGTGAAATGCAAAGTGTCCCGTATGATGGCAATGTTTTCTCAGGAAACGTTAACGCGTCATTAAAGGTGAGTTCAGGGACAATAGCTGATAGATATGATATCCCTATTGAGTATGAGATTAAGAACACGGGAAATGGAGTTGGGAACGATATAATTGTGGGAAGTTCTCGTAGTGAAAAGCTAATCATTGATGAAAACGAAACCGGCTCTGACGGGGATACTGGAAATGAGTCAGAAGAAGGAACAGACCCCGGTTCTGACGAAGGAACAGGAGATGAGCCGGAAGAAGGGAGCGACCCCGGTTCTGACGAAGGAACAGGAGGTGAGCCGGAAGAAGGCACCGCCCCTGGTTCGGACGAAGGAACAGGAGACAAACCGGAAGAAGGATCTGATCCCGGTTCGGATGAAGGAACAGGAGACGAGCCGGAAGAGGGAACATCCCCTAGTTCGGATGAAGGAACAGGAAGACAATCTGAATCTGATTTAGATGTAGCTGTTAAGGCTATGAAAAAGAGTCATGGTGGTCATAAACTCCCAATACCGCGACGGGGCAATATAATTTGTTCCTATTAGGTTTCATTGTTTTTATTACAGGTCTACTTCTCCTAGTTGGCAGGAGATTAACGAAAATCGGTGAAACCTTTAGCAGAGATTCGGCTAAAGGTTTTTTTCTATGTGGAGGGACACGGAGATAAATACTTTTTGAAGAGATTAAAGGATTAAGAGATTTGTTTTATTGTAGGAGGAAGGTGAAGGCGTTTCTTAGGAAAGTGAAGGAGTGGAGAGAGAGATTTGATCGGTTGTTTGCGTGAAATAGCGAAAATTTGCTATGGAACTACGTCCTAAATATAAAACCACCCACGTGTGCTTGAAGGGTCGTTTCTCAGAAAGATAAAATAGTATAGATAACCGCAACTCTTTATGGGGAGCAGTTGCTGGGAGAAGTGTGTTTCAGCACATCTCTCATTTAAATAAGAAAGTGAAAATGCGGTAGGGCTTATTCTGACGCTCCCTTTGTGTCATCGACTGACATTGGTACGTTTGTACTCGGCATGATGACAACGAATGGATCGCAAAATCCAAGTACAGCGATTAAAATGACTTGGGGTGTCTTACTTTCATTTACAGCGCTAACTCTCCTATATTCCGGAGGCCTGCAAGCTCTGCAAAACACCGTAATCCTTGCCGCATTTCCATTTTCAGTCATTATGATATTGATGATCGGCAGCTTACTTAAATCCTTAAATCAAGAAGCAAAGGCGCTCGGACTTAGTCAGTTTGCATTTTCTCTAAAGAAAACGGTGGCTACCAAAAACAAAGAGGATGTTAAGGAAGTAGGTTAAAAGCAAAGGGGCATGTGGACGGTTCTCCTGCTTCCGAAAGGGAAGCAGAAGAACCGTCCCCATGTTTTAAAAGCCGGCTCCTATTGGAAACCGGCTTGTGGCTTATTAGATGATTTCATAGTCAGTGACATTGCGTTCGACTACGCGAGCGCCGCTAACGGCGACAAGGTTGCCGTAGCTTGAGAAGAATGCATTTGATGTAATAATCGATTCCATTGCTAGCTTTAGAGCGGCAGGATCGACTGGTTCGACCGGGTTATCGACGGTGAGTCGAGCGACTTTCCCGAGGTCGGTCGCAAATTGTAATTCCAAAGTTTTAGCCATTGTTTTCACCTCCTTTTAGCCCCTTTCCCTTTTAAAGGGATTAGATGATGTCGTGATTGTCGGTGCGCTCTACTGAGCTTAGTGGGTATGCACTAAGTCCGGCTAGGGCGGTTGCGGCTTGGTGTAGCTGGTCGGCCGTTGCCTCTTTTTGAACGTTTGCATACGATTTTCCTTTGAAAATCGGTTCGCCTTTCTCGTTCATTCCTGTTTCAAACACCAAGGTTAATCGTGAATTTTTCAACATTGCCTGTGCCATGGTTGTTCACCTCCCTTCACTCTCTATATAGGTGAAAGAGGGGGGGGAGGACATGGTGACGTTTATAAGGAAGAGAAAGAAGAACGAAATCGCTAACGCGATGGCTCTTTAAAAGCCCCCTCAGACCAAAAAAAGAATAAAAAAATGAAAAAGTATGTCTTTTGTGATATTGTTTAATCGCCAAACCAAACAATAGAAAGACATACTTTTTCATATGACAAATATTTTATCATGGACAACCTCAAAAATACACCTCAATATTCTCATTAAGCTAAGTAGGGCTCCACCTACTGATATTTGATTCAACACTAAACTTAATCAAATATCGGGAGGCAATTTTATGAATCAATATGAACAAAAAGTGGAGCTATTCTTTGAGCTTAAAGGTACCCCAGATTCCTCAAGAGAATCCTACTGGCGAAGAATG
>NZ_FOBW01000027.1 GCF_900109925.1 Mesobacillus persicus | reverse complement strand
CACACCCGTTCCCATGCCGAACACGGAAGTTAAGCTTCTCAGCGCCGATGGTAGTTGGGGGTTTCCCCCTGTGAGAGTAGGACGTTGCCAGGCTACATTATTTTCTGACAAAGTTAGATAATAATGTAATGCTAACATAGGCATAAATAAATCTATGTAAAATAATATTATCGCGGGGTGGAGCAACGAGCGTTACTTCATTGAATTTCCTGCGAGTTGTACCGATTGAGTGGCTTCTTGAATTGGCTTTCTGAAATCGGGACAGTCATTGCTAACATAGAGCATAAACAAATCTATGTAAAATAATATTATCGCGGGGTGGAGCAGTCCGGTAGCTCGTCGGGCTCATAACCCGAAGGTCGCAGGTTCAAATCCTGCCCCCGCAATCTGGTCCGGTAGTTCAGTTGGTTAGAATGCCTGCCTGTCACGCAGGAGGTCGCGGGTTCGAGTCCCGTCCGGACCGCCATTTTATTATTAATAGTAAATTAGGCGAACGAAACGTTGTTTCGTTTTTTTTGTTTTTCAAAAATTTTATTTCTATCTAAGCTAACACTAAGTCTCTAGATTTTCTATATACAGAACACAGCCGCCAATTATGAGAATGGAGATCTGGGACCGTGAAAGTTCGCTCTTATTTGATGGGGGATAAGGTTAGGCACGTTGATCTGAAAATAGAGGGAAAAATTCCCCTTAAGTTAGTAAGTGGCACTAAAATCGCTCAAATAGAGGGAGAATTTCCCCTTATTTGACTGGAAAACGTGAAAATAGGTAGTTTTACATTCTATAGGGGGAAAAACTCCCTCTATTTACCCCAAAACGGGCTCTAATCTGCATTTAGCGGGAAAATCTCCGCTTATTTTTATAAAGCTGGAAAGAAATTTTGCCCAGCCCTTTAATTTCGTGTACACTAAAATAGATTAATCTATTCCTTAGGAGAAGGATCCTAAGGTTTTTTGTATTTTACTAACTCTATTCAGGTAAATGTGGGTAAAATAGATAGATAACGAAGGAATAAGGTGATGTAAATTGACACCGTTTGAGTTAATATTTCAAAATCCAGAGCAAACACGTGAGTTTGCCAAACGGCTTGGAGGTTTCCTTCAGCCAGGTGATGTAATCGCACTTGAAGGAGATTTAGGAGCGGGTAAAACGACGTTTACTAAAGGACTAGCTGAAGGGCTCGGAATTACAAAGACGGTTAATAGCCCTACCTTTACGATTATTAAGGAGTACCATGGAAGGCTCCCACTCTATCACATGGATGTATACCGTGTGGAAGATTCCTTTGAGGATTTGGGCTTTGAAGAGTATTTTGAAGGAGATGGAGTCACGGTAGTTGAATGGGCCCATTTAATAGAAGCCCAGCTTCCAGAGAATTTGTTGACTATCCATCTATACCACCATGGAGGCAATGATTCAAGAAGGATTGTTTTAGAACCGATTGGATCAAGGTATGAACTGTTATGTAAGGAGCTTTTTTCATGAAGATATTATCAATTGATACATCCAATTATGCCTTAGGTATTGGCTTACTGGATGAAAACCAAGTAATGGGTGAGTACATCTCAAACATAAAGAAAAACCACTCTGTACGGATAATGCCTGCGATCCAGACCATCATGAATGAGTGTGGGGTAAAGCCTGCGGAGCTAACAAAAATCGTCGTGGCAAAGGGACCGGGCTCCTATACAGGTGTCAGGATTGGAGTTACGATTGCCAAGACGCTAGCGTGGACATTGAAGATTCCACTTACTGGTGTTTCTAGCCTTGAGGTATTAGCTGCTTCGGCGGGAAGGCACTTTGATGGTTACATATCACCGCTTTTTGATGCACGCCGAGGACAGATATATACGGGCCTTTACCAGTTTAGGGAAGGAAGTCTTACAACTGTTAAAGAAGATCGACTTGTCATGACTGCTGATTGGGCTCCGAGCCTTAGTTCTTTGGATAAAGATGTTCTATTTGTAGGGAATGATTTGCCTCTACACCAGCAAGTCATCGAGCAGGCATTAGGTGTTAAAGCTAGGTTTGCTGAGGTGACAGAACATAATCCACGACCAGCTGAGCTCGCATTGTTAGGGAGGAATCGAAAGGAAGAAGACCCGCATTCATTTGTCCCTAATTATATTCGGCTTGCAGAGGCAGAAGCTAAATGGTTGGAATCTCAGAAATAACAATAAAATTAGTAGGAAGATGGGTATGAACAAAACAATCGCTTTTCGCCAAATGGAAATTACTGATATTGATCAGATACATGAAATCGAAACTAGATCCTTCTCCATTCCATGGAGCAAAGAAGCATTTTTTAATGAATTAACAAAAAATCAGTTTGCTTTCTATACAGTGATTGAAGTAGGTGATGAGATTGCAGGTTACTGTGGGGCATGGCTGATTGTGGATGAAGTACATATAACTAATATTGCCCTTCTCCCAGAATTCAGGGGAATGAAGCTTGGAGAGGCTCTACTTTGTAAGGTAATGGATTTGGTGAGGGCTAGGGGGGCCAAAACGATGACTCTTGAGGTACGTGTTAGTAATAGTCGGGCACGGTCATTGTATAGGAAGTTAGGCTTTCTAGAGGGTGCCATTCGAAAACAATATTATACAGACAATATGGAAGATGCTCTAGTAATGTGGGTGAATTTATGACGATAAAAAAAGAACAGTTAATATTGGGTATTGAAACGAGTTGTGATGAAACAGCAGTGGCTATTGTTAAAAATGGCAAGGAAATCATCGCTAATGTTGTCGCATCGCAAATTGAGAGCCATAAGCGTTTTGGTGGTGTCGTACCGGAGATTGCTTCAAGACATCATGTCGAGCAAATGACACTTGTTATAGAAGAGGCATTTCGTCAAGCTGAGATAGAGATTCAGGATGTTGATGCCATTGCAGTTACCGAAGGACCAGGCCTTGTGGGTGCGTTGTTAATCGGGGTTAATGCGGCTAAGGCACTAGCTTTTGCACATGATATTCCGCTTGTGAGTGTCCATCATATCGCTGGCCATATTTATGCGAACCGCCTTGTAACAGAAATGGACTTTCCGCTGCTTTCTTTAGTGGTATCAGGAGGGCATACGGAGATTGTCTACATGAAAGAGCATGGACACTTTGAAGTGATAGGTGAGACGAGGGATGATGCTGCAGGGGAAGCCTATGATAAGGTAGCTAGGGTTTTGAATCTTCCTTATCCAGGTGGCCCTCATATCGACCGCCTAGCACATGAAGGCACACCTGAGATTGATCTTCCTAGGGCATGGCTCGAGCCCAATTCATATGACTTTAGTTTTAGTGGTTTAAAATCAGCGGTGATTAATACTGTCCATAACGCTGAACAAAGGGGAGAGGTGATTGCACCTGAAACCCTTGCAGCTAGCTTCCAAGCTAGCGTCATTGAGGTATTAGTGACTAAGGCGGTTCAGGCGGCAAAAGAATACAAGGTGAAGCAAGTATTACTTGCTGGTGGGGTAGCTGCAAATAAGGGACTTAGAGCCAAGCTTACAGAGGCATTTAGCGAGCTTGAGGATGTTCAGCTCGTGATCCCGCCACTTTCCTTATGTACCGATAACGCGGCAATGATCGCTGCTGCAGGTAGTATTCTATTCGAAAAAGGAAAGCGGGCGGATTTGACGTTAAACGGAAATCCGGGATTAGATATTTCTATCCACAATGATTGAGGATAAGTGGTTAAAAAAACACTTTTCCACAGAGGGATTGTGGAAAAGTGTGTAATAAGTCAAAATAACGTCCTGTCTTGTTGGTAATGTGGATAAATATAATAATTAATGTGGATAATGTGGAAAAGTTGTTGGATAACTAGGAAAGTGCCCCATTCTGGGAATAATAATTATGTGGATAACTAGTTATAGTAGAAAAATTTTTAGCATTTTACTCAGATTACTAAGAAGTTTCAAATTTTTAGGTGAATAATCGTTGTCAGTTTCTTGGCAACAAAAAAATCCCGGATTCCCGGGATTTTTTTTATTCTGCAAGCTCAGCCCACTCATCCATGAGCTGTTCAATTTCATGCTTAGTCTTCTCTAACTGCTCATTTAACTCACCGACTCGTTGGTGGTCCTGAAATATTTCGGGGTCACAGAGGAGCTCTTCTAATTCAGCAGCCTTTGTCTCTAACCCCTCGATGGAGGATTCAATTTCTTCTATACGTCTCTTACGCTGTCGCTCAAGTTTCTTTGCTTCCTTATCTTGTTGGTATCCCTTTTTATCGGAAGCAACGGTTTCAACTTTCTGTTGAGGCGCAAGTTGAGCATTTAGCGTTTCAAGCTCCTCTTGTTCAAGCTTCTTTTCAATAAAATAATCGTAATCACCAAGGTACTCAGTGAGGCCAGTGCTTTCTAGTTCGAAGACTTTCGTCGCAATCCGATTAATAAAATAACGGTCATGCGATACAAATAGTATGGTTCCTGGATAATCAATCAAGGCGTTTTCAAGAACCTCTTTGCTATCTAAGTCTAAATGGTTTGTCGGCTCATCGAGGATGAGAAAATTGGCCTTTTCCATCATTAGTTTCGCTAAGGCAAGCCGTGCTTTCTCTCCCCCGGATAAAGAAGAGACTATTTTTAGAACATCATCCCCGGAAAATAGAAAGTTCCCAAGGACTGTGCGGATTTCTTTTTCAGGTTTAAGTGGGTATTCATCCCATAACTCGTTTAAGACTTTTTTATTTGAATTGAGTTCTGCCTGTTGTTGGTCATAATAACCGATTGAGACATTTGAACCATGATGAATCGAGCCTGCTAGTGCAGGGAGTTTGTTAACGATTGTTTTAAGTAATGTGGACTTGCCGACCCCATTCGGTCCAACTAGGGCAATACTATCTCCCCTAGAGATCCGGAAATTGATCTGCTCTGAAACGGAATCCGAACCATAACCAACAGCAATCGAGTCCGCTTTTAGGACATCATTTCCACTCTGACGTTCAATTTCGAAGGAAAATGAAGCGGATTTTTCATCACCAGAGGGTCGATCTAGTCGATCCATTTTCTGCAATTGTTTCCGTCGGCTCTGAGCCCTTTTCGTTGTTGAGGCACGAGCGAGATTGCGCTGAACAAAATCTTCAAGCTTAGAGATTTCGTCTTGCTGCTTTTCAAAAAGTTTCATTTCGCGCTCGTAATTCTCAGCCTTTTGATCTAAATAAGAGCTGTAATTTCCGACAAACTTAGTCATTTTCCGACGTGAAAGCTCATAGACTTGGTTGACAACTTTATCAAGGAAATACCGGTCATGAGAGACAATTAAAATCGCCCCTGAATACCCTTGTAGGTACCCCTCGAGCCAAGAAAGTGTATCAATATCAAGGTGGTTGGTTGGCTCGTCCAAAATTAGGATATCAGGACGTGTGAGCAATAGTTTTCCTAAAGCGAGTCTCGTTTTTTGGCCACCACTTAAGGTTGAAATTTTTGTATCATGGTCAAAGGATCCAAAATGTAGTCCATGTAAAACAGAACGGATATCGGCTTCATATTGGTAGCCGCCTTCATCTTTAAATTTCACCTGAAGATGGTCATATTCTTTTAAAACTTTGTCGTACTTCGGAGAATCCGAAAAAACAGTTGGATCGGCCATTTTCTCCTCTAAGCTACGAAGCTCTTTCTCCATTTTACGAAGGTGATCGAAAACAGTGAGCATTTCATCCCAAATGGACTTTTCAGACTCAAGTCCAGTATTTTGGGCTAAATAACCGATGGAGACACCCTTCGGCTTTATGATTTCACCACTATCATAGGAAGATTGCCCAGCAATAATTTTAAGCAGTGTTGATTTTCCCGCGCCGTTTCTCCCAACAAGTGCAACCCGGTCATTTGTTTGAATTTCAAATTTAATATTCGATAAAATCATTTCAGCTGCAAAATATTTTGTTAATTGGTTAACCTGTAATAATATCATGTTATTTTCACCTCATACTGCCTTACTAGATAGTGTAACTGATTCAATATGTCCCGGCAACAAAGGGAATCTTCCATTTTTGCTATGTTATATGTGAAAAATGATACAATGTCCATACACAAGGTGAAAAAAATAGTGTATAGTTTTCTTGAAAGGAGCTAAATCATGGCAGAGTTTACTCATTTTAATGAAGAAGGTAGGGCCAAAATGGTCGATGTCAGTGATAAGCCAGAAACAGTTCGGACAGCAATAGCTCATTCTAGCATCACTGTAAATAAAGAAATTTATGAAAAAATTACTGAAAATAAAATGAAAAAGGGGGATGTCCTAGCGGTTGCCCAGGTAGCAGGAATCATGGCCTGCAAGAAAACCTCTGAGATTATTCCGATGTGTCACCCGGTTCCACTGACAGGAATTGATATCTCTTTTGCTTGGGAGCAGGACGAAGACCTTTACATATTGGATATAACCGCTACTGTGAAGACAAAAGGAAATACAGGTGTAGAAATGGAAGCGTTAACAGCTGCGTCTGTTACTGCTTTGACCATTTATGATATGTGTAAAGCGGTGGACAAAGGCATGGTCATTGGAAAGACCTATTTAGGTGAAAAAACAGGTGGTAAGAACGGCGATTTTAGTAGGAAAGAAAAATTGAGATAACATAGATAGTTCATGGAGAGGAGGTTGCATGATGGCAAATGAGACAATGAAGATTCCACAGGCAACAGCCAAACGATTACCGCTTTATTATCGATTTTTAACAAACTTGCATTCCTCGGGGAAGCAAAGGGTATCTTCTGCCGAGCTAAGTGAGGCAGTGAAGGTGGATTCTGCTACGATTCGCCGTGATTTTTCTTATTTCGGTGCCTTAGGGAAAAAGGGCTATGGTTATAACGTCAA
The DNA here is from genome assembly GCF_900109925.1 of Mesobacillus persicus. Lineage (GTDB taxonomy): Bacteria > Bacillota > Bacilli > Bacillales > Cytobacillaceae > Mesobacillus_B > Mesobacillus_B persicus. The sequence goes on along the minus strand of NZ_FOBW01000027.1, from coordinate 25,917 downwards.
TTATCTTTTGTCGTTTTTTAGGAAGACATTAGATCAGGACGAATTGACAAAGGTAGCTCTTATTGGTGTCGGAAATTTAGGTACAGCGCTTTTAAATTATAATTTTTCAAAAAACAATAATACAAAAATAGAAGTTGCATTTGATGTAGATGAAAATAAAGTCGGCAAAGAATTTGATGGAGTAAAAGTCTATCATATGGATGATTTAGAGAAGGTCTGTATGGAGGAGGATATTCACGTAGCAATCTTAACCATTCCATCAGGAGTGGCTCAGACGATTACAGACAGGCTAGTGAGTGCGAACATCAAAGGGATTCTGAATTTCACACCAGCTAGATTAAACGTCCCACCGGCCCTCAGAATCCATCATATTGACCTTGCTGTTGAGCTACAGTCTCTTATTTACTTCTTAAAGCATTATCCAACGAATGAAGAAGAATAGAAAAAGCCTCTTCCTATACATAGGAGGAGGCTTTTTGCTAGGACTTCTTTTGAATGTTCTTCAGTTTGAAATGGAATTGAATCATGCGGATTCCAGATCCAATATCAAATGTTGCGAGTAAGACTAGTAGGTAGGAAAAGAAGCCCCAACCAGTATGGGTGACGTTCTCAACGGCTAAATAGGTGAACAGTAAACCTAATACAATATAGACAATGCCTGAGAATAAAGGCGATTGTTTCATAAAAAGAATCCTCCAATAAATCCTTGAATTTGTTCAGCTTCCTTAATCATTCTCTCCAAATCCTCCCGATATACCGATTGAACAAGAACAACCATGGTATTCATAGCTACATGAGCAAAGATCGGAACGATGATCCGTTTCGTTTTCACGTAGAGGAAAGCGAAGGTAAAGCCCATTGCTGAATATAAAATTACATGCTCAGGTTCAAAATGGGCCAGGGCAAAGATGACCGAACTAATAAGGGCTGAAAGGAAAAAACCGAAGCGCTTAAATAGACTACCAAATATAACCTTTCGAAAGACAATTTCCTCTAGAATAGGACCAATAACGGAACTAATTAAAATAATAATCGGGAATTGTTCGATTAGTTTAATAATCTGTTCTGTATTTTCTGAGCCTGACTCAATCCCTAATCGCAATTCAATATTCGCGGCTATCGTTTGAGCAAAGAAAGCGAGGAATATCCCGAATATTGCCCACGAAATCGAACTAGGAATGGAGGCAGCGTTTCGTAAGTTATTTTCATTATTATACTCCTTCCTAAGCAGGAGTAAGACGAATATTAGTGTAATAGAAAAGCTAAACACAAGCCAATAGGGAACGGCAAGCGACTGCATCTCTTCTGGGCTTTGGCCAAAGAAGGTACCAATAAATAGAACAAGTGGAACGCCAACAAAACTAGATAATTGCATGACGATATAGGCAATTAGAATAAACCCGTATTCCTTTTTCAATAGTTTGATCTCCTTTTCATGACTATCTATTTATTTTACAAGGAAAGTTGGTCAAAGTTCAAATATTGGACATTACATATGAATGAAGTTGCCTAGATTGGTCATATTGGTTAAAGGAAACTAGTCTAAAAAAATTTAAAGGAGGATTAAAAGGGACGAGAAAATCTATACTTAAAAAGGTGATTAAAATTAAAAAATATTTTTGCTTCATGCTTGCAAAAATGAAAGGGATTCATTAATATATAAATTGTGTTAGCACTCCACTGAGGCGAGTGCTAATAATTTTAAAATTACATATTATTTGAGGAGGTTGTTTCACTTGATCAAGCCACTAGGAGATCGTATTATCATTGAGCTAGTTGAGTCTGAAGAAAAAACGGCAAGCGGTATTGTTTTACCCGACTCAGCGAAAGAGAAACCTCAAGAAGGCAAAGTAGTAGCAGTAGGTTCTGGCCGTGTTCTTGAAAGCGGGGAGCGTGTAGCATTAGAAGTTGCTGTTGGGGATCGCATCATCTTCTCAAAATACGGTGGTACAGAAGTTAAGTATGAAGGTACTGAATACTTAATTCTACGCGAAAGTGACATTCTAGCTTTAATAGGTTAATAATCGAGAAAAATAGATTTCATTTACTTTGAGGAGGTATATTTTAATGGCTAAAGAGATTATGTTTAGTGAAGAAGCACGTCGCGCGATGCTTCGCGGGGTAGATGCTCTTGCGGATGCAGTTAAAGTAACTCTTGGACCTAAGGGACGTAACGTGGTTCTTGAGAAGAAATATGGTTCTCCACTTATTACAAACGATGGTGTAACCATTGCAAAAGAAATTGAATTAGAAGATGCATTCGAAAACATGGGTGCAAAGCTTGTTGCTGAAGTTGCTAGCAAAACCAATGATGTTGCTGGTGACGGTACAACAACTGCAACAGTTCTTGCTCAAGCGATGATTCGTGAAGGCTTAAAGAACGTAACAGCTGGTGCAAACCCAATGGGTATTCGCAAAGGGATTGAAAAGGCAGTTGCTACTGCAGTAACTGAATTACAAGCAATCTCTAAGCCAATTGAAAGCAAAGAGTCTATTGCACAAGTAGCTGCAATCTCTTCTGCAGATGATGAAGTAGGTCAATTAATTGCAGAAGCAATGGAACGCGTTGGAAACGACGGTGTTATTACCATTGAAGAATCTAAAGGTTTCACTACTGAGCTTGATGTAGTAGAAGGTATGCAGTTCGATCGTGGTTATGCATCTCCTTACATGGTTACTGATTCTGATAAAATGGAAGCAGTTCTTGATAACCCTTACATCTTAATCACTGACAAAAAGATTACAAATATCCAAGAAATCCTTCCTGTTCTTGAGCAAGTTGTTCAACAAGGCAAGCCATTATTGATGGTTGCTGAAGATGTTGAAGGTGAAGCACTTGCTACACTAGTAGTGAATAAGCTTCGTGGAACATTCAATGCAGTAGCAGTTAAGGCTCCTGGTTTCGGTGACCGTCGTAAAGCGATGCTTGAAGACATTGCTGCTCTAACTGGTGGAGAGGTAATCACTGAGGAACTAGGTCGCGAACTAAAATCTGCTACGATTGATTCTCTTGGACGTGCAGCGAAAGTTGTTGTTACAAAAGAAAACACAACAATCGTAGAAGGTGCTGGAGACAGCGCTGAAATCGGTTCACGTGTAAACCAAATCCGCGTTCAATTAGAAGAAACTACTTCTGAGTTTGATCGTGAAAAATTGCAAGAGCGTCTTGCTAAATTAGCAGGCGGGGTAGCAGTAATCAAAGTTGGTGCGGCTACTGAAACTGAATTAAAAGAGCGCAAGCTTCGCATCGAGGATGCCCTTAACTCAACTCGTGCTGCAGTTGAAGAAGGTATCGTTTCCGGTGGTGGAGTTGCCCTTCTAAATGTATACAATAAAGTTGCAGCTCTAGAAGCTGAAGGCGACGTTGCTACAGGTATCAACATTGTCCTTCGTGCAATGGAAGAGCCAGTACGTACAATCGCTCACAACGCAGGTCTTGAAGGATCCGTTGTTGTTGACCGCTTAAAGCGTGAAGAAGTAGGCGTTGGTTTCAATGCAGCGACTGCTCAGTGGGTAAACATGATCGAAGCTGGTATCGTTGACCCTACTAAGGTAACACGTTCAGCTCTTCAAAATGCAGGTTCTGTTGCGGCTATGTTCCTAACAACTGAAGCTGTTGTTGCGGATAAGCCAGAACCAGCTGGTTCAGCTCCTGCAATGCCTGACATGGGCGGAATGGGCGGCATGATGTAATAAGCCGTTCCAACCCTTGTTATGATTGGGTTTTTGAATAAGATGAGAGTGGAATGCTAACATTTTGCTAACATTGAATAAAATTAAGAGAAGCTTCTCATGAGTTATTTAACTTTTGAGAGGCTTCTTTTTTTGTTTATCTGGATGTTTAGATAGACAGCTTTGGTAATTTGAACAGCAGGATAATGGCCAAGTCTGTTCATGGGGTTAGTTCATAATTATTTTTTCAATACTAATTGACAATGATTATCATTATTAATATAATTCTATATGTAGTGGTGAGAATGATTTTCATTCTCTTTTAGTAAAAATACATAATTTATAGGGGGTAGACCAAAAATGAAGCATTTAAAGGTATTAATATTTTCACTCTTTCTATCTGTCTTGGTTCTTGGATTAGTAGGATGCAACCAAGCAAGTGAAGAAAAGCCAGTAGAACAAGAAAAAACAGAGGAAACAGCAGAACAAGCAACAACTGAAGTAGAAGAAGCTGGGGTTGTAAACTTATACACGACTAGACATTATGACACCGATGAAGAGCTTTATAAAAAATTCACTGAACAATCTGGAATTGAGGTAAACGTAATCTCAGGTAAGGATGAGCTTGTTCAGCGTTTAAAGGATGAAGGAGAAGCTACAGAGGCAGATATATTCATTACTGCAGATGCTGGTAATCTAGCCCGTTTAAAGGCTGATGGTCTAACACAAGCGATTGAAAGTGACGTATTAACAACTAATATTCCTGAAAAGCTTCGTGATGATGAAAATCATTGGTTTGGATTAACAAAACGAGCTCGTGTAATTGTTTATTCAAAGGATCGTGTTGATCCCTCAGAACTTTCAACATATGAAGCATTAACTGAAGATGCTTGGAAAGAGCGTGTACTAATTCGTTCTTCAGAAAATATTTATAACCAATCTCTATTAGCTTCATTTATTGAATTAAATGGTGAAGAAGCATCCAAAGATTGGGCAGCGGGAATTGTAGCTAATATGGCAAGAACACCAGAGGGTGGAGATACAGACCAAGTTAAAGCTGTTGTTGCTGGAGAAGGCGATGTAGCAATTTCTAATACTTACTATGTTGGAAGACTACTAAACTCTACTGATTCAGAAGAAGTGAAAGTTGGAGAACAAGTGGGAGTTTTCTTCCCGAACCAAGATACAACTGGAACACACATTAACATTAGTGGTGCTACAGTAGTTAAACATGCAAAGAATGTCGATAATGCGGTTAAGTTTATTGAATTCCTAACAAGTGTAGAAGCACAAGAACTATTTGCTGAAGGAAACAATGAATATCCAGTAAATCCAGAAGCAGCCATCTCTGAAACTTTAACTTCTTGGGGTGAGTTTAAGGAGCAAGATATAAACCTAACTATTCTTGGGGATAACAATACACGTGCAATCCAATTATTCAATGAAGTAGGATGGAAATAATTTATTAGAAAGAAGCTGTACTATATATTTCTATAGTGCAGCTTTTATTTTGAGAATGATATTCACTTGCAATTAGATCATCTGTATACTTATATTTGGTAAGAATCCAACGGATGGTTTTGGTATTAATGTAGGGATGTGAAGTCATGAAACTCGTTCAACAAGTAAAAACACAAATAAATATGTGGGCAATATTAAGTTTCGTTTTTATTGTTATTATTCTATTACCGAATATCCTCATTGCCATTCATTTTTTTGGAGAGCCAAATGAGAATTGGTTTCATATAAAAGAATATTTACTATTTGATATTTTTTATAATACTAGCATTTTATTAGTTTCTACTGGAGTTGCAACAATCATAATCGGTACCAGTTTGGCGTGGATGATTACGGTTTATAAGTTCCCGCTTCGAAATTTTTTTAGATGGGGTATGATTTTGCCTCTAGCGATACCGCCTTTTATTGGCGCATACACTTATCAGGGGATGGTCAATTATACCGGGTTTATTCAATCAACCCTTCGCAATTCATTTGATCTGCAAGTAAATCAGAAGTATTTCAGTATGATGTCAATGGAAGGCACGATTTTTATCTTTACAATGTTTCTCTTTCCATACGTTTATGTCATTACAAAGAGTTTTATAGAAAACCAATCTTCTTCAATTATTGAAAATGCTCGATTGCTAGGAGCAAATTCTTTTGAAACATTTGTTAGAGTGGTGCTGCCTATTTCCAAAACCGCTATCGTTGGCAGCGCTACAATTGTTATGTTAGAGGTAATTAATGATTATGGGGTTGTAAAATATTATGGCATCCAAACATTTATTACATCGATCTTTCAAACTTGGTTTGCAATGGGGGATAGGGAATCTGCCTTTAAATTAGCAGGAACATTGATGGTCGTTGTTATTTTCATATTAGTGATTGAAAGAGTCATACGTGGTCGAAAGCAATTTAGCTATTCTACAACCAAGATTAGACCTATTCAGCCTAAACAATTAAAAGGAGTAAAAGCCTGGATTGCTTTTAGTTATTGTTTCACTATTTTTAGTCTTGCATTTCTTATCCCATTTGTACAATTAATCTTTTGGATGTTAATGACATATGAGAGAATCCTAACAGCAGAATTTTATACACTAGTCAAAAACTCCTTTTTTGCTGCTTCAGTTGCTGCATTAATCATTGTTATTGTAGGGTTAATCATAGCTAATTACTCACGTATTCATCAGGGGTTATTACCTAAATTTTTCGCAAGGGTGACAGTTTTAGGATATTCTGTGCCTGGTGCAGTTATAGCAATCGGTGTAATTACAATTTTTCTAATGATAGACCGCAATCTTGGGTCTCTATTTAAGTTGTTTAGTATTGATACAACCTTTGTATTGCGCACGAGTATCGTGATGCTGATTTCAGCTTATGTGATTCGTTTCTTAGCAGTCGGTTATAATTCAATTGAAGCCGGTTTTGAAAAAGTCGGTACCACTTTTACAGAAGCATCAAGAACTCTTGGTTTATCAACATTTCGTACTTTTTTAAAAGTAGATATTCCTATGGTTAAAGGGGCCATCATTGGTGGGTTTATTCTTGTTTTCGTTGATATTTTAAAAGAATTACCATTAACAATGTTGCTTCAGCCATTTAATTTCCAGACGTTAGCTACAAGAGCTTTTCGCTATGCAAATGACGAGATGATCAGTGAAGCTGCATCTGCATCGTTGTTAATCATTTTAATTAGCGGAATTTGTATTTTTATTTTTCATAAAGTACTTGATCGAGGGGAGGCAAATTAGATGTTTGTACAAATTGAAGATCTCGTCTATCAATACAGAAATGCAAGTGAGCCAGCTATCAAGAACTTCTCTCTACAGTTAAATGAAGGTGAAATCATTGCAATTCTGGGTGAAAGCGGTAGTGGGAAAAGTACAATCCTAAGACTACTCGCAGGATTAGAAACACCTAAGTCTGGGATGATTATAATTAATGGTCAAAAAATGGTGGATGACCATACTTTCATTCCACCAGAGAAAAGGGGAATAGGGATGGTTTTTCAAGACTATGCTCTTTTTCCGCATATGACGGTTGAAAATAATATTAAGTTTGGTCTTCGTCATATGACGAGCAAGCAAAAGCAGAAACGCATAGAAGAAATGTTAGAGCTAGTGAACCTTTTAGATTATAAAAAACGTTACCCGTATGAACTAAGTGGGGGACAACAGCAAAGGGTGGCACTTGCACGGGCTTTAGCTCCTGCACCTTCTCTATTACTTTTTGATGAACCTTTCAGCAATCTAGATGCAAGTCTCCAAATGAAAATTAGAGATGAACTAAAGCAAATTCTAAAACAAACAAAAAGTACATCTATTTTTGTCACCCACGACCAAGTAGATGCAGCTGCATTAGCAGATCGTACAGTTCTGATTGAAAAGGGTGTGGTCAAAAATATCTCAAAGGTTGAACCACCTAAAAGTTATTCCCTTATATAGTTGTGTAAGAACTGCTTAATGGCGGTTCTTTTTTATTTACTTATCACAAAACAAAACCGAACCCTTTAAACTTCCCTAGTGTTGTAGCCTCTAATAAATCTGCTTTGCCTATCTTCTACATTTTCTAGTGTATGTCTATCTACTTCTTCCTAAAAATCAATCCTGCTTATTATGTTTTTTGAATTCAAAAGATTTAATTGGTTAAGTATAAATTTAACCAATGAATTCAAAACTAAATCATTCCGTAAGGAGTTATAAAAAATATATAAGTGAGTATAGATGGGGTTTTCGGTTTACAAAAAAAAACCACTGTGTTATATTAAGAATGTTAATTTTATTAAATAAAAATTTAACGAAATTAACAAAAGAGGGATGGTTATCACTGGAAATGAGTTGTGGCCCATTCCGGAAAAAAGCATCGTCCCTTTTGAGCGTAGGCTATGGGTGGATTTAAAGTCTGGATTATGTTGGAATTTAAGGAAATTCCGATTAGAAAAGTACATATACCTAACAGGACTCAGGCCAAAGCGACTAGTTTAAATGACTTTAAATATAAAAAGCTAGCAAATTATTAAACTGGCATCAATTTTCTGAAAAGTATTTGAGAGCCTATCATATTGGTTTAATCACTAAAATTCTTTTTTCAACATCATAGGAGGTAGGAAAGATGAAAGAAACATATGACATTGTTATCGTAGGTGGCGGTAGTGCGGGTTCTGTACTCGGCGATCGTCTAAGCGCAGATGGGAAACGTAGTGTTCTAGTATTAGAAGCAGGACGTAAGGATTTTTCATGGGACCTTTTGATTCAAATGCCGGCTGCATTGCCGTTCCCGGCTGGGAAGGCTTTATACGACTGGAGATATCAATCTGACCCAGAACCATATATGAATGGCCGCCGTATTAAGCATGCTCGGGGAAAGGTGCTCGGAGGTTCGGGCTCAATTAACGGCATGATTTTCCAACGAGGCAATCCGCTAGACTATGAACGTTGGGGAGCAGACGCTGGTATGGATACGTGGGACTTTGCACACTGTCTTCCATATTTTAAGCGCATGGAAAATGCTTTAGCTTCGGACCCAGATGATGAGCTTCGTGGTCATGATGGTCCTCTTAAATTGGAACGCGGACCAGCTACTAATCCTTTATTCCAAGCCTTCTTTGACGCAGCTGTCGAGGCTGGCTATTCAAGAACTCCTGATGTAAACGGTTTTCGACAAGAGGGATTCGGTCCGTTCGATAAGCATGTATATAAAGGCCAACGGTTTGGACCTTCACGTGCCTATCTACATCCAGCTATGGAGCGAGAAAACCTAACGGTGAAGACTCGTGCGTTTGTTACAAGTATCGATTTCGATGGTACCCGAGCAAGCGGTGTGACCTATCAGCGTGATGGGAAAACTCATCAGATTATTGCGGGGGAAGTGATACTCGCTGGTGGTGCGATCAATACGCCGCAATTACTACAACTGTCAGGTGTAGGCGATGCTGAACACTTGCGTTCTCTTGGTATAAAACCTATAGTTGATCTTCCAGGTGTAGGAGAAAACCTACAGGATCACCTCGAAGCCTACATTCAATACGCATGTCCACAACCAGTTTCTCAGCAGCCTAACTTAAACAAAGTGAAAATGCCATGGATTGGTTTGCAGTGGATGTTCGGACGCACAGGCCCAGCAGCAACAAACCATTTTGAAGGTGGAGGTTTTGTTCGTTCGAACGAGGACGTTGCCTATCCAAACTTGATGTTCCACTTCCTGCCTTTGGCTGTACGGTACGATGGTAAAAAGGCGGAGACCAAGCACGGATTCCAGGTGCACGTTGGACCAATGTACTCTGATGCGCGCGGGTCATTAAAGATTCGTTCAACAGACCCTAAAGAGCATCCGAGCATGGTTTACAACTATCTTTCTACTGAACAGGACCGACGTGAGTGGATTGAAGCGGTAAAAATATCACGTGAAATCATGTCTCAGCCAGCTATGGCACCGTTTAATTCTGGAGAACTCTCACCGGGTCCTTCCGTTCGTACAGACGAGGAAATTTTAGACTGGGTAGCAAAAGATGCTGAAACTGCACTTCATCCTAGTTGTACGGCAAAAATGGGGCCGGCAACAGACCCAATGGCTGTCGTAGATCCGTTAACCATGAAGGTTCATGGGCTCGAGAATGTTCGAGTGGTTGATGCGTCTGCCATGCCATATGTCACGAACGGCAATATTCATGCACCAGTGTTGATGTTGGCGGAAAAAGCAGCGGATATCATCCTTGGACAGAAACCGCTTGAGCCAATTCATGCCGATTTCTATCGTCATGGGGTACATCCAGCTGACGCAGGCACAGTAAAATCCACAGTAAAAGCATAAGTCAAATAAATATGTTTCTCTGAGAAGGACTCTTTTAAATGTATAGGCTGTATAAAGCATACATTTAATGAAAGAGTACCTTCTCTTTTTGGTTTAGGAATAACTTCAGAAAACCTCCGAGAAGAGTTTTAACATATATTTTGAGTTAAAGTTTCTTATATATAAACGCACTAGTAGATGTACCTTTTGAGAATCCTTCTACCCATTAATGAATAAAACCAAAGGGGAATTAATAAAAGTAGCCTCCTCGGCGGTTGATGAAGATGAAATAGCAAGAAATCATCTTCATAAGCCTGATTAAGATGAAAAGGAGGGGGAATCTAGTAAGAAACCATCTTCACTAGATAGATGTGTTGTAGATTTTCCCCTTACGAGACAGAGTCGACTGTCTTTCTTGATCAACCTTAATAAATACAAACTGTCTTTTATTAAAACCTTTCAGTTAAATACTGCCTAGGCGTTGGAGCTGGCGCATACCCGCAGTTGCCCTATCACGTGCATTAAGTGAGTTTTATCAAGACCGACTCCCCCGTGAATAAACAGGGTGCGAGAAGTTCCTGAATGGCAGCTAATAACCGCATATAACAGATCCAAATTTAAAAAAGCTAGGCCCTCCAAAAAGGAGGGCCTAGCTTCTGCCTTATCATTCATCTAAGTCTTTATTTTACCCATTCATTAACTAAGTCTTGATTTTCTTCAATCCATTTCTTAGCGCCCTCAAGAGGGTCTTCAGCACTTTCTACATAGTCGATAAGCTGGCCAATTTGTTGGTCATCCATCTTCCAATTTTTCAACCATTCACTCACTTCTGGGTAATCTTCCTCGAATCCAAGTCTTGTAGCATGGTGAATCTTCTCTACACCACCAAATGTGTTCTGAGGATCTTCTAGGAACTTCAAGTCATATTTGGAGAATACAGAGTGAGGACTCCAAAGTGGTGACACAATCGGTGCACCATTTTCTACTGCTTTTCCAATCTCAGATAACATCGCAGGTTCAGAGCTCGATACTAGTTCAAACTCAAGATTATAATCTTTAATTAATTGTTCCGTAACTTCCATCGTACCTGCGCCAGGATCAAAACCGATAATTTCTCCATTAAACAGTTCTTTATGTTCATTTAAGTCTTCGACACTATTAATATCTTCTAGATAGGTTGGGACAACCAGTCCTACTTTTGCCTGATCAAACCAAGTAGCCTCTGAGAAATTAACAGTCTCATTAAATTTCTCCAAGTAAACAGCATCTTGAACTGGTAACCATATTTCTAAACTAGCATCCAGGCTGCCACTTTCTAAAGCTTTCATCGTAGCTCCCATGTTCAAATTGCTTAAACTCACTTTATAACCTTTATCCTCTAAAAGCGCTTTCCACATATTTGTGACTGCAATGTTTTCAGCCCAGTTAATTTGACCAATAGTTATTTCTTGGTCACTTCCCCCTGATTGTTCCCCGTTTGTTTCCGCATTACTGCTTCCGCATGCTGTTAATACAGCAACCATTAGCATTACGAATAGTATACTAAGTTCTTTTTTCCATTTGTTCATGTAGAAAAACTCCCCTTTGTTTATTATGTAATTAAATTAAAAATACCCATAACATTAAGAAATATTAAGTACGTTAAGAATATTTTTAACAAGAACATTAAACGAACCTAACCCTTATCTAGAAGAGGTAAGTACTATATTCAATAGTAGATAGTCTATAGCCATCCTCTATAGACTATCTAATTAAATCACTTTCAATTAATCTTGTTGATCTTTAGGTAGAAATTCGAATATTTTCCCACTCTTAATGCTTGCTACCAAGTCTTCCAACCAATGATAGTATTTTTTAGATTCTTCTAGTTGATCGTAATATTGTTTTGCTTCTGCAACTATCTCTGGTGTACTAGTGGAATCTTTAATGACATTGATAAAATCTTCTTGTGCTTCCTCAACTGCTTCCATATTCATCTTTATTTCGCGTTCCCACATCTGGCAATAAAATACCATAAAGGAGCGAAAGAAATTTTTCTCAGCTACATAGGTATGTTTTCTAGAACCGCGTGTAAATGTTTTTTTCACCATTTCGATTTCTTGAAGCTTACGGACACTAGTACTCATACTAGGTTTACTCATTCCGAGCTCAGTACGCATTTCATCAAGAGTCATCTGATCTTTAAAGTACATTGTCGCATATAAATTTGCAGCAGCTGGTGTTACACCATATAAGTCCATTGTCTCGGCGATGGCGCCAATGACTTTATCCTTGGCTTCTTCTATTTTAGTTCTCGATCTTTCAGTAGAATCACTCATAAAGTCGCTCCTTCATCTAAAGTAAAGCGCGTTAAATATTTATTAAATCTTCTTCACAAACTTTATGATACCGTGTTCAGATTAAATGTCAAATGGAAAACTTGGTTTTAACTAAATGCAAATGTCCATTAACACAGTAGGCTCAGGCATTCTAGCTGATTTTAATCCTTCTAAAATTTTGTGCTTTACCTTTATTTTTGACAGCCTAATAAAGACATGTTACTATTTTTAAAAAGTTAAATAAATTTTTAACAAACTTAATTTACATAAAAACTGGAGTTGATAGATTTGGGTCTAAACCAACAACAATACATTAATGGCAAATGGGTAGGAGCAATTTCAGGTAATACGCGTGAGATTATTAATCCCTTCAATCAGGAGATTATTGCGACCGTACCAGAGAGTGATGAATCAGATACAAAAGCGGCCATTGCTGCTGCAAGAGCAGCATTTGATAACGGAGAATGGTCTTCTACTCCAGCTACCCAGCGAGGGATGATTGTTAGGAAAATTGCTGAATTAATCGAAAGAGATAAAGAAGAACTTGCTAGATTAGAATCTTTAGATACTGGTAAAACAGTAGAAGAAAGCCGTGGAGACATGGATGATATTGCTGGCGTATTTCGTTATTATGCAGAGCTTGCAGATAAAGATGGCGGGGAATTGATTGATTCTCCAGTAGCGAACTCAATCAGTAAGGTCGTTCGCGAACCGGTAGGAGTGTGCGGTCAAATTACCCCATGGAATTACCCATTGCTACAAGCATCGTGGAAATTGGCTCCAGCCTTAGCTACAGGTAACACACTAGTGATGAAGCCGAGTGAAATCACACCACTTACTACGATAAAAGTATTCGAACTAATGGCAGAGGCAGGGGTGCCTGCTGGCGTTGCAAACCTAGTCCTTGGAGCGGGTCATACAGTTGGTGCAGAGTTAGCTAGTAACGTTGATGTCGATCTTATTTCCTTTACAGGTGGACTTGTTACTGGGAAGAAAATTATGCAAGCGGCTAGCAGCAATGTAAAGAAGCTTGCACTTGAACTTGGTGGGAAAAATCCGAACATCATCTTTGCAGATGCTGATTTTGAGACAGCTGTTGACCAAGCATTAAACGGGGTATTCTTCCATGCAGGACAAATTTGTTCAGCAGGGACAAGACTAATTGTAGAAGAAAGCATCCACGATGAGTTCGTTCACGCACTTGTTGAGCGAGTGAAAAAATTCAAACTAGGAAGCGGATTTGACGAAGACACACAAATGGGCCCGCTTATTTCAGCTGAGCACCTTGCGAAAGTCGAAAAGTATGTAGAAGCAGGCATTAAAGAAGGGGCGACATTAGCAGTCGGTGGTAAGCGTCCAGAAGATCCGGAACTGCAAAATGGGTTTTTCTACCTACCTACTATTTTCACAGACTGCACAACAGAAATGAGTATTGTTCAAGATGAAGCATTTGGCCCTATTATCACAGTTGAGAAATTCCGTACAGAAGAGGAAGCAGTAAAGCTTGCGAATGACTCAATCTACGGACTTGCCGGTGGGGTTTGGACAAACGATATTGTAAAAGCTGAGCGCTGTGTAGCAAAGATGCGCATGGGTACGGTTTGGATTAATGACTTCAACCTTTACTTCCCACATGCACCATGGGGTGGATTTAAACAGTCTGGGATTGGACGCGAACTAGGGAAACTAGGGATAGAAGAATATACCGAGACTAAGCATATATTCCATAACCTTAAGCCGGAACCGATTAACTGGTTCTAAGCTTTGGATTTATTATGAAGAACAAGGTGTTTCTTCTAATATTGATAATCAAAATTAGTGTTCTATTATAGTCTTTACAAGACCAAAGAAACTCCCCTTTTAGAGGAGTTTCTTTATTTATATCCAGAAAAATTATTATTCTAGTTTAGTGTGAAATTTTACAGAATATAGCGAAAATATCGTATAATAAAAGGAACATGGATAGGTGGAGTATGAATGGATTAATAGTTTTACTATATAAAATAAGGGGAGGGAATTGAGTGGTTAATCAAACAAACCCTGCGATAGAGAAGATAATAGAGAATATAGAAAAGGTCATGACAGGTAAGCGAGAGGTGGCTGAATTAAGTTTGGTCGCGCTTCTTGCGGGCGGACATGTCCTGCTTGAGGATGTGCCTGGTGTAGGGAAGACTTTGATGGTTCGGGCGCTAGCTAAATCAGTTAGTGCCGAGTTTCGTCGCATCCAGTTTACTCCTGATTTGCTGCCCTCTGATGTGACGGGTGTTTCGATATACAACCCAAAGGAAATGGAATTCCAGTTCCGTCCTGGACCAATTATGGGGAATATTATTCTAGCAGATGAAATCAATCGGACTTCTCCAAAAACTCAGTCTGCTCTTTTGGAGGGGATGGAAGAGAGTTCGTTGACCGTAGACGGTGTGACCCATAAGCTAGAAAGACCGTTTTTCGTTATGGCCACTCAAAATCCAATCGAGTATGAGGGAACCTACCCGCTTCCGGAGGCACAACTTGATCGCTTTCTTTTAAAAATGAGAATGGGCTATCCTAATTTAAAGGATGAAATGGAAGTCTTGCGCAGGGCACAAAAGGTTCTGCCTATTGAGGAGTTGCAATCCGTTATTAGTCTAGATGAGCTTCGTCAGATTCAAGAGGAGATTAAAAACGTCCATGTAGATGAATCGGTTAGAAGATATATTGTTGAGCTTTCCAAAGAAACTCGCACTCATCCAAGTGTCTATCTCGGTGTCAGCCCGCGTGGTTCAATTGCACTAATGAAGGCCTCTCAGGCGTTGGCATATATGCGTAGCAGAGATTATATCCTACCGGATGATATTCAATATTTAACCCCATTTGTGTTCTCTCACCGTATTATTCTAAAATCGGAGGCGCGGTTTGATGGAACGAATACGGATAGAGTTGTGAGCGATGTATTAAAGAAGGTGCCGGTTCCGGTACAAAGGCTCGCGAAATAATGAGGAAGTATTTTCAAAGGATAAAAGAGACTTGGAAACTAGTCCTTCTCTTGTTTTTGATTATGCTAACTTTTTCTTACGCCATGTTCCAAGGTGGTTTTGTCAGTTGGTTTTTATTTTATAGCTTTCTACCGTTTGCGCTTTATGCTCTATGTCTCGCCCTATATCCCGTAAAGGATTTTAAAGTGGAAAGAATGCTAGCTCATAGAGAATTTAATACCGGTGAAAAGATTAAAGTGGTGCTTACCATTAAGAGAAAACATTCCTTTCCCCTGTTATATGTCATTGTAGAAGAAGCAGCTTTTGGGGCTTTTTCAGGTATAGGGAAAATCGGTTTGGCGAAGGAAGTTTATTTTCTAGGCTTTAAGCGAGAGTTCCACATTCACTATAACATTGAAAATCTTCCTCGAGGGGAGCATCACTTTGAGGGAGTGCGAATCAAAACGGGTGATTTTTTTGGTTTGATTGAGAAGGAACGTTTTATAGCACTCGAGGATAAGATTCTCGTCTATCCTTCCTACGAAGAGATGAATTATCGGTCGTTGCTTCAGCAGTTTGATGAAGGAGCAACAGCTGCGAACGAACGGGTTCATCGTGATACCTCCATGTCCGTCGGCATTAGAGAGTATCAGCCCGGCGATCGCTTTTCATGGATAAACTGGAAGGCGACAGCAAAGCGTAACGAATTTATGACGAAAGAATTTGAGCAACAACGGAAGTCACACGATGTTTTGATTATAATGGACTCCATACTAGACCCTGGTTTTGAAGCGGTCGTTAGCTTTACAGCCTCGATTACAAGAGCCGTCTTAAGACAGGGAGCACAAGTTGGCCTCCTCACACTAGGTGCAGAGCGGGTTATGATCCCGACCCGAGGAGGAGATGTGCAGCAACAGCAGATTTTTTACCATTTGGCGAAAGTTCAAAGTCAGAGCAATGAATCTTTCGGACAGCTGCTAGAACAAGAGGTGTTTCTAGGTAATCAACATCACTCGTTGATGATTGTTACCGCTAAGTTTACAGAAGAGCTTCTTGATAAGGTGAGTACGAACTTTAGGAGAAATGGTAGCTATATTATATTTCTCGTTAAAAGAGAGCTAGAGCCTATTTCTAAAATAGAACGAAATTTCATTACAACAGCTCGTTCAAGAGGAATCCTAGTAAAGATTGTACATGAAGGCCACTTTGCCGAAACATTCTCGGAGGTGATGGGAGGTTGAGTGTGAGGAGAGAAAAAACAGATTTCACCACTTTTCTAGTATATGCTTTTAGCTTTCTGTTACTTTGGGAATGGTTAAGACCTGTTCAACAGCTTACAGATACGGGGCAAATGGGAGTCTTCCTAGGGTTTATCTTATTGGCTCTAGTGCTCTCCTTTTTAAAAGTGCCGTTTTTAGTAAGCCAATTTATAAAGGGAATTTATATATTGTATATGATTCTAGCCATCTACTATGATGGAATCTTTTCGTTGTCCTCAATTATATTCTTTCTTCAGGGGTTAAAAGGTAACTTCAGTTTGGTGTGGAATGGCCAGTTTATGGACCTGTCCAACTCCTTTAGGACATTATTATTTTTTATTCTCCTTTGGATGATGGCTTACTTAATCCAGTATTGGTTGGTTAAAAGGAAACGCATATTTGTCTTTTTCTTTATCACACTGGTTTTCATTACCGTATTAGATACTTTTACTACTTATGAGGCAAATGTGGCAATTGTTAGGACCATCAGTGTTGGCTTCGCTGTTATGGGACTACTAACGGCGAGCCGCTTAATAGATACAAAGGCGGTTGCAAATCATACGATTTTTAAAAGAAAATGGATGATTTCTTTAGTATCGATGGTCGCTTTAAGTGTTCTAATTGGTTATCTAGCACCAAAGGCTGATCCCATTTGGCCTGACCCGGTTGCGGGGATAAAATCTTACAATCCTAAAAGTGGTGTAGGTAATTCAGGGGAGAAAAGCGCAGGGTATGGTACGGATGATAGCAATTTGGGTGGACCGTTTACTGGCGATGATTCGATTGTATTTAATGCCGAAGTTGACGAAAGCCATTACTGGAAGGTCGAGACGAAGGATGTCTATACCGGGAAAGGTTGGGTAAGCTCTACTGGGGATGAACAGTCCTTTGATATTAGTCCCGAGGATGTTCCGATTTTGTCCGTCTATGACAGCGTCCCTTCTGAAGAACGAACGAGTACCGTCTTTAATGTGATTCGTTATCCACATATTCAATATCCTCAAGGACTAAAGGAAATTGAAACAGACGAGCATTATTCGTTTAGAATGAATCCGATAACTGAAAAAATCACGACCATACAGGATATCGCCCCAGAGCCAATCGAATCCTACACCGTATATTTTCGAGATCCCTCTTATCAAGTAGAGGATCTAAAAAAGAGCACTTCTCAAGCTGAGTCTAATTATGATTCTGTAAAGGAATGGTATACCCAACTTCCGGATGATTTACCTCCTAGTATAAGCGAGTTGGCCTTAGAGATTACTGAGGAAGAGGAAACTTCCTTTGATAAAGCAAGGGCCATTGAGCAATACTTTCAAGTGAATTCATATGTTTATGACCAGGTGAATGTAGCGGTTCCCGAAGAGGGTGATGATTACGTCGCACAATTTTTATTTGAAACAAAAAGAGGGTATTGTGATAATTTTTCAACTTCAATGGCCGTTATGCTAAGAACGCTGGATATTCCGACTCGTTGGGTCAAAGGATACACAGGTGGCGAACTTATTGAAAGGCTTGATTCAGGAAGACGAATCTATGAAGTCACAAATAATAATGCGCACTCTTGGGTAGAGGTCTTCTTTCCTGAAGTAGGTTGGGTTCCGTTTGAGCCAACTCGAGGATTTTCAAATAATATTGTGTTCGAAACGGATAATAGCACCGAAACGACACCAGAAAGACCGGAGGCCCAACCCGCTTCAGCACCGACTCCAGCAGAACGAGAAATGGAAAATATGGATGAGGAGCTCGGCTCTTCTAATAGATCGTTTAATTCGTGGCTTGAGGATAGACAGAAGGACTTTCTCGAGAATTGGAAGCTGCTCACTGGAATAGTGATGTTGATAGCAGGACTCGCCTTCTTTGGTTATCGGAAACGTAAAAGATGGCTCCCAATCTACTATATTCTAATCTATCGATTAAGAAAGAAAGATCAGTACTTCCCAGATGCCTATCTAACATTGTTGGCTCAACTCGACCGTTTTGGCCTCAAACGAAAGCAAGGGTCGACATTAAGAGAGTACGCAAAATATGTTGATTCTTTCTTTGTTAGTAATGAAATGCGGATTCTTACGGATCGATATGAACAATATCTATATCGAGATCTGTTAAAAGAAGGAGTTTGGATAGATTCAAAGAAAGAATGGGAAGCGTTAATGAAAAAAACTGCTACTTGACCAGAAAATTAGTATATTGATACAATGTTCTAGTAATTTAATAGTATACACCTTCGTATAACATCGATAATAGGGATCGAAAGTTTCTACCAAATCACCGTAAATGATTTGACTATGAAGGCAGAGAATATTCGGAACAACCTAACTAGAATTCTGCCTTTATCGTGATGATACGGGAGAATTCTAGTTTTTTTATTAGCACTTTTCTCAAGCTATTATAAGTGTTTGGGGCTATTATATATTGTAAACAGCCAACAATTATGAGAAAAGAGCTTGCAAAATAACTTTTAACGACAAATTAGCTTTACACAGGTTAAAATCGTCTATAGGATTTTAACAATCTTTACGAAAGAAGTCTTTGTTTAAAGGTGATATTAGATTAAGATCTAAATACAATTTTATTAATTGGGGTGACCAGTGTGGCAGAGAATATGGATGTTCAGGACCAAGAAAAGATTGTTGTATTGGACTTTGGTAGTCAATACAATCAGCTAATTACAAGGAGAATCAGGGAGTTCGGCGTCTACAGTGAACTTCATCCGCACACGATAACGGCAGAGGAAATAAAAAAAATGAATCCAAAAGGGATCATCTTTTCAGGTGGTCCGAATAGTGTCTATGATGATGGGTCGTTTCGCTGTGACGAAGAGATCTTCGAGCTAGGTCTTCCGATTCTAGGGATTTGCTACGGAATGCAATTAATGACTATGCACTTTGGTGGCAAAGTAGAGCCGGCGAAAAATCGAGAATATGGGAAGGCTCTATTAACCCTGCAAAATGAGAGTCCGCTTTTTAGTGAAACCCCAAAGGAACAGACTGTTTGGATGAGCCATGGAGATTTAGTGACAGAAGCGCCTCCTGGATTCCAGGTTGATGGGGTAAATCCTTCCTGCCCAATCTCGGCGATGAGTGATGTGAGCCGCGGATTATATGCTGTTCAATTCCATCCTGAAGTTCGCCATTCTGTTTACGGAACGGATTTACTAAAAAACTTTGTCTTTAAAGTGTGTGAATGTACCGGTAACTGGTCGATGGAAAACTTTATTGAAGTTGAAATTGCGAAAATTCGTCAAGAAGTTGGCGACAAAAAAGTGCTTTGTGCTTTAAGTGGTGGCGTGGATTCTTCTGTTGTCGCTGTTCTGATCCATAAAGCGATCGGTGATCAGCTAACCTGTATATTCGTTGATCATGGTTTACTTCGTAAGGGCGAAGCAGAAGGAGTAATGAAAACTTTTTCTGAAGGCTTCAATATGAATGTCATTAAAGTCGATGCAAAGGACCGATTCCTCAGCAAGTTAGAGGGAGTATCTGATCCAGAGAAAAAGCGGAAAATCATAGGGAACGAGTTTATCTATGTTTTTGATGATGAAGCTACAAAGCTTGAAGGGATAGACTTCCTAGCGCAAGGGACATTATATACCGATATTATTGAAAGTGGTACTGCAACGGCGCAAACAATTAAATCTCACCATAATGTCGGTGGCCTTCCAGAAGATATGCAATTTAAGTTAATTGAGCCGTTAAACACTCTGTTTAAGGACGAAGTAAGGGCGCTTGGTACGGAACTAGGAATTCCAGATGAAATTGTTTGGCGTCAACCGTTCCCTGGTCCAGGTCTTGGTATTCGTGTTCTAGGGGCAATCAGTGAAGAAAAGTTAGAAATCGTTCGAGAATCGGATGCTATTTTAAGGGAAGAGATTATCAAAGCCGGACTGGATCGGGATATCTGGCAGTACTTTACTGTCTTGCCTGATATCCGTAGCGTTGGGGTTATGGGCGATGCTAGAACCTATGACTATACCATTGGCATTCGTGCGGTTACGTCCATTGATGGAATGACCTCTGACTGGGCGAGAATTCCTTGGGACGTGCTTGAAGTGATTTCTACGAGGATTGTGAATGAAGTCCAACATATTAATCGTGTTGTTTATGATATCACTAGCAAACCACCAGCAACGATTGAGTGGGAGTAGGAAAAGGATAAAATTATACGAACAATTACTGGCGAACGTGTTAAAATGTTCGTCTTTTTTATTGACCTAGGAGAAAAGACCTGTTAAAATTAAGACAACATAATAAATAACCACAATATCGTCGTATAATCTTGGGGATATGGCCCATAAGTTTCTACCGAGCTACCGTAAAGAGCTTGACTACGCAGATTGTGAGTGGGGACTGTATTCTCTTTTTTCATTCCCTGTTTCACATCTATTAGTCAACGCTCCGGTTTATCGGAGCGTTTTCTTTTTGGGTTTATTGCAGAAATAAAAGACGATTAGATGATGAAATCAGGGGGAAATAAAATGAAAAAGTACTTTCAGTTTGAAGAATTAGGTACGAATTATCGTCGTGAATTCATCGGTGGGATGACGACTTTCCTAGCGATGGCGTATATTTTGGTGGTTAACCCATTGATTTTAACATTAGCAGATGTCCCGGACCTACCGGATGCAGTTCGGATGGATGCAGGAGCAGTATTTGTCGCTACAGCTTTATCTGCGGCTTTAGGTTCACTTATTATGGGGATATGGGCGAAGTACCCAATTGCGCTCGCGCCAGGGATGGGTTTAAATGCTTTCTTCGCTTATACAATTGTTTTAGGAAGTGGCGCTCCTTGGCAACATGGTTTAGCGGCTGTATTTGTTTCGGGGATTTTCTTCCTAGTATTAACTTTTTCAGGCTTGCGTGAAAAAATTATTAACGCGATTCCTGGAGAGTTAAAGTATGCAGTAAGTGCGGGGATTGGACTATTTATTACATTTATAGGTCTTAAAAATTCCGAGTTAATTGTTAGTGATCCGGCAACCTTTGTGGCGCTAGGAGATTTATCAAGTCCTAACACATTGTTGGCTATCTTTGGTCTCATAGTAACCGTTATAATGATGACCTGTGGAATTAATGGAGCGGTATTTTTCGGAATAGTGATTACCGTTATTGTAGGTATGATTTTCAATTTGATTCAAACTCCTGAAAGTGTTGTTGGTCCAGTACCTAGCATAGAGCCGACGTTTGGCGCGCTTTTCTCAGCCTTCGGTGATCCGTCTTTCTATACAACTACAATGTTAGCAACAATCCTGACTTTCATGTTTGTCGATTTCTTTGATACAGCTGGTACACTTGTAGGAGTGGCTAACCAGGCAGGAATGATGAAAGACAATAAACTACCTAGAGCTGGGAAAGCTTTGGCAGCTGATTCAACAGCAACGATTGTAGGTTCAATCCTTGGAACATCCACTGTAACGTCCTATGTTGAATCTTCGTCAGGTGTGGCTGCCGGTGCTAGAACAGGGTTTGCGTCCATTGTAACAGCGGGATTCTTCTTGTTAGCTATGTTTTTCTTCCCGGTATTATCTGTCATCACATCACCTGTTACAGCTCCAGCTTTAATTATTGTCGGTGTGCTAATGGTTTCTTCATTAGGTAAAATTGATTGGACTCGATTTGAAATTGCCGTTCCTGCCTTTTTAACAATCATTATTATGCCGCTTTCCTATAGTATTGCAACCGGAATAGCAGCGGGATTCATCTTCTACCCGATTACAATGATCATTAAAGGTCGGGCAAAAGAGATTCACCCAATTATGTATCTTCTATTTATTATCTTTTTACTGTATTTTATCTTCTTGACGTAAGGTCAAGGACTCAGCTCATAAAAGCTGGGTCCTTTTTTAATTGGCTATGGTAAAGTGCAATAGTCTTTATTGTTTGGCACCGGAACTAACATTAAGATAACATGCCCTCCATTTGGAAGCGGTTCAGTTTTCCAATTGACTTCTGTATAGGGCTTCTATACTATAATTCATTATGCCCAGGTTGTATAAAAGAGGGATGGATCATGTCTAATTTAGTAATAAATAAAGTGTTGAACAATAATGTCCTTATTGCTTCAGACCTTGAGTACGGGGAAGTTGTTTTAATTGGAAAAGGAATTGGCTTTAATCGCAAGCCAAGTGAGAAGATTGCGTCTGAAAATGCGGAGAAACTCTTTGTACTAAAGGATAAGAAAGAGCAGAAAAACTATATTAAATTGATTCCTTACTTAGAGGATAATCTTCAACAAGCGATCATTTCAGCAATCGACTTAATTAAAAGAAGAACCGATGAAGGTTTGAGTGAGCACATACACGTAGCCTTAACGGACCACTTATTATTTACTATCACCCGATTATCGCAAGGGATGGAAATTCGCAATCCGTTCTTAGTTGAGACAAAGACTTTATATCCACTGGAATATAGTATTGCAATAGAGGTGCTAGAGTTATTTAGAGAGAACATGCAGGTGCATTTACCAGAGGGTGAAGCGGGGTTTATTGCGCTACATATTCACAGTGCGATTTCAAATAAACAACTTTCGGAAGTCAACCAGCATTCCCAGCTTGTCACAAGATTGGTCAATATGATTGAGGAACAACTTGAAACAACGATTGATAAAGAAGGAATCGATTATATGAGGCTTGTTCGCCATCTGCGATTTGCGATAGAACGTGTAAAGAGCGGAGAAAAAGTAGAAGAACCAGAAAAAATTGTTTCTCTGTTGAAACAGGAATACCCATTATGCTATAATCTCTCATGGAAACTCATTAAAGTCATGCAACAAACGTTGAAAACACCTGTTTTCGACGCGGAAGCTGTTTATCTTACGATGCATTTACAACGGCTCCAGAAAAAAGTCAAATAGCCATCATAACTTTTTTACGTGTTACTGATTCGATCAGGCATGAGTAAAGAAGATAGTTAAGAGAAGTTGCTAGGGGAATAGACTACCCAGCGCTAGGGTACATTACCCATAACTTCCTTTAATTGTTTTCTTGCTCATGCCTTTTTTATTTGTTCTTTTTGGTTAAAGCTTAATGAGTTAAAAATATACTAGGAGGATATATATGTTTAAAAATGCTTTTGGCGTCCTGCAAAAAGTCGGTAAAGCGCTAATGCTACCGGTTGCACTTCTACCTGCAGCAGGGATATTACTAGCACTTGGAGCTGCGCTTAGAAACCCAGCTTTAATAGAATTAGCTCCATTTTTAGATAATAGTGGCGTTGATATGGTTGCGACCGTTATGCAAAGAGCAGGGGACATTGTCTTTGGTAATTTACCCTTATTATTTGCTGTCGGTGTCGCAGTAGGTCTTGCTGGTGGAGAAGGAGTAGCCGGCCTAGCTGCAATTATCGGTTACCTTATTATGAACGTGACAATGGGTGCGGTCTTAGGTCTTACCCCAGAGGACGTAAATGGACTTAATTATGCAAATATCCTAGGTATCCCTACCCTTCAAACAGGGGTATTTGGCGGTATTATCGTGGGTATTTTAGCTGCGGCGATGTATAACAAGTTCTTCGAAATTGAATTGCCTTCCTATTTAGGATTCTTTGCTGGTAAACGTTTTGTTCCTATTATTACAGCGGCAATGGCAATTCTATTAGGTCTAGCGATGTTAATCGTATGGCCGCCAATTCAAAATGGATTAAATGCCTTTTCACAAAACATGGTTCATGCGAATTTAACTTTATCCGCATTTATCTTTGGGGTAATCGAGCGTTCGTTAATTCCATTTGGTCTGCATCACATTTTCTATTCTCCATTCTGGTATGAGTTTGGTCAGTATACAACACTTGCTGGAGATGTCGTACGTGGGGATCAGCGGATTTTCATGGCGCAGATTACTGATAATGTACAGGAACTAACAGCTGGTACATTCATGACAGGTAAATTCCCATTCATGATGTTTGGTCTTCCAGCCGCTGCACTTGCTATTTACCATGAAGCACGTCCTGAACGCAAGGTAGTTGTCGGTGGTTTAATGGTATCCGCTGCACTAACTTCTTTCTTAACAGGGATTACCGAACCACTTGAGTTCTCATTCTTGTTTGTTGCTCCTGTTTTATTCGGGGTTCATGCAATCTTTGCTGGTCTCTCTTTCATGACTATGCACATATTAAATGTAAAAATCGGTATGACTTTCTCTGGTGGTTTAATTGACTATGTTCTATTTGGTTTAATTAATCCTCAGACAAATGCTTGGTTGGTTATTCCGGTCGGGCTTGTATTTGCGGTTATTTATTATTTTGGTTTCCGATTTGCTATTCGCAAATTCAACCTAATGACACCAGGTCGTGAGGATGTTGAAGAGGAAGAAGAAGGTACAAAAGGACAAGCTGGAGATCTTCCATACAATGTTCTTGAGGCAATGGGTGGTCAATCAAACATTTCACACCTTGATGCTTGTATCACTCGTCTTCGTGTATCTGTAAATGATATTAAACAAGTGGATAAAGACCGACTGAAAAAATTGGGTGCTGCTGGTGTACTAGAAGTTGGGAATAATATTCAGGCAATCTTTGGACCTCGTTCTGAAACAATTAAGGGCCAAATGCAAGATATTATAAAAGGAAAGAGACCTCGTCCAGTGGAAACAAAACAAGAATTAGAGGTTGAGCAACAAATTGAAGAAGTAAATCCAGAAGCATTACAGACTGAACATCATCATGATGATGCTAAAACTTCCTTTACTTCACCTATTAAAGGGGAAATTAAACCGATCACCGAAGTTCCTGATGCAGTATTCTCAGGGAAAATGATGGGCGATGGTTTTGCGATTGTTCCATCTGAAGGGGTTGTGGTTTCTCCAGTTGACGGGAAAATAGTGAACCTGTTTCCGACAAAGCACGCACTAGGGATCCTTTCTGATACAGGCCGTGAGATATTAATTCATGTTGGTATTGATACGGTTAATCTTAAAGGTGAAGGTTTTGAAACCTTAGTTAGTGAAAATGATAAGGTTGAAAAGGGTCAGCCATTATTAAAGGTCGACTTAGAATTTATTGAAAAGAATGCAACTTCTACTATTACTCCGATTGTGTTTACTAATCTTGCTGATGGTGAGAGTGTTACACTCAAGAAACAAGGAAACGTTGACTTAGCAGAAGAAGGCATCATTGAAATTACAAAGGACTAAAGAAGGCAGGCTCCTGAGTTCAGGAGCCTGTTTTATTTTTCTTAAAAATATCCACTGATTTTGATTGACTCTCTAGATTGAGGGTGTTATTATATTAAAGCAGTCGCAGCGAATGACATGTTGTGATTGTTAAGGGATTGAGTGTGACAGGTTAACAACATAAAAGATGAAGAAAGTTGTTGACAGTTACAATCGATCGTGATATATTAATAAAGTCGCTAACAACGACAACAAAAATTGCTCTTTGAAAACTAAACAAACAAGCGTCAACAAACAATTTTTATCATGTCTTCTATTAT
>NZ_FOBW01000028.1:16220-25529 GCF_900109925.1 Mesobacillus persicus | reverse complement strand
TAATTAAGGTTAAGACCTAAAGGTTCTCCCGAGTTGCCGTAATATATCAGTGTGTAACGTGCCATGGTCACCGACTCCGAGGAAGTTGTTATTCTCTCGCCATTTACGAGAATAACAATATTGCCTTCTACACTCCTGAGTGCATCGGCCTTCCCAACTAACG
Organism: Mesobacillus persicus; assembly: GCF_900109925.1. GTDB lineage: Bacteria > Bacillota > Bacilli > Bacillales > Cytobacillaceae > Mesobacillus_B > Mesobacillus_B persicus. The sequence continues at coordinate 25,366 of NZ_FOBW01000028.1, read as the reverse complement.
CGAAATTTCGAAGCTCAATCCCTTCAACCTAACGGCTTACGGCCCATTACCTAGCTGTCTACGCTTAAAAGCAGAGTGTTACCACCTGCCCTCCAAGACTCGCTACGAGTGAATGGCTAATTCTTTCTCGACGGGAATCCCACCCGCTATATATTACGACCTATGCTCGGTCGCTCCAGGAGTCTGCGCGCCTTCCACTCCAATCAACAGGTTTTTCACAAATTTACTCCTAGGGTAATCTTATGTCAAAATCCCTTTTGTCTACAAAAAATAGCTCAGTTTTCAATAACTGAGCTTTTTCTAATTGTTTATTTAATTTAGTAGTTGTTCTAAGTTAACTGCATGGTTGTAATGCATGTGTCGTCGCCTTCAAAGGTGGACATCTCTAATTCTGCTGATTTTCCATCTTGTGTGATGGTTACCTGGTAATTCTTGTCTCTCGGTAGCCATAAATCGATAAAACCGTTGGCTAGAGAGGTTAAAGTTTCGTCTACAATAACATTGCCTTCTTCGTCTTCAATTAATACGTCAAACTCTTCTTCTACCAATTCGCCTTGACAACCTGTCAAGCTATGAGTTTGTCAAGGATGGGTTTGATCGATAAACGGGGCGATTGACACAAAAAATTCGTCTTCAGGTAAGTCATACGTTTCCTGTTGATCATCGCCATTTTTTACAACAAGTTGATGAGAATTGATGGAAGCGCTCTGAGCTTCTAGATTTTTAACACTATAATCGTTTACCAATTGCTTAATGTCTAGCGTTTCATTTTCTGTTGCCACGTTATTTTCACCTGTTGTACCGTTACTTTCACTTTCGTCGTTTGCACCACATGCCGACAATAACATTGAGGCAGTCAAACCAATGGCAACAAAGATTGTCTTTTTCATTATCATCACCTGCTATCTCATTCTATTTAAGGCTCTTTTATTATACAATTCTATTCATTGTAATTATGTGCATTAATTCACAACCACACTAATATTTTAACATATTTCTATGAAATATAACTATCATTTTTTCGTTGGCTACCTAGTAAACTATCCACTAAATAAGTGACCCACCCATTAGAAACCTTTTGGGAGTCTGTGATAACAATAGCTACTACTCAACCGTCCAATCAATGATTTTAAAGGAAGGGACGGAAGCATAAAAACTACGCTTCCTTAATAGAGTTCTGTCCTATAATCTTCCTGCAGTTCTTCGTTCAATTCTTTTTCAGTTTTGTTTGGAAGTTTCGTGTGCGCTAAGAGAATCTTTGCTGAGTTTGGCAATGATCCCTTTTCACTCCATGTTTCTGGTTCCCATAAGCCTGACCGCTTCATCGCTTTGGCACAATGGATAAAGCATTCCTCTACTTCAATGGCAATTCCAATCAAAGGTTTTTTTCCTTTCACAGCCATGCGCTCAAGAAGAACTTCATCCTTCACCAAGGAGGCTTTGCCATTTACTCTTAACGTCTCTCCTAAACCGGGAATCAAAAACAACAGCCCTACATGAGGGTTTGAGAGAATATTTCGCATCGTATCCATTCGTTTATTCCCTGGTCGCTCTGGAATCACAAGATGCTTATCATCTAGAACAAGAGCAAACCCCGGTTGATCTCCACGAGGGGAAACATCACTATAACCTGAGTCATCCGAAGTCGAGATGACAAGAAACGGGGAGCGAGAAATGAAATCCTGACAATGCTCGTCTAAATAAGAAATCACCTTTCTCCTAACCAGCTCACTCTGCTCCCCCATAATCGAACGTAATTCATCCTCGGTTTCAATTTTCTCTCTCCATGTACTAGTCATTACCAACATCTCCTTGGGATTCTTTTAAGCAGAGGGACGGTTCTCTTGCTTCCTATAAGGAAGCAAGAGAACCGTCCCCAATGTAATTGGCGACAATTAAGCCGCTTTCTACTTGGATGCGCACGAGTTTTTGGATGGGGATAAATGAATAGTCGAGCTCGCTTTCGAGCGCGTCGCAATAGTCCTTTAAGAATTTCTCCGCTTTTTCGTGAGTCTCCTTTAGTGTGCGAACGGCAGTTTCATCTCTAGTTTCTTGTTCTTGTAGTCGTTCGATTTCATATTCACATGTTCGGACCGTTAACCCTAGGTACAGGCCGTTATAGAACTTGGCCGCATAAAGGTTATCGAACACCTCTGCGATAGTTGCTGGCTTTTCAAATTCGGGATTGCTCTCGGCCCATTTCACCTTGGCTTCACTTCCATCGCGAACATATTGGATGACTTCTTCGACAAGTTTAACAAATGGGTTCTTGTTGGTAACAAAGGTTCGAACTTCATTCAATAACTCATCAAGGCGAGAAAAGTGAGCTTTAGATAATTCAACATTTTTCAAAATCGCCTCTTGTCGTGTCATGTCACTCTCACTCATATCCTCGATTCGCGAATCAAAGAAATAAGGAAGTTCCGTTAGCAGAGTGATACAGTTTGTAACTGTCGATGCATAGTCTGAACTCGATGTACCATTTTTAAAATTTGGCGCCTCACCAGTGAATTTCTCCGTGAAATCGTAGGCATCACCAATATTCATTGTTTTAAAAATCGCGGGTGAAAACTTCGTAATAAACGGTTCCTCTGGTTCTCCTAAATTCAAGGGAATCTCTTGTTTAACGGCAGAATTCCTAAGAGAGTCATACACCTCCGGCAGATCCTGCGAGAGGTACCAATACGTCCCACCAAACCCGGCATTATGGAGCGAATACATAAAATCAGGTTTCGTCTCTTGGATTAATTTCATTAATGCCTCTGTTTCGGGAAGTGGTTTATGAAAATGGAGCTCTTTATAATCAATCGGAAACGTCCATTCCACCTGTTCATACCCAATGGGGCGGTAATAATTTTTTGTATACGTATAGACATTGAACGGACCTTTAAACCAATTTTCATTCAGACGAACACCATCAGGGTCAATACATTTAATCAAATACCAAGTGAAGCCGAGTCCTTCCCGCAACTCATCGTTTTCTGCTAGTGCACGAGAAAAGTACTCTAATGTCATCGCTCCAATTGGTTCATTCGGGTGTGGGCAAGCGAAGCATAACGCATTCTTCGGTCCATTCCCTATTTTTATCCCTAAAATTGTATGACCCTCGCGCGATTGACCAGCTTCAAAAACGGTGACAATGTCTGGGTACTCTTCAGCTAGCTTCCGACTGCTTTCATCTAGTTCATCTACCGTTAGAAAAGCTTTGTAATCAGGAACTTGATCCACTATCGATTGAAAATTCATGGGTAATTTTCCTTTCAGTTCGACAAGTATTTTTTACTTTGTCTTCATTAGTAAATAAACAAAATAAGGTGCACTTAAAAGCGAAACAATGATCCCAACAGGAATCTCGGTTGGCGCTAATAAATTCTTCCCAATCGTATCCGACACCATTAGCAACAAGGCTCCTAAAAGCGTTGAGACCGGAATAATATATTGATGCAACGGCCCCATGATTTTTCGAGCAATATGAGGAATCACCAAGCCTAAAAAGGCAATCCCCCCACCTGCGGCAACGGATGCACCAGCTAGGGCAACAGCAATAAATAATAAGAACCGTCTTTCGCTTTCAACCGAGGTACCCAAACCAGAGGCTACCTCATCTCCTAAATTCATCACATTTAAGGAAGGAGCTTTATGAAGGGCGATTGGAATTAACACCAACATCCACGGTACTAAAGCGAACACCATGTTCCAACTGGCGTTCCAGATATCCCCGGTCAGCCAGACGGTCGCTTGGCGAAAGTCTTGCGGATCCATTTTTAATTGAAAAATCGTCAGAAAAGCAGCAAATCCTGCATTGACACCGATCCCAACCAAAACGAGTCGAATCGGGTTTACCCCCTTTTTCCACGCTAAGGCATAGATAATGACCGCTGCAACAACCGCTCCAACTAAGGCCGCAACCGGCATGATAAAAATTGAAAACGAACTAGTGGGATCAAGTTGATTTTTAAAAAAGTAAAGAAACAACACGACTGCAAGGCCAGCCCCTGTATTGATTCCCAAAATCCCAGGATCCGCAAGCTCATTTTGCGTGATTCCTTGCAAGATGACACCAGAAACAGCTAGTCCCGCGCCAATAAGCAACGCCAACAAAATCCCCGGCAAACGGAAGTCAAACAGTACAAGCTCCTGCCGATCCGTCCCTTGGTTAAAGAGTGTTTTTATCACATCACCAGGTGCGATTTTGATAACACCTGTACTTAAGCTGACAAAGAACATTACCACAATCAAAGCGAACAATAACACCATTACGGACAATAATTTTTTCTTTTTCTTCGCTTCAGCTAGATTCATTATTTTCCACCTCCGCTACCGCGAGCTAAATACAGGAAGAATGGAACTCCAATAAGGGAGGTAATCGCTCCCACAGGTGTTTCAAAGGGAGCATTGACCAGTCTAGATACAACATCGGATAAAACGAGTAACAACGCCCCAAACAGGACCGATGTCGGAATGATCCAGCGATAATCCGTTCCGATAATAAATCTTGTAATATGGGGAACAATGAGTCCGACAAACCCGACAGCACCAGCAATTGAAACGGCTGCACCTGTGAGAATTAAGATCGCAACAATCCCGAGGATTTTTATCAAAAAGTTGTTCTGCCCTAATCCTGTGGCAATGTCTTCACCTAAGCTGAGCAAAGTGATCGATTTCGAAATCGATAAGGCGAGTAGCAACCCAACTCCACCTGAAATTAATAAGATCTGAACAGATGTCCAACTCGTCCCATCTAGGCCCCCTGCAAGCCAAAAGCCCATTTCTTTTTCCAAATTAAAATGGAGGGAAATAATTGAAGACACGGAGCGTAACATCGTGCCAATTGCCACACCTGCTAAAGCTAATTTTACCGGCGTTAGACCACTAGCAGAAAAGGAACCAATCATAAAAACAAGGGCAACGGCGATTCCTGCCCCCACAAAAGACGATCCGATTAATCCCATGTTTGATATACCAGGAGCAAACGCTAGCATTAACACGAGGGCAAACGCGGCCCCATCTGTTACCCCCATAATCGAAGGAGAGGCTAATGGATTTCGAGTCATCCCTTGCATGATTGCGCCAGATACTGCTAAAAACGCACCAACAAAGGCAGCTGAAACGGCCCGAGGCAAACGTAATTCTTGGACTACCTGATGAGAGGTCAGCTCTGGATTGAAATGAAAAACAGCTTGCCATACAGTTGCAAATTCAATTTTGGTGGATCCATAAGAAACTGAAAGGCCAATTGCAACAATTAAAGCAAGGATGGTTAAAATATGAATGATGATTTTTGAGATGTTCGAATGATGAATAAATGATCGCATTTCTCTCTCCTGTTCTGCAAAGTTCTTAAAACTGTCATATAAGAATAACGGATCTAATTGACTATGTAATTGAAAATGATTATCATTAATCGTGAAATTATAACATAGAAGGAGACTTACCTATGAAAACGAATATGAAATTTCATCGACTTTTTATCACTATTGTCACTTTTGCTTTAGTACTTATTATCTCTGCATGTGGAAATGAAGATACATCCCCTGAAACTGAAACAGAGGGTGAGGCTAATAATACAGAAGTTGTACTAGATTCCGCAATGGGTGAAGTGACCCTACCAGCGAATGCCGAAAAAATTATGGCTCCATACCATGAAGATGCTTTATTGGCACTAGGTGTTACCCCGGTTGCAAAGTGGTCCATTGGCCAAATGGTTCAAGATTACTTAGAGGCAGACTTAAAGGATGTACCGGGAATTGAATGGAATCTTCCATTAGAGCAAGTCCTGAATCATACGCCAGACCTTATTATTTTACAAAACAATATGGATAGTTACGAGGGAACTTACGAAGATTATAATAAAATTGCAGCTACTTACTTAATGACAGAAGAAATGGTAGCTGACTGGCGTAAACAAATTGAAACTTTTGGAATCATTCTTGGCAAAGAAGACGAGGCACAAAAAGTGTTAGCTGACTACGAGGAAAAAGTTTCAAGTGCCCATGACCAATTGTCAGAAACTCTTGGTGATGAAACCGTAGCTGTCATTTGGACGGCTGGGGATCAATTCTACTTGTTTGAACAAAATCGTCATAGTGCAGAAGTACTTTATTCTGAATTAGGTGTCAACCAGCCAACACTTATTGAAGAACTAGGGGTTGCCGCTGCAGCCTGGAACCCGATTTCCGTTGAAAAACTATCTGAACTGGATGCGGACCATGTCATTCTTTTAGCTTTAGAAGGTGAACAAGGAATTCAAACATTAGAAAACAGCTCTGTATGGCAGAGCACACCAGCTGCTAAAAATGGAAATGTTCACATTATTAACGATCCTAGCAACTGGACAAATAAAGGCCTAATCGCTTCACAGCAAACGATTGATGATGTATTAAGTGTTCTGGGAGAATAATCATTATCACTCCCTGTCAATTTCAATCCTAAACTCTTTCAGGCTTGAGTAGCAAAAAAACTGTCTCCAAAATGATTTTGGGACAGTTTTTTTTATTCTCCCTTTGTAAATGTGTCTATTTCTTTAAATGAAAACTGTTATCATTGACTGCAGGTTTGAAAGCCAATACAATAATGGTATACATTTCGGCTATACAGGTGTGTTTTCTATACGCACAACAAAGGGGAGATTCCAATGCATTCACTATCAGCAAAGGATTTAACATTAGGTTACGGTGAAACAGTTATCATAGATGGTTTAGATATAGAGATTCCTAAAGGGGAAATTACCGTTTTAATCGGCGGGAATGGTTGTGGGAAATCGACATTGTTACGTTCTTTGGCACGATTACTCAAACCTAAGAGCGGAAATGTTCTCTTAAATGGTGAGGAAATTGCCAAGATGAAAACGAAAGAAATTGCTAAAAAGCTTGCGATTTTGCCACAAAGTCCGGTAACACCTGAAGGGTTGACGGTTTATGAGCTTGTCAAGCAAGGCAGACATCCACACCGATCAATCATGAAACAGTGGACAAAAGAAGATGAAGATGCCGTTCAGCAAGCACTAGAATCAACGAACATTCTTCACTTACAAGATCGGGCGGTCGATTCATTATCAGGTGGTCAGCGCCAGCGTGCCTGGATTGCGTTAACCTTGGCACAACAAACAGATATCATCTTATTAGATGAGCCTACCACCTATTTAGACATGACTCATCAAATTGAGATTCTCGATTTATTGTTTGACTTAAACGAGCAAAAAGGCCATACCGTGGTTATGGTATTACACGATTTAAACCTAGCAAGTCGATATGCCCATCATATGGTGGCAGTAAAAGACAAAAAGATTTATGCACAAGGAACACCCGAGGACATCATCACTTGTGAGTTGGTCCACGACGTTTTCCAAATGAAATGCAACATCTCTTGCGATCCAATTTTTGGTACTCCCGTATGTGTACCACACGGCAAAGGACGCTCAGTGGGTGCCAATCAAAAGAAACGTGCGGCAATATAAGCAGCAAAGGGACGGTTCTCTTGCTTCCACGACACTCCGTGTCAAGGAAGCAAGAGAACCGTCCCTTTGTTTTCTACTATTATCCTGATTTTTATGGTACATTAATAACAGTTATATTTGAAAGGGGTTTCCTATTATGAGCAACAACGAAACACAAAACACATTACCGCCAAAGACTTGTTCGATTGAACGTCTAGTGACAATGCCGGAGGACGTGAAAAAAGTACTTGAAGGCAAAAAGACTGCTACTCGCCGAAATGGCAGATACGCTGATGTTGGCGAAATCATGGTCCTTGAGGATAAGAAATTCAAGGTTGAGCGCGTCTACTCGCAATCATTGGGTGAGCTAACGGATGAGCATGCAAAACAGGAAGGCTTTGAGACTGTTGAAGACTATAAGCAATCAATCTTAGCTTACCATCCTGGTATGCCTTGGCTTCCACAAATGAGAGTCTGGGTACATGAGTTCAGCGCTGTAACTGAGTAACAGCCCTGTTATGGATTTTTCATATCGCTTCATCATCTACCTGCACGTACTAAGTGCCATCGTTTCAATTGGCCCATTTTTCATTCTCGTGCCGGTTATAAAAAAACTTAAGGCTTCAACTGGAGAAAAGCTAGCAGCCTATCTTGACATTTTCAGGTTTGCTGTCTGGCTCTCCAAACACTCCGGGCATGTTTTAGTTGGTTCTGGCGTGCTATTGGTCCTTTTAGGGCCATGGACATGGCAGACTCCGTGGATCATTATGACCCTGGTGATTATGTTCGCCTCTCTATTTTTCCTGGCACGAGCCTTTTCACCCACTCTGCAGAAATTGGCAGAAGATGGACAAGATAAAGCAATACTAATTGCCAAATTAAACCGCACCACCTGGATTTATATTATACTTTTATCCGCAATGCTATGGTTTATGGTCGTGAAACCGCCGTTATGGTAAGATGGTTACTAAAATCTCGCATTATTTTCAGGTACCAATGAAAATGACTAGTTTTATAGAAATAGAATAGCGCATGAAACGCATGGACCCAATCCATGCGTTTTTTTATTTAGGCGCTTTTCTCAAACTTTGTTGCTTATGGAGATGAAATAGGATTGATATGGCTATGTTTTTACCGCAATCTAGCTTTGTATTAAGAGAAAAGAGCATTGCATGCAAACTTAGTTTAAACACTTTTGTTTGGGCGGGCACAGGGATGAACCTCATGCATAGACTATTGAGCATACTTCATTAGGAGGCAAAGAAATGTTCATGAATCATCACTTTCCATTAATAACAGGCCAATACCGACAATTCCCAGGAACACCTTATCCCGGCAATCATTCACCTCACTTTACTAATCCAAACTACTTACCTGGCTACCCTGGACCAAACAACGGTGGAGCTTTCCCAGGATACCCAAACTTTGAAGGACCGCTTCCGGGGCCGAATAATGGCGGAGCTTATCCAGGATATCCAAACTTTGAAGGGCCGCTTCCGGGACCGAATAATGGCGGAGCTTATCCAGGATATCCAAACTTTGAAGGGCCGCTTCCGGGACCAAACAATGGCGGAGGTTACCCAGAATATCCAAACTTTGAAGGACCGCTTCCCGGACCGAACAATGGAGGGATCTCCCCAGGATATCCAAACTTTGAAGGACCGCTTCCGGGGCCGAATAATGGCGGAGCTTATCCAGGATACCCTAACTT
>NZ_FOBW01000028.1:0-15920 GCF_900109925.1 Mesobacillus persicus | reverse complement strand
CCAAACAACGGCGGCACTTTCCCTGGATACCCTAATTTTGAAGGACCGCTTCCAGGACCGAATAATGGCGGAGCTTTCCCAGGATACCCTAACTTTGAGGGACCACTCCCAGGACCGAATAATGGCGGAAGATGCTGTTAACAAATGATTTTCTAAAAAGGCTTGAGAATCTGTCAGCCAAACATCCTATTTAAAAGTTAGACAAAAGACAAAAAAACTGAGCCAGACTGTAAAGTCTACTCAGTTTTTTTATTATATATAATCCTCATCAGGACAATATTGATACGTTTTTAAGTCAATCGCCCCAGTCAACCCAACCTTAACCCCTTCGCTTTCAAGCGAAAGCTTCTGTTCTTGATAGGATTCATCATCCTGGAGCGAAATTTGCCCCTTACTATTGATGACGCGGTGCCATGGAAGTCGGCATTTTTTACTCATTGAATGAAGTACGCGTACCACTTGGCGCGCAGCCCGCGGACTTCCAGCCACCCTTGCAATTTGCCCATAGGTCATGACTTTCCCTTCAGGGATCTCTCGAATTACTTCAATCACCTTTTCTGTAAATGGCTGCATCCTCCGTGCTCCTTTCCAAATGAAATAAAGCCACGTATCCCAACTTCATTTCAGCATATAGCGGGGTGACACGCCCCTATCCAATCTGTTACTGCAAATATTCCCTCTCCGCCTGCTGCACGACCACTTGCTGTGTGGGCATAAGAATCTTGTGGTCATAGATTTTCTGAGCTAAATGTTTTTTCGTTAGTTGGGCTGCTGTTAAGTAATCATCATCTTTCACCGTCGCTTTAATCGAGAACCGATAACCTAAGGGACTAACATCTAATGAGGACAATCCATGAACTTGGTAGACTTCTACAAACTCAGCTGTTCTCGAATCTACTTTTAAAAATTCCTTATGCTTTTCATTTAATTCATCACATACTTCTTGCAATAACTTCTCGATTTTTGAGGGGTCCTCTTTAAAACTAACGATGACACTTTCAAAAATTCGTCTTTTCTCAACGTTGCCATTTTCAACTTTCCTAATCTCTCCGTTTGGAACCGTCATGAGTTTCCCATTTAATAGTCGCACCTTGACCACACGAAAACCCAAATCCTCAATGGTGCCACCCTCAAGCTCCCCGTTTATATGAACAAAATCGCCTCTTTGAAACTGTTCTTCGAAAATCATGAAGAACCCGGCAAGGATATCGGTCATGATTTTTTGAGCGCCTAGGCCAATGACAATCCCAATGACCCCGCCGGCCACTAAAATATCTTTAATATCAACAAACGGTTTAATCGCAGCTAACACAATAATGAAAAACGCCAAATAGTGAGATGTATTCTTCACGACTGATTCAATCGTCTGTTCTTTTTTCTCGCTAATAAAATTAGTTTTCTTAAAGAATTTCGCGATTAATAATCTAACCACAAATAAAATCGCATAAGTAATCACAATGGTAAAAATAATTGATAATAGATAGTCCATCGCCTGTTCCCAATTTATATCGAAAAAGTCGATGAATCTAGCTGAAATTGCTTCCATAATAGGCCCTCCAGTTTGCCATTAAATATTCCTATTATAACGGCTAGAAACAAGAATATCGACATAATTTTCTTGTATCATGACACAAAAAAGCCTATGAGTATCTTACCCACAGGCTGCCATCCATTATAGTTGTTTCAACACTCTACCGTCCACAGCATTTCTTATATTTCTTCTCGCTTCCACAAGTACAAGGGTCGTTTCTACCAACCTTTTTCTTTGTATGGATATCGATTACCTTACTCGGCAAAGGCTGCAGTGATTTTTGCTCTAATGCACTTAATTCCTCCGAGGTGTACCCCTTTAAGAACCATTCTCTCGTTTGATTCATAAGATCAATGATTCGATCCATTGCCGCTCTAAGGGAATCGATGCGATCGAAGGATACTCTAGTTTGCAAATAAGCAAGCAGCTCTTGAGGTGCCTTCCCGTTTTTGGTTGCGTACATAAGCTCTTCAACGATAAAACCCGCTTCTTCTCTCGTCATTTCAAAAGTATCGTCTAGATAGTCAACAAATCGCTTAAAGGACTCATTCCTATCGACAAAACCCACTTCCCCAGCAGTCAGCAATTGAACTTTTGAAAAAGGATAATACCCAATTGTACTTCTACTTTTGTGTTCGCGTTGCACTTGTTCCGGATCTAACACTTTAGGATAATAAAAACCTTTTTCATCTAACTTTACCTCTTTATAGTAGGATATAGCATCCTCGATAACAGATAGATATTCCCTAACAGCTAATTCCTCGCCTAGTTTGCTTTCTACAATTTCTACTAGCTGCGCTAATCGAAGCGAACCAAAATAATAGAGGGCTCCTTGCGTCAGCTTAATCCATTCCGTGTTTCGAAGAATTATCGGTTGCAACCTTGTATCCTCTATTTTAGAGAAAGCATCGACGATTTCCTGTGGCATAACAAGGACTCTTTCCCCCTCAAATGTTCCTGTGAATAGGATTCCATTTTCGAGAAAATAGTTAAACTGCCTTGTCTCTAAATTAGGCGCTATCAAACGGCCACCATTCCGCACTAATTCTGTTAATAAACTATAACGCTCTTTGTCTAGTCTCTTTCCTATCTTTTCAAGCGATGCTGGAATCTCTTTCACTAGTAACTGAATGAGCTCCGCTTTTTTCAGGCTACTCGCATTTTTAATTTCTAACTTTTTCCGAATTGAATCTAATTCATATTTCGCTAGTCGATTCAAGCTATCTTGAAGTGATAGTGAAACGGTAATTGGGCGCCACCTTTTCTCTTGGTCTTTCCCTTTAAAATCATTTTTCATCTTGTTTGTTGCTTCAATCAATCTCATTACTTCTTTTTCTTTCAATCCCATATTCCAATCCCTCAAATGCATAATTTTTTCATATGTATTTCTTGTTCATAGATTGTCTAACTGAGCTTATGTATTCTTTCCAGACTTCTCCAACGTTAGAAAATCACTCCTATAATTATGCACACTAAATAATGTTATGTAAACCGTTAGACATATGTTTGGGAACAATTTCCTTATATTACAAAAGTAAACCTTACATGATAGCCCGACATTTTTATCCAAGTTGATCTTATCTTCACTTAAAAGAAGTCGCTTTCCAACAGCTTACTCTAGTTTATTCAAAGTAAACTCTAACTGTAGGCCTCTTGGATCCCTTTCATAGAATTTCTTTTGTATTCTTCACATCCAATATTATAGTAAATTCTTATACCACACCGACAACTCTAAGCCTTTCCAGAGCTACTTTTCAGCAATTTTCAGAGTAGTCCTCTATATCAATTATACAATTCAAATTTTTAAAGACCGAAATTCATTTTAAAAAAGATTAGGGATATGGGGATGCTTATGCTATACTAGGTCTACCATTTGCTTTATTTGTTGCCAATTCCCCGCTCTTCTGCAGAGCGGGGTTTTTTATTGCCGTTTTTTTATTCGGGCCAATCTTTATACTAAGACGGTTAACAATTATTAGGGAAGAGCTTGTCCATTAACTTTTAACGTACAAGATAGCTTTTCCTACGCTATGATTGGTTTTATAACAATCTCTACGAAAACAACCTTTAAAAATAAAAAAAAGACTCTACAAGAGAGTCTTTTTTGTATAAAGGTTAAAATTAAGCTTTTTGAACGTTAGTAGCTTGGGGTCCACGTTGACCTTGCTCAACTTCAAAAGTAACTTTTTGACCTTCGTCTAATGATTTGAAGCCTTCGCTTTGGATAGCTGAGAAGTGAACGAATACATCGTCTCCGCCTTCGCGCTCGATGAATCCGAATCCTTTTTCTGCATTAAACCATTTCACTGTACCTTGTTCCATTAAAAATTCCTCCTCGTGTGCTGTGCACACATTTTGTTACTATCCTTGCTTACGTCTTCAAGTCAAAAGTTTTAACCACTTAACAAACTTAGCCGAACAAACAAAAATAATTCTTTCTTATCATAACAGATAATAAGACTAAATACAAATCGGCTTTCATAATAATTATTTCCAGCCAAAAAAACTCACCTAATTTATATTACTCTGCCTCTTGATCCATTTCATAAGCAAAAGTAAAGGGAGTATTTTTTGTGAATCTGTAAAATTAGGGATGTGAGTAAACCTGTGCTATACTAAGTCTACCGTTTGCTTTATTTGTTGCCAAAACCCCGCTTTAGAGAAGAGCGGGGTTTTTTATTATTGTTTTTTCGCAGGACCCTTTTCAAGCTTTGTTTCTTTTAAGCTGAAAACTAGGTTTCTCCGTTATGTAGAAATAGGCAAATAAAAAAAGACTCTACAAGAGAGTCTTTTATCAGTTAAGGTTAAAATTAAGCTTTTTGAACGTTAGAAGCTTGGGGTCCACGTTGACCTTGTTCAACTTCAAAAGTTACTTTTTGACCTTCGTCTAATGATTTGAAGCCTTCGCTTTGGATAGCTGAGAAGTGAACGAATACATCGTCTCCGCCTTCGCGCTCGATGAATCCGAATCCTTTTTCTGCATTAAACCATTTCACTGTACCTTGTTCCATTAAAAATTCCTCCTCGTGTGCTGTGCACACATTTTGTTACTATCCTTGCTTACGTCTTCAAGTCAAAAAGTTTTGATCACTTAACGAACTTTGCCGAACAAACAAAAATAATTCTTCCTTAGAATAACAGATAAACTTTGGGAATGCAAATAAGGATTCTATTTAGGAGCAAGCCCATGCTTAAATTCCATCTTACTTCTTGTTAATAGCTTTTGGGGTTATCTCCGTCACAATCCATCTAAAACCGCTTCAGCGCCCCTTTCATGCTTCTTTTACTATCAATAAGCCCCCTGAAATTACCTCCTAATATTTGGTATAGATGTGAACGGTAAAATTTTTTCTGAAGCGAAAGATGAGACCCTATGCTTACAAAATGGGGGAATGGATGAACGCAAAATCTATTTTCACTTTTCATATGAGCCCTGCACCCACCTATTTCCCCCGCATATGATAAGTTGAATTTTAATATTGGGGGAACAATTATGTATTCAAATCATTATTGGCATCTTTATCATCCATATTATGACGGCAATCTACGAGTAACGAATGACACTCAATTAGCAACCGAACTTCAGAAGGCTATAAACGGGGAGTACAGTGCGATTGCTTGTTATGAAAAATTAGCGCAAATGGCGCCCACGCAGATGGAGCGGAATCAAATTCTTGAGATTCGTCAAGACGAGAGGAATCACTATGAAGCGTTTCGAAGGATTTATACTCATGTAACAGGGAATCTACCTGTTTCTCAAATAACGGAAGAATGCCCAAACACCTACAGAGCAGGCTTAGATTTTGCGTTTAGGGACGAACAAGAAACGGTCGATTTCTATTTAGATATCGCAGATAAAGCGCAGGATCCCAATATTAAAGAAATCTTCCGTCGTGCTGCAGCAGATGAACAAAATCATGCAGTTTGGTTCTTGTTTTTCTTCTCAAAAAACCATCCGATGACAACACAGCGTCAACTTGGTGAAAACTATGGAGCGCAAGGAGCACTAAATGCCACAACTTTGACCTTACCACAAATGCTAACCTATGCAATCCAAGATGAATACCTAGCACAAGCGAGATACGATAACGTCCTTAAAACTTTTGGCCCAGTCCCAACTTTTGCTCAAATTAAACAAGCAGAACTAAGACATATCAATGCATTGTTGCCCCTATTCGAACGCTACCAAGTCCCATTACCCGAAAATCAATCACAATCATTCGTTAAAACACCAGCAAACGTAAAAGCGGCCTATGCTGCTGGTGTTCAAGGCGAGATAGACAATATTGCCATGTACGAAAAATTTCTCGCAAATGAGATCCCTAACGATGTGAGAATGGTTTTTACCCAGTTACGTAATGCTTCCCAGAATCACTTATCAGCCTTTGAAAGAGGTCTTGCCAGATAGAAATCTGGCATTTTCTATCCTTAAACAGAACTTTGAGCGCTCTTTATTCCCTATCTACAGGAGAAAGAATATCATCACTAGTCGTATCCACATACATATTTCCATTGGCTGCAAGAACTGCATAGACCACTTCAGTTTGATTCAGCTGCCGTCTATCTAGCTCTGTCTTTAACCAATTTTCGGTCAGACGGTTTTGTTTTAAGTTCTCTTTCATGACTTTTCCATCCATAATTAGTTCTACTGGAAGTCGGTGTTCATCACTTGATGGAATCATCATATCTTGCCTGGTTACAGGCCTATACTGTGGTTTCTTTAAAACCGTTAAAACCCCATTGGTTTCTACGATTGCATATAGGACTTCCTCGATATTAAACACATCTTTCTCCCTGAGTTGTTGATTTAAATAGTCTAGTGTGTAACGCATTTTATTCATATTTTGTTCAAGGATCCTGCCGTTTTGGATAACAATCGTGGGATCCCCCGCAAAAAATTTTCTCCCTCTTCTATTTTTTAAAGAAATCAAAGCAACGAGAAAAATGGTGGCGATAAAAATGGCATAAGACAAGATTAAATGATGCACTTTGATTGAGGTATTGAAGGCTAGGTTTGCCGCAATGGCTCCTATAGATATGGTTGCAATAAAATCAAATAATGTCATCTGGGAGATTGTTTGTTTCCCAAGAATTCGGGCACCAACTAGTAAAAGCCCAAACGAGCCTATTGATCTTAACATAACCTCTATATGTTCAGGCATTGGCTCACTCCTACTCAATTCATATCAGTCATTAGGGCAAACTCCATCCTCTTTTAAATGACCAGATTTCATTATCTTTGTCTGCAAATAATTCTCGTTATACTCCGAGACATCTCCCCATAGGGCTTCTCTGTCCGTCACGTTAAGCCCTGCATCTTTTAAAGCCTGCAGTTTTTTCGGATTGTTCGTCATTAGTTTTACAGGCTTGGTTCGCAAGGCTTTTAAAACCATGATGGCATCATCATAGTTTCTTGCATCATCCACAAAACCCAGACTTTCATTCGCTTCAACAGTATCATATTGATTTTCTTGAAGAATGTAAGCCATCGCTTTACTGAATAAGCCAATTCCTCTTCCTTCATGGTTAGCTAAATAAAACAACGCTCCTGTCCCATGTTCTACAATCATTTTCATCGACTGCTTTAGTTGGAACCCACAATCGCACCTTTTGCTACCAAAGATATCGCCCGTGTGGCAAATCGAGTGCATTCTGATAATCGCCTCGTCTGCATACTCGAAATCACCGTACACTAACACACTCGATTGCTGAAATTCAGCTAAATTGGCCGATGCTAACTTATCAATGATTTTTTGAAAATCCTCTGTTGCTTCATCACAATTCAACCAGCAATACCATTGGAAAGTCACCGTTTCTCCGAACAAATTTACAGGAAGGCGAATCGGCCCAACTAAATAAATGGCCCCTTTACCTGTTTTAATCAATTGAATTTTATCTTCAAGGATTGATAGTACCTTCGAGTCAATTTTAGTAGGATTCATCACAACCGCTCCTTTTTTCCTAGTTTGCAACGAAGCGATTTATTACATACAAAGGAGAGAAATGGAAATCAACTGGAAGGCACCACCCCTTCCAGCTAATCCCCATTTTTAGATACTTGGTTTCGTCCATAGTTTTGTTAGGTCAACATAGCCAAAATGCTTGATTTCGATATTCATGAGATTGATTGAAAACGGGATATATCGCTTTACATAATACAATGGGATACATAGAGATTCGCCTTGTAGATAGCTTTCAATCTGTAAATGTTGGTTGTTCCACTCTTCAAATCGAATGGTGTTATATGCTTTTATGGATTCTTGTAAATAAGCATCTCGATCAATTAGCTTATGGAGCGGTGAAAAGCTGTTCTTCAAAAAGAAGAAATAAGAAAAGGTTTGATTCATTTCAAATATTTCCCCGTGAATAAATAGATCCGTTTCTGAGTGGATATCGGGATTATAGATTGCCTCTTGAAAGGAAACTTCCACCATTTCGACTTCGATTCCTGCCTGCTCAAGTTTTTCTTTTAACCAATAGGATGTATCTTTCGTATAGTTTACAAATCTTAGCTTTAGAGGTTTGGTCATCCTTGGTTTCGGAAGCTCAGGCATACTGTACGATTTTGATAATCCAATCAAGCAACCCTCGTTATTACCGGTAATCCGCGACTCAACCTCTGATAGCTCATGACGATGATGGGCGATGACCATATGAATATAATCCCGCACTTCTTTCCGATTCATATCAGAGTCACGATAAGGGTTCATAACCACGATGCCAAAGCCAGAGTCGCTTTCGACTTCAAATGTGTCGACTCCTTCGTTTTCGTGTGCCCCATGATAGACTACTTGGAACTCCTTAGGAACTTGAATAAACTCGACACGGTCAAGTAAAGGTCGATGTCCAAAATAGTTCTTAAAGGCACAAAGAACCGTTTTCTCTGGTGAATCCTCAACGAGATAAAACCCGCCTGTACCGAGCAATTTACCGTTACTTTCTTTAAAAACACTCGCAGATAAAAGGCCTAAAAGCTGGAGAACATAGGTGCAACCGCCTGGGAAATCCAACATCACAACAAGTGGTGCTGGCGTTGTGATGCTTGTAATTGGTTCCCACAGCGCAGTATAATGTTCATCCCTTTTCATTCCTAGAAACGAGTTCACCACATCTTCCGCTTTCAGAATCGATCCATCGTGAAACGAAACGTCTTTTCTTAAATACAACAATAACGAAGTTTCGGTGTATTCCCATGTGTGAGCGAGTTCTGGTGCAATCGTATTGTCCGCATTTAAAGTAACGACACGATTGTATAGATTAGCAACAATATTGGCACTTTGAATTTCGGCCGCTTTTTGCGGGTGAAAGGTTAAAAATCGATAAAACCTTGGAATGATCAGTTGGTCCTGATCTTCTTGATGAAATCCAAATTTCGCTTGGAAAGCGGTCATTAAGCGTTGCTTTGTTTCCATCGACCAGTCCAATAGCAACAGTTTACTAACTTCTTCAATATGTTCTTCTTTAAGATTCTTTAAAAAAAGTTGTTCATATTCTTCTTCCACATCAGTTAACCAAGTCAATGTGGAGGCATTCCCTCTTCCCCTACCAGGCTGAAAAGTAAGCCATCCCTCCGATTCCCATTGCCGAAGTTTTCGCCGTGTTTGCTTTGTACTTAACTCTAACTGTTGCGCTACTTCTTCTACTTTAATAAACCCCGACTCTACTTGATTCCATAAAGTTAATAAATAATGATCCATCAATAAGCTCCTTAAAAGGGGACATTTTTATTTAAAAAGGTCATTTTTAATTTCTTCCGTCACCTTTAATATATAAATATATCCCATCATTTGGCAAGCTTAAAGAGTGATAAGACATAGGTAGCACAAGATGCTCCATAATTTACGTTTCCTATTCGCTAAAAATAAAGTTCTTTAACACAGTCAAAATAATAAGGAGTTGGCAAGATGAAATGGAAAGATTACCCCCAAAATATTAAGGTTCGAATGGTTACATCGTTTTTTAATCGTGCTGTTTCTAGTGCGGTTATGCCCTTTATGGCACTGTTTTTCGCTCAGCATAAGGGAGCCGTATGGGCAGGGGTTTTCTTAGGAATCAATGTTTTCATCGGGTTCTTTAGTAATTTAATCGGAGGCTACCTTTCCGATCGCTACCGGCGGAAAACGGTGCTTTTACTAACATCAAGCCTTAGTGCACTCACGTTCGGACTAATGACGGCCAGCTTGATTCCTGACGAAAAATGGATCCTGCTTTTTGCTTGCAGTTATATGGTGTTCATGGCGACAAGCAGTCTCGGCAGACCCGCAATGCAAGCGATTATTATTGATAGCACAACGCCTGAGAATCGAAAAGAGATTTATGCCTTGGATTATTGGATGACCAATTTATCGATGGCAATCGGCGCTGCGCTTGGTGGACTCTTCTATGTACATCATCAGCTTGCATTATTTGTAGTTCTGACCATTGTATCAGCAGCTTTACCTGTTGCTTTTGCACTTTGGCTTCAAGACGCTTCCGTAAAACAGTTGGAACGAAAACACAAAAACCTTTTGGTCGATTTAGCCGCGAACTATAAGGTTGCCCTTCAAGACAAACCGTTTGTGATGGCGATTGTTGGGTCCATGTGCATTTATGCGGCTGAATTTTCACTAAATAGTTATATCGGGGTTCGTTTAGCCGAAGAGTTCCGCCCAATTTTATTGGGGCAATTTGAAATCGTCGGCGTGCGGATGTTAAGTCTATTAAACATCCAAAACATGCTTCTTGTTGTTTGTTTTACGTTTATCGTCACGAAAATAACTGACCGGTTCGACAAGAAAAAGATGTTGTTAACTGGCCTTATTTTATATGGAATTGGCTATACTGTTATCACTTCGGCGAATGTTTGGTACGTCTTAATCTTATTTAATCTCATCGCTACGATTGGCGAGCTTATCTACTCCCCGATTGCGAACGCTGAAAAGGCCAATATGATGCCAGATGATAAACGCGGCTCCTATTCTGCCTTTTCTGGGATTGGTTTTAATGGGGCCGATTTACTTGCACGAACGACGATTATCATTGGCGCCTTTCTCGTACCGACGATGATGAGCGTATACATTGGGGTTATTTTAATGATTGGAACCTTTCTATTATATAGTGGCTTATTTGTCTTTCGAGCAAGAAGGCAAAAACAAGATGTATATGTACGGAAGACCATCTAAGGATAGAAAAAGAGGAAAAACCATGAGTTCCGGTTTTTCCTCTTTTCATGTCTACTAGGATATTATTGCTTCAGGTTAGAAGAATCATCGTAATCATAGCGGATTCCGTCTTGCTGAGAGGCTGCACCTGTCTCAGTTGACTGTGTGTTTGCCGTTTGATTCTCTAGCTTTTGTTGAGATAGATTCTTTCCTTTGTTTTGTTCCCTTTTGTTTGAATTCACTCGGAAGTCCCCCTAATGGTTGTTTGTCATTTACCATTATCCCTAGAAGGCATCTTGGATATTCAGAAAGGTTGGCCAGATATTGGGCTATTCCTTCTAGTTTGACTCTTCAATTGGCGCTGGTTTTCCAAATAGATAACCTTGGAACAACTGATATCCCAATTCTCGAAGCCATTCAAAGTCTTCTTGAGTTTCAACTCCCTCCGCAAGAGGAACGGCACCCATTTTTAGAGCCTGCTCAAGGGATTTCTTTGCAATCTCTTGCTTTTCTATGTCTGTCGCGACTCCTTGGACATACTTCATGTCTAGCTTCATGTAATGAGGCTTAAGCTCTTCTAGCAATTCGAGCGTACTATAGCCTTCTCCCACATCATCCAATGCATAATGGAAGCCTTTTTCTTTATAATAAGCAAGGATGCTTTTTAAGTGGTTGATATCGTCTACTTTCTCTGTTTCGACGACTTCAAATACGAGTTGGTTCGGGTCTAGGCCTAATTGGTTAGCCAATTGTACCGTTGATTTTAAACAATGTTCTGGAGAGTAAATTGATGTCGGGATAAAGTTGATGAAAGCTTTTTTATCTAAAAGAGCAGCATACCTTACCGCCGTCATTCGGCACAAACGATCGAGGGCATATAATCTGCCTCGGCTTTTCGCCGCGCCAAATATTTCGCCAGGAAAAATGAGGGTACCATCTTCATTTAGAAATCTAGCCAATAGCTCATACGCATAAATCTCCTCATCTGCGGTCAAAATCGGTTGCGCATAGCAAGTAACTAAACCCTTACTAATCACTTCATCAATCCACTGATTTTCCACTATTTCCTTCACTTCCGTTAACACACGCCACTCTGAATCTTCCAACCGAAAGAAAACTCTATTAAAGTCCATGTGATCTTGGGAAAAATCGATAAAATCCATCATGCCGGATTCTTTTATGATAAATTGGTTTCCTTCCGATTTCACCAAGGTTTTTCTTCTTACTAAATGCTCAATGACCCCAGAAAGCATCTCTATGTTGAAATCTCCCTCGGCCTTTATCTCAAATCGTAAATCTCTTACGATACAAGCATTGCACCCCATTGTCCCTACACCTCGTTCTTTGTTCTATCTAATTAACAATCATACCATTAAATACAGGGATAGGTTATAAGGAACAATGACCTTCCAGAAACTCACCAATTGTTCTGAAAACCAAAATTCCTTTGATATGATGGCCTGCTCTCTGCTCTTCATTCTCCTCCCTATTCCTTTTCAAGTAAGGTGATCACTGCATATTAAAAGAGGTCCTTCCATAAATAGAGTGATATTCAAAGGGCATGACAAGTTTTGACTCGGCCTACTTTTACTGAATATTCAACCTATCTAAATTTTTAGAAGAGTATGTTCTATATCACTTAAAACCTTTTGCAACTGTCTTAAAATGGATATTGGGCTACACACAAAAGGGATGGGGATTTTTTTATTTATGACATTAGGGGGGATTAGATGTATCAAATGATTGCTTTGTATTTAACAATTTTCTTCGAGTTTCTGCTGGCACTTGCCTTTGCCTTTGTTTACGGCGAATCAAAGCGCACATCAGAGTACGGTCCAATTCAAACGAAAGGCTATAAGATTCGGAAATACTACTTCTTTGCACTCGTTGCAACAATGGGCATTGCAACCATACTTACCTTAGACGATTTGCCTTATCATAGCGCACATGCAAAAGAATCAGCAACAACTGAAACGAAGGTTGTCGAAGTAACAGGCTTGCAATACTACTGGGAGATGAGTGAAGACCACTTTACCATTGGGGACCAGGTTGAATTTATCGTCACTGCTGGTGACGTCACCCACGGGTTTGGACTTTACACAGAGGATCTTGAATTGGTGGCACAAACACAAGCGATGCCTGGTTATGAAAATTCCGTTTATTACACATTTGAAGAGCCAGGAACCTACCAAATTCTCTGTCTTGAGTACTGCTCTGTTGGTCATCATGTGATGATCAAAGAAATCGTCGTTGAGCCAAAAGGAGGGGTTGAGAATGGAGAGTAGCATCCATCCTTTAGCGAAAAAGACCGTCATCTATTATTTAATGACCACGTCGATTTTGCTTATTTTTATGATGATTCTAGGTGTCATCATGCTTTTGAACCAAGGAGAAATGATTCAGATTTCACCTGAGTGGTTTTATAAAATTATGACCGCCCACGGGATTGGAATGGTTGGGGTTGCCGCCTTAGGTGGTACTAGCATCATGTGGTATTTTCTTTCGAAGTATATAAAATTAAGACCGTCCATTTTCTTGCAAAACTTCACCCTTTCCTTAATAGGAATTATTTTAATTGTCATCGCGATTTTCGGCTTCAACTTTTCGGATGCTTGGACGTTTTTATATCCATTACCTGCTCAGTCTGCTCAGTTTTATGGAGTGACAGGACCGCTCCTCTTTCTATTCGGCGTGTTGATTTTAGGTGTAGGCTATTTAATCATGTATGCATATTTAGCAGCACGATTAATAAAGGAGTACGGTGGTCTTGGTAAATCACTAGGCTGGGATTATATTTTCCGAGGGAAAAAAGGCTATGGACCACCCCCTGCCGTTGTTGCGACCACGATGGTGGTCATCACCAATTCTACAGCCGTTATCGCTGGGGCAATTGTTATTATTGGTTCGATTATCAATATTCTGATTCCTGCCATTTCAATGGATCCAATGCTCGCTAAGCATTTAACTTATGCGTTTGGCCATGTGTTTTGCAATGCGACGATTTATATGGCAGTCATTGCCGTGTATGAAGTGCTTTCCCACTATACAAAGCGTCCGTGGAAATCAAATAAAGCCTTTTTGATTGCCTGGAATGCGTCGACTTTGTTTACGTTAATGATTTACACGCACCACCTCTTGATGGATTTCGCGGTTCCAACGTGGATGCTGATCATCGGTCAAGTGTTTTCATATGCAAACGGACTTCCGGTTATGGTTGTCACCGCTTATGGGGCACTGATGATTGTGTACCGCTCAGGGATTAAATGGGATTTCGCTTCCAGTCTGCTTTTTTTAGCAATGTTTGGCTGGGTAGCCGGTGCGATTCCGGCGATTATTGATGCAACGATTGTCGTCAATCATGTCATGCACAATACAAAATGGGTGCCAGGTCATTTCCACACGTATATGGGAATGGGAGTCATCGCGATGATTCTAGGATTTATGTACTATTTTAATAAAAAAGAAGGGTCCATGAAACATAACCATTTTGATACCTTTAGCATCGCCTTGTACTTTACCTTTTTTACAGGAATCGTCGGTTCCTTTCTTTATGCCGGTAGCATGAGCACACCAAGAAGATGGGCCGTGCATATGCCAGAATGGGTGTTATCCGACCAAATTGGTGCAATCAGTGGAATTTTCGTTGTGCTCGCTACTGTTCTCATTACGGTAAGATTTTTTACAGGTTTAAAGGGCGTCGGAAAAACAACTTAGGATGTTTTTCAGGGTCCACTTTCGAAGCCTACTAAAATCCAATTCTACTAGGATAAGGAGTTGTGTATTCTGTCTATTAAACGTTTGGCCTTTGTAACCATCCTGCTTACATATGGACTCATCGTCTTCGGAGGGTATGTCGCCTCCTCTGAATCAGGCATGGGCTGCGGACCTGAATGGCCGCTATGTAATGGTGAGGTGATCCCTACCCTAAAAGGGGATACCTTAATTGAATTTGCTCATCGAGTGATAGGGGCTATACTTGCAATTTCTTGCGTGATATTATTTTTAAAAATTTTGCGTGCGAAAATTGATCCTGCTATTCGCAACATTGGTTATTGGATGATTGGCCTCCTCGTCATTCAGGTGCTGCTTGGCGCGGTGGTCGTTATCCTTGATTTGCCGTCTATCATTGTCTCAAGTCATTTGATGATTGCGATGGTGTTTTTAGCTAGCCTGATTTGGATTTGGAGAAAAGCAGATGACAAGAAACCGCTTGGAAATTCAAGCACGGGAGATATCTCTGACCATAAATCCATCATTCTACATTTAAATATCATTTTAGTATTGTTGCTCTTAACGCTCGCGTTTGGAGCCTACACCAAGCATGAGTGGTATGGTCTCGGGTGCGGATGGTTTGATTGTGGATCAACTCTCCTTCCAACGATTGATAATCCGGCAGGTATCATCCAAACGATTCACCGACTGTTCGCAGTCTTGTCTGCGATTTATATTTTGGCGTTAACGTGCTGGGCGTTTTTGAAAAAATGGTCCTCCCCGCTCAGATGGCGTCTGATTTTAGCTTCTATTACGGTTATCATTCAGTTAGTAATAGGCGTTTTAACGATTACAAGCTTCATTGATCTAACCATGGCTGTACTTCATTTAGCGGTGGGTACTTTCTTGTTTTCGGTTCTAGCCGAAAGCCGCGCGGTGATGGGGAAAGACAGAGCACAATCAAGAAAAGGTCAGCTTTTTACTGGGGAGATGTCTAGTAAAGTTAGAACGAGGGTGTGAGGGTGTAATTATTAAGCTGATTAAAAGGAAGGCGTGATTCCGAATGTGGATTCACGCCTTTAGCTCGTCTATTCTCTACATTTGGAGATGAATAGAAAACTAGAAAAGTCCCACGACCTTATATTTGAATCTTTTGCAAAATCCTTGATTCCGTAAAAATGAAGCAGAAGAAGAACGAAATCGCTAACGCGATGGCTCTTTAAAAGCCCCCTCAGACCAAAAAAAGAATAAAAAAATGAAAAAGTATGTCTTTTGTGATATTGTTTAATCGCCAAACCAAACAATAGAAAGACATACTTTTTCATATGACAAATATTTTATCATGGACAACCTCAAAAATACACCTCAATATTCTCATTAAGCTAAGTAGGGCTCCACCTACTGATATTTGATTCAACACTAAACTTAATCAAATATCGGGAGGCAATTTTATGAATCAATATGAACAAAAAGTGGAGCTATTCTTTGAGCTTAAAGGTACCCCAGATTCCTCAAGAGAATCCTACTGGCGAAGAATG
>NZ_FOBW01000030.1 GCF_900109925.1 Mesobacillus persicus | reverse complement strand
TGATCAGGTTGATAGGTCAGAGGTGGAAGCGCGGTAACGTGTGGAGCTGACTGATACTAATCGATCGAGGACTTAACCTTATAAAGTTAAGAATTGATATGAATGACTTTACCTTCTGATTACATTATCTAGTTTTGAGGGAACAAAATTTTTTGCGACAGCAAAATAATTATCCCTAATTTAATAGTCTGGTGGCGATAGCGAGAAGGTCACACCCGTTCCCATGCCGAACACGGAAGTTAAGCTTCTCAGCGCCGATGGTAGTTGGGGGTTTCCCCCTGTGAGAGTAGGACGTTGCCAGGCACTTTAAAAACAACCAAAGTTTTGGTTGTTTTTTTGTTGTGTCCGTCAGGATAAATTCCTAGAATACCCTGAGTGAAGTGCAGAAACCAGAGGGTTGTCAGGACCAAGGAGGTCGGAGGTGAAGGATTGAAGCCCGGAACGTACGATGTACGTGAGGACTGGAAAGCCTGAAGCTGACGAAGAGATCCACCGATCATGGCAGTCCCAAGCCGAACATGGAAGTTAAGCTTAGACGCCGATGTACCCCCTTTGAGAGTAGGAAGTTGCAGGCAAAGTGAAAGGACAGCTGATTAAGAGTAATAGGTTCGAATTTCGAATACAAAAACTAAATTAACACACCAATTATCAATCCTGTTCGCAACTGAATTAGACATCTTCTTTCTTAATTAATATATTTAGGGTTTAATAAAATAAATGGCTTATCCCCCTGAATTTCGAACCCCCTTTATCATGGTGTCATAAGTTTTCGTTGGCATGAAAATTCGCTTGCTAATTGGTGTGCTACAAATGGGGAGATGCCTGTCTGAGAGGCAGAAGAATGAAGCAAATCTTCCTTCTTATCTTTAATTGAGACCTCTGACTGTTTAAATAAGGGGAGTTTTTACCGTTAATCTTTAGAATAGGGCTAGGTTCGGAGGAAATAAGGGGAGTTTTTCCCGTTAAGGCAAAGCAAACTGGTTCATTTTCGTGGTTTTGGAGTAAATAGGGGGAATCTTTCCCTCTATTTACTCCATGTTTCTTGTTTTTTTCATAATAAGAGGAATTTCTCCCCTTAACTAGTGGCTTACTTGAAGGCCATTCTTGAAGATCTGGAAATCGCTAACTGGTGCTTATCTGGGGATAAAAATGCTTGGAGTATCTATCGCCAAGCATTTTTTTCTGTTCCCCCACTCGAAATCAGCATAATTTAATTCAAGTACTAGCAGTATATCACCTGTTATCTTTGGTAATGGAACCAATAGTGATTTTAATAATGACAAATCCCAGCGTTCCCGAATATTTAGGTTTAATCTAAAATCACTCTATGGTTGGATAAAGCACTATACTGCCTAGAGAAGGATAAAGTCATTCATGTGAGCCAACCACCTTATTGCTCATTCACTACTTCCCCTCCAAATACCGATAAATTAGATATGGTCCTTTTTGTAATGTAGTGCCAAGAAAGGACTCGATAAAGGGATAATCTTCATTCGGCATCATTTTTATTAATTCGCTCCACCAGTCAATCTCATAACGAGCAATCATCCCTAGGTTATAGAGAAGTAAATAGTGAAGCATCAACTCAGGCATCATGTATAATTCTCCTCTGTTTAATGGAAGGGAAAAATGGCTGTCGGCATAATTATATTTCAATGGAGTCGGTTCAATAGCTTCAGCATGGTCCATTTTAAACACAAGGTGATTTTCACTTTGCTCTTGAAAGTTTAGTGGCATCACGGCTTTATTCCCCAAATAGTCCTTAAAACGATTATCTGTCATATGATAGATATCTAAAATGTTTTTAGAGAGAAAGAAATCCCCGTTTTGTTCATCAATTTTTAAAAAGGTTGGCCTCCCAGTTAACTTCGAAAAATGAAAGGATAATTCCGGGATAAACTGGAGAATCTCCCCCATTTTGATTTTTTCACCTTCCAATTGTTTCATGTGAAACAATTTCTCTGCCATTAATGGAAACAGTCCATGCTTCTGTAATTTAACCTCATCGTCCATAAATGAATATTGTTGTTTCTTTCGCTTACGAGTGGTTAAGCCATGGGCAAGAACAGAGGTTGTTTCAGGGTAATTAGGGTTAACCGTTAAAATGCACGCCTTAACTAGGTGAACCAATCCATAAAAAAGGAGAATCGGTTGGATATGAATGGGGGAAACCGCTGCTTGCTGATAATAGATTTTCCCATGCTCAAGATAGTATATAAATGGATAGCAATTTTCAAAACTTTTTTGGTCAGCGTTATCTAAATGTAGCCGCTGATAACATTTTTTCAAAAAATCACGGGAGTAGTCAGCCGAATAGTATAATGAAAAGCTAGTCCAGCCTTTGTATTGAAAAGCCACAAATAAAACCTCCAAGTATTATCAGAAAAATCAAACATCCACAATCTTCCTTGACAGTATTTTGTCCAATTGATAACCTACTAATAATATTTTGTTCTAAAGGGGGTTTATTTACGATGTGGGAAAGCAAGTTTTTAAAAGAAGGATTAACATTTGATGATGTTCTACTTGTACCTGCGAAGTCAGAGGTTTTACCAAAGGATGTAAAGCTTGATGTCAGTATGACTGAGAAAATCAAGCTAAATATTCCTATTATAAGTGCTGGCATGGACACGGTAACGGAAGCTGAAATGGCCATAAGTATGGCAAGGCAGGGTGGTTTAGGAATTATCCATAAGAACATGTCAGTAGAACAGCAGGCTGAACAGGTAGATAAGGTAAAAAGGTCTGAAAGTGGTGTTATCACAGATCCTTTCTATTTAACCCCAGAGCACCAGGTATTTGACGCAGAACATTTAATGGGGAAGTATCGCATTTCTGGTGTTCCGATTGTGAACAATGTGGACGAACGAAAATTGGTTGGAATTTTAACGAACCGAGACTTGCGCTTCATTCAAGATTACTCAATTTCTATTTATGATGTTATGACGAAGGAGAATTTGGTAACGGCTCCTGTGGGTACAACGTTACAAGAAGCTGAAAAGATCCTCCAACGATATAAAATTGAAAAACTCCCACTCGTAAATGAAGACGGAATCTTAAAAGGGCTTATTACGATAAAGGATATCGAAAAGGTCATTGAATTTCCTAATTCCTCAAAGGATGAACAGGGGCGCCTCCTAGTTGGTGCAGCTGTAGGCGTTACGGCAGATACAATGATAAGGGTTGAGAGGCTTGTAAAAGCCAACGTAGATGCTATTGTCGTCGATACAGCCCATGGGCATTCTAAAGGTGTGCTTGAGACAGTGAAGCATATTCGCCAAGTCTATCCAAACCTTGCTATCATTGCCGGGAATGTCGCAACGGCTGAAGGAACGAGGGATTTGATTGAAGCAGGGGCAGATATTGTTAAGGTCGGTATTGGACCTGGTTCAATCTGTACGACAAGAGTAGTGGCTGGGGTTGGTGTGCCACAAATAACAGCTGTATATGATTGTGCTACAGAAGCTAGGAAACATGGTAAAACCATTATTGCTGATGGTGGAATTAAATTCTCTGGTGATATCGTAAAGGCTCTAGCTTCTGGTGGACACGCTGTTATGCTCGGAAGCATGCTCGCAGGCACATCCGAGAGTCCTGGCGACACAGAGATATTTCAGGGAAGACGGTTTAAGGTGTATCGAGGAATGGGATCCGTTAGTGCAATGGAGAAAGGGTCTAAAGACCGTTATTTCCAGGAAGAGAATAAAAAGTTTGTTCCGGAAGGGATTGAAGGTAGGGTAGCCTATAAAGGTCCACTTGCTGATACGATTTATCAGCTGATTGGTGGTTTAAAGTCAGGTATGGGTTACTGTGGAGCGGCTAATCTTCATGAGCTGAGAGAGAACAGTCAGTTCATCAAAATGACTGGTGCAGGGTTAAGGGAAAGCCATCCACATGATGTTCAGATTACCAAGGAAGCACCTAACTATTCCACAAGCTGAGTCTATATTCCTAGAGAATAATCTTGATTATTTTTTTGCAAACAGGCAGTGTTACTCTGTCTGTTTTTTTGATTTTTTTTATGGTAAACTAAACGGGTGTGTTTTTAAAGGGGTCAATCTAGTAACATACCAATAGATTTATTTAAATGAGCTGGAGGGAAATTTGCTTTGAATCGTTACAAACAGTTATCCATTTTTGTTGTCGTGTTTCTTTTAAGTTTGACCACGTTACTTTCAGGTTTTGTACAAAATGTAAACGCAGCGGAGGATGAGCTTGGCTTAAGTGCTGAGGCGGCCATACTCTTAGATGCAGATACAGGCAAGATTTTATATGAGAAAAATGCTGATGTTGTCCTTGGAGTTGCTTCCATGGCTAAAATGATGACCGAGTATCTTGTGCTTGAAGCCATTCATGATGGAAAGATTACTTGGGATCAACCGGTAAGAATCAATGAATATGTTCATCGCTTATCAGCGGCCCCTGGGCTATCCAACGTAGGCTTGACTCAAGGTGAGGATTACACAGTGGAAGAGCTGTATCAGGCAATGGCAATTCATTCTGGAAATGCAGCGACCGTTGCACTTGCCGAGCTCATTGGAGGAACAGAGAAGAACTTTGTTGAATTGATGAATGCAAAGGCCGAGGAACTTAATCTTCAAGATTATAAGTTTGTAAATTCTTCAGGACTTAATAATAGTTCATTATTAGGAAATCATCCTGCTGGAGCACCAGATGAGGAAAATGTGATGTCCGCTCGAGCAACTGCGCGACTTGCTTATCGACTATTGACCGATTATCCGGAAGTACTAGATACAGCTAGCCAACCAAGGTTACCTTTTAGAGATGGAAAGACGTACGATAATTTCAACTTCATGTTGCCTACGTTAATTCATGAGTACCCAGGGATTGATGGCTTAAAGACTGGCTCAACAAACTTTGCAGGATATGGCTTTACGGCTACGGCTAAAAGAGGAGACCAGAGATTTATTTCGGTAGTAATGAAGGCTGAAACGAGGGATATTCGTTTCTCCGAAACAGCAAAAATCATGAATTACGCTTTTAGTAACTTTAAAAAAGAACAGCTTTTCGATGAAAACTATCAGATTAAAGGGAAAGAAACTGTACCGGTTACTAAAGGAAAAGAAGACCAAGTCCAGATTCAAACAGAGGAAGAACTTGCATTAACAATCAAAAATGGTGAGAAAGAGGCCTATAAGCCT
This sequence comes from Mesobacillus persicus, assembly GCF_900109925.1. Taxonomy (GTDB): domain Bacteria; phylum Bacillota; class Bacilli; order Bacillales; family Cytobacillaceae; genus Mesobacillus_B; species Mesobacillus_B persicus. The sequence continues at coordinate 12,564 of NZ_FOBW01000030.1, read as the reverse complement.
AAGCTTGTTCTTGATAAAGAGAAACTGAATGAAGATGGCGAACTAACTGCTCCAATTGAAAAGGGCGAAACCATTGGTTATGTAACAGTTGAACATGAAAATGGAGAAGATATTCGTTTCTTAACGCAAGATGGTCATAAGCAGATTCAAATTCCTGTAACAGCTGCCGAAAGTGTCGAAAAGGCAAATTGGTTTGTTTTATCGATGAGAGGAATTGGTGGGTTCTTTGGTGACTTGTTTAGTACGGTTGCCTCTACTGTTAAAGGATTATTCTAAAATAGGCTGTTGATTTCTGCTGCTGGCACTTCGCTTTAATTGACGCTATGCTTTACCGTAATCCCCAAAAGTAAAAATAGGTAGACAGACTATTTCGTCTACCTCGACTTAATTAACTGGTTTCCTGTTGACAGGAGGCCTTTTTTGTTGTTTTATTTCAATTAAGGGAAATTTCTAAATCCGATTTATATTATGGGTTTTTTCCTCTAAAATAAGAAGGTAAATGAAAATTGCTATAGAAACTGGAGGAAAAGAAGAATGAAAACAGGTACAGATCGCGTAAAACGAGGAATGGCCGAAATGCAAAAGGGCGGCGTCATCATGGATGTAATCAATGCAGAGCAGGCTAAAATTGCTGAGGAGGCAGGCGCAGTAGCTGTTATGGCACTGGAACGAGTTCCTTCCGATATCCGTGCTGCTGGTGGAGTAGCGAGAATGGCTGATCCAACCATTATGGAGGAAGTAATGGCAGCTGTTTCAATTCCAGTTATGGCGAAGGCAAGAATTGGCCATATTGTCGAAGCAAGAATTCTTGAAGCAATGGGTGTGGATTACATTGATGAAAGTGAAGTATTAACACCTGCTGATGAAGAGTATCACCTTCTAAAGAGTGAATATACAGTTCCATTTGTGTGCGGTTGCCGTGACCTTGGAGAGGCAGCAAGACGTATTGGTGAGGGAGCAGCAATGCTTCGTACAAAGGGAGAGCCTGGTACAGGGAATATCGTTGAAGCCGTTCGTCATATGCGTCAAGTCAATGCACAGGTTCGTAAATTGATCACAATGGACGATGCTGAGATTATGACAGAAGCTAAGCTTCTCGGAGCCCCTTTCGAAGTACTAATGGAAATCAAGCGTCTTGGACGTCTTCCGGTGGTTAACTTTGCAGCCGGCGGCGTTGCAACCCCTGCAGATGCTGCATTGATGATGCAGTTAGGTGCAGACGGCGTATTTGTAGGTTCTGGTATTTTCAAATCAGAAAATCCAGCTAAATTTGCTCGTGCAATTGTGGAAGCAACAACTCACTATCAGGATTATGAATTGATTGCTTCACTGTCTAAAGGCCTTGGGTCAGCTATGAAAGGAATTGAGATTTCCTCCCTAGCTCCTGAAGCTCGTATGCAGGACCGTGGGTGGTAGGAGTTACTATGGTTAAGGTTGGTGTACTAGGCTTACAAGGAGCAGTAAGGGAGCATGTTCGTGCTGTTGAAGCTAGTGGTGCTGAGGCCTATGTTATTAAGTGGCCTGAGGAGTTAAAAGAAATGGACGGGCTCATCATTCCTGGTGGTGAGAGCACAACCATGAGAAAACTAATCGATAAGTATCACTTCATGCCTGAATTAAAACAGTTTGCTACTGAAGGCAAACCAATATTCGGTACATGTGCTGGTCTAATCTTATTGGCTAAAGAGGTTGTTGGTTACGAAGAACCGCATATTGGGGTTATGGATGTAAGAGTGGAGCGTAACTCATTTGGACGTCAGCGCGAGAGCTTTGAGGCAGACCTTGATATTAACGGAGTGGCTGAGGACTTTTCAGCAGTGTTTATTCGAGCACCTCATATTGTTGAGGCCGGAGAAAACGTTGAGGTGTTAGCCAAGCACAATGGGCGAATTGTCGCTGCTCGTGAAGGACAGTTCTTGGGCTGCTCCTTCCATCCAGAATTAACGGAAGACCATCGTCTCACACAATTCTTTGTGAAAATGGTTGCTGAGACGAAGGAAAAAACGACTGTATAATAGAGTTGCAAGCTGGTCATAATTATAGTAAATTTGAAATAATAAATCCTGATAATGAACAAAGCAGTGACAGGAACTAGTAACTTGACTTCATTTCTGTAGAGAGCCGGTGGTTGCTGAAAACCGGTGGGTGAGTCTAGTGAATCCATCCTCGAGCAAAGCATGGAACGCGCGTTTTGCGCAAGTAAATGCTTTCGGCAAAAGACCGTTATCTTTTTAAGAGGAAAGTGTTATTTGCTTTCAATCAGGGTGGCAACGCGGGTAAACTCTCGTCCCTTTTCCAGGGGACGGGAGTTTTTTGTGTTTTTTTAGCGTTTCGCCAAATTAATAAAGAAAAGGCTCTGTTTTTTAAACGTTGATTGGAGCGGAAGGCGCTTGACTCCTCGAAAATGAAGTACGCATTTTCTCGTGCGTGGGTAGATTTGAGGATGCGGAAAGCAGCGACTGGAGCGGAAATCAACATACATATTTAAAGAGCTAAAAAAGGAGGATATTAAACATGCTTGATGTAAAGTATTTAAGAGCCAATTTTGAAGAGGTAAAACAAAAGCTACAACATCGCGGCGAGGATTTAACCGACTTCGGTAAATTCGAAGAACTAGATGTTAGACGTAGAGAGTTGCTAATCGAAACAGAAACACTCAAAGGTAAACGTAATGAGGTATCTCAACAAATTGCTGTTCTAAAAAAGGAAAAAAAGGATGCTGACCAGCTGATCATAGAAATGCGTGAAGTTGGAGAAAAGATTAAAACGATTGATGAGGAATTAAGAGGGGTTGAAGAGGAACTAGATAATCTCCTAATGAGCATTCCGAACATTCCTCATGAAAGTGTTCCTGTTGGTGAAACAGAAGATGATAATGTTGAGGTCCGCACATGGGGAGAACTCCCTGAGTTTGCTTATGAGCCGAAGCCGCACTGGGATATCGCTGATCACCTAAAAATCATCGATTTTGAACGCGCAGGAAAGGTGACGGGAAGCCGTTTTGCTTTTTATAAAGGATTAGGTGCCCGTTTGGAGCGTGCGTTAATTAGTTTTATGATGGACCTACATGCGGATGAACATGGTTATCAGGAAGTACTTCCACCTTATATGGTGAACCGTGCAAGCATGACTGGTACCGGCCAATTACCGAAGTTTGAAGAAGATGCATTCAAAGTTGCAGATACTGATTATTTCTTGATCCCAACTTCAGAGGTTCCGGTTACGAATCTTCATCGTGATGAAATCTTAACCAATGACCAGCTTCCTATGAAGTATGTGGCGTACAGTGCTAACTTCCGTTCTGAAGCAGGCTCTGCAGGTCGTGATACACGGGGATTAATTCGCCAACACCAATTTAACAAGGTTGAGCTTGTAAAATTTGTTCGACCTGAAGACTCTTATGCTGAGTTGGAGGCATTGACAAACAATGCGGAGAAGGTCCTTCAGCTATTAGGGCTACCGTACCGCGTGCTAAGTATGTGTACCGCTGACCTCGGCTTCACGGCAGCAAAAAAATATGATATTGAAGTATGGATTCCAAGCTATGGAACGTATCGTGAAATTTCTTCTTGTAGTAATTTTGAAGCCTTCCAGGCAAGACGGGCAAATATCCGTTTCCGCCGTGAAGCAAAAGGGAAGCCAGAGCATGTTCACACATTAAATGGTTCAGGCCTTGCGGTCGGCCGCACGGTTGCTGCTATCCTTGAAAATTACCAGCAGGAAGATGGAAGTGTTGTTATTCCTGAAGCATTACGACCTTATATGAGAAATGTTGAAGTCATCAAGCCACAAAATTAAGCTTCATTCTGGGCGGAAAATTCCGCCCAAGATTTTTTTGTTAATTCTATTGACACTAGTTATACAATGTGATAAATTATTTTATGTCGATACGGAGGAATACCCAAGTCCGGCTGAAGGGATCGGTCTTGAAAACCGACAGGCGGGTCATACCGCGCAGGGGTTCGAATCCCCTTTCCTCCTCCATTTTATTGAATTTAATATTTGCGCATAAATATTGGAGATTCATATTCGAAGAAACCTGTTACCTAACCGTAGCAGGTTTTTTTACGTTCTTTTTGTTAATATAACGTTTAGAGATTGATCAGATTAGAAAAGTTTTTATTATAGCAAACTGTTGCAAACAGTCAAATTTACTTCCGGCAGTTTGTAGACAAAAGGGGTTTGACTTCAGATAAGCCCAGAAACAAATTTAAGAAAATCTGTTGATTGGAGCGGAAGGCACGCAGACTCCTCGAAAATGAAATACGCATTTTCTCGTGCGTGGGCATATTCGAGGAAGCCAATCAGTGTCCTGCGGGAGTGCAAGGCCAAGGGAGACCCCACAGGAGCGGAGCGACGAGGAGGCTCCCGGACTGCCCGCGGAAAGCGAAGTGCCTGGAGCGGAAATCAACAGACTAGTTTAAACAGCTAAAATAATAAAAGACCAGTCAATTTGACTGGTCCTTAGGTTATTTTTTTAACAATTGTGTTTGATGAATAAATGATCCAATTCGTTCAATAATCGGTTCAACGGATGTTTGGTCAGCCATAATATCATAATCCTTGATATTTAAGCGGAGGACCGGACAAGAGTTAAAGCTGTTGATCCAATTTTCATAGCGTTCGTGCATTTCTTGCCAATAAGCAATTGGTGTTTGTTGTTCCATTGGTCGTCCACGCAAGCGAATGCGTTCTAAGATATCCTCAATGCTACCCTCTAGATAAATCAGCAAGTCAGGGTGTGGGAAATAGGGGGTCATGACCATGGCATCAAACAAGCTTTTATAGGTTTCATAATCAACTGGGGACATTGTTCCTTTTTCATAATGCATCTTTGCAAAAATCCCGGTATCTTCATAGATGGAACGATCCTGAATAAATCCACCGCCATATTCAAAAATCCGTTTTTGCTCTTTAAAGCGTTCAGCAAGGAAATATACTTGAAGGTGAAAACTCCAGCGGTCAAAGTCAGCATAGAATTTATCCAAATATGGATTTGTATCCACTTTTTCAAAGGAGGTTCTAAATTGCAGGGCATCAGCCAAAGCGTTTGTCATCGTCGACTTCCCAACTCCGACTGTTCCCGCGATGGTAATGACGGCATTATGAGGAATATCATATTTCATACGTAAATTCATTGTTGTACGCTCCTTTTAGTTAACGATGCTGAAAGCTCGGTGATGATGGTTTGTAGGTCTGTTTCATTTTTAACAAAATCGAATTGATCGCCATTAAAACGTAAGACAGGGATATGTGGATACTCGACTTCAAAACGATTCATCGCCTCTTCATAATCAAGGGACAGTTGTTGCAGGTAGGCTGCACTAATGTTGCGTTCTACTTCACGACCGCGCATTTCGATTCGTTCTAATAACGTATCAAGGCTTGCGTGTAAGTAAATAATGACATTTGGAGTAGGTGTATCTTTTGTCAGGATATTATAGATTTTATAGTATTTATCATACTCTGCTTGATTTAATGTTCGCTGAGCAAAGATTAAATTTTTGAAAACATGATAATCTGCAACAACAGGCTGATTCTGACTGATGTAATTTTTATTAATATCCCCTAATTGCTTATAACGGTTGCACAGGAAGAACATTTCCGTTTGGAAACTCCATTCCTCGATATTGTCATAAAATTTCCCCAAAAAGGGATTCTCATCGACAATTTCCTTTAATAGAGTGTATTGAAATTTTTCAGAAATAGCTTTTGCTAATGATGTTTTGCCAACGCCTATCGGCCCTTCAACCGTGATAAAAGGTGTTTCCCCCACAGTTTGTCCTCCTTCTCTATCCGGTCATCTATATAATAATCTAGTTAACGGTTAATAAAAAAAACACAAAATTTATTTTACCATATTATCACCAGTAAAGGGCATGGAATATTTGGATGAGAGCAAACAAAAAGCTGTTTTCCTCCGTAATCAACAAAGTAAAAAAATACAAAATAAAAAAAGACAGCAACGCCGAAGCGTGTGCTGTTTTCAAAACTTATCCTTGATTTTGTTTAACAACATTAAAGTTCTCTGTTATTAAAAGCCAGTTCTGTGGGAAACTCAATCCTAATTTCCAATAGCTAATGCCCCTTAAATTCAATTCCTTAATTAAATCAAACTTCGCTTGGATTGACCGAGCATCCTCGAACCAGACTTCGTGACGTTTGCCTTCGGCATCTGTATAGTAGAAAAATGGGGCCTGTGCCTTTGTATCATACTGAATTGGAACATTATTTGTGGCCGCTAGCTGAATAGCCTGCTGTGGGCTAACTGCTTTTGCAATACTTCCTTGGACAAATGGAAGAGTCCAATCATACCCATATAAATTTTGACCCATCATAATTTTATTAGAATGCATTTCTGAAGCTGCATATTCTAAAACTTCGCGGACTGGACCAATCGGTGAAACAGCCATGGCGGGTCCGCCGCTATAACCCCATTCATAGGTCATAATCACGACAAAGTCGACAATTTCTCCATGGGCACGATAGTCATGTGCTTCATACCATGCACCTTCCTGCTCGGCACTCGTTTTAGGAGCTAGTGCAGTGGAAATTAACCAACCTTCTTGCTGGAAGCGATTCTTTGCCTTTCTCAAGAAATTATTATAGGCCTCACGATCGGCAGGCCTTAGATATTCAAAATCAAAATGGATATCACGGAAGCCTACCCGTCGAGCCGTTGCAACAATATTATCTAAGAATCGATTTTGAATCTCCATATCATTTAAAATGATGCGCCCTAGCTCATCATTAAATTGGTCATTTTCTTGATTGGTTATCACCATCATAAGCGTATTATTATTAGCTTCGGCAATTGCTGGGAAATTATTTAGTAAAGGCTCTTTTAAAGATCCATCTCGTAAGGCTTGATAACTAAATGGTGCTAGGTAAGTTAAATAGGGCGCTGCCTCCCGTGCGGCCGTTTCTAGTGCAGGTGCAACGGTGTTTCCGCGTGGTTCAACATACGCGTTTGTTTCAGTTGGAACTTTTGGCCTTTGCGGTATATAGAGTCTAAAACCAACCTGAAGGGGGCGATCGACAGGAATTCCGTTGATGCGCGCCAATTCTTGATAATTTATATTAAATCTCCTTGCAATGGAATATAAACTATCCCCCTGTTGGACCCAATAAAAACTACCTATGATAGGTATGACTACTGTTTGACCAACAACTAGATTATTCGGGTTTGGGATTTCATTTGCTTCGACGATATCTGTAACCGATGAACCGTATGTTCGAGCAATCGTCGTAAGCGAATCTCCAGGTTGAATTACATGAATTTGCATGATCTTCCCTCCTATATAGCGGGTTAAACGCTACAAACATCATATGAGGGATCAAGGTTGGCCTATGTATGAATGGTTAAAAAATTATCTACTGTACTCGTATTCGCTTTTAACACTTCGTGCATCATTGTTAATGCGTATTGATTGTCGTTATCGTCATTGGAAGCAATGCAATCCTCCGGTATAAACAAAGAATACTCCCTCATATAGGCATCATTAGCCGTAAACAAAACACAAATATTGCCGGCAATTCCCGTCAATACGAGGGTATTCACCTTTAGTTGTTGCAGGAGAGTTGTTAAGGCCGTACCATAAAAGGCAGAGTGTTTTGGTTTAATTAAAAAATAGTCGTTATCACTTGGTGCTATATTATTCAAAAGCCAATTACTTCTTTCATTTGTACAAAATCTGATGATTTTTTCTATATCTGCTCTCCATAAATTATAATGATCATTAACATAGATTACAGGCCAGTTTTTTTGATAGAAGTTCTGTTTAAGCTTTAAAATTGGAGCAGTGATTCTCGAAGCTTTTTTAGAGAGAATCTCACCATGTGTAAAATCAAAATTATTAATCATATCGATAATGAGTAATGCAGGTTTCATTTCATTATTCAATCTATATCAGCTCCTTCTCCATATTTTCTGTTCGGGAGAGGGATATTAAACATTGTCACTTTGAGAAATGAGGATTATTGATGGAAATAGCTCAAGATGTGTTTTATATGCAAGCAGCAATTGCTGAGGCGAAAAAGGCTGGAGATGCTGGTGAAGTACCAATAGGGGCTGTCATTGTTTTAGATGGGAAAATTATTGCACGTGCCCATAATCTACGTGAAACAGAACAAAGCTCGATTGCCCACGCCGAAGTACTTGCAATTCATGATGCATGCAAACAGTTAGGGACATGGAGGCTCGAAGGAGCAGAGTTGTTTGTGACGCTGGAGCCTTGTCCAATGTGTGCAGGGGCAATTATGTTATCGAGAATCAAACGAGTTGTATATGGAGCGGCTGACCCGAAAGGTGGTTGTGCTGGAACATTTATGAATTTGCTTCAGGATGATCGTTTCAATCATCAGAGTGAAGTAGTTGCTGGTGTTCTTGATGTGGAGTGTGGTTCGCTCCTTTCGCAATTCTTTCGAGAGCTTAGAGAGCGGAAGAAACAGGAGAAGCATCAACGAAATCTAGGGGAGTAAATAATTGACATTAGGTTATCCATTGCTTTTTTACTGTGAAGTTAGTATACTAATTATGCGTCACAAACGACGCAACATTTTGCCGTGCTAGTCGGGGAGGTAGCGGTGCCCTGTACCCGCAATCCGCTCTAGCGGGGATGAATCCCTTCCTGAGGCTGATTGACTGTAGGGTCTGCCTTAAGTAAGTGGTGTTGACGCCCGGGTCCTGCGCAATGGGAATCCATGAACTATGTCAGGTCCGGAAGGAAGCAGCATTAAGTGGACGCTCCCATGTGCCGCAGGGTTGCCTGGGCCGAGCTTACTGCTTAAGTAACGCTTATGGTCGTCAGTCGAAGGAAGGTGCACGGCTGTACATAAACGAATCAACCCATCTCTTAGTCGAGATGGGTTTTTATTTTATATAAATGAAATTGTGATAAAAGTCTAAGGAAGTTTCTTTGTTCGCAGATAGTTTTGTTTCTTTAGATACGTTATAATAGGTAAGATAATATACATGGAAGGGAGCGGTGTCATTGGCTTATCAAGCGTTATATCGTGTCTGGAGACCACAACAGTTTTTTGATGTAGTGGGCCAGGAACATGTCACAACGACACTACAAAATGCTCTGCTTCAAGATAAAATTTCACATGCTTACCTCTTTTCAGGCCCGCGTGGGACAGGGAAAACAAGTGCTGCAAAAATTTTAGCAAAAGCTGTGAACTGTGAGAAGGCACCAGTCAGCGAACCGTGTAATGAGTGCTCATCCTGTCAAGGGATTACCGATGGTTCAATTTCTGATGTCATTGAAATTGATGCTGCCTCCAACAATGGTGTTGAGGAAATTCGAGACATTCGTGATAAGGTAAAATATGCACCTAATTCAGTTAAGTATAAGGTATATATTGTCGATGAGGTCCATATGCTTTCGATTGGGGCTTTTAATGCGTTGTTAAAAACACTCGAAGAGCCACCGCGTCATGTTATCTTTATTCTCGCCACGACTGAACCTCATAAAATCCCACTCACCATCATTTCAAGAACGCAACGATTTGATTTTAAACGGATTACCGCAAAGGCAATTGTCGGTAGGATGAGATGGATAATTGAGGAGACAGGGCTTGATTGTGACGAGACCGCTTTACAGGTCATTGCTCGAGCCGCAGAAGGTGGAATGCGAGATGCACTCAGTCTGCTCGATCAGGCAATTTCCTTCAGTCATGATCGTGTAACGGTTGAAGATGCACTGACTGTCACTGGATCCGTTTCTCAGTCTTTTTTAAATCAGCTTGCAAGAGCCGTGAATGAGAAAAATGCAGCAATGGGATTAGAGGCACTTGAGGAATTGCTTTTTCAAGGAAAGGACCCTGCGAGATTCATTGAGGACTTTATTTATTTTTATCGGGATATGCTCCTATATAAAGCTGCCCCTTCTTTAGAAGAGTCGCTTGAAAGAGTCCTCTTAGACGAGGATTTCGTTCAGTTGGCTAAAGAAGTGGATGCAAGGGAAATTTATGATATCATCGACGGGCTGAACAAAGCGCAACAAGAGATGCGCTGGACCAATCACCCTAGAGTATTTTTAGAAGTAGCGATTGTAAAGCTTTGTCAGCTGGAAACGCCTCAAGGTATCCCCTCTGACGTCGAGCCGTTATTAAAGAGATTAGAGCAGCTTGAAGAGAAGCTTGCTCAGTTTGAGCAGAATCCACCTGCTGCATCAACAGCAAGTGAACAAACGGAGCAGAAAAAGCCGCAGCGGGTGAATCGAAAAGGATTCCAAGCACCAGCTGGAAAAATCAACGAAGTATTAAAAGCGGCAACAAAACAAGATTTAAATGCAATAAAAAGCCGTTGGGGTGAAATGCGGGAGATGCTTGTCGGGCGTCAAATGCGTTCCCAAGCAGCTTTATTAAATGATGCCGAGCCTGTAGCTTCATCTAACGAAGCTTTAGTGATAAAATTTAAATATGAAATTCACTGCCAGATGGCAATGGAGAATCAAAGGTTTATCCAAACAATGGGATCTGTTCTCTTTGACCTAGTAGGTAAGCAATTGCAGGTCGTTGGAGTACCTGAAGAGCAATGGACAAACATAAGGGAAAAGTTTATTAGTACACAGCAACATGGTACAGCTGAAGGTACTTCTGAAACTGAAGAGGATCCACTGATTTCAGAAGCGAAAAAATTGTTTGGGGAAGAACTTATTCAAATACAAGACTAATGGAGGAATGAACAATATGCGTGGAGCGGGAAATATGCAAAATATGATGAAACAAATGCAAAAAATGCAAAAGAAAATGGCTCAAGCTCAAGAAGAGCTAGGTGAAAAAAGAATCGAAGGCTCGGCTGGCGGTGGAATGGTTACTGTTATCGTGACAGGGCATAAGGAAATCGTAGATGTGCAAATTAAACAAGAAGTCGTTGATCCGGATGATATTGATATGCTACAAGACTTAGTGTTAGCAGCTACGAACGACGCGTTGAAAAAGGCTGAAGAGCTAACGAATTCAACTATGGGACAATTCACAAAAGGGATGAACCTTCCGGGGATGTTCTAGGAGGAAAAAATAGAATGCATTATCCTGAACCAATATCAAAGCTGATTGACAGCTTTATGAAATTGCCAGGTATCGGCCCGAAAACGGCTGCTCGTCTGGCTTTTTTTATTTTAAGTATGAAGGAAGACACTGTTCTCGATTTTGCTAAGGCATTAGTCAATGCAAAACGCAATCTAAGCTATTGTACCGTATGTGGGCATATTACCGATCAGGACCCTTGCTATATTTGTGAGGATCAGCGGCGAGATCGAAAGGTTATTTGTGTAGTTCAGGATCCGAAAGATGTAATTGCAATGGAAAAAATGAAGGAATTCAGTGGTTTATATCATGTCCTGCATGGATCCATTTCACCAATGGATGGAATTGGTCCTGAAGACATCAATATCCCAGATCTATTAAAAAGACTTCAGGATGAAACGGTTGAAGAGGTCATTTTAGCAACGAATCCTAATATTGAGGGCGAAGCTACAGCAATGTATATATCGCGTCTCTTAAAACCATCGGGTATCAGAGTCACGAGAATTGCCCATGGACTCCCGGTAGGCGGAGACTTAGAGTATGCAGATGAGGTAACACTCTCAAAAGCATTAGAAGGTCGAAGAGAAGTATAAGTGCGTGTAGGAGGGGCTTGTCATGTTGTTTAGTAGAACTGGACGACTAAGGAAAGAGCATGATAAGAAGTTGATCAATCAACTCAATCAACTAAAACAAGAATGGGGCAATAAGAGGTCTCTTGTAGAAAGAAGTTTTGATGTTCCAAGGGAGTTTATTGCAGAAGCAAAACTCGCGGAAGCAAAATACTTTTTTCTTTTTAAAGAGGCGAAGGAAAGAAAAGTCTCATTAAAAGATAAATAATCATTATCAAGGTTCTTTTTTTTAAGGCTTGTTCATAAAATTTAGTACAAGTCTTAAGAGGAGGCCTAGAAATGGATCCGATTGTTGTCATTTCTATCTTTAGTGGTTTAATTTTAATCATGTTATTTATAGGTGCTCCGGTAAAGCCCTTACGCTTCATTGGCCAAGGGGTTGTTAAGATACTTATCGGAGCCTTATTCTTATTTTTCCTCAATGAGTTTGGGACGAGCTTAGGAATTTATGTTCCAATAAACCTTGTTACCGCAAGCGTATCTGGCCTTTTAGGTCTTCCTGGTGTAGCAGCATTAATCGCGATTGAAACTTGGATTATATAAGGTTTTAAAAAAACTACCATATCTTCGGTAGTTTTTTTAAATTTTGTATTGACGTTATGGTTATGTGCTGATAGTATTATACGAGTCGCTGATGACACAGTGATTTGAGATGAAAAATGTTGTTGACACAATATAAACAACATGTTATAGTTGTTAAGTCGCTTCGGTGACAACGAAAAAATTGCTCTTTGAAAACTAAACAAACAAGCGTCAACAAACAATTTTTTATCATGTCTTCTATTATGGAAGAACATGAGCCAACGTTTTATTTTATGAGCTAATCACTCTTTATTGGAGAGTTTGATCCTGGCTCAGGACGAACGCTGGCGGCGTGCCTAATACATGCAAGTCGAGCGGA
>NZ_FOBW01000032.1 GCF_900109925.1 Mesobacillus persicus | reverse complement strand
AAAATAAAACGTTGGCTCATGTTCTCTATACAATAGAAGAAACATGATAAATATTGTTTGTTGACGCTTGTTTGTTTAGTTTTCAAAGAACAATTATTTCAACCATCGCTCAGAAGCGACATCTACTAATATACCATATCCATCTCGTAAAATCAACTAAAATATTATTTTAATATAATTGATTTAATGAAACGTTGCTGTCCTCAACAGCGGATACTTAATATACAACATAATGTTTAACTCGTCAAATACTTTTTCTGGAAAAGTATTTATTAGCGTTATATTTCGTTGCTGTCTGAAGCAGCTAAATTAGAATACCACCATTCCTACTAGCGAATCAATAGAAAAATTTTACATTTTACTATTTTTCAGCAGAGGATTTCGCTATTCTGAAAACCAATCACCTAGATATACAAGAGGCCACCTAGTTCGGTTGCAATTTAAACTACGGTACATCGCGATTACTTTGAAACCCCGAAAATATACCTTAAAGGATCATGAGGATGAACAATCGCCAAATCAATCCAACAGCCTGACATCCCCACTTATCGTTGCTTCATGGCAAATGGTCCGTATCTGTTGATACACTTATTCTTCAATTGGGAATAGAGGAAGCATAGGAATGGTTTAATGGGCTAACCTCCTTTATTATGTGGAATGCAATAATTAAGTAAAAAATAGCTATTAAAGTAGGAATCCCTGTTAACAACAAGCCACAGGGATTTTTTCATGAAATATTTAATTCAAATAGCTAGGTTTCTTTAACCATGCTAAATAGATTCTTAATTCCTATTTACATTTTGAATGACGATTTTACTATGAGGTATGCTCGGGACACTTACCATACTATAACTTAAGTCTTGGTTCGGAACATCGTATGCTATTCCATTCAGGAGATAATCCAAACTTTCTTTCATCAGTTCCATCGTAACCCACTCCCCCGCGCAACGATGACCCATTAAGTATTCTCCGCCACCTTGTGGAATAAAACCAAACGGACTTCCCTCCCAGTCATTAAACCGCTGTGGACGAAAGACATCAGGGTTATCCCAAACTAGGGGATCATGATTGGTTCCATACAGGTCCAAGAGAGTTAATGTATTTTCTTCAAATTGATAGTTTTTCCACATGAAATTTGTTCGAACCCGTGCTGCAATGAAAGGAAAAAACGGATAGTAGCGACGAACCTCTTGTATAAACATCTCAGCATGTTTTTCATCCCCCGAAAGCAATTTCTTTCTTTCTTCCGGATGATGATGTAAGGCTAGTAAAGTAAAATTCAAGTAAATCGATATCGCTACAATCGGTCTCAAAATGTTGATCACTTCTACGGACACAATCTCAGCATTCAGAAGATTCCCTTCTAAATCACGGTGCCACGAAAACCTGAATAAAGCAGTTTCTTCAGGAGGCTGAATCTTCCCATCTCGTACATTGTCGACTAGTTCCTGTACCCACTTTTCTACCCGATTCCTTGCATTTCTTCCCTTCCAATGATCAGGACCCATCGCTCCCGGTGACTCATACATGGCCTCTAAATCATTGGTTAGATTTTTGACCTCATCTCCTGGCACAGGTACCCCTGCCCACTGACAAGCCACTTTACACAACATTTCCTGAACTTCTTCATAAAAAACAATCTCATCACTCTGTTCCCATTTTTCAGCAGTAGTCTCCCACTGCACTTTAATCATTTCCTTTAATCGTTTGAGGTTATCAAGGGACATGAGCGACATAAACATCTCCTTCCGATGTTTATGCTGTGCCCCATCCAAGGTCTGAATCGCCCCCTTGCCAAACAGAGTCTGCTTTAAGCGATTAGGTGCCGAACCTTCCCTTTGGAACTTATCAGGATCATAAAAAATTTCAGCGGCATCTTTTCCGCCCATACAAATCGCTTTCTTTCCCAGTAAACGAGTTTCGAAGACATCAGAGTTAAAACCACGACGCCTATTCAAAATATAGAGATATCCCTCTCTCAGCAAACTTAAAGTATGATCCATTCCGTCTTCATGAGGGATTGGATTTGACATAGAATCAGCTCCATTTCCAACAATCCATATTAGTTTCCAATCGATTCATGGCTTTATTTTAGTAGATGAACTTCTTATTCATAAATTTGATCTGCGTTTTTATAGCGCATTTTTTCTGACTGAATTAATTGATCCGTTTCATTCTGTTGTTCACGATTGTGATTGGTTTCAGAAAAACCTCTATTCTTATTTTCAGAACTAGTTTGTTTGTAACTTCTTTCCTTTTCCATCATTCAACTTCCTTTCATAACTCTTTTTGTTTAAATCATCTAACATTAATAGTTCAACTTACTTTAACCCTTTTAACTTTTTACATGTAAATGAACTAAATTTTTTTAATAAGCATACTTAAATATTGAAAGAATCATTATTGTCTATAAATGAAACACATTTGGTGCGAATTAAGAATAACGGGTTAACACCACTGTTCGAGTGGCATTCCAGAACATTTTCGGACTCGGTCTTTTATAATTAGAATTTTTTCAACTACATTAAAAATAACCAAAATGGTTAAATTATTCCTATCAAAATAGATAGGTGGGATTCAATGATAAGTGGAAAGAAACACATTGAAGAGATTCTTGGGATGAGCTTCAGAGCAAGACATAAAGAGGTGAAGGATACAGAGGATTCGTTTCCTAATCTGATCATCCATCAGCAAATCCAGGGGGACGAAATTTATACACCGTTAAATACAAACCTTTGGGAATCGGAACGTTAACGGTAAATGACAGGCAGGGAGTGCGGTGCAGAGGATACGTGATTCCATCTATAATTGTCGAGGTAAATGAGCTTCCACTCAGCTACCCTAAGATTAAGATGAGAATGCCCATATGTAAATTGAAATAAAGAAGGATTCATTGCTTAGCTTAGAAGCACCTACATAACCCGCTTCCTTAATATAGTTACTAGAAACAAGAACAGCTTTTTGGCTGTTCTTGGTTTGCTCATAACTTCCAAGGCTCAGCCATTTTTCAGGATTGGAGGCAGTGTCAACTAATCCCGATCATTAACTAGGCTTATGACGCTACCCAGTTCAATTTGAACTGAGTTATAACATAATATTGTGAACCTCTCCAACTAAATCGCAAATTTTGATGGAGAGGTTCACTAAGTAGGTTATATTACTCAACAACCCCAACCTCAACGATATCTATATTTGTATTGACATTAAAAGTGGCATTTTGAAAATCCGTTTCCCACTTTTCAAAGTCAAATTGCCTTGTTTTTGTTTTAACAAAATGTCCGATGCCAATTGGATCAATCTTATTTTCTTGAAATTCCGTTAACAATGCTTGACATTCCTTATTCACTTGTTTTTCTAACAATTTTTCAATTTTATTCGCTTCATCTTTCGCTAAACGAATGCCTTCATGCTCTGTCAGAATCCCTTTCACGTCAATATTGATGGTAATTTCATAAGGATCTCGCTTAATTAATTTCATATCGGTGTCTGATTTAATGCTCTTGACCGTAGCATTCCCATGGCCCTCTTTAACCATGATGGTGCCCATCGTAAACCGATCAACGAGAAGCTTAAAATAAAACATTTTGTTTTCGTGGAGAATATCAACGACCTTTTCATCTTTAAATAGCGCAATCCCCCGAAGCGAAACTAAATCATCGTCTTGTTTCTTGAGGTATGGCAAATAAGGATCTTTTCCTTTTTGATAAAAATCAAACAAGAAACGATGGAGATTGGCTACAGGTAAGTTCCCCCCCTTCATGTTGTGTTCGATTAATTCCCTTAAATAGAGCGCATTTCCGCGGTCCCCATAGTTCCCTTCAAAAACCTCTACTGCCTTACCGTCCACGACTGCTAATTGCACCCTTGCTCCCACGCTTGGATCTCGTAGGAATACATCAAGAATTTGAATGATGCCGTTTCGTGCAATTTCCTCATTAAAAAGGGCAATATCCAAGCTACCTGCGAGTATTGGCTGGGATGCTTTTTGTTGCATTTGGGACATAACATCTCTCATAATTTCCCCTTCAGCTGTAAATGAAAAGTTCTCGATGGATTTGTCTGGCTTAAACTCAGGGATCATGACACTGCCAAGCAAAAGGCCGTTTTCGGCTTGATCCACCCCGATCCCAGTAGCAATATTAATGTCATCGATTACCTTTTTTTGTACACATCCTGTTATAAGCAAAACACAAAGGATTATTGTGAAGAAAAAAGCACGTATCCTCATTTCGTTTTCACCTTCTGTTTAATCAGCAATAAAATAAAGAGAAAGGGTGTATAGAAATAGGCCATAACAAAGCCGACTTTTCCTTGGATATCAAAAAAGAGATTCATCTTTTCACGTGAATTTAACATCTGGACAACGATGAGAACAACCAAAGCAATCAGCCAAACAACTTTTCGTTGTGCCACGTTAAACGTTTGCTTTGCGACTCTGCTAGCAACCCATAAAGAAATCACAACATTTGGAAGAATAATTAGAGCCCAGTTGGCGAGGCCTAAATACTCAAATCTCTCAATAAAAGGCAGTCGGACAATTTTCCACATTTCTAACGTTGCCCAAATCGACTTTTCTAACAAGCTTGGCGGGAAATAGGCAAAGCTGATTACCGCTAACGCTGCGTATATAAAAGTAGTAGTTACTACTCCAAGATGAACCCATTTTTTTGACTTTCCAGGATTTTTAATAAATGGATAAAAAAATAACAGGATTCCAAATCCAAGAAAGGTTAATGTCATACTGTAAGCGCTTTTTAGTAATTGCACTGGAGTATGATCTAAAATCGGCAATAAATTTGTGAAATCACCGTATCTGATAGCAAAACCGAAGGAAAGCAGTAAATATGCCGGAACCGCGAGTCCAAAAAACGCAATCCCAACTACCGTTCTGAACCCGCCATTCACGATATAAATTCCTAGAAGTAAATAAATCGAACCAAATAATAAAGGATTTAAATTAAGAAACATCCACGTTCGTAGCACTTCAATTAAGCCAGCGAGCACTGTTACGCAAGTCATTGTAAAATACAAAATGAAAAACGTATTGATGCTTTTGCCAATCGCCTTACCAAACACATAAATATTTGCAGTTAACACATCTCCATCTACCGTTTCACAGATTTTATACATCATCCAGATGATGGCATGGATTGTTGCCCCCCCTATAATGACGGAAATCCATGCATCGTAACCAGCATCCTTAGCAATTAACCGTTGATAACCAAGAACACCAATTCCTATCTGCATAGCAACAACGACAAATGCCGCCATAAATGGTGAAATTTTCAGATTCTCTGGGACGGGCTGTTGCATGTAACTCCCTACCTTCATTCATTATTCATCAATGTCTTTCTTTTTATGGGCCTTTTGCGAACTAAACCTTGTTGAGTCTTTCGTTCTCAGGAAAATAGGGCGCTTCGCTTGATTTTGAAATGGTAGTCTGATGAGAGCGTCTTTAAAGTCATTGACTCTTAGCGGAAATACTGGTTCCATAAATGGCTGCCCCAGTGATGTCAATCGGAGCAAATGAGTAATTATAAAACAGAAGGCAATCGTAATTCCGAGTAACCCCCATAGCTCCGCCATAAACAGAAATGGAAATCGCAAAATCCGGATTGTATTACTCATTTGATAGACAGGTGTCGTAAACGAAGCAAGTGCTGAGAGAGCGACAAAAATCAACAGAACATTGCTCGTAAGCCCAGCCTCGACCGAAGCGGTTCCAAGGACAATTCCCCCCACGATACCAATTGTCTGACCAACCTTCGTTGGTAGGCGTGACCCTGCCTCCCTTAATAACTCAATTGCTACCTCAAGAAATAAGGCTTCAAGAATCGGTGGGAATGGGACAACACGTCTGGAGGTAACTAATGTAACGAGTAAATCCTTTGGAATCAACTCATAATGGTGAGTGACGATCGCGACATAAATAGGGGTAATCATAATCGAGAAAATTACAGCAAATAAGCGGATTAGCCGTATAAATGAGGCTAGGATCCAGTTGATATAATAGTCTTCAAATGAGTTGAAGAATTCTGGCAATGTTGTTGGACCAAGTAAAGCATGTGGGGAACCATCAACTAATATGGCGACTTTCCCTTCAGCAAGACTCGAGGCGACACGGTCCGGTCTCTCGGTATCAAGCAACTGCGGAAAAGGAGAATGCCCGTTATCTGAGATAATTTGCGTGAAATAGGAACTATCAGCAATCTCATCTTTTTCGATATCATTAATCCGTTGCTTCACGGTATTCACAATTTGTTCGTTTGTTATCCCATCGATATAAATAACGTTTACTTTTGTCTTAGAGAGTTTCCCGACTGTAAATTCTTCAGCAATAAGTTCTTCGATCGGCAAGCGTTTGCGAATCAAGTTCATATTTTGCCCAATCGACTCGACAAAGGCCTCTTTTGGCCCGATGACACTAAATTCAATTTCCGGTGCCGAGACGGAGCGGACGACGGCTTTTTGTGCAGAAAAGAAAGCAAAGCCGCTCCTATCTCCCTCAAGAGTTACTAGTACATAACCCTGAAGCAGCTTTATCGGAATATCGTCTTTATTGGTAGATACCTCGACATCTGCAATCGGTAACAACTTTTTAACATCAGATATTTGATAAAAATCATCTTCAAGCAAGTTTGGCAACGCATTGTTGTCTAGTACCTTTTCTTCAATCAGTGTCGGTATATACGTGAAGGTAAATTTCTTGCCTGACTTTTGATTGAAATAAAAAGTTTTTTTATAATCATTGGATTTGGAGAGTTCGTTTTCCCAATCTTTTACTAGCTTATTGTTTTCCTTTTCAGCATTTGGTGATGATTCTTCTTTGTTTATGTTTTCAGCTTTTGGCATTTTCGGTAATTTCCGTTTATGCTTTTTAAAAAAACTCATTGCAACCCTCACCATTCCATCTATATACGCTTATATTTACCGGAAATGGATATTGTATGTAATTAAATTAGATAAGACTAGGGGAACGAAAAAAGAGGTTGGAGATAACTAGTTTCTAAAATTAAGAAAAAAGGTGAAATCGACGTGGATTTCACCTTTTTTCATCTAAAATATGTAGGGGAAGCTTTTACGACCTTTTAGGAATTTGCTCTACTGAATAAACTCACAGTTTAGCGATCAGTGACATAAGAAGTATAGGGTACGTCCCCATCTCTTTCGTTCATTCACCATGGATTTTTACAATTGTCCCGCTTAACAACCAGCCGTTCCACCTTACATCAAATGAAATTAATTAAATCCGTACACTATGTTTACAAGGATTTAACATTCAGATGATACGATTGGTATACCAACGAATGAGGAGGAAGGATAAATGAATGTTCGTGCAATGTTTATTGATATGGATGGTACATTACTAACAGCCTCAAACGCTATTTCCCGGCGAAATATGGAAGCTATTTGTAGGCTCATCAATCATGGAATCAAGGTTTTTCTGGCTACTGGTCGACACCACGAAGTAACTGCTCCCTACCATAAAGAAATTGGGTTGGCCACTCCAATGATTTGTTTGAACGGTGCTGCGATTCATGATGCAGGAACTGGAAGAGCATTGCAAATCAAACCCGTCCAACTGAACGAAGAACGTTTCCACCAGGTGACGACTGAAAATCCATGTAATGTACTCATCCATACCGCAAATGGGCTTTATTGTAAGGAAACAAATGAAGAAATCGACTACTGGACAAAAGTTGGGCAAACTCCCCCACGTTATATTGGAGATTTAAAAGAGGCAAAATATCAAGATGTTCTAAAATATAGTGTTCGAACAGGTGTACCAAGCCCGAAAATTTCTGCACTGTTCAAAAAGGAAGCCGAAGTCATCAATTGGAATGACGGGTTTGAGCTAGTCGCTCCAAATGTCTCCAAATGGTCTGGGATCAAAAGCTTACTTCGAGCATATCGAATCCATCCAAATGAAGTCGTAGCCATTGGGGACGGACCTAATGATATAGACATGCTTCGCCATGTCGGTACCGGTGTAGCTATGGGGAACGCTAGCGAAGAGGTCAAAGCAGCAGCTGATTTTGTTACAGGACACCACGAAGAGGATGGCTTAGCAGAGTTCATTGACCGTTATCTTTATAAATCGTATGGATCCCATGTGATTTAGGGTTAGTTTTAAAAAAAGATTTGACGAACAGTGCCTAGCACCGTTCGCCATCTTTTCTATATAATCTTTTCTTTAATTAGTTAATAACTTCCCTCTCAAAAGTGGCCCCGTCTCGATAGACGACTTTGATAACAAACCGCATATCCTCTTCATATGAACTGATTTCCCGCAAATGAAATAGCCGGAAGTTGTCGTCCTGTTCGTCTTCCAATTGCATTGGTTCCTCACCAACAAGCGTACCATCCTGAAATTTTAAAAGAGAAGCTTCTTCAACATCAGAAGTCTCACCGCTTGTTTTGTGCTGCATCAATGTCACACTAGCGTTCTTCCCTCGGCTATGAATATCTCCTGAAAGAATGCCATATTTGTTAGTACCCAAATAATCGAGCGATTCCGATTGAATCTCACTACTCTTGACAACATCCTCAGATTCGACCGAAACGAAATACTTTAAGGAGTATTGGTCGATTTGTTGCTCTTCCTTCACCGTTTCACTCATCTCTTCCGTATTTGAGCCAGAATCAACCACCCTCACATCCCATAGTGGTTCTAAGTTAACCTCGATTGGGACTTTTACTTGGAAAAACCCTTGTTCTAACCCTTCCGCTGCTAGTTTTTCGAAGTCAGCATTCGACCCGGTCGCATAATGAAAGATAACCTTTGAATCCGTTTGCCACTCTTTTACCTGCCATTTGAAACGGATTTGCGCTTGCCCTTTTCCCAACTCATTTGTATTCACATCCATTTCCACTGGACCAAGCCAACTTAGTTCTTCCTTAAATTGATTTAAAAGCTGTTGGACCTCGCCTGATTGGCTATTGACTGAGTGATGGATATTCTGTTGTTCGGATGAGACATGATCTAATCGATTATCTAGCCAATTCACTTTAGAAATCAACATAACATTCATGATCAAACTACCAGATAAAGCCGCAACTATGAAAATCTTAAAATTCTTTTTTGACTTTTCGGTTTCCATTTTCCCTCTCCTAATGCTTGTATGTATTTACCTACATAAAAGCTTAACACAAAATGGAAGTCGAAATCGGATTCTGTGCTCACTTGTTTTTTATAAGTTTAGCCCCAAGGGTGGGCCTTTTACTAATCATGCAAATTGTCAAACTCACAGGGATTAAACACTGTAGCCTGAAGCATAATTCTCTTTATCTCAGCTTTCCTAGTTAACAACGATCTCTTCTTGATTATAAAAAGATTCAAATAGATTGCGAATATCCCCTTGATGAATCGATTCCGCAACATATTGAATCAGTGAGAGATCCTCAACTTCTTTTAACTCAGAAATGATTTGTTTTCTGCCTATCTGGAGATGGCCCCAGTCTCTAATCGCGAGCTCTCTAGTTATAGGATTATACCGTATCAACTTGTGATGCTTCGTAAAGCGCTCCATTAACAAATATACCGTTTCAATGGAATAGCCCAAATCAAAAGCCATTTGTTTTTTTGTAATTCGATAGATGCCTATTTGCTTGGTATTCGGATTCGTTAACAAATATAGATAGAAGTACTTATCCTCCGGAGTCATTTCTTCTGCAACAATTGGATTACTCCAAAATTCAGTAGGTACCTTTTGATATTTTGCCATCCTTAACCACGATCCTTTCGACTATGTAATTCCTTTCATAGGGTATATATCGGTTAATGCCGAATTCGGACAAGATGGTTATTTAAAAATTGTGGAGGAATTATGACAAAGGAATTTTCTAATGCATTGAATCGTTTTATTACGCAGCAAATTTGTTCTGTTTTTTATTGTGTTTTACTTCTTTAAACTTTAGCACCCGTTACTATAAGTGCAATCCCTCACAATCTCGCTTGCAAAGCTCACTTTGTGTAACCTCCACTAATCCAATTAACACAAATGTCCAAAATGAGATGGTAATCAGGGACGAGCATTGGTGTTGTTTCTAAATACTAAGTTGATTTGTTCTGCCAAATATCTTGGACTATATGGCATTCCATTCTCTATCCACCATGACACGATACCAAATGTAGAGGAAGCAATAATTTCAATTGGAACCTGATTGGTATGCCTTTTCACTTTTCTTGTTTCTCGCCTAATTGAAACAATCTCGGTAATTATACCGAATAGCCTTTTACGAAAATCATTATTTTCAAACATAACATTGAAAAGTACTCCATGTTCATAAATATGCGCTAAAAACGAGTCAATCGGGGGATCATCTATATCTTGATTTTCATCAAAGAGAGGATGAATCTTTTTAGTTAATTCTTCAAGTACTTCATCCACCATTTGCTCCTTTAAATCTTCAATATCATGATAATGCAAATAGAATGTAGCTCGAGTTAATTCAGCACGATCGGCTAGTCTCTGAACTGTTAATTTATTTTGGTCCTTGTTTTCTTGGAGCAGTGAAATAAACGCATCTTTAAACATTCGCTTTGTGCGAATAACTCGAGGATCTACCTTTTCTCTCTTATTCTTAGACATTAAATCACTCCTTTGCCTATAATCCTATACTTTTTTGACAAATCTTTATAAACCGCCAATTAGTTTACATTCCCATAGAAAATGTAAATGGTTTTTTTACCTTTAGCGTGTTAGTATCTATTTTATTGACACCATATCAATTAATTAACAAAACGTCAATTAAGTAACGAGAAAGGATTTTGAAAATGAATCATCCAATTAATAAAAAGATTCTTATGCCCGTCATGCTTTTGGGCTCTTTTTTGTCCATTTTGAATCAAACGATCTTAAATGTTGCCTTACCAGATTTAATGAATGAATTTGAGATTGGTCCGACAACGGTTCAATGGTTGATCACTGGTTTTATGTTGGTAAATGGGATTTTGGTACCTGTGACGGCCTTTTTGATGAAACGATTTACAACACGACAACTATTTCTCAGTTCTATGGCTTTCCTGTTTGTGGGTACTTTCTTCTGCGCCATTGCACCGGGTTTTAAAATTCTCTTAATCGGACGACTGTTTCAAGCTGCAGGGGCCGGAATTATTATGCCTCTCTTAATGACGGTTGTCTTTGTTGTTTTTCCAAAAGAAGGACGTGGAACCGCCATGGGATTTATTGGGCTAGCAATGATTTTTGCACCTGCAATTGGTCCGACTTTGGCGGGTTTTGTCATCGAATATTCTTCATGGCGTTGGATTTTTATCGGCATGTTACCACTAGTTGCCGTTGTCATTCTTTTATCTTTAAAGTTTCTAACTAATGTATCGGAAACCTCAAAATCAAAACTGGATCTCACTAGTGTCTTTTTTTCAACAATCGGTTTCGGTGCTTTACTATTTGGATTGAGCAATGCAGGGGATAAAGGTTGGGGAAGTGCTGAAGTGTTAATTTTTATCGCTATGGGGATTATCTTTCTAATCCTATTCTGCCAGCGACAGCTCACGTCGGATGATCCTTTGCTAGATTTAAGTGTATTCAAAGTTCCAATGTTCACAACAACCACAATCATCAGTGTCTTGGTGATGTTCGTCATGTATGCAGATATGATTTTATTGCCGATTTACTTGCAAACAAGTAGAGGTTTCTCCGTTTTGGATACCGCTTTGCTATTACTTCCAGGCGCATTAGTAAATGCGTTAATGTCACCGGTATCTGGACGTTTGTTAGATAAATTCGGACCAAAACCTATCGTTATTACAGGTTTACTTTTCTTGCTTCCTTCCATTTGGGGTGTAACGAATTTAACTGAAACAACCACGTACAACTATTTGATGATCCGAACGGTTTTCTTACGAATTGGATTGAGCTTTCTAACTATGCCTCTTAATACAGCTGGATTAAATACTCTTCCGACTCACTTAAGTTCCCACGGTTCAGCCGTTACGAATACAGTGCGCCAACTTGCAGGTTCAATTGGAACTGCACTGATTATCACCATATTCACAGCCAGAACTAGTAGTCATGCGACAGAATTGGCGGATGCGAACCAATCGTTCTCACCCTCTCAACTAGCTCTGAAATCCTCTATTCTCGGCACGAATGATGCCTATCTTTTTATGCTAATTTTAGGAATTATTGCCTTTTTCGTCACGGTGTTTATGCGTAAGGAGAGGAGTGGTGAAGGAATAGAAGCAACTGAAGAGAAAAATTGAAGCAGCTAGTTGACGAGCAATGATTGTCAGAGGTGTGGTCGGGGCTTTCCCCCACGCCTATTTTTAAATACTGATATTAAAACGGTAGCACATAGTAGTATCTTCTTTATTATTTATAATTTTATGTATAGTTAGTGAAGAAGCGTTACTGCCTTCTTACAGATACGCAGCCCGCTAGCAATAAGAGTCCTTATTTCTCATTGTCATGATCAAGAACTTTCTTTAAAAGACTTTTTATCTAAAATTGCCTAATAAATAATTATAACTTTACTTCCTTAACAAACCTGGCCGTTTGTTTAAGTAGAATTCTTCACAAAGTCGGAACATCATTTATGATTGAACTCAAAATGCTCTTCCTCTAACTTAACAAGCTTAATGTCTTTATCTAAATTCTGGAGTTTATTTGCGAGACTTTCTACACCGAATATTTCCGTAAAAGTATGACTACCAACTAAAAGGTTAATTCCTACAAATTGAGCATATTGAATAGTGTATAAGGTTGCTTCTCCTGTTATATAGGTATCACAACCTTCTTCAACTGCCATTTTTATATGGTTTGAAGAATGCCCTGCACCTGTTAACACTCCAACCTTCTTTACTTTCGTATCATTGTTCTTCCAAGCTCTAACTGGCTCCTCTAACTCATCTCTCATTTTTTGAATAAGAAGATTAAAATCAATAGGCTCGCTAAATTGTCCTATCCCAGGAACAGCTCCATTATCATAAACAGAGTATTTAATAATGTTATCTATACCAACAACATTCATAAGAGAAGTACAAGTGCCAAATTCGCAAAAATCTAAAGGACCGTGTATCCAGAAGTGACTAATGTTATGCTCTTGTAATTTCTTAAGGCATTCCTCTTTTAATCCATAAATAAAATCCCAGGCATCGTGATGAGTAACCATCAAATCAACATTATTCTTCGCAGCCTTTTCAATAGTTTCGATGGATAAATTTGTTGCATATCCAATTGTTGAAATCGAATTTTTCGACTTATTAGTAAATCCGTAATCGTCATCAAGTTCTTCTAATAATTCTTTAGCAAAAAGTTTTTTAATATGCTGTTCGAACTGCTCTAAGTTCATCATTTCCCCCCTAAGTTGATTATTCTTAAACTAAACGCTCCTTACTTCAATAATGAAAAGCCATTCTCCTTTTTAAAGAATAGCCGTTAGCGCAATTAGTTCGGTAAGATTAGTAGTTAGCATTTATCATACTTTTTAAGAAATTAATCTTCCTAATATCTTTATTATTATTGTTATCTGTTCGATAACTGTCCTTGGATGAAGCTTCGTAAACACTTAAATATTGGTTCGGATTCAGTAAATAATACTTTGCATCTCCCATTTGATGCATTTATAAGTCTTCTAATTCTACTCCTGCAAAATCTGGCAAAGTGTCCATTATACCAAAATCAACTGATAATCCCTCTTTAGAGAATTCATGTTCGTGTAAATCGATCAAGGTATATCCCATTAAAATCATCATGTTCGCTATATCATCCCAGTTACATACATTTAATTTATTGATCACTCATAACCCTGTTTTTCTAAATCAAGACTTACTTTGGCTAATGAATTACTATTCCGATAAACTATTTCGTCCCTTCAATAGATTCAATAAAAAAAGCATTTCTCCTTCTTTAAAGAAATGCTCCGTTTGTTTAACAAGCGTTTTTATCGGTGTTCTTTTGAAATTTTCTATACAATTCCAAGAACATGTTTATACCGTAACCGAAAACAATCGAACTTATTATAATTGTGGATAATAAAAGCTCTTGTTGATAACCGAACAGCAAGAAAACCAATAATACACTAAGAGAATATAGCGCTACTCTAAATATTACATTCATCTTATATCACTCCCAATACGTAATTTTCTTTTATTTTAACATTTATGTTGTTAAATAAGAAAAAAACTAAAACAAAACATAACCAACAGCTCTATCTTTTATTAACGCGTATCCATCTGCCCGGCCTAATCAAGAAATTGAGTACCACTAGTCAGCAATTGTACTTATTAATGCAATACAAAAATTATCTAATCCATTGCTTATTTCTTTTTACAAGGCCATTTTTGCAATGATCATTGCTTGCTTGACCAGAATGATTAACTGTTATAATCGTGGTTAAGGAGGGTTTCGTAATCGGCATTTGGTTTGATGTGTATGAAGAGGCAAATTACATAAAACAGATGGGATTGTTTTTATTAAAGTAATGGTAATTAGTGGAAACGTGATAATATAAGTTAATATAAAGATAGGAGAGATGGTTAATGGATAAGGAAAAGTTAAAGGTAGTAAATAGGTTGCAGATGATAGCTTTGGTTTTAACCGTAGTATTCTCGTTTATACCTGCCATTGGAGCGATTTACATCGACCCTAACGCATGGATTGGAGTGAATGGAAATATCCTGTCAGTCATAGTTATTTTCTTTATAATCCACTATTCGTGTAAGCTAGTTCTAAAGTTGTGGGGGTCTGTTACAAAAAGACTATAAATTCAGCACCCCCCTCTTCCAAACAACACTTTGCCAACCTTGAAAAAACACGACTGCCTCTCAATGAAAAATTGAACAGTCTCCTGCGCCTAGTTCAATAACTCTTTTAGTGATAGGAAAATGACCAATATGGCTAATACCGTCCCACAATAGGCAAAAGGGGATTTCTTGTTTTCTTGGAAGGCTTGAATTCCCATCATCAATAGATTCAACGATGTTAAAATAAATGCAACGTACAGTAACCAATAATATTGATCATTCATTAATGCGAACATCGCTAATAATGTAGCTGGTATAACCATCATCGCTTTATATTTTCTCTTCACTGTATCCCTCCCCCTTTTCACTTGAGGATGTCCTCCCTTAAGGCTAATATTACCATAATATTCTATTTATCTGTTTAATTAACACACTTGTTGAAGAACTGGACTTAATCTTTGTTGAGATGATGATTTAGCTACAGGAATAGAAATTTTGTTCGAAGTGAATAATTCCAAGATTTTTTCCGCAACAAGAGTCAAATTTGGAATTTGCATTGTCTTAGTGTCACTTATTCTATTTACCATTTTTCATAGATACAGGCAACTGGTGGTTTCTACTTGCGAGCCTACCCCCAACTATCATTGGGCTCATAAGTGCATTAACTCCTGAAAGAAGCATTAAGGTTTAAGCTTAGATAGTTCTACATTTAGTATCGAGTGCACAACCTTCGTTCGTTATGAAACCTCCACACTTATAGATAAAGAATTCATAAAATTTTCAAGACAAAGTATAGCGTACAATGTCAAATACTTTTTTCAAGTTTTAGGGTAACTCAAACACGCTTACTGCATTTACCTAATTTTACCAGTAACGATTAACCAAGTTTTTATTGAAACAGGTGCCATCTTCTTGATTCAGAAATGGGCTTTTCACTCGCTTCTTGGTCTGCATTGATGCAATCTGGCATTGAGTACAATTTTTATATTAACGTACTGATCCGCATTTACAGGACGAGTGGGATAAGGCTAAACATCGAGGTCAGGGCCTCAGGAAATTAGATTCGATCTCCACTCGAACCAAAAGGATGGCACCTATTTAATTTTGTATTTTAAG
>NZ_FOBW01000031.1 GCF_900109925.1 Mesobacillus persicus | reverse complement strand
CACTAGTCTTGCATAGATGTAATTGATTTGAATATATTCAAAATTATTCCATACACTTCTCGGCGCAAAATGAAAAAAAGGAAATGAGGTTGTAATCGACCTTGTTCCCTTTTTTTTACAATATATATTAGAATCCATCATTTATTTGTGCTTCTTTTTCTTCTTTTCTGTTTTATCTCTAGCGACACTTCCAAATTCCGGCTTAGCTTTTGGCTTAGATATTGGTACTTTTTGTCTTCCCCTCGATGTTCTTTTCTTCTTCTTTTTCAAAGCTTTCATAAAAGAACCTACGGTTTGATAGAGATAGGTTTGTAATAATCTAAAGAATCCAAATGTAGTTCTATCTGATGGAATTTGAAGTTTTATTAATAAGGAAAGACCATATGCGATTAAAGCCAGGAACATTTGATTCCATATCCCTTGTGGCTTCGTGCTCCATATTTTTGTTAATTTCAAATGCTGTTTAACCCATTTAAAGAACAACTCAATTGTCCAACGGGCACGGTAGATTTCCATTACTTGTTGGTCCGTTAGGTCAAACCGATTCGTGAGAATTCGGTAGGTTCTCTCTTTTTCATCCATAAATTCAATGCAGCGAACAGGCTTTTTAGACACGTTATAGGATACTTTTGCATCAAGAGTCACGGATGGATGAGTGGGTGTGTACTTTTCTAAGATACCTAAACGAAGAGATTTGGTGATTCGAACAACATAGGATATCCCTTTTTCTTCCCAGGTTTCAAATTTTTCTCTGGAAGGATATCCACGATCCATCACATAAATGGAATTTGACTCTTCCACCAAATCATCTGAACCTTCATTGTCACTTAATTTACCTGAAGATGGTACAATTTTGTCGGGATAAACTACATCCTTTGACGCAACTACCAATCTTGTATGCATTTTAACCGCCGTATGGCTCTTTGAGATAAATGCCCAATCACATAAGTTTTTTGGTAATCTTATTTCAGTTGAATCAATAATTTTTAATACACCCAAACCATTAGGGAGCCCCGTCAACCCTCTGGTGAACAGCTGAATTTTCTTTACGACTTTAACAAAAAGATTTTGCAACCATTCAGTTGGCAGGTCGTAGATCCTGCGGCTTAACTGAGATCCGCTTATCTCCTTTACCCCAATCTCCTTACGGAGCTTTGGATGTGCCCCTAACTTTTCTTCCATGTTTTTATAAGAATCCCATTCGTCCAACTGAGCCGTTACGAAAATCTTGATTAAAGATTTAGTTGAAAGTTTTTTCCCATAATCAATTAGTGGACAATCAAAGTCCTCCAGCGGAAGTTCCGAAAGACATTGACAAATGAGCATTTCGCGTCCTATAATTTTCTTGTTCATTTTGAAACTCCTTTGTAGAAGACTTGTTTGTTTAGGGAACAAAACAAGGTCAACAACTTCTACAATAGGAGTTTTTTTCTTGTACGTAAAGACATTTTATTGAAAAAATGGAATTATTTTAAAGTCATGCAAGGCTAGTGGATGGTGCCTGGCACCTGTTAATTTTTAGGTGTTTTGACGGCTTTTACTTCGTAAACGGCGCCTTCTGAACTTACCATGTATTCTGGTTTTGGTTTGCCGAGTTTTGCTTTATGTCCTGCAATGTGGGCATCACTTTTTTCCCATTGCTTCCAATGATCCTCTGACTCCCAGCGAGTTAGGATGACAACTTCTTCATCTCCGCGACGAACCTTTTTGACCATAACATGGGTATCAATAAAACCTTCCTGTTTTTCAACAAGGCCTTCCCCACCAAAACGGCTCACAACTTGCTCTGCATTGCCTTCAGTAACAACCATCTTTCTCATTTGAACGAACATAATTGATCTCTCCTCTAATGTCACTATGTATTAGTTATATTTTAACTGAAATTGATTCTCATTACCAATGGAATTTCGACATTTTATAGACCGTTTTCAAACTTTGTGAAGTCTCACTAACTTTTAATTTCACCAATTAAATAAAGCCGAAGTTAGCAAGGGGGCGCTAACTTCGGCTTTTTATCAGTATTACAAATCTTGGGAGGTGCCAGGCACCATCCAGAATTTGGGGGTTAGGCTGCAGTTTTGCTTACTGTTGGTTCTGCTTTTTTGTTGATGGTTTTGCGGATGAATGGGATCACCCAGCGGTCTAAGCCGTAGCGGCCAGCGTTGTAGCCTGCGAATAGGATGATTCCGCCAAGGAAGATGTCTGTTGGGTTATGAGATACGGTTCCAGCTAGGAAGAAGCTGAAGTTCATCACTAGTCCAAAGAACATTGCGGCTGTTGTTAGGCAGCCGAGTAGTAAACCAACACCAACTAGGAATTCACCAAGTGGAACAATAAAGTTAAATAGCCCAACATTAGGGATAGCAAATGCTTCTAAGAAATTTACATACCAGCCATAAACAGCATTGCCATCTGGACCTGTTACCGGGTTTGCTACTGCATTATTTAGATAACCGGAAGCATCAAAGCCTCCTGTTAATTTACCCCAACCTGCTGTCATCCAAGCATAACCAAGATATAAACGTATGACTGTAAGAATACCTGCTGCAATTTTATTTTCTCTTAAAAATGTGGCGAACATGAAGATCGCTTCCTTTCGTTTTCGAATAAATGATTTATTTGATTACACTCTTAATATATCAGATTCAACTGTAAAAATGATGAGTACGTGAACAAGTTCACAATTTGTTAAAAACATCTTGTCAAAAATATGTCTGTTAGAAACATCACAGCACACCTCTCAAGAATTCAGGTGAAAAAACTGCTAGCAGCCTAGTTTATTTTTTAAAAATGAAGGTTGTCGATGTGAGTTGGTTTTTTTATCTTAAATTTCAAAGTATGATGGAGAAGTACATAAAATTAGGGGTGATACGATGAAAGCATTACTACATGCGGAAAAGGCAGGAATTGAAGGATTATCCTATGGAGAATTAACGGAAGTGAACCCTGGGCCAGGCGAAGTCAGGGTAAGGTTAAAAACGGCCGGCTTGAATCACAGAGATTTATTCATCCTTCATCGTCACAAGCCCACGGATCCACCGTTAGTTGTTGGATCGGATGGTGCCGGTGTCATTGATGCTGTAGGCGATGGCGTAGTTGGGGTTGAAGTTGGGGATGAAGTAATGATAAACCCTGGTCTTGGCTGGAAGGAAGTAAGCGATGTTCCGCCGGAAGGGTTTGAGATTGTCGGATTACCGGATCACGGAACTTTTGCGGAACAAATCATTGTCCCAGCAGAAAATGCTGTGGCAAAACCGGCTCACTTGTCTTGGGAAGAAGCTGGTGTATTATCATTGGCAGCATTGACAGCCTATCGAGCATTATTTACAAGAGGAAAAGTTCGCTCCGGGATGAACGTATTTATTCCGGGAATTGGTGGCGGTGTGGCTACATTCTTATTGCAGTTTGCCAAAGCCGCAGGCGCTAAGGTTTATGTTACTTCACGGTCTCAAGAGAAGCGGGAAAAGGCTCTCCAACTTGGCGCTGAGGCTGCACTCGCTAGCAATGAAGATTGGGAGCAGGCACTGGCTGGTGTCAAAATGGATCTTGTCATCGAATCTGTCGGGGCTGCGACGATTAATAAATCGCTCAAACAACTGCGTCGTGGCGGAACGATTGTAACCTTTGGCTCGTCAACGGGAGATACCGTGGAGATAAACCTGCGTGATTTCTTCTATGGACAATACAATCTGCTTGGCTCAACAATGGGTAGCGGCGAAGAGTACAAAAACATGATTGAATTTATTACAGAGCACAAAATCAAACCTGTGTTAGACCAAATGTACCAATTAGAAGACTTCACTGACGCTTTCAAACGATTAGAAGAAGCAAAACAATTAGGTAAAATTGGGTTTTATGTAGGATAAATACAAGTAATAGCTAATTGATTATGCTAAAGCTAAGACACCTTCTGTTTATGAGAAGGTGTCTTTTTCCATATTTTTGGATGGTGTCTGGCACCATCCAAATTTCACCATCCTATGTTTTCCTAAGAAGTTGCATGCGTTGGTTGAAGAGGGTTGGGTAGGAAAGGTACCCGAGCATGACGCTTGTGACGGAGGCGGTTGTTAGGAGCAGGAAGAGAATCAGCAGTTGGAATTGAACGGCTTGAATCGGGTCTGCTCCTGCAATGATTTGGCCACTCATCATTCCTGGCAATTGGACTAGTCCTACGGTTTTCTGACTTTCAATTGTTGGAATCATACTTGCCTTGATCGCTTGAATGAGTTGGTTATGTATCGCTTGTTTCGGTGTACCTCCTAAGGAAAGAATGAGCTCTGTCTCATCTTGTCTTGCCTCTACCTCGGATGTAAAACGATTGAGAAACAGAATCGCTAGAACCATTGAATTTCCA
Source organism: Mesobacillus persicus (assembly GCF_900109925.1). Classification (GTDB taxonomy): domain Bacteria; phylum Bacillota; class Bacilli; order Bacillales; family Cytobacillaceae; genus Mesobacillus_B; species Mesobacillus_B persicus. Next base: position 11,565 of record NZ_FOBW01000031.1, on the reverse strand, counting down.
ATCACCATCCCACTGATTGAAATGATATACTGCGCGGTCGGCGGGACAATCTTAAACCCAAGCAGAATACTTTGCGTCAGGATTTCGACAAATACGAGCGTAACAGCAACCTTCCAGGTAATCCCCTGGATGGAGCTTCCCTTTTTACGAGCGTTTAGGGTGGCGGTGACGATCATCAGTGAGACCATCAGGAAAATAAAGATAAAATTCTCTGTTTCAAACACAAATTGAAGAACATACCCAATGGCCAACAACTGAACAATGGATCGAATGGTTGCAATGATTGTGTCCCGCTCTAATCCCAGGTTTAATGTTTTTGATAGAACCAGCGGGATCAAGACGAAGATTAAGGTAATCGCTAAAGTGAGGTAACTCATTCCCCATCCCCCTTTACAAAGCGTTGGACCTTTTCATTTTCGGGATTGTGAAGCAACTCGCTCTCCCCTGTTTCGACGACTTCCCCTTCCATCATCACCCATGTATACTCCCCGACTTCAAGAGCCTGTCGCAAGTTATGGGTAATCCAAACCATCGTCGCTCCGTATTTCCGGTTTATTTTTACAATGAGTTCTTCGATTTCTTGGGTAGATGATCGATCAAGTGAGGAGGTAATCTCATCTAATAATAAAATTTGTGGACGATTCACCAGTGTGCGCGCGATGGATACTTTCTGTCGTTGCCCACCCGATAACTCCTTCGAACTTCGGTGGAGGTATTCTTCCCCCAAACCAACATCATCCAACAGACCGGCAGCCACTTCTTCTGGTAGATGCTTTCCTTGGAGCTTCATTGGTAAAGACATGTTTTTAAAAACGGTACCCTCGACCATTGGTGCACTCTGCAACGCCATACCCACAAGGCGACGCAGCTCCACGGGGTCATAGGCAGTAATGCCTTTATTTTTAATAAAAATTTCTCCTGAATCGGGCGACAGCAAGCCATTACACAGCTTTAGTAAGGTCGACTTCCCCGCACCTGAAGGTCCCACCAAAGTTGTAATTCGCCCCTCAGGAAACGAACCCGTAATATTCTTTAAAATCTTCGTATTTTCAATCGTATAATGAACTTGATGAAAATGGACGGCTGGTTTATAATCTTTCATTTTTAACACTTCCTTAAAAAATAAGCAAAATAGCACACAGAGCCCGGTGTACTTTTTTGAGTCTAATTGTTTTCATTCTAAATTTAGCTGTTCGTGGATGCAACTTTATGGTTATTCGGGAGGAATGTTATTAAAGTGGAGAAACAATGTCGACACGGATACTCCCTTTTAACCCTATAATAAAAAAACCTGCAGTCTCGGGAGGGGGAATCCCTTGGACTGCAGGCTTTCTCTTTTTTTAAAAGTTATGCGACATTCTTAACTGTTGTGTCAGCCTTCTTGTTGAAAGTTTTGCGTAAGAATGGAACAACCCAGCGGTCTAAGCCGTAGCGACCAGCGTTGTAGCCTGCAAATAGGATGATCCCGCCAAGGAAGATGTCTGTTGGGTTATGAGATACCGTTCCTGCTAAGAAGAAGCTGAAGTTCATCACTAGACCAAAGAAGATTGCTGCAGTTGTTAAGCAACCGAGTAGTAATCCAACACCTACTAGGAATTCACCAAGTGGAACAAGGAAATTGAATAGGCCAATGTTTGGAATGGCAAAGCTTTCTAGGAATGTTACGTACCAACCATAAACCATATTTCCATCTGGACCTGTTACCGGGTTTGCAACTGCATTGTTTAAATAACCAGCAGCATCGAAACCACCTGTTAATTTACTCCAACCTGCTGTCATCCAAGCATAACCTAGATATAAACGAATGATTGTAAGAATAGCTGCTGCAATATTATTTTCTCTTAAAAATGTCGCGAACATGAAGATCGCCTTCCTTTCAATATGTTTTATAAGTTAGATAAGTTATTTAGTACACTTAGAATATAACAAAATCCACCGTGAAAAAGTTGACTATGTGAATAAATTCACAATTTGTTAATAACATTTTGACGAACATGTGAAGTGGTAAAAAACTGGATGGTGCCTGGCACCTGACAATTTTTGTTACTTGCTAACAGTAACCTCTGCCTTCTTGTTGAATGTCTTGCGTAGGAATGGGACAACCCAGCGGTCTAAGCCGTAGCGACCAGCGTTGTAGCCTGCAAATAGGATGATCCCGCCAAGGAAGATGTCTGTTGGATTATGAGATACCGTTCCTGCTAGGAAAAAGCTGAAGTTCATCACAAGACCAAAGAACATTGCAGCAGTTGTTAAGCAACCTAATAGTAAGCCTACACCAACTAGGAATTCACCAAGTGGAACAATAAAGTTGAACAGTCCAATGTTTGGTATCGCAAAGCTTTCTAGGAATGTTACATACCAGCCATAGACTGCATTTCCGTCTGGACCAGTTACCGGATTAGCTACCGCATTGTTTAGATAACCGGATGCATCGAAACCTCCTGTCAACTTTCCCCAACCTGCTGTCATCCAAGCGTAACCAAGATATAATCGTATGACTGTGAGAATACCAGCGGCAATTTTGCTTTCTCTTAAAAATGTGGCGAACATGAAGATCGCTTCCTTTCAAATGGAATTAATTTAATTTATTAATTATTAGTACACTTTGAATATATCAGATTCCAACGTAAATAAAGTGCTGGTGTGACAAAGTTCACACTTCGTTAAAAACATTATGACGACAATGTGAATATGGAAAATATATGTAGCATTTGGAAACATTGCCCTGTAAAATCCCTGGATGGTGCCTGGCACCAACCAGGGATTTACCACTCAAGCATCACTTTACACACGCTAACCTGACTGGTTTTGAACATAAAAAAGCATCCAGAAACTGCGATATGTTTTCTGCATGCTTTTAAAATCCGAACTTGCCTATATGTACTTATAAATTAAACTTCTTCTATGTTAGGAATAACAATCTTTCAAGATCAATAAATTCCTCCCTTCATCTAGAGCAACCTTGGAACAGCTAGATAATATGGCAAAAGACTGGATGGTGCCAGGCACCATCCAGTCTTTTGGGAACTAGACTAATTTTGCGGTTACGTTCTTTTCGCCTTGTTGCTCTTCGACTGGGTCTTCGGCTTGTTTTGCGCGTTTAATAAAGAAGGAAAGGATAAGGGCGATGGCGGCAATGAATGTGGCCACAAAGAAGGCGTCGTTGATTCCTGCTAACATCGCCTTCATCTCAATTAGCTGCTGCATTTCAGCAAGTACTGCTTCTGTTGGTTGAGCTGGTGCAGTCTTCATTGCATCAGCAGCTATGTTCGCCGCATGTGTTTCCGTACGTGTGGACATAATCGTGACCAATAACGCCGTACCAATCGCTCCAGAAACCTGATTTAATGTATTATTCATCGCCGTTCCATGTGGATAAAAGCGAACGGGCAACTGATTTAAGCCGTTAGTAGAAACCGGCATCATCACCATGGACATTCCGAACATTCTTATTGTATTTAAAATAACTAAGTGTGTATAAGTCGTTTCAAGTGTTAATTGGCTGAAGTAATAAGTGGTTACCACCGTAATCGTTAAACCTGATATCGCCAAAACACGGCCACCAAATTTATCAAACAACTTTCCGGTAATCGGCGACATTAACGCCATCGCCAGTGCTCCAGGCAACATCAATAACCCCGCATCCATTGGCGAAATCCCACGGATGGTTTGAACATAAATAGGAATAAGAAGCATCCCAGAAAACAATGCCATATTCAGGACCATCGTGATCGACGAGGATAAGGCAAACATCGGGTACTTGAAAACGCCAAAGTTTAACATCGGTCGATCTAATTTGGATTGACGTACAATAAAGGTCACTAACGAAATAGCCCCCACTGCAATCGTTGCGTACACATGTGGGCTATCCCATCCCCGATCTCCAGCAGAACTAAATCCATACAATAGACCGCCAAAACCAATACTAGATAACAACAGAGATAAATAGTCCAGCCTGATGTTAACTTTTCCTTTTTTATCCTTAAGTAAGAAAAAGCCTAACAATAGAACAGTGGCAGCAATTGGCGTCACAAAATGGAACAGCATTCTCCAATCATAATGTTCGACAATCCATCCGGATAAAGTCGGCCCAATTGCTGGTGCTGCCATTAAAATTAAACCAAACATCCCCATTGCTGTACCCCGCTTTTCAATTGGGAAGCTAATTAGCATAACGTTCATCAATAAAGGCATCATAATCGCTGTACCGGAAGCCTGAACCATTCTTCCTGCTAATAAAAGTGGAAAAAAATGCGCGCTCCCTGCAATAATCGTACCTAATGTAAACAAGCCCATTGCCACTAGGAACAATCGACGAACGGAAAACTTTTCAATCAGGAATGCCGTGGCAGGAATCATGATCCCACTTACTAGCATAAAACCCGTCGTCATCCACTGTACAGTTGATGCTTCGATATCTAAATCAACCATAATAGAAGGAAGAGCAATATTTAGTAATGTATTATTTAAAAATGCTATAAAAGCCCCAACCATTAAAACCGCTAGGATTCCGTATGGTGGGCGATTGGTGTTGTTGATTTTTTGATCCATTCTCTTTCCCCCTCTAGACATTTAGTACAATTAAATGAACTCTCATTTCACACAGACAATATCAAATATCATATACCACCAGTCTAAATTTTGCAATTCTAAAAAATACCTATTTCATCAAAGCCTGTTTGTATCTAGGCTAGAAATCATGTACTATGATTCTAGACCGATAGTACAAATGAAATGATAGGTGATGAAATGAACGACAGGAAACAGCATGTCATTAAAAAAGCCCACCAATTATTTATTAATAAAGGCTTTCAAAATACATCCATTCAAGACATCCTTGAATATAGTGGAATTGCGAAAGGGACATTTTATAATTATTTTCCATCTAAGAATGAATTATTAATGGCCATATTTAAAACCATTTATATAAAAATGGAGCAGGAACGAAACGAACTTCTTGTCGGCCAAAACCCTGCAGATATTGAAATCTTTATCCAACAAGTGGAGTTGCAATTACGAGTAAACCGGGCAAACAAGCTCTTATCCCTTTTTGAAGAGGTCCTAGTGTCGAACGACAAGGATTTAAAAGAGTTCTTTCGAAACGGACAATTACGTGTACTTAACTGGATTTATCAGCGATTGACTGATCTGTTTGGAGAGAGCAAGAAACCCTATCTGTTGGATTGCGCCATTATGTTTTTAGGGATTTTAAACCATAACCTAAAATTTAATACACTTGCAAATGAGTCCACCTCAAATCTAAATCAAGTCGTACGCTATAGTGTCGCGCGCTTAGTGAAAATCGTCGAGGAAGTCTCAGAATCCGGAGACCAATTAATGAAGCCGGACCAATTAGAAAAATGGTTACCTGATTCTCAGGCAAACAAGGGAGTTTTTCACCAACAACTAAGCCGCCATGTCTTAGCAGTGAAAAAGGAATTTAAAGACCAGGAGAAGTATCAAGAGCTATTAGATTTTATCCACGAAGAGCTCTTGCACACGAAAAACCCAAGGAAATTTCTCGTCGAAAGCACGCTTGCCACTTTAAGGTCGGACCAACAGCTTCAAAAGAATAAGGATCTTCAGTTAATCGAACAACTAATCCACGAATTCTTCAATTAAAAAAGGTGCCAGGCACCTGGTATTTAATCGGCGACTTCTCACACTGCTGGATTTAGGTGCACAGGATAAACAACCTGAAGATCATTTAGATTGGGGATATCAAGATTATTTTAAGTTGAGTCTCTCTGTATGATTTGTCAGCGATTGCGGATACTATCCTTTGGGCTAATATCCCAATCAAACATATTGGAGGTACTACATAATGAATCCAGCAGCACATGAATTATTGGAAACATCCGAGGCCCTACGAACAAAGGCCGCAGAAATCGATCAGCATGGTTTATTTGCAAAAATGTGTAAGGACCAACACTTAAAGTCAATTTTAATGAAACATCAACGTCAAATGCTTAATGCTTATCAACAAGGAATTAATTTTATGCAAGGCAGAGGTGCGCATATTAGTCATACGGCTCCTTCTTTCCAACCAGAAAACGTCAGTACTGGCATGAGTGATCAAGCACAGGCAACAATGGCACCAATGCCTAATGCGCAATCTTTATCTGATTCAACCATTGCAACCTTAGCGCTTAATGTTCATAAATCTGGTTCGATGATGGGGATGTTATGGGCTAATGAATGTGTTGACCCTAACCTTCGTATGTACCATGTCAACGGGGCAAATCTATGTCAGGAGATGGCCTACGAAATTTGGACATGGATGAATCAACATGGGTACTATCAACCACCAACCTTCAGTACCCAGCAAATGACACAAATGAGCGGAATGTTCCAACCGATGGGCACGATGGGTATGCAGAACATGGGGACTATGCCAAGCATGGGAAATATGGGGAATACATCCTACAGCCAGCATCAGGGAAGCTCCTCAGCTATGCATCAAATGAATCAGCATAATCAAGGAAAATTGCAATAACGCTCCACTAATAGCAAATTGATACCTGAAAAGACCTAGTCTCAGTTTTGCACACTGAGTAGCTAGGTCCTTTTTGTGTCCGAATGGGATATTGGAAATAAACTGGGTGGTGACTTGGAAATAAACTGGGTGGTGCCTGGCACCATCCAGAAAAGCACCATCTATAAATCCCCCATCTAGAAGGAACTATCCAAAATGTGGATGAGAAATGGGGCTTGGATTTGGGAACATTATGGGTAGCCATAGGTTACAGTTGATGGCTTAGATTTACGATTGGAGGAACGTTATGAAGCATGTTTGGGCTTTATTAATAAAGTTTGCCGTGATCGGTACAATTCTGTTTCCCTTTTTAAGTATTTTCAATACTGCTTCCTTGACCACAATTCTTGTTATTTCAGTCCTTACTACGGCGGTTTCCTATTTCGCTGGTGATTTATATATCCTTCCGAAGTTTGGGAACTTTATCGCTTCGGTCGGGGACTTTGGCCTAAGCTTTCTGCTGATATGGATTATCAGTGCCTTTACCATCGAATCTTCAGCAAGTTTGCTTGCGGTAGCGTTTTTCTCAGCCTTAACCATTGCCGGGGCTGAAGCCCTTTTCCATATCTATGTAAAAAGTCATATTCTCAGCAATTCCGCAGAAAGTTATCTTCCCGGCGTTTATCGGGAGGATAAGATGTTAACCGAGTTTTCCGAGGAATTTGAAAGAAAGCATATCAATACGAATAAAAAAGAGAAGTAGCTTATAAACCACCAAACAGAAGGAGGCCAATCATCATGCCAAGAGGAAAAGAACTTGAACAGCTCCCAATGGCCAATACTCTCCCTGGAATGGGTGAAGACCGCAGCAAGTATAACCGCGAAGTCCTAGGGACCATTGTAACTGAAGAACAGCCACAACCAGCTAATGTAAAAAGGGAGAAACAAAACAAATAACTAAAACAAGGAAGCCTGTTTTGCAGTCAGCTTCCTTGTTTCATTTTTAAGCTAAAATTGGCGTTTCTCCGAAAAACTCATGTAAAATAGATAAATCAGACTGGTACATGAATGAATGGAGTGACGTGAATGGGCAACGCAAAGAAAACCGCCTTAATTGCCGGTGCTACCGGCCTTGTGGGGAACGAACTACTACATATTTTGCTAAAACAATCCAAGTATGAACGAGTAATTGTTATAACCAGAAGAAGGCTGAACGCCACCCACCCAAAACTACATCAAATCGTCGTCGATTTTGATCATTTGGACCATTATCAAAGCGACTTAAGTGTTGACGACGTTTATTGTTGTTTAGGAACCACTATTAAAAAGGCAGGTTCCCAAGCAGAATTTAAAAAGGTAGATTTCACCTACCCTCTTGAATTAGCGAGATTAACAAAAGAAAATGGTGCTGAGAAATTCCTTATCATAACGGCGATGGGAGCACAACTCGATTCTAAAATCTTTTATAACCGTGTAAAAGGAGAAATAGAAGCTGCAATTAAGGGTGTTGGGTTCCCGACTGTCCATATTTTCCGACCCTCTCTCTTGCTAGGAAACCGCCAAGAGTTTCGATTCGGAGAAAAAATTGGCACGATCTTAAGCCCCGCCTTATCAGCTCTACTAATTGGGTCCCTAAAAAAATATAAACCTATTCACGCACGGGATGTTGCCTCGGCCATGTATCAGGCGAGCGAACTGACAGGCACGGGTGTGTTCACGCATGAATCCGATGAAATTCAAAGAATAAGTAAAACCTCGTAGGTTGGTAAAAAATATCCAGGCGCCTGGCACCTGGATATTTTTGGTTGGTTTTTAAATCTTGGGTTAACCTCATTGCTTTTTTCGTAGAATGTGTCTTACCTCCGCGGCTAAAGCTTGTCAGATTCCTCAACGCTTGCTGACTTTTTTACCATCACGTTAAATTCTTCTCCTAGCAGATGCAACTCCCCATTTAAATGGAGAACCTAGAAACTAGGAGGCAAGAAATAAGTACTTGTTTGGGACTTTATTTGGTACTATTTTATAAAATCAACAGAGGAGGGATTTGGCATGGGAACGTTAAAAGATCATTTGCGGGAACTAGAGGAGAGTTTGCTAAAACCTGAAATCCGCACTTCCCCTGAGGAAATATCCAAATTATTGACGGATGATTTTTTTGAATTCGGAAGTTCGGGAACGGTATGGTATAAACGCGATGGTATGGGACCAGGTGGATTTGGCGAGGTGAAAATGAAATTAAGCCAATTTGAGCTCCATCAACTGTCTGACGACAAAGTGCTAACAACCTATCGAATCTGTAATGAAGAGACTGGACAGCATACGTTGCGAAGTTCGGTTTGGACCTATAAGGACGGTCGTTGGCAAATGTTCTTTCACCAGGGGACTAAGACGTTTGAATGAAAAATGACTTTTAGGTCACCGAGGACTGAACGTGGAACTTTCTTTAATAGTTAAAAACTCTGAAGCGTGCTCCAGAGTTTTTCTTTTTAGGCGCGATTTACTTTAGCTAGTAACTGTGATGTTCGTCCACTGTTAAAGGCAGCCCACCCGCGATGTGCTCTCGAATGCTCAAAAGAAGATGAATTTCAGACAAAAACCTCTATCGAATCCTCTTCATTGTATCCTCTCCCTCTTTGTGGTGCCAGGCACCATCCAGATAACTGGAAATTTTTAAGTTAGAGTCAAGCAAAGTTTCAGAAATTGTTCATGTTTCCAATCCGATTATCCTCTTATATCACTTTATAATCATAGTAGCAGTTTATATTCTCGATTCTAAACAGTCTACTTCTCTATTAATAAAACGGAGGGGCCAAACAAAGCTCTATTCCTATTAATACATCGACAAGTAGATTACGTGAACAGTAGAGGATATTCATATTAATGGAGGGGACATAATGAAAAGATTTACTGTAATTACAGCGTTATCCTTACTATTTTTAACAGGATGCGGTTCAAATAATTCAGAAGTAGCTTCATCTGATCCAGAAGTACTCTATGAACAAGCCTGTTTGGCTTGCCACGGCTCAAACCTACAAGGAGCTGCCGGCCCAGCTGTAACCAATATGGCCAGCAAATTTACTGCTGAAGAAGTAAAGACACTCATCATGGATGGAGTGGGCATGATGCCTGGGGACACACTAACAGAAGAGCAGGCGGATATTGTTACAGAGTGGTTGATGGAGAAGTAGATAGTATTTAAGATCCTGTTTCCAGAGCAATAAGTTTTTTCATTGAATGTAAATAATTTAAAAGGAACCAAGTCTGCCTTGGTTCCTTTTAATTATTTAAATGACATAAACTTATAAGTTAACCTACCGTTGTGCATTTATTGTTGTTTCTGTTACCAAAAAATGCAAGGTGCCAGGCACCTTACATTACGCTTCCATCAATGGAAAATTGGTGGGGGGTGTTTTTCTTCCTGATGTTTTTTTGTGATGTGCCATTTTCCGTTGATAGGATTGAAACTGGCATAAAAAACAGTGGTTGGGTCTTTCACCTGGTTTGCGGTGATTTCGTTATGAAGCCAATCTTCGCTTTTGTTCAGGCTTTTTAGTGCTTTCAGTTCAATTTGACCGTCCAAAATCAATGGAATTTCATATTCAGACTCACTTGTATGTATCTTTAAATCTCCCGTGGTCACTGGTTGGTTGTCTGGTTTTAAGCTCACAGATAGTCTGCCACTAGCTTCGATAATCCCTAGTTCTACATCGCTAAGCTGGAACACATCTTTTTCCCGGAGCATCTGTAAGACATTATCGATCGAGTAGTTGATTTTTTTCATCGCACCGGAAAGAAACTCCCCTTTATAGATGACGACAGTTGGTTCAAAGGTGAGGAGGTGACCAATTCTTCTGTTTTTAATCTTCAAAAAGGTAATAAACCGATGTAGGAGGCCAATGGCAATAACCGCTACGAAAGTGGGAATATGCTCAATTTTTGGATCGGCTATATCCGCCCCAACGACGGTTCCTAAAACGAGAATCACAAGGACATCAAAAACTGGCAGCTCCCCGATTGATCGTTTACCCATATATAATCCAATCAAAAGCATTAATGGAAGCACTGTGACAATCCGTCCGATTACCTTGATGCTGTCGATAAGAATATCCACTCCTTAATCACCCCTTCGAGTTCAGCCAACCGACCCTTTGGTGTTACGAAACGAAACCTAACCTTACTTTACAACGTGTATTGAAGTTCACTTCCCTCACCTCAGTGAAAAATCGGCGGAACTCCTGATTTCAATTGACCTTTGATGGTCAGGTTTAAATCCCCTTTCGAATTAACACCTGCATAAAATACAGTAGATTTGTCTTTCACTTGCTTTGCTGTCAACTCTTCTTGAAGCCAGGCGAGATTTTTATTCAACCTTTGCAGAGCTTCTTCCTGGATTTCCCCATCTAAAATAAGTGGAATCTCGTAGTTAGGTTCTTTGGGGGTGATGTTCATATCTGAAAGGGTAACTGTTTTTCTTTCAGGAGCTAAACTGACGGATATTCTTCCGTTCGCTTCGACAATCGCCATCTCTACATCTTTTAATTGGAAAACATCCTTTTCTCTCAACATTTGCAGAACATTATCAATCGAGTAATTGATCTTTTTTAAGTTTTTTATTAAAAATTCTCCCTTGTATACGACAACGGTCGGTTCAAAGGTGACGAGGTGACCAAATTTGCGATAGCGCAGCTTGCAGTAAATAATCAACTTCTGCAAGACAGCAATGGCAATCATCGCCACCACTGTATGGATATGATCGATTTCCGGGTCAGCAATATCGGCACCGACAACCGAGCCAAGGACAAGAACGACCAAGAAATCAAAAACAGGGAGTTCACCTATGGAACGTTTGCCCATATACAGTCCAATAAACAATAAAAAAGGCAAAATCGTAACAATTCGCCCAATCACCTTCAAACTGTCCATCAATACATCCATGAGTGCCCCTCCTCCCTGTGTACCGTTTATATCCAAATCCTGGATGGTGCCTGGCACCATCCCACTAGTCTTGCATAGATGTAATTGATTTGAATATATTCAAAATTATTCCATACACTTCTCGGCGCAAAATGAAAAAAAGGAAATGAGGTTGT
>NZ_FOBW01000033.1 GCF_900109925.1 Mesobacillus persicus | reverse complement strand
ACGTGTGGAGCTGACTGATACTAATCGATCGAGGACTTAACCTTATAAAGTTAAGGAAGATATGAATGACTTTACCTTCTGATTACATTATCTAGTTTTGAGGGAACAACCCCTTTTGCGCAAGCAAAAGAACTTTCCTTAATTACATAGTCTGGTGGCGATAGCGAGAAGGTCACACCCGTTCCCATGCCGAACACGGAAGTTAAGCTTCTCAGCGCCGATGGTAGTTGGGGGTTTCCCCCTGTGAGAGTAGGACGTTGCCAGGCAACCCCTTATCGGGGTATTTATTTTGTCTCATTTTAAAAAAAGCCATATATTGGCCCCTTGGTCAAGCGGTTAAGACACCGCCCTTTCACGGCGGTAACACGGGTTCGAATCCCGTAGGGGTCACCAATGTTTTTTCGAGAAAGCGAAAAAACCCTTCCTTACTTCTTTTGTTTAACGAAAGGGAATTACCTATAACAATGGAGGATTAGCTCAGCTGGGAGAGCATCTGCCTTACAAGCAGAGGGTCGGCGGTTCGATCCCGTCATCCTCCACCATATTTTTTTCGGGTAGCAAAGAAAATTTTTTATAATGCCGGCCTAGCTCAATTGGTAGAGCAACTGACTTGTAATCAGTAGGTTGGGGGTTCAAGTCCTCTGGCCGGCACCATATATTTGGTATTAATTATGATAAATATTTAGAGCCATTAGCTCAGTTGGTAGAGCAGATTGCTCACTTCGCTGAATTGCTTCTTAGGCAATCTGCGAGGAAGACCGTAAGGTCTTTCGAGCATCGTAGAAGCGCTACCAGCGAAAACCTTTAGATAGTTCCATGTAATTTTAACATTTAGAGCCATTAGCTCAGTTGGTAGAGCATCTGACTTTTAATCAGAGGGTCGAAGGTTCGAGTCCTTCATGGCTCACCATATTTTTTTCGCAATAGCGAAAAAAATTATATATATGCGGGTGTGGCGGAATTGGCAGACGCACTAGACTTAGGATCTAGCGCCGCAAGGCGTGGGGGTTCGACTCCCTTCACCCGCACCAATAACTTCTTTGAAACAAGATTTTTTATATATGCGCCCGTAGCTCAATTGGATAGAGCGTTTGACTACGGATCAAAAGGTTAGGGGTTCGACTCCTCTCGGGCGCGCCATTTATACACGGGAAGTAGCTCAGCTTGGTAGAGCACTTGGTTTGGGACCAAGGGGTCGCAGGTTCGAATCCTGTCTTCCCGACCAGTCGTATTTTAACTTATAATATGGGGCCTTAGCTCAGCTGGGAGAGCGCCTGCCTTGCACGCAGGAGGTCAGCGGTTCGATCCCGCTAGGCTCCATTTTCATAACGAATTGTCACCATCTAGCTGTTTTTTGAATAGGCTAACTGATATGGAGACAGATAATAATGCTATCATTTTCTTTAACTTATTGGACCCTTAGCTCAGCTGGTTAGAGCAGACGGCTCATAACCGTCCGGTCGTAGGTTCGAGTCCTACAGGGTCCATTTATACGGAGGAATACCCAAGTCCGGCTGAAGGGATCGGTCTTGAAAACCGACAGGCGGGTCAAACCGCGCAGGGGTTCGAATCCCCTTTCCTCCTCCATTTTTTTGTCAATAATATTATCGCGGGGTGGAGCACGATCGAATAATCTTCTTCGAATACTCTGCAGCGCACCGATTGAGCCACACCTTGATATAGCTTACTGAAATCGGGGCGGTACTTTCGGACAGTTACTGCTCACTATGAGCATGGTAAAACAATTTTATATACTATTATCGCGGGGTGGAGCAACAAGCGTTACTCCTTTGAATAATCTGCGAGTTGTACCGATCGAGCCACATCTTGGTTTTGCTTCCTGAGATCGGGACAGTCAGTGCTAACATTGAGCATAAACAAAACAATATAATTAATATTATCGCGGGGTGGAGCAGTTCGGTAGCTCGTCGGGCTCATAACCCGAAGGTCGCAGGTTCAAATCCTGCCCCCGCAACCAATGTAATTTCTATTCTTTAATAATTTGGTCCGGTAGTTCAGTTGGTTAGAATGCCTGCCTGTCACGCAGGAGGTCGCGGGTTCGAGTCCCGTCCGGACCGCCATTCATATAAAAATTCAGTAGGAAACTACTTTTTATATACTATGTAATATGGCTCAGTAGCTCAGTCGGTAGAGCAAGTTGCTACCTTTTATGATTTAGCTTCTGCGGCAACTTGCGAGAAAAACCGTGAGGTTATTCGAGCAATAATGGTCTCGCACAAACTTTTAAGCGGAACAATTTCCTAATATGGCTCAGTAGCTCAGTCGGTAGAGCAATGGACTGAAAATCCATGTGTCGGCGGTTCGATTCCGTCCTGAGCCACCTTCTTGGAGGGGTAGCGAAGTGGCTAAACGCGGCGGACTGTAAATCCGCTCCTTCGGGTTCGGCGGTTCGAATCCGTCCCCCTCCACCAAAGTTTACTACAAAGTAAAAATAACCAAAGTTTTAATTTCATTTTTAGGGGTATAGTTTAAAGGTAGAACGAAGGTCTCCAAAACCTTTGGTGTGGGTTCAATTCCTACTACCCCTGCCAATATTGTGGCGATCGTGGCGAAGTGGTTAACGCATCGGATTGTGGTTCCGACACTCGTGGGTTCGATTCCCATCGGTCGCCCCATTTATTTATCAGAGGATTTTAAAAAAAGATTCTATAGTTAGACAGTTAATGTCGACACATTTAACTACAGAAGTAATTCAGGCAGCAACGCATTTGCAATTAAATGTGTCTGCGATGTTTCTCTTGAAGTTAATTCAAAGAAGTAACTCTTGAAGTATATTCAATGGGCTATAGCCAAGCGGTAAGGCAACGGACTTTGACTCCGTCATTCGTAGGTTCGAATCCTGCTAGCCCAGCCATTTTTATTGGCGGCATAGCCAAGTGGTAAGGCCAAGGTCTGCAAAACCTTTATTCACCGGTTCGAATCCGGTTGCCGCCTCCATATTATTTCGCGGGTGTAGTTTAGTGGTAAAACCTCAGCCTTCCAAGCTGATGATGAGGGTTCGATTCCCTTCACCCGCTCCATTTTTAAGGGCCTATAGCTCAGCTGGTTAGAGCGCACGCCTGATAAGCGTGAGGTCGGTGGTTCGAGTCCACTTAGGCCCACCATATATGCGCCTTTAGCTCAGCTGGATAGAGCAACGCCCTTCTAAGGCGTGGGTCAGAGGTTCGAATCCTCTAAGGCGTGTAAAAACCAATCCACTTCGGATTGGTTTTTTTATTTATCTTCATGTGAACTATAAGTCGGTCACATTCTTAAACTGGAAAGAAAAGCCGTACTTCAAGAAGGAAGTTCGGCTTTTTGTGTAGAAGAAATAAGATTAGATGAATAATTAGCCAATGAATAGTAATAGAAACGGAGATAAATGATGATTACACCACCCAAACATATCTTGTCAGCAGCAACCATTGTTTTAAATGCTAACAAAGAAATTCTGTTAATAAAAGGACCAAAACGAGGATGGAAATGCCTGGTGGACAGGTGGAAGTAGGGGAATCTTTGAAGGAGGCTGCGATTCGAGAAACAAAGGAAGAGACTGGAATCGATATCGAAGTAACAAAGTTTTGCGGAATCGTTCAAAACGTAAATCAGTCGATTTGCAACAGCTTATTTTTAGCCGTTCCTGTCGGAGGAGAAATGGCTACTAGTTCCGAGAGTCTTGAAGTCGGTTATTTTCCAGTAGAAGAAGCATTAGAAATGGTCACTTGGAAAAACTTCAAGCAACGAATAGAGTATTGCTTAAATGAAGAGCTGCATCCTTTCTATATTGAGTTCTGATTATAAATAATAGTCGAGTAGGAGTAGGTTTTAATTATCTGCCATTTCCAAGCCAATGGAGTCTCGGGAGTTACATATTCGTTGAATGAAAAAATCCACTTAAAATGTGGATTTTTCTTATCCATTATTGGCCTTCGTGTAACACATTGGTAGCAGCTAATAGGTTTCCATCGGGATCCTTAAAGCCAAAACCGCCATACCCGTTTTCTGGTTGAATATTTAGCGGTCCAACTTCGATGTTCTTTTCCTTGAGCCACTGATAAAACTCTTTTAATTCTGGAGTATAAAAATCAATGATGCTATGAACGATGTCATTATTTGTATTCTTAAAAGACGTACGTTGGGTTTCCTCGGTTTCTACTAAATAGAAGGTAGGAACGCCTTTTTTCTTAAAGGTTAGCATCGCATTCTTTTCACCTTTAAATTCAAGCTCGACCCCAAGGACATCAATATAAAATTCAATCGACTTTTCCAA
Organism: Mesobacillus persicus; assembly: GCF_900109925.1. GTDB lineage: Bacteria > Bacillota > Bacilli > Bacillales > Cytobacillaceae > Mesobacillus_B > Mesobacillus_B persicus. The sequence continues at coordinate 9,294 of NZ_FOBW01000033.1, read as the reverse complement.
ATTACCTACAGGTATTTCTAATGTTGCAACATGCGATATAAAATGACTCATCTATTCGTGTAAGCCTCCTTTATTTTCTTCCTTAAAGATTCAACATGAAAGGCAATAATCCTTGTTTATCTTACAAAAATAGTAAAGCTAAAAAAGTAATAATGCTACATATAAAATTTGTACTAGCTAAAAAGGAAGTGTGAATACTAGCTACATACATACGTCTAATGTAGAGGAGTAAAAAATGGCGGAAATATGGATTCAAGAAGAAAAAATCACCGAGAAATTTTTCGATGACTTGGGCCATTATACAAAAGTAGAAGGAGAATTAAACTCGATTTATTTTATTGGTGAAGGTACTGAAGGCGATTATGTGGACTCGAACAAAAGTTATTTGCTTGATTTTCTAATGGCACAAAATCAATATCCTCTGTACCTTACCTTTATTCCTTACGATGATCAGGTGGAGGAATTTATCACTTTCCTGCAAGAAAACAAAATGGATTATCGATTTTTTCACCTTGAAGAAACACGAACGTATTATACTTTGTTTAAGAAGCACCAATATCATCCACCTTGTTTTGTTGTCGAGGTTATCGATTCATTGTCACTAAAATTATTAGTAGAGGAAACCTTTTGGCTTCCAGCACAGAATGAATTTTATGCAATTTCATACTCGGACAATATAGCTTTTCGATTAGAGAGTGTTAAGGAATGGGGGAGAAAAAAAGAGCGGTCTATTCCTGTGTTTAAAGTCGAAGGAGATACGACTTTCATCATGATTTTCCATGATGGAGCAGGATTTTATCTTTTTTCTAATGAAGAGAAATACTCGACAGTTGAAGAGTTATGTTCGCGACTACCTAAGGGGACAGTCATCACGCAAATTAATGATACTTTGGTAGACAAAAGTGAATAAAAAATAACCTCGGGTTGAGGTTATTTTTTATTCACTTGACGGCCACTTTTTTTCTGACTGTGGGATTTTGTATTCCCAATAGTAAATTCATTCCCTAATTCAATATCGTTGCGATGGTCTTGTTTCTCAATCTGCTCTCTTGTTTGATTGTTTCTTTGCCTTCCTTGTTTAGACACTGTTTATCACACTCACTTTCAATTAGTATCGTTGTTAATATGTACAAGTATTGGAGAAGTATGAACGAAATTCCTTTTTTTCTAAAAACAGTACACGGTGCTAGATAGGGGACTAACTGACAAGGAGATTTGGTTGGTTTCGTCGAATTGGAGTGTATTCATGATTAGACTACCGTAATGGCTTTTTTAATAGGAGGGATGGTTGTCTTGTTTGATTATTTTAAGGTAAATCTGACCCCGTTTAATAGTGAACGAATGATTCGAGTGTATTTACCTGCTAGTTATGACCGTAGCCAAAAACGATACCCGGTTTTGTATATGCACGATGGTCAGTATCTTTACAATGAGGAGGACAATAAGCAAGGAGAAAGCATGAAGATCGGTGATTTTTTAGATAAAAGTGACGTTGAAATTATCGTTGTCGGGATTGATTGTGCTAACAGCTTTGGGCGTCTTGAAGAATATGGGCCGTGGGAAAATGATTTTATCAGAGAAAGAATTGATGGAATAAAGGGGATTGTTGGGGGACAAGGTGAAAAATATATCGACTACATTGTTAAAGAACTAAAACCAATGATTGACCAGAAGTATCGAACAGACAAAGAGAATACAGCCATGGCAGGGACATCAATGGGGGGATTAATTACCTTATTTGCGGCATGTACATATCCACATGTGTTTAAGAAAATCGCTTGTATGTCCTCGGCCTTTTGGTTTAATGAAGAAAAGTTAAAAGAGAATATCGAGTCAACACAATTAGATTCTCTTGAAAAAGTGTATATAGACATAGGTACGAATGAAGACACAGGAAGGATGAGTAGCGAGGCTTACCTTCAATGCAATCTTTGGGTGCAAGGGCTGTTGAAGGAGAAGGTGTCAAATTTACATTTTACCGTGGTCGAAGGCGGTGCTCATAACGGGAACCATTGGGCGCAGCGGTTTCCAACCGTCATTGAATACTTATATGGGACAGAATAAAAAAATCCAATTAGAACGAACGAAAGTGGGTGTTAAAGTTGAAACAAAATATTTACGATGATGAAGTTTTTTTCAAAGAATATACAGCTGTACGTAAGAGTGGCACTACCTACAACGATTTTATTGAGCAACCAGCAATAAAATCTTTAATGCCCTCGCTCGAGGGGAAATCGGTATTGGATTTAGGCTGCGGCAACGGCCAGTTCGCAAGTTATTGTGTCGACCGAGGTGCCTCAAAGGTTTTGGGAGTAGATATTTCAAAGAAGATGCTAGAACTAGCCAAACAAGAAAATAACCATGAAAAGATCGAATACCTCTGTTCTCCAATCGAGGACCTAGACTTATCAAACCAAACATTTCATGTGATTGTCAGTTCACTAGCGATTCATTACATAAAGGATTACTCAAATTTAATTAAAACTATCACGAAATTATTAGCTAAGGATGGTGAATTCATCTTTTCTACGGAGCACCCAATCGTAACCGCACGAAAAGACATGGATAATTGGGTTAAAGATGAAGAAGGCAATAAATTACACTGGGCATTCGACAACTACCAAGAAGAAGGTCAGAGGAAACAAAGATGGCATATTGATGGGGTGATTAAATACCATCGAACCATCTCCACTTTAGTTAATACATTGATCATTAATGGTCTTAATATAAAAAATATATTAGAACCACAGTCAACTCCTGCCGGATTAGAACAGATGCCTAAACTAGTGAATGAGAGGCGGAGACCTTCTTTCCTTATAATCAAAGCTAAAAAGGGTCTCTAGAAAACTGTAGTTTGGGGGTTGTTATCATGATTAAGGCGGTCTTATTCGATTTAGACGGTACATTGTTAGATCGAGAGGCATCCGTCCTCAAGTTCATCAGTAATCAATACAATCGATTAAACAAATGGGTCTGCCATATCCCAAAAGAACAATACATAAATCGTTTTATCGGGCTTGATCAGAACGGTTATGTCTGGAAGGACATTGTTTACCAACAGTTCGTTCAAGAGTTTATGATTACGGGTTTATCTCCTGAAGATTTGCTTGAAGATTATGTGAATCAGTTTAAATACAATTGTATACCATTCGCTAATCTTATCAATATGTTAGATGCTTTGGTGGAAAAGAACTTTGCTCTTGGTATCATTACCAATGGGAAAGATCCGTTTCAAATGGAAAATATCAAGTCATTGGGGATTGAGAAATACTTTAAAACAATCCTCATATCTGAATCGATAGGAATGAAAAAACCTGAACCACAAATTTTTGAAAAGGCATTAGAAATCCTAACCGTGTTGCCTACAGAAAGTGTATTTGTTGGCGATCATCCACACAATGATATAAAAGCAGCACAAAGAATTGGAATGAAAGGTATTTGGAAAAGAAATGCACATTGGGACAATGTGGAGGCGGATTATATCATTGATGATTTAGAGGGAATTCCGAGGATTTTAACAAATATAAATCGGTAATGCGCATAGTGGGATTTTCGGTAAAAATACATAAAGCCATGATTCACTTGATTTTGTAAGGGGATAGGAGTATTATCTAACAAAAAACCAGAAAATATTGGTAGTTTGGGAGATGGGAAAATGGATCCTTTGTTAAGAGAATTTCCAGAAGAGTTTTCAACGGACCGTCTAGTCATCCGTATGCCTAGGCCGGGAGATGGCAAGGTGGTTTATGAAGCGATAAAAGCCTCTATCGAAGAATTAAAGCCGTGGATGCCTTTTGCACAAAGCGAACAATCGGAGCAGGATGTTGAATCAAATATTAGGCAAGCTCATATTAACTTTCTAAAAAGAGAGGATTTGAGATTATTAGTTTTTCTAAAAGAAACAGGAGATTTAGTGGCTTCATCCGGTTTGCATCGAATTGATTGGTCGGTACCGAAATTGGAAATCGGTTATTGGATTGATAGCCGTTTTAGTGGAAAGGGATATATGACAGAAGCGGTGCAAGGGATTTCGGATTTTGCGTTTCGGGAACTCCAGGCGAGAAGACTAGAAATTCGCTGTGATGTAAAGAACCAGAAAAGCAGAGCAATCCCAGAAAGATTAGGTTTTACCTTGGAAGGGATTTTGAGAAACGATGATTGGTCTGTTGATAAAAGTGAGTTAAGAGATACTTGTATTTACGCAAAGGTCGTTTAGGATAGGGAAGGGAATCTACTACCCAAAAAGGTCACGGAGACTTCTCAGAGGTGAAAGTAATGGGGAAATTAAAAAGCAATCCAATTGAAACAGCAAGAAAGTTTGTTGATAGCCATTTTCCATCTTGCCAATCGGCAATCCTAGCAGGCAGTGTTGTCCGTGGGGAAGAAACGGAAACGTCCGACTTAGATGTTGTTATTTTTGATAAAAATATGAGTTCATCCTATAGAGAGTCAGTTCTATTCTCCAAATGGCCAATCGAGGTATTTGTTCATAATCTAACCTCGTATAAGGATTTTTTTCAAAGTGATTATGAAAGAGCGCGACCATCTATGCCCAGAATGGTTGCCGAAGGAATCGTACTAAAAGACGACGGAAGTCTTCTCTCGATAAAAGAAGAGGCAAAGAAACTACTTGAACAAGGTCCAAAAGAATGGTCGCAGGAAACAATAAATACGAAACGTTATTTTATCACCGATCTTTTGGACGACTTTATTGGTAGTAGCAATCGTGCTGAGGAAATTTTCATCGCAAATGAACTAGCAGCTCTTGTAAGTGAATTTGTCTTGAGGACAAATCGAAACTGGATTGGTACATCAAAATGGGTGTTTCGCTCACTAAGTTCGTACGATGAGGAATTTGCCGTTCGTTTTGTTGCAGCTTTTGATGATTATTATCGGACGGGTGAGAAAGTGAACATCATTAAATTGGTTGATGAGGTTCTTGAGTCTCATGGAGGAAGGCTATTCTCTGGTTTTTCTCTGGGGAAAGACGATAACGATAAATAATCCCTTACCTTTGACTAGTCTTCTATGAGGCTAGTTTTCTTGTTCGGTAAAAAACTAGAGCCACGCGATTACTAAACTGTTTTTTCGTGGTAAAATTTTTCTTATGTCCGGATTTTTAGTAAACATGGACAATTTGCAGCAAGGTTAGGAGAAAACTATGAAATCCATGCAGAAATTACTAAAATACATCAAACCCTACACTCTTTTTGCCTTTTTAGGACCGTTCTTTATGTGCATTGAAGTAGCGATGGATTTGTTACAGCCCACGATTATGCAAATGATTATTGATATTGGAATTGCGAATGAAGATAATGCTTATGTGATAAAGTTGGGGCTTTTGATGCTGCTGAGTGCTGTCATTGGTTTGATTGGGGGAATTGGCAGTTCGATTTATGCCACGAAGGCAGCTGTTTATTTCGCATCAGATATTCGTCGGGATGTTTTTCGCAAAACGGAGTCGTTTTCAAATCAAAATACAGATGCATTTGGCGCCGGAAAATTAATCACGATTGTGACAAATGATCTCGCTTCTATACAACAGGCGTTAATGATGACCTTGCGCGTGTTTGTACGAGGACCGCTTCTGTTTATCGGGTCTGTCGTTATCGTATGGTTGACCGCGCCAGAACTATTTCCAGTTTTACTCGTCACGATTCCGATTCTCATCGTGTTTATCTATTATTTCTCCTTTAAGTCAGGTAAACTTTTTGCGAAGGTTCAAAAAGCAATGGATCAGGTGAATACAAAGTTGCAGGAAACATTAGCCGGTATCCGAGTGATTAAAGCTTTTGATCGAGGGGACCATGAAACAGAACGTTTTCAGAGCGTGAATCAAGCCTTAACAAAACGTAATTTGTCTGCAGAACAAGTCATTTTTACTCTTATGCCCATCACGATGTTTGTGGTGAATCTTGGGGTAGTGGCTGGTCTGTGGATGGGAGTGATTAAAGTAAGTGAAGGAACCATACAGGTTGGTGTGATTTTAGCGTTTATCAACTACTTAAACATTATGATGAATGGGTTAATGAGTAGTAGTCATGTATTGATGCAGATCACACGCGCGTTTCCTTCGGCTGGCCGAATCAATCAAGTTCTTGAAACCAATATAGATATTACAGGACCAGACCAGCCAATGACCAAATCGAACATTCAAGGGGAAGTGGAGTTCAATCAAGTCCACTTTAGCTATCATAAAAATGGTGAATCTTTACTTAAGAACATTTCTTTTCAGGCGAAGGCTGGCGAGACGATTGGTATAATCGGTTCTACTGGGAGTGGGAAATCAACTCTTGTTAAACTCATTCCTCGTCTTTATGATCCTGATTCTGGAAGTGTTCTTATTGATGGAGTCGATATCAAGAATTATTCTCTAGAGGACCTCCGCTCAGCAATAGGATTTGTACCACAAAAAGCCCTTTTATTTACGGGAAGCATTGAGGATAACTTCCGCTTTGGTAAAGACGACGCAACGATTTCAGAGATGGAGGACGCGGCTGAGGCGGCGGTGGCAAGTGAATTTATTCACCGATTTGACGATGGTTTTTCTCACTCACTGTCACAAGGGGCAACGAATTTGTCTGGTGGACAAAAGCAACGTTTATCGATAGCGCGAGCATTTATTAGGAAACCAAAGATTTTAATTTTAGATGACTCTACTTCAGCCGTTGACGCAATCTCAGAGTCCTCTGTTCAGCGGGCATTGAAACAAGCTCATTCTAATACAACACTGTTTATTATCTCTTCAAAAATATCATCTATCATTGATGCGGATCGAATCATTGTAATGGAGGACGGGGAGATTGAATCCATTGGAACACATGGAGAGTTGCTCACGAAAAGCAAAGTCTATCAGGATATTTATGCCACTCAAACTGGAATGAAGGTGAAATCTCGATGAGCAAAACATCTACACCATCTGCTGCCAATCTAATGGGACGAGCCCGTGGCCCAAGAGGGTTTGGTGGACCTGTTGTAAAAGCGAAGGACCCAAAAGGCACAGTGAAACGAATTTGGCGATACATGGAGAAACAAAAGGCCCCACTGATTGCTTCGATTCTCTTTGTTTTGATCTCTACACTATTAAGCCTAGCAGCGCCTTATTTAATTGGTATGATCATCGATGAATATATAATTCCCAAGGATGTCGATGGAACCATTCGCTTCTTGTTTGTTTTAGGAGCGGTGTATATTGCGGCGGCGCTATTTACTTGGCTCCAAACGTACATGATGGTAAGGGTATCATTGTTAACAATTCAAAAGTTAAGACAGGATTTATTTAATAAATTCCTTACTCTATCATTGAAATTCTTTGATAAACGTTCGCATGGGGACTTAATGAGCCGGGTAACGAATGATCTTGATAGTTTGAATAATGCCCTTAGCCAAAGTGTGATACAAATCTTTTCTTCTGTTCTAATGGTTACTGGTGTTGCGATTGCAATGTTTTCGCTCAACTGGATGCTTGCCATCGTTACCTTGCTAATTATTCCATTAATGATTTATACAACGAAAAAAATCATCACCTATAGTAGTAGTAATTTTATTAAACGCCAGCGGGATTTGGGCGAATTAAATGGATTTATAGAGGAAGCGATCTCTGGCAATGAAGTCATTACGCTTTTTGGCCAAGAGGAGAAGATTTTCACAAAGTTTTCAGGGGTTAATGAGCGATTACGTTCATCCGCTACCGCTGCTGATACAGTGTCGGGCTTTCTGGGTCCGGTTAATAACTTTATCAATAATCTAGGCCTTGCATTGGTGATTGCAGTAGGAGCGGTGATGACTGTGCAAGGAATGGCCACTGTGGGAATCATTGCTGCGTTTGTTACCTATTCTAGGCAGTTTTTCCGACCAATCAACCAGCTTTCAAGCTTGCTAAATATGTTTCAGTCTGCAATAGCGGGGGCTGAGCGAGTATTTGAGGTAATGGACGAAGCCCCTGATGTAATAGATAAAAAGAATGCAAGAACAGTTGACCGCTTTAGAGGGAATGTTGAGTTTTCACATGTTCACTTTCATTATGAAGAGGGGAAACCAATCTTAAAAAATATCAACTTCCAAGCAAAAGCTGGCGAGACGATTGCTTTGGTAGGTCCAACAGGTTCAGGGAAAACAACCATTATCAATTTAATGATGAGGTTTTATGATGTGAGCGCCGGTAAAATTACCATCGATGGGCACAATATTCGCGATTATAAACTTAGTGAGTTGCGGAAAAAGATTGGTGTCGTTTTGCAAGATACATTCTTATTTTCAGGAACTATCATGGAGAATATACGCTATGGTCGGTTAGATGCAACGGATGAGGAAGTCATCGCAGCAGCACAGCTTGCTTCGGCACATAACTTTATAAAGCATTTGCCAAAGAGTTATCAAACATCGCTTACTTCTGGAGGCTCAAACTTAAGTCAAGGACAACGACAATTACTTGCTATCGCCAGGGCAATTTTAGCAGATTCAGATCTATTAATACTGGATGAAGCGACATCGAGTATTGATACTAGAACAGAAATCGAAATTCAAAAAGGCATGAGTAAATTAATGGAGGGACGGACCAGCTTCGTGATTGCCCACCGCCTAAAAACAATTGAAAATGCAGATAAAATTTTAGTGATTCAACATGGGGAGATCAAAGAATCCGGAACACATGACGAATTGTTAATGAAAAAAGGCTTTTACTATGACATGTATCAAAATCAGTTTCAAATCTAGCTTATTTAGAGGACTTCGCTTTTGCGTAGTCCTTTGTTTGTCTTTAGAGAGAAGAGGTGGGAAGGTTAGAGCTTCAAATATCAGGAACCTTCTATGAAACTTATTATTTGAGATAATATTATTATTGTAAAATATTTCTATTGCCTCGAGTATTCGAAAGTGTTATTCTTATTTAGCTGCTTCGGCGGTACGGCATTTCAAATCGTTTCTTAATTATTTTCTTTGAAAAGTGATTGACGAAAAGATTTATCTGTTGTATATTATTAGTTCGTCGTTAAAATAAACGACAGATAACCAGTAATTCATTTTTTAGTAATTGCTAATAATTACTATTGCATCATGCGGATTGTTATGTTAAGATAATATTTGTCGCTTCTGAGGCGATGGATAAAAAAATTGCTCTTTGAAAACTAAACAAACAAGCGTCAACAAACAATATTTATTATGTTTCTTCTATTAAATAGAGAACATGAGCCAACGTTTTATTTTATGAGCTAATCACTCTTTATCGCGTACGAACAGTCAGTAATATCCTAACGGATAAACTGACTGTAACTACCCGATTGATTCGACTAACCA
>NZ_FOBW01000034.1 GCF_900109925.1 Mesobacillus persicus | reverse complement strand
CATTAGAGATATTATGGTTAGGTTGAATCGGTCCCTCAAAGGTTACTATAACTACTACTGTATCACGGACAATTTACAGGAAGTGGCGAACTTCTTAGACAGCATTAAGCGGATATTGTTCAAATGGATGAATAGAAGAAGCCAAAGGAAATCGTTCAGTTGGGATAAATTTAATTTATTCCTTAGTAAATATCCGTTGCCTAGACCCAGAATTAAAGTAAACATATATGATTTGAAGAAAAATATTAACTATATTCTGTGAATGATGATAGGAAGAGCCGTGTGCGATAGTACCGCACGCACGGTTCTGTGAGGAGTGAGGAACTTAATATCTATACTAGAAAACAAGTTCCCGCTTACTCGACCGGGATTAGCTGGACAGGTGAGACCCCACAGGAGCATTAGCGACGAGGAGGCTCACCGCCAGCCCCGCGGAAAGCGAAGCGCCTGGAACGGAAATCAACAGCCCCTTTTTACCTCAAGTCAAAATAAAAAAGACTATAGGCAAGCTAGATTTTTTACGAGTTTGTCTACTCTGACCTCGGTTAACTAAACTGAGCTATTTTTAATGCAAGGAACAGAATATTGCCTCTCCTTATCTTAGATGTGTTTAACTAAAGAGACAAAGTATTTTATAATTAGGATGAATGCTGACTACATATTATCTAGAAGTTTTATTTTCATATTATTAATGAGACTTAAAATGAGGAGGTTAAAAGTGAACATAGGTCCACGAATTCTAAAAACGGGGATTGCGGTCACGATGGCTTTGTATTTATGCTCGGCCTTTCAATTGGAGCCAGCCATTTTTGCAGCGCTAGCGGCAACCCTGACGATTCAACCTTCGATTTACCGAACATGGAAACAGATGCTAGATCAAGTGATGACCAATACACTCGGGGCAGCTGTTGCCCTTTTCGCGATTACCTTTTTAGGAGACAACCCGATTACGATTGGTCTCGTGATCATTCTCGTCATCTCCCTAAGCCTAAAAATAAAAATGGAAAATACGATTCCGACGACACTGGTTACTGTGTTAGCCATAATGAGTGCGCCAGGGAATGAGGATTTTCTTTTTACCTTAAATCGCTTTTTGATTATCATGGTGGGTACCGGCTCTGCGATGATTGTAAACCTAACCATTCTGCCACCAAAGTACAAAGAAAAATATCTTGAAAGTGTTCGAGCGACCTTCCAAAGCCTGTCCTTACTGCTAAGGACAGCGGTATCAAATGAAATGACAGAAACATCATTTCAAGATCAGAGTAAAAAATTGAAAAAGGACATCGTGAAATTAGAAAACCAATACCAGATGTTTGATGAAGAACGTGGGAAGCTAGGAAAGTTAGGGAAAGTCAACGAAATGCATGCAAGAGAAGTAGTCATCTTTAAGCAAATGTTGAAAACCTTGCAAGAGGGGGAACAACTTTTAGAAAATATTGAAGAGCACTATTTTCAAAGCAGAACGAATAAGGAAGATAACCAGCTCTTTGATGAACATATCGAAGAATTAGTTAATTATCATGAATACCTATTATTAAAATATCAAGGAAAAGTGAAGGAACAACATGGGGACGACGAGGTACTAAAAAATAGTGGGGAATTTTTCGACCAAGTCCTCGAGGTCTATCATCAAGACAAAGAGCAAAAACTGCGGTTGATGATCATCACCTCATCGATTGTAGACTATACCTTCCACCTAAACAGATTAAATCAGTTACTAGAAAGGGGACGGTTCTAGTGCTTCCTCGTTCTCTGCGAGGTGGGGTGAATTTTTTACATATAAATAGAGGTGGAAGAATTGAATATAACGATTGTTAAGCCTGATCTCAAGCATGCAGAGGCGATTGCGACAATTTGTAGTACTGGTTGGAAACAAACAGTTGAAGGGTTACTAAGCGATGAATATCAAAAGAAAAATGTTGAATTTTGGTACAATCTTGATCGCGTGTGTAAGGATATAACGTCAGGGGCCTATTCACATGTAGCGCTAGTCAACTCCGAAGTGGTCGGAGTCATTGGAGGTGGAATGACTGGCCCACATGTTGGGGAGGTTTTTGTCCTTTATGTTGATGAAAGCTATCGATATCGAGGGATCGGAAGAAGGCTTCTTGAGGCGCTCTCCCAACAGCAGTTGGTTCAGGGAGCAACAGAGCAATGGGTATCCGTTCAAAAGGGCAATCAACGAGGAATTCCCTTTTATGAAGCAAGAAAGTTTGTATTCCACGAGGAAAAGACGACATGGACCGAGACAAATGAAAAGCAAGTTTCGTTACGCTATTCAAGACCACTAAGCTATAGAGGCTAAGGGGAGAAACGAGGGACAGGCCACACTGCCCTCGTTTTTATATGTGCGAGCGAAGGCTTTGGAGTCCCTGCTGTTAGTTTTTCTATATTTACTCTTATAGAATATAGCTCATTTATCCAATGAGTTTATTTAAATATAAATAACTGAACATTTAAACTATTAAAACATTTTATTATTTAAATAATAATATTGTAAAATATCGAAATAACTCCTATAATCTATTACAGAAAGACAGTTGTATTCCCCTGGAGGACGACAAGGGTGGTCATCCAAAGAAGGGAAAAGTCGTTTGGCATCCCAACGAATGCCCTATATTCACAAATAAAATTATTAAGAAACTTTGGGGGAGTATTTATGAAGAGTCTATGGAAAATGTGGAATCAATTGAGTCTGGTCAAACAAATCGTTGTAGGTTTGGTGGTTGGGATTCTCTTGGCTGTTTTGGCTCCAGAAGTAGGAAAGCCGGTTGTCATTTTAGGATCCTTATTTGTCGGAGCTTTAAAAGGAATTGCCCCGGTATTAGTCTTCTTCTTAGTCATGGCGGCCATTGTTCAACACAAAAGTGGTCAGAAAACTAATATGAAAACAGTGATTGCCCTTTACCTATCAGGTACTTTTTTAGCAGGGCTTGTAGCTGTTGTTGCAAGCTTCCTCTTTCCTGTTAGCTTAACTCTTGCAACAGGTGCTGAGGGTTTGGCTGCTCCAGGCGGAGTTGTAGAAGTTTTAAAAACGTTATTGTTAAATGTTGTTGATAACCCAGTGAGTGCGATTGGGAACGCGAATTATATCGGAATTTTAGCATGGGCAATTCTTCTTGGAGTTGCACTAAGAAATGCTCCTGAGTCAACAAAGACTTTAATTTCCAGCTTTTCCGAAGCGATATCAAAAATGGTTACATGGGTGATAAAATTTGCTCCATTTGGGATCATGGGTCTTGTCATCGAATCCATCACGACAAATGGACTTGAGTCTTTGCTAGGCTACGGAAAATTACTTGCGGTTCTAATTGGATGTATGCTGTTTGTGGCCCTTGTTGTAAATCCAATCCTAGTATTTGCAACGGTACGCCGAAATCCATATCCACTCGTATTTACAGCAATTAAAGAAAGTGGAATTACCGCCTTCTTTACACGAAGCTCAGCAGCAAACATTCCTGTCAATATGAGATTATGTGAGAAGCTTGGTTTAAACAAAGATTCTTATTCTGTATCAATTCCACTCGGCGCAACCATTAATATGGCTGGGGCGGCAGTTACGATTTCTGTTTTGACACTTGCAGCGGTTCATACATTAGGTATTCAAGTGGATATTCCGACAGCGATTCTTCTAAGTGTGTTGGCTGCGGTAAGTGCATGCGGTGCTTCAGGGGTAGCTGGTGGATCTCTATTATTGATTCCCCTAGCAAGCAGCTTATTTGGAATCCCGAATGAAGTAGCGATGCAGATTGTTGGAGTCGGCTTTATCATCGGTGTCCTACAAGATTCCTTTGAAACAGCTCTCAACTCTTCTACCGACGTCGTGTTCACAGCTGCAGCAGAATACAAAGAATTGCGCAAAGAAGGAAAAGAAGTAAAGATTCCGAAAACCGCCTAATAATATAGAAAGAATAAAGAAAAAGACTAGGAATCTTAGAAAAGTTCCTAGTCTTTTTCTTTATTATTTAAGACAGAGCTCTGTTAAAGGGGTAGTTAATTTTGCTAAGCGTTGATTGAAGCGGAAGGCGCTTGACTCCTGCGGGAGCAGCGGGACAGGTGAGACCCCGCAGAAGCGAAGCGACGAGGAGGCTCACCGCACGCCCCGCGGAAAGCAAGCGCATGGAGCGGAAATCAACATACTTTTGTAATAGAGCCTAGGTCATTGAAAAAAGAAAATTAATGCGCTGTCCCATGAGTTGCGAGATAAAAAATCATAAATAAACTAAAACCAAAAAGTAGAAGGCAACTTATATAAAATACCTTTCTCCATAATCCCCCAATAAAGTAGACACTCACTAATAAAAAATAGAGAACCGCACTTCCTACTATAAATAGTAAAAACTCTTTTGCTTTATACGAAGCTATTGGATTTGTTACAAGTGTTAAAGCTAATCCCGCAAAGATAAATAGCCCGATCCCATAAAATAGATTTCGCAAACTTCCTTCTTTTTTAGTAGTTAGTTCCGTCTTATGGGACATTTGAGTATTTGGTTCCAAACATTCCACCCCATCTTTTTATATAAATAAATGATTCTTATAGTTGATATTAACATAAAAAATATAGATTATCCCGAACGGGAAGCACGACAACGTTCGGCAGGTGATTATTGACTATTTCTCCAGTATGTCCGGTACCTTCTTGCTATGCTTTTATAAACTTCGCCTAGCCATCACCTAAGGAAACAAACTTTTTATGTTAAAATAAACGAATCTTTACCGTATATACAGGAGGTACCATGGAGAAAAAAATAGATCATATCGGGATTGCTGTCCGCGATATGGAAAGTAGCATAAATTTTTATGTGAATGTTCTTGGTGGAACATTGATTGATCGATACGTAAGTGAAGCCGTTGGCGTTGAAAGTGAAGTCACGATCCTTGAGGTCAATGGAGACCGTATTGAGTTACTAGCTCCAACAAACAATCATACATCACCAATCGCCCGGTTTATCAAACAAAAGGGGAAGGGAGTTCACCATATTGCCTACCGCGTGGAAAACTTGGATACGGCTTTAGTTGAACTTGAACAACAAGGGATTCGAGTATTAGCGGAAACATTACGGACGAACAAACATGGAAGACGGTTAATCTATCTGAATCCGGCTGATACAGAAGGGACCATTATTGAGTATTGTGATTACCCAGACGTTACCTAAGGAAGATGAAGATACTCGGTTTCCACTGTTGGTCTAAGTGGATAATCTCCTTCTGTTAATATCTACTAAGAAGTTTTCATATAAAAATCTTGATTTCTGATTTATACTAGAGTTTTATGAGATTATTGGATTTAGAGATATAACTTGTTGGAGGTTTAAACATAGATGGCTATAAAAGCAGAAACAATGGTTGTTGAAATAAATCATTTAGATGAAAAAGGTTCAGGACAGGCTGTTGTATGGCGTGAAAATGAACTAGGAAATAAGAAAAAGTTAAAGCTAACGATTCCACAAACACTACCAGGTGAACAAGTACGTGTAACAGTGGATCAGCCAGATCGTAAAAGAAGAAAGGCAATGCCTGAAGAAATCATCGAAATGAATGCTGATCGAATCGGACCTGAGTGTCCACATTTTGAAAAATGCGGCGGATGCGTCTGGCAGCACTGGGAATACAATGCTCAATTAAATCAAAAGACTTCCCATGTAAAACAGATGATTGAAGCGCAAGGGTTCAATCCTGAACTTGTTCAAGATACAATCGGTGCCGAGAATCCATGGCATTATCGTAATAAAATGGAGTTTACCTTCGCGGTTGATGGATCCCTTGGATTACATGAACAAGGCAATTTCCGTAAAATTATCTCCCTTGAGACTTGCTTGATCGCAGGGAAAGAAATGGTTGAAGCGGCAATGGAAGTGGCTGAATGGGTGAAAGACCATCAGTTAAAGGGATATGACAAAGACTTACATGAAGGGTTACTTCGCCACTTAATGGTTAGGCAATCATTCGCAACAGGGGAGATTATGCTAGGCTTATTTGCAACAGAATCGCCAGAAGAGCATTTAAAGCAGGCAGCGGATGATTTAGTTAAGCGGATTGGTGAAAAGTTCCCTGCAGTGAAAAGCTTAATGTGGTTAGAAAACACGGATTGGGCAGACCGTACTCAAGCAGAAAAGAAGCATTTACTAGCTGGCCGTGACTTTATATACGATGAAATGGATGGCTATCGTTTCCGTCTTTGGTTTGATACCTTCTTCCAAACGAATCCTGTACAAGCCCAGAAATTAGTCGACATCGCGATTGAAATGGCACAACCAAAGAAAAGTGAAAAAATGATTGATCTTTTCTGTGGCGTAGGAACATTTTCACTGCCGTTTGCAAGCAGAGTAGAGAAACTGGCAGGAATTGAAATTGTCGAGACTTCTATTGAATCAGCAAAAAGAAATGCGCTTGATAATGGCCTAGACAATACTTATTTCCTAGCAAAGGATGCGCGCAAAGGGATTGACGAAGTATTAGAAACTTTTGGGACACCTGAATTGTTATTGCTCGATCCTCCTCGGTCAGGAGCAGGTGGAAAAGTCATGAGAAGAATTGGCCGTGCCAAGCCAGAACGCATTGTGTACGTTTCATGTAATCCCGAAACATTTGCCACAGATATAAAAGAACTAGAGCAATTTGGTTATACGTTAGAAGTCGTTCAACCAGTTGACTTGTTTCCGCATACGACACATGTGGAGTGTGTGTCGCAACTTGTTCGTAAGGATTAGCAAAATAAAATACAAAATGGCTCAGTCACTTGACTGGGCCATTTTAAATTTAAGACTGTATAACCTAGAGTCGACAAGAAATGACATATATCGGGTTGTGACAGGCACTGAGCACTAAGCACTAAGCACTCAGTCCGCTGGCCGTAAAGGTAGCAATCCGTTGTTCCCATTCAACTCTAAGATCAGATCTCTTCATAGCAAAACCTCCATAACATTTGATCTCTAGGAGATTATCACATATAAAAAGGCGTCAAACCATGTGGGCATAGTTTGACGCTTACAGTGCAACTGCAAGATCAAACCAGTCACTTTCACCGGCTAAATTCTCTGCTACTTCTTTTAAGGCATCAGCTCTAGGATCATTGGTTTTATAAATCCTATGACCAAAACCCATAAGCTTTTCGCCATTTTCTATCTTTTTTATTATCCATGGCTCTATATTGTCTAAAGTCCCTATTTCATCTAACATTGTATCGTTGATGAAGTAGTGAATAGGATACTTTGTTTTCGACATCTAATGTAACGGGGACAATCGTAAGTTTTTGATCCGGCATTTGAAAAGCACCTCCCTTGATACTTTCATAGTACCGGGAGGCGCTGCGTGTTTTATATGCTTTGTTTGATTGGGGGCTTCCTTTTTTATTATCTATTTTTAAAATTTTCCATTGTAATTGTTAAAATATAGTGTATTTCTTTTATTGATTTCGATTTAGTTTTAAAGTGTGACATTAGTTAACCAACCTCATTTACAGGATTTGGTTACTTTAATGAAACCTTTCAGCCTTTATCGCAAAGACGTAAAATGTTTTTAATTAGGGATTGCAGAACGATAGAGTTTGTGTAAAAAAAGCCGTACTTTCATTTAATTGGGTATCCCCAATCAAGGATTGGTTGAATGATTCCAATCAATTCTTGAGAGGCGCTGCTCTTTAAATTGTATGCTGCCAAAATGGTCATACTTAAGACCTCTCGTATGACATATAATGTTTCATTTCCTATTTCAGGTTGAACACCATCAATGGATAAGATAAGGCCACCGTTTTGTTCAGCCACTTTGTTCAACAACTTTGTTCAGAGTATCTTTCATATTATCCTGAATCGCTGATCTAAGTAGTAAAGCGTAACGTTCGTACAGTTATTGAACTTGCCTTTTTGATATTTTCACCTGCTTCTCAGACAGGATAGTGGTGATTTCCGAACGGGTTTTATGTTCTTTGAAGCGCAAGTTTCCAATGTGTGCAATGATATCCGTGCCATAGGTGATGTGTTTCATACTAAACTGTTCTGCATCCGTAGAACGGTAAACAGAATTGTTATCGCAAGTGTTATTTTCACAACGATAACCTAGATTAAAAACTTTAAATCCCCCTTCTTCCACGGTGACACTGACCATATCCCTTATAAATGACGCTCCTTTGATTTGCTGCTACTGTATGCAACTTTTTAAAGGAATTTTTTTTGATATCCAAAGTGATTTTTATTTAAAACGCAGTATCTACTATTTTATCATCTCTTCTTTTACTTCATTTTTTCTTTCCACTGAATATGAATTTTTTCGTGCACTAAAATTCTATTAGTATAGTAATTTTTAACAAATGTGGTATAATCATCAAGAACATTATGGAATGTTATACAAAAATTGGAAATTCAGGGGGAATTTAAGGTGAAAAAAGCTATTCTCTTAGTTGCTTGTTTGTGTTTAGGTCTAGGCATTTTTGGTTCATCTGCATCTGCAGCAGGAGACAGTATAACTGTTACCAATAATTTCACAGCAAAATGGTCGAAAAAAATAACAGTAGCTTCAACTGGTTCTTTTAAATATGGATTTAATACACTATTGATTAATGAAGATTTTGTTCATGCTTTCCATCCATCTAAAAAAATCAATGCGAATTTGAAAAATGCAAACGGTACACACAATGCTTCATGGAATCCACTTTTGGGGCTTTATGCTGCGGAAGTTAGACATAGTGGTAATACAGTAACTTACAGTTATAGTTATTGATAGATAAGTTCTATACAATAAGTAAAAATTTAAAGTAGAAATGAGGGGTGGGATTTTGAAAATAATTAAGCATGTAGTAATTTTTTGTTTAATCTTTGTTGCCTTAATAGCTGTCGGAGAAAGTTATATGTTTCGATTGAATAATTTTTATAATGAGTATCCCAACACAACTATATATCCTCAAAAAGGGATAAGAGATGCCGAAATGCTCCATGATGTACAAGTGGCTGCAAAAAAAAATTCTGTTGATTTTTTTGTTTTCGAATACTCACCCCTTAGTATTTTCTATTCAAAATATACTATTTATGGAACTAAGAATGCAGAAAAAAGTATCAACAAGCAGTCCAAAATTTTTGAGAAAAGATATTCGAGCCTTTTCTTAGGAGATATGAGTTTTGAATTTGAAAAAATTGAAGATTTAAAAAGTGTTGGTAATATCAGGAACTATTACTTAATCGGTAATGAAAGAAATATTCACCAGTTTAAAATGGATTTGATTAATAAATATGCTGGAAATCACCCAAAGGCTGGCTTTGTTGATAATGAACAGCGAAACTTGGCAATTTCAATTTGGGTTATAATTATTTTTGTAACTGCCTTACTAACTATTTATGATATAAATTATCAAAAAAAAGAAGTCATGATTAGAGTTTCTTTTGGAGAAAGAATTAGTAAAATTATAACGGGCAATATTTTGATAGATTCAATTGTGATTATAATTTTCTTTTGTCTTCAAATGTTATTTTTATCAAACTATACTGAAGTTACATATAATCTTAATATTTCAATAATAATGTTATGCGTTTTACTTATTATAAACGGTGTACTATATTTTAATTTTTACTTTCAAAGTTTAAAAGTAGCTTTCTCTAATGGTGTAAATTCGAAGAAAATTTTAACTATTACATATTTATTAAAATCATTTTCAATAATTTTAGTTGTACTTATTCTTTCTAGTAATTTTGCTGTCATATCTCAGTCACTAAATCTATATAAACAAAAGGATTTTTTCGAGAAGCATGCTGATTATAATTATATTGAATTTGGCTATCTACCTATACAGCATAGTGATGGTTCGATAGATCCCATGACTGATGAAGATGCTATTATAAATGAAAAGTTTTACAGAGACTTTTTTAATAATTTCAACCCGATTGTTCTCTTTGAAATGGATTATTCCATGAGCATTCAATCTGAAGTAATACAGACAAATAATAATTCATTAGGTTATTTATCAGAACAAATAAGTGTACTCAGAAATAAGAAACTGGATAAACCATTTTACTTTCTAGTCCCTAGTAAAATAAGGGATGAGCCTAACACATTATATGAGATTGAGAGAATTTTTAAAAATGAAAATAAAAGTCCTTCGTACGGTGAGTATTCTATTATTTACTATGATGAAAATATTGAAATAATAAAAATGAAAAAGGGAGATGTTTATGAAACTAAGATGGTTAAAAATCCAATTGTGTTTCTAAACAACTATCCAGCTAATAACATTAATGAACCCTTAGGAACAGACTTTAAAAGTTTTTTATTAGTAACCATGTATAAATCTACAGATAGCGAATTAACACGCTTTATAAAAGAAAATCAACTTACTGATCAAATTATTATTAATACTAATGTTTATGAAAACTACAAACACCAGTTAAAAAAGGCAAAGAGGATTTTATATATAAATATAGCTTTTAGTGTATTAATATTATTTTTAGAGTTTTTGATTTTGAGTTTGGTTATAAGACTAGAGTATAATTTACATGCTTTGGAGTTTTCTGTTAAAAAAATTCTTGGTCATAGCATGATTGAGAAAAACAAGAGGTTAGTTTTTTTGACAATAATTATTACAGTTATGAGTACAATGATTTCTGCTTTGGTAGGTTCGAACTTTGGATTAAGCGAGGTCAAAAGTGTGTTAGCAGGAGGATTTATCATATTACTGCTAGAAATTTTCACTATTATTTATTGTATTTCTAAGGTCGAAAGGGCGCAAGTTCCTAAAATTCTAAAGGGTGGCAATCTATGATAGAAATAAGAAATTTATTGAAGAAATATGATAGTAACTTGCTGTTTTCAAAATTTAGCCTTGTAATTGAGGATGGAGAATTTGTTGTTTTTTCTGGGCCAAGCGGTTGTGGTAAAACAACACTATTAAACATGATTGGTGCATTGGAACCATTTGATTCAGGAACAATAATTGTTGATGGGTTAGATGTAAGTAAAAGGAAAGTACACCTTAAATATTTTAGAGAAAAAGTGGGTTTTTTATTTCAGAATTTTGCATTGGTTGATAATAAAACTGTAAAGGAAAATCTTAAAATGATTCGTAAGGGTTCCCGAACTGAATTGTCAATCGAAGATGCACTTAGATTTGTAGGTTTGGAGGACAAAATAGAAAACAAAATCTACACCCTTTCAGGGGGAGAACAGCAAAGAGTTGCATTGGCGAGACTCATGTTAAAAAAATGTGATGTGATATTAGCAGACGAACCAACGGGTTCCCTAGATCAAGTCAATACCAGAATCGTTTTGGACATTTTAAAAAATATGAATAAGCAGGGAAAAACAGTTATTCTCGTTACTCATGATGAATTCGTGAAGAGTCAGTTTAAAAGGGTGGTTTATTTGTGAAAAAAAGAAAATGGATTATTGGGTTATTAGTGCTTTGTGTACTGTTTATAATATGGAATTTAGTTTGGTTTTTTTCAGTATCAACCACCTATAATCAATTGACAGAAAATATACCTAAAGATCAGCATAACGATTTCTTTTTAGAAAAGGATGGATATTCCTATTATGTTGTCAAGCCAAGTTACTTAACATGGGCTGGAAATCTAACTATTACGAATTTGGACACGGATAATTCAATCATTATTTGGCCATCCGTTTTTGATGACAGTTTTGAATATGGACTTCTAGTACATGTTGGTGATAGTGGTGAATCTGTCATGGGTATCAAAGTTGATGAAAAATTGAGATCTATTGAAAGTGATCCAGATAGTGAGAAAATAATTAATGATAATAAGAATGAACTAGAGTTGATAATGTCTGAAGCTAAAAGCTTTTGGAGTATAAAATAGATATGTAAGTAGAATTGTATAAGGGGATTTATAAGTTATATATGGTCTCTAGTTACAAAAAGCAGTAAATGCCTAACGGAAGGTTATTTGGTATACACTTTTTTAGTATATCACCAATTGTATTTGGCAAGCAAAAAATGTTCAAAACGGCAGATAAAAATGTATCCATTCAAACCACTCGTCAACGATATTGCTAGTTTTGTAATAATGACTCCTTATAGCGATGACTGTCGCCGTTAAATACCACCAGATGAGAATGGTGGATCAGCCGGTCAATGACTGCCTCCGTCAAAATCGGATCACCAAAAACGTGGTTCCACTGACCGAACTGCAGGTTGGTTGTAATAATGATGCTTTTGGTCTCATAACACATTGAAATTACTTGAAATAATAGCTCTCCACCTTGTTTATGCAAAGGGATATAACCCAGTTCATCAAGGATTAATAAAT
>NZ_FOBW01000036.1 GCF_900109925.1 Mesobacillus persicus | reverse complement strand
TTCTCTTGCAAAATTAAAAAAAGATATTATAATAATAATTGTTTTTTAAAATATGTCTGGTGACGATAGCGAGAAGGTCACACCCGTTCCCATGCCGAACACGGAAGTTAAGCTTCTCAGCGCCGATGGTAGTTGGGGGTTTCCCCCTGTGAGAGTAGGACGTTGCCAGGCAAACCCAAATGTGGGTATTTTTTTTGGGTAAAATGAGATGAAATTCCCTATGGCCCGTTGGTCAAGCGGTTAAGACACCGCCCTTTCACGGCGGTAACACGGGTTCGAATCCCGTACGGGTCACCATAGTTTTTTCGCGTAGCGAAAATCACTTTCTTTATTTCCTTTCATCTAAGAAAGGCAATTACGCAGATTTGGAGGATTAGCTCAGCTGGGAGAGCATCTGCCTTACAAGCAGAGGGTCGGCGGTTCGATCCCGTCATCCTCCACCATATTTTTTTCGGGTAGCAAAGAAAATTTTTTATAATGCCGGCCTAGCTCAATTGGTAGAGCAACTGACTTGTAATCAGTAGGTTGGGGGTTCAAGTCCTCTGGCCGGCACCATCAGGAATTACCTACTATATGCGGGTGTGGCGGAATTGGCAGACGCACTAGACTTAGGATCTAGCGCCGCAAGGCGTGGGGGTTCGACTCCCTTCACCCGCACCAAAGTTTTTTCATGCTATTGAAAATAACTTACAATTTATATGCGGAAGTAGTTCAGTGGTAGAATACAACCTTGCCAAGGTTGGGGTCGCGGGTTCGAATCCCGTCTTCCGCTCCATTGAATTGCCGGGGTGGCGGAACTGGCAGACGCACAGGACTTAAAATCCTGCGGTAGGTGACTACCGTACCGGTTCGATTCCGGTCCTCGGCACCAACGTTTTTTCACGCTGGTGAAAATAACGCTCGTTTAATTTTAACGAGATTTTATAAATAGCTTTATGCGCCCGTAGCTCAATTGGATAGAGCGTTTGACTACGGATCAAAAGGTTAGGGGTTCGACTCCTCTCGGGCGCGCCACTAACGGGAAGTAGCTCAGCTTGGTAGAGCACTTGGTTTGGGACCAAGGGGTCGTAGGTTCGAATCCTGTCTTCCCGACCAGTTGGAGATACAATTATAACGGGGCCTTAGCTCAGCTGGGAGAGCGCCTGCCTTGCACGCAGGAGGTCAGCGGTTCGATCCCGCTAGGCTCCATTTACACGGAGGAATACCCAAGTCCGGCTGAAGGGATCGGTCTTGAAAACCGACAGGCGGGTCAAACCGCGCAGGGGTTCGAATCCCCTTTCCTCCTCCATTATTTTGGTCATTAATATTATCGCGGGGTGGAGCAACGAGCGTTACTCCTTTGAATAATCTGCGAGTTGTACTGATCGAGCCACATCTTGGTTATGCTTCCTGAGATCGGGACAGTCAGTGCTAACATTTAGCATAAACAAAACAATATAATTATTATTATCGCGGGGTGGAGCAGTCCGGTAGCTCGTCGGGCTCATAACCCGAAGGTCGCAGGTTCAAATCCTGCCCCCGCAACCAATCAAATTTTTTTAATACTTTGGTCCGGTAGTTCAGTTGGTTAGAATGCCTGCCTGTCACGCAGGAGGTCGCGGGTTCGAGTCCCGTCCGGACCGCCATATACATATTACTATTCAAAAACTTAATATAATAACAGTCTAGGAAGAACAGCAGATGTGGCTGTTCTTTTTTTGTTCATCCTTGGTTTTTTGGAAACAAAAGAACCGTCCCTCTGCTATTCCTTTACTATTATCAGAAATTTCACTCAAATAATTGACACAACTTCCTTTGATTCGTATGATTTTAGATAGGGTGAATAGATATATTTATATAGTCAAAGAGTAGGAGTGGTTGAATGGATGGAAGAATTGGTGAAGTGATGTGGGAGCCTTCGCAGGAATTTATCGAGAGTACGACTCTGAATCGATATATGAACTGGTTAAAGGAAACAAAGGGCTTGTCGTTCAATGGGTACCAGGATTTGTGGAAGTGGTCGGTTGATGAGCTAGAGGAATTTTGGGCATCGATCTGGGAATTCGGTGATGTAAAGGCTACGAGAAAATATGATCAGGTTTTAGCAGATGCGCAAATGCCGGGGGCTAAATGGTTTGAAGGGGCAAGACTGAACTTTGCCGAGAATCTATTAGCCAAAGATCAGGGAGATAAGACCGCTCTTTATTTCCGGTCGGAAACCGTCCGTGAGAGAACAATCTCTTGGACAGAATTGAAAGAAAGTGTCGCTTCCGTTGCTTCCTCTTTAAGGGAACTCGGAATCAAGCCGGGTGATAGGGTCGCTTCGTTTATGCCAAATATTCCAGAAGCGATGATTGCCTTTTTAGCCACCGCTAGTATTGGTGCGATATGGTCAAGTTGTTCGCCAGACTTTGGTACGAAAAGCGTGGTTGACCGCTTTAAACAAATTGAACCTAAAGTGTTATTTGCTGTGGACGGCTACCATTACAACGGCAAAACATATGATAAAATGTCTGTTGTCGCAGAGTTGCAAAACGAATTAGGAGATTCTTTATCTCATACGATTTTGGTGCCATATGTAGACCAAGGTCAGCTGGAGGGAAACTTAGATAACGCGATTCTTTGGGATGAGCTTTTAAAAGCAAAGGCAGAGCTATCGTTTGAAAGTTTGCCTTTTGACCATCCATTATGGATTGTTTATTCATCAGGTACAACAGGGATGCCGAAGCCGATTGTCCATGGTCATGGTGGTATCACCCTTGAATATGTGAAAACGATGGTCGTTCAAAAAGGGTTATCCCCGGATTCTGTTACGTTCCAATTTACGACGACTGGTTGGATGATGTGGAATACACTTGTTGGGAGCTTGATCTCGGGTGCAACAGTTGTTCTGTATGATGGAAGCCCTGGTTATCCATCGCTGGAGGTATTGTGGGAATTGGCTGAGGATGCTAGAGTGACCGATTTTGGTACAAGCGCGCCATTTCTAATCAACTCGATGAAACAGAATGTACGTCCATGTGAGAACTATGACTTGTCGACAATTAAATCGATTAATTCCACTGGTGCTCCGTTGACGGAAGAAGGGTTTCGCTGGGTCTATGAAAATCTAAAGAAAGATGTATGGTTGGCTTCCTCAAGTGGAGGGACGGATGTTTGTACCGGGTTTGTTGGTGGCGTTCCGATTTTACCGGTAAAAATAGGAGAAATTCAAGGGCGCTGTTTAGGGGTTGAAGCTCAGGCCTTTGATGAAAATGGAAACGCTTTAACGAATGAGGTGGGTGAATTGGTGATCACAAAGCCAATGCCTTCGATGCCCCTATATTTTTGGAAAGACGAGGGGAATAAAAGGTATTTTAATAGTTACTTTGAAACTTACCCTGGTGTGTGGAAGCATGGGGATTGGATTGAAATTAATACAGATGGAAGCTCGGTTATTTATGGGCGCTCTGATTCGACGATCAATCGTTCTGGTGTCCGGATGGGGACAAGTGATATTTACCGGATTGTTGAGAATGTAGACGAAGTGTTTGAGAGTCTGGTGATTGACTTAGAGGTATTAGGACGTCACTCATCGCTTTTACTATTTGTGGTGTTAAAGGAAGACGTTCAATTGTCTGATTCGTTGAAAGCGCAGATTAGAGAGGAAATCAAATCTACCTTATCCCCGCGCTTTATGCCAGATGAAATCTATGCAGTCGAGCAAATTCCAAAAACTCTAAATGGGAAGAAAATGGAAGTTCCCATCCGAAAGCTATTGCTAGGGTTTGAAATGGAAAAAGCCATTAACCCCGATTCAATGAGTAACCCAGAATCGTTATCGTTCTTTCTTTCATTGGCCAAACAGCTGAACGAAGAGAAGCAGGAAGGTCTTTTTACAAACAAATAGAAAGTATTTTTACGAGTCGGGGACAGTGATTAACTGTGTCCCGATTTTTTATTGTAAAGTAGCTTAAAACCGCTATTTGAGTATAAACTGTGTGTGTTTGTCTCCTGGTTTTTTCGATGAATAATGGTACAATTTGTCTATAGTTTGGTATGAGAATAATCTACCTAAAAAGGGAGGGACCTTAACTATGGCTCCATTTAGAAATAATCGAAAACGTTCAATGAAACGCAAGAACAAACAACTCCTAGTTTCTCCGTTAACACCTAATGAAAAGCAGTTTCTCGACATAGTAGAGAATATCGGCACGAGTCGGGCTCTTCAGTTGATAGTAAGTTACACAAAACAGGAAAGTTCAACGGAATCCATCCAAATCGAACAAAAGAAACAACATCAGGAAATCGAAGGATTGCAGAAACGCCTTGCTGTCATTGAGACTGTTATAAGTGAATTACAAACTGAGAAATCTACGCAGAAAGCTTCCCAATCAACGCAATTGATAAAAGATGAGTTAGAGGTATTCCATTGGTGGAATCAAGTCTTAAGTGAAATCCAATTGGTAATATCGAAGCCCTCTTATGATACATGGATTAAGGGAACCTTTGCTAAACGACTGGACGAGGATACGATCGTTGTGTTTTCAAAAAATCAATTTCAGTCTGATTGGTTAGAGGAACGATATAAGGATACAATTTTTCATGCGGTGAAGGCAGTTACTGGGCGTACATATGAAATTGAATTTGGCGTCCATGAAGGGTAATTTCCCCATGTGGACAAATTCCGCGTTAGCTATATAGAAGTAATAGAAGATTAGTTTTACGTTAAAACGGTAAAATCCTACTCTTTTGTTATGGATATTTATAGCAATTAAAGGTGTCCCTCCGCCTCTTTTATATGGTAGTATTATGTTATACGATATATCGTGTCGCATAATATATAATAAAGTACTTCTTACAAGATGAGAGAAGGGATGTAAAGTATGGCCTATAATGGCGGTCCGATGACTGAAGCTATGTATTATGTATTATTAGCGTTGATGCGTCCTAACCATGGGTACCAGCTAATGAATGCCATTACAGATGTATCAAATGGCCGATTAACCATGGGCCCGGGGACGCTTTACGGTGTACTCTCACGGATGCAAAAAGATGGCCTTATTTCATTAGCACAAGATGATGGCAGAAGGAAAACCTATCAAATTACCAAAGATGGTGAACAAGCGCTGCGTATTGAGTATCGTCGCTTAAAAGCATTGATTTATGACAGCCGATTGCTAGAAGAAGGTGATGAGAATGTATAAAAAAGTCTACAAACTTCGTCCCAGTGATTATTGGCGAATTGGTGAGCACGAAAGCTGGTTTAAAGACTTAGCCGCACAGGGGCTTCATCTAAAAAAAATGGGCATTCATTTTGCTCAGTTTGTCAAAGGTGAACCGAAGAATATGAGATACAGAATCGATGTATCGATTAAAAAGAAAATTTCACCCGAACAAATTCAGCTGTATAAAGAAAGTGGATGGGAGTATGTGACGAGGTTTCAGTTTTTTCATGTCTTTTCATCGCCCGCAGAGCTTGATGCACCAGAGCTACATACAGATCCTGCCGAGCAAGCCTACACATTAAAAGAACTAGACAAGAAATTAACGATGAATGCAGTGTTCATTGCGGTTGCGATGGTCGCAATCATTGGGATGATGTTTTCGATTTGGTTTCTTGATGGAACCCCTACCTTTGTGATGATTGATGGAGGAATAATGCAACAAACGATTTTATCCTTCTTCATCGGGTATTTGGCCTACACTTCGTTTCAAGCATCCCGGTCCATTCGAGCTTTGCGAAAAGATCTAGTAGAAGGAAAACCGATTAACCATCATGCTTCATGGAAGAAAAACTACAGTTTTCTTTTCACCTTCATTGTTGGCTTGAGTGCAATCATTCCCTTCGTACAGCTTGCGAAAATGGAGACGAACACATTGCCAGAGGGAGATATTGACTTACCAATCGTCCGTTTAGCGGATGTAGAGCAGAATCCGGAGTTGATACGGGGTAAACCTAGCTATATGAGTGACAATGTCGATTGGGGCAACCGCTATTCGTATGATTGGAGCCCGTTGGCACCCGTGCAATACGAAACAGATGAGACCGGAGTGGTTCCGGGTGAGATGTGGAAGGACGGAAGTGGAGAATATTCACCAAGTCTGACTACAAGGGTTTTTCAGCTTCGTTTTCAAAGTATGGCGGATTCACTGGTTTCGGATTTAATAAAAAGGTATGGCTTTCCTTTTAGCCAAGAAGACTTTGTTGAAACAAAACATCCAAGTTTTGATCAATTGATTGTTCATGAGGAAGAGCATAGGAAAGACGTGATTGCTGCAAAAGGAAAAGCCGTTATCCATGTTCAGTATTTTGGATATGCTGATATCGATTCCGTTATTAAAAACATAGAAGAGAAGATGGAATTCTTCTAAATCTACAGGCAATTAGCTAGGAACCCCCTGTTAAAAGTTAATGAAAGAACCCATGTATTAATAACATTATCAAATGGTTAAAAGGGAGAGGTTTTTTGAGTACTAATCAGGAACTTTCAATCAAAGGTACCGTAAGTTTAGAGGATTTTTTAAAGTACAATACGTATCATTCGAAAACATTTACATCTATTTATTTCCTTATTAGCTTTATAATTTTATGGGCGCTTGGGATTCTTTTTGAATTGCCAATACCAAATGATCTGTTGGTGTGGATGATCGTTTCCATTCCAAAAGCTATTCAAGCACTCATTCTTACTATTTTAATATTCTTCGCTTTAAAAAAATTGTTGAAACGACGAGCAACGAAAGAATATGAAAGCGACCAACTTTTGAAAACCGAAATAAATTACAAGTTTAATAGTGAGAAAATTACCAACAAGTAAGAAGCCCAAATTCCTATTTTGAGTGGAGTGACATTCATTTAGCCTTAGAACAGGAAGAGATGTTTCTTTTATATCTGTCTAAACAAAAGGCCATGATTTTGCCTAAAAGGTTTTTCAATTCGTATGATCAAATTATTCTTTTTAAAAACATGGTTTCTAAGAATATAGAGACAAGTAAAGTGAAGTTTAATAGTGTGAAATAAAGGAAATGCACACGTGGTAATATTATGATTTCAAAGGACGTGTCTGATGAGAAGTAAGGAAAACAGTAAACGCAAGATTACTCAGTGGATTGCTTATGCGATAGTAATGCTTACACTTGCTATAAGATTGGTATTACTACTATCAGGTTTATCTCAGAATCTATCTTTAACCACGCTCGACACTATAACATGGACGGGGTTTGCAATAGGTGTTATTTTATTGTTGGTTTCTTACTTATTTCCCGAAAAGAAATAATTACTTTTTAGAAAACGAGATTACTTACTTGTGAGGGGCGAAGAACGATGAAAAGAATGACGTTTTGGGGCAGGGATGAGAATGATGAAAGGCTGTTAGTTGAGTGTTTGTTAGGGGTGAAAACCGCTACTTGTACGCCAAAGATCTGGTACGATTCTCTTCCAGAAGAAGAACAGGGAGGCGTTGGTACCCAGTTTGATGTTTATACCAAAAAAGGGATGCTTGCGTGTACAATCGAAACCACGGAAATAGTAGAAATTCCTTTCGGTGATATTAGGGGAGACATTGGGGAGAAAATAGCCTACGCGGAGAACTCAACATTGGATGAATTCATTGAGGACCATATTTTTTCTTGGAAAGAGGCACTTTTAAAAGAAGGAATTGGGTTAAACAAGGATACACCTATTATTGTTGAGTTTTTCAAACTCGTAAACTCAAATGTTGATTTTAAGGAATTAGGTCACAAGATTAAGGTATTACTGTAAAAGATCCTAAGGGAGAAATGATGATGTTACTCATACTCATATTAGTGGCCAGACCCTATACAGAATTAGGGACCAACTAAAGGAAATTAAAGATGTACCAGTAAAATATAAGGAATATAATAAGTTGAACTATTCTTGTTTATAAAGCTGGATATTGCATGATAACAAAATTATCATGAGTTGAGGCCATGTAGATTCATTTCGTCTTTAACTTAATTCACGAAACTATGTCTAGTTCTCAAAAGTGCATTAAAAGGGCGATGTAACTAATAGTGAGGAGGTAGGATGATGCTAAATGAAGCCTTTCACATTGCTGTACCTACGGCATTTTTTGCGGACGAGACTTTAAATATTCAGGGGACGATTGATCATATTAGAGATTTGTATAAGCAAGGAGTAAAGTCTGTTCTTGTCTCAGGATCTACTGGGGAGCAGCATAGTCTGAACCTAAAAGAGAAAATCGAA
The DNA here is from genome assembly GCF_900109925.1 of Mesobacillus persicus. Lineage (GTDB taxonomy): Bacteria > Bacillota > Bacilli > Bacillales > Cytobacillaceae > Mesobacillus_B > Mesobacillus_B persicus. The sequence goes on along the minus strand of NZ_FOBW01000036.1, from coordinate 363 downwards.
TTAATGAACCGTTTAGTATTGGAAGAAGAATGTATTTGGCAAGCAAAAAATGTTCAAAACGGCAGATAAAAATGTATCCATTCAAACCACTCGTCAACGATATTGCTAGTTTTGTAATAATGACTCCTTATAGCGATGACTGTCGCCGTTAAATACCACCAGATGAGAATGGTGGATCAGCCGGTCAATGACTGCCTCCGTCAAAATCGGATCACCAAAAACGTGGTTCCACTGACCGAACTGCAGGTTGGTTGTAATAATGATGCTTTTGGTCTCATAACACATTGAAATTACTTGAAATAATAGCTCTCCACCTTGTTTATGCAAAGGGATATAACCCAGTTCATCAAGGATTAATAAATC
>NZ_FOBW01000037.1 GCF_900109925.1 Mesobacillus persicus | reverse complement strand
CGATTACGGTCACCTGTATCATTATATGGAGGATATGGAATGCATGAAAAATAGGAGGAGACATTTGAATGAGCAAAAACAAAGAGCAGGATGAATTGAATAAGTGGTTGGAAGAAGAAGATCCATTTGGACTTGACGAAGAAATAAAAACAATACTATTTACCTGTTTAGAATGTGGGGAGGAAGACGATGTCCCTGAATTTGTCGTGCAAGAATTCTGGGTTGATAAAAAGCAAAATGAAGAGGTAGAAACAGAGTGTCCAAAGTGTGGTGGACCTATGCGTAGAGCGAAAAAAGATCCCAAGTGATTTCACTTCACTTGGGACGGGGTTAAGGTCGCGTTAGCGATTTTGTTCCTTTTATAAGATTTTTATCGATATCGGATAAAGATAGGGTTCCTTAGGTTCGTCAACTATGTTCCACTTCGTCACTTTTATAATTGGAAGTTCAACACCATTAAATGTCGTAACATCCAAAACTCCAGTTGCAGAAATCCAGGTATCTTCTTCAATGTTTGCTGCCCCTGGGATTTCTGAAAGAAACCCAATGACACTAGCATCCGCGACACAGTGTGTGATTAAAAATCTCGATAACACAAGCTGATCTTGTTCAAGCCCTTCCTCTTTATAGGCAAATCCAGTCAACTCAATTTCTTTTCCTTTGTATTTTTCAAGATCGTAACTCATTTCATCATAGTAAGTTGCAAACACTGTGTCATCCATGACAATCCGGTCGGTTTGGGACAGATGTTGGATGAGTTGATCATATTCTTCCTTGGACATCAGGTTTTTATATTCGAGATCAGGTATGGCATTATCCTCTATGAAGGAAGTTTCTCCTGTGCTGTTTTCTCCAGTTAGCGGCTGTTCTTCTAACCAAGGGTCGCTACTATCAAACTCACCGGTTTCTGTACTTTCCTCGCTCGCTTTTTGTTTTTTATTCGCCAAGATGGCCATTCCACCTTTTTTATCGGCAATCGATGAATCAAGCACCTTAGGCGGAAGGAAGAAACCTGTTAGTAATGGAAACACAATAATTGCGTAGGATATGAATTTTTTACTACTAAAAGGTGTGTTCCCATGATCATGGTGATGGCCACAGTTGGAACCCTCGTGATCATGATTACAAGAATGACTACTAGTCTTCTTAGTAGACCAGATTCTAGTAATCTGGATAAAAAACAGGATTAAAAAAATTATAGCTGCTGTCTTGCTTAAACCTTCATATTTCGGGTTGATCAACTTCGTAATTTCCCCCGTCATATGAAGCTTAATGATTAAAACAGTGAAAGCTAATAATATAAAGGCTCTAAATGCCTGCTGAAAATGAAATGTCATAGCCCTTCCTCCCTTATAGTATGCTTTGCACCAGCATTAAAGTAATAAACACGGTTGAGGCAACCAACGCCAGCATCCCCATTACAAATTTAACTCGGAAAACACTAAGCATCATTAAGGTGTTTTTTAAGTCTATCATTGGGCCAAAGATTAAGAAACCAAGGATGGACGTAGTAGGGAAAATACTGCTGAATGAAGCACCAATAAAGGCATCGGCTTCAGAGCATAAAGATAAAACATAAGCCAGTCCCATCATTACTAATAGGGAAGAAATTGGGCCACTTCCTGCTTCTAACAGTGCTTTTGCAGGCATATAGGTTTGAACAAAAGCGGCCAAAAAGGCACCTAAAATGAGAAATTTAGCCATGTCAAAAAATTCATCAATCGAATGGGTGAGCATCGACCAAAACTTGTTCGTAAAAGACTGATTCTTTTTGGGAGTTGTCGTATGGAGTAGATGGGTTGCATTTTTAAACTGTGTCCCTTTAAAAACAAAACTAACAATTAAAGCAACTACAACAGCAATGAGAAAACCTAATCCCATTCTCAATCCAGCTATTTGGATGTCATTTCCAAAAGCCATATATGTAGAGGCAATGACAATTGGGTTGATGAGCGGCCCTGTCAGCATAAAGCCCATTGCGGCGTATATAGGTACACCCTTAGAAATGAGTCGGCGGACAATGGGGACAATTCCACATTCACAGGCAGGAAAAAGTGCTCCAACGACACAGCTCATGATGACGGCCAATATTTTGTTTTTCGGTATCAACCTTTGGATATGTTCCTCCGTCACAAAGATTTGAATGCTGCCTGCAATCAATACCCCGATCAAAACAAAAGGCATCGCTTCTATTAAAATACTTAGGAAAATCGTATTTAGATTTAAAACGGATGGTGGCAACTCAAAGGGATTACCAAACCCAGAGCCAAAGGATAAGACAAATAAAAGAAAAGCGATCAAAAGGATGCCTGTAAAATCAATTAAATTGGTACGGAAAATACGATTCATTTAAACCTCCATAAGTAGTTCTTGGTAGATCATTCGTTTAAAATTTCTGGGAAAGATAGCGGAATCAGAGAGTAAGAATTCCTTAGTGTGAAGCTAAAGGCCTATCATCACTAGAATAATAGCAGTATGTAATGCAAATCGTAATTATTACGTTTTATATTCTAAAAGATAATAAGGACAAAGTAAATATAAATATTAGTCGATTAAAAATTGTTTTTATAAAACGATTCAATTACAAAGGACCTCTTGGTGAATTTGCACCAAGAGGTCCTTTTGCGGGATGGTTCTATTTAGTTCCAAATTTCATCATTCAGTTTGTGACCAACTCGATTCATTCGAGTTCTCTATTGTATGTTCATTAGAAACTATGTTCGTGGTACCACGCACGAAAACCAGAAATAGCCCAACCAATAATAAACATAAATTAAATGCTATCACCCCGAACCATAGAAATTGCTCCCAGAAAAACCCACCGACTGAACCAACAACGGAAGACCCTAGATAATAAAAGAGCAGGTAAAGCGAGGATGCTTGAGCCTTATTTTCTTTAGCATTTTCGGTCACAAGGGCACTGACAATCGAGTGACTGGCAAAAAAACCGAACGTGAAGACGGAAATTCCAACTATTTTGAAAATTAAAGTTGGAAAAAGGGTTATGATTGTTCCACTAATTGTAATGAAAATCGAAAGTTTTAAGATCAATAGATTGCCATACTTGCTCGCTTTCTTTCCCATATAAATAGAGCTGAACGTTCCACACAAATAAACGATAAAAATAAAGCCAATAACGGTTTGACTAAGATTATAAGGAGGCTTAACTAATAAAAAGCCAATATAGTTATACATTGAAACGAAACTGCCCATTAATAAAAAACCGAGTATAAATAGGTAATTTAGTCTTTTATTCATCAGGTGTTTTTTATAAGAAGTCCAAATCGATGACCATCCTACTCTATCCTTTGTCTCGGTTTGAGGAGACGGTAAAGTAAGCCAAAAGATAAGGCATAAAATCAATGTGAGAATTCCTGTAATCGCAAAGGCTATTCTCCATGTAAAGAAATCGGTCAGTAGACCGGTCAATATTCTTCCCGACATTCCGCCAATGCTTGAACCTGATATATAAAAACCCATAATCATAGACGTATGTAATGGATGAAATGTTTTTCCAATATAGGCCATCGCAATAGAAGGAACACCCGCGACAAATACCCCTAATAAGGTTCTGAAAATTAATAGAGTATAAAAGTTTGGGCTCAGTGATGAAAGAATTCCCAATATGGATGTGAGGACCATTGAAACGACCATCATCTGTTTAATCCCAATACGCTCCGATATCGAACCTGCGATGATCAATGTAATCGCAAGTAACCCTGTCGTTAAGGATAAAGTTAAACTAGCAACAGGCGCCGAGACGTTGAATTCATCAGCAAATAATGGCATTGTTGGTTGGGTTGTATAGATCATAGCAAAAGGTACTAAACCGGCAATAAATAACGCGACTTTAGACCGTTTATATTCTTTTGTTCCAGGTTGAATATATGACATTCTAAATCCTCACTTTTTCTCCATATATTCCATATTAGAGTGTGGGAAATTGAATGTCTAATCAAACGGTTAAACTCCGTGAAAACATAAGGATCACGTAAACCACTTTATTTTTAACTTTATATATTTATATAAAACTATTGGCAGGTTAACGAATGCTTCCAAAACTAACATTATATGGTATTATATACATTGATTTATTTGAATGTTTAGAAGAGCCGAATTTGTAGGAAAAGGGTGTAACAATGAAGATTATAAAATTAATAGCTTTCTATCTCTTAGGAATTGTCGCAATCCTATGTGTCAGCGTCTTTCCGCAATATTTCTCAACAAGGGGAATGCCGGATACATCGGGTTATTTCGGGCAACTAATTCAATTCTTTGGAGAAATGGCAAACCCGAATCTTTGGCTATATCCTGTACAAGGTTCCAAAGGAGAGTTTCCCATCCTCGAGGTGTTGTGGGAGCCGTTTGTTTATTCGATGAAAATTTTATTAGGAGCGCTGGGATTAGGATTTTTTATTGCCTTTTGTTTTGCGATGGCTGCTACCTTTTTGCCGAACAGAGTGCTAGCGCCAGTTAAGCGTATCCTTGACTTCTTAGAGTCCGTTCCGGACCTCATTTTTGCGAGTCTATTACAATTGCTAGTAATTTTGGTTCTTAAGACAACTGGAATTCATTTATTCCGTGTTGCTAGCTATACTGAGCCCGTTTATCTTGCACCGATCCTTACATTAGCAATTTTACCGATGGTATCAATGTTTAAAATTTTGTTGCTAATGATTGAGGAAGAATTTTTAAAGGTATATGTCACCTTTTTAAAAAGTAAAGGAATTCGCCGATTTGGTATTTTAATGAGGCATATTCTCAAAAATATTATGCCAATCTCGTTCCATCATATGAAAATTATCATTTGGGGGACGTTATCAAGTCAGTTTATTATTGAACGTGTCTTTAATGTGCATGGGTTAACTTTTTATCTATTGGAAAGTTTCACTCCTATGACCATTGCTTTCACACTAATTCTTATTTTTACTCCCTTTTACTTTTTCTTTCAGCTCATGGAGCTATGGCTTAAAGATGAGTCTGCTGTTCCGCTCGAAATCAAATCACAGAGATGGGGGAGATGGAATCTTCTTCAGTGGAAGAAGGACGTTAAAAACGGATTTGCTTTTTCATTGAAGTCTATTAAAATACGAAAACCATCCCTATTTAGGCCGTTTACCTATTTCTTTCAACTATTGTTTAGTCACATGAAAAATTGGAAATTTGCCCTGGGACTCCTCTTTTTCGTTATTGCAATTGGCTATAGTCTAATTTATTCTGTCACAACCGATAACCATGTAGATCAAGTTAGACTTTACTACAATGAAGATGGATCAAAATTACTAGGCACACCTCCACTTGCCCCGACTGAACCTTTTTTCTTTGGGTCTGATCGTTTGGGCTTTAGTCTCTTTGATCAATTGGTAATTGGCGCGAAATATACGTTGTTTTTTGCCCTTTTGATTGCCTTATTACGAGTGTTTGGCGGTCTTTTATTTGGTGTCTTATATGCATTCCACCTAAGACCACGTTCGCAGGAGTGGTTTGGAAGAATGACTGACTCGATTCACTTCCTGCCATTAAGCCTGATTGCCTACATATTACTAGCCCCCATCCTAATGCCGACAATGCAGGGGTTTGCGTATTCTTTTACAGAAAGAGTACTTCTAGAGATATTTATTTTAACGATATTGGTTATTCCGTTAACAACTGTTTTATTGGGGAAAGAGATCAAGCAGGTACTTGAATATGAATTTATTATCAGTGCCAAAGTGTTAGGGGGAAGCAAATTTCATGTGTTTTGGCGTCATGTTTTACCCCATCTCGGCCCACGGTTAACGATCCTGTTCGGTCAGCAGTTTATTCAAGTACTATTAATCTTTATTCATTTAGGAGTCTTTCAGTTCTTCTTTGGCGGGACGATTCTTAGCTTTGGGATGCAAGCGGATCCCCCGAGATCAATGACTAATGAGTGGTCAGGTCTAATTGGACAAATTGGTCAAAACGCCATCGCGGGAGGAAGATATTGGTTCTTGTGGATATTAGTCGCCTTTATGCTTGCGATTTTCGCTATGCAATTCATCATTCAAGGCGTAAAAGAGGTACAACAGGTGAAAGTTGGGGTTTTGTATAAACTTCCGAAAAAAAGAAAAATTCATGATAAGAATCGAGAAACACCATACAGTATGTCTAATCAAGTGACAAAGGACCGTTTTCGGAGAATAAAACACACTCAATAACTAAAACTGCTGTAAGGAAGGGGGAAATCCCTTCCTTGTTTTATGGAAAAGAATTAGTCTTGTCTAGTTAAAAAACATTTGGAGATGCTCTCACTTGGAAGGGAATCATTTGTCTAAGTTGAATAGTTAAAAGGAACCTATATGCAATGTCTAGTTAGAATGTTAAAAGATCTTAGTTATAAAATTTAAGATGAAAGAGGGCCTATCAATTGAGACATTCAGATAGTGGGAAAAAATTCTTCGAGGCTATTCAAATAGATGATAGGAAAACTGTGAAGAAGTTGCTTGAGTATGACCAAACCATTGTAAATACAGAAAATGAGGAGGGTCTTACTCCTTTAGGCTACGCCTCTCATTTTGGCCATCTAAAAACGGTTAAACTTCTATTAGACAACGGGGCGGATGTTAACGCAATATCCCACTCGAAAATCAGTTTTATTCCATCGAATACAGCACTGCATGCTGCAATAGCGGGTGAACGGAACTTGGAAGTCATTAAAACTCTTTTAGAACATAAGGGTCAAACCAATATTTTTGATAGCAATGGTCATACTTGTCTTCATTCCGCAGCCTATCACCTAGACAACGTTCAACTGATTAGCCTATTAATAGAAAATGGTGCACCGGTGAATGCGAAAGTAGACGGAGGGAAAACCGCACTAGAAATTGCTTTAGAAAGAGAACACCAACAAATCGCCGAACTATTGGGAGAGTTCCGTGTAAATGATTAAGTAAGAACTCCGACGAGACATCTACTCTCTTTCTTCTATAAAAGAAGCTTTTGGACAAAATAAGTAAAGGAGTGTTTACATATGTATGAATTGAAAACAAAGGAAACGGACAATAGTGTCCTTGAGTTTATAGAAAAAGTAGAAAGTCCAAAAAAACGGGAAGATGCATATAAATTACTAGACTTATTTACGGAAACAACAGGATATGAAGCAAAGATGTGGGGACCCAGTATTATAGGCTTTGGTTCTTATCATTATAAATACGATTCTGGACACGAAGGGGATGCCCCACTGGTGGGCTTTTCTCCTAGGAAGGCAAAAATTAGTTTGTACTTTGCGACTGGTGACACAAAACGACAGGAATTATTAATGAACTTTGGTAAGCACACAACAGGAAAGGCCTGTGTGTATATTAACAAAGTGGCTGATATTAATGTCGATATCCTAAAAAAATTAATCATTCAGTCTGTTGAATTTTTGAAAACATCGTATCCGCAACGATAATATAATGCCGAAACGTTTTTTAATAATGATGGGATGATGGCTTTAAAGTCATTTAGGTTAGAGCAGGGGAGGGTAGGGTAGCATTGAATCCGTTCCCCTATCTTGTATGTTGTGGCTATGTCAAAAAGAAACCTCCATATATCACTTCTAATCCATTGATTCTGTTAAATAAGTCTATTATCCTTTGATAAAACTTTTTTCAAAAAAGGTGTTGATTCTTAAATAGTAAGATGTTATTCTAATATAGCTGCTCCGGTAGCAAGGGAAAAACGAAAGACATTCATCATCGTTAAAAACATTTTTAAAAAAAGTGTTGACGAAATGATTTGGATGTTATAAGATAAACTCCTGTCGCTAAAACGACAAAGAAAATTGCTCTTTGAAAACTAAACAAACAAGCGTCAACAAACAATATTTATCATGTTTCTTCTATTAAATAGAGAACATGAGCCAACGTTTTATTTTATGAGCTAATCACTCTTTATCGCGTACGAACAGTCAGTAATATCCTAACGGATAAACTGACTGTAACTACCCGATTGATTCGACTAACCA
>NZ_FOBW01000038.1 GCF_900109925.1 Mesobacillus persicus | reverse complement strand
GGGACGGTTCTTAAAGCGGACAATCGGAAGTTTTGCATGTAAAAAGGCACAACTAGTGAGAATGAGCTAGTTGTGCCTTTGATGTTTTTTAGGCTGAAGATCCATACGCAAAATTTTTGATTGCCAGAGAAGAATGAAGTCGCGGCCCCTGGCCTATGGGAATTCAACCTTTCGGTTTCATTTCTTTTTTTGCCTTTTGATCCTCTTTTTAGGCCTGATCATATAGATTTCCCTAATTTTTATTGGTTTTGAATATAATTTCCCCCTCCCCAATTAAGAGGCTTTTTTTACAGATGTTCAGTTTGATTGTTTTAAGATGAATCTCCAGGTAAAACCTTATGTAAATGCGCTTTTTTACAGCTGGGACACAAGGTGATATCCTTTCCCAAAATAGCTGAAAGGACTTCCGTATAATTAAGTCCTTCATAGATTGGTTGATAATAAGGGCTTTTCGTTAATTCTCTACAGTGGGTTAGCTTAGGTGTTTTGACCCGATTGGCTAGTAATCCATAGTACCTTATTTTCACAAATCCAGTTGGGAGAACATGCATTAAAAATCGGCGGATAAATTCTGCTGATTTCATGGTTACCTGTTTTTTCTTACTATTATTCTTATAATCCTTTACTTTAAAGGTTATTGAGTTGTTTTGAATGGAAAGGATTCTATGATTTGATATGGCAATCCGATGTGTATAACGTCCTAAGTATTCCATTACTGCTTCAGGACCAGAGAAGGTCCTTTTTGTGTAACTATACCAATCTAGATTGTAACACTGGTCCAATAGATTCTGAAAACCCTTCGGGTCCTTGTATTTTATTGCGTCATTATAAAAGTTTAGCTGATTTTGTTGGTAAAATCGTTTAAGGTAATACAGAAATTTTCCACGATACTTTTTTGATAGTATTTTCACGGGTATAAAGAATTTTTTACTTGAGCTTCGCCACTTATTCAGTTTATTAAGTCCACCAGCTAATACAATTGTGTGGATGTGGGGATGATAGTGAAGATTTTGCCCCCACGTATGTAAAACGGATAAGAACCCAATTTGTGCACCCAGAAACTTTTTGTCATGCGATAGTTCCGTTAATGTTTCGGCGACGGCTTTAAACATTAAATCATAAAGTAATCGTTGATTTTGGTAAATAACCATTTTCAATTGTTCTGGCATAGTAAATACCACGTGGAAATAAGGTGCATTCAGGATGTCCTTTTTTCTTTGATCTACCCAAATTTCTTTATTGACTCCCTGACACATTGGGCAGTGTCGATTCCGGCAGGATTTATAGTGAACCTTAGTGTGGTCACATCCTTCACATTCATAAGAATAGGACCCTAAAGCTGCTGTTCTACAATTCAAAATAGCCTTTGAAGCTTTTTTTTGTTCATACGAAAGACGATGGTGCTGTTGATAGTCTTGAAGATACACTTGAAATACATCCTGAAGGGTAGTCATGCTTTATGACCTGCCTGAGTATCTAACGGACTTTTGACACCCATTAAACTTTTAGAGGTCATATGCAGGTACGTTTGTGTTGTCTTAAGACTCTTATGTCCAAGCATCTGCTGGATAAACACAGGGTCGACACCATCTTCTAAAAGATGCGTTGAAAAACAATGCCTTAGGGTATGCGCAGAGATATTTTGGTCAAGCTGAAGCTTATCCCTCATCTTAATGAAAGTATTTTTTATTGATTTTACATGAATGTGTTCAAGGGGATTCCTTCCTGGAAATAACCAGTCATTCCGTGTGTATTCTTTAGAAAAGTTATTTCTAAAATAATGTCTAAGTACTTTCAGTGCTAACTCCGATAAAATAGTATACCGATTGGTATTGTGTTTAGCATTTTGGACGAGAATGCGCATAGACTTACTATCGATATCGCCAATCTTTAATCTAGCTACTTCACTTACTCGAAGTCCACTGCCATAAATTAATGTAAAGATTGCCTTGTGCTTTAGATTATTGGTAGAATTTAATAGTAATAGAACGTCATCTTTTGCGGGAATGACGGGTAAGCTCTGGGCTCGTTTCATCCTTGGAACTTGCCTAGGGTTCCATTCTCTGTCTAATACATAGGTAAAAAAGAACTTAATGGCTGAAATATAGTTATTAATCGTTCCGCTCGAAAGCCCTTTTTCTTTTTTGAGAAAAAGAATATATTGTTGGATATCTTCTAATTTCATTTCTTCAATAGGCCGTTTACGTTCTTGCATATAGATTAAAAAGGCGTTCATTCTTCGCCAGTAGGATTCTCTTGAGGAATCTGGGGTACCTTTAAGCTCAAAGAATAGCTCCACTTTTTGTTCATATTGATTCATAAAATTGCCTCCCGATATTTGATTAAGTTTAGTGTTGAATCAAATATCAGTAGGTGGAGCCCTACTTAGCTTAATGAGAATATTGAGGTGTATTTTTGAGGTTGTCCATGATAAAATATTTGTCATATGAAAAAGTATGTCTTTCTATTGTTTGGTTTGGCGATTAAACAATATCACAAAAGACATACTTTTTCATTTTTTTATTCTTTTTTTGGTCTGAGGGGGCTTTTAAAGAGCCATCGCGTTAGCGATTTCGTTCTTCT
>NZ_FOBW01000039.1 GCF_900109925.1 Mesobacillus persicus | reverse complement strand
TGTATTTGGCAAGCAAAAAATGTTCAAAACGGCAGATAAAAATGTATCCATTCAAACCACTCGTCAACGATATTGCTAGTTTTGTAATAATGACTCCTTATAGCGATGACTGTCGCCGTTAAATACCACCAGATGAGAATGGTGGATCAGCCGGTCAATGACTGCCTCCGTCAAAATCGGATCACCAAAAACGTGGTTCCACTGACCGAACTGCAGGTTGGTTGTAATAATGATGCTTTTGGTCTCATAACACATTGAAATTACTTGAAATAATAGCTCTCCACCTTGTTTATGCAAAGGGATATAACCCAGTTCATCAAGGATTAATAAATCTAGTTTTTCAATTTGCTTAAACAGTCTTGGCAATGTTCCTTTTTCGTTCGCATCGAGAAGCCTATTTACTAACCCTGCAACTGTATAGAACTTTACTGACTTGCCAAACTTATGTATGGCATTCAAACCAATCAACGTGGCTAAATAGGTTTTACCGACACCTACTCCTCCATAAAAAATGGCATTCTCCTGATTTTCCACAAACTCACAATTCAGCAGGGTCTCCTTTGTCATTCCTGCCGGAATCTGAATCTCATTCCACTCAAATGGCTTTCCTTTTACTTTAGGAAGTGTAGCCTGGGTTAACAGAAGGTTAACCCGTCGCTCTTCACGTTGCTGAATTTCGGCTTCAAAGAGCTTAAGCAAATACTCTTGATTATCCGAGCCTTCCACTTCTTGATAATGCTCCTTGATCCAGCTAAGCTTCAGTCGTTTCGCATAGGATTTAATTAGGTCATTCATTATGCGTCCACTCCTTTATGAAGCTGGTCATAATGGTTTAGGCCTCTGGTGACTTCTGGTAGTCTAGGCAGGGGAATTTTAGGCTTTATTTCATTTCGGATTCCACGGCCGTTGATAAGTTGATAGAATACTTGTTTAATCGCATCCACGGATGGATGCCCATGTTCGGAAGCTATTACTAGGGCTTTTGTAATGACATCGAAATCATGGTCCTTTAAAATCATCGCTAATAGTTTTAGTGCCTCCGGTTTTTCGGCAACTGTGCAGGACCCAAAATAGTTCTTCCATTCTTCCGGAAGCTGATCATAGAAACTAGTATATTTAAGTGCCATAGGCCGTTTGGCCATCAAGTTTAAATACGGCTGCCACTTCATAGACTTCCGATATTGACCGTATAAACGGGAGTGACTGACAACAAGCTGGTTATCTTCGTTTAAGATTTCCACTTTGTTATATGAAATTTTAACCAGTACTTTGCTTAGCGCATATCTTGGTGAGGTTGAATATAAGTTGAGGTCCACCTTAATATAACCATATTTATCGGCTTTCAGCTTCTCGTACCTAACACATTCATATTCTTTTGCCGGCAATAAGAGGAAGGACTTCCTATCTTCCTCAAAAAGCTCTGAGATTGTCCATTCCTTTTGATAATGCTTTCTTTCACGGTCTTTCTCTGCCTTGGTCCATAGTTCTTTATTTAGCTCGTCCAGCTCGATGACATGGAGTCCTGGCAGGAGGAAATTATTCCGGACATACTTGACCATTGCCTCGACGTGGCCTTTCTCGTTTCCGCTATTGGGATTGCAGAATTCACATTCGAAACCGTAATGAAGAACGAAGTTTTGGAACTCCTCTGTTAATTGCCGTTCCCCCTTTGGCAGGACTTTCTTAACGGCAGGGGAAAGATTGTCAAAACGTATGGCCTTTGGCACTCCTCCCATATGGTGAAAAACTCTTTTCATTCCTTCTAGGAAACACTCCTTGTTTTGGGAAGGAAAGACTTGAAAATAAAAGGCGTTACTGGAAGGGAATGAAACCACAAGGTATGGCAAAACGATTTCTTCTCCTCCGTAAATGAATGGTGCTTCTCCAAAATCTACTTGAGCTGTCCCTGGGACAGATTCTAGTGGAAGAGCTGCCTCATCAGCCTCGTTAAGGAACTCTCTCTTTCTCAAGGAAACATAATCCCGTACGGTTCGGTCAGAGCCTTCAAACCCATGGTTATCTTTTAACAAGTCCCACATTCTCTTAGCAGTTCTACGAAACTTCTTTTTCTTTTTCATGTCCTCTTTAATCCATTCATCTAGGATTGCCTTTACTGGCCCTAGTACCGGAGCAACCCTGGTCTGTTTTTTCTGTGGCTGTTTGTTGAAATCCTCC